>JAZRSQ010000001.1:0-3860 GCA_045651585.1 Akkermansia sp.
TACAATCTACAATGTAAAAGAATGCAGGCTTACGCCTGAGTAAAGCGAAGCCGGAATCACACTTGCCACCGCCCGCGCCTGAAAGCGCGGGCAGTAGCGGTGGAATAAGCTACGCATATCCGCGGGCGAAAGCCCGCCTAGCTCAACACTTTGTAAATTGTAGATTGTAGATTGTAGATTCAGTTGACAAATAGTCTGCCTGCGCTATAATGAGCGCATGAGGAACTATCTGACTGCTGTAGCCGCAGCAATTCTGCTGGCGGGGTGCTCACAGGTGAGCACGGTCGACTGGGCGGCAATGCCCGGGGCGGATTCCTATGTGCTGGAATACGGCACCAGCGCTGTACCGCGTCAGAAGAAAGTAAACCTGCGCGAGAGTGAAAAGGCCCTGCTGCGTACCTATGCGCAGGAGCTGGCCGATGAAGGAGAACTCACCCCGGTGACCTATGCTCCACAGTTTGTGCTCTCAGGCGAGCGCTACTCCATCAATTTCGGGCAGGACGTCGTGGTGCTCAATATATGGCAGGCGGATGGCAACGGTGGTCGCCAATACTCCCGCCGTCGTTGCCCGGCAGATGACGAAGTGCTTGCCCTGCTGCGCCGCCGTACTGCTGAGAGAACCCTGCGTCGCTGACGGATATTCCCTTTCCCCAACTGACTATGGAACAGCAATCACCGGATAAACGCATGCGGATACAGCCGCCGGCAACACGGGCTGAGCATGTGGCAGCAACAGTACTGATATATGGCGGCACTTTGGTGACCGGTGGCAGTTACATGCTGCTGGTTGCCGGTCTCTGCCCGGTGCGTGGTGCACACATGGCCCTGTTTCTGGGCGGCATAGCCACCATCGCCGGCAATGCGGCGCTTGCCCTCGGTTTGTATGCCCGGTGGGTGGATTACTACCTCGCCGCCCCTTGGGGAGCTCGGTTTCCATGGCTGCGACATTGGCTCCGCCTGCAGGGGATAGCCTGCGCAGTGGCTCCGTTATTCTATGTGTTGCTCGTTTTGATAAGGCTCTTCTTTGAGCACATCGCCTGATTGGCGGGGTAGAACGGGTGCTCACATGCACGCATGCGCACGCGTACCTGCGCGTATATTTACGAAATTTGTCGATTTTTCAGGACAAATAGGGCAGGAAATGACTTCATTTAAAGAAATTTGGGTGGACAAAACAGGTTTTTGGGTGTAGAATGCCGCGCTTTTCGGAAAAAGCACTTAACCTAAAATTAAACAGACAATGGACCCCAATACATTATTCTGGATCGTTCCCGTTGCCTCCATCCTGGTGCTGGCTTTTGCCGCCAAGTTCTTCTTCGATATGAAGAAGGCCGATGAGGGTAACGACCGCATGAAGGAGATTGCGGGCTATGTGCGTGAAGGCGCAATGGCCTACCTCAAGCAGCAGTACAAGGTTGTTGCTATCTTCTTCGTTATCATTGCAATCGCCTTCGGCGTCATGGCCTACTTCGGCCTGCAGAACAACATCGTGCCCATCGCTTTCCTTACCGGCGGTATCTTCTCCGGTCTGGCAGGTTTCATCGGCATGAAGACGGCCACTTATGCCTCCGGCCGTGTAGCTCAGGCCTGCCGCGATAAGGAGGACGGTCTGAACAAGGGTCTGCAGCTTGCTTTCCGCTCCGGCGCTGTGCTGGGTCTGACGGTTGTAGGTTTCGGTCTGCTCGATATTTCTGCTTGGTACCTGATTCTCGACAACACCTCTCTGATGGGCACCTTCGACAGCCCCGTTGAGAAGCTCGTGCACATCACCACCATCATGCTTACCTTCGGTATGGGTGCCTCTCTGCAGGCTCTCTTCGCTCGTGTGGGCGGTGGTATTTACACCAAGGCTGCCGACGTAGGCGCTGACCTTGTAGGTAAGACTGAGTACCACTTCAACGAGGACGATCCTCGTAACCCCGCCACCATCGCCGACAACGTGGGCGACAACGTGGGTGACGTAGCCGGCATGGGCGCTGACCTTTACGAGTCTTACGCCGGTTCCATTCTTGCCACCGCCGCTCTGGGCGCTGCCGTGGCTGCCGCTGCCGGCAACTACGAGATGGGCCTGCAGATGGTTATGGCTCCCATGATCATCGGTGCCGTTGGCGCTATCCTTTCCATCCTCGGCGTGTACATGGTGCGCACCCAGCCCGGTGCTAACCAGACCCAGCTGATGGCTGCTCTGAACAAGGGCATTAACTTCTCCAGCGTTCTGATCGCTATTTTCTCCGCCCTCGTGCTCTGGGCCCTCAACATCGAGAACTGGCTCGGCATCTGGGGTTCCATCATGATCGGTCTCGTGGTGGGTATCGCCATCGGTAAGGTGACCGAGTACTACACCTCCTTCGAGTTCAAGCCGGTGAAGTTCATCGCTGAGAACGCCACCACCGGTCCTGCTACCGTTATTATCTCCGGTATCGGCGTGGGTATGATTTCCACCTGCTGGCCGGTGCTCTTCATCGTGCTCGGCACCATCGGCGCTTACCTGTGCGCCGCCGGTGAGTGGGCCTTCACCGCTCAGAACATGGCTGCCGGTCTCTACGGTATCGGTATCGCCGCTGTGGGTATGCTTTCCACCCTGGGTCTGACTCTGGCTACCGACGCCTACGGCCCCATTTCCGACAACGCCGGCGGTAACGCCGAGATGAGCGCTCTGGGTGACAACGTTCGCTCCCGTACCGACGCTCTGGACGCTCTGGGTAACACCACCGCTGCTACCGGTAAGGGCTTCGCTATCGGCTCTGCCGCTCTGACCGCTCTTGCCCTTCTTGCCTCCTACATCGAGGAGCTCAAGATTGCTGCCGCCCGTCTGGGTGATCAGGTAATCACCATCAGCAACTGGGGTGGTTCCGTGGGTACCGGTACCGAGGTGTCCAAGATGAGCATCGCTGAGTTCATGTCCGCCTTCGAGGTAACCCTCATGAACCCCAAGGTTCTGCTGGGTATCTTCATCGGCGCTATGCTTTCCTTCCTGTTCTGCGGTCTTACCATGAACGCCGTGGGTCGCGCTGCCAAGAGCATGGTGGAGGAAGTTCGTCGCCAGCTGAGCGATAAGGACGTATTCGAGGGCCGCAAGAAGGCCGACTACGCTCGTTGCGTGGGTATCTCCACTCAGGGTGCTCAGCGCGAGATGATCATCCCCTCCCTCATCGCTGTGGTAGTACCTGTTGCTACCGGTCTGGTGATGGGTGTAGCCGGTGTGTTCGGCCTGCTGGCCGGTGGTCTTGCCGGTGGCTTCGTGCTCGCCGTGTTCATGGCCAACTCCGGTGGCGCTTGGGACAATGCTAAGAAGTACATCGAAACGGGTGACGCTTCCTTCTGCGGCAAGCACACCCCCATCCACGACGCCTCCGTTGTGGGTGACACCGTGGGTGACCCCTTCAAGGATACTTCCGGCCCCTCCCTTAACATTCTGATTAAGCTCATGAGCATGGTGTCCATCGTGACCGCCGGTCTCAACGTGGCTTTCTCCCTGCTGTAATCTGACCTCACAGCATTGCCTTTCGCCCCCGCCTGCGCCCCGAGCCCAGGGGGAGGTTTTCTTGTACCGAATTACGCGTTGGAATAATTAGAGGTTTAGACCTATTTTGGCGGATAAATTGGAGCTTGTCCGCCTATCCCCAAGGCGTCAGCCTTGGTCTTCACTCTGCGCGCAGCGCAGTCTTCACCACCGTGCGCAGCACGGTTCTTCACCGCGGGCTTTAGCCCGCTTTTCCCCCGGCCGAAGGCCGTTAAAAAGCATTTATCCCTTGTGAGCCGAAGGCGAACCGTACTTTGAGCCCGCTCGGCGGGCGACAGCACATAGGCAGGGGTGAGCGAGCGCCAGCCCGCGTAGCCCCTGTTACCAGAGTAAGTAT
>JAZRSQ010000002.1:0-49704 GCA_045651585.1 Akkermansia sp.
CCGGGTGCTCAGCCAGAGCGGCACGCTTGGCAAGCAGGTTGGGTGCGCCGGCGGCGGCCTCTGCCAGCCATACGCGAGCGAACTCGCCGCTCTCGATGCGCTTGAGGCTCTCCTTCATCTTCTCCTTCACCTCCGGGCCGAGAATCTGCGGGCCGTTGTAGTACTCGCCGAACTCAGCGGTGTTGGAAATCACGCCGTTCATGGCCTGAATGCCCTTGTTGTAGATAATGTCTACGATGAGCTTGGCCTCGTGCACGCACTCGAAGTAGGCCATCTCGGCGGGGTAGCCGGCCTCAATCAGAGTCTCGAAGCCGTACTTCATGAGGTCTACCAGACCACCGCAGAGCACGTTCTGCTCGCCGAACAGGTCTTCGTAGGTCTCCTGCTGCATGGTGCACTCAAGCACACCACCGCGGGTCAGACCCTCGGCCTTGGCCATGGCAAGAGCCACGTTCTTGGCGTTGCCACTGGGGTTCTGGAACACGGCGATAAGGCCGGGGCAGCCGAAGCCCTCCTCGAACACGCGGCGAACCTCCGTGCCCGGGCCCTTCGGGGCTACCATGATAACGTCCACATCTGCCGGGGGCTCGATGGTCTTGAACACGAAGGCGAAGCCGTGAGAGCAGCACAGGGTCTTGCCGGCGCACAGACCGGGCTTAATCTGGTTGGCGTACACGGAGCCGTGCATTTCGTCGGGCAGAAGGATGTGGATGATGTCGGCCTTGACGGAGGCCTCGTCCACGGTCATGACTTCAAAGCCGTCCTGTACAGCGGCATCCCAGCTCTTGCCGGGGCGAATGCCGATGATGACGTGCACGCCGCTGTCGCGCATGCAGAGAGCCTGAGCGCGACCCTGAGCGCCGTAACCGATGACGGCCACGGTCTTGCCATTAAGAACGCTTACGTCAGCGTCCTTGTCGTGAAGAATTTCCATTGTCTTGATGTGGTTTATTTTGAGTCTTCCGCACCCATGCGCGGGTGCTCTCCGTTAATTTAGCAGCAATCCCTCGGAATGCAAGTCAATAATGCGACATAATATTTTGAAAATTATGAATTATTTTGATTGACAATGAAGGGTATTCAGTGTATCTTGCCTGTCCCCGCTGATGCTGCAATACCAACAATGGAGGGCTGGGGGCCAGAGCGCAGCACCTTCCGCACAATCGTGCATCCTGATATAAGGTTGTACACAACATATACAAATACAATGATTAACGAACTCGTTACCAAGATGGTTGAGGCCGGTGTACACTATGGTCACCAGACCCGCAAGTGGCACCCCAACATGAAGAAGTACATTCTCACTCAGAAGAATGGCATTCACATCATCAACCTCGAGGAGACTGAAAAGTGCCTCGACAAGGCTTGCGCTTTCCTCGCCGAGAAGGCTGCCAAGAACAAGAAGATCCTCTTCGTTGGCTGCAAGCGCCAGGCTCAGGAGGCTGTGAAGGAGGCCGCAGAGGCCACCGGTCAGTACTACGTAAACTTCCGTTGGTTGGGTGGTATGCTCACCAACATGGCCACCATCAAGAAGAGCATTGCTCGCCTTGATTGGCTCGAGAACCTCGACAAGCAGCCCGAGTACAAGAGCATGTCCAAGAAGGAGCTCGCCGCTCTGGCTCGTGAGCGCGAGAAGCTTCTGCGCAACCTGCAGGGTATCCGCAACATGGGTGGTGCTCCCGACGTGATGGTAGCCATCGGCGCCGACCACGAGGACATCGCTATCCGCGAGGCTCACATCCTGGGCATTCCCGTAATCGTTCTGACCGACACGAACGCCGACCCCGAGAGCGTGGACTTCCCGATTCCCGGCAACGACGACGCCGTGCGTTCTATCCGCCTGATTCTCTCCGTTCTGACGGAGGCTATCAACAAGAACAAGGCTTAATAGCCCCTTACAAACCGATTTTTAGATACTACTATGGCTGAAATTACCGCCCAGATGGTCAAGGAGCTGCGCGCCAAGACCGACGCCGGCATGATGGACTGCAAGAACGCTCTTATCGAGTGCGACGGCAACATGGATGAGGCTGTGAAGTACCTCCGCGAGAAGGGTATCGCCAAGGCTGCCAAGAAGGCTGACCGCGACGCCAAGGAGGGTGTTGTTACCACCGTTGTAGAGGGTAACGACGGCATCATCTTCGAGATCAACTGCGAGACAGACTTCTGCTCCAAGGGTGACAAGTTCAAGGCTCTCGTGGCTGAGGTTGCTGCCGCTCTGAAGGCTTCTGCCGCCAAGACTCTGGAGGAGGCTCTCAACGTTGCTCTTAACGGTACCACCGTTGAGAAGTACATCGCTGAGCAGTGCGCCGCCATCGGTGAGAACATGAAGCTGCGCAAGTTCGCCCGCTACACGCTGGAGGGCGAGGGTAGCATCGTTTCCTACATCCACATGGGTGGCAAGGTAGGCGTGCTCCTGCAGGTAACTTGCGGCAAGGCTGAGACTGCTACGGCTGAGACCTTCCAGACCATGTGCAAGGACATCACCCTGCACATCGCTGCCTGCGCTCCCAAGAGCGTTGACTCCTCCTCCCTCGACCCCGCTTTCGTGGCTGAGGAGCAGGAAATCGCCAAGGCTCAGCTCATCGCTGAGGGCAAGCCCGAGGCTCTGCTCGAGAAGATTCTTCCCGGCAAGCTCAAGGCTCTCTACAAGCAGAGCTGCCTGATGAGCCAGGAGTTCGTGAAGGACGGCTCCATCACTGTGGAGAAGCTCGTGGCCGACGTGGCCAAGCAGCTGGGTGACACCGTTACCGTGGTTGCTTTCGAGCGCTTCCAGCTCGGTGCTTAATTCACCTTCAATTTCACAATCAGGGCACGGAGCAGACAACGGCTCCGTGCCCTTTTTTCAATGTTGAACACAAAATAGCCATGAATGCAGTTACGGTAAAAGATGCCCGCGTGTTCCTTACAGGGCGAGAGATTCTTCACAATATCAACTGGCAGGTAGAGCGGGGTGAGCGTTGTTTCATACTGGGTGCCAATGGTGCCGGTAAAACGACGCTGGTGCGTATGCTGATGGGGTATGCGTGGCCGGTGTTCGGTGCTACTGTTGAGGTACTGGGCAAGCGCTTCGGCTCGGTGAACCTGCAGGAGCTGCGCAAGCGCATAGCTTGGGTAAGCCCGCTCATGCACCAGTGGCTCGGCGATCGCGAGTGGACCGGGCGCGAGATGGTTCTCTCCGGGCCGGATGCCACCATCGGCCTGTACCGCGATGCTACCCCGGCAGAGGAGCAGAAGGCTGCCGCACTCATGGCTAACCTGCGTGCCGAGCACCTCATGGACCGCACTGTTGCTACCATGAGCAGCGGTGAGCAGGTCAAGGTGCTGATTGCCCGCGCTCTCATGACTGACCCCGAGCTCATGATTCTTGATGAGCCGAGCGTGTACCTCGATATTGCCGGGCGTGAGTTCCTGCTGCATACCATCGAGGAACTGGCTGCCACACATCCGCAACTGACCATTATTTTTATTACTCAGCGCATCGAGGATATTCTGCCGGTATTCTCGCGCGGTATGATTTTGAAACAGGGTAATATCCTTTCTTATGGCTCGCGCGATGAGGTGCTCACGGAGCAGAATCTGCGTGCGGCCTTTGACCTCGATATCCGGCTTATCAAAGCCCGTAACGGCCGATTGTGGACGGTGATTGAGTAAAACAACTTTTATATACAAAAAAGAGTCGTAGGTGAAAATCTACGACTCTTTCTTTTTGGCTTCTTCGTTACTGTGGATTATTTATCCGTGCACAAATCCAGATAGGCATTCAGCTCGGCCAGAGCTCGCTGTTGAGTGGGGCAGGCACGTTGGCGGTCACCCAGGGCGTAGCTGCAGCGAGTTGCTCCGCTGAAGTGGTAGCTGGTCAGGCCCTTGCTGCGCAGGTTCTCCATTCGCTCGCGCAGTTCTGTATAAAAGAACAGGGGCAGGGGCGATTTTTCTGCCAGAACATCCAGCTCGATATCAACGGGCGGCGGCTGTTTGCGAAGGTGATTGGCAATCAACGGCAGGCCGATTTGGTTGAGCAGATTGCGCATGCGCTCGAATAAATAATCGAGCGGTACGGCATGCAGCGGACAGTTGTTTTCCAAGTACTGCAACACACCGGCGGCGATTTCCTCCTTGAAGGGCAGGTGGGTGCCGGCGGAGGTCGCGGCCTCCTGCAGCACGTTGACGAGCCACGAAAGGTCGTAATCCGAGAACACGCAATAGCCGTTCTGCAGCAGGGGGCGGTTGTTCTTAAAGGATATCATCAGAAGGAAAGTTTGCGTTGTAAGGGGTCATTCATGCTCTTGCGCTCCATGCGACGTATGAGTTCAATGAACTCGTCCACATTCGCGAATTGACGGTAGACGGACACATAGCGAATATATGCCACCGGGTCAATGGCCTGCAGCTTTTCAATCACTTTCATGCCGATGATGGAGGAAGGTACCTCGCGCTGGTGGTCGCGGTGCAGTTCTGCCACGATTTCATCGGCTGCAATATCCAGCTGATCCATGCTGACAGGGCGCTTCTCGCAGGCCTTAATCATGCCGCGCAGTATCTTTTCGCGGTTCAGTGCCTCGTGTACATTGTCGCGCTTCATTACCCGCAGTTCCGTGCGCTCAATCTGCTCGTAGGTCGTGTAACGATATTGGCAGCGCAGACATTCGCGACGACGACGTATGCACGTGCCGTCTTTTGACGTTCGCGAGTCGATTACCTTGTCTTCCATGTAGCCGCATTGGACGCATCTCATGTCGCTAATCATACCACAACTTGTGGGGGCGTCAAGTCGGGTATGGTGCCATATATTACTACTCTGTAGGTTGCATCTGTCATGCTTCTCTAGCTTTTCTTAAGTATCATGCCCGAGGCTTTTTTTGAAGTAAAAATAAAAAAAATGCGACATTTTGAAATAAAAGCCTTGCACACACGTAGGAAATGTGGTAATTAAGATTCATGAGCACGCAATTTATCGAATATCCGAAATGCAGTACCTGCCGCAAGGCCAAGGTTTGGTTGCAGGAGCAGGGGGTGGAGTTCAGTGATCGCCACATAGCCGAGCAGGCTCCCTCTGCCGAGGAGCTGAAGGGCTGGTGGCAGCAGAGCGGTCTGCCTTTGAAAAAGTTTTTCAATACCTGTGGTATGAAGTACCGTGAGCTCAATCTGTCCACACGCCTGAAGGAGATGAGCGAGGACGAGATGCTTGCACTGCTGGCGAGCGATGGTATGCTGGTTAAGCGCCCCTTGCTTGTAACAGACACAGGCAAAGTGATTCCCGGTTTTAAAGCGGAGAGCTGGAGTGCTGCGCTCGGGAAATAAGTTTTGTAAGTGATAATAACGGAGAGACGCAGAGCCGTCCCTGTAACAGGGGGCGGCTCTTTTGATTTTTTGTCATGCTGAAATAAAAAAAGGAAAAAATCAAACAATTTTTTTCCGGAGGCGTCAGAAAGATACGACCACCTAGATATCACAAACGACACGATGGGATAAGAATATTGTTTGTCTGAACGTACGACTGTAGATTTTTAGGTAACCATAAACAGCAAATAATCAAATCATTATATAGAAATGAGCCAAGAGACAAATAAAGAAACAGCCGGATTAGGCAATCTGATGTACGATGGCTCGTACACAGAGGTCCTGAATACTGCCATGGATATTGCATCCGGCGGGAATGGAGTATTGAGTGCCGGTGTATTATTCCAGGCGCTGCTGCAAAAGTGCCCTGAAAACTTTAATCATTTGCTGGGCAGAGAGTGCGTGTTGCCACCGATTGATGAGGTTACGCCAACTCTCGGTGCTAATCGTGTAAAACTGGGGGCGACTGCCTCCCGCATATTGAGCCCCTTTGGTGGGTACCTGAGCGAAGTGCGCAGCGGGGTGCGCCCCGATTTTCCGGTAGATGCGAAGCAGATTGCCGCAGCCATGTTGTGGGACCCTGTGCCCGAGGTTCGCCTTTTTTTGCAGTTCAACGGCGTGAGTGACGGGCCGGAGCTGCGTACGATTCTGAATAATCTGCTGCGTGAGGCCGACGCTGAACGCCATGCTGAGCAAATGCGCAATCAACGAGCTGGGCGCCTGCGCAAATTGCGTGTTATTCGTGAGCGCCTGCTTGCCTGTTGCTATGGGCAGGATGAAGTGGTGGAGAGCATTATTACCCAGTTGGGGATATTCTGGAATTCGCCTGTTGATAAGCGCAAAGGCAGGGGGCTGGCGCTCTGCTTGGTTGGTTCCAGTGGTACTGGTAAAACACTCCTTCTGAATAACCTACAGCGTATTCTGAAGGAGGAACTCGATATTCCCGAAACAGAGGTGCTTGATATGAACCGCTTCACCCCACCGCAGATGGCTATTGAGCTGGTGGGGCGCGATACCATGTGGAAAGATGGTGGTCGTGAGGGGGAACTCACCAAACGAGCGTTCGATACTCCCCGCAGCCTGATTGTGCTTGAGAATATTGACAAGGCTCATCAGGATGCCCTTTCTTACGTGAATTCCATGGTGACAAACGGTATACTGCTGGACGAGTTCACTGCTGAGAAGGTATCCTTCGCAGATAATATCATTATTATGACAACCTCGCTGGATTTCCGTAAGAACGGTAATTTTGCGCGTCTGAATGAGAACCGAGCCGGCGGTATCCCTCAGGATAAAATGGCCGATTTGGTGTGCGATATGCTTCATACTACCTCCGGCAGTGTTATGGCTGAGCGCAATATTGCCAGCACTTTGCGCGTTATTCTCAGCAAGGTAGACTGCATCATACCCATGAATGAGCATGATGTTGCCAGTACGATGAAGATGATTGAGAATAGCATTGAGGAGAATACTGTGTCGGTTGCTCGTAGCTATGATGTGGAAATGGAGTATGATGTGCCCCGATTGGCCGTACTCTTTCTTGACAGCCTTGAAAATCTATCCTCTGCCAACGCAATCAATCCCATGGTGACAGAGGCGCTTTGTGAGCGCACGCTACAGTACTTCATTAATCGGTCAGATGAGCTTCCTGTCGATAAACTGCGTATTGTCGTCGATGACTTGCCGGAGCTGCCCGGCTCGGAGCTGAAAGATGAGCCTTACTCGATGGAGTGGATTGTCAATCATACAGTTGCCCGTCGCAAGAATGCGCGCCGTTTGCTCTATGATGTTGAGTTCGCGTACGAGGAAAAAGTACTTGAATTGCACTTTACCAATCTTCGCTACATTGCTCTGCCATGCATTGAGGAGGCTGAATTTTTCTCTGTAACCGTGCCTGATGTGAGGGAAGATGAGTTGGTGGGCATGAGCAAACCCTTTGAAATAGCACGTGCCGCATTGGCTCATATTCAGAGCGGTACCAACACCGGCACTACCCCGCAGTATGGACTGTTACTCTACGGACCTCCCGGTACCGGCAAGACATCGTTTGCCAAGGCACTCGCCCGAGAGCTTAAGATGCCTTTTATCTACTTATCTGCTGCAGATTTGTGCCGTAATCATCCTGCGGAAAGCGTGAAGCGTGTGCAGCAGGTTTTTGCCGCTGCTCATCGATTAGGTGCCATTATCTTTTTTGACGAAATTGATGCCTTGGGCAGTCGAAATGAATCCTCCGGTGTGCACAGTGTGGTGATTAATACTGTGCTGACGGAGCTTGATGGGTTCAATGATCGCCATGTGCTCGTTATCGGGGCAACCAATCGCCCCGAGTGCCTGGATCCGGCTCTCACTCGCAATGGGCGTCTGCACACACGCATCTATTTGGGGTGCCTGAGAGATCAGGGCGACCGCCGCCGCTTGATTGAGCTGTGTGCCGAAAAGGCCGGCATGCGATTCGGGGCGGACGTTTTGGATTTTGCCGTGAGTTGCACCTACAATTGGTCTCCTGCCAATATCAAGTCTTTGCTTGACCTTGCTTTCCGCAAGGCTGCTATCAATAAGCAAGCCGTATCCCGCCGTGATATTGCAGATGCTATGCATACCGAAAATTTCGGTGAGGAAACCCAGAAGGATACTCTCAGTGCCGAGGTGGAGCGTAGTGTTGCTCTGCACGAGTCCGGCCACGCCTTGGCCTGCTCTCTGCTTGGGCGTTCATGGGTTCAGGTCTCCATTAACAGTGGTGGTTCTACAATGGGGTATCTCGTGCGTAATATGGAAAAGCACCGGAGCCGTACGGCCGATGATTTGCGCCGTGATATTATGATTAGCTTGGCCGGACGTGCTGCCGAGGAGACGCTCGGTCTGCCCACTGTTGGCTCATCCTCTGATTTTATGTATGCTCATGATGTTGCCGCATGCTTGGTGGATGAACGAATGGATGCTAAGACTGCATTCCCCGGCAAGGCACTTACGAACCACATGCGCGATGCTGCAATTGAGCGCGTGATTAATGAGTGCATGACCGAGGTGCGCCGGCTGATGAACAAGAACCGTGTTGCGCTAGAGTCGCTTGTTGAGGCTCTGCTCGAGCGCCGTGTACTCCTGCAGGCGGAGGCTGAAGAGCTGATTGCGCCGGTATGTCCTCTCATCTCGGTTAACGCTAAACTACAGACACGCTAATGATTCAGGGATTATTGGAAGTTATCCATATGGTCAATTCTGCTAATACTGACAACAAAAACAGTACGCGTGAAGTGACTGCTGACTCGGCCGTGGCAGATGAGCCTGCTGTGCGTTGGGTAAAGGGATTGTTCGTGGTTGAATTCTCCAAGCACAGCCTGATTCTCTCGAATTCCGAGTCAGCAGAAGTGCGGAATCCTGCGCTGTTTCTGACGGAACAGGGGCAACTCTACCTTCGTTTATCCTGGGGGCATTATTATATGGTCACCAATAAGGTGGATGACACATTGCTGCCACATCTGCGCTTACGGTGTTCGATGGAACTCAGCCTACAGGGGCCGGATAGTAAGTACTGTCAGGGCTGTCGTTTGTATCATATTGAGCAGATTCCTGATCTGATTTCCGAGGTGGTCGAGCCGGAGAAACCTGAACGTCACGCGGTGCCTGATTTTGAAGAGTACTTGTCTCTTACGGGCTTGCGCTCATCGGCTCGTAAACATAATGGCCGGAGGGAGTTTACGCCGGAGGATGAGTCGGATAAAGAAGATGGCTTGACTGCAGCTAAATTAGCTGAGATCTTGGAGCTGGAACAAATCTACAAGGTCGATTCGACCCACTATCTGGCGTACTACGAGGACAATGTTTATCTGTTCGGGATTTTCGACGAGAAGAAAAACTGGCAGGCCTCTGAGCACGCATTCCTGAACTCTGAACCCACATGGAAATCAGGTGCCTGGCAGCACATTTCGCCGGTTAGCATGCTGAGGGAGAGGCAATATGAGGTAGAGCAACGCTTGGGCGGTAACGTGCATGCTGTTCTGGTTCTGGGTGAGGGGTGCAACGTGGAAAATGAAGCTGAAATGGAGGAATTTTGGAAACAGTCAGGCGTGCACGTGTGTACCATTGAGCCCAGAATCGCTTCAGATTTACCGTATTTCGCCTCCCTGGTAGAAGTTTTGGCGTACAAGGTTAAGCTTACTGTTCCTGTGGCGGAGTCGGAGCTTGCTGCTGCCGGCTATCAGGTACTTGTGTATAGTAACGATAGTGAGGATGATGAGGATGATGATGTAGAGGTTCGTTTGACCGAAAATCTTAAGAATGTTCTGAATCTGGCCGAGCCTATTGCGGTAAATGGAGCGTTCTCGCTGTGGTATACACCCGGGCATGTTTACTTGGTGCGTACTTTGACCGAGATGGAGGATTGGTTGGCAGACGAGGACTGGTTTAACGGTGAAGAACCACTGTGGTTCTCTGAAAGTACTCACATGGTTTCCCCCATACATAAGCTGGGCGCTATGAGCGAACGCATAGAGCGTGAGTATGGAATAACACCCCATAAACTGTTGCTGGTACCGCATGAAATCTCTATCATTAACAGCGATAAGATGGAGGCGGAGTGGAACTCTCTGTCGGTATTTGTTGCTGCGGAGGACGGTTATATCGTGCCCGATGGCATGCGGAGCCTGCAGGATTGCATTTTCGCTTGCAGAGCAGATGATGAACACCTGGCACTTCTGTCTCCTGATGAACAGGAGTCGCTGAGAGAGTGGTTCGAAGAGCTGTAAAAAGAAAGAATGCCGAAAGCCGCCCCGGAGATGGGGCGGCTTTTTTCAGTACCCGAACTCAAGATTAACACCGACAGCTCCCACTGCAGCCAAGAACTCGGCTGAGAGTTGCATTGAGCAGGTGCCACTCAGCTCAATCCTCAGTACCTTGCGACCTTCCGGAACATCGGTCAGTGCCTGCAGGGCTGAAAGAAGCTCGCGCTCAGCCTCGGCCGTTGTACATTTCGGCAGAAAGGCGAGGGCATCTTTGACCCACCAACTGTTGTCAGAATTGGGAATGACATCAAACCCGGAGGAGTGTAAAGCAAGATGGCACTCTTCTACGCGCGCCGTAATCTCTTGGATATCACCTTGAAAGTAATTCCGGAGAATGTTCATGTTTTATCGAAAAGGGAAAGCGGCAGGCGCCAGTTGTGCGCCTGCCGCTGCAAAGTTGTGGCTATTGGGGAAGAGGGGGCTTACATGCCCACAATCTCGTAACCGCCGTCTACATAGAGCACCTGACCGGTGATGCTGGCGGCACCATCGCTGGCAAGGAAGGTGGCAGTGGCACCCAGCTCCTCCAGCGTGCAGGAGCGCTGCAGCGGGCTCTTCTCCTCGTAGACTTTGAACATGCCGGTGAAGCCGCTCACGCCACGGGCTGCAAGCGTCTGCACGGGACCGGCAGAAATGCAGTTCACGCGGATGGGAGCCTCGCGACGGCCCAAGTCAAAGGCAAGGTACTTGGAGCAGGTCTCGAGAGCAGCCTTCGACACAGCCATCAGGTTGTAGTTCGGCACTACCTTCTGGCTGGCGTAGTAGGTCATGGCCATGATTGAACCGCCGTTCACCATGAGAGGAGCCACGGCACGGGACATGGCGATGAGGGAGTATGCGCTCACCTGCAGGGATACGTTGAAAGCATCGCGGGGGATGTCGGAGAAGTGACCCTCCAGTGTACCCTCGGCCTTGGGGGCGAAGGCGATGGAGTGCAGCATCATATCCACATGGTCGGTGTGAGAGGCCACAAATGCGAAGAAGTCAGCAATGCTCTGGTCGTTCATGACGTCCAGATCGCAAACGGGAGTATCCTCACCGAAGCTCTCTTTCACGAGCTTAATGACACCATCCTTCAGGCGCTCGCCCTGATAGTTGAAGATGAGTTTGGCACCGGCCTCGTGCCAGGCTTTGGCGATACCGAAGGCAATACTACGCTTGTTGGCAACGCCGGTGACGATGCCTACTTTACCTGCTAAGGGTTTATCGAGTGACATATTGTTTTTATGTGGTGTTGAGTTTGAAAGTAAAGCTTTAGCTGAGTAAGGGGAATTCCTGACCGATGATACGTGCGTAGGTCATGGTGATACCCACACCGTTACGCTCCATATATGCAATGCGCTGGCGAATGTCTTCATCGCTCACATTGGAATCTGTTACAACATATTTGAGTCGATAGTAAACATAACCGCCCTCCATGTCGAGCAGCAGCTGCCCCTCGGGCAGGTTGGCGTTGATGGTGAGCAGCAGCATACTGAGCTCCTGCATGTCCTCCTTGTTCACTCTGGTTGCAAAGTGAACGTCAAAGACGAGACTGCAAGGCTCATGTAACTCCGTAAACATGAACGTGCAGGGCATGCCCGTTGTGTCAACCGGCAGATAGGCAAGGCCGATTTTCTCGCTGTCCGGTCCCATGGTTACCCACTGGTAATCCTCGCCGCGGCTGATGAGGTGTTGGCGTACATGCGCCAGAAGATTCGGTTTTGTCGACATATGGAAAAGCGTTTGCGGGAACGGGGTTAGACTCCGTTGTCCTCTGTTCATTTATGATATTACCACAAATGCTCGAGTCTAGTCAAGCAAATGAAGCTATAAAATGAATTTCGGCAGAATTTTACAGCGACTTAGGGTCAGTTGTAAAACTTCTTTTCGAGCTTGTCTGCAATCGTTGCCAGGGTTTCAAGCTCTTCCTGACTCAGTACGTCTGCCACTCGGTCGATTTCGCTGAGCAGGCGAGATTGAACGTCGTTGCAGATTTCGTGGCCCTTCTCGGACAGGCGAATGCAAACGGCACGGCGATCTTCGGGGTTGGGATTTCTTTCAAAGAATCCTTTGTTCACCATGGTTTCCACCAGCAGAGAAGTTGCCGGCACGGTCATTTTCAGGTGACCGGCAAGTGTTTTCAGTGCCACGCCTTGCGGCTCTTCCATGGTCAGTAACTTAATCTGTGCTATGGCTGAACCCTGACGGAATGTCAGCCCAAGCATCTTTTTCTGCTGAGTGGTCGGCGTCGTCTTGAAACTGGCACGCCTCATGTCGTCTATCACGCTCAGCAGTTTCACGAAATACTCGTTCGGTTTTTTAGGGAGAGATTCCATACGCCGCACATTCTAGCGAAAAAAATCAAAATGTCCAGAAAAATATTTGAAAAATTAAATTATTTCTCTTTCTGGAAATGTTTTGAGAGTATGGACAATTATTCTTTTGTTGGGTAAGTTGTGCTCGAAAGTGAGGTGACGCGGGTGTTTGCGCTTGCAAAATAATGGGGAGAGTGCTACAGTTGTGGTAGCCATGACACTTGAAAGTCCGCCACGCGCTTGGGTAGATGTAGATTTGGAGGCCATTGCGCACAATCTTGATATTGCGCGCCAAGCCTTGCCCGAGACTGAACTCATGCCGGTTATCAAGGCCGGAGCCTACGGGCATGGGTTGGAGCCCGTTGCTCGCCGTTTGGATGCCCATGGCATCGCCTTTTTCGGCGTAGCCAACGCCGGCGAGGCCCGTCGCCTGAGCCGTGCCGGTGTGCGTACCAAGCCCTTTATTCTGGGGCCGACTTTCCCCGAGGAGCGCGAGGAAATCGTGCTCAATAACTGGTGCTGTACCATTTCGACCCTCGAGGA
This sequence comes from Akkermansia sp., assembly GCA_045651585.1. Taxonomy (GTDB): domain Bacteria; phylum Verrucomicrobiota; class Verrucomicrobiia; order Verrucomicrobiales; family Akkermansiaceae; genus Akkermansia. The sequence goes on from JAZRSQ010000002.1 coordinate 12,959, forward strand.
GGCAGAGCATTTTCAGCGACTCGCAGCCCTGTACGACAAGACTTTCCTGGTGCACATGGCGGTGGATACCGGCATGGGGCGCGAGGGATTCCTGCCGTCCCAACTGGGCGAGGTGATAGCACCTATTAAGAACATGCCCAATCTTGTGGTAGATGGCGTGATGTCGCATTTCCCCTCGGCCGATGAAGATGTGCCTTTCACTCAGAATGAAATAGGGCTGTTTGCCGATTGCGTGGCTACATTGCAGCCTCATTTCCGCCTGCGTTATCGCCATATTGCTGCCAGTGCCGGCGAGTTGGGGTACGAGGTTCCTGTGGCTAATTTGGCACGTCCGGGACTGTTGCTTTATGGTGTGGCTCCCATGGCTTCCATTTACGATGGCGTGCTGCGCCCTACGCTGCGCCTTACATCCCGCGTGTCGTTGGTGCGTGAATTGCCCGCCGGGCATGGTGTGGCTTACGGCCGTACTTATGTTACTCAGGCGCCTACGCGCGTGGCGACAATCGGAATCGGTTATGCGGACGGCTGGCCCCGCAGTATTTCGGGGAAGGGGGCTCGTGTCTACATCAACGGTCATTACTGTCCCATGCTCGGTCGTGTAACGATGGATCAGATTATGGCAGATGTTACTCATGTGCCATTCGTTGCACCGGGCGATGAGGTGGAACTTATCGGTCCCCATATCCCGGTAACTGAGGTTGCTGAGAAAGCTGATACAATTGTGTGGACAATATTTACGGGGCTTGGGCCCAGACTTCCGCGTGTTTATTGATACGCTTATGTTTCTTTGAGTATCATCTAATTATGGAATGATTTGCTTTGTAAAAGGTATCTAACAAACTCGTAATTTGAATACTTTACGCAAAGTGGTGGATTTAGAGATTTGGAATAATTATATGACGATTTTATCAAAATAAATCTCGTTATATATCATTGTTCCAAGTATATTTGTGTTGTCATTTGTTCGTGTTTTGTGATTTATATGTGAGAAGTTGGTTTTCCTGTTGCCGGTAATCCATCTTTCCGAAGGCGCACCATGAACATGCACTCGGAGAAATTGAATAGCCATCCATTCAGAAAGCTTCATCCAAGTTAAAAAAATTGCTTTATGGGGCCGTCAGAATTACGGAAACACTGCGAAAATGCACCCTGTAACGCAGTAGGAATATTACACGCACAAATACATTTCTGCTTATATCTGTACACCTCAAGCCGATTCTCAGGTATGCTAAAAAAGGGCAATTTCCTACTCTAAACGGCACCTTCCCACCTGATTTTTGACTTGTACCGCGCAGTCTGCTTCGACTGGCGCTCAAAATCGGGAAAATCCCATTATGAGAGAGCATGAAATTTGATAAACGAAATTGATTATCTGCACGCGGAATTCGAGCCGAATATCTGCCGGCAAACCGGCCCCGGAAAGTCTAAATTTCGGTAATAAAGCGCAATTTATTAAAGCGTGGCTAGTCGTATTTTGATGATACGGGGTGGAAAATGGCTGAAAATTTACCTGTTTAGGAATGTTGGAAATTCAGCGAAATTAGCAATAAAATGCCTTAAAATAGGCTAAAATACAGCTAAAAAGATAAAACAAGCTTTACTAAGCGAAATAGGCAACTATAATATAACCAACGTAGCATCAATCGATATAGTCAATTCTGACGGGGATTTCGTCGATGTTGAATCCGGCTTCGCTGAGAATATCGAGCACGTGGATAAAATGGCCCATGGAGGAGCCATCTGCAGCGGCAACTTGCAGGCGAGCGGAGGGATTTTTCAGGAGGAGTTCTTGAATTGCCGTGGGAATTTCCTGCTCTGTGAGCTCTCTGCCAGCGAGAGCAATACGACCATCTGCGCCTACTTCTAGCAGCACATCATCGCTTTTTCCGGACTCGCCCGCGAGACTTTCGGTTCTCGGCAAATCGAGATTGAGCACGTTGACTTGGCGCTTGAATTCAGTTTGCACGATGAAAAAAATGAGCAAAATGGTCAGAATATCGAGCATGGGCACGATGGGTATGCCTTGCAGTACCGGTTTGCGGGAGTAGATATTCATGGTTTGTCGCGAGTGAAAATCAGAGCTTGTTACGGTTGGCGAGCAAATCGGTGAACAACTCATCGATGAGAGTGGCGCGTCTTTCCAATGTGCGCTCGAAGCAAGCCTGCGCAATAATGCCCGGCACAGCAATGGCCAAACCGAAGATGGTTGTGTAGAGTGCTTTTGAAATTCCGAGTGCGATACCGGCCTCTGCCCCCGGTTGGCCGAAGACACCGAAAATATCGACCAATCCCCAGGCGGTTCCCAGAATGCCGAGCATGGGTGCCACACTGGTCACGATGCTGATGGTCGTCATGCCGCAACGCTGAGAATCCACCAACAGGCGAAGTCGGCTTTCAACGAGTGAGGGCAGTGCGGGGTTCTCTTTTTCTTTCAGCACATAGCTGATTTCTGCCGCCGTCGAACCGGGGTGTTTCAGGCAGTGCTCCTGCAGCACCTCCACGGCGCGGGGGCTTTCGGATTTCACGTTGGCGAGCAGTTCCCCAAGTCGGCGTAATTCCCGCTCGCTTACTCGGAAAAAGAGGTGATAGAAAATGGCTGCCACCAGTGCGACGGAGCAGAGGAGCAGGGGATAGCCGAAGGGGTGGCAGGCATCGAAGAATTGGCGTATGGTTTCGGTCATGTCGGTATGGGGGATGAGGTTAATCGAAGTTGAAAGTGAAAATGAGTTCCAGTTGTTCGCCGATGAGTTCCTTCTGAACGGCGGGTGGCATGGGTGGCAGCTGTGCTTGGCGAATGGCGCCGAAGGTGAACGATTGTTGAATGACGCTCGCACCTCGGCGGGTGATGAGGTTCATGGTTTCTACTCCGCCGCGCTTGTTCAGACGGAAGGCTATGATGATGGTGCCGGGAATGATGTCGCCGCGGTGCTCATCGCAGGCAAAGTACCAGCGGCGGGCAACCAATCGGTAAATCAGTTCTTCGTATCGCCCCATCGGGGTCGAGGCAACATTGAGCGAGGGATTGCGCCCGAGGATGAATCGACCGGTGCTGCGGCTGCGCCTTTCTGTGGTGCGGAATCCGGGTTGCGCGTGATCGGCCAGACTGGGGTCGTAAATGGCGGGGTGCTTTTTCGGGCGACGGGGCGATGGTGTTTTTCCGGTGGCCTCCACTTGTCCCGGTGGCGGTGTTGCCTGTTGCTGAGTCTGCTTTTCCGACTCTTGTTCGTCAACGGGTTGACGTTTGAGGTCGCCGTCGTCCTGCTCAGCCTGAGGGCGGGTGGAGGGAGTGGCTTGGTCTGTGGTAGTGGCAGGCTGTTGACCACTATCCGGTTGTTGCACCGGGGGAGCATCGGGTACACCGGGAGTCGGCTCGGGGGTGGGTGGCGGAGCGGGGACGGGGAGATTTTTCCCCTCGTGTTCGATGGGGCCATCCTGACGTTCGCGCTCAACCGTGTTGAGTTCTTCTTTTTCCTCGCCGGCCATGGTAGGAAGCGGGCTGTCATCGGTGCGCTGCGGACCGTCGCTTAAGCCCTCGGCCTGTGTGTTGCGCTTGCCCTGAAAATCTGCTTGTTCCGGTCGGCGTTCCGGACGGTCGGCATCTGTTTTGGCAAAAGGTTTCGGCTGTTCTTGTTGCTGTTGCTCCGGGGGAGTAGCTGCTTTTTCTTTTTTCTTACTGCGTTTGATTCTCAGTGCCTTGGTGGCTGTGGTAGATTTTTTGTCTGCAGTAGATTTTTGAGGTTCAGGCAGTTGAAGTAACAGCCATGCGCCTGCCACATGCACGGAAATTGACAACAGTATGCACAGCATGGCCACTTTGCCCTGTGCATTCCGTTGCCTGTTGCCCGATTGTTGCATGCTTCCTATATCAAACACCAATAGGCATCTTTCTGCAAGTATTTATTGCGTCTTTTGCGATTCCTCGGTAGGGTAGAGCGGAAAGGGGGGAGAGAATTCGCCGCGGCTGTTATCGTGGTAGGGGAACGCTGCTTCGCAGTCTGCCTCCATGGCGGCGCACAGAATCGGTGTGCTGACAGGCATGAGCACGATGCTCAGGGGTATATCGACCGCTGTTGCCACAATCTGCAGGGGGAATAACAAGGGGTAATAATCTGCTCGCCGCTTCTCCAAGTGCCCAATGTGGTGCGGTGCTCCGTCGATGCCGTAAAGTCCCAGATGTTCTGCGCTTTTTGTGTTGAAGCTTTCTATCGGTTGCAGCTCAGCCGTTAAGATGCCGCGAGCTCCTCGCCCATCCGCTTTCTTCCAATGGGTAACGAATTTGCCCCGCCACGGGGTGTGTGTAGGAAAGGGGGTAGCTTCAAAATAAATTTTCTCGACCGGGTATTGCTGCAATTCCTCGGCCGTGTAGGGGCGATTGTAGGTGCATTTGTCATTAAACTGGTCGCCCGTAGTGTTATATATGGGCATGAATTCGTAGCCTTTACGGCGTTCCGGTACCCACACCAGCGGAAGTTCGACATAATATTTGCCGTCTTTGCGGTAGAGTTGTCCGCAGTAAATGTTCTGAGTCTCAGTCGTGCCGCTTGGCACTATGCGGGGGACTTTGGTGCCGATACTGCCGATGGTTCGTCCCAAATCGGAGTAGATGCAGCTGCTCAGGCATGCCGCAGTCGCTATCAATAGGCCATATTTCATGATTTTTTGCGTAAGTTCTTGATAAATAGGTAGATTGCAACTGAGCAGATAAGCAGCTCGAGGCCCATGCTCCAGTGCAGAAAGAAGTTCAGCCACCATGGTTTGTGGAGCGCGGGGACTGTGGCGAGCGCATAGTATTCATCGCTCCACGGGGCGAACAACTGAATGTCACCCACTATGCCGTCCAGGGCGATATGGAGTAACCCCGACGCGCTGAATGCTACTGCCGGTATCGCCACTCCGCCGCGACGCCATAGCAGCCACAACAGACTGAGCAGCAGGAGACCCAGCCATACCACCGGCCAATGAATAAAATAGCTGTGGTGGTGGTGCCGACAGGAATCCACCAGATAGAAATACAGCAAATCAAAATCAGGCGCTATGGAGCCGAGCAGGCAGGCGGCCATGAGCAGTGGATGCTTCGCCCCGCAGCGTTCGGCTCCGCGAGCTGTCAGGTACCCGGCCGGTAGGTGAGCAATGAACATATCGTCTTAATTGGCAATCGGTTCGTAAACAGCGTCCACCAGCCAGCCGATGGGGGTAGCAATGAGGGATAGCGGTATATCCACGACTTCTGCTATCCAACTGACGGGGCGCAGGCACTGGTTGTACCAGGTGCGTTGCCGAGGCAGGCCGGCAGGCTCAATGTGAGTTCTGAATAAAGGGTGTCGGGGCTCGCGTGTGCCGACATCATAGCCATGGATATCTAACACCTGCTCGGCATTGTGCAGGTCGGGGGATTCGCGCAGGCAGTCGTCAGGAAGGCGGTGTGAACGTATTTTGGATCTCTTGAAGAGTCGCTTGTATTGCCCCTCTGTTAACTCAGCATAAAGGTGTTCTGTCGGGTAGACTGCCAGTTCGTCTTGCGAGTAATGTTCCTTCGGTATGCCGCACTCCAGATTTTTGTAATCAGAGCTGTGACCGAACCCGCAGATGTGAATCAGCACACTGTAGCGTGCCGGAGCATAAGAGATAGGTATGTCAACAATGTAATGCTCGCCCTTTTTCCAAACGCGGTAATGGAGGTCCGAATCGTGGTTGTTGCCGATGCTTTGTTTGCCCTCCGGCAAGGGCTCTTCGCGCAGCTGTGCATGTTGCTGACCGATGGCTGCAATGGCGCCACCGGTGTCGATGATGGTAAAGCGCCCGGTGTACAATCCTATGCTGATTACTATTCCGCAGTACAGTAGTATGCTGAAACAGATGTTAACTTTTTTCAATAGCTTACGATTGACCATAGGGGATTAATTGGCAAGCGTTTCGTAAATGGCGTCCACCACCCAGCCGATGGGGGTAGCGATGAGGGAGAGCGGTATATCCACGACTTCTGCTACCCAACTGATGGGGCGCAGGCACTGGTTGTACCAAGTGCGGCGAGGGGGTAAATGTCTGTGGGGAACCCACCAGAAATCCAAATCCGGTGATTTTACATTTGTTTGCACAGCTACATGTTTACCGTGTCGGTCGAGTACCGGCTCGGCTCCTCTCAGGTCCATTTCTGCTGCAGAACAGATGGTTACGCCATGAAAGGGGGCACGTTCGCTGGTGCTTTTGATGGCTTTGTTTGGCCTGCACAGCCGGAGGTACTGCTTCTCGCTCAATGTAGCATAGAAATATTCTACCGGGTATTGGTCGAGCTCCTCATCACTGTAGTAGTAGTGAGGGTAGCTGAAACGCAAGGTGTTTTTGCGGAAGGAATCGTGGCCACAGGAATGGGAGATAACCGTATAGCGTGCCGGGGCATAACTGACCGGCAGCTGTACGATGTATTGCTCGCCCTTCTTCCATACGCGGTAGTGAATGGCGTGCGTTTTCGTTCCCTGTTTTTGTGGCAGTAGTTCTGCGCGGCATCTGGCGTGCTCCTGACCGATATTAGCAATGGCGCCACCGGTATCTATCACGGTGCTTCGACCGGAGTACAGGCTTATACATGACTCCAGCCCGATCAGTACCAACAGGGCTGCTATATAGACGGCGCGTTTCCAAAAGTTTCGCTTCTTCATGCTATTAATATTTCCAGAGGTTGTGACCGGTGAGCATGACAAGCCAGTTGATGGGAGTCGCTACGATGGAGAGCGGGACGTCCGCCACCTCGGCCACCCAGCGAACAGGTTGCACCGCAGTGTTGAGCCCATTGCGCTGCTCGGGAAAGTGAGATCGGACGAGTTTTCGCACGGTACCCATTGTCAATCTCTTGTGGGTGTAGGTAGCTTGACTGAGGTCGAACTCCGCCGCCGGTATGAGCCGTATGGCTTGCCGTGGTTTGGTATAGGAAAGTTCGACATACCAAGTGTTCTTTTCGTCTTCGCTGGGTAGCGAGTTGTTGGGGTGGTCCTGCAGGTACACCGGGCAGCCACCTACCATGAAGCAACGGAACCACTTTGTTTTCGCCGGTTGGTAGCTTACCTCCAGTTTGGCATAATGTTTACCATCGGGCGTGCTGTAGATTGGGGTGGATGCCACCTTTTTGTGACCCGGCACTGCTGAATCGGCGCATACCGGTACCTCTTTTCCTATGTTATCCACTGCGCCACCGGTATCGACAATGGTGCATGAGGGGAGCAGTAGCAGCACTGCTGTAAGACACTGCAACTTCTTTTTTACAGGGAGTGGAGATTTCATGCCTACAGTCTAGCAGTCAGGGCTGTAACACGCAAGGGAAAAGTAAGGAAAATGACATAAATGCGCTAAATTGGAGATTGCAGACAAAAAGGTGAAGATTAGACTTGCCTAACAGGTGGAAATGAGGGTAAAATAAACATTGACTGAGAGCGCTGCTGCAAAATCGGCGTGGCAGCAAACAAGGTTTTTCCAAAAACAAACACAAAACTATGCAGTACACACACGAAGTAGAACAGATGTGTTGCGTCAAGAAGGGCTGCAATCACGGCCCTGCACCCATCCCGCAGGAGGGTGCCTGGACGGCAGTCACGAAGACCGAGGATATTTCCGGCCTGACCCACGGTGTGGGTTGGTGCGCTCCCCAGCAGGGTGCCTGCAAGCTGACGCTCAACGTAAAGAACGGCGTCATTCAGGAGGCTCTGGTGGAGACCATCGGCTGCTCCGGCATGACCCACTCTGCCGCCATGGCCAGTGAGATTCTGCCCGGCAAGACCATTCAGGAGGCTCTGAACACCGACCTGGTGTGCGACGCCATCAACACCGCCATGCGCGAGCTCTTCCTGCAGATCGTTTACGGTCGCACTCAGAGCGCCTACTCCGAGGGTGGTCTGCCCATCGGCGCCGGCCTTGAGGACCTGGGCAAGGGCCTTCGCTCCCAGACCGGTACTCTGTACGGCACGCTGGCCAAGGGCCCGCGCTACCTGGAGCTGGCTGAGGGTTACATCACCAAGCTCGCTCTCGACGAGAACGGCGAAATCACCGGTTATCAGTACGTGAAGATGGGCCCGATGATGGAGGACATCAAGAAGGGCATGGACGCCAACGAGGCTGTGAAGAAGCACACCGGTTCCTACGGCCGCTTTGCTGACGCCGCCAAGTACATCGACCCCCGCCACGAGTAAAGAACCCTTAACATACAAGACAATATTATGCCTCTTTTTGAATCCTACTCCCGCCGCATCGACCAGATCCTTCCGGTCCTTGCTCAGTACGGTATCTCCTCCTGCGAGGAGGCCGAGAAGGTATGCCTTGAGAAGGGTATCGACGTGCGTGAGATCGTGCGCGGCATCCAGAACATCGCTTTCGAGAACGCCGGTTGGGCCTACACCGTAGGCGCCGCCATCGCTATTAAGAAGGGCTGCACCAAGGCCGCCGACGCCGCCGAGGCTATCGGTGAGGGCCTGCAGGCTTTCTGCATTCCCGGCTCCGTAGCTGACGACCGTAAGGTGGGTATCGGCCACGGTAACCTGGCTGCCATGCTTCTGCGCGAAGAGACCGAGTGCTTCTGCTTCCTTGCCGGTCACGAGTCTTTCGCCGCTGCTGAGGGTGCTATCGGTATCGCTCGCTCCGCCAACAAGGTGCGCCAGAAGCCTCTGCGCGTTATCCTGAACGGTCTGGGCAAGGACGCCGCTTACATCATCTCCCGTATCAACGGCTTCACCTACTGCCAGACCAAGTTCGACTACGCTACCGGTAAGGTAGAGGTAGTGAGCAAGAAGGCTTTCTCCGACGGCGAGCGCGCCAAGGTGAACTGCTACGGCGCTGACGACGTGCGTGAGGGCGTGGCCATCATGTGGCTCGAGGGCGTGGACGTTTCCATCACCGGTAACTCCACCAACCCCACCCGTTTCCAGCACCCCGTTGCCGGTACCTACAAGAAGGAGTGCGGCCTTGTTGGCAAGAAGTACTTCTCCGTGGCTTCCGGTGGTGGTACGGGTCGTACCCTGCACCCGGACAACATGGCTGCCGGTCCCGCTTCTTACGGCATGACCGACACCCTGGGCCGCATGCACAGCGACGCTCAGTTCGCCGGTTCTTCCTCCGTGCCCGCACACGTAGAAATGATGGGTCTCATCGGCATGGGCAACAACCCCATGGTCGGTGCCACCGTTTCCGTGGCTGTGGCTATCGAGGAAGCCATGAACAAGTAAGCCACGCCCTGCGTACCGCTTACGCGTTTACAGCAATTTACAGCAACGCCTGCTCCGTATGGGGCAGGCGTTGTTGGCATATAAAGAGGCCGTTCATTTACTCGGTAAAATAGGCTGATTGAGCTGCTTTTGCCACTTTTGTCTTGATAAAAATGGCAATTATTATTACTGAGTGAGGTAAGGAACTTGTAAGTCTATGGATATAAATGCTATCCTAATATCGTCCTTTATTCAGTGAGGTTCAGCTGGTAGTCTACGACATCCAGCAGCTTGCCGAATTTCTTGCCCACGGCGTGGAAGTGCGAGACTTGGCGGAAGCCCAGGCTCTCATGAAAGTGGCAGCTGCGCTCATTGCCCTGAGTGATACAGGCTATGAGCACTCTGCAGCCGGCGGCTCGGCAACGAGCTATCAGCTCCTGCATGAGGGCAGCACCTATCCCCTTGCCACAGGCCTGTGGCGACAGGTAAATGGTGCTTTCCCATGAGTGGGCGTAGGCTGCTCGCTCTTTCCAACGGTGGGCGTAGCAATGCCCCAGCACCACGCCGTTTTCTTCGTAGACCAGATAGGGGTATTCTGCGGCAAAACCGGCAATGCGCTTGAGCATCTGTTCCTCGTTGAGCGGCTCCGTCTCAAAGGAAATGGTGGTGTTGAGCACGTAGTTGTTGTATATTTCGGCCAGTGCTGCGGCATCTTCCTGCGGTTTTACCTCACGAATCATAGTCTTGGTTATTTCTTTTGTCTGAAGTAGGCGGCCAAGCGTTTGGCTATGGGAGAAACAGCGCTGTTTTTCTCCGCCTCTGCTTCGGGAATATCTGTAGTATCAATGATTTCGGCATCAATTTGCTGAGCATCGTTCAGCTCCGTTTCAATGATGCGGGCTTCGCGTTGCAATTCTTCCTGAGTTTCGGCGGGTACGTCGTCGTTGTTTTTCAGGAAAGTGGGAATGACAACAGCCAGAATCAGCGAGAGAATGCCCAAATCATCCAGCAGGCCAATCACCGGAGCAAAATCGGGTATGGCATCAATCGGGCTGATGAGGTAGAGCAGGGCGGCTCCCAGCAGAATGGCATTGCGCGGTGTCATCAGGTCTTTTGCCTTGCTGGTACGGAACATGCGGTAGGCTTGGTGGGCACGAGCCATGGCAGGATTGCTTTTTCCCTTGGCTGCCAGAAATTTGGCGACCGCTTGCTCGAAGTCGGCCAATCGCTGCGGGTCTTTCAGGATTTCCACCATGCGTTGTACCCACTTCGATTTCTCGAACTTTTCAGCATCTTCTTTGTTGGTATTCATAATTTTGTATAGAGTCAGTTGTGTGTGAAAATTGTTAATTCGGCGTTTTGAGCAGCCAGAAGGTGGCTACAACCAGAAGCACGATGAGTATGAGCGCGAGCAGACGGGTGAGGAGTGAGCCACTCTTGGTAGGGCGGGCCTGCTGCTGCATGTCTGCAGCGAGTTTTCGGGCGCAATCCAGGTTGCTTTTTGCCTGCCGGGGCGAGGTTTCCTGTTCAAAAACGTGCTCCTTGGTGCTGAATTGCAGGGTTATATCCGCTCCGGCGCTGCGTTCAGCATAGAGCTCAGCCCACAGCAGGTGCAAGCCGTCCAGATCGCTCAGAGAGTAGTTTTTCAGTGTCTTCTGCACGCGCGGCAAGCCGACATCCGTACAGAGGTCGGTGCTGCAATAAATGGGGGCCGGAAGCGGTTCTGAGGCAGGGGGGGATGTGGCCGTGAAGTCGGCTATCACTTGCTCAGCCCAGCGGCGGGCAATGCTGAAATCAAAGCCATAATCGCCGTCCAGCTCATGGTAGGCAGCAGCCAGTTCCGGGCAGAGCCTCCCTTCACAGTGCTGCCCGTTCTGCAACAGTTCGAAGTCCAGATAGGCCAGAGAGAGCGCACGAACCTGAGCCTCGCTTGTGAGCGCACCGAAACAGATGTTCAGCACAATACTGCGGTTACGCAAATCGTAAGTGCCCGGCAGAACCAAATTGCGGAACTCGATATACCATTCACCCCCGGTGCGCCCGGCGACTAAGGCCAGACGTCTGTCGTTCTTGTCGAGCAACTCATTCCATTGGCGCACAATCGGCGGCATGGGGGGCGCCGCAGCCGGTTGACGGCGCGAGTAGTCTTCCACAAAACCGGCAGAGTGTACGTAGATATTCATGCTCAGAGTTGTTCGTAACAGGGTTGGTCGGACTGTACTCGTTCATCGAGCAGGTCAATCAGTTCATGGGCTGCTTGCAGCGCGTTGTCGACATTGTTCCACCCAAGCGCGGCACACCAAGCCACCAAGGGGTTATCGGCCTTTTTGTTGCGTAATTGTTCCAGCGATTTCAGAAGCCCATGGCGCAGAGCCAACAACAACGGTGTGGCGCAGTTCTCCGGGTTGTAATTGCCGGTTCTGATAAAACGTGCGACCTTGAGGTTCAGGTTGCCTCGCTGTACCGTTTCGTAGGTTTCGAACTCCATGCCACCCAGCGTTTGCACATAGGTGGCATACACCTTTACCCCGGCATTTTTCAGCTTGCGAATGAGGGTGGCGTAGGTGCTCCTCAGGCGGTCATACATAGCGCGCTTATCGCCGCAGTAGCGCTCGCAGCGACTCAGCACCATGACCACCGTGTGTTGCTGTTCGCTCAGGCGATCGAGGGCTGTCTCGTACCATGCCTTGATGGTATCGACTTTGTTGTACTCCATGCACAGAGCGGGGGATTCCATGAGCGCCGGGGTATCAATAGCCAAGAAGCTGACGGCCGATTCTTCCAGCGTATTTTTGACTCTGGCAGCGGTCATGTCATCAATGCGCTCGGTGCGGTACCAGCCCCCGGGCATGTCAATGAAACGGAAGGGGAAATGGAACTCCTTCTGCTCTCGGCCCAGCAGGCGGGCGGCCAAGCTGGTATCCTGCACGGTGCTGCGCCCCACGAACTCGTAGACGGACATTTCGTCCGCATCGCCCCTCAGCCCCAATCCCAGAGGCGCTGTGGAGTAAGTGGCCGACTCCGTGAGCATGCTGAGCATTTCTTGTTTGGCGTTGGCTAGCCGTACCTGAGTGCGCCTGCCGGTGCCGGTGCTGATGTCGATGTAAAAGTTGTCAATATGCCGCTTTTCCTCCAGCTCGTGGTACATCGAGGCCAGCAGCGAACTTTTGCCCACACCGCGCGGGCCGACAAAACAGAACTGCAGGGGGCGGAACTCATAAACAGCCTTTCCCCGTACCCCCGGCAGGTCTTTTCGCTCATAACCCAGGTCTGTGGCACTCCTGAACATCGACTTATTCTAGCATTCCCCCATACCATTGACAAGCCCGTTGTGAGTCGGTATTGGTGGCTTTTTTGAATTTGGTGGGATTTCTTACTTGCCTGACTAGGTGTAATTACATGCGATATGGCGATAATAAGAAAGGAGTGACCTTTTCTTTGGGTACAGTTTTCTCTACAATAAAGACACTAATCTTTAATGACTTCCATGAGTATTAAGCAATTTATGATTAATCTCAGAAGAGGAGCCAATGATATGACGAGAATGAGATATGCAATAAATGAAAGTATGTTATGTTTACAACGAATAATAAGTAGTGTGAACGATGCCAACAGCAGCAAAAGATAAATCTCTGAAGGAGCGTCGCCATAACTTTCATGACAGCAAATGGAGCCGTTTAATGACTCGGCAGATAAAATAAAGGGACAGCAAGAAAGGATATATAAAAAAGTTTTCCACTTTGTATTTTTGATGATTAAAAAAAGCACAAAAAACGGAATGGATATAAATAAGAGGATTAAGCAAAAATGTACACAGCTCTCGACACTTTCCGGGTTACAGGATTCCGAAACATCCACGTACTGCAACATGAGGATTTTGGCAACGATAAGCGCATAAATCAGAAGCGCGTAGCAATTTGTTGCCATGTTTCTTGTCAATTGAAAGTTTTGAGGAAGTTGTTTCATGTCGACATCCGGCATGATAGTTCTTTTTTGAGGGGAAAGCAAGCATAAAATCTTTTTCGGTAGGGCCCGTTTACTCAGTCGGTTATCGGCTGTAATGAAGGGCAGGGGCCGGATGGAGAGAAAGTATTTAAGCTTGACAAATAATGTTGGAGTCCCTATTATACGCGCGTAGCCGTTTTTCGCAGAATTTACCCCCCCCCCCGAGCATAAGACCATGATACCCGAGGATAAGCGCCGAGAGCTGGAGCAGATTAGCCAGACCCTGCAGGAGCTGGAGAAAGAGTGTGCCGACCACGCCAGTTATGCCCCTGTGAAGGAGCAGGTGCGCCAGGCTCTGCGCGCTATTGAGCAGTTCAACTCCGGTATTGAGGTGGTGGTGTGCATGGGTATGCTCAAAGCCGGTAAATCCACGCTGGTGAATCTGCTCACGCGTTCCAACACGGCTTCCCCCACCGGTTACGGGCAGGATATGACCTTGCGCCCGGCTCTCATTCGCATGGCCGAAAAAGGGGCAGCCCCTCGTATTGTTCTGTACGAACGTGCTGAAAGTGCCAGCGAGGAAGATCCCTCGGCTCTCCTGACCGTCGTGCTGGATCACCTGCGCGGTATCGTGGGCGATGACGCTCTGCAGAACCTGAGCATGCGTACTCTGCCGTTGACCGAGGCTACACTGCGTGGCGTGCTTTGCCATCGCGTGACCGATACTCCCCACCTGACCGAGGAGCCGGTGCTGGTGGTCGTGGAGCCTGAGTACAATGAGAACTGCAAATTGCTCTGCCACCGCAATCGCATGCTGCTCGATATGCCCGGTTGTGACTCCTCAACTGCCGAGGTGGCCAAGGGTGAGCGCTACCGCGAGATTGGCAAGGAATGCGACATGGTGCTGCTGCTGCAAAGCTCGGTTGCTCCGCTGAATGCTAAAGCGGTGGATGAATTGAAGGCTCTCCTGGCCGGACGCACTCCGTCCACGACCCGCATTATTCAGAACCGCATGGAGTCGAAAGCATGGCTACGCCCCGAGGTGATTGATGCCGAGACCATGGAGCAGGCTTCCCGTGCGCTCTCTATTCTGCGCCAGCTTGCAGAGAATAAGGACTTGCCCGTTTCTTCCGTCAACTTGGGTATGGCCTATGCCGGTATTTTTGAAGACCCTGAGCGCTTGAAGAAACAGGTGGAAATGGCTGCCGGTGTGTACCAGTCTCCCTCCGAACTTCTGGCCGGTTCCGGGTTTGAGGCTCTGGAAAACTCCCTGCACGATGAGCTGACCGATATTCGCTATCTCCACTGCTGCGACGTGCTGCGACACGCCCTGCGTTCGTTGGCTGCGGCCACGCTGTTGTCGCAGCGCAGCGAGAGCAAGGTGCTCAGTTCCCTGCGTAACCGACTGGAGCGCTGGTATAGCTTTGAGAAAGAGGCCCGAGCCTCCCTCAAGTGCCCCTCCGTACCGCACGATGTCGAGTTCTCTGTGGCTCCCGGCGAAATGCCTGACTTCTCCCTCATCTGCGAGAATATCTACCGCGACCGTCGTGAGCTCTACAAGGGCCCCAAGGCCAGTGGCAAGGACATCAATGAGTGCATGATTGACTGCAACAACGCCTGCCGCGAGGCTCTGCGTGAGTTCCTTTACCGCGAACTCACCGACAAACATGTGCAGATGAAAATGGCCGATGAGAGTGTGGTTGCCTCCGTCTGGACGAATCGCAGCATCCGTAACCTGTTGAAAGCCTGCAAGCTGCACCTGCAGGAGACCGATGCCGAGCTTTGGAATGAGTTCACGGTGCCGGAGCACCCGGATTTCCAGGATTGGCAAGAGGTGCACAGCATTAAGCTGGACGAGGCTCAGGCCGGGCGCGAAAACCGCTTCAATCCGTACATTTACGAGGAGCGAGTACACCGCTGGTGGTGGAAGGATGGCGAAAAGCAGTATGAGGTGTTCTGGGGGAATGAGCTCTTTGTGGGGCAGGTGGTTGACCCCATGATTAAGCACTACTGCGAGTCTGCCAATCAACAGCTTGCAGCACACGCTCCCGCTGCTCAGTTACAGAGCAACATTACAAATGAGGTGCAGAGTGTCACCGGCAATTTCTTCTCGGCGCTTTCTGCCAAGCGCGAGAAGACTCAGGATGATATTGACCGCTCTGAAAAACGCGTGGCTCATCTTGCCGAGATGGTCAAGACCGTCAATAACCTCATGGAATTCTACGAGAAAAACCATTGAGGCAGGGATTTACAATCTACCATTTACAATCTACAATGTAGAGAGTTTGGCGGCTGACGCCGCAATGTATCATTGCCTGAATCAGGCTCGATACGGAGAGGTTCTGAGATGGCTTCGCTTATTCCGGCGAGCAAAGCGAGCCGAATTTCTACATTGTAAATTGTAGATTGTAAATTGTAGATTCTTTTTACGGCTTTCGCTGTTGCAATGCGAGCCGGTTCGTTGTATACTCATGATATGAGAGGGGAATACAGCGAGGCTGAGCACAGGAAGGTACTGCAGAACCTGCGCGAGGCTCTGACTGAAATGCGCTCTGAATACGGAGCGTCGGGCGGTATGTTTGTGCCCATTTGCGGGCATATGGACAAAGCCCTGCGAGCTATCGACCAGTTTGATTCGGGGATGGAGCTGATTGTATGCATCGGCATGCTGAAGGCCGGCAAATCCACTCTGGTAAACCTGCTCACGCGCTCGGCCAATGCGTCCCCCATGGGCTATGGGCAGGATACAACCTTGCGCCCCGCCCTCATACGCATGGCTGAACCCGGTGAGGAAGGGCAGATATTGATTTTCGATGCCCCGGCCGCCAACTGCGCCGAAGAACGCCCGGCGCAGATTCGCCGTGTGATGGATTATCTGCGTGGTATTCATACCGGCTCATCGCCGGCCGAGCTCAGCATGCGCCTGCTGCCACTGAGCGATGAATTGCTCACGAGGGTGCTTTGCTCCGAACCGGGGCGTTACCGTGAGCTGCCGACCGAGCCCCTACTGGTGGTGGTGGAAACGCCCTACAGCGAGGATTGTGTGCTGCTGCGCAACCGCAAGCGCATGATTCTCGATATGCCCGGGTGTGATTCGCCGCATGCTGAGGTGGTGCGCGATAACCTGTACCGGGAAATCGGCAAGGAATGCGATATGGCGCTTATTCTGCAGAGCTCTGTTGCTCCGCTCAATGAGAAGGCCGTTGAATTGCTGCGCGAGATTCTGGGCGAGCGTTCGGCCTCAACGATTCGATTGATTCAGAACAGAATGGAGGCCAAGGCATGGCTGAAGCAGAGCGTGCTCGAGGCCCAGACGGCAACCCAGCAGAAAAATGCCCGTCGCGTGTTCAGCCTGTTGGCCGGTACACCGGATTTGCCGTTGGACTCCGTCAATCTTGGCATGGCATACGCCGGTATTTTCGAGCCGATTGAGAACTTGCAACTCCCGCTTCACCTGCCTGCCGGAACTTACCATACTCAGCAGGAATTGTTGGCAGCCAGTGGTTTTTGTCGCATGGAGCAGGAGTTGAACTCAGCGCTGCCGGGCATACGTTTGGCCCACTGTCGGGACGAGCTTCTGAATGCCCTGCGAGAGCTGCAGGTATGCCTGAAACAACAGGATGAGCTGCTGCGGGCTGAACTGACGGAACTGACCAAGACCCGGGATGAATGGCGCAGGTTCGGGCAGGCGGCCTCTGGACTTCTGCAGCCGGATTCCATGCCGCAGAAGTTGAAGCTGAGTTTTTCTCACAAGGATGAATTGCCGGATTATGAGAACCTCATTGCCGGTACCTGTCGCAGTTGGAAAGATGGCCGCCTGAGCCGTGAGGAGGTCAGCGGAGAGGAGGTGAATAAGTGCCTGCATGCTTGTGCGCAGGCTTGTCTTGCCGCCACTCGGGAGTTCCTGAAAGACGGCCTGAAAATCAGCATGCTACAGCTGACCTTGCCGGAGGGCGAAAATGTGCCGTTGGATCGCTACTGCGATGACGTGCTCATTCGCCGCGCCCAGCGCAGGGGAGAGCAGGCGCTCGATGAGCTTTATCCGGTGCTCATGCGAAGTTTTGCAACAGCGCAGCGCCCGGAGCTCCGGAAGTCCGTGCGGAATGAGCGAGTCGTGCTGCCCTTGCAGGCCAAAGACCGCGAAAAACTGGAGCGTTGCCACTACGAGCGCATGCCTGAGACTTCGCAGGTGCCGGGGCGTTTCTTCGGTACCAATACCGTTGTGGAAACCTATCGCAATGTGTTGCACTATGAGCCGTTCCTGAAGCGCCAGCGTGAGATTGCAACCTTCTACCGCAACGCTGTTGATTCTCTGTTGCAGCAGCGGGCACCGCTGGCGGAAATAGATGCCTGCGTACGCAGCGCTTCATCGGGGGCAACGGCTGATTTTCATGCTGCCGTGCGTGAGCGTTTGCGCGAAAACAGAGCGCAGATGGATGCTGTGGAGTCCACGCAGCAGGGGCTGCAGGAGTTGGCAGATAAGGTGTGTCAATTGAAAGAAAATTATGAAAATTATTGCTAAAGCACTTGTTTTGATAGTGTTGCTGTTGCTGCTTGCCTGCTGTGGGCAGTATGTGGCAGCTGCCGGTGAGTGGTTGAATGCCTGCTGCGGTGCAGCATGGCCGGCCATGGCGTTGTGGGGTGTGATTGCTCTGCTTTGCCTGTGGTGCTTGCTGCCCCTGTTGTTGAGCCTGTGCAAGCTGCTCTTTGGTGGAAATCGTGCCGGTATAGGTCAACTGTTGATATGGGGTGGTATTGTACTGCTGGTCTATCTGGGGGCAGATGTCATCGATAAAGGGAATGCGTTGAATGAGCTTACCCCTTATCCTATATTGGGTTACGTATTCTGGGGACTTATCGCTGTCTTTTTGTATTGGCAGGTTGTGGCCCCCATTGTGAGTTTCTGCAGGCTCACAACCCTTGTGTCGGGCGACCCTATCAGCCGAGCCCGCGCAGCCCTGCGCAATATCCGCGACTGGCGACAGGATGCTCGCCGTGAGTGCCACGAGGATTACCGCCGCTATGATTCTTTGTATGATTCCCTGCACAATGCCTGCAGCAGTCGCGATTCTGCTGCGCTGCAGAAATTGCTGCTTGATTATGCCGAGCAAGCCGATTTGCTGCCCAAACGTTGCCGTGACCTGATTCTCAATTACTGCCAGATAGCGGCGCTCACCGTGGTGGTGAGCCGCAACAAGTGGCTTGACGGAGCGGCACTCCTGTTCTTGCAGTTGCGCTTGTTGATTGCTCTGGCTCAGTTGCATGGTGGCAAACCGTCCCCGGTGTTCAATGCGCTTTGTTTCGGGGCGGTGATTGCCAATTCATTTGTTTATGTGGTTATCAATGGCCTGCTGTATGGCAACGGGGGGCTGATGGTCACCGAGCTGGTGGATGATATAGCCGACCTACTGGTGGATGACCCCGAAGTGCAGTACAAGGCCGGCAATTCGGCCGCGAATATCCTGCCCGTTGTCGGCAAGGCGTTCAGTAGTGTGGTGGATGTGCTGGCTCGCCCGACGCTCGAGGCTGCCCTCGCGGCATCCAATGTGTATGTATGTGGTCATCTATTCCTGCGCCGCCTGCAGGGGGAATCCCGCATGCTTGGCTTTAAGGAGGTCGTGGCCATGCGCCGCAAGGGCCGAATGGATATTTTCCGCGGCGTGGCGGAGGCTCTCAAAGATAAATGCCGCGAGAAATTCGGCATCGGGCGCACCCCATCTGATACTCCTGAAAAGGTGACTGGCGGTGACTCGCCTCAGGGCTGATAGCCCCGCGGATTGATAATCAGTTGCGAATACCCTTGTATCGCCAAGGTGTAAAGCCCCTTGTGGTTGTGAGGGTGTGGCGATTGTAGATGATTTCAAAACAGCGCCATTCCGGGTCGCCTGCTGCTTCGATGGCGCGGTAACGGGTATGCTCCGGGTCTTCCCAGCGCACAAACAGCTGCACGTGCTCGCCGGGGCGCAGGATGATGTCGCCGGGGCGCAGGTCATCGAGACTGCTCAACGGGGTGCAGATGCCTGGCAACTCGCGTGTGGAGTAGGGGCGCGGCAGCCCCCAGCAGCGGGATACCAACCCGGAGCAGTCAATGCCGGCAGCATAGCGGCTCACAGCATCATCACCCCCGGCCACTTTGGCAGAGGAAGCATAGTCGCCTGCATATACCTGTGGCTCAGTGGCCAAGCGGTGGGTGAATTGCTCTGGCGTATCGAAGCCACCCCATTTGTACGGCATGCCGGTATTGGTGCCGTTTTTCCACCAGAACCCTGGCTTTCGGTACTTGGTGGGCGAGATAGCATCGGGCGTGTCGATTCGCTGCCCATCGGGGGCAGTGCCGTGCAGTGCGTGGCGCTTGTCCCCCTGCCATGTGAGGGCTGTGTAGGTACGGGCGGTTGTCAGAACCTCAGCGCGGGTGATGGTGGCACCATCGGGACCGGTACTGCGGCAGTTGCTCAGGCTCAGCGCGGTCAGAGCCGTGAGCACCACGAGAGCTACGGAACGAGCGAAGGACATCATATGAGCGTGATGATCATCATGATGCCGGTGATAATCACCTTGAAGAATACGCCGACCAGCAAGCCCACCATGGCGCCGAAACCGGATTTGGCTGACTCCTTGGCATTCTTTCGCACCAGGATGAGTTCGGCTACAAAGGCGGCAAGGAAGGGGCCGATGATGAGACCGAAGGGGAAGAAAAAGAACGCACCCACAAAGAGCCCTATCATACTGGCCCAGAAGGCTTGCTTGCTGCCACCGAAGCGACGGGCTCCCATGGCGGTGGTGATGTTGTCCACAAATGTGCCGAAAACAGCAAGAACCGCGAGGATAAACCACACCCACCAAGCCGGGTAGGGCTCACCGACAGCAAGAGCGTAGCACACGCTGCCACCCAGTGCAACCAAGCAGCCGGGGTAGGGCAATACTGCCCCGAGGTAGCCGGCCATATAGAGCAGAGCAGCTGAGATATACAGGCTGATGGCAACGTAATCCTGAGCGGCGAACCAATTGGTGATGGCCTCGAACATAGGCTTGGTAGTAGAAAAAGTTACAGTCCCTTGGCTCTCAGCTCCGCACGTTTGCGGGCGGTGGCATCGAGCAGGCGCTTGCGCATGCGGATGAAGTGCGGCGTGGCCTCCACCAGCTCATCGGGCTCAATATACTCGATAGCACGCTCCAGAGAGAATACGCGGGGCGGCGTGAGCTGAATGGAGTCGTTCTTGGTGGCGGAGCGGTGGTTGGTAAGGTGTTTTTCGCGTGTGGGGTTCACGGGAATGTCGATGGGCTTGGGGTTCTCGCCCACAATCATACCTTCGTACACCTCATCGCCGGGTGCAATGAAGAGCGAGCCGCGTTCTTCCATGGCCTGCAGGGCGTAGGGGCGGGCAATGCCGTTCTCCATCGAAATGAGGGTGCTGCTCTGGCGGGTGACGATTTCACCGGCATAGGGAGCGTACTCCTTGAAGAGGTGGGAGAAAATACCGTGACCGCTGGTAAGGTTTACCAGTTCGAACTCGAAGCCGATGAGACCGCGAGTGGGGATAGTGGCCTGAATGTAGGTGCGGCCGGTGCCCTTGGTCTCCATATTCTCGAGAATACCCTTACGGTTGCCCAGAATACGCACGGCACCGTTGGCACATTCATCGGGTACTTCAATGAACACAGTTTCAAAGGGTTCGCAGCGCACGCCATCAATATCCCGTGTAATTACCTTGGGGCGGGATACCAGCACCTCATAGTTTTCTCGGCGCATCTGCTCCACGAGAATGGCAATCTGCATGGTGCCACGAGCGGATACCATGAATACGCCGGCCAAATCGGTGTCCTCTACCTTAATGGAGATGTTGGTGCGCATTTCGCGCATCAGTCGGTCGCGGATAACTCGGCTGGTCACGTTCTTACCATCGCGACCACCCAGGGGACCGTCGTTGATGCTGAACTCCATCTGCACCGTGGGCGGGTCAATCTGCACAAAGGGCATGGCCTCGGCCTCCGGATCAGCAACCAGAGTTTCACCGATATCCACTCCTTCAAAACCGGATATGCCGATGATGTTGCCGGCCTCGCCGATAGCGGAGTCGGTGGTCTGAAGACCGCTGTATTCGAAAAGCTTGGTTACTTTGCCCTGTACCTTGCTACCGTCGGCACGCAGCAAGTAGAGCGTGTCGCCCTTCTGCACACGACCATTGGTGATACGGCCTACGGCTACACGCCCCACGTAATCATCCCAGTCGATGTTGGAAATGAGCATCTTGAAGGGGGCGTCGGCATCGGCATCCTTCGGGGCGGGAATGTGGTTGACAATCTGGTAGAGCAGGGGGGTGCAGTCCACGGGGGGCTCGTTCTCCGGGCTGTTCATGAAATAGCCGTCACGGGCAGAGCCGTACACAAAGGGAGCCTCGAACTGCTCTTCGGTGGCATCCAAATCCAGCAGCAGCTCCAGCACCTGATCGTGCACCTTCATGGGGTCAGCGTGCGGGCGGTCAATCTTGTTCACCACCACGATGGGCAGCAGGCCTTCCTCCAGGGCTTTGCGCAGCACGAAACGAGTCTGAGCCTGCGGGCCTTCGTAGGCATCCACCACCAGAATCACGCCGTCCACCATCTTCATAACACGCTCTACCTCAGCGCCGAAGTCGGCGAGGCCGGGGGTGTCGACGATGTTGATGGTGTAGCCATTCCAATGAATGGAGGTATTTTTGGCTTTAATGGTGATACCCTTTTCACGCTCCAAATCCATGGAGTCCATGGCGCGCTCCTGCACTTCCTGATTTTCGCGGTAAGTGCCACCGGCTTTCAACAGCTGGTCAACGAGGGTGGTTTTGCCGTGGTCTACGTGGGCGATAATGGCCAGATTGCGGAACTTCGTGGGGTCACTCATAACTATATTTCGGGCGTGCACTTCGCGCGCCTTGCGCGCGCCATTCTAGCATATCTCCCGCGTCACGTAAAGCCTTAAGTGCGGCACAGGTGAAATTTTAAGGCCGAATGTATGCCTCGCCGTCCGGGTTGACCTCTGCTCGCACTCTGCCGAACCAAGGGAGTACATAGGCCTCGGTAAACATGAACTCATCGGTCAGGCTATCGGGGGCAACCCATATAATCTCCCCGGGGGCATCGGGCAGGCCGAGGCGATATGTGCCATCGGGCAGCCGGGAGATGCCGCTGAATTCACAGGGGCAAATGCGCCCATCAGCCCCGAGGGTGTGCAGGCGGGTGGTTTGGAGCTGTACCACTACCCATGCAAGGGCGAGCAGGGGAAGCATGCCGATAAGTATCAGGAAGTAACGGAGGTTCTTGCGCATGGCTGTCCGTTTTTATAGTGGTAAATCTGATGACTCGGCAGGCTCACGGCAGAACTTGGCCATTTCTTCCTCTAAGCTGTAGAGGCGCCGCCTCAGATCTCGGTTGAGTTTGTAACCTCTGGTTTCTGCATAGTAAGCCTTTTTCAGTTCGTTCAGAAGTTGCTTCGCCCGGGTGATGAAGTCGAGCTGTTCCTGTCGCCCGGTGTAATCCTGCGGCAGTGTGTGGAGAGCGGTGTCGGCGTCATTCAGCGCGGCGAGGGCGGCATCGAACTTCCCCAGTTGCATGAATCCCCGTGCCAATTGCATGTAGCGTCGGACCTTTTCCATGGTAAATGTTTCAGCCGGCGGGGGATTGGGGCCGTAGTTTACCCAACAGTGTGGGCGCTCTTCGATTTCTTTGTAGCGGTATTGTCTGTGTTCCAATTGGCGGCGCAGGTCGCTTTCTTTTTCGCGCAGGGCGGCAGCGGATTCCCGGGGCAGGCTCTCGATGAGTTTGTGCAGGCGAGTGAGTGTTTCCTGTGCCCGTTCAAGTACGCCCAAATCCATGTAGGCCTGAAAGAGTTCCAACAGGTGTGCAAGCTCTGCGTCCTGCTCCTCTGTTATTTCATTTCGGTCGTTCTGACTGCTTTGGCCGGGTAGGCAGATGTCCGCAGTAAGCGGTGTGCTGAGCAGTAGAAGAAAGGCGAGTAGTCGGAGTTTCATACGTACGTTACTCTGCCACAGTCACAGAGATTCCACAAGTGAGGAATATGTCATATAGAGCTTTACAAATCAGAACTCGGGGGTATGATAGCAAGCATGAAAGCTGAAGATATCGAGCGGTTTGTCATTGCTCAGGACGTAGAGTATGCCGGCTATGTTCAGGCGCTGGCTGAAATCAAGGGTGGGCGTAAGTATGACCACTGGATTTGGTATATTTTTCCCCAACTCCGCGAGCTGGGGCACAGTTACAATGCCCGTTTTTATGGCATTGCCCATCGGGAGGAGGCCGCTGCATATCTGGCTCACGCGGTGCTGGGGGCTCGACTGCGGGAAATTTCCGGCGCGTTGTTGGCTCACCGGGAGAAGTCGGCGGTGGCGATTCTGGGGCACATCGATGCGTTGAAAGTCTGCTCGTGCATGACTCTGTTTGACAGTCTGGCGCCGAATGATGTTTTTGCCGAGGTTCTTGAGGTTTTTTACGATGGTAAGCGATGCCCGCTGACACTGGAATTGTTGGCTGAATGATATTTACTACTACAGCGGTGTGATTTTGTGCTTGCTATGAGGGGGTGGTTTGTGTAATGTTTAGATATGTTGCACAAACTCATGCTGACGATAGGCTGCCTGGGGGCAGTGTGGAGCAATCCTCTGCAGGCCGTTGAGGCTCCGAAGCCTTATGGTCCTCTGCCTACACGCCAACAGGTGGATTGGTTGCGGATGGAATGGTATGCATTCGTCCACTTCGGGTTGAATACCTACACTGACCGAGAGTGGGGATATGGCGATGAGTCGCCTAAACTGTTCAATCCGTCCAACTTTGATGCCGAGGAGATTGTGAAGACTTTCAAAGCCGCCGGTATGAGCGGTATGATTTACACGGCCAAGCACCATGACGGTTTCTGTACCTGGCCCACGAAATCGACAAAACACAACATTACCCTTGCCCCGTGGAAGAAGGGGAAAGGGGACGTGGTGAAGGAGTTTGCACTCGCTTGCAAGAAGCACGATTTTGCGTTCGGTACCTACTTGTCCCCTTGGGATCGTAATTGTGCTGAGTATGGTCGTAAGGGATACCTGAATGTTTATTATAAGCAGATTAAGGAACTGCTGACCAAGTATGGCCCTATCTTTGAAATCTGGTTCGACGGCGCCATGGGCGGTGATGGCTACTACGGTGGCTCCCGCGAGAACCGCAATATCGGTGAGGCGGATAAGTACTATAACTACAAGCAGGTTGTGAAGAATATCCGCAAGCTGCAGCCCGATTGCATTATTTGGGGCGCTGCCGGTCGTGGTGATGTGACTTGGGGTGGCTCAGAAAAGGGATTTGTGAAGTACCCGCTCCGCAATGCTCAGGGGAATAAGTGGCTCTCACTGGAGGGCGATACCCCCATCAATCACCGTGGCTGGTTCTGGCACCCGGGACAGGGCGGAAATGTGAAGAGCCCGGAGCACCTCATGGAGGTGTACCTCAGCAGTGTGGGGCGCGGGGCTAACCTCATTCTCAATTTGGCTCCCAATCGCGATGGCCGACTCGATGCCGCCGATGTCGCATCGCTTTCGGCGTTTGGTAAGATGCGCAAACGACTGCTGGCTAAGGACTATGCTCTGCGTGCCAAGGCCACGGCTTCGGAAGTGCGAGGCAATGACAGCCAGTTTGCTGCATCCAATCTGACAGATGGCGATATCGAGAGTTATTGGTGCCCGAATGACGGCACAAAGACCCCATCTGCTGAAATCAAAATGCCGAAGCCCGTTACCTTCGATGTGATTCGTCTGCGTGAGCAGATTCGCTTGGGGCAGCGTGTGGAGGCCTTTAAGGTGGAGGCCAAGGTGGGGGGGGAATGGGTGACTCTTGTGGAACCGGGTAATTCCGGCGAGGTCGAGTCCGATTTTAATGTCCGAGGTGGCAAGGGGCACACCATTGGCAATCAGGTGCTGCGCTGGCTGAATGAGCCCGTCACAACTGACCGTGTACGCTTAACAATTACACGTTCTGCTGCATGCCCCTGTATTTCCGAGCTCTCGCTGCTGCTCATGCCTTCAGCAACAGAGGCAGAGGCGGTTGAGACCGAAGAACAGGGTGATGTGGCACTTACCCGCAAGGGCTGGCGCTATCGTGGTGCTGCAGCGGAAAAGGTGACGTATGCCTTCGACGGAAATCCTGAAACATTGTGGGAGGCAGACCAAACCCCCGCTTATTTTGTGGTGGATATGAAAACGGAGCAGAATGTCAACGGCTTTGCTTACCTGCCACGTCAGGATGGTCGTACTCAGGGCATGACAACTCGCTTCAAGTTTGAGTTGAGCTCCGATTGCAAGAAGTGGACCACTGCGGCTGAGGGTGAGTTCGGTAACTTGCGTGCTAACCCCGTGGAGCAATTCATCAGCTTCCCCGAGACCAAGGCTCGTTACTTCCGCTTCACTTCCACCGCTGCGCTTGATGGTACCGGCAGCAGCGTGGCTGAGATGAAGATTTTTGTCCCGGCTGAGTAAGGCTTTCTGTTTGCTTACAATGCCCCCCGCTGTCGTGAGTTCGGCAGCGGGGTTTTGTTTAAAGTTGGCCTTTCAGTATGAGGTTGGCTGCGGCATTGCCCAGCACAAAGAATATCAGGCTGCCTATGACCGTCGCGATAATGTAGACCGAGGAGGTAAGGTAGGCCCCGGCTCGCAGCATGCTTGTATTTTCAAAGGCAAAGGCTGCCAAGGTAGAGTAGCCACCGCAGAGCCCGGCGGTCACTGCCAGTCGCAGATTGGGGGAGCTGATGAGCCCGCCGGCAGCCAGTCCGCAGAAAAGTCCCATAAACAGGCAACCGGCAAAGTTGATAACCAGTGTGTGCCAAGGCATGTTCGGCAGCGTGACTCCCCACTTGTTGCAGATGAACCAGCTTGTCAGATAGCGCAGTACCCCGCCTGCAAAGCATCCGCACCCCACACACAGCAGTGTTTTGATTGACAGTACCATAACAAATCGCCGCGCATACTAGCACCACCCCGCCATTTTGGCAAGTCTTATTTTTTCCGGGCGTTCAATACGAGAAGAGTCCGTCATTGATATTGTTGATGTGTTCATTCGTGCATTCCCTATCTGCATGCATGAGCTTTGCGGCGTATTTTGCTGCCGACGCTTTCACCTCTTCCCGTCGTTCATGAGTTAATTGGTATAACTGATTGCACAGTGCTACATATTGTTCGGCATTGTGTTGATGATTTTCTTTCTCAGAAAGAACAATAATCAGCTGTTCGAATAACTTATCTATATCGCTACTTGTTTGTTCAGCAGCCGAGGGCCTATTGCCTTCAAAAATCGGAATACTGGGACCGGAACGCGTAAGATGAGTCTCCCACTCGTCGGGGAAGCGATCGAAGAAAAGTTTATAATGCTCAAAGAGAGAGGCGATGGTGCAATTATTTGACATGCTGAGGCATACTGAATAAAAGTATCCTTTATTTCGTTGAGTTATTGTATCAAGAAATGATTCGAAATCCTGCCACTTAACAAAATGCTCCACATCTTCGGTTGTATAAAAGCATAACGAATGGGGATATTTACCCATTTCAAAATCCATCATGGTATACAGGGGATAATGAACCCAAACGCCATCCTGTGTAAAGTGGAGCAACAACTTACGACATACGGACTCTTTTCTGTTGTGATGGCATAGAAAATACGGGATGATATATTTTGTTTCCTTGTGGCTGACAGGGTTATATAAGATAATGTCAGCGCACATTGTCGGATCAGCCTTCTGATATTCCCGGAACAGCTCTAACCAATCCGCTGTTTTCGAGATATCGATGGTCACGGGGGGCTTTCTTCCGGGGCCTTCTTCACTCTGTACCGGAGCTTCGCTTTTCATGCCTGTAATAATCGCTATGAAAAGAAAAAGGCAGTTAAGCATCAAAATGAAATGGTCGCTTTTCATGTTTTTGCATATTATATCGGGTAACGGAGCGGGATTCAAACATTATTTTCTTCACTTCTTCCCAAAGTCGACCGACATGGGCGCTTGAAGGAACAGAACGTGCTTGCTTCTGTGCCCGAAATCGGTACAATGAGGGCATGGAGAATGAAGCACTGCAGGGGCGCTGGCTCGCGTGGGCAAAAGAGATTCAGTTCATTGCTCAGGCGGGGATTGAATATTCGCGTGACCCCTTCGACCGTGAGCGTTTTGAGCGACTGCGGGAGGTATCGGCCGAGATGCTCTCGCTGATGACGGATGTGCCGTTGGAGAAAGTGCGGGATTTGTTCTGCAATGAAACGGGATTTCAGACTCCTAAGCTCGACTCGCGTGCTGCCATCATACGCGATGGTAAGATATTGCTGGTGAGGGAGCGGGATGGCCTGTGGGCTATGCCGGGCGGTTGGGTGGATGTGGACCAGACGATACGCAGCAATATCGAAAAAGAAGTGCGTGAGGAAGCCGGCTTGGCGGTCGAAGTCGGGCGCTTGGTGGCGCTGCATGAGTTCAGCCGACGGAATTGCAACCGCGTGTGGCCCTACAACATTATAAAGGCCTTTGTGCTCTGCACCCCGCTGGGGGAACCCGAACTGCCCGATAACATCGAGACAACGGCCGTGGAGTGGTTCTCGCCCGATGACTTACCCCCGTTGCATATCGGCAAGCAGACGGAGGGGCAGATTCGCATGTGTTTCGAGGCGTTCGGTCGCCCGGATTGGTTGGTCGAGTTTGATTGATTCTTATGCGTATACACGTTTTGGTTGAGAATACGAGCAGCCGTGCGGACTTGGTGGCCGAGCACGGATTGAGCCTGTTGATAGAGACGGGCGGGCACCGTATTCTTTTTGATATGGGGGCAAGCGCCGCCTTTGCTGACAATGCCGCACGCATGGGACTGAGCCTGAGCGATGTGGATGTCGCGGTGCTTTCGCACGGTCACTATGACCACGGGGGCGGACTGGAGCGATTTCTGCAACTCAACGAGCGTGCTGAGGTGTGGGTGAGTGCGCATTCCTTTGAGCCGCATTTCAATGCAACTGGCAAGGACATCGGGTTGGCTACGAGCTTGAAGAATCACCCCCGCCTTCGCCGACTGATGGGGGACTCCACTGAGCTGGCGGAGGGAGTTTGGTTGCACTCTGCTGAGGGCGTGGACATGCAGTATCCGCCCGAGGGGGCAGGGATGACTGCAATCATTGATGGTGAGCGCGTGGCGGATGATTTTCGGCACGAGCAATACCTGTTGCTGGAGGAAGGTGGGCGGCGAGTGCTCATCAGTGGTTGTTCCCACCGTGGTGTGCTCAATATTGCTTCCTGTTTTCGTGCAGATGTACTGGTGGGTGGCTTCCACTACATGAAGGCCGACCCGGTGGCGGATGCCGAGCGCCTGCGTGCTGCTGCGCTCAGACTGATGGAACTGCCTACCTGCTATTACACCGGGCACTGCACCGGTGATGTTGCGTATGGCGTGATGCTCCCGCTCATGGGGGAGCGCCTGCAGAGCATCAGTACCGGGCAGGTGATTGAACTTTGATTTCCCAAGATATGCAGGTTCAGCGGGCAGCGCATTTTATCAATCGCTGCCCCTTCGCCTTTGTATTGCCTTTCCTCATAAAATGTGGTTACATGTGAGGCCTTTTTACTTGTATTATTCCAACGCGTGTCTTTTTTATTGATTTCCTACCAAAATGCTGTATCATAGTTACGAAGCAAACAACGTATTGAAGCCATGAAAAATATCCTTATCATTTCCGGCCATACCGACATGGATGACTCGGTGGCCAACAAGACTATCATGAGCATGCTGGAAGAAAATCTGCCCGGCTGCCGTACGGTGTATCTGGACCGTCTTTACACGCATAAGCCTATCGATGTTAAGGCGGAGCAGGAAAATCTGAAGTGGGCGGATATTATTGTTCTGCAGTTCCCGGTGTTCTGGTTCTCCATGCCCTCCCTCTTGCACCGCTGGATGGAGGAGGTGTTCCTGCACGGTTTCTCCCACGGTTCGACCGGCGACAAGCTGCGTGGTAAGACCTTGGTGCTTTCTTACACCACGGGCGCTCCGGCTGACTGCATGAACTGGGATGATTTCTTTGGCTTCATCCGCGGTGCCTGCCACTTTACCGGCATGAACTACGGCGGTACGGTGCACACCGGCAGTGTGTCCTACAATATGCGTCAGGATCCCGGCATGATGGAGTCCATTGCGCAGAGCTCGCAGCAACATGCCGAGCGTCTGGTCGCTCACCTGAGTTCGCTGAGCTGTTGAACAGTGGCACCTAGGCGGTACTCAGGGATTTGTAGTGGGCTGCGAGGCTTTTTGCTCCGCAGCCTGTTGTTGCTTAGCCTTGAAAGGAGCATCGCAAATGAATGCGACGCACCCGATGGGAAGCTCGGCCACGCTAATAACGGCATCCGCTACAAACACAAACGGTACCGCCGGTAATACGTACCAGGCATTCGTACTCAGGCGGCGGGTGCTTTTATCTACTTGATATTCGTTGTAGAAATAGGTGGAAATGGGGGAGCTGCGCGTGGGCGCGCCAACGAGTGAATGCCAAGCTGCATCTTCGTTCAGCTCGGCGAAGTTGCCTCCTCTCACCGCATCATTACAGAGCTGTACCTCGTGGTAGACCATTGCTCCGCGCGTTCCGGGGATTTCGCTCCATTGGTAAACATTGCCTTTGATGGGGTCGAGATGCATCGAAGTCGGGAATTCTCGGAACTGTGCGCGAAAACCTCGCACATAATGCCTGCCCCTGTGCAGATAGCAGGTGCCGGGGGAATCGATTACAATCCCATCGTGCCGGTAGGCATATTCCCAAACATGGCGGTGCGTTATGCGGCACGAGCAGAGCAGTCCGCTAAGCAACAACAGGGGAAAGACCCTTTTCATGCCTCAGTGTTCCTCGTTGGCTTCCTCGGGGGTAATGGGGGTGCGATCCAGCGCTCTCCATGCCCATACGATGTAGGCCAGCACAAAAGGAATGATGAAGGACACGTAGGTCATGGTGCGCAGCGTGAAAAGGCCCGAGCTGCTGTTGGCAATGGTGAGCGAGCTTTGCAGCGAGGCGGAGGAGGGGTAATAGGCCGTGTGGTTCCAGCCTGCGCAGAGCAGCAGAGCCAGTACCACCAACACACTGCCGACACCGGCGGGCCAGATGGCACGGCGCCACCCCTTCAATCCCGTTGCCATGCCGGTAAGCACCAATACCACGCCGATAAGCAGCGTACCCAGTACTGCCGGCATAGCCAGCAGGTTGTGCAGGTATTTGTACTGTTCCAGGTACACATAACCGTCCTCGGGCATCCAGGCGTAGCCGTAGCCACAGAGCCAGCGCAGCAGCCATGTGAGGAAGAAGAGCAGGAAAAAGCCGCATTCCATTCTCAGGCGTCGGCGACAGTTGGTGAGCAGGGCTTCATCGGCAATGCTGTTGAGGAAATACAGGCAGGCCAGCACACGCGTGAGCAGCAATACGCTGATTCCCAGCATGAGGTTCTGGGGTACCATGGCGGCCTCCAGCCCGTGCAGGGGATTGACCCAGCGAGAGATGACCGGCATAGCGGGCTGGGCAATGGCAGCTTTGTTTACCACAAACTCAGCCCCGGTGAAGAAGGTGCCCACAGCTGTTCCGATGAGCAGCGGACCCAGTAAGCCGTTGAGCAGCAAGAATACACGGAATGTCGTGGTGCCGAGCAGATTGCCTTTCTTCAGTTGGAACTCGTACGAAACCGCCTGAACTACAAAGCAGAGCAAGATGAGCACCCACACCCAGTATGCCCCGCCGAAGCTGGTGCTGTAGAACAGCGGGAAGGAGGCGAAGAACGCCCCGCCGAATGTCACCAGCGTGGTGAATGTGAGTTCCCACTTGCGCCCGGTGGCCAACAACAGCATGCGACGCTGCTCTTCTGTGCGCCCGATGGTCCAGATGAGGGATTGACCACCCTGTACAAACATGAGGAACACCAGCAGAGCCCCCAGCAGGGAGACGAGGAACCACCAGTAATGTTGGAGAAGTGAAATGTCGTTCATGGCTTAAGCTGTGTGTTTATCGTTTTCGGGGCCGGCGGCGATGGCTTTGCCCATAATGCTCAACTCTGCCACCAGCAGAAGGGTGAAGAGCACAAGGAAAATGAAGAAGGTGGTTTGAACGGAGCCGACTTCCAAGCGTGAAATCGCAGCCACGTTTGGCAGAAGCCCCTGAATGGCCCAAGGCTGGCGACCGACCTCGGCTACTATCCAACCGGCCTGACTGGCCAACCATGCCAGCGGAATGGTGAGTACCACAATCCACAGGGCCCACTTCCATTGAGTCCAGCTCGGTATCCATTTACAGGCAATCAGCAAGCCGGCAAACAGTGCGATGAAATAACCTCCCAGCACGACCATGATGCGGAAGCTGTAGAAGGTGAGTGGCACATTGGGTACAAGCTCGCTCGGGCTGTTCAGGTAGCCATAGCCGAAGTAGTCGAAGTTCTCGCGCAGGGTGGTAAGGGCTGCTGCTTTGGCTGCCTCATCTTTGGCCTTTCGGTAGTCGGCCAGGGCGGCAATGGCTTTGCGACCACGCGCCATTTTTTCCTCGGCAGACAGGGCGGTGCTGCCATCGGGCAGGGTATAGCCACCCTCCAGCAGGTTCCGGATCCCCGGCACGTAGCCATCTACCTCGTGCGTGGCCAGAAGTGACAGAGCATAAGGCATTTCTACATGGAAGAGGAACTTGCTCTCATCGCTCGGCGTAGCCCAGTCAGCGCCGGGGCGCAGCAGGCCACCGAGTACCAGTCCTTGCTCCTTGCCACCTTCGTACAGCCCCTCAGCAGCAGCGAGTTTCATGGGTTGGTACAGTGCAATGTCTCGCCCGCTCTTATGGCCGGTATGCGCGGTAATCAGAGCAGCTACCAAGCCGAACCACGCTGCCACCTTGATGCTGGCCAGAGCAAAGTCGCGGTGCTTGCCTCGCAGCAGGTACCAGCAGCTTACACCCACCGCAAATACGGCACCCAGTACCCAAGAGCTTGATACTGTGTGGCAGAACTTCACCACGGCTACGGGGGAGAAGGCAACCGCCGCAAAGTCCACCATTTCGTTGCGTACGGTGTCGGGGTTGAACTCCATACCCACGGGGTGCTGCATCCATGCATTGGCCACCAGAATCCACCATGCCGAGATTGTGGCACCGATGATGGTGAGCCATGTGGCGGCCAAGTGGGCTCGCTTGCTCACCTTGTTCCAACCGAAGTACATCACGGCAATGAAGGTGCTCTCCATGAAGAAGGCCAATATACCCTCAATGGCCAGCGGGGCACCGAAGATATCGCCCACAAACCAACTGTAGTTGCTCCAGTTGGTGCCGAACTCGAACTCCAATATGATGCCCGTAGCCACACCCATGGCGAAATTGATGCCGAAGAGCTTCATCCAGAATTGAGCCGTCTGTTTCCAGAACTCACGGCCGGTGCGCACATACAGCGTTTCCATAATGGCCATGATGATGCCCAGCCCGAGGGTGAGTGGCACAAAGAGCCAGTGGTACATGGCCGTGAGCGCGAACTGTGCGCGTGACCAGTCTACGAGAGATGTATCGATGGGTTCCATGGTGTTATTTGTCTGCTGCGCGGTCTGTCAGCTCCGTGGCAACGGTGGTTTCCTTCGCTGTCTCGTCCCCTTGCAGGTATGACGGGAAGAAAAATGCCTTCAGCACCGCAAACATGATGAAGAGTTTGAGCAGAATAATGGCCCAGAGCGTGCGCCCCAGCGTCATGCTGCGGAACCCCTCCAGATAAAATCTCACTATTTTGCCGATAAACATACCGTCATAATAGACATTTTGAGCGTGATAGCAAGCATATAGTGCGTTTTTACGAAAATAATCACAAACTTGACATGCCGTGGCTATTTGGGGGCGAGTATCGAGGTGAGCGTTTTGTGCTGACTCCATTTACTGCGGCGCTGGCCGACTATCTGGCCTACCTTGCAAAGCAGGGGAACTCATTGCCCGAGCTGAGAATTGATTATTTTTCGGAGGGCTCCCACGTTATCTGGTACATGGCGGCGGAGGATGAAATCAGCTCTCTGGTTTCCCTTGGTTGCGAGGTGGAACTTCGCATTCATCTCGCCATGCTCCTGCCGAAGGATGATGCCCTGGCCTCGCTGTTCCGCTACCTCATGCGCAGCACCGTCCGGCGCGAGTGCCTGACCCTCCCGCCCGGTTATGCCGAGATGGTGGAAAATTAATCGTCTCAACAGCTATCAATCATGAAGTGTTTTCTCGTCCGCCTTTCGTTGATACTGAGTCTGCTGCTGTTGCATTCCTGTGTGTATGTTTCCACCTCGGGAGTGCTGGACAATGTGGGGCACAAGCAGCCCGCTATTGAGGTGCAGAAGTCGACGAGCCTATTCAATACGTGCCGCCCCAAGCAACCGAGCCTGTGGAAAAAGGGGGATTTGTACTATGTGGAGCTACCTGTGGTGTTTGTGCCGATGGACTGCGATTTGATTTCTGTTCGTTTAAGGCATGGCATCCGGGTGGGGAGCCGCGACTTGTCGTATGCAGAGGCCTTTGCCGAGCAGAGTGAAGCTCAGACATACTATGCTGAGCTTACGGAGAATCAGTTACAGCTGCTGATGGCTGACGCAGGTGAGTATGATTCCGGTGCTTTATTGGCTGAGAATATCCGCCTGTTGAGGGCGGATTCCGTGGATATGCGCACGGCTCGCAGGGTGAAGCATAGGAACGAGGAGTACTTGGCGGAGCGCGCACGTGTCCTGCTCAGCACCCTGCCACATGAACGCACTATCGGCAATCAGTTACGCCGCCCGTTGACCTGGGCTCTCGCTGCGGTGGACATCCCACTCTCTGCCGGCGCTACAGTTGTCGGATGGGGGCTAATGATTTTGCTTGGGCCGTTTGTATAAGATTTAGGTTGACGTGCATGGTGCAGTTGCGCTAGAATGCAGGGCAGAAGCACCCTTTTTTCTATCATGATCGGCACATTTACCTACTCCAACCCCACTCGCTTGCATTTCGGCCCGGATTCCCTGAATGCTCTGGCGGCTGAGCTGCAGAATTACGGCCCCTCGGTCATGCTGACTTACGGCATGCAATCCATTAAGAAAAGTGGCCTTTACGACAAAATTATCGCTATCCTGCAGGCTGCCGGTAAGACGGTGACCGAAGACCCGGGGGTAATGCCCAACCCGACTGTTGAAAAGCTGAATGAGGGCGCCGCCCGAGCCCGTGCCTGCAAGGCCGATTTGATTCTGGCAGTGGGTGGTGGTTCTGTATGCGACTATGCCAAGGGTGTGGCCGTAGCGGCTTATTGTGAAGAAGATGCGTGGGAGAAATACTATGTGCGCATGGAGCCGGTGAGCAACCCGATTATTCCTATTGGCTGCGTGCTGACCATGGCCGGTACCGGCAGTGAGATGAACGGTGGCTCAGTCATTACCAATCACGCAACCAAGCGCAAAAT
Organism: Akkermansia sp.; assembly: GCA_045651585.1. Lineage (GTDB taxonomy): Bacteria > Verrucomicrobiota > Verrucomicrobiia > Verrucomicrobiales > Akkermansiaceae > Akkermansia. Next base: position 47,525 of record JAZRSQ010000002.1, read on the forward strand.
CGGGCGCGTGTTCGACGACAACGTGTACCCCCGTTTCTCTATTCTGAACCCGGAGTTTACCCTGACCCTGCCGCGCTACCAGATGGTGGCGGGCTGCTTCGATATCATGTCCCACATTCTGGAGCAGTACCTCTCGGGTACGGATGACAACACCAGCGATTACATTGCCGAGGGACTCATGCGCTCGCTTATCACGGCCAGCCGTGCCGCTGCAAAGGATCCGCAGAATTACGAGGCTCGCAGCAACATTATGTGGGCTGCGACCTGGGCACTCAATACCCTCATTGATAAGGGCAAGACTACCGACTGGATGGTGCACATGATGGGGCAGTCTGTCGGTGCTTATACCGATGCCACTCACGGCATGACTCTTGCTGCGGTCACGCTGCCCTATTTTCACCACATCCTGCCGTATGGTCTGCCGAAGTTTAAGCGCTTTGCCATCAATGTGTGGGGCGTTGAACCGGGCGCAAAGACCGATGAGGAAATTGCCCTTGCCGGTTTGCAGGCCATGAAAGAATGGATGCAGGAAATCGGCTTGGTGATGTCCCTGCGTGAATTGGGAACGACCGAGGATATGCTCGATGGCATTGCCGAGGGCACGTTCCTGCTGCGCGGTGGTTACAAGCCTGATTTGACCACGGCTGAAGTGCGGCAGATTCTCGCCGAGAGCATGTAAAGAACTTGCTTCATGAATACCCTCACCCTCTGCATAGCTCTGTTGCTCACCGTGTCGCTCTGTGCGGCATGGTGGTGGTGGCAGCGGCCTGTCTTGACTCGCAGGTGGGTATATGGGGCGACTGCGCTTTTCTTTATCGGCAGCCTGCTGGCAGCTAAGTATCTGCCGGACTCGTGGTTTGTGCTTCGGTTTTCTTGCCTGCTGATGGCGTCGGGGATGTTCTTCGTTCTTTTTCTGATGCTTACGTCGGAAGGTGCGAATGAGCCGCGCTGCCGCAAACGCGCGCGGTTGGCTGCACTGCCACCCCGACCGATAGAGGTGGCGAGCCTTCCTTGCGGCTTGTCCGGCAGCGAGATGCTGAAGCTTGTCAACGAACGCCTGAGAGAGCCCGAGCCGGTGGGCAATGGGGGCGTGTGTGCGGATTATGAAGACGAGTACCGCAACTGGGTGCTAGCCATCTACCCGATAGGGGATGACAAATGGGGGCTGCTGCTGTGGTCATACCTGTCTTTTGAATTGCGTGACAGCGAGGTCGCTGCCATTTGTCGGCGCCACGGCTTGCCTATCAGCCCCGATTTTATCGGTCGCGGGGCGGATGCCATGGGGGTATGCTGTGATGGCATGTTGCATCTATACCCGGCGGAGGCTGCTGATGATGTGAAAATCGTTCTTGCTGAGTTAGTGTCAACCAATAATACATCTTCCACTTGACCCAATGATAAAATATATTACTATACTGATATTGTGCTCGTTATCCCTTGTCGGGCTGTCCTCAGCAAGTGAGCCCCAAGCTATCGAGGAACCGCCGATGAGCTATGCGGGCGCACCTTATCTTCTCTGGAAGCTGGCTCGCTGGAATGATACCATTCTGCTCTGCGAATTGGTTGAGGAAACAGTGATGCCGGTTCAGCACATTTATGAACAGCACCACATCAAGGTGCGCGTGCTCGATACCATCAAGGGGGCGCCTCTGCCGGATGAATATCTGATTTATACCGTTGTTTACGAAGTGGGTAGAGGTAATCAGACGAAGGCTCCCGGCGCCTACCCGGCGAGCGGGCAAACGCTGATTGGCTTCAACCGCACGGAGCTCAGAACAGATGCCGCGACCGGGTTGCGCCATGCAGGCGATTTGACCTTCACCAAGCTCAATCCCTCAGCCCTTCGCCACCTCCCCATGGTGAAGAAGGATTATCCCGAGCTTTTTGAGTAAAGCCTCTAGTCGGGAATCTCAAAAACTTGACAAAGCTATTTATTTTTCAACCTACGGCCTGTCGATCCCTCTACAAATTGGAGTTTGGCGGGGTGTGAGCCGAAGGTGAACCGTACTTTAAGCCCGCTCCTGCGGGCGACAGAGACCTAGCCCAGGGTGAAGCCGCAGGCGAAACCCTGGGAAAATGCGAAAAATATATATAAACCCCGCAGACTTGCGGGGTGACAGAGGAGTGTTGCTCAGAAATGCACGGTCGTTGAACCAAAAAGACAGGAGCCAATCATAAAA
>JAZRSQ010000003.1:0-3708 GCA_045651585.1 Akkermansia sp.
CAATACCCGGGGCTGCGCCGCTTCGCGGCTTACCCCGCGCTATGTGCTATCGCCCCGTTAACACGGGGCTTATTAAATTCCGCTCACCTTCGGTTCGCCATACACCCCTACAAATTGTTCTTTGGTTGGCTTTGCAATATGCCCATTTATGTCTGCATTTGCAATTCGGCTCTTACCAAGGTGAGAACTCCTACTCGCTCCACACCGGGCAGGCGAAGCAGGGCTCGGCTGCAGGCGCGGGTGGTGGCACCGGTGGTGTACACGTCATCCACCAGAAGTACAGAGGCGGGTAGGGTACGTTTGCCGGTTTTGTAGGCAGGCAGGGCTGAGAAGGAGCGGTAGGCGTTGAGTAGTCGCTGTCGGGCACTCAGTCGGGTTTGGCTGTTGAACTCGGTTTCTCGGCGCTGCAGGGCATGGGTGACCTTCATGTCGAGCATTTTACCCAGCTCGCGGGCCAGCTCGCCGGCCTGATTGTACCCACGCTGCTGTTGGTGGGTAGGGGTGGTGGGCACGGGTACGATAACCGCCTGTCGGAATAACTCCGGTTCGGGCATGCTCTGCAGGATTTCTGCCAGAGCCGGTGCCAGACCGGCGGCCAAGTAGATGGCATGGTGGTACTTCAGTCGGTAAATGAGCTGCATGTTTTGCTCATTGCCGGTCAGTGCCGAGCGCACGAAGCTGTATGGACGCGGCTTGCCGAAGCAGACCGGGCAGGACTCGGTACTTTCGGGGGTGCTGAGCAGCGGGGCTCCGCAACTCAGGCAGATGGGGCGCGGAACTCGTGCCAGCTTAGACAAGCAATCCGGGCATATGCTGCGCTCGGCGGATTCCCCGCAGAGCTCGCAGGTGATGGGGTAAATCCAGCGCAGCATGGGCGGCCGGTTTTATCGGCGGTGGCGGTTCAGGAACTCCTTGGCGGCATTCTGATAGGCCAGAGATGCCTGCCCATAGGGGTCGTGCTCAATCACAGTCTTGCCGAAACTGGGGGCCTCGGCCACGCGCACGGAGCGGGGAATGACGGTGTTGTACATCTTGTTGGGCAGCACATCCTTCACCTGAGCTATAACCTGATTGGCAAGGTTGGTGTTGCTGTACATGGTCATGAGCACGCCCTCGTGCTTGAGGTCGGGGTTTGCGCCGCTCTCGCGAATCTGCTCCACGACGTACAGAATCTTGGAAAGACCGTCCAAGCTCAGGAACTCGCACTGCATGGGGGTGAGCACCTCGTCGCAGGCGCAAAGGGAAGAGGTCATAAGCACACCCAGTGAGGGCGGGGTGTCGAGGAATACGTAGTCATAGTAATTGCTGCTGCGCAGACCCTCCATGGCATCCCTCATGCAGGTGATGTGGGTGCCGTTCTGCGTAAGCTCCACTTCCACACCCGACAGATCCATGTGGGCGGGAATGATGGAAAGGTTGCGACGATTGGCCGGCATGATAAGGTCTTCCATGAGCTTATGGCCGATGAGAGCCTGGTACAGGCTCTGACCGCTGCTTGCCTCGATACCCAGGGCAGATGATGCATTGGCCTGGGAGTCCACATCGATGAGCAGTACTCTGCAACCACGCTTGGCAAGTGCGGCTGAGAGGTTAACGGCGGTGGTGGTTTTGCCCACACCACCCTTCTGGTTGGCTATAGCTATGACTTTCACGCGCGCCATTCTAGCGTATTCACTTGCCGATTTCAAGTGATAATTGTTGCCACAGGGCTCACTCTGTGCTAAACTCATGTCATGCACGCAGAACAGGTCATCGCCGCTGCCCGTCAGCTTTGTGAGGAAATGGAGTCGCTGAACTTCTCGGCCCCCGTGGCTTATACCTATAACCCGCTTACCTATGCATGGGCAGGGCACGAGGCCTATATCCGCCGTTTTGCTACCGGCCCCCGCGATGTGCTCTACCTCGGCATGAATCCCGGTCCTTTCGGTATGGCGCAGACCGGCGTGCCCTTCGGCGAGATTGCTGCCGTAACATTGTGGATGGGGATTACTGCTCCCATCGGTCAGCCCCCGGCCACGCACCCCAAGCGCCCGGTTCAGGGCTTCAACTGTCCGCGTTCAGAGGTGAGCGGTCGTCGACTTTGGGGACTGTTTGAGGAGATGTACGGCACGGCCGAGAACTTCTTCAGCCATTCCTATGTGGCCAACTATTGTCCGCTGATTTGGATGAGCGAGACCGGTGCCAACATCACCCCCACTCAGCTGCCGAAAGAGCAGGTCGCGCAGATAGATGCCGCCTGCCAGCGCCACTTGGTGCGCTTGCTTGAAATCCTGCAGCCCCGTTGTCTGGTGGGTGTGGGTGGTTATGCTCTCAAACAGCTTGAGCTCGCCGCTGCTGCTCTGCCCGATAGGCAGTTCACCCTTGGCACGATGTTGCACCCCAGCCCCGCAAGCCCTGTGGCCAATAAGAATTGGCCCGATCGCCCCAGACAGCAGGTGAAAGAAATCCTTGCCACTGCCGGGTTGGCCTGAGCTGAGCTCGGATAAAAAACACCGAATGCCCTCGGAAGGCGCATTCGGTGTAGGGGGTAAACTCTGTGCGAGGTTATTTTTTCTTTTGTCTTTTGCTTTGCACGAACCCGACGATGGAACCCACATAGGCGAGCATCATGTAACGGATTGTATCTACATCCGGTTCAAAAAAGACGATGCTGACAACCAGAATAACGGTAATGCCGATGAGCATTAAAAGCATGGTCTGGCAGCCTGAGGGGGGCGGGCTCTGTTTTTTCTCAATCGGCGGTAATTGAAGTCCCGGCTGAGTGATGTTCGGTTGCGCTGTTACGTTCGGCTGCGCTGTTTCATCGGGGTATTTTGTTGATGGGCCGTATTTGTTGGTACCCCGTTGGGAATCGCGGAGCATTATTCCCAGAAGTACTAACACTAGCACGATTTTCAATATCAGAGCGTATTCATAGTATTTGTCGCCGATTGCTATAGCCTCCATGTCTTGCGAGTTTACGACAAGGGTCAGCAGCCAGGTTTCGGCTGAAATACTGATAAGCACGTTGATGCCCCACAGAGTCAGAGGTGTGGCAGCGGATCGGCCAAAGTCATGAAATCGCTTTACCATCAATGGTATGTAAAGGGCAGTTGTAAGGGCGGCTTCCGCAAGAACTACTATAGTGCTGATGAGAATGAGTTTGTCTGTATCTCCGGATTCTGCTATTGACTGATACAAAGATTTAAAGCGCGGTGTCAGCACTACATTTGCGAAGATGCCGTACACTATGACTGCAAGAAGATATCTGCCCCAGAATTGAGCGCGTGTATATCTGCCCTTGAACGAGAACCAACCGGGAATAGCTTGTTGGTTGCCGGACGTTGAATTTTCTGTTTGAACGGAGTTCATGCTAATAATATTTGTTGGACTTTGTGCCTATTGTACAGAATAGTGTTCCCGAAGTAAATAAGAAAATACGAATTGGGGCAATTAGAGGTACAGAGCTATTTTGACGGCTAAATTGGATTTTGTAGGGGTGCGAGCGAAGCGAGCCATACTCTGAGCCCGCTCCTGCGGGCGACAGAACAATAGCCCCGGGTGAAGCCGTAGGCAAAACCCGGGGAAAATACGAAAAATATATCTAAACCCCGCAGACTTGCGGGGTGACAGAGGAGTGTTGCTCAAGTATACACTAATGTTGTACCGTAAGAGCAGGAGCCAATTATAAAAAAACGCATGCGGTTGTAACCCGCTTTTCTGTCACCC
>JAZRSQ010000004.1:0-10902 GCA_045651585.1 Akkermansia sp.
CAACGGAAGAAATCGTGATATTATCCTCTGTCCAGCTTGTCGGCTGTTTGCCGTCACTGAGGCTCAGCAGAATATAGCGACCGTCCTCCAGCAATTCATCGGTGCTGCCGAGTGTGAGGGTCACCCCCTCCTCCACATTCAAGGAACCGGTGAGGGTCAGTGCTGCTGTGGTTAAGTTATCCCCGGAAAGGGTAAAGGAAAGATTACTGCCACTCTCCAGCACCACCGCAGCAGCCGTAATGCTGTTAGTCCCCTTCAGGCTCAGGCCGGTGCCCGATTCCATGGTGATGTTGCTCTTATCCTGCTGCAAAACACCATTATTCAACAACAGCGTAGGAGTGCTCTCACCGGAAACGGAGCTGTGAACGGTTATTCCCTTGCCGTTGATAATAGCGCCATCTTCTACTATCATTCTTCCATCATAAAGATTCGTCAGAGAGGTGAACTTGGATGTTCTATCTACAGCCGAATTATATAATTTACCGGAGAAGACAATATCACCCGTTTGAGACAACTGAACATTCTGATTGTTTACATACAAATCATTAAAACTAATCAGCTCAGCATTAATCGTTATCCCTTCGTAAAGGTTGATTTTATTGCCTTCCGCAGTCGAAAATTCGCAATATGCTCCGGTAGGAGTAGATGATTGAACATGCAACTGCATTGTGCCTTTTTCAATAATAAAATCTCCGTTATTGCGAATCGAGAGAGAACTCATTACATATACAGCCCCCGTTGCCCTGGCATAATTTTCGGTAAAAAGAACGCTCTCGTTATCGACAATTTGCAAATTACTCGCATATATCGCACCACCTAATGCCGCAGTATAATAATAAGTTGACAAGCTATTATTGCTAAAAACGACTTGCCCATTTCCTTTGATTGTGCAATCCGATGCATAGATAGCACCGCCACAAATAGTCCCGTATCTATCAGTATTAGTTTTAACGTTATCAGAAAAAAGAATACTACGGTTATCTTCGAATAGGACATTGCCGGATATAGCTCCACCACAACTATAATCCGTTAATTTATTTCCGGAAAATACGATACTATCGTTACCTACAAAAGAAGTTTCTCCTAGAATACCGAAACCATTGCCCTTAAAAAGGATCTCCCCATTGTTTACAAACTCACCACCACACACTGCAACACCACCATTATTTTCAAAAAGGACACTCTCATTACCGTACATCGAGACTTTGCCGGAGATAGCATCCTGCTCATTATAGGATATATTGATGCTGTCGTTATCATTCATGGTGACGTTACCTCGAACAGCAGAAATACCGCCATTGTCGGAAATGTTAACCAACTTGTTACGGCTGATGTCAAGATCCCAGCCGTCGGCGTAAATGGCGCTACCTTCTAAGGCTAGGTTATTGATGAACTCTACTCTACCATTATCAGATATGCTCAGAGCTGCTTCTTTACTATCCCAATAGTATGAGTGAATATACAACGCACCACCATAACTAATTGCAGAATTCCCCTCAAAAATAACCGCCATATTCCCATTAAAGGAGCATTCATCACCAACTTCTAAATTGGATAAGAAAACAGCACCTCCTGATTCGCCAGACTGATTATTCAGAAAAGACACTACACCATTACCATCGAGAGAAAAAGCAACGTTATAATCCTGATAACTAGTATCCATACAAATAGCACCGCCACAGTATGGAGATTGATTATTGCTGAACGTAACCTCTCCATTTTCATGCATGGACAATTGAGTAGAACTGATAGCTCCACCATTGAAGTCCGTATAGTTTGACTCAAACAGAATATTGCCATTCGAAGAGATGTTCAAAAATTGAGCAGAGATGACGCCACTTCCATCAGTTCTGTAATTATTGGTAAAGCGTAATCCCTCATTATCAGAAAGAACAACATTACTGTTCCAATCCCCACAAACTATAGCGCCATTCAGATAATCCGAGAAATTAACTACTCCATTTTTATCAATAATAACGGCATCGTACTTACTTTCTGACCAATAATTGACGCAGATGCCTGAATGATAGGTCTGATCTTCAGAAAGCTCGGGACGGGGGGTATAGATAAACGAAATATCACCACAATTACGCATCGTCAGCAAGTGAGAACGGCCATCATCATACCAACCGTTAACAGTAACAGCCGTTCCATAACCTTCAAAGCGAACCTTATCGACATTATCAAACGTTACGTTTTCTGCGTTAATGCCAAAGCTGTAGTAGTAGGGATCATACTCCTCACCACCATCGGTCAACTGTAATCCGCCCAAATGCTCAAAATAGAGATCCTTAGCGCTCACGGAACCTATCATCTTGAGAGATGCCGGGTAATCCTTGTAATAAGAGGTGAGCAATGCTGTCGAATAAGCGTATTGGTAGCTCCAATCTGCCACCATGTTATCCAGAAGGATGAAGACACGTTTTTCATCCTGCCATGTACTATACTGTAAGTCCCCGTACGATTCGACCACAGTGGTTTCGTAACCTTCAGGAGCAGTGGTCGGGGTGGGCAGTTCATCTGCATAGACCGGACAGGTTGCAGTTACGGCAGCCATCAGCGCTACAACAGCACGGAAAAGACGGACAGGAAGATGGAGTTTCATAACGGTGTAAAAGTAAAAAGAGAGAATATGACTATAACAAACCCTATGAGTACACTCTACGCCCGGAAGCGGCAGATGTCAAGTTGAAAGAAGGTCACCAATCTACCAGAATCGGGCAAACTCCGCGTAGTAATTCAAAAAAAGGGCACCCAACAGAAATTGAGCGGCAAATACGGAGTATCACAGCCCGCTCATGGCCTGTATCAACTCCGCCCTTCCGGCGGGCAAATGTTGGAAATGCTGCAGCAGGGCGGCATGAGCCGGCATAGCCGGGCTGTATATGCCATGCAAGGTTGCCAGACGTTTTTCAAAATGGGTAAGGATGGCGAGAGCCGGTTCATGCTCAGTCAAATAATCGAGAGCTCCTGCCATCAATTTGTGCCACTCCTGCCCGGGAGCCCCCGGCTCCACCGTAGCAAGCATCAGGTTGGCCATGTAACTGCACAATCTCAAGCGCAACAGGCTGCGCCGCAAGGGTAAACGCGGGGTGATAAGCTCGGCGCTGTGCAGGGTCGCCAAATCCCCACGCGAGGGCTCAGAGTACAGCAGCTCGCACTCGTGAAATAAATCCAAGCGCCCGGTAAAATCGCTGCCGGGTTTACGCGCATTGCGAGCAGAGGTTCGTACCACCCCCTGCTCACGCGTACACCAAGTGACTATCAGACCATAGTCCCCCAGCGGACTGAGTTTCAGTATACAGCCCTCATCTCGCTGCTTCATTTGGAAGAACCGGCAGCGAACTTCTCGATCACACCCGAGTACTCCAGAGCCTGTTTGTAGCCACTGAGGTAGCCAATACTTCTGTAGATAGAGTCTGCGGCATTCAGCTCGCGCAGTGCGCCCTGTCTATCCCCCTTTACATAAGCAAACACAGCTTGGCTGTAATAGTACAGAGGGGAGTCATCCATAGGACCGATTTCACTGACCAGCGCCTTGGCTTCATCCATACGCTCCTGCATAATCAGGCAGAGGAACTTACGGAATGTCAGACTGCGTGTGAGCTGCATCATATCCCTGTAGCGAATCTCGTCAATCAGCTCATCTGTCTCGGCCATGCATTTATCGAACTCCTGAGTAGCGAGGTACAGCAGGGAAAGGGAAAGTCGGGCAACGGCATCCTGCGGATTTTTCAGTCGAGCTTTGGTAAGCAAGGGCTCAGCCTCTGCAAAACGTTTCTGAGAAATCAAGGCGCTTGCTCGCAGATTCCAGACGTTGGGATTACTGCGCGTAAAGGTTTCGCAGGTATTGAGGTGCGATTCGCACTCTATCAATCGCCCCTGAGCATAGCATTTCTTAGCTTCCTGGAAGGCCGCCGCATACATAGCGCGACTTTCGGCAGGGAGATTCGACAGTTCTTTCAACCAATCTGCAATCTCATCCACCGGAGCAGCCTCGGGCTTTTGCTCGGTCTGCTTACCGGCAGGCAGTAGCCCGCCCGTGGGCAAGTTGGACTGTGCCGAACAAAGCATCGGCATGAGTAAAGAAGCAAAAAAGCTCAGTCGAATCATCATCATTTTCATCATTTTTTAAGTCTGTTTAAAATCTTCGTAGCAATGGCATCGGGAGTCAATCCATGCTTGCTGCGCAGTTGCTGCAGGCTGCCATGCTCCACGAAAACATCCCCCCACCCGATTCGCAGAACCGGTGTTGCACAACAGGCATCTGCCACCAGCTCCTGCACAGCACTACCGAAACCACCGGTCACGGTGTGATCCTCGAGGGTCACAATCAGGCGACACTGAGCTGCAAAACGCAGCAAACACTCAGAATCCAGCGGCTTAATGAAGCGAGCATTGATGTGAGCGCACTCAACACCCTGCTCAGCCAGCAACTTGCTTACCTGAGCGGCCACACTGTTCATATTGCCCAGTGCCACAAGCGCCACATTCCCCTGCTCCTTCAGCACCTCAGCCTTGCCGATGGGGAGCGGTGTGGGTTGCTCCGGCATGGGTACTCCCTCACCCGTACCGCGAGGGTAACGAATGGCGCTGGGGCAATCCTCTATCTGCTGCATGGTGGCAAGCATATGGCAAAGCTCGGCCTCATCCTTAGGCTGCATCATAATGAGATTGGGAATGCAGCGCATCATGCTGATATCGAAAAGGCCGTGGTGAGTGGGGCCGTCATCCGGCGAAAGCCCTGCGCGATCCATACAGAACCTTACCGGCAGGTTCTGCAGCGCAGCGTCGTGCTGAATCATATCCACACAGCGCTGCATGAAGGTTGAGTAAATAGCCAAGTAGGGTTTAAAGCCCTGCGTTGCCTGACCACAGGCAAAGATGGAGGCGTGCTCCTCTGCTATGCCCACGTCATAAAATCTGTCGGGGAATTGGCTACGGAAAATATCGAGCTTGGTACCGCTGGGCATGGCCGCGGTAATAGCTGTGATAGCCGGGTCATTCTCTGCCAAGCGGGTCAGGCACTGACCGAAGGCCTCCGAATAAGTGATGGTAGACGGCTTGGGAGTGCTGCCGTTTATTACATCATACTGCCCCACACCGTGGAACTTGGTGGGGTTGGTGGCCGCCGGCTCATACCCCTTACCCTTCTGTGTAATGATGTGAAGAATGATATGCTCCTCTCTGCGGGCGGCAATCTGCAACACTCGCTCCAGACGACCGATATCATGACCATCTATAGGCCCATAATAGGTAAGCCCGAGCTGCTGGAAGAAACTCAACGGACTGATAAGCCCCCTTGCCGCAGCGAACAACTTGGAAGCCTGCTCCCGCATTTCCTTGCCCGCCAACTTTTCAATAAACAATTTGGCTCGGTCACGCAGCCATGTGTAGGTATCGGTCTCCTGCAGCGAGGAGAAATAGCGCGACAGAGCACCTACATTCTTGTCGATGCTCCACTCATTGTCATTGAGAATGAGGATAAACTTGCGGGTATTGGTGGAAATGCTGTTAAGCCCTTCCAGCGTAGTGCCACAAGTGAAGGCACCATCACCCACGACAGAAATAACATTGTAATCATCCCCTGCCAAATCTCGTGCAGCCGCTATGCCCACACCGGCCGAAAGTGCCGTACCGGCATGACCTGCGCCGAAGGCATCGTGCTCCGACTCGCTCCGCTTACAAAAGCCGGATATGCCACCGAACTGACGGATAGAGTTCAGCTCCTTGGCTCTGCCTGTGAGCATTTTGTGAACATAGCACTGGTGGGACACATCAAACAGAATCTTGTCCTGCGGGGTGTTGAATACCCTGTGCAGAGCTATGCTCAGTTCAACGATACCCAGATTGGGAGCCAAGTGACCGCCTGTTACAGCCAGCGTGTTAATCAACACCTTGCGAATCTCATCTGCCAGCTCCGGCAACTGCTCCGGGCGCAGTGCCTTCACATCGGCAGGAGATTGGATTCCGGCCAGCAGGGGCGGCAATTCAAATGAGGGTGAATCCATTGTCGTCATCTTTCTGGGTTACAGCAGGTGCAGGTACATGCGGTTCTGCAGGATTGTCCAATTGAGTAATGCGCAATTCTGCCTGATTTAACAAAGCACGACCGGTTGCAATAAGCTTGCGGCCTTCTTCCACGAGAGCAATCGTCTCCTCCAACCCTGTTTCGGGGTTATTGAGACGGGTTGAAATTTCCTCCAATCGAGCCATTGACTGCTCGAAAGTCAACTTCTTTTCTTTACTGGTGCGGGGTGAAGCCATATCTCCAAAATCAGTTACATCAGTTACCCGTCGTGCCGTTAGACTCGCCGTAAAACATAATTTCAGCACCAAGCAACGGCACACGCTGGGAAAAACGCCCTTGCGAGGACACCAACTGCCCCAGCGGCTGCACATTCTGATTGCCGGTCAGATTCTCTGTAAAGAAATCCGCCAGAGCCACGTTGTGTCTGGGTACCATCTTCAGGATTTTACCCTCCATAGCCAACGGAGCAAAATCCCCCATATCGGCTTCAATAGCACTCATCCCGCCTGCAGCATCCACCCTACTGTGAGAGGACGGAGTAATCAGGAATCCCTTCACCTGAGCGTTACCGGACTTCAAGGTTGGCTCGAGAGCGGCATTGAACTCATACACAGTTCGCGGAATCCAGAGAGCCTTCCGGTTGGCATACCAAGCCACAGCCCAAGGCTGGTCGGTCACGATCACATGCTCCGGAGCCGTCATATCAGCTACTGTCACATTCAAAGCCGGGGGATAATACGGCGGGTACTGCGGGCGACCACGATCACCCAGCCATATTCCCATATAAAGCGCTCTGGGCAGAGTTGCCAAGAAGGGACCGGCAGAAAGAATAATCAGAATAAAGATAGCCAGACCACGAGCCTGATTGAATGTTGCATTCTCGTACTTCAAACGACCGAGGAAATTAAAGACCAAAGCTATACCGTATGCCACAAACAGCGGGACAAACATGATAGCCAGCTGGAAGGCAGACTCCGGCTTATTCTCACCGAAAAGTGCCATACCTACGCATGAAATCGCCCACATGCTGAAAAGTGCCCACTTCATCGACTCAACATCATCGCGTTTGAAGCGATTGAGAAGCGCAAGGAAGAAGAAAGGCACCACCAGGATAGACCCCATATTCACATACAGGTCACGCAGCTGGTAGATGGTATGAGAAAGCAGGTTCAGCACCACAGCACTGGCCTGAAGGGGTACATTGTTAAGGCTGGCTGCACGCATGGCGTACTCCTCGCCACCGCCAAAGCTGTTATAAAGCCCCAACATGGCATTGCCCAAAATATTGCCCGTGGATATGTAGTTGCACACAACCGGCCCGAGCAAAATCAGCAACAATACAACAGCAGATGTAAATACATACGACCCTGCCGGGCGATAGTAGAAACAGCAGAAAAGCAACAACCCGCCGGCAAGCCAAACTCCCATCCACCCGGTCAGGCACATCAGCCCCATGCAAACAAAAGTCAGCCCCAAGTAAAGCAAGGACCAATATACGGACTTCTCCCGGAGCATGCGGACAGAGGAAAGGAACAGGTGCAATCCGCCCAGCATAAAGCACATCATCATCGGCTGCGGCAAACCGCTCACTGCATAATTCAGCATCAGTTCACTCAATAACAGGAAACAACTGGTCGAACAGGCTACCACCTCATCGAACAAACGCGCCACCAGTGTATAGGTCAGTACTATGGCTATACAGAAGAAAAATATCGAAGTAGCAGATATAACCTTGTCCGGAGCATACACATAGCTACCATCCGTCATTCGAGTGGCCTCAAAATCATCATGACCCGACAATTTGAGAGCAACAGCCATGGCCACAATGTTCAACGGCGCATGGGTCGAATCTTTCAAAGACTGGTAATCCAGCGGCAGCTTCTTTACTTTTGCATGTGCAGCAACGTTCATTACCTCAATGGGGCGCAGCATACCGGTAACAAATCCCTTGCCCTGCGCTACCGAACGGGCAATCTGCGCCTGATCCATGGCAACGGGGTTGTTCAGGCCACGGTAAGTCAGGTGGAGCTTAAACACACACATCAGGACAAGTAACAACACTGTAATGAGTCGCAGCACGACCGTGCTACGGGAACCACCTAACTCTCTGATTGTTGCCATACGTATACAGATATAAATGAAATGTATTTACAGGAACTCCCGGAAGAACTCCTTGCACTCTGCCATCTTGCGCTGCAGAGTACGGCGATTGATCCCCAACAGCTCCGCAGCCACCGAGCGATTACCCCCGGTAAATTGCAGCGCACGAAGTATCGTCTGCCGTTCGATGTATTCTAAATTAAACATGGGGGTGGAATCAAGCTCAAATTCCGTACGCATGGGACTTTGAGCAACAGAATGCGGCAATTGAGCTCCATTCGGCTCATTTTGCTGCAAATATTCCGGTAAATCAGCCGGCGAAATAACCGAATCGGAGCACATCACCACACCATGCTCAATGGCAGTTCGCAACTGGCGCACATTGCCCGGCCAGGAGTAGGCTCGCAGCAACTCCAGTGAGCTTCGCGACAAGTGGGCCAGCTCTTTGTTATTCTCACGGCAGAGTTCCTGAACAAAGGCATTCGCCATCAGCACCACATCGCCCGCGCGCTCGCGCAGGGGTGGCAGATGAATGGAAATAACATTCAGGCGCTGGTACAAGTCCAGACGGAATGTCCCCTGTTGAACCATTTCCGCCAAGTTGCGATTGGTAGCAGCCACCACGCGCACATTCACAGCGATGGATTCGTTGCTGCCCACACGCTCTATGCTGCGCTCCGCAAGCACACGCAGCAACTTGACCTGCGTCGGAATGTCGATTTCCCCGATTTCATCCAGAAAAATCGTACCACCATCAGCCTCCTCAAATCGACCGATTCTGCGCTGCATGGCACCTGTGAAAGCCCCCTTCTCGTGCCCGAACAGCTCACTTTCCATGAGTTGGGGCGAAAGCGCAGCACAGTTCACTGCTACAAATCGCCCCTTACTGCGGGGGGATAAACTGTGAATCGCCCTCGCCACCAGCTCCTTACCGGTACCGGTTTCGCCCTCAATCAGCACGGTGGCCGTAGTAGGCGCCACTTGGCGTATGCGGTTGAAGATGGGCTGCATTTGCGGGCTGTCGCCCAGCATGGAGTCCAACCCACCGGTCGGGTTCAAGCGGGTCGTGAGCTCACGGTTGCGCTCCTCCAACGAGCGGGTATGCGCTGCCCGGCGCAGCAGCAGCTCCACCTCATCGAGATTGAGTGGCTTGGTCAGGAAGTAATAGGCACCATGACGACGCGCCTCGGCAGCGGTATCGGCACTGCCGTAGGCCGTCATCATGATACTGGTCGGTGGTTGCGGCAAGCCCTGAGCATAGTCAATGAGCTCCATGCCGCTCTCACCACCGAGCCGCAAATCAGTGAGCAATATATCAACCGGCTCGCTGTCCATGAGTTCGCGCGCTGCCCTGCCGTTAGAGACAGCATACACCTCATAGTCATCCTCCAGCGCCAGGCGCAGAGCATCTCGAGTGGACTTCTCGTCATCCACTATCAGCAATACCGGCAACATATTCACACTCAGTCAGAATAGGTTAAATCAGCCACAGGCCCTCGGCTTCATCGAAACCGAACATGATATTGAAGGCATGCACACCCTGACCGCCTGCACCCTTAATCACATTGTCCTCGGCGCTCATCAGCACCACACGGTTGGTACGGGTATCAATCGCCCAACCGATATCAACAAAGTTCGTACGGGTCACATTCTTGGTGTCGGCAGGCTTATTGGCCCCCAGCAAGCGCACAAAGGGAGAGCCGGCATAGGCCTTCTCGTAACAAGCGGTGATATCCTCCACCGTCACACCATCGGCCAACTTAGCCACCGTGGTGGTCACAATACCGGTGTTCACCGGCATGAGGTGGGGAGTGAAGGTAATCGTCACCTTCTCGCCGGCAGCCAGGGAAAGCTCCTGCTCAATCTCCGAAAGGTGGCGGTGGCGGGGCACTCCATACGCGCGCATACTTTCATTGCACTCGCAGTACAGCAGGCTCACATCGGCCTTGCGACCGGCACCGGATACACCGCTGCCACTGTTCACCACAATATCCTCGGCCTTCACCAAGCCGGCTTTCAACAGCGGAACCAAGGGCAGAATGATGCTGGTCGGGTAGCAACCGGGGGAACCAACGATACGAGCCTTCTCAATCTCAGCACGGTGCCACTCGGGCATGCCGTACACGGCCTCCTGCATCAGCTCCACATCCGGGTGCGGCTTGCCATAGAACTCCTCATATACGGCAGGGTCATTCAAACGGAAGTCCGCAGAAAGGTCAATCACGCGCAGACCGGCCTCCACCAACCCACGACCATAGGCGGCAGAAACCCCGTGCGGCAGGGCCAGAAAGGCAGCCTCCGCCCCCGTTGCGGCAATGGCAGCCACATCGGAATCCGTAAATTTAAGGTCAGCACCCGGCACATGGCGGAAACGCGGGAACAAATCGCACAGCTCCTGCCCTGCGTACTGGCGAGACGTCGCACACACCAATTCTACCCCCGGATGGCGCAAAAGTATGCGCAAAAGCTCCTGACCGGTGTATCCACTGGCCCCGACAACGGCAATTTTTACCTTTTTCATGACAAAAATGAGTATATCATGAAAAAAATGTGTTCACAACTGTAAAAATTCATGTATACTTGCCTTGTCGACACGCTCCCGAGCGAACGACAAACAGAAAACCCAAACATCGGGCAGTAGCGCAGTCTGGTAGCGCACTTGCATGGGGTGCAAGGGGTCGTGGGTTCGAATCCCGCTTGCCCGATAAACAAAAAAGAAGGTCGCCATCGGCGGCCTTCTTTTTTGTTTCTATCCGGACAAACAGTATTCT
>JAZRSQ010000005.1:0-4869 GCA_045651585.1 Akkermansia sp.
GTGAGGGCGGGATTTGAATCAGTTGTCATGTTCTGAACAAAGTTAGATTCGGCAGGAATAAGAGTCCTACCAGCTCTTGCTTCGAATGAAGCGGTGATACCTTGCCCGGTGGGCGCGGCCACGAGTTCGCAGTCGTGAGAACCTGCTTGCTCGTAGGTATGCTGCCCAGCCGGAGCATCGGCACCAATCTCGCCCATGGCGAGCCTATCGGTGGCATCGGTAGACATAGAGGACTGCCTACTTTCTGCCGGGGTGGGCTCAATGCTAAGCCCGGATTCATCCTGCTGTGCTGCGTGAGATTCAGCACAGCTTGAGGAAAATTGTCGTGCAGCCTGGGGCTGCTCTGGGGAGAACTCGTTCATGACCGTAGTGCGAGTGTCAAAATCAGAGAACAATCCAAGGGGAATCCTCAAACACAGGCGGCTGCTCGGCCTTGTGCATGAACCAGCATCTGGGGGAGATGACCTTGCGAGGCTTACCCAGCCACGCAGCCCACCAAGAAAGAGCCGAGTTGGAGATAATCAGCTCCTGCATGGCGGTCATGTGGTGCAGCTGTTCGCAAGGCTTGCTCTGGTCAACACGGAAAGAGTACTGAGCGAACTCGGGAAACTCAACCAGCATGGCCATGGCTTCGCAAGGCTTATCGCTGAACACCACCACCTCGCGGATGTCTTTCGACAAACGAGCAGCTGCCTTCTGCAGGAACAGAGCCGTGCTGAGTCGGTACTTGCTGTACTTGTACGGATCGTTGCCGATGGTGATGTGGATGCCAACCGTACCGGGAGTTTTATCGACAGCGGTAAGCGGTGCAAAGAGGTGGCGAATAACCGGCTCAATCCCGGCAAAGTAGTTGCCGCTCTGGAAATAGCCGCACAGACCGCCGCTGGCCACCGTTTCAGGGATAGGAGTGTACAGGTAAGACTCCTCCTCATAAGCCAGAGCCTCGTTAGCACCACAAAGCGTACTCGGCAGAGCGTTCATACCAAGAGCAGCACGAAGTTCTCGCGTCTCCTCGCTGTACGCCCAGGGAATGCGGCAATCCACCTTAACACGGCGGGAGTGAGCCACCACCGCCGCGATGGGGAACAGGATGTCGCCGAGCTTCATGCCCGGGATGAAATACGGAGAGATGTGAAGTGCGTTGTGCATATTCGAGCCTTTAGTTGAGTTCTTAAAGTTCAGGGAGAGATTTTCGATTTTGCTCTCCAAAGTACTTTCTTGCTCTGTCCAGTCAGAATCCGTCACCTTTTTTGCAGAAGAGGTGAAAAAGTTGACGATAGGCAGGTTGCTCAGCCCGGCAAGAATGCCGCTGCGCTTACGTTCCGGCTTGGAGCCGCTGTTTGAGATGGTTGCTGTCTTCATAGCTGTATCTTTCTTGGTTGTTGTGGGCATGTGTTGCCCCCTGTCTATATCAGCAGGTCGATTTTGCGAATCTTGGAAACTTTTTGCACTTTTCTCGATTTTTTGTGCGGGGAGCGCATCTTCTTCACATTCTTTCTCGAAAAAGCCCGGACGAATAGGCTGCTCTTTCTGAAGATTTTTGCGAAAAGAATTCCCTGTACACACAATAACTCGTGAAGTTCCTGAAAAATCCGCGTGGATTTTTTCACTTTTCTGCTTTTTAGAGGTCTTGTGCATGGCGTGTACGTCCTTACTACTCGTCACGGCTGCCAAAAACGTGTTGTCGTTCTCGGAAGAATTTTTCCATTCTTCGCCGTGCTTCTGTTCACCTACATCCCCGGAGAGGTCTTTTGTCCGGGAAAAAGTGCCGATTTTCTGATTTTTCTGCTTCATAGCTTGTCTCCTGTTGTTCACCTAATCACCTGAGGGGTGCAACTGTCCTGAAAAACTTTTCTTTTTTTTGTCGTGATTTCTTTGCAGTATACAGAATTACTAAAGATGACCCCATTCAATGCTATTGTTAATCAGTAAGTAACAGCAATTTCAATTCGTATAGAGCGAAAATATCACGCATGCAATCACCCGCATAAATAGGCTTTATCCGCATGAATATCAGTATGTTTGCCTTTCTTGTTTTGACATCTGCATTGGTAAAGAACGAACTACACCGTCTCGAAAAGAATTGCCTCAATTTCAGCCGGAGGGAGGTTGAGCATGTTGAGCAACTGCGTCACATGCGGCTGGCTTACCCCGATAAGTCTGGCCATGTTCGTTGCGCTCCCATACTTTCCTGTCACCAGCAGCCGCTCCAGCATGATGGCGTTTGCCATACGAATTGCCCGCTTAGTGGGAAACTTGTCGCATTGGCACACCGCATCCACGAGGTCATCTTCTGCCGTGCGCAATCGCAGGACAGGTATCACCGTGCTGTGGTCGATGATGTAGGGAATCGAGAAGTCGCAGCCCTGGGGCACCTCCACCGCAGCCGGGCGGTCATGCATCGGCAGTTCGCCGGGCGGCGGGATTTTCTCAATCGAACTTTTCTTCTTCGCCCCGCGCTTGGTCGGTTCGAGGTGAAACGGAATGGAAAACGAAAGTGTCTTTTCAGCTGTACTCATGGCTTTACAAGTCGTTGAGGGTTACATTCAGCTGGGAGGTTTCCGGGTCGATGGAGATGGATTTGAATGCCGCATGGAACACGCGATCCAGCTCCTGTGGAGTAGCGTCTTGCAAGATGAGGTCGAGACTATACAGGCAGTCGGCTACGCGGTGAGCATCGAACTCTGGCAACTGGCCAATGATGGCTGCGGAAAGATTGGGATTATCCCGCAGAGTGCCAAGCTGCTTCGCCACGAACCGCTCCATCTGGTCAGCATTGAATCGGGGGCTTTCGCATTTATCCTTGGAGCGGTACGCCTTGGTCTTGCAGACGTAGTAACGGCGCAAGATTCCAGTCCTCACATTGCACACCCCGATGTATTCATTACTGCACATGCTGCAACGGAGCAGTCCTTTGAGCGGGAACAGGACATCATGCTTCTTCTGCGGCTTATGGCGCACCGATTCTTCCAGCCGCTTGACGGCGGCGAAGTATTGCTTCTCTGCGATAAAGGGGACATGGATGCCCTTGATAAGTTCATCTCCATCCCGCAGGAATCCGGCATAGACCGGGTGCATCAGAATACGCTTTACCATCTGGCCGTGCCACTCCGATGCCGGCTTTTTGCCGATACTGCGGAACTGGTGCTTGGCTTCGTTGAGGCGTACCGCAATATCGCCCACATTCATGCCCTGCTCGTGCAGGTCAAAGATGAGTCGCACCACATCAGCCTCGCCGGGGACAATCTGGAGCCCCTGCTTGGTGAGCTGATACCCATAGGGCGGTCGTCCACCTACCCAGCGTCCTCGCGCACGCGTGGCGCGTATTTTATCTCGGAGGCGGGCGCGAATGATAGCGGCTTCGTAGTCGGCTACCACCGCCATCATGTTCATGGAGAGTTTACCCTCGGGCGTGTCACTCTGGAGGCATTGGGTGGCGCTCTCGAATATCACGCCATTCTCGGCAAACTCTTTCATGAGGATGGAGAAGTCTGCCAAGTCACGGCTGAGACGGTCGAGTTTGTAGACCACGATGCAGTCCACAGCCCCGGCTTTCACCAATCGGCGCAGCGCGGTCAGCTGCTCGCGTTCGACCGTTGTTCCGCTGACGGCTGCATCTACATAGGTTCCGGTGTATACCCAACCATCGTCTTTGTGGCGTTCAATGAACTTCATGCAGACATCTGCCTGAGCATCCAGAGAGTTGAACTCTTGGTCGAGCCCCTTGGCAATGGACTTGCGCGTGTATATCACACAGCGGCGTATCTGAGGTGCTTGTGCTTTCATATCACTTCTTGGCGTTAGCGGTTTTGCGGGGAGTGGGTGCGAGATTGAAGAATGAATTGCCGCTCTTAGGGTAGCCGCAAATCTTCCATGCAATGGCGGTCAGATTGTCGTAGCGGACTCCCTCGTAGGCGAATGAGCTTGCCCCCAGGATAGTCACCTCGTGGGTCTTACCCTTGTAGACCCGGCGCAGTACCGTGCCACGTTCCAAGTCCTCCAGCTTCGGCGGTTGAGCTTCATTGGAAATAGTTTTCACACGCTCCACTTTGTACTTCTGGGGTTGGAGGCGGATGTATGGTTCATCCGCGATGGCTTCAGCTCGCATCAGGGCGCGGTCAGACAATCCACCGTTCAGGATGCATTTGATACGCCACGTCAGCCGCTTGATGAGGAACTGCCTGTTGTTGGTCGTGTACGGCTTAGTACCGAACAGCAGTACCCACTCCTTTTGGAGATTATTCACGTTGAGCGTTTGCAGCCGCGCGATTCGCGCTTCTGCCTGCTCCTTGGTCATGCTTATGTTGTATCTGGTGGTCATACTTAGCGGATGGTTGTCTGGGTGATGAAATCCACGATGGCTTCGGCTCCCTTGCGGTAGAGCACCACGGCGAGGAGTTCTGCTCCGGCGTATACTGCCCAGTAGCGGGACTTCCTGTATCGGGTGATGGTCAATATGATAGTGTTTTTACTATCACGTAAAACATTAGGCGTTAAATACTTATTACTATTCATGCACCTATACTCTAGCATACTGAGCGCACAAGTCCAGAACTTATTTGCTTATCTACGGCATTTATTTTAAGTTCTTTACGACACTTCTTCCGACTGGCCGCTCGAAGCTGATATTCGGGTTCTGCATCGCTCTCCTGATGATGGGAGCCAGAGCCTTGGCCAGTTCCTTGCAAGCCGGAGAGATGGACTTCGGATTGATGGGAATCACGGTTTTCTTCTTCATAGTGGCGGGCGATCTGCTGGCCGGAGTGATGGGTGACACCACCCCGGCCAATGGGGGTATCAACCGATATTCCTGATGAAGTCCACGAAGTCCGGGGTGTGACGCCCGATGTTTCGCAGAACCGGAACCAC
>JAZRSQ010000006.1:0-1757 GCA_045651585.1 Akkermansia sp.
GCGTGGCAGGAACAAGCCGGGCCGGGGTATCGCTATTTCCTCGTGTTCCAAGACAAGGATATCAGCATGACCGGGGCGTACCCCTTGAGCGAGTTCCTCAAGATTCTGGCCGAACTGTAACCAACGCACAAAACACCACTCGCAAGACCATGACCCGCACCCGGCAGACCAAGGGCTCCACTTCGAGCAAATCCTCCCCTGCAGCCCGTTTTTTGCGCTTTTCCGCACTAACAGCTTGCAGAGCCTCCCGGATTCTGCTAACATGATACTGTGATATATACCCGCTTTTGGTAGAATCCCCCTCGGATTGACTGATAATTCCCACAACACGATGAAAACCACATTATTTACCTTAATCCTTACCGCTGTGGCTGCCCTTGCCGCAGATATGCCCGTGCTGAACGACCGCCTGATTCTCGACCTCCCGAAGGAGGCTCAGTATGGGCAACGCACCACCGCGCTGATGGCAGCAGCTCCCGGTGACGATGAAACGCTGATATGGATAGGAGAGGAGGGGGACCGAATCGCTGTGTATGCCAAGGAACTCGATGTACTGGCCGATGCTGATTTCGACAAACAGGCGCGCGAGTTCCTCGATGCCTACAACGAAAAAGCCCCGCTGTACGAAATCAAGGCACTGAACGCCGATGTATACTATGCCCTGCGCAAAAAAGCCCCCGCTCGCGCCACAGGGGCAGATTTGTTCGGCGTAGCGCTCGTGCGGCACCGCGACGGCTCGCTCATTCGCATGCAGATTCTGTTTGCCACGAACCACGTCAGCAAGCCGGAAGAATGCCGGACATGGGCAGAAAACGCCTTCCGAAGCATGCGCTTTGGCACAGGCTCTCGAAATTCCGCAGAGCGAACAGATGACATCAACTTCTTCAATGAGCTGGTGCTGGAAGTACCCGTACCGCAGGGATACGTGCGAACCACCAACCCCGGGGTCGATTTCACCTATACCACCTACACTAAGCTGACTACCTGGGACGCCCCCACAGATTACTTCGGCATCTATCTGGGCGACCATCCGAACTTCGAAGAACGAAAAGATGCCCAAATAATAAAAAGCACCGCAGCAGGAAAAAAGGTCACATGGTTCTGCTTTTCGCCCAGACCGGGAGTTTATGCCGCCGAATGCTGTGTGCGCATGTCCGGGCAGCTGAACTTCAGCGGGCCTTCGCTGTACATGCACCTCATCGTTGTCGCTCCTTCGCCGGAGGAACGGGCTGCACAGATAAAACAGCTTGAACAATTGAAGAAAAAAGACGTGCCCGCCAAATCGAAAAAGTAATCTCGAGCGCCTTGGCGGCTCGCCCCTGTGATGCGGCATGGAATCCATGGCATACTTACTGCAACAGGTCAAGGGTGAAAAAGCCCCGGAATTGCTCCATAGAAAAAGGCACCCGAAATGGGGTGTAGCGACGTGGCCGTTTAATGCGACGGGCTGTTGACTCGCCGCCGCCCCATCGGCTGCGCCTCGGCGGCTCGCCCCTGCGGGGCAAACGCTGCGCGTTTGTCCAAGT
This sequence comes from Akkermansia sp., assembly GCA_045651585.1. Taxonomy (GTDB): domain Bacteria; phylum Verrucomicrobiota; class Verrucomicrobiia; order Verrucomicrobiales; family Akkermansiaceae; genus Akkermansia. Next base: position 1,527 of record JAZRSQ010000006.1, read on the forward strand.
TGCCTTACAGCCGTCGGCAACTTTGGATTCCATAATAATTATTTTGTATTTACTAAGTTGGTGTAACAAAAAAGCAATAGTATTATTTACCCCCTAAATGCTTCAAAGCCCACTCGCGGCCGGAGTGTGATTTGAAATATTTCTCCAGTTCAGATGCCTGTTCTTCTGACTGAACTGCAATAGCAGAGTGGATTTCCCACGGGGCGTATTTGGAGGTGTGAGGGACATGCC
>JAZRSQ010000007.1:0-31826 GCA_045651585.1 Akkermansia sp.
TATTAACCCTGCCGGGCGGCGCGGGCTCCCCTGTCTTCAGGAATAATGGGTTGCGACCCCATTATTCCTTCTCCGTGAGCTCGATTATACATCGAACGCAGGCAATATACCACAAAATTTCAATAGAGCCGGGCGGCGTAAGCCCCCGGTCAGCAATGAAAAACATATTGGAACCCGCACAGGGTGCGGGTGGCATAAACGGTGGCTCTGATATAATGCGGTTAATACATGGCGCCATTTTGTATCAACGGTTTATGCCACCCACACAAGTGTGGGTTCTCATAGTTTTTATCGGTTGACATGGGGCTTACGCCCCATGCTCTCATATGTCAGCCGCGCAAGCGCGGGTTTTAAAGTATGGCTCGCTTCGCTCGCAGGGGAAATAAAGTTGTATAACGGCCTTCGGCCGAGTGAAAAGCGGGCTAAAGCCCGCGGTGAAGAACCGTGCTGCGCACGGTAGTGAAGACTGCGCTGTGCGCAGAGTGAAGACCAAGGCTAACGCCTTGGTGATAGGCGGACAAACTCCAATTTGCGGAGCGCGCGACGAGTCGCTGGAAGGAATGTCTAGTTTTTAGAGGTCCCCAACTTGTATATCGATAAATTTTCTTTGCCGGGATTTCCGCGGGCTCGCTGCTTATCCCAACGCGTATGGGGCCGCTTATTTGCCCTGCTGGGTTCGCAGGGGCTGCTTCACACCGCGGGGGCGGCGGTGGCGCCCGGGTACACGGCGCATGCGCTGCATACGGTCGCGCAGTATCTTGATGCGCTCGGCATCGTAATCCTTCAACAGGGTGCGTAATTCTTGCTCCTGCTGGGCAGCATCGTCGCCATGCAGGGAATGCATCGCCACCCACTGCACCAACTTTTCACGCACGGCAGGGGTAAAGTCATTGCGCGAAGTGACGAAGGCCAGCACGCCGAGAGTGCGCTCGCGCTCACTCTGCGCCTGTTCTTTGTGCCCTGCCTGCTCCAGCTCACGCGCATAGAGGTCGCGGACAGAGAGGAAAAGCATAATCAGCTCGCTATCAACAGCGGCAGATGCCAGCAGCTCCTGAGCATAATTGGCTGCCAGAGCCGTCTGCGGACGCGCCGCGCCATTTTTGTGCGGGGCCACGGCCAGTCGCACATAGGCGCGTTTGACTTCATCGGAATCCGGTTGCTCCGCCAACAGAGCATCCAGCAGCGCCAAAGGAGTTTCACCATTCGGGGCCAGCATGGCCTGAGCCTTCTTGCTGCGGCTGTGCTGCAGCAATGCCGCTTGCAGCAATCGCACGCCGGCATGTTGAGGCTGCTCCTTCAGCAAATCACGCAGCATGACCGCAGCACGCTCCGTCACATCGCCATGCGAGCCGAGCACAGCCACGGCCACATCACGGCGGCGGTTGTCCTGCTTACCATTACGAAGCGGGGGCGGCGGAGCATCTGAACCGCGGCGGCGTATGTTGCCTGCCACCAATTGCAGAGCTCTGACCAATTCCAGGCGAGTATCGAAATCGGCTGTCTCGGGCACCTGCTTTTCGAGGTTGAAAATGAGGCGGGCAGCCTCGCGTAAGCGCAATCTATCGTCGGTGGCAAAAATAGCCGTTGCCAGCCCCTTGGCTGCGGCCACATATTCATAGCTGCCGGGTGCTGCCTGTTCGACCACACGGCGGAAATACTGCTCCGCCATATCGTAGTCACCGGTCTTGAGCGCAATGGTTGCCAGTATCGAGCAGGCTTCGGCCACCTTGGTATCACCACTTTCGGCCTGCTCGGCCAACTGCTCGTAGTAGGGCATGATGTCCTGCAGCAGGCGAACATCCGCACGAGAGGGTGGCAGGAACTCGCCATCGGCGGTACTCTGCGAAACCATGGCGGCGAAAATGCGCTGCAGCGTGGCATCTGCAATCTGCTCATTGAGCTCGGCGCGCTCGCGCTGCTCATTTTCATTGCGCAGGGAGTTCTTCACCTGAGCATACGATACCGTGATGGTGACATACAGGAGCAACAGAAGCGCCGCTGCTACATGGCTCCACAGCGCGACGGCAGGGCGTCGGCGAATCCACAGGCGATAGCGGCTCCACAGCGAGGTACGGCGCGCCTTCACCGGCACACAATCCAGCACACGCTGCAGGTCATCGGCCAGCGCCTGCATGCTCTCATAGCGATCCTCGGGCCTGAAAGCCACGGCCTTATTCACCACAGCGCCCAATTCACCGAAGCCCTTCAGGGGAGCGAGCGAATTCGAACAAATGGTCTGCACCAGCTTGCCGGATTCCGGCTCACGGAACACCGGTTGGCGCGTCAGCAACTCATAGAGCGTCAGGCCCAAGCTGTACTGGTCGCCGGTAAAGGAATCGGACTCACCCTTCAGGCGCTCGGGTGCCATGTAGCGCACGGTGCCATCATGGCTCTGCGCGACCAAGGGAGCACTTTCGCCGGCGTTCAGAATGGTAGCCAAGCCGAAATCGCTCACCAGCAGAACGCCGTCGTTACCCATCAACAGGTTACCGGGCTTTACATCGCGGTGAATCACCCCGTGCTCGTGTGCGAAGGCCAGAGCATTCGCCGCCTGCACGCCCACGCGGGCCACGGCCTGCTCGTACGGAATACCGGGAAATGCCGCGCCCAAGCGACCGACGCTGAGCCCCTGCCCCTTCACCAAGCCCATCACGTAATAGCGATAGGGCCCTTCCTGACCGGCACCGAATACCTCCACAATATTGGTATGGCGCAGTCCGGCCAGCACGCGGGATTCGTTCTCGAAAGCCTCGCTGATGCGCAAATCCGTACTCCACGAGGGAGCCAGGATTTTGACCGCCACCTCGCGGTGAAGCGACTCCTGACGGGCGCGGAATACCGTACCCATGCCGCCACTGCCGATGCGCTCCAGCAGGTGGTAATCGCCCAGTCGCTCCGGGTACGATGCCAGCACCGGCGCCGGCGGCAAGGAACTGCGCCCCACGCCCTCTACATCGAGCATGAGCGGCAGGATATCGAGCAAATCGGCCTCGCACTCCGGGTATTGAGCGGCGAAGGCCGTTACATCCGCACGCTCACCGGAGCGCACGCGTTCCAGAAATTCCTCTGCAAGCGTGGCAACCAGCTCGTCCTTCTCAGCCTCGGTCATATATTAACGGCACCGAGCAGTTCTTTCATGCGCTTGAGCGCGCGGATATAACGTATACTGGCGGCCTTGGGTTCAATACCGAGGGCTGCGGCACACTCTGTATTGCTGAGGTCCTCGAAATGGCGTAACTCCAGAATTTCTCTATCCGTATCCGGCAGTTCGCGCATGGCCTTGCGGGTCTGCTCCAGCAGTTCCAAGCGCTCCAAGTGTGTGCGCGGGCCGACCAGCGAATCCGCAAAACGAGACAGAGCATTGACGGAAACATCATTGTCGGACTCCGCCAAGAAACTCTCCTTCATAGCATCTCGCTTGCCGGCGGCCAAGTGCTTGCGCTCCATGTCGGCAATCGTCTGCAGAGCGAGCTTGCGGAGCTTCACGAACACGGGAATCTCCTCGTGCTCCTGCAGGAACTTCACGCGGCGACCACAGGCCAGATAGGTCTCCTGCGCCACATCGTCGGGGCTCATGCGGCGCAGAAGAACTGCAGGCATTCTGGTTGCAATCAAGCGAACCAGTCGGTCTCGGTTCTGCAGCCACAACTCAGCCAACCAAAGATTTTCAGGACTCTCAGCCATGGCTTAACAGATTCTGAAATAAGGGGTTAATCCTTCACATTTTCAGCACGCAGGTCGCGGGTCATCAGCTCCTCCAGAGCCTGACGAGCCGGCTTACCGGCGTACAGGATTTCGTACATGGCATCCGTCAGCGGGGTGCGCACCTCGAGCTTGCGAGCCAGCTGGTACGAGGAGATGGTGTTCGGAATACCTTCCACCACCTGACCGATGCGCTCCTGGCACTCCTCCACCGGCACACCCTGAGCAATCATGCGACCGGCAGTCAGGTTGCGGCTGTGCTCGGAATAGCAGGTCACCACCAAGTCACCCATACCGGAAAGCCCCATGAAGGTCTCCATGCGACCACCGCGAGCCATACCCAAGCGGGTCATTTCGGCCAGAGCGCGGGTAGCCAGAGCAGCGCGGGCATTGTCGCCCAAGCCCAGACCGGCGCATATGCCGCTGGCCAGAGCAAACACATTCTTAATAGCACCGCCAATCTGCATGCTCACCACATCGGTCGTCGTGTACACGCGCAGGTGCGGGGTGCTGATACGGCGCTGCACAGCCTTGGCAATATCCTCATCCTCGAAACCGACAAGCGTCAGGCTCGGCAGCTCCAGCACAATGTCCTCGGCATGGTTGGGACCGGACAGCGCACCCACGGGGCAATCCAAAACAGAGCTCAGGATTTCGGTCATGAGCAGGTTCGTGTCCTTCTCAATACCCTTGGAGCAGCTCACCACCACGGCATTCTCGGCCAGACCGACAGTAGCCAGGCTCTGTGCCACACTGCGCATCACCACGCTGGGCACCACCACAATCACCAAATCGGAGCCGGCCACGTCCTCCCACTTGCTGGTCACCAGCACATTCTGCGGCAGGGGCTTAGCACCGGTCACGCGGCAAAGGCTGTGACGGGTTTCGCGAATGAGAGCGGCCTCCTCCTCACGGTAGGTCCAGAGCACTACCTCCTCGCCGGTGTAACTTGCCGTAAGAGCCAATGCGGTACCCCAGGCACCGCCGCCGATTACTGCTGTCTTCTTGAAAGTCTGAGTCATATCACTTGGATTTTTTGGAAAATGCTTTGGGCTCGGTGCCATTGCACAGGCGAACAATATTGCTGCGGTGCTTTACGACAACCAACACGAAAATGATGAACAGAAGCCCGAGAGCCATGCCGTCGGCCACGCTCAGGGCACCATCCTGCCACCAGAACTCCCATGCAGCCGTCAGAATCAGTACCAGACCGGCCATCATGCTCGAGAGGGATACGTAGCGCGTGAGCACCATCATGATAATCCATGTAGCCAGAATAGCCAGGCCGATGGTCGACGAGAAGGCAAACATGCAGCCGGCCGTGGTAGCCACGCCCTTACCACCCTTGAAGGCAAGGAAACAGGTGAAGGTGTGACCCAGAATCAGCGCAAACATCACACCGAGGAACCAACCCATATCAGCTGCGGACATGGCAGTCACATCGCCACCCAAGTGGCACTTCATGTACAGCAGTGGCAACAGGCCTTTCAGGAAGTCACACACAAAAACAGGTATACCCCAGGCCTTGCCCAGTACTCGAACAGCATTCGTTGCACCTATATTACGGGAACCATGCTCACGTAAATCAATACCGTTGAGCTTACCGGCCAGATAACCGAACGGAATGGAACCAATGAGGTACGCCGCCACAATGTACAGAATATTCTCTACCATGCAGGTTCAGTATACTCCCACACTCACCTGAATGCAATCTTTTTATTCAAGAAAACTCCGATTTTTCTGATTCGTTGAGTATTTCTCCTCCCGCCCTCCCCCTGCTCCCCAACCGGCACCAAAATTTCTCGCGCCCTCTCCCCGCTGAAAATCAACTCCTTAAACACATCCCTGTAAAAAAAATGCATTTTTTATCATTTTTTACTTGTCAAGCGAATCGAAAACGTGTATAATTGCGACGCACCCCACCGGAAACGATGGCTTGCAAGAATGGCTCGGTAGCTCAGTTGGTAGAGCAGCGGATTGAAAATCCGCGTGTCGGCGGTTCGATCCCGTCCCGAGCCATTATTTTTTTGCCCTAATTTCTCCCTTTTTTCACTCTACCGATACTCGGGGCGTAGCTCAGCCTGGTAGAGCGCCAGCTTTGGGAGCTGGATGTCGCAGGTTCGAATCCTGTCGCCCCGATTACCTACTCCCTTCCCCTTCCTCGCTTGGCTTATTGCAATAGCTCTTGCAGAAGAGCCAATGACATCAGTCCTCTCAGATGGCCGCCTTTTTTCAATGCTGCGATGATATCGAGGAGCAGATTCCGTACTTTTTGCATACCGACGACATCACGGTCCAAAGTAGTTTCATTCATGTAGATAGAGCGCTTTATTTCAATCATATAGGATTGCACGCAGTCGAAGGATGATACAGGTACCATAGATCCCGAAAAAGGAACATTCAGACCATAAGTGAATCCGTGTGCTTCAACTATCTCAGTGAGCTTATTGAGGGTACTTTCTACATAATGAGGCGATTCGTAACCGATACAGATATCAGGAGTCTCGGCACCTTGCCCGCTCCCCATGTTGTAAGAAGACGGATAACTATGTAAATCAAGAATGATGATTTTGCCATAGATTCTGAAACTATCAATACAATGTTCCCTAAGCCGCAAATGGTGTGGGTAGTAATACGTAGAAAGAAGATACTTGCGTTCCTCCTCTGTTGGTATCGGCCTTAAATCACGTCCCAGATAATCCTTGGTATAAATGACACCCTGCCCATATTTTGCAGCAGGCTCTTTCTCATCATCTTCGAATCGCTCTGTATCGACGACAATCCGACATATCGGCGCTTTGACTATCTCTATCCCGGGAGCGGGAACCAACAGCTCATCTGTATACAAATCAGACATGCGTTTCGCGATATCCTGTAGCTCTTCCGCATCAGGATAGAACTGCACTTCGCCGGGAATATCGAGGCTTGCATGTGGGATGTTGACAATGACCGTCGTGCCGGTACCGGTGCGCCGTCTTTTTACCGCTTCTTTTTTCTACGCTTCATGTCTTTTTCTATCTTATTCCTATGTTTTCTGCTTCTATATCCGCAGCGCAACCAAAGAGAGAATGCTCTCGGATGCCATAAGTAGCAAAGGCGAAACTCAGGTTCTTCCCATACATAATGTATATGCACCCGGGGATCTCTTTTCATGCGTTCTAGTTCCTCTCTTTTTTGTTCTTCGTGCCACTCCAGAAGGCAGAACTTTTTGCGGAGTATTGATGGAGCAAACTTGCGCAGTATCGCTCTATATACACGACACCACCGCGTGCATTTTTCACATTTGCACCTTCTTCGGTTTTCATGTGGATTATTTTTTAAGGCATGGAAATCTATTTTCGAACTCATAAGGTAACAAATTGGTTTGCAGTAGTTTTCATACTATCCGCGACCCATTTCTCAGTTTCCGGCGAAGTCTTAGATGGTACCGATATGCTAGCACATCAGTCAAACATCAGCAAGCAAAAACAATATAACAAAACAAATAACCCGGTGTGCGCTCAAGACAGACACTTAAGCTACGCACACCGGGTACTTTTTTGGAGGTACAATGGGCAGAGCCGAGCCTTCATTCGGTAAGTCTGCCCCTCTCCAAAAATCGCCGACCACCAGCGGCGTACGGGTATGTAACCCGACTTCAAGACGCCTGGTGGGAGAGCGACGGGAGCACCTGCCACCTAGCTACCTCAAAGAGTAGATGGTAAGCAGGCCTGCGTAAAAGCAGGAAAAGCAGCTCCGGAGGTATAGTAGCACACATACTCTCCGTTTACAAGCCGAATCAGCATATAGTTGCTAGAGCTTATACTCTTGTAAATATTGACGACAAAGCTCGAAAATCATTTTAAAGTGAGATTCTTCACAAATTATGCTATTCTTGTAATAAGCATGCAAGTCTTCAATGCTCGTGTCCTCGAATAATTTAAAATCCATCGACATCACTGCTATCTTATAATGGGTAGGAGATAGTTTTGCTTTTGAAACGCATATAGCCTCATTATTTGTTTCTTTGAGCAAAGTTTTCACGTAAGTGTAACTATATTTACACCGATATCCTAAAATTATTCCACTAAGACATTCCTTTAAAATATTTGTAAACAGCACCCCTTTTTCAGCATGTAAGGCCTCTTCTAGAACTTGGACTCTGAATTCTTGTTCATAAGACCAATCTGATGACTTTGTCGCAAAGAATTTAAAAAAATTGACTAGCCTTTGCGTTGGGGATTTCATGTAATCTCTAACTTTATTTAGACTCAGTCGGACATCGGTATATACAACCTCGTGAAGAAAGAAGGATTTTCCTCCTTGTGAATGGCAACAATATACCTTATAGTTATCGTCATTGAAATACTTCTGCCTGAGTGTTCCACGCATAGAACTAAGAGGTAAATCGAATACGAGACATATTCCCTCTCCATGTTCAGCATAGTGCCCCCACATGACAGGCGAAGACATTCTTGTGCTGAGGCATACTGTACACGGAGCCATGGTTGGCATCCATGAATCCCACTTATTTTCTTCTTCTGCATCTTTGAGCGAGGGGCGATATTCAAAAGGATCGTTTGAATGCCCTAGTTGCGTAACTTTTAAATTACCAGTTCGTAAGATGTACTCTAGGTGCTCTGCTTTTGTATAATAGAACAACCTAAACGTACGAGGTTCTAATGTTTGAAGTGCTAATTTTTGTTTAACGTATTCATTAAGCCCCCGTATATATGCTGGTAGTTTTAACAAATTCATTCGATTACATTTCTAAAGCTGTCTTGTTTTTTAAACTTGTGAAGCCAAGAGCACTACTTCTCCTCCTCAGCTGCGTCCAATACCTTTTCCTCCTCTACGCGGTATTCGCTACGGAATTGGCGATAGAGCTCGTGGGCCAGCTTCTCGCGGAGCTGGTTGCGCTTGTAGTCGTCTTGCATCAGGTCTTCGAAGCCCTCCATGCTCTTGACGTAGCAATCCATGGCGGCATTTTCAAAGATGTTCTTGAAAATAGTATCCATGAACACCTGCTTGTTGTTGCTGCGAGCGGATGCTGCCAGAGAGGTATTTTCCTTCAGCACGGCCATGATGGTACGAGCTGCCACCTTGTTGGCCTCGGTGAAGTTGCCGTCCATGGCTTCATTGATACGGTTCAGCAGTTCATCAAGCGGTTCCTTTTTGTCCGCAGCACCTCCGCCTGAGGTAGCCGTTCCGGGCTCCATTACACCGTCTGTACCGGCCAGCTGAATACTACCGTTGCCGGTTTCTTCCAGCTTGTAGTACTCCATCTCGATTTTACCCTCTACGTCCACAAGCTCGCCGGGTTTGGTGGGTAGCACCTTGATGAGGTAGCGGGCAAACACATATTCCTTGTGCAGCTCTAAGTCATTCAGGCGCGTTATCTGCCCGATGTGGGCATACCACTTGCACAGGGCTCGCAGCTTGCGACGGAACGCGTATTGGTCATCCTCGCTCAGCTTCGTGTTGTAGTCGTCGATAACCGGTTTGAGCAGATTCGTGATAGCTGCGGCACACTCGGCTTCTTTCTGTTCGCTGTGGCGCGTGTATTCCTCGGCAACCTTCTCCACGTCGTCATCGTGATAAACATCAAACTGACGCAGGTCACGCTTTGTCTGGTAAATCAGGTCGTAGCTCAGGTCACCCTCCAGCAACGTTTCCTGATAGAAGGGCTGGAAGGCCTCCTTGATTTCCTCATGGTCATTCATGAAGTCGAGCACGTAGGTATCCTCCTTGCCGTAGATGGTGCGGTTCAGGCGAGAGAGAGTCTGCACACACTTCACCGAGCGCAGCTTCTTATCCACAATCATGGTGTGCAACAGCTTCTCATCAAAGCCGGTCTGGTACTTCTCTGCCACGATGAGGATGTTGAAGTTGTTGTGGAATTCCTCCTTGGTCTGAGCCTCGGAGATATGCGTACCGTCCACACGCACGTTGAGCTTGCTCTCGGTCAGCTCTTCGTCATCGATTTCCACCTTGCCGGAGAATGCCACCATGGGCTTCACGTCGGCATAACCTTGCTCGGCGGCATAGGCCTTCACCGCACGGAAATACAGCACCGCAGCCAGACGGGAGGATGCCACCACCATCATTTTACCCTTGCCGCCGATTTTGTGGCGCGTGGTTTCAAGGAAGGTCTCCACGATGATTTCCGACTTCTGGCGGATATTCTCCGGGTGCAGCGTGGCATATTGGCGTATGAGGCGGGCGGCCTTGCTACTGGCCATTTCCTCGTTCTCCTCGGCCGTGCGGATGAGCTTGCAGCAGGTCTTGTACGTGGTGTAGTTCTGCAGCACGTCGAGGATAAAGCCCTCCTCAATAGCCTGGCGCATACTGTACACGTGGAAGGGATGCCACTTGCCGTCCGGGCCCTGTTCGCAGAATTGCTGCAGGGTGGTATCCTTCGGCGTGGCGGTAAAGGCGAAGAACGAGAGGTTATCGTGCTTGCCCTGGCTCAGGATTTCCTGCACCAGCTTGTTCTCGGCATCGTTGGCTTCGGCGTCCAGTTCCTCCTCCTCGGCGTATTGCTCCAGCGCGGCACGGGTGTCCGCCAGTGCTGCCTTCATCTTGGCGGCAGCGCTGCCGCCCTGCGAGGAGTGAGCCTCGTCGATAATGATGCCGTACCTGCGCCCCTCATAATGAATCACCTCGCGATAAATCACGGGGAACTTCTGCAGCGTGGTGATGATGATGCGGGCCCCGGCATTGATGGCGTCCTTCAGGTCCTGCGAGGTCTTTTCATCATCGATGGCGGCAATCACGCCGCGGGTGTGGTCATGCCCCGAGATGGTGTTGCGCAGCTGGGCATCCAGCACGGTGCGGTCGGTCACCACAATCACGCTGCTGAAGATGGGCTGGTTCTCCGCATTGAACAGAGTAGAAAGACGGTGGGCTACCCATGCAATGGAGTTGGACTTGCCGCTGCCCGCGCTATGCTGAATCAGGTAGTTGCTGCCACTGCCGTGCTGCTTCACGTGTGCTACGAGCTTGCGGACAACGTCCAGCTGGTGGTAACGGGGGAAGATGAGCGTCTTCTTCACCACTTTATCCTCCTTGCCGTTCTTACGGCGCACCTTCTCCTCCTTGGTCTCAAGGTTCATGAAGCGGTGCAGAATATCCATCAGGCTGTCGCGTTGGAACACCTCGCGCCAGATATAGGATACGGCAAAATCGCCGTCCAGGGCTTTGGGGTTGCCTGCGCCCCCGTTCTTGCCTGCGCCTGCGCTGCCCTGATTGAACGGCAGGAAGTACGTATGCTTGCCCGCCAGCTTCGTGGCCATGCAGGCCTCGTACAAATCCACACAGAAATAGCTCAGGATGCGGAAATTGAAGCCGAAGCAGCGCTCGTTCGGGTCACGGTCATTTTTCCACTGCCAGCGGGCATTATCGATATTCTGCCCGGTCAGCTGGTTCTTCAGCTCCAGCGCAAACACGGGGATGCCGTTGAGTACCAGCACCATGTCCACCGAGTTCTTGCACTTCTCGCTGTAGTACCACTGGCGGTAGACTTCCACTTTATTGGCGCGGTACAGGCGCTCGTGCTCCTCGTTCAGATTGCTCTCGGGCCGGAAGTAGCACACGCGGAAACGTGCGCCCACAGCATCAAAGCCGTTACGCAGTACATGCAGCAGACCGTCCTTAGTGCAGCGCTCGTTGAATGCCTTGATGAAGGCCTCCTCCGGGTTGCGCGTCACGAGGCGGGTGTACTTCTTCCACGCCTTGGGCTGGGTTTCCTGCACAAAGCTCAGCAAGGTGTTCTTGTACAGAGCCGTGGCGCAGTCATATGTATCCGTGCCCTTGGTCAATCCGCCTTCGGGGGAAGTCAACGCAGCCTCGATGTGTGCCTCAAAATCTTTTTCTTTCATGTATTTATGAGCCTATAGTTTGCATTTTTTCACCAACTAGGAAGTTTTTCTTCCTACTTCGATTATTTTCTTATACGTTGGTTAAAACACTGTTGCAAATATAACAATAATTTCTTATCCTTTTTTGCACTTGTCTTTTTTTGTAGCTTGTTTGAGCTCTGATATGCTCAATAAATAATCGCGTTCCACCGGTGAGAGTTCAATCTGTTGATAGATTCGATACTCCCTCTCAGCTTTTTGCATGGCCTGCTCATGGCTTACATGGCCGTTGTGCTCCAACACCTGTTCTCCTATGCTTGTCAGTAGGCTATCCAGCTGTTTCAGGTAGTCTTCCATACGCATCACTCGGTGACGCCGTGCTGCCAGCTCGGCAAAATCAAAATAACCGGACACCAGATTATTCAGCGCTTTCAGTTCGTCTTCTGTCAGGTAGTTTTTGGCTATCTGCGCATCTTTCAGCATGGGGAAGGAGCCACTGAATGTTTGCAAGCCCATGAATGGCTTGTGCGCATCTGCTCGGTCATAGATAACCTCTGCAGCCGTCTGCCCATGTGCTGCGTAGTGGAACTTATTCTGCACGATGCTGAAGAACTTGCGACTGATGTCGCTTTTGGGGTCGTAGTCTGCACTGGTGGCATACAAATCCAGCACTTGGCGGAACATGACTTTCTCCGACGAGCGGATGTCGCGAATGCGGTCCAGCAGTTCTTTCCAGTAACCGCCACCGCCCAATTCCTTTAACCGGGCATCATCCATGGTGAACCCCTTGCGGATGTATTCCGTCAACCGCGCCGTTGCCCACTGGCGAAAGCGCGTGGCCAACAGGCTCTTGACTCGATACCCTACGGAGATAATCATGTCCAGGTTGTATAAGGTGACGCTGCGCGTTACCTCGCGACGCCCTTCTTGCCTCGTTTGCAGGATGATTCTGGTTGCGTCTTCTTCCTCCAATTCGCGTTCTGCCAATATGTTGTTGACGTGCAAGGATATATTGCGCTTTGTCGTCTGGTATAGTTCAGCCATCTGCTGTTGGGTCAACCATACCGTCTCCCCCTCTATGCGAACATCCAATTTCACCCCTGTAGCATCACTCTGATAAATAAGAACACCCGGATGCTCTTCTCGCGCTGCAGAAAAGTCAAACAATTCACCCTGTATATCCGCGTTCATCTCTGTTTTATATCTTTATTTTTTATCCGCCTATGCAACTTTTAATCCAACTAGGAAGTTTTTCTTCCTACTTCGATTTTTTCTTTATTTATTAATGAATAGCATTTTGCGAATAATTGTTTGTTTTTATTTCCCTTTTACCGGTGACGCATTCGTAAATAAGCGATTTCTTGTAGCTCCCGAATTCCTCGATGAGCTGCTCTTTCTTCTCGATGATGCGATCTATCTCGGCACACTTGGTGTCGAGGTAGGCTGCGATTTCCTGCTGCTCGTTGGTATCAGGAGTCGCAATCTTCAGCTGCTCTAATACTCTCATCCCTATATTTTGCTGTGTTCCAAATGACCACGATAAAGATATCTGCTTTTGATAATAATCAGCCTGCAATGAATAGAAAAGGAACCTCGGTAGCATCTTTTCCTGATTTGCTCTGAGTACAGCCAAAGGAGACCAAATGGTAAACAGTTCTTCTGTATCCACCATAGATACGCGTCCTGTTGTTGCGCCAGACTTAATCATGTATATATCATGCAATCGTGGCGTATATTTCTTGCAACACTCATCGTAATATTCCCTCGATATATAGCCGCGTTTATGCGAAAAATCAATTCCCCCTCGACCACACGAAACAGCCTCGGCAGAAATAAAAGGAATGCCGTCATCATAAAGAGTAGGCGTTTCATGAGGCCCATCAGTTATAGGCATTTCCAATAACCAAAGTGTTTTCAGAAGGTCCCACTCCGCTGGCATATCCCCAATCCATTCCACGCCGCTGGGCTTCATGGGTCGAGCTCCTCGCACGCCTTTGGTGACGGCCTCTGTGATGATTGCCTGCTTGAGCTTTTTGTACTCCTCAATCGTCGCACGGGTTTGCTCTACTACCTTATCAATCTCAGCGCATTTAATGTCGAGATAGGCAGCAACTTTAATTTGCTCCATAATAGGAGGTAAGACGAATGAATATGAAGATAATTCTTTATAACTTAGTATTTGACGCAGGCCTCTTCCCATAGAATGGAGAACTTTATATCCATCCGCAGCTTTAAGTAAGTAGCATATGTAAGGAGCGTTGCATAGATTAGTTGGTCTCATACAAATGTACGCTGAGGTTATTACGCCACTTGTTTTGACTAAACCTACACGCTGAGAAATAAAATCGAACTCCAAGTTTAGGCCATTTACAATAACGTCATTAGGCTCAACACAAGTATAGAGATACAGCTCATCCTTTTCATGAACTACCTTATTGACGATATTGCCGTAAGTAAATTTAAGAGCTAACCGTTTATTTTCTATATTTTTTTTCTTGACTTCCTCTAGTAACACCTTAAGTTTTACCATTGCCCACTCCTCCGGAATCGCCCCTATCCACTCCACCCCGCTGTCTTTCATCAGTCTTGCCATGGGAATCAAGAGAAAAGATTTTTCAGGGACTCGGCGATATCGGCCTCCAGCGTGGAGATACGGGCGGCGATGGAATCAGCAGACTCGGGGGCCTGATACTTGTAGAAGTAGCGGGTCATGGGGATTTCGTAGCCTACTTTGGTGGCATTATCATCCACCCATGCGTCGGGCACGTAGGGCAGCACTTCGCGCTCCATGTAGGTGGCGATGTCCTCAGTCATGGGCACGTTCTCCGTATCGCGCAGGGATTTATCTGCTACGGGCTTGCCTTTCTTCTTGATGACATTGCCCTGTTCGTCGCGTTGGGGGCGCTCCACGGTAATTTTGTTGTAGCCGAACTCCTGCGTCTCAAACACCTTACTCTCGCAGTAGATACCCTCGGGGTCGCCATAGACGGCATCGTGCTCAAAGGCTTCATAGGCCTGCATGATGAGCTGGCGGCAGTTGCCCGTGATGTCATTGCGCTTATCACCGATGGATTTGCGGCGGGGCTCAAAGCAATGGGATGCATCGATAAGCTGTACCTTGCCGCGGCGGTGCTCAGGCTTATCGCGGGCAAGCAACCACACATAGGTGGCAATGCCGGTGTTCATGAAGGAATTATTTGGCAGCTGCACGATGGCATCCAGCCAGTCATGCTCCAGAATATAGCGGCGAATTTCGGAGGGCCCGCTACCTGCATCGCCGTTGAACAGCGGCGAGCCGTTCTGAATGATGGCCATGCGGCCTTCATCGTCCAGCTTGGAGAGGCCGTTGAGCAGGAAGAGCTGCTGGCCATCGGAAATCTTGGGCAGCCCGGGGGCAAAGCGCCCCGCCTCGCCGCGTGCGTGCTCATCCTCCACCACCTTTTTCTCACGCTTCCAGTCGATACCGAAAGGCGGATTGGAGATGATGTAGCGGAACTTGTAGCCGCCGAATTGGTCATCGGACAGCGTATTGCCGTAGCGCATGTTATCGGGGTCGCCGCCACGGATGAGCATATCGGACTTGGCGATGGCGTAGGTTTCGCCATTGAGCTCCTGTCCGCAGCAGGTCACGGGCGTGGCAGGGTTGAGCGCGTGGATACGCTCCTCCATGCAGGACAGCATCTGCGAGGTGCCCATGGTCATATCGTACACCGTCACGTTGGCATCACCGGGCGCGGAGCCGCTGAGCAGCAGGTCGGTCATCAGGTAGATGATATCGCGGCTGGTGAAGTGAGCACCGGCTTCCTCGGCGTAGGATTCGGAGAATTTACGCACCAGTTCCTCAAAGATGTAGCCGCAGTCCACCGCGCTGATTTTATCCGGCCCCAGATATCCCTTGGGCGAAGCAAACTCCTGCACCACGAGGAAGAGGGCGTTGTGTTCCACCAGCGTGTTGAGCTGGTCCTCAAAGCGGAACTTGGTGAGGATATCCTGCACGTTGCGGGAGAAGCCCGCCAGATAGTTGCGGAAATTGGCTTCGATATTGTTCGGGTCGGCAATCAGCGTTTCAAAGGTGAACTTGCTGGTGTTGTAGAACTTGTATCCGGATGCACGCATGAGCATCATATCCAGCGCACCGGGGGCAAGATTGGCGTGTTTTTCATGCGCCGCCAGCACCTCCGCATGCGTGGCCACAAGACAGTCGTGGAAGCGCTTAATCACGGTCATGGGCAGAATAACCTTGCCGTATTCATGCGGTTTGAAGATGCCGAATATGGCGTTGGCCACGTTCCAGATGACGGTGGCTTTTTCCTGAATGTTAGTGCCTACTTGGTAAATCTTATCGTCCTCCATGATGAAGTCTCCTATGGGGTAAAAGTGTATCTTAAAAGGTTTAACTACTTACGTTATTAGTTGCGTGCCCCCTCATGGGTAGCCTCAGCTTCAAGCCGGGGCTGCTGCAATCGTTACCCACATTCTTCGTAGAGAGCTTAACCATAGGCATATTCTACCATTTTCCAGCTCCCACTTCAAGGAAAAGCAAGAAAACAAGAGCGATATCTGCGTATGTTTCAATAAATTATTCGTTTCTCAGGCCATTTTCTCAAACTCCTTGGGGAGCTGTTAGGTATTCACTCCCTCCCCCTGAATATGATTGACATCTTCACCGTTTAGTGGCAACATGTCGGGGCAGGTTGTGCTGGGCGACCTCGGGACACCCTGTTGGCTCCGCCGATGGCCCCCGCTGGAAGGCAACGCCCGCGCACACCTGCTCTCCCCCGGCCAAACGCGGGCCGAGCCTTACTTTATAGCTTTACAGCGCGGGTTCGTTGTTCCCCTTTATGATTTGGTAGAAATCGTCCTTAATGGAATCTGCTACATTGATGGAAGCTTTGATGGTGAAGTGATTCTCATCTCTGAATAGCTGAACACCATCTCGGATAGCCTTGCACTCCCCATTTTTGAAAAGCACGGGGCGAATGTCCAGCATGCTCAAATACCCCTCGCTCTGCAATTGCTCCAATTGGGCAATCAGGTGGGAATATTTTTTGAGATACTCCTCTTCTGTACAGATGAAAGCATGATGCTCGGCTTCCATCGGATATCCACGGTTAATTAACCACTTGGCATATATCGTTATATCCGCCCTGCCCATCACCGGTTCGGGGTAGAAGATAACGACCTGTTTACCGAGTTTCTTAACTCTTGCACAAAACTCTTTCAGACCCTCCAGGTTTTCGTCCATGGGCACACCATCGGTCTTTTTCCCCTGCCAGTTATGGCAGATTTTATTAAATCTGAAATCCCAATGAATGGCCACCACGACGTGCTTAATACCGTCCTGAACTTCGAGCCAATTCATGAGGGCCTGAGCCCTTTCGGCATTGTAGTACAATTCCTTGCCATAGTAGGGCAATAATCTGTCCCACAGAGGCATGATAACGGTATTGAGACAAACGCCGGTCATGCCGAGTTCCTTGCAGACCTTATCCATACCCGGGCAGATGTGGATAGCGTGAGAATCGCCGACGACGACAAACTCTGCCTTGGCGGGGTTACCATCGCCGAGCCACACGAACGAAGAATTCGTTTTCGGTTCCGGGTGCCCGTGGCCATTGTTCAGCAAACTATGCCAATAATAATAAGGGGCCAGCAGCTTTCTATCAAAGCCTTGGTACAAAGATTCGCAGTCAGTCAAGCGGTAGTCGTTATTAACCGGCAGCTCGTACTCCACCTCCGGTTGATTGAGGAACTTTGCGATGAGCTTGTTTCCCTTATGAGCAGCAACGCAGAACGATAACCCCACAGCTATTACCAAAAGAACCCACTTGAGGGCGACGTTGCGTTTTTCCACAAGTTCAAAGAACAAGTATGCCAAGATAAGCGAAACGACGAATAGCACCAACGAAATGTAAAGATCAGGGGTCGAAAATGTCCATATTTTATACAGAACGTATAATGGCATGTGGATGAGATACAGGGAAAACGAGATTTTACCGATAAAGGCCAAAACCCGATTCTCCAATACAATCTTGCTCCATCCGCCACCACCGTATGAAATCACCAGCACGGTTCCCATAACAACAACCGGTGTACAGTACTTGGCAGACTCTGCCAGAAGGCACGACGGGATGATGATTGCAACCAATCCCAAGCAAAACAATATAGCCCGCTTTTTCTCATTTTCGCATGGGGGGAGGAACAAGGCGAGCCCACCGGCGAGGATCTCCCACAGTCGGGGCAGAGTTGCATAATACGAAACCACCGAGCCTTCCCATATCTCCCCCCCGCCCATGTTCATCACCAGCTCTTTAAGAATATCAGCATAATGATAAATGAGAGAACAGATGGCGATAACAGAGCAAACCCCGATAATATACCGACCGGGCAGGCGTTTGAGCACCGCATATCCGATCGCGCAGATGATAAAAATCTGCATGGCCACACCGATATACCAAGTGTGCATCAACGGGTTATTGCCGGTATCGGCAGCAAAATAGCCCTGGGTAATGTTGGCAAGCCAGATGTTCGAGCAACCCAGAATCGCAAAGAGACCGGTTGAAGCCATGGGTTTGACCACGTAGTTGCACAGAAAGACGGCGAACAACAGGGTAAGGGCTATGGCGATGGCAGAGGGGAAAATGATACGCTTTACTTTTCCGACAACAAAGGAGGTACACTTCAAGTCTTTTTTGTAAAGGAAGCCCTTCATCAGGAAATACCCCATGATAACGAGGAAAACATCCACCCCCAAATACCCGTTCGGCAATCGGCACCAATCATTCAGGGCGACGTTATGAGACGTAAAATGAAACCAGACAACAAGTATGATTGCCAAGCCACGCAACCCGGTTATATGCCCCATGTAGGATAAATTACCCATGTCAAATGTACAATTTCGTTTGGATGGACAGAAGAAAATCGTTCGCGCTGTCGTACTGAATCAGGACTTACACAAGCTTGCTGATGAAACTTTGAATCATGCAGAACACTGAGCTATAACACGCTGAAATGTATTGATATAATGGAGCGATCAGCAAGAACCACTTGCGAGTAATCGCCTCGAACCTACGCACCAAGTCTGACAGATTTTTAACGATTTGCAAGCCTTTTTCACACCTTACAGCATTATACACATCATTCCATAAAGAAGGAATGATTTCCCGGCTATTATGATTGACATCTTCGCCGTTTAGTGGCAACATGTCGGGGAAGGTTGTGCAGGGCGACCTCGGGACACCCTATTGGCTCCGCCGATGGCCCCCGCCGGAAGGCAACGCCCGCGTACCACCTGCTCTCCCCCAGCCAAACGCAGTCACCCGACATGACAACAGAGGAAATACTGGCCGAGTTGCAATCGCAGGCCGAGCCGAAGTACCGGCGGTTTGCGGCATCCCTCATTCCCGGTGAGGAGGATTTGCTGGGAGTGCGACTGCCTGTGCTGCGAAAACTGGCCCGCCAAGTTGCCCGGCAGGAGAACATGGCCGACATCTTCCGCGAACTGGGTGGCTACAGCCAAATGGAACCGGTCATGCTGCGAGGCATGCTGCCGGGCTATGCCCCGCAGGCCACGCTGACGGAGAGACTGGACGCGCTGCGAGCCTTCATCCCGAGCATCCGCAACTGGAGCATCTGCGACTCCTGCTGCGCGACCTACAGCTTTGCCCGCGAGGCCCGAGTCGAAGTGATAGAGTTCCTGCGCCCCTACCTCTGCTCCGCAAAAGAATATGAAGCGCGCTTTGCCGTGGTCATGCTGCTCAACCATTATCTGAATGACAGCGAGTACGCCACCCGGGTCGGGGAGCTGCTCTGTCAGGTTCAATGCCGCGCATATTATGCCGATATGGCCGTGGCATGGTGCGCCTGCGAACTGATTCTGCGATACCCGGCATACGAGGCCGAGCTTACAGCCAAACTTTCGCCTGATATACAAAAGCTTACGCAGAGAAAAATCAGGGAATCACGACGCTGCGGGAGCAAGCGGAAATAGATATTTTGCGGCACCGTTCTGCGCCGTATTTTTACTTGACATCACCTTAGGAACTGGTATGATAACGACATGGAAGGAAATTATACCAATCAAGTACAGGTCATGCAGGAGCAACTTGCAGCACTTGCCAAGGCTTATCTTAACAAAATTTACGGGTGGATGGCTGTCTCGATGCTCGTGACAGCAGGCGTGGCCATGTACGCCATGAACTCCGATGCTGTGCTCACATGGAGCGCCAACAACCAGATTATTCTGCTGATTGCTACGCTGGGTAGCATTCTCATCATGGCATTCTGCCGCAACATGCTCACATCCGGGGCATTGGCCGTTATTTTCATTGCATTCTCCGCGCTGGAAGGTCTGGCACTCGGACCGTTGCTCAGCATCTACACCACCCAGTCACTGGGTCTTACCTTTGCCTGCACCGCCGGTATGTTCGGCGCCATGGCTCTGTACGGAGCTTTCACCAAGCGTAACCTCAGCGGTATGGGTCGCACGCTCATGATGATGCTTTTCGGTCTCATCATTGCCGGCATCGCCAACATTTTCTTCGCCAGCAGCACCGCCGACCTCATCATCTCGGCAGTGGGCGTGGTGGTCTTTGCCCTCTTCACGGCATACGACACGCAGCGTCTGCTGGCAGAAGGTGCATACCTGACAGACTCCGTTGATCGCAGCAAGGGTGCTATCATGGGTGCTGTTCAGCTCTACCTCGACTTCCTGAACCTTTTCCTCTATCTGCTGCGTTTCCTGGGTGCAGCCCGCGACTAAGCAAGCATGGACGCATTGCAGAATATTACAGATCAGGCCGTCAGGGTGGCAAACGCTATCCTGACGCCTCTTGGTTACACCTACACGCTGAGCACAGAGCCGACCGAGGGCGAGGAGAATGGGATTACGCTCATGATTGAGTCCCCCGATGCCCGTTACCTGATCGGCGATGAAGGAGATAAGCTCGATGACCTGCAGTACCTCATCAATCGCCTGATTCAGGCCGAGTGGGAGGACGCCCCGCGAGTACGCGTGGACTGCGACCACTACCGTGAGCGCGCCGAGGGCAAGCTGCTGCGCCGTGCCCGCTCCCGCGCCGAGCGTGTGTTGCAGACAGGTCGCCCGCTGATGATGGAGAAGCTCAATGCCTACCAGCGCCGACTGGTGCACAATGAGCTGGCCAAAATGCCCGGCATCTGCACCGCCTCTGAGGACACGGATTCGCGCTTCAAGCGTATCACCATCAGCCGAGCCTGAGCCCCGCCCATGCGCCGCATTATCCTCAGCATTGGCCTGACCGCCGCAGCATTGTTCCCCCTTGCTGCGGCTGCTTCGTATACCGTCTACCTGCAGGAGGGGCGGGACAGTGAGGCCCTGCGCAAACAGGTGACGGAACTGTTGCCCAAACCGGCGGAGGGGCAAGCCGAGTGTAAGTTCGTGGTTCTGAACAGCAAGCCGAACAACGCCGAACAGGCAGAAGCACAGGCAGCTGCCATCGCTGCGGGCATTACCCACCTGCCCGCGCTGGTGCTGACGGATGCCGAGGGTCCCTATGCCACCCTGCTCCTGCAAGGGCTGAAAACGCAGGATATCGTGAAAGCGGAAGAACTGGCAAAATCCCCTGACAGACAGGAGAAAACAGCGCAACGGGAGTTTCAGTCCCGCCTGTACCTGCTCTTTGCCGCTTGCTCTCAGGAGGTATCCGCCCCCGAGGAGCTCGAAGAATCGGTACAGGAGTGCCGTCAACTGCTCAGCGATGAATACTGCACTCGTGAGCTGCAGCAACTCATCGGGTTGCGCTGTCTGTACCCGCTGCTGATGAAACAATATGCTCTCGGCCATACCGGCGCCCATACGCCCGCGACCGAAGCCAAACTGCTGGAGGCCATCGCCGCACTGGAAACCGCACGCGACATCGACCCCAACAGCAAGCTGGGCAAAAGGGCGCACGATGAACGCCACCGCCTGCGCATGGCCCGCCGCGAAGCGCGCAAGTATGAATAAAACCGTCCATATCCTGTTACTCTGTACCCTACTGAGTTCCTGCAAGTTCCACCATATCGTCAGCCACTCCCGCCCGGAATTGCAGTGGCAGGACAAGGCCCACTGCATAACCGAATTCCCTAAGGTATGGAGCTGGCCGGCAACACCGGAGAACGAGCAAGCACTCCATGACTGGTGGCAGGCGACCGACGACATCGGCACCGAAGATTACTGGCCCCGGGCGTACACCAGCGCTGAGCTCGTGCTGCACCCGCGCCTGAGTGTCGTCTTCAGCGACATCTCTACCGCATTCTATTACAACCCACTGGGGCACAACGGATTCAACACCTACTCCCGCCGCCCGACGGAGGCAGACCGTAAGCTCCGCCTGCGCTTGCAGCACATCATGCACACGCAAAAACCGCTGAGCGAGGAAAGCGGCGAGGCTCTGAAGCGCCGTTGCAGCCCACCCATCCCCCGAACCGCTGAAACTGCCTGGTTACCATGAACGCCACCGCCCGCATTGAATATCCCTACGGTCATATCACATGGACCGACGGTTGCGCCACCGTCATCCATGACGAGACCGGCTGCATTCACAGTGAATACCTGACGGATTATCAATCGCGCATCGGCTACCCGCGGCAGCACCTCTCGGGCGAGTACGCCCTGCAACTGCTCTTTCCCGACGGCAGCATGGGCTTTAACCCTCAGCTGACGGCATGGGAATCTGTGGGGGATGCGCTGGTGCTCACGCTGGAGGATTCGCGGCATGCGGGCATTCGCCTCACCCTGCAGCTGCAACTGCATGCGGAGGGTGTGTTCACCCAGCGCGCCACGCTGCGTAACGACACCGGCGCCCCCATGCAAGTGCTGCGGGCATACTCTGCCACGGCCTCCCTGCAGGGCAGCAGCTACCACGCCACCACCTTCCGTGGCGTATGGGCCGGGGAGCATACCATGCAGGAGGAAGAGGTAAAGCGCGGCAACACCCTGTGCGCCAATGCCTGCACGGGAATCAAGGTCGCGCAGGAGGGCACACCCGGAATCATAGTGGCTACCGACAGCCCGGCTCACGAAGAGCACGGCCACTGCCTGACAGCCGCACTTGCCTGGAGCGGCAACTACACGCTGGCCTTCACGCACAACGCTCAGGGCCAGGGATTTCTGGGGCTGGGGCACGACTTTGCACAATCCCCCTACACACTGGCACCCGGGCAGGAACTGGAGCTGCCGCAGGCTGTTCTGCTCAACAGTATAGCCGGTAAGGGAGACGCCACTCGGCGCCTGCACCGCTACCTGCGCCGTTGCGTGATACCACGCGGGCAGCAGACGCGTGACTGCCTGCTCAACAGCTGGGAAGGCGTGCATTTTGATGTTCACGAACCCACGCTCCGGGAAATGATGCAGCGTACCGCTGCGCTGGGCATTGAAATGTTCGTGCTCGACGACGGCTGGTTCGGGCAGCGCAAAGACGACCATTCCTCATTGGGCGACTGGTACCCTGATCCGGACAAACTGCCCGAGGGGCTGAAGCCTCTCACCGACTATGCTGCAGCCCAAGGGTTGAAGTTCGGCTTGTGGATTGAGCCGGAAATGATTTGCCCCGACAGCGAGCTTTACCGCGCGCACCCGGATTGGGCTCTGCAGCTGCCGGGCATTGTTCCCACGGAGCAGCGCTATCAGCTGGTGCTCAATCTGGCGCGTCCCGATGTGGCAGACTTTGTGCTGCAGACGGTCAGCGACCTGCTGAGCAACAACCCGGGCATTGCCTATGTGAAGTGGGACAGCAACCGCATGATGACCGATGTGCCCCACACCAACATTTACTTTGATTACATCAACGCGTATTACCGCATCATGCGCGAGCTGAGGCAGCGCCACCCCCATGTTGTCTTCCAATGCTGTTCCGCCGGTGGTGGGCGCATGGATTTCGGCGCGGCGCAATTCCACGAGGAGTTCTGGCTGAGCGACAATACCGATGCCCATGACCGCCTGCGCATGCAGTGGAGCGCCACGCACTTCTTCCCGGCCAATGCTGTGGGAGCCCACGTCACCGCCAGCCCCAACCTCTACACCGGGCGCCGAACCTCCCTGAAGTTCCGATTCGATGTAGCCTTGGCCGGGCGACTGGGTTTTGAGCTCGACCCTCGCACCCTCAGCGCGGACGAGGAAGCCGAAATCCGCACCCGTCTGGCACTGGCCAAAGAACTGCGTCCGCTGGTTCAGCTGGGGGATATTTACCGCTTGGTCAGCCCCTACGAGGGCCCCGATTGTGCCCTGCTCTATACCGATGGGCAGCAGGCCCTGCTGCTGGCATACACCACCGAGCGGGCCTTCACCCAGCAGCACACACGCATACCGCTGAGGGGCTTGCAGGCAGACAAGCTCTATACTGTCGAGGAATTGCTGCCGGACACCCCGAAATTGCTCTGCCCGCAAGCCGGAGCTCAGCTCACCGGAGCCGAGCTGATGAGCAACGGGCTGCCCATCTGTTGGAACAGACCGCTGCAATCGGTCTGTATAAGGTTTTCTGAAACACAGATTTAGACTTGCATTCCTGAATACACCAGTATAAAATAACGCCATGGACGCCACCTCCACTTACCGAGCCTGGGCAGAAATCGATACCGATGCTATGAAGCACAACCTCAATGTTGTGCGACGAGTCATGCCGGAGCACAGTCGTATGCCGATTGTGAAGGCCGAGGCATACGGGCACGGCTTGGAGGGTGTGGTCAAGGCGCTGGATGACGAGGACATCACCTTTTTCGGCGTGGCCACCCCGTCGGAAGCCGCTCGCGTGCAGGCCGCCGGCTGTAAGATTCGCCCCTTCATTCTGGGCCCCTGTTTCCCTACCGAGCGCGAGGCTATTGTGCAGCACAGCTGGCGCGCCGCCCTCTCCAGTGTGGAGGAGGCCGAGCACTTCAACTCGCTGGGGCGCCTGTACAACAAAAAGGTCAACCTGCACATCAACGTCGATACCGGTATGGGGCGCGCCGGTGTGCTGCCACATGAAATCCCCGGGCTGGGTGACAAACTCAAGCAGTTTGAGTACCTGAACATCGAGGGCGTGTATTCCCACCTCTCAGCGGCCTCTCAGGACATTACCTTCACCCATCAGCAGATTCGCACTTATGAGGCTGCGGTGAAAGACCTTTCGCAGAGTCTGGAGCTGCCCTACCGCCACCTGTGCAGCAGTGCCGCTGTCTTCAATTACAAGGCACCGAGCACCAACATGGTACGACTGGGGCGCATTCTGTATGGCTTCTCGCCCATGCCCTCGCCCTACAACAGGGAGCTGCGCAACACACTCACCCTCTACAGCCGAGTGACCCTGCTGCGCACCCTGCCGGCCAATCACGGCGTATCCTACGACCACACCTACATCACCAACGGCGCCACCAAGGTCGCCACCATCGGTCTAGGATTCGGCGACGGCTACCTGCACTACCTTTCCAATACCGGCGCTCGCGTGTACCTGAACGGTCACTATTGCCCGGTGCTGGGGCGCATCACCATGGACCAGATTATGGTCGACGTGACCCACGTGGACAACGTACAGCCCGGCGACGTGGCTGAAATCCTCGGCCCCAATGTGCCGTGGGAGGAACTCACCGCCCGCGCCAAGACCATACCGAGCAACATCATTTGCTCCATCTCCGCCCGCGTTCCCCGCGTGTACACCACCAAGGGAGGCATTTAAGGTCTCTGACCTTCGGCAAAGCTGTTTATTTTCTATCCTACGGCTTGTCGGATTCTCTACCTATTGAAGATTATCGGGTTGCGAGCGTCGCGAGCCTAGCTCAGAGCCCCGCAGGGGCGCTATATGGTAGCCCGGAGGTGCAGCCCCGCCAGGGGCGGAACCCCGGGGAAAAGATGAAAATGTACGCGAACCCCGGCAGGGGTGGCATAATGCGTGGCATTAATATTCACGATGTTTTTGTAAGTGCACGACGGGCAAAAATAAAAAACTTACGACATAAAGCACCCCTTTATGCCACCCCGCCATCCGGCGGGGTTCTGATTTGTTTTTATTCGGAACCCGGGGTTTCGTCGCGTTCGCGACTCCACGCCCGGTCTACCATATGCCACCCGCGCCAAGCGCGGGTTCTGATATTCGGCGGGCCTTCAGCCCGCGGAACTTACAATTTTCGTTTTTCGAGATGCCCAAGCTGTAAAGTCAGGGGCGCAGCCCTTCGGCAAATCGAATGAAGGACTCATCGAGGATGGCGCAAGCTCTCTCCACCCCGAAGAATTCGCCCACTTCCGTCACCTTGTTCTGCAGTGTCTTGTAAGTACGGAAGAAGTTCTGAATCTCCTGCAGGTAATGAGGGGGTAAGTCCTCCAGCTTATTGATGTGGTCGTAGCGGGGGTCCCCCACATTGACAGCCAGAATCTTAACATCGGGCTCACCACAATCAATCATATCCATGCCGCCGATAATGCGGCAATCCACATAGCACCCCGGGAATGTGGGCGCGGAGGTGAACACGAGGATATCGAGCGGGTCGCCATCGAGATAGACAGTGTTCTCCACAAAACCATATTCTGCCGGGTAATAGACGGAGGAATACAGCACACGATCCAGTTTGATACGACCGGTCTTTTCATCCACCTCGTACTTATTGCGGCTCCCCATGGGGATTTCAATTCTGGCTTCGACTACTCTCATAGTATTATGTTAGCAGCCATGGTGCTTCAAGTCAAGCAGGAAGCCCCTCGGAACCGCAAAAAACAACTTTTTTTTTAACGGCCTTCGGCCGGGTGAAAAGCGGGCTTTGCCCGCGGTGAAAAACCGCGCTGCGCACGGTGGTGAAAACTGCGCTGCGCGCAGGGTGAAAACCAAGGCTGGGCCTTGGGGATAGGGGGACAGTAGTTCCAACGCGGATTCACAACTCAGCCCACTCGCCGGCAGCGCAGCAACCGTAGTGCTCATGAGCCCAAAGTCGGCGAGCCATACTGCCCGGGGATGACAGGCCCAACAGGAAGCGGCGACGCTGCGCAGGGCGTGCAAACTCCGGCAGCTCGGAATCCGGCGGGGGCAACGGGCACTCGGTCGGCGGGGGGATTGCACTCGGCAAGTCCTGAAGACAGGCGGAGCAGTGACTGCAGGAGCTACGGCGCTGCCCGGTAAAGTACTGCTCCAGAGCAAAGTTCAGGCACCCCTGCTCCCCCCTGAGCATACTCAGCAGCTGCTCCAGGCGTTCTACTGCGGCAGCCGTGCGGCGGGCGTATGCAGCACTCAGCTCGGCAGCTACATCACGCGCTGCTGCCGTACCATGGCTGCGCAGGTAAATGGCCTGCTGGCGCAGGTTGAGTTTCCATTCGCCGGCTGCCTCGCACTCGCGCAGCTGGGCCATGGCATCTGCATAGGAGCAATCCCAAGCGGCGGCGGCGGCATCCACCTCGCCCTCACGATTTTTATCGAGCCAGCGCAGGCGGGCAATTTCATCAGCGTCTCGGCCATCGGTGATGGTGCTGATGGGGTAAAGCGGTTTCACCTTGTAATATTTGTAGCCACGCTCTTCCACATCAACGGCATGCGCCTGCTGCAGGAGCTCCAGCGCGCGCCAAGCCACATCGTCGGGCACATCACAGGTGGTACCGAGTTCCCAGAGAGAGACCGCACTCCCACCCGGTGGCAGGAGCATGCGAACCGCTCGCAGCACGCCCTCGGCATCCGGTTCGGCAGCGTACACGCGGTTTCGGGCATCGACAATATCGGCACCGTGCAGCAAAACCATCGCTACAGACGGCTTACCGTCGCGCCCGGCACGCCCGCTTTCCTGCAGATAAGCCTCCGGCGAGCCCGGCACGTTGTAGTGCACCACAGAGCGCACGTCCGGTTTGTCGATTCCCATACCGAAAGCAATGGTGGCCACCAGCACATCGTGCTCATTCGACAGGAAGGCATCTTGGAGTTGCTCGCGCAGTTCAGGCCCCTGCCCGGCATGATAACAGGCGGCTCGCAGCCCGCCGGCCTGCAGAGCCCCGGCCAATTCCTCCGCCCCCTTGCGGGTACGGGTATACACAATAGCCGGTCTGTGCTGCGGGTTCTGCAGGAAGGAAAGGAGAAAAGCAGTCCGGTCGGCAGGTGCTGCCACCATGCGCGAGATATTTCCCCTGTAGGGAGAGTGAGCCACAACGCACTGCGGCTCAATATTGAAAGCGCGGCACAAATCGGACTGCACCAGCGGAGTGGCTGTGGCTGTGAGTGCCATCACACAGCTGAACCCACGAGCCTGACACCATGCCGGGAGTTTGAGATAATCCGGCCGAAAACTATGCCCCCATTCGGAAACACAGTGAGCCTCGTCCACCACAAACAGCTTCAAGTCGGCAGAAGTCAGAGCCTGTAACAAAGAGGGGCTCTCCATGGACTCCGGAGCGACGAACAGCAAACGCAAACGGCCCGCAGCCACATCGGCCAGCAAGGCCTCGCGCTCCTCGGGCTCCAGTGTGGAGTCAAAACGCGCGGCTGCTATCCCCTTGTTCTGCAGAGATTGCACCTGATCACGCATGAGAGCAATGAGGGGACTGACCACCACCGAAGTACCACCCAACAGCATCGCTGCAGCCTGATAG
Organism: Akkermansia sp.; assembly: GCA_045651585.1. GTDB lineage: Bacteria > Verrucomicrobiota > Verrucomicrobiia > Verrucomicrobiales > Akkermansiaceae > Akkermansia. The sequence continues at coordinate 28,093 of JAZRSQ010000007.1, forward strand.
CACAGGCTCTTGCCATGACCGGTCGGCAATACACCCAGCGCGTTCTGCCCGTTGAGAGCGCAATCAATCAGCCCGCGCTGTCCCGGGCGCAACTGCGGCACACCGAAAGTGCTCAGTATTTTCTGTAGCTGCTGTTCACGCATACGCCACTATCTTGCAGCAAAGAGCCGGAATCGTCAATCCATTTGTCTTGCATTTTTCGGCATAGTGTGCTACAACTCGCCCCGTTATGATTATCGACACACATTGCCACCTCATTTCGGATAAGTACGGCGACCTCGATGTACTGCGCGAAGACTCCCTTGCGCTGGGTGTGGGGCACTGTGTGACGCAGGGCACGTCGGCAGAGGACTGGGAACCGCAGCTCGCGCTTGCTGCTCGCATGCCCGACTTCGTATCCTCCTGTCTGGCCGTGCATCCGTCGGAAGTTCATGCCGTGAGCGATGAGCAGCTGCAGTTCATGATGGAGCTCTGCCGCAAGCACCCCCAAGCCGCTATCGGTGAAACGGGGCTCGATTACTTCTGGGAGGCCCCCGAGGGGTGGAGCGAGGATGACTACCGTGCCCGCCAGCGCGATTTTCTGGAGCAGCACTTCAACCTTGCTGAGGAACTGGGGCTCAATATCTCCCTGCATACCCGCGACAAGGTAGGATTGGCCAGCTTTGAGGATGCCTTTGCCATTGCCCGCAACTTCCCGAAAGTGCGCCCGGTGTTCCACTGCTTTATCGGCGACGGCGCTCAGGCCGAGAGAATTTTCAGCGAGCTCGATGGGCTTATTTCCTTCACGGGCATTTTGACCTTCAACAAGTCCGAGCACATTCAGGCCGTTGCAACATGGTGCCCGGCTGACCGATTCATGGTGGAAACCGACTCACCCTTCCTTTCCCCGGCACCTCACCGTGGTAAGGTCAACATTCCCGGTCGCACCAAGTTCGTGGTCGACAAAATTGCCGAACTGCGCGGAGTGACACCCGAAGAGATTGCCGCCTGCACCACAGCCAATGCCTGCCGATTCTTCCGCCTTCCCGCTCATCTCAATCACTGAAAAACCATATTCAAGTCCCTACTACCCGCGCTCCTCGGCAGTCCGGCCGTCTGCCTGTTAAACAGTTGTTACTTCAATTCCACCGGTGTACTGCTGGATAAGGCTCAGTACGAGGCCACTGCCACAACGGCCGACTTAGCCCCCATCCCGCACCGCTGTTCTACACTGACGGCACGGAATATTACATCGAGCTGCCCCGGTATAGCGCCAATCCGGCACCTAAGCTTCAGCGCTCTGCATTCGAGCAGAACGCAGCAACAGACACCGCACCGGAAAAACGTGGCGTCGGCATGTTCCGCATACCGGCAGACTACGCCAACAGGCTCATCGGTAAAGGCAAAAAAGTCGACAACGTAGCCTTTTTGGAAGAAGTACCGAATGCCGATGCCACCATCATCACCACTGAATCGATCAGCGCACTACAAGCCCATCTTAGCGGGGTTGAGTATTCCCTGCGGGTCAAGGGCTGATTTGATGATGCGGTGAACATCAAACGCGACGTCGCCGATGGCCTGCGGGAACCAAGGGCTCTTGGCAATGCCGATACCGTGCTCGCCGGTTATGCTGCCACCGTGCGCCATAACCCAATCGAACAGCCGATTGACCAGTGCATCCGCCGGCTCACGTATGTCTTTACCCTCAGCATCTTTCAGCACCATAATGTTGGTGTGAATATTGCCATCGCCGGAATGCCCGAAACAAGCCACGGGTATTCCGGTTTCCTGCTCCATGCCGGCGCAGAACTCCACCAGATTCACCAGCTGTGAGCGGGGAATGACGACATCCTCGTTCAGCTTGGTCAGGCCGGTAGCCTTCAGGCTGTAAGAGAACTCTCTGCGTAACTGCCAGATAGCCTCCACATCTGCCTCTGTCGTGGCAGTCACCACCTCGGTGGCGCCGGTTTCGCGCAGGATATCAGCAATCGCCTGCAATTCAGTCGCAACGGCATCCGACTGGCCGTCAATCTCAATGATTATGTGCCCCTGAGCATCCTCCGGCAGCACGCCCGGCCCCAAGTAATTGCGGGCAGCACGCAGGGTGAAAGCATCGGTAATCTCCATGGCAGCAGGAAGGTGTCCCCCTTGCAGCACATTCTGCACAGCAGCCGCAGCCAGTGCAAATCGCGGGAAACCGGCATGCAACGCGGCACGCGATGGCGGAGCCGGGATAATGCGCAGAGTGGCCTGAGTCACTATACCCAGCATGCCCTCACTGCCACAGAACAGGCCCACCAAATCGAAGCCCTGCTTGTTCTTGTGCGTACGCCCGCCACAGGTAAGCACGCGACCATCGGGCAGCACGACTTCAAGTCCCAGCACATAGGCACGGGTCACGCCGTATTTCAGGCAGCGGGGACCACCGGCGTTCGTGGCAATATTGCCACCGATACTCGATTCTTTGCGGGAGGCCGGATCGGGCGGGTAAAACCACCCCAGCTCAGCGCAGGCCTGCTGCAATTCAGCCGTCAGCACACCGGCCTGCACCACAGCCACACCGTCTGCCGGGTTTACCTCGATAATACGGCGCATGGGGGCCACCGAGATGACGAGCCCGCCTTTCACCGGCACACATCCACCCACATAGCCCACACCGGCGCCACGGGGAGTCACGGGTATACCGTGCTCCGCAGCAAACTTCATGGCTGTAGCGACCTGCTCTGTTTCTGTAGCCAGCACCACGGCCTCGGGCAACGAAACGGCATGCCACTTATCCCCGGCATGAGCTGCCAGCACCTCAGGATCAGTGCTTACACAATCACCCAGCAAGGCTTTGAGTTCATCTGTCCACGCTTGCATATCCTCGAAATCCTGAATGTACATTACTCCTTATCGGTACCCCAACGGCGGTGTAACCAGCGCTCGGCGGGTGAGAACAGAATCTTGTCTGCCAGCAGCCCCACCAGAATGATAATGAACATGATACCAATCACTTGGTACATGCGCTGCAACTCACGACCATAGTGCAGGTACTGACCGATACCGAAGCCGGAAACCACGGCCACATAAATCTCTGCGGCCATGAGGGAGCGCCAAGCAAAGGCCCAGCCCTGTTTCATGCCACTCACCACAAAGGGGGCAGATGCCGGCAGGGTGACAAAAACCAAGGTATGCAAGGGGCCGGAGCCCATGGTACGGGCGGCACGGGCATAGATGGGCGGCACGCTCTTCATGCCGTTCTGGGTCGAGAGCAGCACGCTCCACAGCGTACCCATAATCACAACAAACAGCAGTGCGGACTCTGACTGACCGAACCAAATGCAGGCCAGCGGTACCCAGCACACACTCGGCAGCGCCTGAAGCCCCAGAGCCAGAACACCCAGTGTATCGCTCGCCCAGCGGAATCGGGCGGCCAACATGCCCAGTGGCACGCCCAGCACCAGACCGATGGCATAGCCAATGAGAAGACGGCGCAGCGTGATGAGCATGGAAAGCGGGACTTTGCCGTCCAGCGTGTTGTCCCACAGGTACTGCCCCCCAGCCGAGGGCGGAGGCAGCACGTAGGGAGACCACAGCGGCTCCTGCGGGCCGACACCCAGCCACAGCAGGTCACCGGTGAGAGCTGCCCATACACCTACCAGCAGGGCAAAGAAAATAAAGGTATTGAGTGCACGTTTCATGTCAGGTGAATATGTTATCAGTCAGATTCGGCGGCATTCTGATACCCCTTCAAAGAAGAGGTAATCTGCTGA
>JAZRSQ010000008.1:0-6229 GCA_045651585.1 Akkermansia sp.
TAGTCTGAATATGCTTGCAATTTTACGGCGTAGCACCTATACAAAACTTTTGTAAGTGTTTTATAATAAAATGCTTTATCTGTTTTCTGTATTTTATACTACTCCGTGGCAGGCCGCGCTTTCAGGCGCGGGCGGCAGTAAGTGTGATTCCGGCTTCGCTTATCACAGGCGTAAGCCTGCATTCTCCTACATTGTAGATTGTAAATGGTAGATTGTAGATTCTGCTCGGCAAATTGCTCTTTGACGATTTTTTTCGAATGCCCACATCAGAAAAATCAAATTCCCAAGCTGAGCAACATTTACAACATCTGCGTAAGTTCAACACAAAGAGCCGCCCCGGTTTGGGGGGCGGCTCTTTTGTTGATGAATGGAGTCAGCAGAGTTACTTCTGATGCTGCTTCATCATCTCGGCGTAATAGTCGAGGTTCCTCTTAAGGATTTTACCGGTGCGGCTATCGGGAGCGGCATCGTAGGCGTCCTGATAAGCCTGAATCATGTTGGGGATATCGCGCAGGAAGCCATAGGTGTCGCCCTTGGCACGGAGAGCCATTTGGCGAATCTCGGGCAGCAGGCCGGGGGTGGCCAGGAACTTATCGAGATCCTTCAGGTTCTCCCTCTGCTGCTCGGGTTGGAACTCACCGCGGAAGCTCTCGCTAAGAGCCATGAAGGCCTCCGTCTGCTCAATGCGCTCGCGGGTCTTGTCGCCGAAGTTCTTGTAGCCGAGCGTATTCTCGGGATCCAGGGAATTGATTTCAGCAATGATATCCTTGTACTTGTCGCGGCAAACCTCGCGCAGAGTTTTGAGGGCGGCGTCGAGAGCCTTGGCGCGCTCCAGACCGGTCTTGCCGGCGGCGGTGGCCAGAGCGGCATCGCGAGCGGCGAGCTTGTCGAGGCCGGCCTGAACCAGCGGAATATAGTCAGCAGGCTTGGGGCGGGTGCCGTTAATCACCTCGAAGGGCAGGCCCTTGGCATCCATCAGCACCACGCCGGGCAGACCCTCGATTTTGAAGGATGTGAGCAGAGCCTCGCGCTCGCGCTTCACATCATCGGGAATGGCGGCTACAAGCTGCGGATTGCGGGGGAAGTCCACCGGCACCAGCACAAACTTATCACCGAGAGCAGCCTCGAACTCCGGGCTCTCCACAATCTTGGTACGCAGGTGAATGCAGGCAGTGCACCAGTCAGTACCGGTAAAATCTACAAATATGTTGCGACCGGCAGCCTGTGCAGCGGCCTTGGCCTCATCCATCGTGGCAACCTCCGGCAGAGCAAGAGCGGGAGCAACCGCAGCAGCCAGCAGGAGAGCAATTCGGTTCATTATTTTCATGGTTTTATATATTTTGCGGTGATTCAGGCTCCTCGGGAGCCCCATTCTGTAGCGTATCGCTGCGCTGCAACGACGCCAGTATATCCTCGCCCTCGTACGGGGGCACAAGATAACCGCCACGGGAGCGCACCTCTCGTGAGAGCAATCGAACAGCCTCGAGCACAATTGCCGAGCGTGTGGTACCCAGCGCTGCTGCCACTGCATCCACGCGCTGCATCAGCGCTACGGGACAGCGGAAGGCTATTGTCTTCGAACTCATGAATTAGATTTACCATAAATCTAAACAGGCTGCAATCAAAAAAGCAATGGCGATTTATTTTTCTACAACCGGGCGAAATTGCATCAAACATTCGGTCGTAATTTGTAAGAATTGCGTAAACTGCCACGATGTGAGCTTGACGTGCGGGCAAAACGTGGCAAAATAGGGCGGTTAAACTACAAGCACTCAAAAACATGCCACAGTTTCTCACAGCAATCACCGGGTCCCCGTTCTTCTATTTTGCAACGGGTATTCTGCTATTGGTGCTCTTCTTCTGGTATCTGGCGTCAGAGAATGATAAAGCAAAACGCAACGCCGGTACATTCTTCATCGTTGGTCTGTCTGCATTCTCGCTGCTCTCCCTGTTTGTGAACGGCATGCAGTACGGTATCGACATCAAGGGCGGCGTGGAGCTCACGCTCGAAGTTCAGCCCAAGATGGACGACAACGGCAACACCGTGCCCCCCACAGAGGAGGACATGGAGCAGGCCTGCGCCATTCTGGGCGAGCGTCTGAACTCCACCGGTACCAGCGAAGTTCAGATCCTGCACTCCAACAACAAGATTCTTATCCAGATTCCCCAGCAGGACAGCAAGGACGAGGCTAAGAACAAGGAGAAGATTGACGCCATGGTGAAAATGCTCACCAAGATGGCTAAGCTGGAGCTGCTGGCCGTTTACCCGAACTACGGCAGCGTGCTGGCTGAACCCGAAATTCAGGAGGGTCTGGTCAAATACGAAGAGAAGCTTGTAGCCTACAAGAAGGAGCTGGCCAACGGCAACACCACCGCCCGCGCCCCCATGCTGCCCCGCATCCCTGCCCGACTGGGTCTGGGTGACTACATGATTCTGCCCCAGCCGCTGGTGGACGAGAAGACCTCCGAGCCCATCCTCGACAAGCAGGGCAACCAGGAAATCCGCTACTATGTTGTGCAGAAGCCCCACGCTGCCATGCAGCAGGGTGTCTACATCACCGGTGAGCACGTATCGGCCTCCCACCCCGACTACACCCGCAAGGGCTATGTGAACGTAACCCTCAACCGCGAGGGTGCCAGCCGCATGACCAAGCTGACCGGCGGCATGACCCTGGGTCGCGACCTGCTGGCAGTGGTGCTCAACAGTCAGGTGAAGTGCGCTCCCGTCGTACAGAGCGTGCTGAGCAAGGACTTCTCCATCTCCGGCCTGAACGGCAAGGGTGAGCCCGAGGATATCTCCAAGGCACTCGCCAACCCCCTTTCCAGCGACCTGAAGGTAGAGGGCCGCAAGGATGTATCTGCCCAGCTCGGTCAGAGTGCTCTTGAGCAGGGTATCTTCTCCGGCCTGATTGGCATGGTTGCCATCTTCATCTTCTGCTACTGGTACTACCGCACATCCGGTATCGTGGCCATGGTAGGTCTGACCTTCAACGCCCTTGCGCTGATCGGTCTCATGAGCTTGTTCGGCTTCGTGCTGACCCTGCCGGGTATTGCCGGTATCGTGCTGACCATGGGTATGGCGGTGGACGCCAACGTGCTCATCAACGAGCGTATGCGCGAGGAAAAAGCCCTGGGCAAGCCCTTCATCGTGTGCCTGCGCACGGCCTACGAGAAGGCATTCTCCGCCATTTGGGACTCCAACATCACCTCCCTTATCACCGCTGTGATTCTGTTCTGGCTGGCCAGCGGTTCCATTAAGGGCTTCGCCGTGACCACGAGCGTAGGTATCATCACCTCCCTTATCGGTGCTGTGACCGTAACCCGCGTGCTCTACTTCTGGATGGAGCGCCTGGGCCTGCTGAAGAACGCCACCTTTGCCAAGGCTCCGCTCGAGGGCAAGGTATTCGACTTCATGAAGTACCGCAAGGTCTGCGCTTGGGCATCCGTCGCAGCCATTGCCGCTGCTGCCATCTACGGCATCTTCGTGCGTGGCGACAAGGCTCTGGGTATCGACTTCACCGGTGGTTCCACCATCACCTACGTCATTCCGGGTGAATCTCAGGTAGACTACAAGAAGGCCGAGGAGGCCGTGTACGCCATGAAGCTCTCCAAGCAGCCCACCGTACAGCAGTTTGCCAACGCCACCGACCGCAACATTAAGATTCGCGTAGCCACCAAGGAGGAGGCTGCTCAGATTGACGCCACCCTGCGCAAGGACATTCCCGGCATGAGCGAACTTCCCGCCGCCTCCATCGAGGACGTAAGCTCCTCCCTGGGTAGCGCCTTCTTCCGCACAGCCTGCTGGGCACTGCTGGCCGGTATGCTGGGCATCACGCTCTACCTGGCCATTCGCTTCGAATGGAGTTTCGCCATGGGTGCACTCGTTTCGACCTTCCACGACGTAGCTGCCATCATTGTCTTGGTGGTGCTGCTGGGAACCGAGCTGAGCATCATCCACATCGGTGCCTTCCTGACGGTTGCCGGTTACTCCATCAACGATACCATCGTTATCTTCGACCGAATCCGTGAGCGCCTGCGCTTGGCCGAGCCGAATGAAGACCTGAAGGACATCATGAACGAGGCCATCAACACCACGCTGTCCCGTACGCTCCTTACCTCGGGCTCGACGATTGCCGTGCTGATTTCGCTCATCGCCCTGGGTGGTCCCGCCATGAAGGACTTCTCCGTAGCCATGCTGCTGGGTATCTTCATCGGCACCTACTCCTCTATCTTCATTGCCTCCCCCGTGGTGCTGGCCTTCGACAAGAAGAACAGCCTGCGTGACGAGCTGCAGAAGGCAGATGAGACCACCGCCTGATGCTGCGCGGTAAAAGAGAAACGACAACATACTTATTCCCGGGCGCGGCACTCAGCCGCGCCCGCTTTACAGAGAGAAGCCCCTTCCCCCATGCGACGCAACCTCATCCCCCTGCTGCTCACACTATGCGCGCTGATGTTCATCAGCGCACTGGTAGGCTCAGTATACTGCGGTCGTGAACTGACCTCACCCGCCCTGCCCCAAGAGCGCGCTGACCACCTGCGTAACCTCATCTACCTGCATTTTGCATTGGCACAGGCCGCAGTCATCGGCACAGGTGTTATCCTTTACTTCCGCCACCGTCGCTGGCGCCGCTACTACCTTGTGGTGAGCTACAACGAAAAGGGACTTTCGCTCAATCCCCCGGGCATACGCATGCCCTCCGCCCGCGTGTACCGCTGCCATCTGGGCAATTTAGCTCAAGCCGAGCTGCCCCCTGCCGGTGCTCCTGTGCTCGTGTACCCCATGTTCATGCTCAGCGGGCACTCCAGCGGTGCCAAGCTCGAGAGCGAACTGCAGGCCACCTATGCCGCCCGTGGCTACACCGAACCCAATCTTTACTACCAGCCGGTGCTGGGGGCATCCCCCTGGCTGGCAAAAGCCGCTGCCACCCACCTGCGCCCGCAGCTCAGCGCAGACACCGGCGTGCTGGTAGTAGCCCACGGCTCCACACTGGCAGAGCCCCCGCCCGAGCCGGCACTCTTCTGCCGCCGCCTGCGCGAACTACTGCCCAGCACCGAGGTAGCACTGGGTTACTTCAGCCAGCAGCCCGAGGCCGCAGACGTGCTCAGCCGCATGCAGGCTAAGCATGTGCTGCTGCTGCCCTTCCTGCTTACCGAGGGAATCCACACCACGCGCGACCTGCCCACTGCAGCTACCGCTGCCGCCTGTGGCAAGACCCTGTCCCGCCAGCCGGTCGTGGCCGCCCTGCTGCACAACAACCATTCTGAAATCTCATGAAACTCGCTCTCAAAGTAACACCCGGTGCCCGCAAAAATGAAGTTCTGGGCTGGGAAGACGATTACCCCCAAGTGGGCCGCGTGCTCAAGCTCAAAATTGCCGCACCTCCTATCGATGGAAAGGCCAATAAGGAAATCGAAGCCTACCTTGCCAAGGTACTGGGGCTGCCGAAGAGCGCCGTCAGCATAGCCCACGGAGCGTCGGGGCGCATCAAATTGGCAGAACTGCCCGATGGCACAGACCTGAGCCCCCTTTCATGAGCGACCAACCCACCAACCCGGCACCCGACAGTGCCGCCGAATACCTGCACCAAGCCAAGCGCTTGATGCGCGGGCGTGGCTGTGCCCGTGATTACGAGGCCGCCGTTGCCCTGCTCGACCTCGCAGCACAGGCCGGTAGTACAGATGCCCTCTACCAACTCGGCAAGTGCTACCTCAAAGGCATAGGGTGCAGCAAAGACCCCTCCGGCGGCGTATCATGCCTGGAGCGCGCTGCTCTGGCCGGGCACATCTCCGCCACCTATCGACTGGGAGAATGTTTTGAACTCGGTTTGGGCGCCCCGCGCAGCTCGGAACTGGCCGCCTACTGGTACCGCAAGGCTGCCGCCCTCAATCACCCTCAGGCATACAAAGCCCTGTTCAGGCTCGCAGGCCGAGCCTGAGATAAGCTCCGTGGGTTCGGCTCGCCAAAGAGCAATTTGTGGAGCTGTATGGCGAACCGAAGGTGAGCGGAATTTAATAAGCCCGCACTTGTGTGGGCGACAGAGACCTAGCCCAGGGTGGAGCCGAAGGCGAAACCCTGGGGTGAGTAAAAAAAAGAAAGAGAACCCCGCAGACTTGCGGGGTGACAGAAAAGCGGGTTACAACCGCATGCGTTTTTTTATAATTGGCTCCTGCTCTTACGGTACAACATTAGTGTATACTTGAGCAACACTCCTCTGTCACCCCGCAA
>JAZRSQ010000009.1:0-10831 GCA_045651585.1 Akkermansia sp.
GTCTGCGGGGTTCTCTTTCTTTTTTTACTCACCCCAGGGTTTCGCCTTCGGCTCCACCCTGGGCTAGGTCTCTGTCGCCCGCACGAGTGCGGGCTTTTGAATTCCGCTCACCTTCGCTTCGCCATACACCCCTACAAATTGCCATTTGTCTCATTGTTCCGTTGCGAGCTTGTTGTTACAGTTAGTTAAAAAATGACAAGCTTTTTTCATTTTTTCTGTAGATACGCTAAAATGGCTGCGTTCTCCGAACTAGGCCGGTTGACTGTGTGAGCCGGGAGTTAAAAGTAACTTGACAAAAAAGTTAGAAGGAGTAAGATTTAAGCTGTGAATGCGATTGTAAAATGGGGAATCGGTGCTGCCCTTGTTGGCGGCGGTGTTGCCACGTGGTATTATTGGCCGGGTAACAGCGGCACGGTGACCACTTTTTCGACTGTAGAGGTCGTGCGCGACAATTTTGTGAATAAGGTGCAGGCTACCGGCACTCTTGAACCGCAGGAACTTGTGGACGTAGGTGCCCAGGTGACCGGCGAGATTAAGGAGTTCGGCGTGGATGTGGACGGCAAGCGCGTGGACTACGGCAGCGAGGTGAAAGCCGGTCAGCTGCTGGCCCGTATTGACGACACCATCGTGGAGCTTGACATCAAGCGTGCCGAGGCCAGTGTTGCCCAGGCACAGGCGCAGATTCTGACGGCCAAGGCCAATATCTCCCAGGCTGAGGTGAACAAGAAGAAGGCTGACCGTGACCTCGAGCGTGCCAAGAAGCTCGGCGTGGGCGATGCTCTTTCGCAGATGGACTACGACCAGTACCTCACTCAGGCCGAGAATGCTGCGGCATCCCTGCAGAGTGCACAGGCTCAGCTGGCCAATGCCGAGGCTCAGCTGCAGAGCGCCAATGCCATGCTGGAGAGTGAGCTGCGCAACCGCGACTATACCCGTATTACCACGCCTGTGGACGGCACGATTGTGGTGCGCCAGGTGAACGTGGGCCAGACGGTGGTGAGCAACATGAGCGCTACCACGCTGTTCCTGGTTGCCCGCGACCTGAGCAAGATGCAGATTTGGGCCAGCGTGAACGAGGCCGACATTGCCAAGGTGCACGCCGGTCAGGAGGTGCGCTACACGGTGGATGCTCTGCCGAACGAGAACTTTACCGGTGTGGTGAACAAGATTCGCCCGAACGCCACCATGTCTTCCAACGTGGTGACCTACATCGTGGAAATCGATATCGAGAACCCCGACCGCAAGCTGCTGCCCTACATGAGCGCCAATGCCAATTTCATTGTGAAAGAGGTGAAGGACTGCTTGCTGGTGCCCGATGCCGCCTTTGACTTCCGCCCCGCCAAGGAGCAGGTAGACCCTGCCTTTGCCGACAAGATGGGCCGCCGTGGTCCGCGCCCGGCTGCTGCAGAGGGTGAGGAGCTTGCCCCCGCCGGTGCCCCGGCCGAGGCTCCCGTAGCTGCTGCCGACCCCGCCGATGGTGAGCGTGCCATGCTGTGGGTGCAGAAGGGCGACAAGGTAGCCCCCGTGCGCGTGGTTCGTGGCGAGAGCGATGGTACCCGTAGCATTGTGACCCCGCTGCCGGGCGAAACGCTCGAGGCCGGTGACAAGCTGGTGACCGGTGTCATGCAGGTATCTGCCAAGGCTGCTGCCGGTCCCGGCAAGCAACAGGGTGGTCTCTTCGGCATGAATGGCCCGCAGCGCCGCCCGCGCTCTGCCGGTGGTGTGCAGGCTGCGCCCGGCCAGAAAGGCGGCGCTCCCTCCGGTCGCCCCATGTAAGCTGGCGCAACTCCCATTTGATTTCAGACCATGATTGAGCTGAAAGATATCACCAAGGTTTACCACCTGGGCGAGATTGATTTGCCCGTGCTCAAGGGTATATCCCTGCGCATTGAGGACGGCGAGTTCGTGTCGCTCACGGGAGCATCGGGTTCAGGCAAGTCCACCCTCATGAATATATTGGGCTGTCTGGATCACCCCACGAGCGGCGAGTTCTGGATTGACGGTCACAATGTGGCCGGTCTGAATGCCAACGAGCGTGCTCTGCTGCGCAACAAGCGCATTGGTTTCGTGTTCCAGAACTCCAACCTGCTGGCCCGTACCTCGGCGCTCGAGAACGTGATGATGCCCGCCTACTATTACCACCCCGCCAAGAGCACGGCCGAAATCCGTGCCCGTGCGCTCGAGCTCATTGAGCTGGTGGGGCTGAAGGACCGCATGCACCACACCCCGGCCCAGCTTTCCGGCGGTCAGCAGCAGCGCGTGGCCATTGCCCGCTCCCTCATCAATAACCCCGGTATTCTGCTGGCAGACGAGCCCACCGGTAACCTCGACTCCACCACCTCGGTGGAAGTCATGAACATGTTCCGTGACCTGAACCGCAAACAGGGTATTACCGTTATCATCGTAACGCACGACCCCAAGACCGCCGCCTTCACCGACCGCGCTATCAACATGAGCGACGGTCTCATCCTCGAGGGCGTATCCGACGAACTCTCAGCCACACTTAAGAAATGAAAATAGGAACCCTCCTCATCACCTGCCTGAAAGCCCTGGTGCGCAACCCCATGCGCGCTGCGCTCACTGTGCTCGGTATCGTGATTGGTATCGCAGCCGTGGTGGCGATTATGGAGATTGGCGAAGGCTCCAAAAAGCAGGTGGCCGACAAGTTCTCCTCCATGGGTACGAATGTGATTACCGTGTCGGGTGCCTCGGTCAGCACTGCCGGTGTGAATACAGGGCAGGGCGGTCGAGCCTCCCTCTATGCGACGGATGCCGATGCCCTCATGAAGGAATGCCCGGAGTATGTGAAGGCGGCCTCGCCCGTGGTGCGTGCCAACGGTCAGGTGATTGTGGGCAATCAGAACTGGAGCCCCCAGTCTATCATGGGTGGCAATGAGCACTACCTTGCCATTGAGGGCTGGAAGGTGGCCAAGGGTCGTTCCTTCAGCCGTCAGCAGGTGGATGAAGCCAGCCGTGTGTGCGTGATCGGCAATACCATCGCCAAGGAGCTCTACGCCGGGGTTGAGCCCATCGGTCAGGATATCCGTATTAAGGACGTTGTGTTCACCGTTATCGGTGTGCTGGAAACCAAGGGTGCCGACGGTCGCGGTTATGACCAGGACGACTGCATCATGCTGCCGTGGTCGAGCATTCGCGCCCGCCTGATGGGTGCCAGTGGTTCCGCCACCATCAGCAAGGGCGGTGCTGCCAACAGCGCCAAGGTTTCCTCGACCGATACCTTCTCGACCACCTCCGTGAACTTCTATCCCGGTTGTGACCTGCAGCCCTACACGAATGCCCCCCACCCGCTGCGCACCCGCACGGTGGACAGCATTTCCGTGCAGATTCAGGACGGCAAAACGCCCGAGGCCGCCATGGATGCCATGACCCCCGTTCTGCGCCGTTGCCATGACCTTGAGCCCGGCGTGCTCGATGACTTCACCCTGCGTGATCGCTCGCAGTTCGTGAAGATGATGACCGACACGACCGATACCATCAGCAGCCTGCTTATCTCCGTGGCTATGATTTCGCTCGTGGTGGGCGGTGTGGGTATCATGAACATCATGATGGTATCCGTCACCGAGCGTACCCGCGAAATCGGTCTGCGCATGGCTGTGGGTGCCCGCCCGCGCGATATCATGTGGCAGTTCCTGTTGGAGGCCGTGCTGCTCTGCACCATCGGCGGTATCATCGGCATCATTGCCGGGCGTATTGCTTCCAAAATCGTCAGTGCGCAGATGGGCTGGCCGGTATCGTCCTCCGTCTCTGCCATGGTGCTGTCCGTTTCGGTGGCTGCTGTCATCGGTATCGTGTTCGGCTGGTACCCGGCCTGGAAGGGCTCCAAGCTCGACCCCATCGAGGCTCTGCGCCACGAGTAATTCCCTTTATTCCTTTAACTTATCAACAAAACTTTTCTGCGTAACACATGAAAATCCGTCATTCTGTATATTTACTTGCCCTTGTGGGGCTGTGCTCCTGCCAGCTGGGGCCGAACTTCACCGGTGCTCCCGATCAGGAGTTGCCGGCCACTTGGGTGAATGCCCTGCCGCCCTCCAGCGGTGAGCAGTCACTGAGCGATTGGTGGAAGAGCTTCGGCGACCCCCAGCTCACCGACCTCATCAACCGTGGTTTCCAGAGCAGCCCCGACATGGTGAGCGCCGCGCTCGCCATTGCCAAGGCCGAGGCCTCCCTGCGCTCCACGCGTTCCGGGCTCTTCCCCACGGGCTCTGCCTCCATCGGTGGTGACAATGCCGGTAACTTCAACACCTCCACCTCCCACGGTGGTTGGAGCGGTGCCCTGTCGGCCTCCTGGACCCCCGATATCTGGGGAGGTACCCGTCGCGAGGTAGAGGCCGCTTATGCCTCCTTGGGTTCCACTCAGGCTGCTGCCAATGCCACCCGCACGGCGCTTGCTGCCAGCATTGCCACGACTTACTTCGAGTGGATTTCTGCCAAGGAAAGCCTGCGTATTGCCAAGGAACAGCTCGAGTACCAGGAGCGTACGTACAACGTCGTTAAGCAGAAGGAAGCCGTGGGTATGGTAGCCAACCTCGAACTGGCAGAAGCCCGCGCCACCATCGCCTCCACCCGCGCACAGATTCCCACCTACGAGGCCAATATCAAGAGCTGCGAGAACACTCTGGCCACTCTGCTGGGTACCACCGTCGACAAGATTTTGCTGAGCATGCCCACCGCTGCTACCTACAACAAGGTACCGCGTGTACCCACCGGCCTGCCTGCCGAGTTGCTGCGCCGTCGCCCCGATGTGGTGAGAGCCGAGAAGGACCTGCACCGCGCCACCGCCAACATCGGTGCCCGCGTGGCTGACTTGTTCCCCAAGATTTCGTTGACCGGTCGCGTGGGTTCCTCTGCCGGTACTGATTTCTCGCATTTCTGGCAGAACTCCACTTGGAGCTTGGGTGCCAGCGCCAGTCAGGCTATCTTCAACCGCACGGCTCTTAACGAGAACGTGAACATTGCCGAGCTGGAGCGCGATTCCTCTGCTCAGTCCTATCGCAAGACCGTGCTCGCAGCCTTTGCCGAGGTCGAGGAGTGCCTGATTACCTACGCTCGCCTGACCAGCCAGCTGCCGCAGTACCAGGCCGCCGCCGCCGCCAATAAGGAGGCCGCCGAGCTCTCTCTGCGCCGTTTCAATTCCGGTCAGAGTGACTTCCTGAACGTGGCTGCATCCGAGCGTGCATGGCTGTCTGCTGAGCTCAACCTCATTTCCACCCGCCAGCAGATCCGCACCAGCCTTGCCAGACTCTGCACTGCCCTCGGTGGAGGTTGGTAAAGCGAGAAAACCCAACCTGATTTTACACAAAGGGCGAGCCGAGAAATTGGCTCGCCCTTTGCTATGTATGGATTTGAAGTATACTATATAAAAAATGCCGATTCTATGATGAATCGGCAAATGGGATACTCTTAGTGCAGAGAATGTAAGTTAATTATCTTTTTTTCTTTTTTTGCTTTTGCTGTTCGGCACTAGTGAAGATAATTTAATCCACCCTTGTTTTTCTACACCATTCTCCTTCACCGTTATAAAGGCATAGCCGGAGAGAACAACCTGACCGATAGCTTTAGCAACCTTTGCCTGCTCTCTTTTATAAGCTGCTACTACCATTTTACCTAATGAGCGAGAGTAAGCATTAGGGTTAGGCTCAAAGTCAATCCTAAATTTGCCTAATGATTCAATATCCGGCGAATCCATCAAGATGAAGCTAATGCTGATTTCTCGGCCTTTGGGGAGCAAATAAGCATCGGCCCATTCTTCGTCAGTTGGTAATTTATCTATTAATTTTGTGTGGTTTTCCTTATCATCCAACGACCATGACGGCCGCTCAGATAATGAATACCATTTTTGATATGTGAATGATGCTTTATGCTCGTAACCGGCGTCTCTCATGTCCTGAGATACTGTGGGGAAATCCGGTTTCAGACCGATGGAGGTCTTTGAATGGTGGCGACTCGAACCATGATTGTCATTTTCTTTTGCGACCTCTATGAATGGTGTTTCAGAAATAAGTTTCTTGGTGTGCGCTATTTTATTTGCCGCTTTCACTAATTGTGTAGCAGTATTATCGTACTTTGCCGGATAACTACTATCGAAATATTTTTTGTCATTTATAGAGGCCTGTGCCGTAATACCTATAGCGGTAAATACAATCAGAAGGTAGTTAATGAGTTTCATAATATTGGTATGTTAATTGAGGGTTCTGTCAATTAGAAAACTATCATATATGTAATATGAAGTCAAGTGTTTAGGAGTGTATTTCTCCCTCTTGCAGATTTTTTTGATTCAATCCGATATTCAACCATCCGCAGCCGTTGTTTGTCACTAATGGGTGATGTACTCCTTTTTCATACGTCGGCCTGTGGTGGCCATCAGTATAGCGCTCATGGTGGTATTGGGCGGGTTGATAACGGCGCTGAGTCTGCCGGTGGCGCAGTACCCCGACATTGTGCCGCCGGAGGTGAGCCTGCGCACGATCTACCCGGGGGCCGATTGCAATACGGTGGTGGATTCGGTAGCGGCGCCCATTGAGCAGCAGATGAGCGGTGTGGAGGGTATGGCCTATATGACCAGTACCAGCACCAATGAGGGCGCTATGAGCCTGAGTATTCTCTTCGATGTAGGTACGGGGGCTGATATGGACCAGGTGCTGTCGTACCTGCGCTACGCTCAGAGCACCGCGGCTCTGCCCGAGGAGGTGCAGCAGCAGGGGGTGACCATGCGCACGCTGAGCGGGCCGCCCATGCTGCTGTATGTGCTGCGCAATCCGGGCGGGCAGTACAGTGCCGAGTGGTTGAGCAACTATGCGTACATCAATTTTGTGAATCCCCTGCTGCGCACGCCGGGTGTGGGCAATGTGCAGGTGTTCGGCGCGGGTGAGTATGCCATGCGTATATGGCTGGACCCGCAGCGCTTGGCCGGTAACGGGCTCACGGTGCAGCAGGTGAGCTCTGCCGTGCAGGCGCAGAACAGTGTGCACCCTGTGGGTAAGGTGGGCGCAGAACCCGCTGTGCCGGGGCAGCAGACGACGTACACCGTGCGCACGCAGGGCCGTTTGAAGACGGTTGAGGAGTTTGAAAACATCATTCTGCGGGCAACAGAGAACTCCCTCGTGCGGTTGCGCGATGTGGGGCGGGTTGAGTTGGGCTGCCAGACTTACAACATGAGCTCGTCGTTCAATGGCGAGCACTGCGCCATCATTGCCATTTCCCAGAGCCCCGGCAGCAATGCTCTGCAGACGGTACAGGCGGTGGAGCGCACGCTGGCCGGGCTGAACCTCGCCCCGGGGCTGGAGCTGCAGCAGGCGCTCAACACGACGGAGAGTGTGAGCCTGGGGATTGAGGAGATTCTCTACACGCTGGGGCTGGCGCTGTTGCTGGTCATGCTGGTGGTGTTCATCTTTCTGCAGGGCTGGCGTGCCACGCTCATACCGCTCACGGCGGTTCCGGTGAGTGTGGTGGGCACGTTCCTCTTTTTCCCGCTTTTCGGTATGGAGGTGAACACTATTTGCCTGATGGGCTTGGTGCTGGCCATCGGTCTGGTGGTGGACGATGCCATTGTGGTGGTCGAGGCCGTGCAGACTCACTTGGATGCCGGGGAGCAGCCCGCGGCCGCCACACAGGCTGCCATGCGCGAGGTGGCCGGGCCGGTAATGACCACGGCTCTGGTGCTGGCAGCGGTGTTCTTTCCCTGCATGTTGCTGCCGGGTATCACGGGGCGCTTGTTCACGCAGTTTGCGGTGACAATCGGTGTGTCCATCATCCTTTCGGCGCTGTGTGCGCTGAGCCTGAGCCCGGCGTTGTGTGCCCTGTTGCTGCGCAGTGGCAGCGGGGCAAAGGGGCGGGCAGCGATGGCATTCAACCGAGTGATGGGGCGGGTGCGCACCGGTTATGCCGGTGTGGCCGGCAGCTTGATAAGGCGTGGTTTGCTCACCGGGCTCTTGCTGGTGGTGCTGGCACTGTGCATATACCCGGTGGCGCAGCGTGTGCCGGGGGCATTCCTGCCGAATGAAGACGAGGGCTACCTGTACGGCTCGCTGCAAATGCCGCAGGGCTGCTCGCTGGGGGTGACGGAGCAGGGCACGGAGCAGATTGTGCAGCTGCTGGGCAAGAACCCTGCCGTAAAAGGTGTGGTGATGGTCAACGGCTTCAACCTGCTCACCAATGTGCAGAGCCCGAACAACGCCTTTTTCTTCATTACCCTGCAGCCTTGGGCCGAGCGTGACCCGCACACGCAGAATGCCACTGCGCTGGTGCAGCAGCTGCGCTCTCAGCTCAATTCGCTGCCCACCGGGGGTATAGGCATGGCGATTTCGCCACCACCCATTCCCGGTGTGGGTGCTACGGCAGATGTCACCTTCATGCTCGAGGACCGTGCCGGGCGGGGCAGCGAGTACTTGGCGCAGCAGGTGGCGGAGTTCACCCGAGCACTGAGCAGTCGGCCCGAGATAGCTGCGGTGCAGAACTTCATGGCTGCCGATACTCCGCAGTATCTCATGACCCTGAATACCGAGAAGGCGCTCACGCAGGGGGTGAACCTGACAGATGCCTATGGCACTTTGCAGACCTTCCTCGGCAGTTCGTTCATCAATTATTTCAACATTTTCGGCTACCAATACCCTGTCTACATGCAGGCACAGGCAAATACACGCATGAATGTGGAGCAGCTGCAGCAGTTCTACCTGCCCGGGGCAAACGGTGCAGAGGTCCCGCTGGATGCTCTGGTGGACGTTAAGTTCACCTACGGCCCGCAGTACATCATGCGGCAGAATATGTACAATGCCGCCATGCTGGATGTAGTGGCTGCCCCGGGCTATACCGGTGCCCAGGTCATGGCAGCGCTGGAGCAGGTTTTTGCCCGCACCATGCCGGCTGATATGGGCTACTCGTATTCCGGCATGAGCTACCAGCAGAAGAAAGCTGCCGAGGGGGTGAGCCTGTCGGGTATCTTGGCCATATCGGGCATATTTGCGTACCTGCTGCTGGCCGCGTTGTACGAGAGTTGGGCTCTTCCGGTGGGTATTATCCTTTCTGTCCCGGTGGCTATTCTGGGAGCCTTTGCCACCTTATGGTTGGCCGGCAGTCAGCTGGATTTGTATGCAGAAATCGGTCTGATTATGCTTATCGGCTTGGCTGCCAAGAATGCCATTCTCGTGGTGGAGTTCGCGCAGGATCGCGTGGCCGAGGGCATGCCCCTGCTGCAGGCCACTCTGGCGGGTGCTGCGGCTCGTCTGCGCCCCATTCTCATGACCAGTTTTGCCTTCATTCTGGGGTGTGTGCCCTTGGCTCTGGCTACCGGGCCGGGTGCCGTGGCGCGCCGTTCTGTCGGTATTACCGTGATAGGCGGCATGAGTGTAGCCACGCTTGTCGGCATACTTTTTATCCCGTTCTGCTATTACCTCGTGGCGCGAGTCAGAAACGCTGCGCACAAACTGCTGAGCTGATGATGGGGGAAATCAGCGCTTGGGCAAGGGTGGTAAGGGGGGCAGGTCTGCTGGGGGGAACTTCGGCAGCGGCGGCAGGGGTGGTAGAGCCGGTCGGCGCGAGCTCGCAAAGTCCGGCAAGGGTGGGAGGTCGGGCCGGTCGTCTATGGACTGCAACCATTCGCGGGCAGTTTGCCAGCGCATGGTATATTTCATGGACATGGCTTTGTCGATACTGCTCAGGAACTGCTTGCTGAAGCGCTGTCGCAGCGAGGAATCCTGCGCCAGGATGATGCAGGGGTCGGTATCGGTCAGGCGGTCAATGCTGCGGGGCGGGTTCTGCCCGGTGAGCAGGCAGTACATGGTAGCTCCCAGTGAGTAGATATCAATCCACGGGCCCTTTTTGCTGTGCTGCTGTAACTGCTCCAGAGGGCTGTAACCGGGGCTCTCGACCATGGTGGCAGAGCGCTCGCTGACAAGGGAACGCGCCGTGCCGAAGTCAATGAGCGTGGGCTCGCCCCTTTTATCCAGCAGGATGTTGTTGGGCTTAATGTCGCGGTGCAAGAGCTCGCAGGAGTGAACGTATTCCAATGCCTCCAGAAGTTTGCGGAGAATGGGGCGCAGCCATGCTTCATCGATTTCATGATGCGGTGGTGCGGCCATGTGTAGTTCGGCCCCGTTGATGTACTCCATCACATAGTAGGCTGTACCCAGAGCGGTAAAACTCTCGCCCACTTCCACAATGTTGGGGTGGTGTAACCGGGTGAGGGTATCGGCCTCCTCCAAAAATCGCTCCAGAGCCCAGTTGAAGAACTGCTCAACCTCACCGCCACCGGTGGGGGTTATGCGCATGGTACCCTCGCTGCGGTGAGAGAAAGCCGCCGGCATATTTTCCTTGATGACAACAGACTTTTTGTTTGTGATGTTCTGTGCAAGGTAGGTGATACCGAATCCTCCTTGCCCGAGACTGCGTATAATACGGTAATCGCCCAACAAAAAGCCGGAAGGAAGTGCTATCGTAATCTCGCTATCGTCGCTCGCCATGGTGAGGTTCTTCTGCCACCCAAGGTAACATATTTTTGACGGTGCGTAAAGAAAAAATGGAAAGGATAGATAAGTTGTAGAGCTTGGCGGTTTCGCCGCGAGAGGCTTGTCCTAGATTGCCGTTCACTCTCCGCGCTTAAGCCGCGGAATTTAACAACAAGTCCTTCGTAATTAGTCCTTCCACAAATTGATGTTTGTCGGGTTGCAAGCGTAGCGAGCCTCTCTTTGAACCCGCGCTTGCGCGGGTGACATATTTTAGCATGGGGCGTAAGCCCCATGTCAACCGATTATAACAATAAGAACCCTCACTTGTGAGGGTGGCATAAACCGTTGCTACAAATGGCGCTATGAGT
>JAZRSQ010000010.1:0-33154 GCA_045651585.1 Akkermansia sp.
GGCGGCGCTATCTACGGAGCTGACGATTCCACTATCTCCATCTGCGATAACGAGGGCGACGTAAGCTTCACCGGCAACTCCTCCTACTACTCCGACTCCGACTCCTCCGACGCCTCCGGCTCCTCCTACTACTCCTTTGGCGGCGCTATCTACGGAGCTGACGATTCCACTATCTCCATCTGCGATAACGAGGGCGACGTAAGCTTCACCGACAACTCCTCCACCTCCTACTCCCACTACCACTCCAACTCCTCCTCCAACTCCTACTACTCCTATGGCGGCGCTATCTACGGAGCTGACGATTCCACTATCTCCATCTGCGATAACGAGGGCGACGTAAGCTTCACCGGCAACTCCTCCTCCTCCTCCGCCTCCTACGAGTCCTACTCCTACTCCTGTGGCGGCGCTATCTACGGTGGAAGTTCTTCCACCATCTCCATCAGTGGTAATGCCGGAGCAGTAAACATCACCGAGAACACAGCCGCCGCCTCCTCCTACTACTCCACCTTCTCCTCCTCCTCCTGTGGCGGCGCTATCTACGGAGGAAATGATTCCACTATCTCCATCTGCGATAACGGGGGCGACGTAAGCTTCACCGGCAACTCCTCCTCCTACTCCTACTACTCCTGTGGCGGTGCTATCTACGGAGGACATTCTTCCACCATCTCCATCTGCGATAACGGGGGCGACGTAAGCTTCACCGGCAACTCCTCCTCCTCCTACTCCTCCTCCTACTACTCCTGTGGCGGCGCTATCTACGGAGAATTTTATTCCACTATCTCCATCAGTGGTAATGCCGGTGGCGTAAACATCACCGAGAACACAGCCTCCTCCTCCTCCGACTCCTCTTATGGCGGCGCTATCTTCGGAGGAAGTTTTTCCACCATCTCCATCAGTGGTAATGCCGGAGCAGTTAACATCACCGGCAACTCCTCCTCCTCCGACGACGACTACTACTCCTATGGCGGCGCTATCTATAGCGATGGCAGCCTTTACCTTCAGAACAACGGAAACACCCTCATCGCCGGCAACTACGAAAAAGTAGGCTCCAACTACCGCCTGCGGAGCATTTACATGAGTGGCGGGCACTTCCACCTGTCTGCCGCGGCGGGCAAGAGCATCGAGTTCCGGGATTCTGTATACATTAGTTCATATGCGACGGTGGGACTGAATGCCGATTACACAGACAGCGAAGGCAACGCCATTAAGCAGGAGGGTGATATCATCTTCACCGGTGCTTATACAGAAACTCATCTCAACGAGCTGTTGACGGCAGCCGGTGCCGGGCGCACCGCAACAGCAGAGGAAATAGCCAATTCCCGGACGAGCGAAATGCATGGGAAGGTCACGCTGTATGGCGGCACGCTGCGAGTAGAAGAACAAGCGGTGCTGAAGACTACCGCCGGGCTGGATATGGCTACTGGCAGTAATGCGACCGTAAAGGTCAGCAATGCTGAGCTGGATGCCGGCAGCAGCAATATCAATGTCGGAGATTCCGGTTCTCTTACGCTGATGAACGGAGCTACAGTGAAGGCAGCAAATATCAACATAGCTGATGGCGCAACCTTCGCTGTGGTTGAGACTCCCGCCCAAGAGGCAGTAGCTACATTCTCGCTGCGTGAGGCTGCAAGCGTAGCCGAGCCGCCGCAAAGTTGCCTCGTAGACGCCAACCTGACGTTTGAGGCGGGCTCCACGCTGGTAGCAGATGGCGTCTATTTCAGTATGACCGAAGGTTCCACTCTGACCTTCAAGGCACTCACAGGAGGTGACAAGATAAACCTCGTCCTGACACTGGGGGCAGAATACAGCGATAACGAACAGGTAGTACTCTTCTCGGATGTCGATGTGGT
The DNA here is from genome assembly GCA_045651585.1 of Akkermansia sp. GTDB lineage: Bacteria > Verrucomicrobiota > Verrucomicrobiia > Verrucomicrobiales > Akkermansiaceae > Akkermansia. The sequence goes on from JAZRSQ010000010.1 coordinate 1,851, forward strand.
ACGATTTATCCTCGATGGCGTGGAGCTCAGCACCACGGATTCCATGCTGGCCAGCAGCTTCTTCACCGGGGCATGGGTGAATGATGAAACCACCCTGAGTTACGACAGCAGCAGTGGCACCATATCCGTGCAGCACCTGAACACCGTCACCATCCCCGAACCCACCACGGCCACTCTGAGCCTGCTGGCACTCGCTGGCCTAGCTGCCTGCCGCCGCCGCAAGTAACCCCCTTGCTAGGTGGGCGTCTCGCCTCGGCGTAGCAAGACTGCCGAAGGCAGGACGCGTAGACGGGAGCCCACCATCCGTCTTCGGGCTTATGCCCTACGCCGAGACAGGCGGCCACTCTGAGCCTGCTGACTCTGGCGGCTCTGGCGACCCGCCGTCGCAGACGCTGATAATCCACCCATTCTCCCGTTATATATACGTGAAAGCCGGGCCGGTCATGATGACCGGCTCGGTGCTTTATTTAACCACCAACCACATCAATATCAATGGGAACAAAATGGGGCAACTCCAAAAAGTGTGGGAATGGGACATGCCCACACTTTATGACGAAGAGCCCAAAACAGGAAATCGACCGCACAATTCACCATATATGGCGAATTTAAAGATTACGAGCGACCAGTCTCGGCGTAGACGCAGACGAAGCCGGAAGCGAGCCTAGCCTAGAGCCCCGGGGCCATAAGGTAGCCTGGTGGTTGGGTCGTGGTGAAGAATGGCCTTACCGACCATGGTGAAAAATCCCCATGCGGGGATGGTGAGGAACCACCCGCAGGGCGGTGGATATTTAACCACAAATTGCTCTTTTTAACAACGTAATCCTACAGCGCCCCTCGCTTCACCTTGGGTTTTGAAGGCGCTTTCTTTGACTTTTTCTTCTTGGTGGGGGCGAACTTATATTCCGGGGTGGAGTAGACCCGCACGTAATCGATATCGAAGTTGGCGCTTTTGGCTTTCAGTTCCGCGGGGTTAGCCTGCCCGGGCCAATTACCACCTATCTGTTGATCAATTAATAGGTAGAACTCCACTTCCCTGTCAAAGGGCCAGTGAGTAAAGCCCTTGGGGGTAAAGGAGCCCGTTTTTTTACCGTCTACATAGAAGGTGATGCGCTCGGGTGCCCATTCCACGCCATAGGTGTGCCAGCCGTTGACATCGTTGATAGCCGGCTGCGGGTTCACTGTGGTGGAGGCATCGCCACTGCCGGAATTGCGAAGCAAATGGATGGTCTGCCACACTTGTTTTTGGTGGTTGATGTGCTCCATGATGTCGATTTCACCCCCATTGGGCCAACCGCCGCTCCTGGGCAACAACCAAATGGCCGGCCATACGCCCTTCGCGCAATCGAAGCGAGCCCGCACCTCAACATAGCCGTAGCGGAATGAAAAAGTTTTGTCCGTAAAGATACCGCCGCAGGCAAAGCTCTCCTGATTGCCGTCTTGATTGCTCTGGCTTTCATACTTTCCGTATACGCCCTTCAGGCGCACAAATCTGGTTTTCTTTTCCTTTCCCGGTACCACGAGGGTGTCTTCTCTCGATTGGTGCTTGCGCCAATCAGGTGCACGACGGGGCATGTACTCGATTTTATTCCATTTTTGCCCCCATTTTAATTTTTTGCCCTCAAATGAAGAGGTAGAAAATTCATCTTTGAATACAAGCACCCAATCCGGGTTCGGATTGTCCGCCCACCCCCACGCGCCAAGCAGAACCATGACAACAGCGGCACATAAAATCAACCGCCCTATCCCCGCAACCAAACGCCACCCCACAGCAAGACCTTGTTTCTGAACGCCTGCAAGATTATCCATGTAAGCATTATATCGACAATCCCTACGCTTGCAAGAAAAAAGAGTATTTTTCCGTTCTCGATTATGCCGATATTGACTTCGTTTTATACTATGAGTCACGCAAAAAATCCCTGCCACGGCGCGGGAACGCGGTGGCAGGGATGAAAGAGGGGGTATGGTGCGGGGCTTATCAGGCCTTGCGGGCGCAATCGATAAACACGCAGAATGCTAATCTGTCAGTTCTTACGCGATGGTTTGTAATTGCCCCTAGAAGTCGGTGCTCCGTTACATTCACCCCAACCTTCGCAGGTCTCTTTTGAACAAGGCCTGCGAAGGTTCAGCGCAAATGGCACTTCCAATTAATTGATATCCGCTTCTTTGTAACCGGGAGCAAGTACGGGTTCTTTAGTTTGCAGCAGACTTTCTCCAACCGCATTGAGTTTAAGCACCCCGGAACGAAGCATCACGACGCTAAGATATAGAGGATTTTCGCCTTCAACATTGATTCGATAGATAGCATGAACAGCTTTTCCTTTATATCCTACTTTGTAAAGTGTAAAGTTTGACCCCCATGCCAATTCTGTGGAATCCAGCCTTGTACATAATTCGTCGAGAGAAAGGGCATTGGATTCACCAATAATATTTACAGGTGAGTCAAAATGCATTTTGGCCTCGTTGAGTTCAATCCCAAAATCCGCTTCGACTTTGCGGCTTTTTGCACCGATACGGAACTGATGATATACCAAAGCCATTTGCTTCGCATCATCAAGGTTCGTTTTTTCATAACCATCCTTAAATGACTGTATCATTTTCGGACTATTTTCAAATCCCTTAGGAACTTCGAAGGGCGATAAGTTAGATGCCTCTGCAGCCTTTACCATGCTATTAGAGAAGAAATCCATATCGGCAGGACACAGCGATTTAACCTCTTCATTTTCGTGAGAGACAGCAGGAGCAACTCTGACCTTTGCGTCCCCTGCCCGTTCTTTTGTCTCCTTCGTATACCTGCTCGCACCAATATACAGTTTCACCAATCCTGGTTTATTTGAGTATTCCAAGTCGAACGTGTAGCAAGCATACCCCATGGCCTTACCCTCGTTAATCGTAAGCAGACCTTTGACGCGCCCCTTAGATGATTCGGAGACGTAAATACTGTAACCCGCATTTCCGATATCACTTATGAGAATTCTTAAATCTTTAACTAGCGTATCCGCAGTGGCAACACTTCCAGCAAAAATTCCCGTTTTGTGTGGCATCCTGTATTTGCTAATAAAACCATCCGGTATAAGCTCCTGCATCTTCTCTGTATCTTCTGCTTTAGCAGCTTCCAGCATGCGGCGCAAAAATTCGTATCCTATGATATCTTGCGGTAAATCTTTTATAAGACGTTCTTCTACCGGGATATCGTCCGGGGAAATGCCTTCCACAGCAGATACAAAGTCTACCTGCTTGAATTTCTCGCCATTGTCCACATAACTCATATTTACCCAGAAACCATGCACAACCTTGATATGGTTAACCTCGACTTCCGCCTTCACTTTCCGTCCATTGGGGGCGGGTTCATTGAATACAATCGTTGCGGTGGTCATGCTATTACCGTCATCTTCCATCTTCACAATTTCGTAGCCCCCCTTCAGGAATGAGGGCATACTTTGCTGCATCAGTTCGATAACCTCTGCTTTGGGAACTTTTGTAGCGTGTTGGGTCATGCCCGGCAGATACAGATGACCAACTTCGGCATTTAAGAGTTTATCCCATGCGGTTGCATCGCCGGAGCTCCAAGCACTCATGAAATTATTTATCCAGTCTTCACGAGAGGGCTCGTTCACGTCCTCAATAACCTCGGTGGTACGGCCCAGACTGGTGAAAGATGAGTTAACCTTAGGCGAGGCGTTCACGCACTTACTTTCCATGATGGCTATTACCTGATTACGATCATCCACCACCATGCAAACGCGGATATACTTCTTCTCGCGGGTGGATTTTTCCTTATAGGAGATGACGAACTGCAAGCAATGACCCATGTAGCCGGAGTCGATGATATGGGCTCCATCCTCCAGCAGTAATTCATCTGCAGTAATCATGGAGGTAAGCTCTTCACGAGAAACCTCACGGTTCAAGCCGATAAGATGAACACGCGGAGCAAAGAATGACCTAGCCTGCATGGAATCACGCATGTATTTACTCTCTCTGAAGAAGAAAAGATAATTGTCCTTCAGCATGCTCAGAGAAATCAGATTCATATAGGGAACAGATGGCCCGAGAATAGCCTTGCGCACAACAGGATCCGTTGTGAACTCCATATCCGGAGCCCACCAGCCACCGCCTTCTGCCGTGGTGGCGGATTTTATGGGGGAATAGCCGGAAAACTCCTTCACACCCAACTCAATGAGCGAGTCTGAACCGAGCTTGATTTTCTCTGCGGGTATTTCCTTAATCTGAGGATGGGCTTTCGGTGAGGTGATAGCCAATGACTTAATTTTACCGGCATCTGTATCCACCACCATGGTTATATTGGCGAAGCGAGCTTCATCGGGCAGCATAATCATGGCGACGATGGCTGTGATGTTATCCTGACGACGGTACGCAATCTGAACCACCTCATACTCACCGGTGAAGACGCCGGTCTCGCCCAAGGTATTCATTACAAAATCGCGAGCTGCAGCATCTTCCTGAATAGCCTCAGGGTCTTCCATTTTGTCACCCAGTTCAGGCTGAGCATATGCAAACTTTATCTGGTCTTCGAAAAGAGCCTCGGTTGCCTCGGTGTTTCCGCTGTTAATATACAGCAGAAGTTTGCGAAGCATCGAAATAGCGGCATCTTCCTGTGGCAGTGCATCTTCTGCCACAGTCTTTAAATTGGCGGGAAGGTCGGGAGTCACCGTCTTCGCTGCAGGCTTGGCCATGGGCACAGAGGGCTTGCGAGTGGAGGTAGACGTTTGGGAGGTAGACTTCGAAGTTTTAGAGGAGGATTTCTTCGAACTTTGAGAAGTCGATTTACTGCTTGACTTGCCGGAGGATTTCTTCGTTGAAGACTTCGTGGACTTCTTCGTTGACTTTTTCGTAGTCTGCTGTTTTTTCTTGACGCCATATCGGCTATCGAGACGAGAGACCTGAGCCTCTGCCGAGAGCGGCAGAAGAAGGCCGGCAAGGGCGAGTGTTAATAATGACTGAGTTTTCATATAGTTAGTGATGTAGGTAAAAAATTAACGGTAAAGTCTGCTTTTAATACGCTTGCGAGCCGGTTTCTCAGCAGGCGTAGTGGAGTTAGGCTTCGTGGTAGAGTTAGACTTTGTGGCAGCAGGTGGCGCAAATTGAGCTTTGTGCTTTGCATAGTACGGCTGGAACAGGCGTCGCAGCGCAAGCACCGGGTAGCCATATTTGCTGCAGAAGTCAATTTTGCGACCATCGAAATCGATGTATGAGTTGTCCTGAGTAATAAGCATGCGAGGTGTCTGCTGGATTTCCTGCAGTTTTTCACCTCTCAGCAGGATTGTCTGGGCTCGATTGACATTAGCTCCGTTATCCAGCAATGCCTTCAAGGCGCTTTCAGGAGCACCCAGCTCCAACGCCTTGCAGATTATGCCCTCGGTGTTGGGGTAGGCCCCCTCGTTCACATCGATTTCGGCATTGGCCGCGGCCTGAAGGCCGGACCAGTCCTTGCGATGAACATACCATGCAAGGTCAGAGGAAAGGAAGAATCCACGGGTATCTTCCGCAGAAACAACCGAAGGTTTCTGGGCATGAGAAGTGAGGGTGGACACATCGCCCGAGACATAATGCAGCATTTCCTCGACGCTGAGCAGACCATCGGCATTGGCATCCACAGGAGCACGTCGGCTCATGGCTCGCATGAGGGAGGAAGTGAATACACCATTCTTCCATTTTCCGGATTCCTGAGCAAACTCTGCACCGGCAGATGCCGCCAGCACATTGATACCGCGCATCTGCGCATCCATGGAGAAAAAGTCCTCAATGTAGCGTTTCTTCTGCACGTCGTTGAGCACTTCCTTTTCGGGCTTGTCTGCGGTCTTTACTTTCTTAACCTTCATACCGCGGGTCTGTACAGCCTGAACTCCGTGGGGCAGAGGAACGCCGGAAGCCGCCAGTTTATCCTGCCCGGCCTCGCCGAGAGTGCCTGCGTGGCAAGTATCGAGCAGGAGCAAGCGTCGCCGTGCAGGTGTGCTCTGCAGGCAGTCACGAATCACATCCATAGAGATGCCTGTGCCGGGAATATCCTCCACATCGAAACCGGCAGGGGCATAGAAGTACTGCAGCTGGTCATCAAGCATGCCGTGACCTGCCAAGTACATCACCACGCGATCATTCGGCTTGGCCTTTCGAATGAAGGAGGAAATCTGCGCAATAACGCGCTCATCCTTTACCTGCTTATCTGTGAGCAGCAGAACATGTTTTTGGGAGCCATTGCCGTATGTCCGGAAGCAGTTTATGATGTCCGTGGCATCCTTGGCTGCATATTGCAAGGCGATTTCCTCATCATCGTAGGCCGAAACGCCCATGGCGACAACATACAAATCGCTCTTGTCTGCATCTCCCGGGCCAATGACTCGGAACTTGACACTGTCACCACTGATGCCGGCTGCATCTATGGGGGTAATCTCGATGTTGTTCTGACCGGAGGCGAGACTTACCTGCACCTGTGCCTTGCCATTGGCTCTCGGTGCCACATTAACCTTGGGTGCCGGCTGCAGAATGCCATCCACTCGAAGCTCCAATTTCGAGATAGCTCGTGCACCGGCACGAAGCGCAACATTTACAGGCAACGAGGACTTGGAGGAATACAGGGCAGGAAGTGTAACACTTGCCATCGGCAGGTCTGCAAGTATGGGATCTGCCGGCATATTGTCGGCATCGAATCCCTGTTTCTTCAGCCATCTCTTTGTTGTTTCCCTGAGGGCTGCGATATCATCGGGGTTGCCACCGAGTGCAGTCAACACATCTGCCGGTCGATTTCGCCAAGGAGCAAACACAGACAAGCCCTTGTTTGCTACACGAAGGAAACGCTCACAGCCCGGGGAACCGGCATATCGTCCATCAGGCAATACCACTGCATAACCATCCTGTACGGGGGAGATGAACAGAGTTGCCAGTTTCTGAGGTTCCTTGCCAGTAGCCATCTGTACAATGTCATAGCTGTTGTCAGAGGTAGGCTGTAAGAGCCATTTTTTGCGTTCAATCCATATGGGAGCAAGGCGATAAACGGTCGATTCCCAGCGACGCAGTACAGAGAACTCGGATTTTTTCTCATTTATAGAAAGAATAGAGTAAAGCTCTTTATTTCGATCTATCTGTTTGCAGATGAGAACTTCAGATACCTTTTCATTTGAGTGAAGAACACACATTAAACGATAGCGCCCGGCAAACTGAATCATTCCACTGCCACCCCGTATCATACCGTTTTCAGATTTATCAACAACTCTGTTCTGAGGTTGCATTTTTGTCTGCTTATTCAGGGGTACAGAATTGGGGTTAAAAAAGAAAATCTGGCCATCTGTTTTTCTTATGCCGAGGACCTCATCAATTACAGCGTCTTCGTACACATTCCACGCGTAATTTCCAGTGTTACAGGCGAAAATGGTAAATGAACAGTCCGGAGAGGGAGCGGATACACTGATATTATCCAGTATCACCTCAATACCGAAACCTGGGCGAGAAGGCAATGGCGACAATTTAAGCTTCAGGTTATTAATAATCGCCAATTCTGCGTCAGCCGCAGGTGTTCCCTCAATATTATATGTCACCTTTTTACCAATTGCCTCGGGACTATATGTAATCGTGCGGCTCATGGTATCAAAATCAAGGCTGACATAGCGAGTACCATCTGTAGAAAAAGTAAGTGATGCAGTTTTTCCACTCGTATCACCCGCGATTGCAAAGAACGGCTCTCGAGGCAGACGGAATGCTGCGGTCTGCTCTATCTCCAACGGAAACATAGAGTGAGCCCCGGTGCCAATGAAAGATAGAGCAGCTGATTTATCATACTGAGCTTTAACACCTTCGTATCGGGCTTGAATTTCCTTACGTTTGGCTATTTTTTCGCTAATTGCCAGACTTCCAGTCTGTTCCAGACTAATCAGCTCCCTTGAAAAATCCACATAGTAGGGAGTTTTGATTTCTGTCACGCCCTTGTAATAAGAGAACGGATCAGGACAAGCGGAGCTCGTTTCACCAATGGCGGAATATCTGGTTGCAAAGCTCTTTTGCTCCGGATTCACCAGACACAAGGTACAGGGTAGACCATGCCAAGTGAAATAGTCTTCCGAGGCTCTCCTGTTTTGGGTAAGTTGCAGCGCATACACCCCCGGAACGTTTGTAGGAGTCGGGCAGTATACATTGCCGGGCAGGTTCAATTTCATTTCCGGAAGCCCGGTTCGCGTGTTCCAGAACGTGTACACGGAAGAGAACTTTCCCTTACCGTTAGCACGAGTGATGACCCATGAAGAATCTGCATAGAGGATGGGGTCCTGCTGGTTCTGAAGACGCTGTTCAAATTGCACATCCTCTATTCCCTGCGATACGATGTACGCACGCGGAAAAATATCGTCATCGTCAAGAGCTTGCTGAACCTCTGCAAGTTTCTTGAGCAGTGACCCACTATCACCGGGCCACATGATTTCGCCCTTGAGCAGTTCTGCGTAATCATCCGCAGAAAGTTTCTTCTTCAGCTGCTCATTCACACTACCTACCCTCTTCTGCAATTCCGCAGGAAGTTTGACATCCTGTGTAGCAGCCTGCAGTCCCGGGATAAGGAAAAAAGCTAATGCCAGAAAAGACAATCTATGTATCTTCATAATATATCAGATAGGAAAAAGGTACGGGCGTTATGGTGTTTATTCTTCCGGGAAGTTCAACACAGCGATGTGCTTTTTAGCTCCACTGTGTTCCCCTTGTCGGTCGAGGTGTTGAGCAGCTTGCCATTCCGGGCTTTTCTTTACCGGAGAGCCTAACGCTTTATCACGGGGATTGATATCGGCGACGGACGGAGGAGTTGCTACCTCTGCGGGCTTGGCAGTGTTGGCAAATGTCGCGCGAATCTCATCATGCCGAATGGCAAAATCCCTTCTTAGTGGAATCTACCACAATCTGCATGCCGGCTACACCTTCGGAGGAACTCCGGCTCGCCAGCATGCAGATTGTTTGTTTTATGATATGCTGAGGTTGAGATTAGTTGCTGAGCTGCTGGCGAACCTTATCCTCATTGGCAGCCAAGGTGGCATTTTTGAGGATAGCGCTCTTGTACTTACCTTTATCCTCGATGGAGTATGCCTTTTCGAAATGAGCTGTGGACTGAGCGTAGTTGAGTGCGTTGCGCTCAATCAGGCCCATCAGGTAGTATGCCTCAGGATCGTTCGGGTTGTGAGCAATAGCCTGCTGGGCATAGCTGCGCCCCTGCTCCCAATTGCCATTAGCACAGGCCAGTGCCCCCATTTCGATGCTGGGGTTCTCATCGTTCGGCGATACTTTTTCCTTGTATGTCACGGAGTGAGGAGTGAGATCCAGCATAACGGTTTTTGCAACGGTGCGGCAGGCATCATCGACATAAAGGTTGCCGTAGCTATCTTCGTCCACATCGGTCTTGAGGCTGCGACGGTACAGCTGGCGGTCGGCGGCGTCAGAAATGCGAACCGTGGTAATCAGATCCGTGTAACTGTAGTTCTTGCCGGAGGTGGTTTGCAGCTGGGCATTCATGACCTCAAAGAAAGCGATGGGCTTGCCGCCGTTGTAGGAACCAACGGTGTAGTAGCCATCTTGTCTGATGCTGTTGCCAACAGCATAGCAGATTTTCTGAGATACGCTGTTGCCGTGGGGCTCACAGCAAATCATGGTGCCACGGCCCAAGTTAACTTGTGCAGGCACAGCGCTTTCCATTTGAATTTGTACGCCACACGAAGCGAGGAAAAGGGTCGCTGCCGTGGAGAGAGCGGACGTAATAGTGTGTTTCATGTTCATAATAGTAATGGTGTATTGTTTGGGGAAATTCAATCGTTGAGGTCTATCGAGAGGGCGATCTGCATTAAAAATTGTTAGAATAGCTTACAGCCAGTGAAAATACCCCCCTCAATCGGGGCATCCTGAGAAACAATCTCATTGCGACCGATTCTATAAACAGGCGTGCTGTCTTTTAATAAAAATCTACTCATTTCCGCAACATTATCAGTATACATCATCGAGAATGGCGCTGTCAAATCAAAAGATACGAAATCATTAAAAAGTTACATGGCATGTGGGGGTATCCGGAAAAATCGTCCTTCTTTATTGTAATCATAAAAGAAAAATGATTCCATCTTCTTTTATTTCTCTGCAAGTGATACCATATCCGACATACGGACTCGAAATGCCGACATTTATAACAAAAAAAAATCCCTGCCACAGCGGAGAATCGCTGTGGCAGGGATGACTGAGGAATTGATGGAGCTTATCAGGCTTTGCGGGCGCGAGCGATGAAGCGCACGATTTCACCGACGATGAGCACCGGGCTGGTGACGGCGGCAAGGATAAGCCACTCCTGCAGGCTGAGGGATTCGGTGCGGAAGACGTTGCCACCGAACTCAACGGCCAACACCTGACCGAAGAGGATGACCGCAGCGATAAGCAGGAAACTCTTGTTGCTCAGAATACCACTCAGGCAGCTCTTGTCGGAGCCGTACACGCGGGCATTGAAGAGGTTCCAGAACTGCAGCATCACAAAGCCGGTGAAGAGCAACGTGACATCATGTCTGCTGGGATCACCGCCACCCTCGGGGGTGATATGGATGACATAGGCGATGAGTGCAGCAATGAAAGCCACACCGAGGCCGAGAATCCACTTCCACATATCAGGTGTAATGATAAAGGCCAGTTTATTACGCGGAGCGCAATTCATCACATCGTCACTGGGCGGCTCGGTAGCGAGCGCAAGAGCGGCGAAGGTATCCATAATCAGGTTGACCCACAGCATCTGGGTAACGGTAAGGGGCAGGTCAACACCGATGAAGGGTCCGAGTGCAGCAATACCGCAGGCAGCGACGTTCACCGTGAGCTGGAACACGATAAACTTCTGGATATTGCGGTAGAGGGAGCGACCCCACTTAATGGCTCGGGTGATACTGGCGAAGGAGTCGTCGAGCAGAATGATATCGGATGCCTCCTTGGCGACAGAGGTACCGGTAATACCCATGGAAAGGCCTACATCGGCGTGGTTGAGAGCGGGGGCATCGTTGGTGCCGTCGCCGGTCACAGCCACGACCTGATTATTGTTCTGCAGGGCGTTGACGAGCCTGAGTTTATCCATCGGCTTGGCGCGGGAGAGCACGCAGAGGTCGTTCACGCAGCCCTCGAGCTGCTCGTCGCTCAACTCGGCGAACTCCTCACCGGTCATCACAGCATGGGGCGGCAGGTCACCCTCGGGCAGCAGGCCGATTTCGCGGCCAATCTGGCAGGCGGTTTCCTTGTTGTCGCCGGTTACAATCTTCACGCCTACGCCGGCCTTCAAACAGGTGGCGATAGCACCGGGAACGTCGGAACGAACGGGATCCTGAATAACGAAGCAGCCCATCCATACCAGCTCATTGGCAGCATCCTTAATAGCCTCGGCACTGTCGGCGCTCCCCTCGCGGTAAGCCAGACCGAGCACGCGCATAGCCTTGCGCTGAGCCGTAGTGATAGTAGCCAGAACTTCGGCACGCTTGGCATCGGTGAGTTCCTCGCCATATGCAGAAGTACAGCGGGCAAGCACAATCTCGGGAGCACCCTTCACGTAAATGATGTCGCTGCCCTTCTTGACCTGTGAGCTCACACAAGTGGCCATGAACTTATTCATGGTGGAGAACGGCAGCTGCCCCACTACCGGGGCACCGGTGCGCAGGCTCTCGTAGTCAGAGCCGGCATCGCGCAGGAACATAAGCATGGCACCCTCAGTCACGTTGCCGAGCACCTCGCCGTCTGTACCAAGGTCAGCAGTGGAGTTCACGGCCACGGCTTCTGCCAGCAGGGGGTAAATGGGAGCCTGAGCCCCCTGCTCAGTAACAGCGGGGAAATGGCTCTCGCGCACAGTCATGCGGTTGGTGGTAAGGGTACCGGTCTTGTCGGAGCAAACCACAGTAGCAGCACCGATGGTCTCGCAGGCATCCATCTGTCGCACGAGGTTGTTCTGCTGGGCCATCTTGCGCATGCTGTAGGCCAAGCTGAGGGTCACGCTCATGGGCAGGCCCTCGGGCACGGCCACCACGATAAGAGTGATGGCAATCATGAAGTAGGTGAGCATGTGATCAGCTGCCACACCATCCATCCATGTAGAGGGATCGGCCATGTCGATAAGGCCGAAGGAGCCCATGCCCACCACAGTCAGGCCGAATACGACCAGGCCACCAATCAGGCACCACAGCCAGGGCATGGCACCTTCCTTCTCCACAATGGAGGGAGCCGGCAGCTCGATTTTCATGTAACCGAGCAGGTCCTGCAGAATGGGGTACCACACACGCAGAAGAGCAATCGCCATGGATACAATCACGCCGGCAAAGAAGCCCCACTGCACACCGCTGAGTACAAACCCGCCCTTAATGGTATCGTGCACGATAAGGGATACGAACAGGAAGAAGGCAATGCTGGAACCCAGCACGTTAATACCCTTGGACAGGCCGTCGAGCTGCTGGTTGAGGGGGGATTTCTCGTCGGATTCCTCGGAGGCGGCTTCGGCAACCTTACCGATTTCGGTAGCATCGCCCACCTTGGTAATGCAAATGATACCGTGACCTTCGGAAACAAGGGTGCTGCGCAGCACCACATTGCGAGGGTAAGCACCGGCCAGCGTTTCCTCTACCGCCTCGGCGGTTTTGAGCACGGGTTCAGACTCACCGGTGAGGGAGGCCTGATTGATACGCAGGGAAATGGCCTCGAGCACGACACCGTCGGCAGGCACTTCTTCACCTGTACCCAAGGTGACGATATCGCCCACCACAAGTTCATTCTTGGGCACCTGGCAATGCTTGCCGTCGCGCACAACACGCACCGGCTCGGTATCACTCACCTGATTGAGGATATCGAATTCCTTGTTAGCCTTGTACTCATTGATAAAGCCCACCAATGTGGCCAGCAACACGGCGGTAATGATACCGATACTTTCGATGGGGCTGTGGTCGGCAATGATAACCGGAATGAATGAAATGACAGCCGCCACCATCAGAATGACAATCAGCGGGTCGGTGAACTTCTCGAGCAGCTGAACCCACCACGGGTCACGAGACGGCGGGGTGAGCTGATTGCTGCCGTATTTCTCTCTACTGGCCTCCACCTCGGCAGAGCTGAGACCGGTGTGTATATCGGTATACTTATTCATGTTTGTTTGTATAATTCAGTGCTAAGCGGGGAGCTAGACCTCTGCGTGAGTTGTCCATCAACCATCAGTCAAAACTGCACCCTTACCCCCGACTCAGCAAGCACTTATTCATCATCCCCACCGGGAAGCCGTGCAAGCGAAACAGGTGTTTTTTATATTCCGGGATTCACATTTCCTTCTGGTCAACCACCACGATATTTTTAATATCACAGTGCATGAGAATGTCAAGGCGAAAGTACGCAAACTATCAGGAAATTACCGGCGCGGACACATAAAAAAATAAGCCCCTCAGAAGAGAGGGGCCGATAACAGGCAATATGGGCAAAGTATTGCTCAGGCTCGAATAGCTGTGAGCCACTGTACACCCTGCAATTTAAAACCGCGCTCCAGCATGCGATAATGCATATCGCGCAAGTGCATGGCACCATAAAAGATGGCTATACGGGAGCCACTCGCTGCAGACTCGAGCTCGCGGTCCAGTACCACCATGCAGCGCTCATTGCGGGATATGACAATGGCGCTGAACTCGAGCGAGCCACCGCTCTCTTTTGCAAGAGTTCGCAACATAGAACGGCGCAGCGCCACTCCATCCGTACGAAGAGAAGATTGGGAGGCGCTGTCAGACTCTATCATGGAGGAGAGGATAAGCTTAAACCAGCTTTCGCCTCGCTGTTCCATGGCTGCTGCCAATTCTTCGGAGGTCATATCGGCAAACACCATATTGGGTAAGCTGTAATCAATAAGCTCCATCTGAAGTTGCAGGTCGAGTAGCTGAGCCATCATGATGTAATACCGCCCGAGCACGCTGTTGAGCATGCTCCCTTCGCCACTACCACTCTGCTGCACCATTTTCTTAAAGCTAGCCTCCTCCTCGGCAGTTGCCGTACCATCCCCCATCTTGCGAGCCAATCGCAGCATTTCCGGCACGCCCTCACCGTCCACCATTTCGTAAAGCACCTTGTCGTATCGGGGGAAGGCGCGGTTGAGGTTGCGGTAGTAGCGGGCATCGGCCAAGTGGATAGCCCCGACCAAGTCCACGGTACGTCCGGCGGAGTCGACATAGCGAGCGACCGGGGTAAGCAGGCTCTCGCTGCCATCTGCAGCCACACGGTGCTTAATGACCTGAGCGGGGTATGCAGGCTCTGCCATGGCGGACAGGGCAAAGAAAAAACAGACAAATGAAAGAATAAGTCGTATCATGATATAAGTCGAATAGATGATTAAAGTGAGATTGAATTATGACCACTCGAGCAGCAGAGCGCCACCGGGAGGAAGCTGTACCGGCAAGCCCATTGTCTGCAGTTGCTGCAGGGTGGCATGACATGCAGGAGCTGCGGGATTGAGCAGGTCGAGGAAGGTACAGTCGGCGACTTTTCGCCCTGCCCATTGACAGGCATCTGCCGGTATGTGAATGGAGGTAGCTGCAGGTGCAGTTGTGTCGAAATTGCAGACAATCAGCAGCGTGGCGCGTGCCTTGCGGTTGTGGCGCAAGCAGGCATAGAGCTTGTGGCCGGAGCAATCTTCACCGGGCAGTCGACCATAGCCGGGGGTTTGCTGATTTGCCCAGTTCAGGCCGTAGAACTCGCCCTTGCTGAGCGCGGGGTGCTGCAACAGGGGCAGCAGGCGATTGCAGAACTCTCGCAGGCTGCGCTCTGCCGGGGTCATGCGGGCACCGTCGAACAGCCCGCCGTTGCTCCAGCGCTGCAGAGCCGGCAGGCAGGTGTAGTCGAATATGGAAGTGCGGCCATTATCGCCACCATATCCGCCGGGACCATCCGCCCGCTCACCGACCTCCTGACCGTTGTAAAAGAGCACGGGGCCACAGGTGGTACTGTACTGTGCCAGCATGAGGGCGGGAGCAGCCACGGCCCCCTGCCCTGCCCAGTGTGAGGGGGCAGCCAGTCTGGGCTCGTCATGATTTTCGAGATAGCGCACCCCACGCGAGCAAAGAGGGGATTCGGAGTGATTGCAGGCGTCCAAGTCATTCGCCCAGGCACAACCCTCGAAAATAGCATTGAGCACTTGATAGGAGCCGCTGTCGTACACAGCATTGAACCCGGCTGTCAGCAGCCCGGCATGCACATCGCCATGGCAGAGTTTGAGGTGGTCGTTGTAGGCCTCGGCCATAAAGAAGGCGCTTTCATCCCTCATGCGGGCATTCGCCAGAGCCCAATGCCAGAACGGCATGGGCACCATGTGAGCCATATCGCAGCGAAAACCGCCCACACCCAGTTCCTGCCAATAGCGCAGCACTTCATCCATCAGCCGCCAAGTACGGGGCACCACCGCTGTCGGAGCGAACTCACGCGGCAGTACCTCCGCAGGGGCAGCCCCCTGACGGTAATCTGTACCGTAGTTGAGTTTGGCGGTTTCGTACCAATCGCAGGGACCGGGGTTATGGGTGGCAACATTGTTGCCGGTCACACGTCCATGGCCACGCTCAGGGGCAAACTCCCCCTCGGGCAGCTGCATGAGCTGCCCACTGTTGCAAGGCTCGATGTAATAAAACGAATTATCGCGCGCAAAAAAGCGGGAGGTGTCGTCCCCGCTGCCGAAACTCAGCTCCGGCCGCACGGTGGAACGGTAGTTGCGCGACACGTGATTGGGAATAAAATCGATAAGGGGCACCATGCCGTGAGCCCGCACACGCTCCAGCAAATCGGTGAACTCCTGCAGGCGAGCTGTCGGTTCCTGCGCCAAATCCGGGTCGACATCAAAATAATCGGTCACGGCATAAGGACTGCCCGCTATACCCTTCACCACGCAGGCTGGGTCTGCCGGCAAACCGGGGTGGGAGTTCTGGGTGGCGTGCCGCAGTACACCTGTGAGCCACAGGTGGGTTATGCCCATGCGCGCCAGTGCAGCCAGAGCAGCATCCGTCACTCCGGCAAATGTGCCACAGCCATTCTGCCGGCGGGTTCCCCACGGCACCCCGCTCTCGCAGTAATTCGAAAAATGGCGGACAAAGAGCTGGTATATCACAGGCCTCATGTCGGCATTTTACCACAGCTGCAAGCGGATTGCAACCGACAATTCTGCATGTCATACCTAAAAAGAAGGATTATGACGATTCAGAGAAGGACTAATGGCAATTTGCCGAGCAGAATCTACAATCTACCATTTACAATCTACAATGTAGGAGAATGCAGGCTTACGCCTGTGATAAGCGAAGCCGGAATCACACTTACCGCCGCCCGCGCCTGAAAGCGCGGGGCGTGAACGGTGGTATAGGCCACGCATATCCGCGGGCGAAAGCCCGCCTAGCTCAACACTTTGTAAATTGTAGATTGTAGATTGTAAATGCTCGACAAGCTCCAATTTCACTCACTCTACGCCCTTCACTCCCACAGGTTCTCAGCCCCGCGGACATATACCCCCCGGGACTCGGGCGCGTAGCCGAAGGAGCCGCTGTCGGGCACATCGGGATCTTCCCGGTAGTGGCGGGGCTCATGACCATGGCTGCGCAGGTAATTCACAATACCTCGTCCCACAGCCTCGGCATAGCGTCGGGCCGTAGCATCGTTGGCCAAATAGGTCAAATGGCCACGGTTATTCAGGAAAGCGGCCTCGATTACCGCAGCGGGAATCCCGGCATCGTCGCAGGCATTCATCCAGCCGGCGGAGCGAGCAGCATCCCTACTGCGCACAACCACACGGCACTCGCGGCCACCGTTGGGCATGCCGTGGTTGAGCACTTCGCGGTTCAGTGTGTCGGCCAAAGCCGCGCCCAGACGACCGCCGTTGTGCTTGTTGCAGATAATGATGGAGCGGGATGCCCCCCTGCGTCGCCAGCCACGGTCGCTGTTGTGGTGCAGGAATACAGCGCAGGAGGCACGCTGAGAGATGGCATAGTCGGCGCTGGCCATACCGGCAGCCACGCGATCCGGGAAATAATCTGAGGCATGGCGGTGGCCATCATCGGGCTCACCACAGTGATTTACCCCGGCACGGCGCGCCCAACTGCGCAGGGGCTCGCTATCAGGACTGTCGCCACGGTTCACCACACACACCTGATAACCGGCGTTCTCAATCACACGGCGGGTATAGTAAACATAGCGGTACCACCACTCAAGCTCGCGCACACGCTGACCATTGACCGCACGAGGCGCCTTTGCTCCCTCATGACCGACACAATGGCCGATATCCAGAACAACCGGCCCCTCAGCTGTGCCACGCGGTGTGGCACAACTGCTCAACAGCAGGCCACACAGAAAGAGCAAAAGAGCAGAGAACAGGCGAGCCATGGTCGGGTAGCGGCACAGGGCTCTTACTGCAGCATGTCGGGCGTGACATGGTAGGAGGCACCGCAGCGCGGACAAGAGGCCTCCAGATACCCCTGCTCGGAAAGCAGGTCGGCAAAGTCCTTCTGCATGGTGCGGATGGTGGGCAGAATCTTGTCGAGCGTGCAACCGCAACGGAAGGTGAACTTACGGGTCTCGAGCAGCTTGAGCTCCTCGTGCTCCTCGATATTTACCACATCCTGAGCGGTCAGTTCGCTGAGCCAGTCGTGGTCGGCCCCGGGCTGAGCGGTAATGAGTGCGTAGGTATCCCCCTGCACTTCGAAGGCACGGGCCTGGCGCTGCTCGCTCTGGCGGTAGAAGTCCTCCACCCACTCGGCAACGGTATTGCCGGGCAGAACAATGACGGAAGTCTGCGGCTCTTTGTTGGTGCGCAGATTCTGGGCAAAAAGCATGTTCTTTTCGGGCTCGCGCACGCCCTCGGTGAATACGCGACCTATCACGTCCTCGGTCAGCGAGGAGCCCGACACAAAGTAATTGGCCAGCATGGGTTCTTTGATATTCAGAGTCCATGCGTGGTACTCCTGCCAGGGACGAGAAACAAGGTGCAGAGTAAACCAAGCCAGCAGCTGCTTGAACATGCTATCCTCAGCCTCGGCATTGCGCTGCTTGTGCTGCATGAGGTGCAGATAATAGTCCACAAAAAGCGGGGAAAAATCGGCCTTCAACAACAGGCAATTACGCTTACGCACGAAAAAGGCCTGCACGGTGGTGAACTCTTCTACGGGCTGTCCGTTTTGCTGCTCAGTCATGGTGATAAATTGCTGCGCTTATAATAACGCTTCGACCCCGAAGTCGCAAGCTTAAAATAGGCCATAGCCAACCAACAGCTGCGAAACATGACGAAAAGTCAGATATATGCTCAAAGCTGTTTGGATGCGGCCTTCCGACCGTAGGCCGTGTTCGGGTATTTCTTTGCAGCCTCGGCATACAGCTCTGCAGCACCTACGGAGTCGTGCATACGCGTCTCGCGCATGTGGGCAGCACGGCAGAGGAAAAGCGCCTTATCCTCTTTGCGGGGTACAGCCTGAGCCCCTCGCAGCAGGGCCTGCACAGCGGCAGCCGGGTCATGGAACTCATCCGCCAGCAAGTTGGCCAGCTCGGCCCATGCACGAGGGCGGCGGGCATCATTGTGCACCATCTGCTCAAACTCGGCCAACAATTCGCGCGCATGCTCCCGGCGTATGCGCTCCGCCATGGCCACCAGCGGGTCGTCGTCGGGCGAATAACTGCTCATATACACCCGCTCACCCACAAAATGCCCCCAAGCAGGCAACAACCAGCAGCGAATCATTATCCCCATCCACACGGCCAGCACAACCAATGCGCCGAGCATGATAAAAATACCGGTGCGTGCATCTTCGTTGTCGAAGTATACACGCACCCGGAGTATGACGAGGACAAACAGAGCCAGCGGCAATAAAAACAGCAGTACTCGGAACAACTTTTTCATATTGCCGCTCGGCATCAATTTGCATTATTTCTGGCGCTCGGGCAAGTCTTCCATCTCCAGATAATCGAGCGCGATGGTGCGGTTCGGGTTCTGGGGATTGCGCACCTCGAGCTTCATCTGTTTGAAGAACCAAGTACCGTCAGACAGGCGCTGAACGGAGGTAATGGAAAAGCGCTTCTTCAACTTGCCGTCGGCGCCGTAGCCATCAATCTGCCAAGTGGTACCGTTCTCCTTGTCGACCCACATACGCACCCATGCAAACTGGCCTGCACCGGGGGTGGGGTTCTTAACCTCCACGATGTAGCAATCGCGGCCCTTAATGCGGGAGGAGGAGCTGTCCTCAATGAGCTTGCCGCCCTTCCAATACAGGAAACGCAGGGAAAGATCCTCGTAGCACACGTCGGTACCGGCAATGGTCTGTGCGTAGGAAGACGGAGCCATAACCTCAGCCTTGCCATTCTTCACCAGAACCAAATCGGCATTTTTGTCCTTAATACGCACGTCAAAACGCTGCCAAGCATCATTGTACTTGTACTGGAACACCAAGGTCTCGCCACGGGCGCTGATGCTGAAAGGCACCTTGTTGCGCCCCTTTCGAATAGAGCCCATCACGTCGCGATTGCCCTGACTGACCGTCATTTCGCGCATGGCCTGCAGCAAATCATCCACATCTACCTCCTGAGCACTCAGGGGCATGAAAGAGCCTACAAGGGCAGCGCCTACTACACAGATTTTCTTCCAATTCGTCATCATGCCCTGATTATACTACAGAACCGAAGCGATGCACAGCTTTTTTTACGACAGGCATGCCGATTTATGAACGCTCACCCACCGTACGGCAGCCCCAATGGCTGGTGGGGTGCAGAATGGAGTACTCCGTACGCTCGCTGTCAGCAGCATAATAGAGCGAGTACGAGTTCGGAGCAGAATGGAAAAAGTCGGGCAGGCGGCGCTTAAACTTACACACCAGACGAGCCAGCCCACCGGTTTTCAGAATATAGGCAGGCAGACCGGCGCTGTATCGTGCCCACTCACGCTCGGTTACTTCGGACCAACCCAAGTTATTGCCGGTAACCGCGAAGGCCGAAGCAAATACCCCGGGCATGATATGCACGCGTGGCTCGGTATTCATGATGTCGCTGTAGAATACCAAATCGCCGATGGAACGCCAATTTTCCCCGAAACGAATTCCGTGGCGACGGAAAGGTTCTGCGCGGTGAAAACAGCAGCAGGTGATAATTTCGCACACGGTTCGGCTGAGCCAACGGGACGGCACAGTCGGCCAGCGGTGGCATATATAGCGGTTCTGTGCGTCGACAACAAAGTAGGACGACAACAGAATGTCTGCCCGGGGAGCAGAGTCGGCCGCTGCAGCCACACCGGCAAGAGCGCCCGGCAGGTATTGCTCATCGCTGTTGAGGTGAGCCGTTATATCCACGTCGGCCGGCATGGCCGCCCATGCCTTGTTGATAGCATCGTACATACCGCTGTCACGGCCGCTTTCGAAAGTAAGCGTATACCCATTGCGCCCGGAGTACTGCCGCTGCCACTCAGCAAGCCAAGCCGCGGTACCATCCGTTGACCCACCGTCCTGAACATGGTGGTGCACCAGAATACCGTTGCCACTCTGGTCTGCCACGGAGCGCACACAGCGCTGCAGCCAGTCGAGCGAGTTGAATGTGGGGGTTACGATGTAGAACTTCATAGACCTGCGGGGGCAATTATACGGGTATCGGCACCGGAATACAAGTTTTTATTCTGTGAACACAAACCGCCGGAGCTGGTTTCCCGGCTCCGGCGGTGAAATATTACTGGATATTCCCTATCAGGAGAACACGCCCACGGCCTCTGCGGCACAGGCAATCATGTAGTCGCGATTGAGCTTGGCAATGTTGTCTACGCTGATGCCCTTGGGACATGCGGCCTCGCACTCGTAGAGGTTGGTGCAGTTACCGAAGCCCATGGCATCCATCTGGCGAACCATGGCAAGCACGCGCTTGTTCTTCTCGGGCTGCCCCTGAGGCAGAAGATTGAGGTGTGCAGCCTTGGCGGAGGTGAAGAGCATGGCGGCGCTGTTCTTGCAGCTGGCCACGCAGGCACCACAGCCGATGCATGCAGCGGCGTCGAAAGCGGCGTCGGCCGTCTTCTTGCGCACGGGCATGTTGTTGGCATTGGGGGCGGCGCCGGTGCGCACGTCCACAAAACCGCCGGCAGCGATAATCTTGTCCAGAGCGGTACGGTCTACCACGAGGTCACGCAGCAGCGGGAAAGCAGCAGCGCGGAAGGGCTCGATCCAGATGGTGTCGCCATCCTTAAACTGGCGCATGTGCAGCTGGCAGGTGGTTACCTTCTTGCCGCCATGGGGCACGCCGTTGATGGTGAGCGAGCACATACCGCAGATACCCTCGCGGCAGTCGTGGTCGAAGTGAATGGGCTCCTTGCCCTCGTGTACGAGCTCCTCGTTCACGATATCGAGCATCTCGAGGAAGGAAGCCTCATCCGGGATGTTCTTGGCCTTGTAGGTTTCGATACGGCCCTGAGCCTGAGCATTCTCCTGGCGCCAGACTTTGAGCGTAAGATTGAGATTAGCCATAATTGTGTATGAAATTCAGAAGGTTGAACTTAGTGTGCTTTACTTGTAGGAACGGATAGCCAGGTGCACGGTGTCGAAGGTAAGCGGCTCCTTGTGGAGAACCGGCAGTTCGCCCGTACCCTTGTACTCCCAGCAGGCCACGTAGGCAAAGTTGGCGTCGTCGCGCTTAGCCTCGCCGTCAGCCAGCTGGTGCTCCAGACGGAAGTGAGCGCCGCAGGACTCCTCGCGGTTGAGGGCGTCGTAGCAGAGCACCTCTGCGAAGTCGAGGAAAGCGGCTACGCGCCAAGCCTTCTCGAGCTCCTGGTTCATACCCTCGGTGCTACCCACAACCTTCACGTTGTTCCAGAACTCATCGCGAATGGCAGGAATCTTCTCGATGGCGTCCATCAAGCTCTCCTTGGTACGGCCCATACCTACGTCCTCCCACACGAGCTTACCGAGCTCGCGGTGGATTTCGTCGGGGGTCTTGGTGCCCTTCACGTCCATCATCTTCTGAATGCGAGCCTTCACAGCCTCCTCGGCCTCGATGAACTCAGGAGCAGCGGTGGTGATGGTACCGGGCTTCTGGGTGGTGAGGTAGGTCGGCAGGGTGGCAGGAATCACGAAGTAACCGTCGGACAGACCCTGCATGAGTGCGGAAGCACCCAGACGGTTGGCACCGTGGTCGGAGAAGTTAGCCTCGCCGAGAACGTGCAGACCGGGGATGGAGGACATGAGGTTGTAGTCCACCCACAGACCACCCATGGTGTAGTGGGAGGCGGGGTAAATCATCATCGGCTGCTCGTGGGGGTCAACGACGGTAATCTCCTCGTACATCTCGAAGAGGTTGCCGTACTGGCCGTCAATCCACTCCTTGCCCATGCGGTCGATAGCGTCCTTGAAGTCAAGGAACACGCCACGGCCGGTGTTGGCTACGCCACGCTCGTCGTCGCAAGCCTCCTTAGCGGCACGGGAGGAAATATCGCGGGGAGCCAGGTTACCGAAGGAGGGGTACTTGCGCTCCAGATAGTAGTCGCGATCGTTCTCGGCTACGTCGGAGGGCTTCATCTCGCCACGGCGAATCTTGGCAGCCACCTCGCGGCTCTTGGGAACCCAAATACGGCCGTCGTTACGCAGAGACTCAGACATGAGGGTGAGCTTGCTCTGGTAATCGCCCTTCACGGGAATGCAGGTGGGGTGAATCTGAGTGAAGCAGGGGTTGGCGAAGTAGGCACCCTTCTTCCAGCAGGCGCAGGCAGCACCTACGTTGCAGCCCATGGCGTTGGTGGAAAGGAAGAATACACGGCCATAACCACCGGTAGCGAGCAGCACGGTATCACCGGCATAGCTCTTAATCTCACCGGTCACCATGTCGCGCACCACGATACCCTTGGCGTGGCCGTCGACCACCACCAGGTCCATCATTTCGGTGCGGGGGTACATCTCGATGTGACCCTTACCGATTTCCTTCTCCATGGCCTGGTAGCAACCCAGCAGCAGCTGCTGACCGGTCTGACCACGGCTGTAGAAGGTACGCTTAAGCTGGGAACCACCGAAGGAGCGGTTGTCAAGCAAACCACCGTATTCACGGCCGAAGGGAACGCCCTGAGCAACACACTGGTTGATGATGTTGCAAGATACCTCAGCCAAGCGGTATACGTTGGCCTCACGAGCGCGGAAGTCGCCACCCTTTACGGTATCGTAGAACAAACGGTATACAGAGTCACCGTCATTCTGGTAGTTATGGGCTGCATTCACACCACCCTGAGCAGCAATGGAGTGAGCACGGCGGGGGCTATCTTGGTAGCAGAAGCACTTCACGTTGTAGCCCAACTCAGCGAGCGTAGCGGCAGCAGAGCCACCGGCAAGGCCCGTACCCACGATAAGCACGGTGTACTTACGGCGGTTGTTGGGGTTAATGAGTTTGGCCTCGCGCTTGTACTTGGTCCACTTCTCAGCAATAGGACCATCCGGAATGCAGGAATCCGGCATGTAATCGCTTACGGGAAACTTAATTTCGTTCATAATAAGAAATTGAGGAGTAAGAGGTTATCTAATGATGCCCAGCATCACACACACGGGAATGGAGATGAATGCACCGCAAACAGCCAACCCGAAGAGGATGGAGATAATGTTGTAAAGCGGGCGAACCTTGCGGGTAGCCAGACCAAACGTCTGCAACACGGACTGCAAGCCATGACGTACGTGCATGAAGAGGCAGCTGATGGCTACGATGTAGAAGATGGAGCAGATAGGATCACTGAACGCATTAACGACGTTCTGGTGGCAGGTCTCAGGATTACCGTTGAAAGTCAACTGATAAAGGTGGAATACGGCAAAGCAGAGAATCATGATACCGGTAATCACCATCGTACGGGAAGAGAGGGTAGCCTTGAGCGTATTCTCCTTCTGATAGTGAGTGCGGGCATTGTAGTTCTCATACTTGAGCACCAAGGCAAGCACAATGTGCACAAGAGCCACGGCAAGTAAGCCCAAACGAATGGACATAAGAAGCCAAGCAGGCATTGCGTGCAAGCCCTGAGCGTAATAGTTGATCCAAGAAGGCTCACCACCGGGAACGGGACCACTGTAAATGGTCATGTTACCGGCAAGGTGTCCCACCAGGAACAGGAGGAGACACGATCCTGTAAGAGCCACAATAATCTTGCGGCCGATGGAGGACGTGACGAATTTGCATGCTGTCGTGATAATGTCGTTCATAAGTGCAATAACGTCTTAGCGACACTACTCTACCCCATTTCAGGCAAAAAAGCAAGTGCCAATCCGCATTATACGGCATTTTTTCACCATCACAGCAGCAACAACAGAGCAAACACCGCCAAAAACACGGCAAAAACCATATCCACCACACAGGCATATCGGCGGTAGCACAGCTGCACGGGAGCCCATTGCAACAACGCACTCCAAATCAACCAACCACACAGGCCACTCAAGGTCATTGCCAACACCAACGCAGGAGCAAACCACAGCAAATCCGCATAATCATGCAAAGCCCCGGCAGAGAGCGCTAAAATAAAAAGCATACATTTAGGATTCAATATATTACACAAAAACCCCTGCAACAATAATCTTCCGCAAGGCGCACTACTCACGGCATCGCGCCCCACCTCTACCTCAACGCCCCATTTCTTCGGCAAAATTTTCCAAGCCAGGTAAAACAGCCATACAGCCGCCGGCCACAAAAGGAACCCACTCCAGGGTTGTTGCATCACCCACGCACCGACAGAACAGGCAAACGCAGCCTGAATCAAAAAGCCCAAACTGATGCCACAGCCCACGGCAGCTCCGGCTCGAAATCCCTGCGCCAAAGCCGTGCGGAACACAAAAAACACATCCGGCCCCGGGCTCAGCTGAGCAAGAACCAACAGCGCACACACTGCCAGCAAACTGCAAAGGGCATCCATTATTGCTTTTCGCCTCCGTTAAATGCCGGCAAAGGTAACACCGCATTACCCTCCAACCCATATTTACGCTGACGAATCGAGGGCGCCAACTGAGTGGAGGTTTCATAAGCAGCGCGGAACATCTCCAGCTTGGCATCGATATTATCAGCATGGTGCAGCACGAGAGCCTCCGGAGTTTTCGGCACAACGGGAGAGCCATATTCCAACACTCCATGATGAGAAGCAATCAAATGCAGCAAATGCAACCGAACCTGTTCACTGGCAGGCTGCAGGGCTTTCCATTCCGCGCGCTGCTCAGCAGTGCAAATAGTCTGCCATAGTTTATTGACAACCTCAATACTGACGGAGATATGCCCCAGCAATTCTCCCATTTCAGAGTATTCCACCCCAAACCCCTGCTCCGCGCATCCCGTCTCCCACATCTTACCGCAATCATGAAACAACGCACCGGCCAGCACCAAATCTCGATTAATGTGCGGATAAGCCCCGCAAATGGCATCTGCCGCACGCATTACACCGGCAGTATGTTCTACCAAGCCACCACGGCGGGCATGGTGCATACCACGCGCTGCCGCGGCCCGACGAAATCGCGCTTCATGCGTAACCATCAACGCATGGCTAAGTGCCTTCAAACGCGGATCGCGCATACTCTCAATATAGTCGGCGATATTCTGCCACGCTTCTTCCTGAGCAGCACGCAACTCCGCACCACCGCACAATAAAGCTTCTTCCTCCTCGGCGCAAAGCGGGCGATAATCCACATCCACCGCTTCCATACCATATTGCGTACTTGTCCACACCGCCGTCACGGCAACATTCACCCCTTCCTGCAAGGCTTGGCACGCAGCATACCACGGTGCATTATCCCACACCTTAATCGCCATGTTATCCGTAGCATCTGCAAACGTCAGCTCTAAGTACGGCTTACCCATTTTGGTGGTCTTGGTTACTTTTTGAGCAAGCTGCACATAGACATCACCTTGGGTCACTCCCTCGGCTGCTGTGTTTTTCAGGTGGATAATGGAATCGTAATGCACGTTTTGCATTGTAACGCTCGCCATGGCTGATGTCAAGAGTGAGCCACACACCACAGCAAATTTAACGTTCCTGTTGTAGCATCAAAGTCCGACACATTAATATCCACCCAACCACTTCAAGCCCCTCACTCCTCGAGCTCGTCATATTCTTCATATTCATCATACTCCTCGTACATATCATGCTGTTGCAACTGCATGGGTGCCACCAAGATTGCCCCTAAACTCCCCAAGGTCAATCCACCGACAGTTGCCACAGCCGTACAGGGAACATCCACCCCCACGGCTAATACCGCAGCAAGCGGAAATTTATACACAGCATCCCAACTATATGATGTCGGCAAGTAAATATTCAACCTATCATAGCGAGGGTCTTTCGCCTCCCATAAAAAGCAACCCTCACCCTTACTCGTTTTATGCACAAATATCCTGTCTTTCGGCACTGAACGTATTTGTTTACACAATTCAGCTTTCGAAGCATCCCATGTATCCGCCGTATAACAGCTGGTCACATCAGCAGTGCTCTTCTTGGGTTTCACCCCTACATAACGCTTCACGGCATCCTCATCCATCAACACATACATCAGCTGTGGCTCATACTCATCGTGATAACGGATTGGAAGTCGCACCTCGCTACCGGGCACAGCCACCACACCGCCAATCATCACCTTATCCGCTTCACACACATAACGCACACTCAACTTCAAATAATACGCATCCCCAACGCGATAAATCTCCGGAGTCTTCGATGCATCAACTCGCGGCACATACACACAACTGTCCACCACAGCAGCAGAAGTAGTAACTATGCACGAAGTCAAACTACTGAGGGCAAACGCAAGCAGAACAAAGGCAGAAAGCAGCTTCATACGCTCGTATTGTAGCACCACCGGACAGAGAGTCAATAAAAAAGCCGTTTCGGGGCACACTCTGAGCTTGCAGCAAGGCAATATAACTGGTAGTATAAGGAATAATCCTCATGCAATTTTTCCGCCATCAGCGCACACTGTGCAAACTTTTATCGGTAGCCGCGTTACTCCTTGCAGCGCCGACAGCAATGTCTTTAGACGAAAAAGCCTTTCGAAAAGAGCTGGAAAAAGACACTCAAAAAGTAGAGGAACTCCGAAAGGAATGGAATAGCTTTAAAAAAGAAAAAGTTGAGAAGGAATACAAAAATTCCGTCCGCAAGGAGTTGTACACCGAAAATCGACGCCATACCGATTTGGTCAAACGAGCCAAACAACTTCTCAACAAATACAAAAAAACAAAAGACATTAACATCACGAATGACCAAGGCCAAACCCTGCTTATGTTAGCAGCGGCAGTAGGCAATGACGCTGCAACGGAAATGATTCTGTGGGAAAAGCCGAATATGACCATGGTCGATATTAACTCCCGCACCGCTTTGCAATATGAAAAAGACGGGAGCGGCACCGCGTTGATGGATTATCTCCGCAACCGATGGGAAGAAAGCATCAGCGAGGGAGATACGGCAGCCGTCAGAGAATTATTGGAGGCAGATGTTAATCCCAACTGGGAAATTGACGGGCACACCGCACTCGAAGTCGCCGTTATAGAAAACAACATTCCGTTGGCATCACTGCTCATGGATTATCAGGCCTCGCCGTCTGAAAAAACAGGCACGGGATGCACCATTATCGAATTAGCCGTAGAGCTCAATTCACCGGAAATACTGAGCGAGTTATTACGAAACAAAGACGCATTGTTCATCAAATTCAATGATGGCACCTCCCTCTTTCACAATCTGCTGAGTGCAAAAAAGGCGGAATGTCTGAGGGAATGGTTCAAAAGGGCTCGAGAGCATAACATCACACAAACGGAAAGCGGCACCGGCTATCTGCACCTCATCATCCGCACCGCCTCGGAAGAAGGAGTTACGGCAGTTGCCGCAGACAACCAAGATTTACTGAACAGCGAAGATGCAGAAGGCAACCTACCTCTGTTTGAAGCAGCCAGAAGAGGCCACACCGACCTGTACCACACCCTGCAGAGCTTGGGGGCAAACCCAAACACGCGTAACAAGCTCAATGAAACAGTTGTGATGCACGCCTGCCTCAGCAACAATGAAGAACTGTTGGAGGAAATTATCGATAACACATCGATCGATATTCTTAACGAAAAAGACGCAGCAGGACAAACGGCGCACCATTATGCAGCCCATGCCAAAAACGATACGGCCACCCGCTTGTTGAATGATGCCGGAGTCAAAAGCCCGAGAAACCACTGACACACCATGGCCATTCACGTACGCCAGACTAACATCGTTAAGCGCAAGATGACATCTATCTTGCGGCGCATCGTTGCATTGGCATCCGTCAGCGCGCTCTTTGTTCTGCTGTGCACCGCACTTATCCTGAAATTAAAAGAATTTCACTATTTACGCATCGATAAAATAGCTTTTCTCGGCACCATTAAAACCACTCCCGAAGTAAAAGAGGAAAAACCGGAAAAAAAGAAACAGGAAGAAAAACCAACGGAGTCCTCCCCCTCCTCCGCCCCGGCCGCCACACCCGATATCGATTACATCAATCCGCCTCCCCCCACAACATCTCCGCTTATTGCTAAGGACAGCCCGGTTGAAATCGATGTCGACCACAGCTCATCAGATTCAGACGAGGGAGACACCTTGGCAGACATCGGCAGCGGCATCGACGGATTAGGAGACTTCGGCGACGGCTCCGGCGATGGATTCGGTGATGGAGTCGGCACGGGTGACAGCACCGGCGACGGAGACGGGAAGCCGGAGAGCGGCGGCAAAAACAAAGGCTTTAATGATGACATTCAGGTTGTATTATTACTGGATGCATCGGGCAGCATGAATGAATTATTCACTGCTGCCGCAAATTCCATGGAGCGAGTGCTTCATTCTCTCAAAAATGCTAAGCTGAACGGCAAAAAAACAAAAGTCAATGTTGGTGTCGTCATTTACGGACAAGCGCACAAAGACGGAGCCCCCATCAAATTATCCGGTTTTACCACGAATGTGCGCAACCTGAAGAAACGGTTGAGCGAAGTTTCATGTGATGGCAGCAATGAAGAATGCGGAGCAGCCATTGCCTTTGCCACCCAGCCCCGTCATTTCGAATGGAACAACCGAGAACGCGATGATATGCTCAAAGTCATTTTCATTGCCGGCAACGAGGAGTTCAACCAAGGCCCCATTGATTACAAGAAAGCCATTGAAACCGCCACATCGCAGCACATTATCATCAATACCATTCATTGTGGCGAAAGCGACGAAACATGGGAAAATGCAGCCGAACTCGGTAACGGAACGGGATTGACGCTCAACATCGATGCTTCCACTGCCACTCCGGTGACACCACAGGAGCTATACGAAACCCTTAAGGCATTGCATGATATCAAACCGCTTCCGGTCGGCTCACTCAACACACAACAAAAACACCTGAAAGAACTCAAGCACCTTACGCCACCTCCTCGTGATACTAAGACAAAAGACTATGCCAGCCGTCTCCAGCGCTGGATCATCGCCAACAAGCAGCGCGTCATTACGGGATACGAATGGGATGCCATCGAAATTTGCCGCAAATCGCCGGAGTTCTCCTTGGAATGCATCGGCGGCATCGGCAATGCCCCGCTTGAACTGCGAGGACTGAGCGAGGAGGAGATAGAGCAGCACATTATCACACAAGCCAAACAACGCAGCAAACTGTTGCAACGGTATTATGAGCAACGTAAATCCGGCGATTTGGCCGACAAAATTCTCACCGTGCTACAAGAGCAGGCGGAAAGAAAGGGCATTATCATTGATTACTGACACTATGTTTTCTCTCGTTATCATTAACAGCAACAATGAGCAAGTCACGTTTCCGCTTAACGGGGCAATAGGTTCCCGATACAGCGTAGGGCGCTCGGAAGATTGCGATATAGCACTGCCGCAAGAAGTGCATTTATCACGCATCCATTGCCATATTACCATTGAAACAAATGGAGCCTTGCTTGCTGATAACAACTCCAGCAACGGCATTTTCGAAAACGAGGAGAGAGTAAATTCCATCAACATGCAACCGGGCAAAGAATACGGCATGGGAGCATGCCGAATCATGCTTCAGGTCGCAAAACCGCTTCCCCTTAACCGGAACAGCGAAAAAAAAGCAGCACACTCGGTGCGAAAGTTCACACCACCTCCTCCACGCAAAGCTCCGGTAAAGCGCCCGGCACCGCGCCCGTTTTACACAGCAGCCGGAACATTGAATACGGAAACACGCCCAGCCACGCCGCGCAAGTTGAAACCGGCACAGAAAGACCGCCGAGGCCATATTACGAGAACTCCCTCCATCCCGGCTACGGAGTACGGCTTGCCTCATGACTTTGACTTAACAGTAACGCTGCAAAATACAGAAACTCCGTTACAAAGCGGTGACCTGCTCCGTTTTTCCGTACAAGCCGACAAGGATTGCTTTGTGTACCTGATTCAATACGATTCAGAAAACAATGCAGCCATGCTGTTACCGGGGGTAGGCGGAGCGGAGAACAAACTGACAGCCTCGCACCCCATCAGTGTTCCACCCACGGCAAAAGACAGTGGTTATGAGATTTACGTTGAAGAACCATACGGCAAAGATACCATTCTAGCCATTGCTTGCACGGAACGCTGTAAGTTTGAAAAAATATGGGATATATGCCTCGACCTTACCGATGCACTGCTCCGCCGCCCCGGCGAAGTAGAACAGGCTGCTATAAGACGCTGCAACTACCCCGGTGCCTTATGGAGCGCCGCCGTGCTCTGCATTACCACAGGATGATGTATCATTTAGCCACTTGTGCAACCAAATACTCTACGAGCAACGCGAGTTCTTCGTTTTGCGCCTTGGCGCAATCTTCGTAATAAGCGCAGCGCATTCTTCGCAACGAACAACGTGAGTTCTTCACCACGCCCGCAGGGCGTTCTTCATATAATAGCCCGGATGGGCGACAAGATGAATAGCCGGAGCGTGTAGTGAGCCTACAAAGCAGGCGAACGGAACCTCCGGGCATGATGAATATAAAGCCGAAACCCCGTTGAAAACGGTGGTGACAGAGAGGGCTTTGCTCAGAATTCCGGTGTTCTGGCATGCGGAATTTATATCCCCTCCGGCAAATGGTATATGACAAAAAATTGTCCGATTATTGTTCCTCGCGTTGTACCCGTCTTCGTGCTATCGCACTACGCCGAGGCAGGCTGCCACCTCGACATTCGTCGAGGTTCCGATATAATTTTTTCATCCTACCCCGGGCTTACGCCCGGGGCTCTATTGAATTTTTGTGGTAAATTTCTCGTGTTCGATGTACAATCGAGCACAACGGAGAAGGAACAAACGGTTAGCTACCCGATGTTCCTGAAGATCGGAGCGCCCGTGCCTGGGGCTGGGACAGATTAA
>JAZRSQ010000011.1:0-10212 GCA_045651585.1 Akkermansia sp.
GTTTTTGGCAGCCTTGCGTAGTTGTTCATCGTACTCATTGGGGGTAATATCCTGTTCCTGCAGGAGTTGGCGGGCTTCCTGCTGTGGCGAAATCGGCTCCGGCTGTTGCGGCGGGGGGGCGGGTACGGATGACGGTTCGGATGCATTCAGATTATCCAGCCATTCCTGTGCACTCTGCCAGCGGTCGGCGCGCTTCATTTGCAGGGCTCGGTCAATACCGGCCAGCAGGGAGGGACTGTAGCGGTTGAGCAGTTCCGGTTGAGACAGCAGGGGGGAGTATTCATCATCCTCCAGGCGGGCCAGAGAATCCGGCGGGGCACTGCCTGTAATGAGGGCATAGCAGGTGGCGCCCAGGGAATACATGTCAGTCCAGGGACCGGATTTTCCACTACCTGAAATCTGCTCTACCGGGGCATAGCCCGGGGTGTACTGGCGGGTGAGGGTATGGGTTGCCACAGTTGAGCGCACCAGACCGAAATCGATGAGAATGGGTGTGCCTGCGGCATCCATCAGGATGTTACTCGGCTTGATATCGCGGTGCATCAGGTCAAAGCCATGCATGTAGTGCAGGGTATTCAACAGGCTGCGCAGAACGGGCAGCAGCTCGGTCCCGCTCAATTCATCGGGCGGCGGCAGGACTTGGTCCAACTCGGTGCCGTCGATATGCGGCATGACGTAGTAGGCGGTGTTGTGCTCGCTGAAATGGGCACTCACGCGCACGATATTCGGGTGATTGAGTGTGGCAAGCAGCTCGGCTTCCTCCTCAAAGCGCTGCAGGGTCTTGGCGTAGAAGTCCTCCATGCCGGGCAGCGGGTGCAGCTGTAGGGTCTCGGGGTGACGCACAGCCACCCTCAGCGGGAAGTTCTCCTTCACCACGACATCGAGATTGAGGTTGCGGTAGGTATCCACCGCGCGGTAGGTCATACCGAAACCGCCGTGTTCACTCAATACCCCCATGATTCTGTAGCGCTTGTGCAACAGATGACCAATAGGTAAAGGGCGGCGCAGGTGAAGGTAACTCTCTTCTGCGTTTATTTCGATAGTCTGAGGATGAGGATGCTGCGATTCCATAAGCTGCAAGGCCATTCTACCATAAAAAAATGGTGGTGTGAAGTATCTTTCAACAATAAAGACGACAAGATGTACTCAAATGTTGGGGAAAAACTGATTTTTTTTGATTGGTGAGCCAACGCCGCTTGCCACGCGTCCCGGGGGAGTATTGAAAAGGACTCGAGTTACGAAGGCCAATTCGGGGATATACGAGTTGGGCATCTCGAAAAACTCGGAAAATTGGAGTTTGACGAGCATTTACAATCTACAATCTACAATTTACAAAGTGTTGAGCTAGGCGGGCTTTCGCCCGCGGATATGCGTGGCCTATACCACCGTTCACGCCCCCGTCTTCGCGTCTCTCTGCGCTCGCTTGCTACGCCGTGGCAGGCCGCGCTTTCAGGCGCGGGCGGCAGTAAGTGTGATTCCGGCTTCGCTTATCACAGGCGTAAGCCTGCATTCTCCTACATTGTAGATTGTAAATGGTAGATTGTAGATTCGCCTCGGCAAATTACGATAGACAAGCTGTTGAGCCTGGTGGCTACGCCGCAAGCAGCGTGGCTTAAGCTAAGCATACTTGCGGGCGAGAGCCCGCCGTACTTTCAAATTCGTCCTTCAACAACTTGTTCTTCGGGAAGTCTGATTAATAGTTAGCCCTAAAGGATTGACTTATAGGCTGTCAGTTCTGCTATAATGAACAGGCAATGAAACTCCATCTACCCCTTTCGCTACGATATGTTGTGTTAATGTGCCTGACTGGTGCATGTTATACGGAGGCTGCCGTGGGCAGCAGCTGGGATCCTGCCTGGGGTGCTGCCGGTCTGGCCGGAGCACCGAATGCCGCCGAGCCTCAATATGCCGCCGACATCAGCACGGACGGTGTAACGGCACTTGTCGCGCCACCCGGTGGCAGTAGCCCCTATGATTTCGGTACCTACACTGCCATTACCCTGAACGGTGCCGGCAACAGCGGTGCGATTGTGGTGGGCGGAGCATCGGCCACGCAAAACACAACGACGGGAGCGGTGGAGCGCAACAGCTGGATTGCCGCCGAGAGTGGCACATACAACCTGCTGGTGGGCGGTAGTTATGCCGACAACTGGAGCGGTGGCGCTGTGTTCAATTTCACGGGTAATTCTCATATTATGGTGGATGGCGCAACGGTTGCCAACATCATGGGTGGTAATTTTAAGGATGGTCTGAGTGCCGCTTTCACGGGTAATTCCTACATCAGTGTGGTGAGTGGTAACGTGACCGGGGCCATTGTGGGTGCCACGGTGGTGGCGCATGATAGAAATACGGAGTTCAACGGCGATACTCACATCTTCATCTATACCCCTCTCAGCAATAACAGTGGCCCGGGTATCAATCAACTGCCGACCAACATGGTGATGGGCGGTTTCGGCTGGGCGACCAATACCCGCAAAACTCAGACCCTGAACGGCAGCACCTATGTCACTGTTGACCTGTCGGACTATAGCGGGGAAGCTACCGAATTTTCCAAGCATATTGTGGGTGGCGGGTTCAACGGCTCTTCCTCCAATGCACAGCTGATAACGGGCGACACCCATGTGAGCGTGAATCTGGGGAACTGCAGCTCGACAGCCCGTGTGGTGGGCGGTATGTGGGTGAACGCCGGTCGTGGCGAGATTCAGGGGAGCACGAATCTCACTATATCGGGTGGTACCTTCAATAACCGTGTGGTGGGTGGTTCGTGGACAGATGTGAGCGGTACCACGACCAACCACGGCGATATCAACCTGTCACTCACCGGCGGTACTTTCAACAGTGACATCCTGGGTGCTACCTATATCACAACCGGAGATTGCACCATGACAGCGGGCAATATAACCATTGACCTGTCGGGGAATGTCGAGCTCAACGGCTCGTTGACCGGTGGCTATGTCATTAACGGTACGGCCTCGGCTGCGGTGAATGCTGTACTGGGTGACGTCAGCATATCCCTGAACGGCGCGACTGTCGGTGACGTGGTGGGCGGTAGTTTTACCCAGCGCAATCGGGCCGATGCGGTTATTGCTCAGGGAGCCATTGATATCAGTCTGCTGAGCGGTACTCTGCAGGGAAATGTCTATGCAGCAGGGTGGCAGGATGGCAGTACCTCCATGCAGACTGCAGCCACCACCGTGACTTTGTCACCGACGCTTGCCGTGGCCGGTGGCGTGACGATATCGGGTGGCTACGGTGGAAGCTCCGTCAGCTCGACAGTGAGTGGGGCTCGTACGTTGTCATTTACCGCCGGCAGCTACAAGAATGTGGCCGGGGTGAGTTTCGCGGATTTTGATGCCGTGCAGGTGGCCGCTGCCACAAGCGTAGCCCTCAGCTCGCTCACATCTGACAGCAGCGCGCTGACCAAGAGCGGGGATGGCAATCTGAGTATTGCCGCGCATTCTGACTTTGTTGACATCACGGTGCAGGGCGGTAGCCTGACGCTGAGCGCCGGTGTATCGGCAACGGCACTGCAGAGCCTGACCATGGCTGCCGGTACCTCACTGGCCGGTGTGCAGGGCACTATCTCAGCCGGTACCGACAGCGGTACTGTACTCAACCTGGCCCTCAGCACCGACAATATCGGCGCCAATGCCGCCGGAACTCCCCTTATCACCGGCATGGGGGCTACGCCCGCGAACCTGACGCTGAATGGTGCGCAGAATGTCACCATTGATTTGAGCTCCGAGGGGCTCATGGATTTGCTGTTGGAGCACCGCAATCAGGGTGATGTCACCAGTTACCTCACTTTGGTGGATGGTGAGCTCACCTGTGCCAACCCGGCGCAGCTGGAGTTCAATGAGCTGCTCCGTACCTACGGACTGAGAACTGTGGGGGTGGCTGACGGCAGTCTGTTGGTGAATGGTACAACCGAGGGGATTTATTTTGTCACGGCCGATGCGAGCACGACCGATCCGCACGAAGTGACGACTTATCCCACGCTCGGGCTCTATGCCGGCGTGCTCATTGATGAGGGGCAGCAGCTCACCATCAACCTGCCCGGGGATGACGATGCCGGTACACGTGCCGTGGTGAATAACCTCATGGGTGCTGCGGACAGCTCGTTGACGGTGCAGAACAGCAGTGGCAGCGGTACCGTGACCGTGCTGTTGTCCAACCGGGCTGTGGACGATACCGGGGATGCCGCCTATCCCGTTCTGCCGGACCGCACGGTCATGCAAGGCGAAATCACTGCCGGAGCGGGAACCGAGTTGTTGAAAAGCGGGGCAGGTGAGCTGGTGGTGGAGGGGAATCTGCGGGCCGATGCGCTGGGCGTGCAGGCCGGTACCCTCAGCCTGAACGGCCCCGATAATACGGTGACGACACTGACGCTCTCGGCGGGGCTTCTACAGCTCGGCAGTGGTAGTTCGCTGGTGGTACAGAACAGCCGTGGCAGCGGGTCTGTTTCCATTGCGAGCGGTGGTTCTTTGCTGCTGGACAACGTGGAGAGCGGTGGCTCCGCCTGGAATGTTGACAATCAGGGGCAGGTGCGGGCCGATATCACAGAGAGCGGTAACCTAACCCTCGGTACCCTGACCATGGCAGCAGGTTCCGTCAATGAATTGGTGCTGGATACGGATGCCCCGATGACCCACAGCCTGACCCTGCAGGGATTGAGTGTGCAGCCCGGGACGAGCAGCGTGCAACTGGTGTCCACCGGTGCTCGCCTGTTGCGCAGTGGCGAGTATGTCCTCGGTTCTGTCGCATCTGCCGATGTGCAGAGCGATGTAGAGCTGCGTCTGAGCGGGCTTTCCTTTGCACAGTTGTTGTCCGACCGCAGTTATCTGTATGTGGACGGCGGCAACATTGTGCTGCATGCCGAGCGTAGTCCGCAGAACCTGCTGCTGCCCGCTGCCGACTCGCCCAATTCGGCAGCCGGTGCAGAGTTGCTGTGGAATGCCGAACCCACCGAGCACGGCGATTTGTCGAGTGCCTATGCCGAGTTGCAGCAGCTCATTGCAAGCGGGCAGGGGGCTGATGCCAGCCGTGCCATGGCAGCTGTGGCGGGCTCATCGCTCGCCGTCATGGGCGGCGCTTTGTCGGAGGATGTTGAACGGCAGCTGCGCAGCATTCGTAACCGCACGGCATCCATGGGGGTGAATCCCTGTGTGGTGAATGAAAACATGCCCTACTACAACTTCTGGGTGCAGGCGGAGGGAGACTACCGCCACCTTTCTGACGCAGGCGATTCGCCCGGCTACAAGTTCAATCGCTGGGGTGGTACGGCGGGAATGGATGTGGACTTCAACCCGTCATTCACGGCCGGTCTGGCAGTCACCGGGCTGTATGGGGATTTGAGCAGCGACTCGGCCGATGAACTGGATTGCGATGTGAGCAGCTGGTACCTGAGCGCCTATGCCCGCTATCTCGACCGCCCATGGGTGCACACCTTCATTGCCACCTTCGGTTGGGTGAATGCTGACCCTGACCGCCGTGTGCAGGTCGGCGGAATGAAGTACAGCACCGAGGGCTCAACTTCCGGGAATTCCTTTGGGTTGATGTATGAGTTGGCTTACAACTGGCAGCCATTCCGATATGACTCCACACTCACCCTGCAGCCGCTCCTGAATATCAGCTACCGCCACAGCTCTCTGAGTGGTTACACCGAGCGCGGGAGCGATGCCACCCTGCATGTGGAGCCACAGAGTATGGATGCCCTGCGTCTGAGTCTGGGTGCGCGTCTGCAGTCGCAATTCGGGGAGAATATCTTTAACCGCAGCTCCGTGTTTGAGTTCCGCGCATTGCTGGGCGTGGATATCGGCGACCGCCGTGGCCATGCTGATGTGGCGCTGGTAAATGGCAGCGGGCACGCGCGTGTGCAGAGCGCTCAACCCGGTGCCTTCGGGGCAGAACTGGGCATGGGGTTGGCTGTTCCCATCGGCGCCGAGAGCGGCACAATGTTCCTCGACGGTTCAGTCCTGCTGCGCTCCCACGAGAGTGAGTTCCACGCCACCGTGGGGTATAGAATTCGGTTCTGATTCAGCGCAGTCGGATTTTTTTTCTTGCAATTCCGTACCCGCATGCTCATAATGGCATAGTACTTATGAGCCTGCGGGCTTTCGTATGCCCTACAACTGAACGGAGATTTCCCATGAAACGAAAAGACGTCGAGACCATGCTGTCTGCCGGGCTCATTAGCCCCGAACAGGCAACTGCTATTACCGAGCATTTTCGCCTGAATGACGGGCGGGGGTGGCGCTGGCTGCTCATCTGCCTGTGTGCGTTGGCGGGTGGGTTGATTGTGGCCGGTGTGATTATGCTGATATCTGCCAACTGGGAGGATATACCGCCTATCGTGAAAATGGGCTGTTCCATGGTCCTGCTGTTGCTGTGCTGGCTGGGCTGGGCGTGGCAGCGGGAGCGTCGCCCCATCGTGGCCGAGGTGCTGGGATTCTGCGGGGCAGGGATGTGGCTGGGCAGTATAGCTCTCTACGGTCAGATTTTCCAGCTGCAGAATCCCTTTGTGGAGGGCTTCACTCTGTTCTTTGCCGGTATTGTGCTGTTGCCCTTCATCTGCCGCCAACGCCTGCTGATATGGGCTGTGGTGATATGCTCCTTTGTACAGTGCGTGCTGCTGATGGTAACGAATGAAAGCCCCATGTGCCTGCCCGCGATTTGGCCGAAATTGCCCTGGGACGAGTACCTGTTGGGTGCTTTGCCCTTGCTGCTCGGGCTGTGGTGGGGACTGGCCGAGCGCTGGCGTGTGGCCGGGGAGCGCTGGTCAGGCTACAGTTGGCTGGCCCCGGTATTGCTGATTGTGGGGGTGAGTGCTGCGCAGAGCATGATGTACATTCCCGGTAATTTCCCCGAGATGAATACCGTTTTATGGGCCGAGCTGGCCACGATGCCCGTGTTGCTGCTGTGCCTGAAACCGCGTGGAACCGGCTGGCTGCCCTGGTGTGGGCTGGCGCTGGTGCTCAGCCTGTGTCTGCCGGGCGTTCTGGGTGTATCGTGTCTGCGCGAAATGACTCATGAGTTCTCAATCAACGGCTGTCACTACGATGCCCTGCTGCCTGAGTGGGCAGGGCGGTTGTCCGGTGTTGTCATTTACATGCTGCTGTCCCTGCTCATGATATACAGCGGCTGGCGGGCTCTGCGCCTGAGCTGGATTAACATCGGTTCGCTCATGATGGTCTACGCTGCCATTGCTCTGGTGGCCGATGTGCTCGACAGTTACACCTTCTCGGGGCTTGTGCTGGTTGTGACCGGGCTTCTGCTGCTGGGGCTGGGCTGGTTGCTCGAAAAGGGGCGCCGCCATTTGGTGAAATCCGTGAAAGAAGCTCAATCCTCTACTCTCTGATACGATGAAAAAACGCCTTTCTCTTATTGCTCTTTTTGTGATGGTAGGTGCTCAGCTGGGGTGGCTGGGCTACAATTACCACGCCCGCGAGGTCGAATTGGCTACGGCTCCCACGCTGTTGGTGGAGTGCGATGCCTTTGACCCCCGCGATTTTTTCCGCGGTGACTATGTCAGCTTTGACTGCGAGTTCACCTATCGGCTGACAGACCCGCTTTTCCGTGACCTTTTCCATTGGGACGATACCCAGATAAAGCGGCATAGCGACGATACAGCATTTCCGTTCCCGGGGCGCGCTGCTTCAAATCCCGAGTCCATACACATCAATCTCAGTCGGTGGTATTCCTTCATAGAAGACCGGTTGGTGGGATTCTGGACGACCGGTAAGGACGGAAAAGCCAAGCTTGCCCGCGTGGTGAAGCTGGGCAGTAGCGGGGATGTCACGCAACCCGGCGAAGTGCGCACGTACATGAGCGCCGGGGGCAATCTGAGGAGTGAGGAGCAGGGGGACGATGGGGTTGAGAAAGAGCCGCCCTACTACGAGCTTGAGCTGACGCTGCTGCCACACAACATGGAGCGCAACTGGTACCGTTTCCGCTTTTACGTGCCGGAGAACATGGGGGATATTCCCCGATTCGGGCAGCGGGATAAAGACCCGTATCCGCTGCATCGCTTACGCACCACGGTGGAGTTTGCGTGCCGTGAGCATGGCGGACTGATGGTGCGACAGGTCTATATCAACGACATCCCGTGGGTGCAGGCCGTGCGCATGATGCATGACGGCAGCTTTCCCCTGTTGCCGGAGCCGGGGAAAGCAGAATGACATGCATTTAACTTCACAGCGCGAGGGAAAACAGATATAAAAGGTGCATGCCGATATGTCCGAAATGTAATGCCTCCATCCACATGGGGGCTGAGAGTCAGTGTCCCCCGTGCGGTTATAGCATGAAGCGGGCGGACAAGGTATTCGGCAGCAATGATGTGGAGTTTACCCGAGTGGTGGACGAAGCCGGTGCGTTGACTCATAGTGAGCGCATGGAATTGATGCGTGCTCTGGCCAATCTGGAGCGCCATATCCCCCCGGTTGCTCTTTGTATTTATATCACCGACCACGGTAATCTGAAAGAGTTCCGTCCCCATGCGCACTGGATACTCAATCACGCCCGCATACACCACCCGTCATTCGGCAAGCGTGAGCAGATGCGCGCCATTGAGGATGCCGAACTGCGTGAGCGCCGCCCCGGCGAAGTCCGTCCGGTCGTCGAGGAGGAGGAACCCGGTTGGTTCACACGTGCCTGTCAGGGCTTCGGCAGCTGGCTGCGCGATATCTGCCTGCCTACCCCGCCGCCTACACGCCAGGAGTGGATGCTCGTACTCGTGCTCGATGTTCAGCTCGAGATTGCCTGTTTCTCCTGGGGGTACATGCTCGACCCCTACGTTAATCCCGACCGCATCACCTCCTGCATTGTGGGGGCACGTCTGCAGTTCCGTGAACGCGAGTTTGTGACGGCTCTTAAAAAGGTGATGAAGGATGCCGCACTGCAGCTGGCTGTGAGCAGTCGCAAGGTGAACAAAACCCTTCGAAACACTGCGCGCCGTCGTAT
Organism: Akkermansia sp.; assembly: GCA_045651585.1. Taxonomy (GTDB): domain Bacteria; phylum Verrucomicrobiota; class Verrucomicrobiia; order Verrucomicrobiales; family Akkermansiaceae; genus Akkermansia. Next base: position 8,959 of record JAZRSQ010000011.1, read on the forward strand.
GAACGGTTTTCCTTGGTTGTTGGGAGCCGGTATGAGCGCTCTCGTTGCCGCCGGTGCATCGGCCCCGGCTCAGGAACAGGCTCCTGAACAGCCTCCCGCAGCAGCTGCCCCGGCCGGGGATGCCTCTCAGCCCGCTGCCGAGACTCCGGCCACCCCACCGCCTCCCCCCGTGGTGCCTGGTGCGCCGGCTGCATACAATACCGAGCCTCGCTGGGCATCGGACGACTACACTAATCTGATGTCCGGTCGTCTGCCCGAGTGCTACAACGTGCTCATGCCCGGAGGTGTACAGAAAAAAGCAGAGCCCAAACCGGAAAAGAACAAGACAACCCGTCGCGACTCGGGCGATGAGGCTGAGAGCGATACCCGTGTGCCGGGGCGCTACTGCAAGTACTACCTCGATTCCCGCGGTACGGTACTGCGCGACCCGCAGCAGCTGCTCACCGAGGTGGAGCGGGCGGATGTTATGCACGTTCTCCGCGAGCTGAATGCCCACTCGCGCTTCCATATTTACGTATCGGTTTTCAAAAATGGGCAGGAGGTGCCGCGCGAGATTGCTGCGGCTAATCTGGTGTCGCATATCGCACAGCCCGGGCAGTATGCTGTGGTGTTGCAATATGCTCTGGGTGAACCGCCTGCTGTGGAAATCGGCTACAAGGAAATTGAGCCCGACGACAATCAGGTGCGTGATTGGCTTGAGCAGGTGCGCCGCAAGGTTATGACAGCCGGTGGCGGAGCTGAGGGCCTGCTGGCAGGTATTCGCAGCGTGCACGGAATTCTGACCCCGGTGTCGGAGTCCTTTACCCCGCTGACTCCCGAAGTTGCCGGCGGTGCCAAATTGATTGAGCTGGAGCTCAAACCCAAACCCAAGGAGAAAAAAGTATCTTGGAAGGATGAGGTGAAAGCTTGGTTCAAGGCCGGCGGCGCCACCCCCTACCTGATTTCAGCGGGTGCCGTGGGTGCAGTATTGTGGGGGCTCATTAAGCTGTTCCTTCTGCACCGCAGTTGTAACCGATTGCTGGACTCCGAGCCGGACTACCGTCTGTCCTCCCGCTACGGTGCAGGTGTGTCACGCTACGTTAAGTACCTGGAAGGGAAGGAGGCGGATAAGGAACGCCAACCGATATAAAAAAAGAAGCGCTGCGAGTGTCTCGCAGCGCCTTGTTTTTTGGGGGAAATTACTTACTTGGGCATCTCGAAGAACTCGGCAAAGAACAATTTGCCGAGCTATATGGCGAACCGAAGGTGAGCGGA
>JAZRSQ010000012.1:0-8853 GCA_045651585.1 Akkermansia sp.
GGGCAGTGGTGGTGACCATGGCACGGAGCCGGCTTGCAATGGTGCTTGTGGTGCTTGTGCTTCTTCGGGCGCGGAGCCGGTTTGCAGTGGTGCTTGTGATGGACAGCGGGGCCACCCTTCGGGGCGGGGTGGTGATGGTGGGGGGCTGCCTGAGCAACGGCGGGCAGCAGGGCTGCCACAGCTATGATGATGAGTTTTTTCATGATTGTAATGAGAATTAAGTTTTGAAATCTGAATTGTTCAGGTTTGATAACCTTCACATCGGGGAGAACGCGAAGGAATGGAGAAATCTACACAATTTTTTAATTTTTTCTGTCAGGCGGAGTTTTAGACTTGTCTAATCGGGGGGAAAGGTATATTGTGCAAGTATGGCAACGACTATTGAAAATCTGAAGACTGCAATCGTGGGCGAAAGCACCGCCTGCGCCATGTATGCCTCCTTCGCGAGCAAGGCACTGCAGGAGGGCTATCCTCTCATTGCTAAGCTGTTCGAGGCTACCTCAGCCACTGAGCGTATTCATGCTGCTAACCACACCAAGGCTCTGGTGAAGATGGGTGAGCAGCCCATCGAGTACGACATGGAGTGGCACGTGGGTACAACGCTCGAGAACCTGAAAGAGGCTCTGAAGGGCGAGACCTATGAGTTCACCGAGATGTATCCTCCCATGGTGGCACAGGCTGAGGCCGAGGGCGCCAAGGATGCTCTGCGCAGCTTCAACTGGGCACTTGAGGCCGAGAAGGTACATGCTGCTATGTATGCCGAGGCTATCCGTCAGCTGGAGAGCGGCGAGCCGCTCAATCTGCCGGCTGCTTATGTCATTTGCCCGCTGTGTGGCGATACTTTCCCCGCCGAGACCGCACCGGACAAGTGCCCGCTCTGCAACATGCCCAAGGCTAAGTTCATTGCTCTGCCCTGAGCGTTATTTTCTGAATGAACAAAAGGTCGCAGTCTGTTGAGGACTGCGACCTTTTTATTACTCATCGGCAGATTGAGCCGGTGGGGGTGGAACTTCGGTGGCGATACGGTAAATCGGCGCAATGAGTACCGCGCAGAGTGTGATGAAGGGGCAAATGATACCGAGCCCGCGCAGTAGAGCTACCCCCTTGCTGCTGCCGAGTCGGCGGTGCAGCAGCAGGGCCGTACCGACCAGAGAAAGCAGCGCGAATGGCAGCAGACAGAAGAAATCCTGAGGAGCTGAGCAAAATCTGCCGAGAGCAGCCACTGCAATGCCGACATTAGCCACGCCCAGAGTTATGTGAACGGACTTTCGGCGCTCCGGATGGTTGCGGTTCACGGTAGCAATGGCCGGCAGCAGCACGCAGAGCAGGGACAGGAAGTAGAGCGGAACCACGGTATCGGTCGGGTGGGTCGGCCACGGAATCAGTCGGTCAGCCACCATAATCAGCGCGAACCCGAGCAGCAGCATACCCACTGCCGGCAGCAACCGGCGCCGGTTCACGATTAACATCAGTACGACTACCGGTATGTAAAAGGCCATGGCTACCGGATGGGCTGCTACGGCAACCCCGGTGCCCAGACCCGATACGAAGAAGTGGCGCGGACAGAACTCACGCCTCTTACCCCTTGCCCAGGCCATCACGTGGTACAGTACCACGAACTGCAGGCTCATGCTCAGCTCGCTGATATGTGCGCTGAAGAGTGGTGTACAGGCGAAGAAAATACCTGTTATAGCCCAAGCAGAACTGCGTCGCACATACAAGGAACAGATTTTCAGCACATAAAGCATCATAATACCCAGCAGCGGTGTGTGCAGAAGCTCATGCCCGCGCAAGCCGGTGACGTAGAGCACCAGCGCGCTCATCAGCGTGAAGAAACACCAGGCGCTCCATTGCTCATGCTGCTTCAGAAATATGCTTACTCGGGATTTTCGTTGCTGTTCCATCGTGATTGTTCCTGCCATTTAGGTTGCCTGTCAGTTTAGCATATCGTTCCTATCCTGACAAGCAAAGATTTCCCGGAAAAGCTCGGTGGGTATGTGGAAGTTTCGCGCGTTGAAAATCTATAAAAACTCGATAAATTGGAGCTTGGTGAGCATTTACAATCTACAATCTACAATCTACAAAGTGCAAAACTAGGCGGGCTTTCGCCCGCGGATATGCGTAGCCTTATTCCACCGCTACTGCCCGCGCTTTCAGGCGCGGGCGGCAGTAAGTGTGATTCCGGCTTCGCTTATCACAGGCGTAAGCAGCGGAACTCTCAAATTCGTACTTCGTAATTCGTCCTTCGTACTTCAAACAAAATCTCTCCATTGCTGCTGCAGCAATGGAGAGAGAATTAGATATTGATATGAGCTGTCAGATTAGTCATTCTTACCCTTGCGAGGGGTACGTACCTTCACCAATCTGTAGCCAAGCGTGCCGGCCAGAGCGGAAAGCTGCTCCTCAAGTCGAGCGCAACGAGCCTTGGTCTCGCGCAGGGAGGACTCGAGATGAGCGGCCTTAATCTTAGCCTTGCGGGCATCGTTCTTCAGCTCTTTATCATTGTCACCGACAACAACGGTCGGGGCGCTCTTACGGCGACCCTTGGGCTGCGGCTGGAAACGTGCTACCATAGCATCTTCGGCCTGCTTTTTCCACAGCGAAATCAGCGTGGGAGCAATACCCTTTTTCTTGGCAACATCCTGAATCTTTGTTTTCTTGGAGAATATAGCCTTAATAATCTCTAATTTCTCCTCCGGCGTATAACTTGCGCGATCCTTCATAAAGAACAAAAACTACCTTGTGTGGTACGCTCAGTGTACACATTTCACCTTAGCTTGACAAGTATATTTTTGCAAAATCAGCATTTTTTTACATATTTTCTACCACAATGATAGAAAAAAACAAACACTGAACAACAAGCGCATACCCATACGGTTAACAAAACGCAATCAAAATTCATTACTTAGCATTATCAGCTGAATTCCAAAAACACACTTAAATCAAGCCAAATCCACCTCTTTTCTGCATATGGCTCAGTACGCGGCATGGCGAGTAATTTGCCCGGTACGCAGATAAATAATGTGACGGCAGATATCGACATTGAGATCGGCTATGCGCTCCAATTCACGTGATATGCTGATACACTCTATGTAGTAACCGGAGTACTCGGGCATGCTGCGTGCGGCATATCGTGCTGCCAAACTATTATCACAGCGCATGGTGTCCACAGCCTCATCCCTTTCAATCACCTTGCAGGCTAGCCCCAGGTCTGAACGGCTCAGCACCATCATGGTATCCCGCAGCATACCCAACACGACTTCCGCCATAGGCCCAAAATCCACGGGTTGAGGTGGCGGTACCTCCCCGAGTTTGTGCAATTTAATAACACGCTCCGCAATATGGACACCGAAATTCGCCATACGCTCCAGAGCGACATTGATTTTAAGCATAGCGATAACAGTGCGCAAATCTGTGGCCACGGGCTGATAGAGCGCCAGAATTTTCAGGCACTCCTCCTCTATATGCACCTCCTCCGAGTCGATAGCGGCATCCGCCGTCACGATTACCTCGGCAAGGGATAAATCATGCGCCGTAAAAGCAGTGATAGCACGCTGAATCAGGGTTTCCACCTGCTGCCCCTGAGCACAGATTATGCTGAGCAGGCGATTGAGTTCATTGATAAAATGTTCTTTCATAATAGAAATAATATGGTGAGTGGATTTGTTTAACCGAAACGGCCTGTGATATAATCTTCCGTCTGCTTGCAACGGGGAGCCGTGAAAATCTGCGACGTTTTCCCCACTTCGACAATATGCCCCTTGTAGAAGAACGCTGTATAGTCGGATATACGCGAGGCCTGCTGCATGTTATGCGTGACAATGACGATGGTGTAACGCCGGCGCAGTTCCAGCACGAGCTCCTCAATTTTGAGAGTTGCCACCGGGTCAATAGCGCTCGTAGGTTCATCCATCAGCAGAACCTCGGGCTCAGCAGCAATGGCACGGGCTATGCATAAGCGCTGCTGCTGCCCGCCGGAGAGAGCCAATCCGCTTGCACCAAGCTTGTCTTTCACCTCGTCCCATATACAGGCACCGATGAGTGCCTGCTCCACACGATCGGCCACCTCGCTGCGGCTGAGCTTGTAATGCAGGCGCAGGGGGTAAGCCACATTGTCAAAGATACTCATGGGGAAAGGAGTGGGTTTCTGGAAAATCATACCGATACGACGGCGGAGCTTCAGAATATCCACAGAGGGGTCGAGGATGTTAACGCCATCGAGCAATACCTCGCCGGTAGCCCGCTGATTGCGGTGCAATTCGAAAATGCGGTTATAAACACGCAAATGGGTGGATTTACCGCAACCGGAAGGCCCAATGACCGCGGTGATACGGTTGGCAGGGATATCGAGGTTATTGTCGAAGAGAGCCTGCGAGTTACCGTAGTAAAAACTGAGGTTACGAGTCGATATTTTGATATTATCTTTCACGGAATATAGTACGGGTTAAGATATTGATACAAAGGATAATGATACAGATAACGAACGCGGCACCCCATCCCGCGGCATGCATGCTCGGGAAGGGCGAGTTCATGGTATATTCGTTGATAAGTACAGGCATGTTGGCCGTAGGTTCGGTAAGGTAGTCAACAGGCCAGGAATCGGCAAACATAGCGGTGAAAAGCAGCGGTGCCGTCTCGCCGCTTACGCGTGCCAATGCCAGTAACACACCGGTTACCAGACCATTTTTCGCTGCGCGGAACACGATACAAAGTGTCGTGCGGGTGCGGCTCATGCCAAGTGCCAACGCACTCTCCCGCAGGCTATGCGGTACCATCGCCAGCATATCCTCCGTTGTGCGCATGACAACCGGGAACATAATGACCGCCAGAGCCACGGTGCCGGCAAAACCGGAAAAACAGCCCGTGGGCACGACAATCAGAACGTATACAAAAAGACCGACAATGATAGAGGGAAGCCCCATCAGCACGTTCGCACAGAAGCGCAGCACATCGGCCAAGCGCCGGCCCTGCCCGAACTCGGCCAGATAAATCCCCGCTGCCAATGCCGGGGGAACGGCCAACAGTGTGGCACCGCCGGCTATCATCAGTGTTCCCAGCAGGGCATTCGCAATACCGGCCCCGGGTTCACCATATGGCTTGGAGGGAGCAGTGAGGAACTCCACACTCAGGCAGTCGAAACCATGTTCAACCACCGTACAGAGAATCCACCCCATACCACCCAGAGCCAGTACAAGAGCCAAGCCCGAAAATACACTGAGCAGATAATCGGCCGATTTACGCAGAAGGAGCGATCGATGTTTCAATTTTCCATTCATATTCATATGATTCACAGGTTATGATGCGCGAGCCTCACCACGTTTTGCACCGGTGAGGTGCAGGTAATACTGAGCCAACACCTGAATACCAAAACTCATGCAGAGCAGGATGAGCCCCAGCGCAAACAGTGCGCTCTGCTGCAATCCCTCACTCTCAGCAAAACCGGCTGCCAATGTTGCCGCAATCGTAGTACCGCAGGAAAAAAGCCCCGCAGGCATTTCCACCAGATTACCGATGACAAAGAGCACGGCCATCGTCTCCCCCAGGGCTCGCCCCATACCGATGAACACAGCCCCCAGCAGACCACGTATGCCATAGCGGGCCACCACGTCGCGGGTTACCTCCCAGCGGGTACAGCCCACGCCATAGGCAGCCTCGCGCAGCACGGGCGGGGTCATGGCAAAAACATCGCGCATCACCGCGCACATGTAGGGCAACACCATCAGTGCCAGAATCACCCCACCGGTCAGGAATCCAAAGCCATTGTACTCCGTGCCCAGCAAAGCCGTACCACCCGGTATACAAGCAGCAATGGTGGCCAGGGGCGGTTGTACATACTCCTGCATGATCGGAGCCAGCACAAACAATCCCCACATACCGTAAATAACCGAGGGGATAGCGGCCAGCAAATCCACACCATAACTGAGCGGGCGGCTCAACCACGCCGGAGCTTCGGAAAGGTACAATGCAGCGGCAAAGGCAAGCGGCACCGCCAACAACAGAGCCAAAACCGTGGTAAGCAGCGTGCCTGCTATATTCGGCAGGGCTCCGTACACATCTTGCGAGGGATCCCACTCACTGCTCCACAGAAATGCGGGGCCGAACCGCGCCCATGCCTCTGCCGAGTGCCACCCCAGTTGCCCGAATACACCAAGCATCAGCACTCCGACCAGCGCCGCGCAGATCAGGCACGCCAGGCTAAAATATTTGTCATTGCGTTTCATATTTCTGAGAGGATGTGTGACCTGCCGTGACACAAGCGGCACGGCAGGTCGGGGGAGAGAGCTCACTTCAGAGCACCTTCTCCTGTATCAACTTCACGACATTCTGCGGCAGCGGCACATAGTTCAGCTTGCTTGCAGAGTCAGCGCCCTTGGTGAAACACCAGTCGAAGTACGACTCCAAGGCAGCCTTCTTCGCCGGGTCGGCATCCTTTCGCATAAGCACATAGGTCACACCGGTAATCGGCCAGCTCTTAGCGCCGGGTACATTCGTCAGCTCCATGTAGAAGCCGGGGGCATTGTTCCAGTCGGCATAGGCTGCACCGGCAGAAAAGCTCTCCTGACTCGGGCGCACATAGTTACCCTCAGCATTCTCCAGCGCAGCACAGGCCAACTTAGCCTCCACGGCGTAGGTATACTCGGTGTAACCGATAGCGCCCTTAATACGGGCCACATTGTTGCACACGCCGGGGTTCTTCTGACCGCCAATACCCACCGGCCACTTCACCGAGGCCCCCTGCCCCACCTGAGATTTCCAGTTTGCGGAAATCTTGGAGAGATAGTTGGTAAAGATGAAGGAGGTACCGGAGGAGTCGGAACGGTGTACCACGGTAATCTTGCTCTTGGGCAACTTCAGACCGGGATTGATGGCTCGTATTGCCTTGTCATTCCAGTATTTGATTTTGCCAAGGTAAATATCTGCCAGCACGGCTTTGCTGAGCTTCAGCTGTCCGTCCTTAATACCGGGCAGATTAACCACGACCACCACACCGCCCGTCAACATGGGGAACTGTATCAGGCCGGCATCCTCCTGCTGAGCGATGGTGAGCGGGTTATCCGTACCGGCAAAATCCACCGTACCGGCTTTTATCTGGTTAAGACCGGCTCCCGATCCCAGACTCTGGTAGGTAATATTTACCCCCGGGGTTGCCATTGAATAGGAATAGGTCCAGTTCTGATACACGGGGGCAGGGAACGAAGCCCCGGCACCGGTGAGCGTCATATCATCTGCCTGACATACGGTGCCGGCAGCCAGCATAGCAATGAATAATTTTTTCAACATATTATCGTTCTGTTTGGTTAATGGTTACTATTTATCAGAAATTCACACGCACAGCGGTCGTGAGGTTCCAGCCGGTAAATCCCTTATCGCCATCGGCATTGGTGCCGCGGGAGTTCAGGTACTCAGCACCGAACATGAGCTTCATGGCGTGCGGGTCACTCGGGCACACATAGTAGTTTGCGCCAAGATAGAACCCCTGCACCAAATCGCTGCCGGACTTGTAGGTGGAGTTAGTCGTGGAATAGCGGCTGTCGTGTGCAATGGCGTTGCTGCCGCTTGCTATCTGGTAGCGGAATACGCCCTCCCAGCGCTCACTGAATCGGTAAGAGGGCATCAGCACCAGACCGAAGGCATTTTCGGCACCATCCTCATACACATCGAAGGCTGCGATTGCCTCTGCCATGAAGGAAAGGCAGTCCTGCTTTGCCTCCCAGGTAAGAGCCAGCACATCGCGTGCACCGCTCCCCTCGTAAGCATAGCGTGTATCGGCGTCGTCATCGCGAGTGGAGTGCATGTAGTCAAGGTAAAGTCGGCTGTTCTTACCGGTGGCGTAATTCAAACCGAGGCCGACTAGGAAACCGTTGTCCCCATCGAAGGAAGGCATGTACCAGATGTTGTCTTCATCTGCCCCGTTTGCCCACACACCGGCGGTCCAGCCAAGCTTAGCCTTACTGTCGGTGTTTTTGAAAGAAAGCCCCCAGGTTTTCTCAGCCTTCAGCTGGTTAACAAGCAGCGAGCGCTCGATGGTGATAATTTTCGCACTCGAAGTACGGTACTCACCCATGAAAGCGGGTTTGTGCTTACCCAAGGTAAAGGTGACCGGCTCGTATTTTCCCTGCAGGTAGAGTTCATCAAGCGCCCCCTCGTTGTCGGAGGAACACCAGTCGCCATCGCTGTACTTGCGACGGCCATCCACACCGCCGATGTTGAAGTTGCCATACAGGGTATAGTTCCCCAACACCTTTGCCTGAGCTCCCAGTCGCAAGCGCCGCCACTCATTGTTGTAACGGTTCGCACGTCCGTCAGCGGCTCCTTTCAGGCGGTCGTTGCCACCGGCAGGGTCAATCATACCGGCCTGATACTGGGCGCGCATTTTGAGAGTGAACTCCTGTATCCACGGATTTTCTGCATGGTCGCGCTTCGAATCAAAGAATCGAAGCTGGTTTTTCATGGCATCGCAGAAATCGTAGTTATCTGCGGCCTGAGTTGCAGAAGCGGCTCCAATAACGAGAGCCATCATCGTGAGCGTGTGTTTGTTCATATGTCTTTTATTGTTGTTTCAGGTCGGCGGATCTCAGTCCTGCCGACACCTATAGTAGAGCACTTTCCCCCGGCATTTTCAAGGAAAGCACAGTGATGAAAACGACACACAGCCCGTGACAAAAATGACACATGCGTTGGTACAATTAAGAAAAGAGCAATTTGCCGAGCAGAATCTACAATCTACCATTTACAATCTACAATGTAGGAGAATGCAGGCTTACGCCTGTGATAAGCGAAGCCGGAATCACACTTACTGCCGCCCGCGCCTGAAAGCGCGGGCAGTAGCGGTGGAATAAGGCTACGCATATC
>JAZRSQ010000013.1:0-6078 GCA_045651585.1 Akkermansia sp.
TCACCCCGCAAGTCTGCGGGGTTTATATATATTTTTCGCATTTTCCCAGGGTTTCGCCTGCGGCTTCACCCTGGGCTATTGTTCTGTCGCCCGCAGGAGCGGGCTTAAAGTACGGTTCACCTTCGGCTCACACCCCGCCAAGCTCCAATTTGAAGGGAAGCTGACGTGTCGCCGGGTGGAAAATAAATAGCTTCATCGAGTTTTTCGAGCTACCTACATTGTAGATGGTAAATTGTAGATTGTAGATTCTTTTTAGGATTGACTTTCACGGCGGGGGCAGGCACAATACGCGCATGCAAGAGAGAGTCATCATACCGCTTGAGGAATTCCCCGAGGAAGGTCTGTTCGTGGAGGGCGAGGCCGACGGCGCGCTTTTCGGTATCGACAACACAGGGGCACAGAGTGTAGGCCCCCTCAGCTACAGTCTCGAGGCTCAGCTCTACGAAACGGAGCTCGTGTTGCGTGGCAGCATATCGGCTACCTTCCGTATGCGCTGCGACCGTTGCCTGCGTGAATTTGACTACACAGTCGATATCGAGGAGCTCACTATTTCCTGCGATGTGCGCGGAAAAGTTGTCGCCGATGTGACCGAAGATTTGCGCGAAGAGATTCTTCTGGAGCTCCCCGGATACCCAAAATGTGAAATTTCAGGCCTTGAATGTGAAATAAATGACACATTTTGTGATTTTAGACTGGACAAAGACCCCCATTCGGGTGTAAACTCTGCCACCCCGAGTGGCAACAGCGTCTGGGATGCCTTAGATGATTTCCCCCGAAAGTGACGCGAAAGCCCCACTCTCACTCACAGTAAATCTTAACCAGAATACAGAACTATGGCAGCTCCGAAACGCAGAACGTCCAAGATGAAGCAGCGCTCCCGCCTGGCCGCTCAGGCCTGGAAGGCCCCCAAACTCGGCAAGTGCCCCAAGTGCGGTGCAGCCGTTCCCGGTCACACAGCTTGTGCCCAGTGCGGTACATACAAGACCCAGAGTGGGGCTGAGGTGATTGTGAAGCTGGTAGACTAATCTACCTTCCTCACAATAGAGAACCCCTGCTTACCAAAAAACTTCAATCGCCCCGCAGATTTTACTGCTGGGCGGTTTTTTTGTTGACAGAGCAGGGGAAAGTGTGTTAGAGTATGCTTGAACATACCATATATAATCGCGTATGAAGTTAGCAATAGATGCTATGGGCGGCGATAATGCGCCGCAGGTGAATATCGAAGGTGCCGTGCAGGTGCTCTCGAAGATGAATTTTCTCAAAAAGCTCTTTCTCGTTGGTGATGAAACAACTCTGAAGCAACAGTGCGATGCCGCAGGCATCGGTTCCAACCCCAAAGTGGAGATTGTGCATGCTCCCGAGGTAGTGGGTATGGAGGAGAGCGGTCTGGCTGCTGTGCGCCAGAAGAAGAACTCCTCCATGAGCATATCGGTGGATATGGTCAAAAAGGGGCTTGCAGACGCCGTAGTGTCCGCCGGCAACACCGGTGCCGCCGTGGCTGCCAGCACCATTAAGCTGCGCCTTCTGGAGGGCGTGGAGCGTGCCGGCATTGTATCCCCGCTGCCCAGCGTACATGGTTACGTGCTGGTGAGCGATACCGGCGCCAATCCCGACGCCAAGCCCAGCCACCTGGTTGGCTATGCCGTGATGGCTGCCATGATGGCTCGCTACGTCTACAACCGCCAGATGCCCAATGTGGGCGTGATGAGCAACGGTACGGAGGACTGCAAGGGCAGTGATTTCTCGCTGAAGACCTTCTCCCTGCTGCGTGCTCTGGCTGATCGCGAGCTGCTTCCCTTTAATTTCCAGGGCAACTGCGAGGGCCACGACCTCTTTGAGACCGAGCTCGACGTCGCTGTGACGGATGGCTTTACCGGCAACATTCTGCTGAAGAGCGTGGAGGCTACGGCACACGCCTACACGAACTGGATTAAGTCCGGTATCATGAGCAGCACCTTGGCTAAGCTGGGCGCTATCTGCATGCGCTCTGTGTTCAAGACCCTCAAACAGCGCATGAGCGCAGATGCCATTGGCGGCTGCCCGCTCATGGGTGTGAACGGTGTTTCCATTATCGCTCACGGCTCGGCAAATGCCACTGCTATTCTCAATGCCTGCCGCATGGCTGCCGGTATGGTGCAGAACAGCGTGAACGACCGCATCATCGAGACGATGGCCAAGATCAATCCCGTGCTCAAAGAGCTCGATTGCTGATTAACCAGCAAAATCTTCCACAAAAAAAGCCGCAGTCTCCGGACTGCGCCTTTTTTATTGCGGGGCAAAGCCCCGCCGAACTTTCTACATTGTAAATTGTAGATGGTAGATTGTAAATCACTTCATCACCTTGCCATCGCCATCTTTGAAGCAGCCGAATACCAGGCAGATGATGTCAATGAGCTGCCAAATACCGAAGAAACCGGCTGTGATGAGCTGCAGAATGCCGGTGATAACACGACCGGAATAGAAACGGTGAATACCGCAGATGCCGATGAAGCCAAGCAGGGACAGCAAAAGTGCGGTAGTACGACTGAGGGGGGATACGGAATTGTCCATGGTAATGAGATGTTGGATTGCTTTCAGAAAAGTCTGTAGACTGAATATATAACAGGTTAACTGATATGTCAAATCAAACTTATCATTTTCGTTATCTTGCAAGTACCGCAGGTGCTCCACTATTGCCACATGCGGAGATGGGGCGTATGGCTATGCGGGTGGCGGAACCTATGAGCCCGGCGGGTAGGGTTACCTTTCGCTGAGAACCCGGCAGCACACAAATGGTGCGCCACACTTTGCCCACACCGGCTTGCACCACCCATTTGCGGGCTGAGTTGTCGACCGGATTCCAGGCAAGCTGCAGGGCGTTTCCACGGTCTCGAGCCTGAGCTGTGGGGCGTGCCGGGCGCACATTGCCACTCCAGGGCATGGCAGGGGGAACTGCGCAGCCGGTGTAGCGACGTGCTAAGTAGCTTTGTATACCGCCGGCGTTGCCACCGATGGAGCGCCAGCTCCAGAACAGCTGCCCCGAGCTCTGGCGTGCCAGACGACGAGAGAGGTCAATCTGGGCATCAATCTCGGAGGCCGGGCGCCCCGGGTCTTCCTTGCTGTTGATGCGGGCACTGGCAATGCCGGGCCACACGGGGCGGCGCGGGTTGATGCCACTCCACCAGCGCATGAGGTCAGGGAAACTCTGGTCGCTGTCAATACGCCAGTAGAGCTGCGGTGCCAGGTAGTCTACCCACCCGTTGGCCAGCCACTTGCGGGCGTCGCATGCCAAGTGTTCATAGGCATTCACACCGGCCTGCACCCCGCTGGGGTAACCGGGCTGCCATATACCGAAGGGGCTTATACCCACGCGTACCCAAGGCTTAGCCTGCTTCACATTGGTGTACAGTCGCTGCACAAAGGTATCGATAGCGGCGCGGCGCTGAGAGGGGCTCTTGCCGTCTGCTATGTCGTTGTGGGGCGGGTAGGGGTAAAAGTAGTCATCCAAGTGCACGCCGTCTATATCGTAGCGTCGTACCACATCCATGATGACGTTGAGCACGTGCTGCTGTGCTGCCGAGCTCGAGGGGTTCAGAATGGTTGTGGAACCGGCCTTCTTCAGCAGTCCGGGGTTACGGCGGGAAATATGGTTGCGCCCCACCGGGCGACCGCTGATGGTGGCACGGAAGGGGTTGAACCATGCGTGCAGCTCCAAGCCACGCTTGTGAGCCTCGGTAATGGCGAAGGCCAGCGGGTCATAGCCGGGATTGACGCCCGGACCGCTCAGCCATGCGCTCCAAGGCTCCAGATTCGAGCGGTAGAGGGCATCGCCATTCGGGCGCACCTGCAGAATGATGGCATTGAGCTTAAGCTGCACGGCCTTGTTCAGGATAGCGAGCAGCTCCTGTTTCTGTTGCTCTGCCGAGAGCCCGGCTCGCGATGGCCAGTCGAGATTGTACACAGTGGACACCCACACGGCACGGAACTCTCGGGCGGGTTCGGGTGCGCCCTCGTTCACCTGCTGCCAAGCCTGTGCCAGTACAGCGCCGAAGAGGTACAACATAATGAGCAGCAGATTTTTCATACGCTCAGATTACTATATGACCCGCTCATAGGCAAGCCCTCATTATGCCATATAGGGGATTTGGAATCTACAATCTATCCGTCTTCGCGTCTCGCGGTGCTCGCTTGCTACGCCGAGACTAGCCATTTACAATCTACAATGTAAGAGAATGCAGGCTTGCGCCTGAGTGAAGCGAAGCCGGAATCACACTTGCCGCCGCCCTCGGCTTACGGCCGAGGGGCGTGAACGGTGGGACAGGCTACGCAGCTCGCGGCGTAGCCGCCAAATTTTGCAAATTCAAAATCAAAAATCCAAAATTCAAAATTAAAATCCAACTTTCACTTTGCTCCTGAGCAGGGCGATATACACAGCGGCAAAGGCAGCGCATTTGCCTGCCAGGCTCCACCAACCATCACCCGGTACGAGCTCCCCTATAATCCAAGCACAGAGTGCCAGAGCAGGTGCCCATACATACCAACCGGCAAAGGTGCGGGCATAGAATCGCAGCGGGCTGAGCCCCAGACCTCGGTAGTGAATGAGGTTGAGCATGAGTAACTGTATGGTGATGGAAATCGCAGCCCACAGCGCTTGTGCGGCGATTCCCCACCACAGGCATACAAAGTAACTCACAACGATGAAAAGCGCGCTGTTGAAGGCTGTTATGGCCACGCGCTGGCGCAGCGCATTGCGGGCTTGGCTGATTTGCCAGCCGAGAGCCTGCACCAGACTGAAGGTCTGCGGAACCACAAGCGCCACCGCTATCAGCCAGCTGAGCTTGGCTTGAGCTCCCAGCTTATGCCCCACCCACAGCTCAAAGAACTGCTGCCCGTAGAACAGCAGCACCACTGCCACCGGCAGCAGGATGAGCAGTTGCACGCGTCCCAGCCGTGCCATGGCTTCCGTCTGCACCGCCGGGCTTGCCCCGCGTACTACCAGCCCCACCACACGTGGCAGGAATAACTGAGCCAAGCAACCGCCCAGCAAAAAGTAATTTGCATATATCTGCAAGCCACAGGTATAAACCGCAGCGGCATCTGTTCCCAGAGTGATAGCCACCAAGTAGTTGCCTGTGCCTGCATTGAGCATGTTGATGAGCTGGTTGAGCAGCAGCCACCACGAAAAAGCAAAAAGACTGCGGCACAGTGCGCCATCCCACCCGCTGCGCAGGTTCAGCCGTGCGCGTAGCCCTACAAAGCAGTACATCATATTGAGGGCCAGCGCCAGCACTCCGGTACCGATGTTGAAGGCTACCAGCCCCACACTGCGCCAGCCCCACTGCAGCACCAGCCATGTGCCCACAGCATTCAGCACACTTGTACTCACTGCGATGAGCCCGGGTATGGCAAAGCGCTGGCGACTGTCGGCTATACCGCTCAGACTGCGGGCAGGGAACATGATAGCGGCATTCACCAGTGTCATGAGATACAGCACGCGGTAGGTCACCAACTCGCCCTCTGTGAACTTGGGAAAGATATCCCCCAAAAAGGGGTATACCCCCAGCCCCAGAGCCAGCAACAGAGCCCCTGCGGCAGAGTAGAGCAGCGTCAGCATGCCCAGAAATCGCGACTCGCCCTCCGCATCTCCACGCGCCCGGTACTCACTCAGGTACTTTGTGCTCGTGGTTCGCCCCAAATCGCTCAGGTACAGCCGCACCAGCAGCGTGCTGGCCAGCATATACAGCCCGTACTCGGCGGGTCCCAGCACCTCCAGTATATACGGCGTGAGCACCAGGGGCACGCCTATGCGCAGCCCCAGGTTGATGTAGTTCAGTATTGCTCCTGCACGTATCTCGTTCATCGGCGTTGACTTTATTTTAGCATATTGTCCTTGTGTGCCGCAAGCCCTTGAATCACCGCCTTGCGTCAGCAGAGCCATGCATGCGTCAAACTGACCGACAAATTGGAGCTTGGCGGGGTGTGAGCCGAAGGGGAACCGTACTTTAAGCCCGCTCCTGCGGGCGACAGAACAATAGCCCAGGGTGAAGCCGCAGGCGAAACCCTGGGAAAATGCGAAAAATATATATAAACCCCGCAGAC
>JAZRSQ010000014.1:0-22957 GCA_045651585.1 Akkermansia sp.
CTGCGGGGTTTATATATATTTTTCGCATTTTCCCAGGGTTTCGCCTGCGGCTTCACCCTGGGCTATTGTTCTGTCGCCCGCAGGAGCGGGCTTAAAGTACGGTTCCCCTTCGGCTCACACCCCACCAAGCTCCAATTTGTAGAAGGGGCGTAGGATGAAAAATAAAGAGCTTTGTCGGTTTTTTCGTGACAACAATAAAGAAAAACCGCTGTCCGGTGAGGGACAGCGGTTTCTCTGAAAAGCGGATTGTGATACCGTTGGGGTATTACACGAGACCCTGCTCAATCATGGAGTCGGCCACCTTCACGAAGCCGGCAATGTTGGCACCGGCCACGTAGTTGGTGAAGTCGCCGGTGGAGTCGGGGGAGAACTCGCGAGCGTGGTTGTAGGCGTTCTCGTGGATGTTCTTCATGATGCCGAAGAGCTTGGCGTCAACCTCCTCGGCGCTCCACTTCAGGCGCATGCTGTTCTGGCTCATTTCCAGACCGGAGGTGGCTACACCGCCGGCATTGGCAGCCTTGGCCGGACCGTACAGAATCTTGGCCTGCAGGTAGGCGTTGATACCCTCCAGATCGGTGGGCATGTTGGCACCTTCGGCCACGAGCTTACAGCCGTTCTTGATGAGAGTGGCGGCCTCTGCACCGTTGATTTCGTTCTGAGTGGCGCAGGGGAATGCGCAGTCGCAGGGTACGCTCCAGGGGCGCTGACCCTCGAAGTACTGAACGCCCGGGAAGGCATCGGCGTACTCCTTGATACGGCCACGGCGCACGTTCTTGAGCTCCTGAATCCATGCAAGCTTCTCGAGGTTGATACCCTCGGGGTCAAAGACAAAGCCGTTGGAGTCGCTCATGGTCACGGGCTTGGCACCCAGCTGGTTGAGCTTCTGTACCAGGTACTGAGCCACGTTGCCGCTGCCGGAAACCACGCAAACCTTGCCCTGCAGGTCGTCACCCTTGGTGGCGAGCATGTTCTGAGCGAAGTATACGGTACCGTAACCGGTGGCCTCGGGGCGAATGAGGGAACCACCCCAGTTCAGGGACTTACCGGTCAGCACGCCGGTGAACTCGTTGCGCAGGCGCTTGTACTGGCCGAACATGTAACCGATTTCGCGGGCACCCACGCCGATGTCGCCGGCGGGTACGTCGGTGTCCGGGCCGATGTGGCGCTGCAGCTCGGTCATGAAGCTCTGGCAGAAGCGCATCACTTCACCGTTGCTCTTGCCCTTGGGGTCGAAGTCGGCACCACCCTTACCGCCACCCATGGGCAGCGTGGTGAGGGAGTTCTTGAAAATCTGCTCGAAACCCAGGAACTTAAGGATGCCCAGGTTCACGGAGGGGTGGAAACGCAGGCCGCCCTTGTACGGGCCGATGGCGCTGTTGTACTCCACACGGTAACCACGGTTCACGTGGATCTTACCGTTGTCGTCTGCCCAAGGCACGCGGAAGATGATGGTGCGCTCAGGCTCTACGATGCGCTCGAGGATGCAATTATCCTCGTATTTCTTATTGGCAGAGAGCACGGGGGTGATGGTAGAAAATACCTCCTGCACTGCCTGCAGGAACTCGGGCTCGGCGGCGTTTTTGGCGCGCACCTGCTCCAGCACTCGTGTTGTGTAATCAGACATATATGTGGTAAATCTGGGTTCCTCCCGGGCAGACTTACCGTCTGCTCCCGGCGGGTCAGACGCGCGGACTATAGCAAAAAACTTTCTTTTTGAAAAGACTTTTTTTGTAAAAAAATTAACAATTATCCATTTTCAAGCACTTTTTGGGGCCGAAAAAGGGGCCGGAAAGCAGGTTTCAGCGCATGAATTTGCTGAAAATGGAGTTCCAAGTGCTTTCATCTTGTGGTTGAAGCATGTAGCAGCCCATAAGGGCGACATTTTCGGGGCTTACCTCATGGGGCGAGACAATGCTGCGGGTGGGAAGTTCGTAAATGACTTTACCATCGGAGCTCAGCAGTTGCAGCTCGACGGTTCCGGCCGGGTTACTTAAGGCAAGCTTGGTGTGTACCGGTTGCAGGTGGGCAATCATACTACGCAAAGTCGCTGTATCTGCCGGGCTGATGGTATGAGTGGATTTCTTGCCGGTGTGGAAGCGATGAGTGTACAGGCGCATGGAGCTGCAGGCCTGAGCGGCGCGTTGCAGTTCTTGCAAGCTTTTCTTGGTGTTGTCGTATGTAGTATCGAAGAAATTGGGGTTGTGGCGCAGGGCTCCCGGTTCGGGGCAGTCTGAATACAGGCGTATATCATGGGTGGTGTGCGCGGTGCCATCCGACGAGTTGAAGTTCAGTCGCAGGCTGTAGTCCCATGGCCCACCGCTGTGGCGAAAATATGTGGCGGGTATGGTAAGCTGCATGGTTTTCTCTGTGCTGCCGGTGATGAAAGGTGCCAGAGATTCCGTGTGTTCACTGCTTATCAGGCTGCCGTAGGCCTGCCGAACCAGCTCCGGTTCGAGCTTGTAGTCGGGGGTAGGAGCTTTGTACTCCAGCTCAATGATGCAATGCTGTTCCTCCCGACGGAGTGTGTGAGTAACAGTGGTAGTTTGTTCGCCGAACCACATGATGGAGATTGTGCTCCTGTTTGGCAGCAGGCCGAAGAAGTCGCGCTCCGGGAGCGAGCTGCATGCGGTCAGCAACAGTAGACAGGCGGGGAGTAGGTTGGCTTTCATGGCGTGGATTATCGGCGTTTGTTGCGCTGTTTTTTGTTTGCTTCCACAGCTTGCTTAATGGCTTGCTTGACAGCCGGGCCATAGATGATGGAGTACCAAGTTGTGGCATCTTCGTTGCTCAGCGCGTAGCTTGCCATGTCTGCTGCATTTTCGGGGCTGACATGTTTTTCTGCAGTAATGTCGAAGGGGGCCATGGTGCACAATTCCTTACCCTGACTATCCAGGAGTGTGAGCTCCATGTTCAGAATGGGTATGACTTCATGCAGGTGGGATTTTACGGGGCGCATGCGACCAATCAGGCGACAGAGTTCCTTGGTATCAGTTCCGCTGAGTGGCAGGGGAACATCTTTGATGCAGTCCATGTGGTAAATCATAACCAGACGCATGGATGCGCAGCGGTCGGCTGCCGCTTGTAGTTTGAGCAGACTTTGCCGGTTTTCTTCTTCGTAGTATATATCTGCTCCCGGAGCGGGTATGTGTTTGGTGAGTCGGCAATCGCGACTATCGATTTCCTTGCCGTTTTTGTGGCTCAGGGTAAGGCGCACGCTGTAATCGTAGGGGCCGCCGTTTTTACGGAAGTCCTGTTCGGATAGTTGAAATCGGTAAGTCCCGGGTTTGCTGATAGTGGAGATGGGGGCAAACCATTCTCCGCCCGAGGCTGTGCTGTAGGGTTTGCCGCAGAGCTGTAATTCCAGTTGATGACCGACAGGTAATAATTTGCGGTCAGCTTCTACCTTCAACAGGCAGGAATCGCCGCTGCGGTAATATTGCAGATGCAGCCAACTTTCCCCCAGCGGTATACCGGCTGAAGTGGCGTGTTGTTCATCGGGCGGCAGTGTCGGCAGTATGTCTGTCTGAGCGTGAGTGCATGCGGTCGCCATGAGGGCGCTTGCTGCCAAGGCGAGCAGTGTGCGGTGGTAGGTACTGTGCTTTTTCATGAGTGTTGGGGATAGAGTGAAAGTGTTTTTTATGAGGCTGGTTGTTCCGGGGTGTCGGTTGGTTCGCTTGTTTTGTCGGCGGCAGGGAGCAGGCCGATGGTGCGCAAATCGCCGGCGAGTTCCTGTACGTCGTCGAGGTGCAGCACGTCGCTGCTGATACGCAGAGGTGCACCGGAATGCGGGTGCAGGGTGATGTGGCAGCTGGCAATTCCCTGAGCATCGCTTTCATCGAGCTCAGCGCGCGCAACCTCGGTCCAGAGCAGGCGTTGGGTACAGCGCAGGTAGACGTGGCGCGATATGCCCTCGGCTGTCACTCGGTAGCGGAGCGTTACATAATAGAGCCCCCACACGGTGCCTGCTATGCACAGAACGATGGCGCTCCAGAGCTGCCATGCGGGCATTTCTTTGTACATGGCGCAGTAAATGACGGCTGCAATGATGAGCAGGGTACTGCTGGCGTACAGCAGGGCATTGGCGGCTTTGAGGGTGCGGGTGTACATGGGGGACGAGTGGTCTTTATTAAGTGCTCCCGCGCTCTGTGGTGGGAGCGCGGGAGCTGTGGGGAAAATCGGTAAGTGATTTTTTAACCGAGGTGCGGGAGCTGTTGATTGACGGGCGGCTGAGCACCCGGAGTCTGCTGAGTTGTGGTCGGCAGGGGAATGTCGGTGTGGTCACCGCCGGGGCGGTATTTCACATCGATGGAGCGCACAGCACCACCGCGTGTGTAGTCCTCGACCGCGCGTGAAATGTAGGCCGGCATGCCCACTACGCTGTACTCATAGAACTTCTGAATGGCCTTGCGCGGGGAGCGGATGCAACCGTGCGACAGGCGCTTGCCGGGTACGACCTTGCCTACATGCAGACCCACGCCATCGAGGGTCAGGCGGTGCCAGTAGGGCATGGGCGAGGCCACGAAGGTGCTACCCTCGGGCACACCTTTGCTGGCGTCGGCATTGGAGTTGGTGGTTTTGCCACCGGCGTTCACAAATCGGCCATAACGGTTCGACTTGTGGTCCTCTTTCTTTTCGATGATTCGGAAGGTGCCGGTGGGGGTCTCGTGCCCGTTGGTGCCGGTGGAAACCGGCCAGTCCATGGCAACCTTGCCGTTCACGTACACGCGGGCACGCTGCTGGGGCAGGCAAACAATGATTTTGGAGTTATTGGCGTTGAGCTGTGAGAGCAGCTTTTCGTCGCAATAGTCATCCATCGTTGTGGGGTATGCCGGCTGAGCCACAAAGTGCTCGTAGGTGCCGGCCGGGAAGGGGTTCACATAGGTGGGCACATCTTTGCCCTCCATGGTAAGCGGGTTAAATCCCAGCTGTCCGGGAGCCGGGGCGGTAGGCTGCAGCATCATGGGTTGCTGCGCTGAGTGCACGTGGGCACCGGGGTATTGCACCTGATAGCAGGCTGTCAGCAGGGCTGCAGCACCACAGAGTGCAAGGATATGAGTGATTTTCATAATCAGTTGTTGGGGATAATGATTTTCTGGCCTATGCTCAGTTTCTGTGCCTGAGCGGTGGTCATACGATTGGCCTGCATGATTTTTGCGATGGTGGTACCGTGACGGCGGGCAATACCGGAAAGGGTGTCGCCCTTGGCTACGGTGTAATGTCTGACAGCCGTCGATGTGGCTGTGGTGGTCGCTGCCGGAGCTATGGGCTCAGGGGCTGCGACTGCAGGTGTGCTGATAACGGGAGCTGCAGCAGAACTGCCGGCAGGCGAGGGAATGGTGAGTACCTGACCTATGCGCAGGGCATTCGGGTTGGTCAGGTTATTGGCCTGAGCCAGAGCTGTCAGGCTTACACCATGACGGCGTGCAATGACCGAGAGCGTATCGCCCGAGCGAACCGTATAGGTGGAGGGTCGGCTTGCCTTTGCCGCAGATTGCGGGGCTGGCTGCTGCTGGCTGAACCAGTTACCCCATTCTTTGTTGTTTGTTGTGGATTGTGCGATGGGTTTCGGCGCCACAGCAGGTGTTACCGGGGTGGTCGGGGGCTGCTGTGTAGGGGTGGTCGCTACAACAGGTGCCGCAGGGGAGGGAACGGGAGCCTCGGGCTCTGCCGCGGCTTCTGCCGCAGTCATGCCGCTCCCTTCCTCTACGGTTACCAGGTCATCCTGCGCGGCAACCATGGTGTCTCTGAACCAGCTGTAGTCCACACGTTGCCGTGTGCTGCAGGAGCAGATGACGCCACATGTGGCGGTAAGGAGTGCCAATCGGGAGAAAGTCAGTTTCATGCCGTGTTGCGTTGCAGGATTGTGTGCGGATTAAAATCAGCGCTTTTTGGCAGGAATAATCAGGCGCTTGCCGGGGCGCATACGCATGGCGTCCTTCTGGCTCATGCCGTTGGCCTTCATGATTTCAGTGTAGGACACACCGTACTGCTTGGCAATACCGGAGATTGTCTGACCCTTGGCCACAACGTGTGTGCGGGTCTTGCCCTTTGCGTTCTGAGCCTTGTTGTCCTTGCTCTTGGTGGGCTTGTAATCCTTGGGAATGTAGCGCACCTTGATAATCTGACCGGGATAGATGGTATCGCCCTTCAGACCGGAGTCCTTCTTAATCTGCTTAACCGTAGTGCGGCTGCGCTTGGCAATGTCGCTCAGGTTGTCACCTTTACGCACCTTGTATGTCAGCAGGGTAGGCTCGGTGTAGCGCTTGGCGCGCTTCTTGGCATCGGCCTTTTTGTCCTTCTTGGTGGTGGTCTTGGCGGTAGCCTGTTTGGGCTTGGGCTTAGCGGTTGCAGTCTGCGGTTTGGCAGGTGTCGGCTCTATGCCGATATGCTGGGGTGTGCCGGGGGTATTGACGGCAACAGCCTGAGAGGGTGTCTCGATTACGGTGTCACCCGGGGTTGTGTGAACAGTGGCACCCTGGTGGGCTACTGACGGCTGTTTCTGGCTGGCGCCACTCCCGTATACTTCGGCCACGCTTTCATCGGGCTCGGGAATGCGATAATGCTCGTGCGTGGTTGCACCGGCGGCAATCTGACCACCCCAACCATCGTCTTCATCATCAATCAGCCACGGCGGAATCTCACCATCAGCAATGGTGTCGCTGGCTGTCGTGGCGGTCTCGTAGTCATACTCTGACATGTGGCCGCTTCTGCAGGAATTGAGCGCCAAAAGCACACAGGCGCTCACGCCAAGCAAGGTAAGTGTTTTCTTCATACGGGGTAAGAGTACCAGATTTCGGCACCACTTGCAAGCCTTTAACGCGTCACTTTATTTTTGCTTGCTTCTGTATTTCGGCGCACTCCGTGTGGTCGTTCTGTTATGCCGGTTCAATAGGCTGTTTTGCTCAATCTACGTGTTCCTCGGTCTTACCATGAGGAACTGCCCTCGCGCATGCCGAAGGCAGCACGGTGGTGGCGGATATCGGGGCGCTGGCCACCGATGAGGTAGACTTCGATAATGTCGAAGCGCGTGGGGATGTTCTCCTGCCGGAGCAGGGTAAGCCAGTTGTGCAGGCCACGGCGCAGCAGTTCACGCTTGTGGCGATTTACGGCGCGCATGGGGGCCCCGCCGGCGTGGGTGGCGCTGCTCTTGACCTCGCAGGCGACCAGCACATCGCCCTCGCGGCACACGATATCGAGCTCGCCACTGTCGCCGTAGCGGAAATTGCGGCGCAGTATCTTGCAGCCCTTCGCCCGCAGGTATGAGGCTGCAACCAGCTCACCATACTCACCCAGCTGAGCGCGCGAGGGCGGGGAGTCAGAGCCCCAAGGGCAGCTCCATTTGTGCAACAGGCGCAAACGAGCGGCGATGGTGTGGAGTAATCCCATATTGGTGAATGGCTTGCAGGTGGGCTTTCGTGCCGTAGCCGGCGTGGCGTTCAAAGCCGTACTGTGGGTATTGGGTGGCGAGCTCGGTCATGTAGCGGTCGCGGGTGACCTTGGCCAGCACACTGGCGGCGGCTATGCTCAGGCAGCGGGCATCGCCCTTGACCAGATTGGCCGAGGGCAGGGGAAAGTTCGGTACAGCCAGGCCATCTATCAGGCAGAAGTCCGCAGGCTGTGGCAGCCCCTGCGCGGCACGGGCCATGGCCAGATGGGTGGCTCGCAGTATGTTGAGTTCATCAATCTCCTGCACGGTGGCGGTGGCAATGCACTTGAGCACGCTCTCGTCGGCCATGAGTTGTTCAAAAAGCTGCTCGCGACGGCGTGCGGTGAGTTTTTTCGAGTCGTTGAGCCCGGGGAGCTCATAGCCCATGGGCAGTACAACGGCTGCGGCCACTACGGGGCCGGCCAGCGGGCCACGCCCGGCTTCATCTATACCGCATACCCGCACACGACCCTCGGCATAAGCCGTGGCCTCGGCACTCATATCGGGGGCGGGGGGAAGGGTGAACTCCTGTTTTTTGCGCATGGGTATCAGTTTTGGGGGCGTTTGTTGTTCTTTCGGGCCTTCTTCACTTCATCCATCAGGCGCTGGGGAAGTTCCTCTCCCGATTTCAGGCCGTAGAGGGTTTCGATGTCGTGCAGATAGCGGCTCATGTGGGTATCGGGCCCTGTTTTTTCATCTCGGAGCAGGCGCATGGTCTCCAAGTAGGCGGTAAAGCCCTCCTTATGTCGCTTTTCGCCCAAGTGGGTGATTTCGTACCAATCGAGGTAGTCGCGGGCTCGCAGTGAGGTGGTGATGTAGGCCTCTCTCAGTTCGCGCAGGGGGCCGAGTATGTTTTGCACATCATCGGCGGTGGCGCCTTTCAGCAGGTCGCTGAAGGC
Organism: Akkermansia sp.; assembly: GCA_045651585.1. Classification (GTDB taxonomy): domain Bacteria; phylum Verrucomicrobiota; class Verrucomicrobiia; order Verrucomicrobiales; family Akkermansiaceae; genus Akkermansia. The sequence continues at coordinate 8,326 of JAZRSQ010000014.1, forward strand.
GCGACTGTACTCAATGATGATGGCTCGGTAGCCCGGGAAACTGCGCAGGTTCAGTTCCATCAGTCGCTCAACGAGCGGTTTGATCTGGGCACGCCATTCCGGGAGCTCCAGCAGGGCGTATACATTGTCGGCACTGATGGTGCGCGGAATCTGGGTTTCCTTGTCGTAGTGCACGATGGTGAGCAATTCGGCCAGCTGTTTTTCGGTCTCCATGGGGGTGAGCATCTCGGTGGCCGGGGCTTGTGAGAGCCCGGCAAGTTCGAGTGCCCACCATTTGCTGAGCATGGTAGAGTCCACCCCCAGTTCGTGGAAATGGGCGGTTATGATTTCGCGGGGAGTGGCATCGGTCAGGGCGGATTCGGATATGAGCTCGCGCAGCTGAGCGGGGCCACCCTCGCGGTTGATAAGGCACATGATGAGCACGCCGCACGATACCTCATATACCTGACGTGAGCTGGCGTCGAGCTTGCTGATGTCGGCCGTGGATATGATTTCCTCGGGCGTGAGCACATCGGCCTTCTCGAAAAGGTTGCGGTAAATGCGGCGGTCGGCTTTGCCGCTGCGCCAGAGCACAGCCTGCTGTATACCGGTGATGAGCCATTGGGGAATATTGACGTTATCGGGCAGGGCTTCCGCACGCTGGTTACGGAGAGCGTGCTCGAAGAGGGTCATGGTGATGATGGCATTCGTGAGTCGCTCGACATCGATACCGCCACCGGGGTAGATGCGGATTTGAAAGTTGGGTTCCTGGCCGATGATGCTGATTCGGGTACGGATGGGGTTGGGCTCGGCTCGGTCGGTTGAGCTGCCGATTAAACGTATGGAGATGCCATACTTCCAGTCGGTGTCAACACCGAGCAGGCGGCAGACTGAGCCGCGAACTTCATCGGCCTTGGTGGCTATGGCACCCATGCGCAGGGAATCGCCGCCACTCACCGAGAACATGCGCGACTGCGAGACTACGTGCTCATCGGCCTCGCGCAGACTCGCCTCGGCACGGCGTAGCTCGGCCGGGGTGGGGTCGGGCTGGGTAGTGGCACCGCTCAGCCCGACCCCTTCCTCCGGCTGTGTAGGGGGAGTGGCCGGCTCTTGCGCCATAGCCAGCCCCAGCAGGGCGGCCGTGCTCCATGTTACGCATTTCAACATGGGGGCAATGTTAGCATATTTTCGCCCGGTCTGCAAACGACAATCCTGCCTTATTGCCACTTTTCACTACTTTTTTAGCTTTTTTTTACTTTTTTTTGCATTTTTTTATGAATTTTGCTTGACGTTCGTCGAAAATGTGGTAATATTTCCTCGTTGCCACGCAACACTACATCGAAAGTCCCCATCGTCTAGGGGTTAGGACATATGATTCTCAGTCATAGAACCGCGGTTCGAATCCGCGTGGGGATGTAGAAGAAGCTCCGAGGTGAAAACCCCGGAGCTTTTTGCATGTCGGGGGCTGAATAGACTTGCCACGGCGCAGGACGGGTGCTATAGTGGTGGGGTATGGATTTATCTGCGTTTCGAGAGGAGTACCTGAAGGATACCTTGCACCGCAAGGATTTGGCCGATTCGCCCTTTGAGCAGTTTGACCGCTGGTTCAAACAGGCGCTCAAGGCCGAGATACCCGAGCCGAATGCTATCAGCATAGCTACGTCTACGCCCGATGGTCGTCCCTCCCTGCGCACGGTACTGCTCAAGTACTACGATGACCGCGGGTACGTGTTCTTCACCAACTACACCAGTCGCAAGGCCCGCGAGCTGGAGAGCAACCCCGAAATCTGCATGATGCTGCCTTGGGTGACTCTTGAGCGCCAGATTATTGTTTACGGCCGTGCCGAAAAGATTTCACGAGCCGAGACGCTCAAGTACTTCCTTTCCCGCCCGCGCGAGAGCCAGCTGGGTGCTTGGGTGTCGCACCAGAGCCAAGTTATATCAACCCGCAAGCTGCTGATGATGAAACTGCAGGAGCTTAAGCACAAGTTTGCTGAGGGGCAGGTGCCGCTGCCTGATTTCTGGGGTGGCTACCGCATTGTCCCCCACCATGTGGAGTTCTGGCAGGGTGGTCCCGGTCGTGTGCACGACCGCTTTATGTACACTTTGCAGGCAGACGGTAGTTGGGATATTGAGCGCTTGCAGCCCTGATTTTTTAATAATCGGTGGGCTTACCGTTGCGCTGCTGCAGACCATTGTACATGTTCTGCTGCATGATTTTGCCCTGTCGGGTATTGCGGCCTTCATCGAGCCAGCTGGGCACATAGTCATTCCACTTCTTGCCGCTCTTGACCAGAGCCCAGTGCTCTACCGGGTAGGCGTGCCCCTCGGGGTATATCCAGTTGAGCATAGCAGTGGTGGAGGGGCGGTCGGCCCAGTCCTCCAAATCCAGTTCATCGGCAGCCAGAACTACCAATCGGCCATTTTTCTTCCAGGCATCGAGGGTGATAGCCTGCGGCCATGTTGTGCCCTTGGCGCTCACATAAACGCAGTTGTGCTCGGAGCCCTTGCCTTGGTCGCGCACATTGCAGCCCAAGGTAAAGTAGCTGAGCTTGTGGCGGCGCAGTTCTCGGTAAAGGTCGTGCTGGTAGTGCCAGCAGAGCCCGCGCTCGCGAATGTTGAAGGGGGCATTGACCAAGCGGTTGTTCATCCATGCCGGCCAGAGCAGGGGATTATTGAGGCGCGCTATGCTGACGGCAGACTTGTAGGCTGTGTCGGAAATCCAGCGGGCTTCTTCCTGCGCGGCGGGGAGTGTGCGCTGCTCGGCAGGCAACAGCGCCATAAGGTCATTGACAAGTTCACTACGCTGGGCTACAACGGGAGCCGTGGTGGCATACTGCGGCATGGGGGCACGCTGGCAAGAGGGCAGAAATACGGCCACGGCAAATGCTATGCTGATGGTAGCAAGTGCGGAGGTGATGTCAGATTCAATCGAGGTGGAGAGGATTCGAGCCATGTCGTGCGGCGCATTCTGCCACAGCATGCCGAAAAAGACAAGTGGAATCTACGGCAGTGCCGAGATATGACACGAGGCCGGGGGCATGTAGCGCAGGCGTCGATAGTCGGGGCGCCTGCGTATGGAAATGCCACTCAATAAGATGTCGTTGAATTGGGGTGTTCCTGTTGCCCTTTCTGTATATTTTCGTACATGCGGCGGTATTGAGCCGAGGCGCGTGCTTTGTTGGAAGAGGAGATGAGGTAGCTGCCGTCATCGCAGCGTACGCTGAACCAGTGCTCCTCGGGGTAGGTATGCCCTTCGGTATAGGTCATGCTGAGCATATCGCAGATTTCGGGCAGGTCTTGCCAGTCGTCGGCATCGAGCTCGGTGGCGAGGTCTACTTTCAGGCGACCGTTCCACATCCATGCGTCGAGCACCCAGGCCTGCGGCCAGAAGTCACCGGCGGCGGCAATATACACACAGTTGTGCTCGGTGAGCTCTCTGCGATCGCGCACGCAACAGCCGATGCGGAAGAAATGAAGGTCGCGACGGCGCAGTTCGCGGTACATATCGTGCTGGTAATGCCAGCAGAGCCCGCGGTCCTGCAGGTAGGCATTGATGAGGGCGTTGCCGGCCCACCCGGGAAAGTTAGAGTTGTTCAGCCGGGCAATGGCGGCAGCGGCCTTGTAGGCTGTATCGGCCAGCCAGCGAGCCTCTGCCTGAGCTGCCGGTAATTTGCGTTCCTGTTCGGGCAGCAGTTCCAGCAGTTTTTCGTGCAGGGAGCTGCGCCGTTCGGTAACAAGCTGCGTGTAGGGGTACTGAGGCGGTGGCGGGTAACAGCCTACTACCAGCAGTGTAAGCGTGGCAAGTGTGGCTCTGAGCAGGTGCTGACCGACAGGCGTTTTCATATCGTGCCGACATTCTAACACGGTGATCCCATCTTGACAAGATAAATGGCAATTTATGGAAGTACGAGGGACGAATTCCGAGGGACGAATTTATGAATTCCGCGGGCTTTGCCCGCCTAATATCAGAACCCGCGCTTGCGCGGGTGGTATATAATAGCCCGGCGATGGAGCCGCGAAGCGGCGGAATCCCGGGTACGGAATAAAAAAATAATACGAACCCCGCCGAATGGCGGGGTGGCATAAAGGGCTGCATTATATCGTAAGGTGTTTATTTTTGATGCACTGCAAACTCATGAAGCCATCGGGCATATTCATACCACGCATTATGTCACCCCTCACCGGGGTTCCAATATGTTTTTCATATTTTCCCGGGGTTTCGCCGCTACGCGGCTCAACCTCCGGGCTACCCTATGGCGCCCCTGACGGGGCTCCGGGTTAGGCTCGCTTCGCTCGCGGATAATTGCTCACACAAACTCCAATTTGTAAAGGAAACCACGCGACGCAGAATGGAAAATGAATGGCCTTGTTGAGTTTTTCGAGGTGCCATATTACTTATTTTCTGAGCAGAACCTGCCCGCAGCCGCCACAATCGGGACACACTTCCGAACGTGTCGATTCGTCTATCACTGTATACCTGGAAGGTTTAATTAGAGAAGAGCCAAAGGTTGCTCTGAGGTTAGCTTCCGCCCCCAGCTCATAGCCGGTCTTTTCTCGATAGGTGGTGACTTGATACAGGGCTATGCCTGAGCCACCGCAGCGAACACAGGTGGCGTAATAGGCAGCTCCGGAGGCTACTGCTTCCGCGCGAGCCTGCTCGAGAGCCTGCTGCTGCTGTCGCGCGGCGGCCTCCTGAGCACGGATAGCTGCCTCTCGCTCTTTCCGTGCCTTCTCCCCGGTCTCATGCATATCTGCCAGCACGGCAAAGGGAACAAGCGCCACCACACCGGTAATGGCTAAACCGTTTTCCACGCAGGTAACGGGCAAGTCCACGCACAACCAGTCAAACACGGCAGCGGTCCACAGCCAAGGAGCGTTGGGGGAGCGGTATTTATGCTCCAGATTATATTTATCTGCCGTTCGGACAATTTTCATCGTGCTGTCTGCCGAGTTCTTAATTTCCTCTCCATCTCGTTGGAACACCATCTCTGACGGTCTCTTGGGGCCCTTTGCCTTGCCGGCTAGGTACATGGCAAAGTCCCTAGGAATGCGGAACATATCCCGGGTATTGGGAACAAGAGTCGGTGTGAACGGTGTCTTGTCTTTCTCATCCGTAATGGAGTAGTGAAGTTTTACCGGTTTCTCATTTCGGTAGCGCGGCAGTTCAATATAATACTGTCCGTTCTTACAGTAGATAAGCTGATGCTGTGCAATATCCGCAGTTGTGGAAAGAGCCTTATACGATGCCTTATCAACAATTTTCCCCGCAGAGTTGAAATAGCAGCTATTCAGCCCCATCGCGAGCGCAAGCCCGGCCAAAACTAATGTGCATTTTCCCATGTTCATGTAATTATACGTTTGTCAGTAAACTAAACTTTCGCTATTCTTTCGGTACTTAGGAAGCCAATTTAAGTCCTCTCTTCCAAGCATGTGCGTACGGATTCCTTATATCATTCTATACTCTCTGATGTCAAGCCATTTTTACTTCGTCTGCCGGAATTGTAAAGCTGTACGGCGAACCGAAGGTGAGCGGAATTCAAAAGCCCCGTGTTAACGGGGCGACAGCACATAGCGCGAGCTGGGCTCGCTCACCCCTGCCTATGTGCTGTCGCCCGCAAAGCGGGCTCAGAGTATGGCTCCCGTCTTCGGCTTCGCCTGGGGGCTTCTCGATGATACGCCCACCCGGGACGCCGAGGCAGGCGCCTTCGCTCGCTTTGGGATAAATGCTTTTTAACAGCCTGCGGCCGAGTGAAAAGCGGGCTAAAGCCCGCGGTGAAGAACCGGCGGCGCACGGTGGTGAAGACTGCGCTGCGCGCAGAGTGAAGACCAAGGCTGACGCCTTGGTGATAGGCGGCCAAACTCCAATTTGTCGAACTCCGTGGGGCGAAATTATGAGTTTTCTGTCGCTATGAGGAGCGAGAAAAATCAGGGATGGGGGCGACGTTTAACCGCGGCGGGTAATTTCGAGGGCGCGCACCATGCACTGGTTGAGGTTGCCGTTGGCATTGGTGCAGGTGGCGGGGCTGTAACGCAGCGCAAAGGTATGGCGACCGCTCTTGAGGTTGACGGTTACGGGGGCGGTGAGGGTGTAGTGCTCCCAATTGCCGGCCTCGGTATTGTGTGGCAGGGGAATGATGGCCACAGGCTCACCATCTACCAGCAGTTCACGCAGCGCGCAACTGTCGCCGTCGCGCAGGGAGGCTGTGGCATTGCAGTACTGCACGCGCAGCCGGTAGGTACCGGTGGCAAGGGTGGTGCCACCGTAGCTGAGCAGGGCGGTGCAGGGCTTGGTGTCGAGCCAAGCTTGGTTGTTTTCTACGTCGTATTCGGCTTCCTCGCCGATGCTGAGGGGCTGCAGGCGGCTGAATGTGCCCTCCGGGCAACTCAGCCAAGGCTTACCCAGACATCCGGCATTCCCTGGGCCGATAGCCTGCACGCGGTACTCAGTGCAGCAGGCAGCGGGGCGCTTGATGGCAAAGCTACAGTCGGGGGTAGCCCCCAGTGCTGAGCCGTTGGCAAAGATGTAGTAGCTGGTGGCCCCGGGGACCGGGTGCCAGCGCAGGAGGGTGGGGGTGGGGTTATCCCACTCCGGCTCGGGCAAATCCTCGTGCGCGGTGGGGAAGTTGCTGGCCGGCTCATCGCTGTCCTCGGGCATGAGCTCAATCTCAATCTGTAGGTTGCCCACTGTGTCGAGCGGTAGAATGGGAGTGGCCGGCTTGCCGTTGATGCGCACGGAGCAGATGTCGGTGCCGTAGCCGTTGATGCGCACATTGAGCACCATGTCGCGTATGCGCAGGTCGGTGAGCCAGTGGCAGCCTGCAAATCCCTTGGGTACACAGGGGGTGAATACCAAGTTGTCGTGCTCGTAGTGTATGCCGAACAGGCCGTAGTAGAAGAGCCCCAGCATGCCGGCTGTGCTCCACAGCTGGCGGTCGGAGTTTTGCAGGGTTCCCTCGGCTTGCCCGCTCTCGGCATGGAAGTTCTCTTTGTTGGTGCCGAATGCCAGCGCTGCGCGCAGAAGTGCTGCCATGGAGAACGCAGCTCCGGCCGGGTCGCGCAGTTCGGCGTGAGCTATCAGGACGAAGGCTTCCTCGAACGGCCAGATGGCTCGATTGTGGTAGGCCGCCGTCTGGGCCGATTTGTAGGGCGCAAAGACCGGTGTGCCCCAAGGACTGCTGGGCAGGGTGGCCATGGCGCGGTTGGAGTGCTCACCGGCCAGTCCGCAGATGACTGCGAGAGCATTGGCCAAGGAGTCAATTCGCTCATCGGGGCAACCATCGGGGGTACGCATCATGCAGTACTGGCTGTTGGCCTTGCTCCAGAATGCCTGCTCGATGGCTGCGGCCAATTCCGTGGCTCGCACGCGGTGAGGTACGGCCTCTTTCTCGCGGTCGAGCTCGGTGAGCATGCGCGCAAGAATGATGCGTGCCATGTAGTGCAGCACATTGGTGCCGAAGGCATAGCTTGCGCCGATGTCTGCCGGTGTCATCCAGTCGGGGTAGCTCTGTTCCCGCCAGTCAATGAATGAGGTTTCGCCCGGGCGCAGGGGGGGATCTGAGGGCAGTATGGCGTCATCCTGCGCTAAGGTGGCGCTGATGACATCCACGCAGTATTTGAGCCACTCCGTGTCGCCCTCCGACTGGTACAGGCACCATGCACCCAGCGCCCAAACCACGCGGTCTGTGGAGATAGGCCAGCCGCCACCGGTGCCGGTATCTTGCAGAATGATGCCGTCCTTAACCCTCGATTGCAGGCTGGCACGTACTTCGGCCGGTGCTATGAACGTGGCTCCCAGAGCTGCTGTGTAGGCAATATCGCGTGTCCAGACCGTGCTCCAGTTGGCACCTGCCAGCATGCTGCCATCCGGCTGAATGTTGGCCTGCAATTCGTGTACGGCCAGATTGTACATGGCCGTGAGCACGGGTATGGTACTACGCATGCCTGTGCAGCCGTTGGGCAGCGGGGGAATGCTGATTTCGCGTTCCCCTTGCCCCTCGCGGCAGATGATGAGTTTACCCGGCCCTTGCAGGCGGGCGGTCAGGTCCTCCTGCTGCAGGCCTGTCGACGTAAGCCGATAGGCTGCATTCTCAAAGAGAACCTGTTCTTTCTCATCTGCCATAAAATCCGACTGTTGTTCTGATTACAGAATGGCACCGGGGGTGTAGCCCACACCGGCAGGGTATTTGTCTGCCAGTTCGGTGACCATGGCGCAGAAGGCGTCTACCTGGTCGGCAGCCATACCGGTATCGCCGGCGTTGGCGTCGTAAATCTCCTGAATTTCCTCGCGGCTGAGCATCAGGCGACCGTCGGCACCCAAGCGGTCCAGAAGGTCATTGGTGGCAATGGTACCGCTGCGCAGCTCGTCGGAAACCGCTACGGCGTGCTCCTTGATAACCTCGTGAGCTTCCTCGCGACCCACACCGCGCTTGACGGCTGCCATCATGATGGTGGTGGTCATCAGGAAGGGCAGGTAGCGGTTCAGCTCGGTCTGGATTACCGGCTTGTAAACGCCCATCTGATCCATTACGGTCAGGAAGGTCTCGAACAGGCCATCTGCAGCCATGAAGGCATCGGGCAGCACGCAGCGACGAACCACGGAGCAGGATACGTCGCCCTCGTTCCACTGGTCGCCGACAATGCCGCCGATCATGCTCAGGTGACCCTTCAGAATGGCGTGGAAGCCGTTCACGCGCTCGCAGGAGCGGGGGTTTTGCTTGTGCGGCATAGCGCTGGAGCCGGTTTGCCCCTTGGCAAAGCCCTCGGTGCAGAGCTCGTGGCCCACCATCAGGCGCCAGGTCTTGCAGAAGCTGCTGGGGGCGCAGGAAAGACCCACCAGGCCGGAAATGATTTCAAAGTCGAGAGAGCGGGGGTATACCTGACCCACGTTCATCCACTTGGTGGAAATGCCGAGGTGAGCGCAGATGCGGCTCTCGAGCTCGCGCACGGTCTCGGGATTTTTGCCGAAGAGGGAGAGCTGGTCGAGCTGGGTACCCACAGCACCCTTCAACCCGCGCACACGGTAGCGCTCCATCATGCTCACCCAAGCCCAGGTCCAGTGCACCAGTTCCTCACCGAACATAGCCACGCGCTTGCCCATGGTGCTGGCCTGTGCGGCCACATTGTGGGTGCGGGCGGCAAATACCACGTCGCGCCAGTCGGCGGCGTGCTTGCTCATGCGGTCGAGCACAGCCACGGCCTTGTCGCGGATAATCTGCATGCTGCGCCAAACCTGCAGCTGCTCCACATTTTCGGTAAGGTCACGGCTGGTCATGCCCTTGTGAATGTGCTGGTGACCGGCGAGGTCGCAGAACTCCTCGATTCGGGCCTTCACATCGTGGCGGGTGATTCGCTCGCGGTTGTTAATGTTCTCGATATCAACGTTGCCTTTCACGCTTTCGTAGGCATCGATTGCCTCCTGCGGTATATCCAGCCCCAAGTCCTTCTGTGCCTTCATCACGGCAATCCAGAATTCGCGCTCCAGTACAATGCGGCCCTCAGCGGACCAGATGGCCTTCATTGCGTCAGAGGCATAGCGCCCTGCCAGTACGTTAGGTATTGCGTTCATATCTTGTTATAGCTGTTGAAACGTCAGTATACCATGTCAGGCATGAGATGGCAAGCATAAATAAATGAGCCGGAGTTCGTCGACTGGCGATGAACTCCGGCTTGTATGATTTTTGTAGATTGTTGCCGTTTTTACTTCAGCAGGCGTATGCACTCCTTGTGGCCTTTCTCGGTGGCGCAGTGCAGAGCTGTTTCGCCGGCTTTATCGACCATATTTTTGTCGGCTCCGGCATCGAGCAGCAATTTCAGGCACACAGAGTGACCGTTGGTGGCAGCCCAGATAAGCGGGGTTTCGCCATATTCATCGGCTGCATTTACGTCTGCCCCCACGGAAATGAGGTAGCGCACACAATCGGCATGGCCGGCGGAGGCCGCTCTGCTGATGGGGGTGGTGCCATAGGCTCCGCGGGCGTTGATATCTGCACCGTTATCGCGCAGCAGGGTTACACAGGCAAGGTGGCCGCCGGCGGCGGCTTCGTGCAGCGGGGTGGCACCCAGCTTGTTCTTGACCAGAATCCACGCGCCGGCATTCAGCAGGGATTTCACGCACTCTGTGTGGCCGAACTCTGCAGCCAGATGCAGCGGGGTTTCGCCCAGTCCGTTGCGCACGTTCACGCGCACACCGGCCGATATGAAGTAGTTGAGCACATACAAATCGCCCACCACGGCAGCTGCAGCCAGGTTATTGACGGCTCCTGCGGCGACAAGGGCTTTCACGCACTCGTTATTACCTGCTCTCGCCGCTGCCAGCAATGGGGTTATCCCTTCATCGTTGGTCGCCTTCACATCTGCACCGGCGGCTACAAGAGCCAGCACATTCTCGGTGTGTCCGAGCTTAATGGCGCGGTGCATGGGGGTGTCGCCCACTACATCGGTGGCATCCGGGTCGGCATCCTCGCTCAGCAGCAGTCGCAGGCATTCCGGGCTGTCGTTCCATGCAGCCAAGTGCATGGCTGTGGCTCGTGTGCGCGGGTTGCGGGCCTCGATATCCGCACCGGCATCCAGCAACATGTCCATGAAGTGTGGCTGATTTGTCTTGACGGCCCAGTGCAGGGCGTACTCGCCGTTGGAGTCGCGCACATTCGGGTCGGCTCCGGCTGTGAGCAGCAGGTCCAGTATATGCTCATCTTTCGAGTTGATGGCCTGCAGTAGATAGGCCGGATATTTGGCGGGCAGGATTTCGAGAGCGGCCAAATCCTGAGCGGCGGCTGCGCGCTCGGCTGCGGCCTCCTGAGCTGCTGCGCGCGCGGCTGCACGTGCTGCGGCACGGGCGGCTCTGCGCTGCTGGCGCGGGGTAAGTGTGGGGGCTGCCGGCTGTGCGGTCGTAGAGGTTTGTGCGGTTGCAGTGGTCTGTTTAGTCGTAGTGGACTGTGCTGTTGTTGCAGTAGTCTGTTTGGTCGTAGCAGGCTGTGCAGTCGTTGTGGTTGGGGGCGAAGCCGGTGCCTGCGCCTGAACCTCACTCATGGCGCCGACGGCAGCAACGCTGACTATAAGCGTACTTACTGTTTTTTTCATGTTTGTAAAAATGGTTAAATACTAAAATTTTCGAGCACTGAGTAGTGCCGTTTCTCCTATCTCGTAAGTATAACACTGTAACAGCCGGAGTCAAGATAAAACTCTCTTTTGACGGGTGCGTTTTGCTCAATGGGGGAAAAAAATCCCCCCGCCATCCGGTGTGGCGGGGGGGGCTGAAAGGTCGGCTCTTGAATTATTCTCCTCGGTCGGTTTGCCTGCGTTGGTAATACTCAGTTGCCGTGAGGTCGGCTGCTGCCACCACGAGAGAAACCGGCGGGGGGCGCGAACCCGTGCTCCTTGTTGCCCGGGGTGCGAGGTTCATCGGGCGTTTGAGTGAAAATGTTGGATGGCCTGTGAGTTTCTGTTGCCGGAGGCGGGGCGGGAGTGGGCTCCGGTTCTTCGGTCGGCTCTTCCTGTTGAGCTACTTCCTGCTGTTGCTGCTCGGGCTCCGGCTCAGTAGCGCGCTTTGTCTGCTCACCGGGCGCTGTATAGCGAACCGGTCGGGGCGGGGCCTGGGTACCCATGGGTGGTCGCTGCTGGGGGTGGTGCCCCTGCGGGTAATAGGGCGGTGCCGCTACGCGGTAAATGGAACCCGGGTAATAATTCTTTCCGCGGTACCAAGGAGCAGGTGCCCAATCCGGTACGTAACATGTTGAATTCAGTGTGGAGGGGTTGAATACAGCCCCACCCTCGGCCGTGTAACCATATACGGGACGACCGAATGAGTAGCCGAATATCGGGAACCCGTTGGCATCGAAGCTGGCACTGGTCCACCCGGTGCCGACGTTTAAACTGTAACCCTCCAATGGGTTGGAGTAGGAGCCATAGCTATTGGGTGTGCTTACGCAAGAGCTCATGGTCAGTACCGCGCCGAACAGGGCGCTGAGGTATAAATGGGCTTTTACTGTTTTCATTTCTATGCTTTTAACTGTGGTGTCTGTTAATATATCAGACGCACAAATCGTCACTCTGTTAGACAGAGTAACATGCTTTTTGATAAAAACAAGTCTTTTTCACCTTTTCTCGTAGGAACTGTTGATTTGTTCTGTAGGTGGAGCGCCGGAGAAAATGCTGTACGGCTGGAAAAAGAAAGTCCCACAGCAGTTCGGCGATGGTTGGAACTGCTGTGGGAACTCGCTTGAAAGATCCCGGTGAATCAGCGGCGCCTGCCACCGTGGGAACGGCCTCCGCCACCACTGCGCGAGAATCCGGCCGGGCGAGATGCTCCGTGGACTCTGTTTATGCTCGAGCGAGTTCCTCCCATGTTCGGACGGGAGATACCCATGTTGGGACGGGATGCTCCCATGTTCGGGCGGGATGCTCCCATGTTGGGGCGGGATGCACCCACGTTCGGGCGGTGAGTACCCACGTTGGGGCGGGGGGCTTTTATGTGGCCATTCGGGGCCTGCACGTGGTTCGACGGTCTGTGTGCTCCACCGGGGTGGTGAGCGTGAGCTCCGCCACTCGGGCGGTGGCCGGGGTGGTGGCCATGCGAATAGCGTGGCGGACAGGAAACTCGGTGAATGTGTGCCGGGTAATGCCAGTGGCCACAGTACCAAGGTGCGGGGCCCCAATCAGGTACAAAGCACAGGGCTGTCAGGGCCGCAATGCTGAAAATAGCTACACCGGCTGCAGTGTAACCATACACGGGGCGACCATAGGAGTAACCGTAAATCGGGAATCCGTTGGCATCGTAGCTTGCGGCTGTCCAGCCGGCGCTCACGCTGGCACCGTAGCCATTCGTGGAGTAGGTGAAGGAGCCGTAGCCATCTATCGGTGTAACCACGCATGAGCTGAGCAGCAGGGCTGCTCCGGCCAGTGTGGCGGTAAATATATGGGGGATTTTCATATTCTGTTCCTCTCGTTTATCTTTTCTTCAGTGGATTGTTCGGCACCGTACAACATGTGTGTGTGTGGGAGCTGCTTACACGGCAGATGTATGCCTGAGATATACTTTAAAAATAGCAATATTTCCTTGGAATGCAAGTATTTTCTGTGGCCGTTTATCTTATTTTTGTGTCTTGCATCTTATTTTTTACCACGTAACACCCTGATTTTTTCATTTTAGGCTTGCAAGAATCTATGTCTTGTGGTACAAAGCTCTCCGCAAGGCATCCGTGCTTTGCTCCACATCTGTGTGGTCTCGTGGTGTAAAGGTAGCACAAGAGATTTTGATTCTCTTTGTCTTGGTTCGAATCCAGGCGAGACTATACGTTTAAAAAGAGTCGCGATAACAATCGCGACTCTTTTTTTTGTTTTAATTCTTGGAGTCGGTCGGTTGCCGAATTTGCCGGTCTGAATATAAAAAAGCCCCGCAGGTTGTCTGCGGGGCTTTTTATCAGCAATCGGAAAGGTTGCTATTAAAGGTCGAGATCGAGATCGTCGTCGCCGGTATCCTCCAGCAGATCGCTGTTATCGGTATCCTCTTCCTCTGCGGCCTGCTCTTCAGCGGCAGCGGCAGCGGCTTCACGAGCGGCAGCGGCCTGCTCCTCAGCCTTCTTGATAAGGTCGTACTTCTTCTGGTTCTCGGCAGAGAGCGGCTTGGAGATGAGGTAGCGCTGCTGGGTCAGACCGGAGTCGCGACGAGCCTTCAGACGGAAGCTGTCGTAGCCGGCGTCGGCCAGAGCTTCCATCACAGCATCGCCGAGAGCCTTGCGCTGGGGAGTTTCGCACACGTACATGGTGTGCTCGCTGGTGAAGGGGGCGTCCCATGCGGGGCGACCGCTCTTGGGAATGAGCACGCCGACCATGTTGCCGTGGCCGTCGGAGCAGATACCCCATACGGTTTCCTTGTTGGTGCCGGGGGCTACGATGGAAACGTAGTACTGCGGGTAAGCGTAGGAGAACTCCTTAACGGTGGAGTTGCGCAGCCAGCCGTAAAGGGCACGCTCGGCGCGAGCGGGCAGGGGGCCTGCGGGGTAGACGTTGCGAACCGTGGGGGTTTCGGCATCGTCGTAGCTGTAGACAGTTGCAGTACCACCGCTGCGCAGCATGTCGGCAGCTTCGATGGGTGCGGTGCTGGAGCAGGAGCTCACAGCGGCGAGAGTGGCCATGGTGCAGCAGGCCAGTGCGATGTTCTTGAAGAGGGAAAGATGTTTCATGTCGTTTCGGTGTTCCTTATTCTAGCCAATAACCAAGGGGAATGACAAGCAAAAACTTACAGAAAATGATTTTTTTGTCAAATTTGTGGCGAAAATGTCGTATTTTTGACATTTTACGGCCTTGTGTGATTGGGGGTGGGGGCATTCTGCCGATAAGGTGAGCAATCGTGACTTGAACATTTCGAAAAACACGCCAAAAGACAATTTGCCGAGCAGAATCTACAATCTACCATTTACAATCTACAATGTAGGAGAATGCAGGCTTACGCCTGTGATAAGCGAAGCCGGAATCACCCTTACCGCCGCCCGCGCCTGAAAGCGCGGCCTGTCACGGCGTAGCAAGCGAGCGCAGAGAGACGCGAAGACGGGGGCGTGAACGGTGGTATAGGCCACGCATATCCGCGGGCGAAAGCCCGCCTAGTTTTGCACTTTGTAAATTGTAGATTGTAGATTGTAAATGCTCACCAAGC
>JAZRSQ010000015.1:0-13152 GCA_045651585.1 Akkermansia sp.
ATCTTTTTAACGGCCTGCGGCCGAGTGAAAAGCGGGTTAAAGCCCGCGGTGAAGAACCGTGCTGCGCACGGTGGTGAAGACTGCGCTGCGCGCAGAGTGAAGACCAAGGCTGACGCCTTGGTGATAGGCGGACAAATGCCAATTTGTGGAAGGCCTAATTACCAGTTACAAAGGACGAATCTGTAAGTTCCGCGGGCCTTGCCCGCCAACGCTTGCGCGGGTTCTGATATTGTATGTTGTGGATTTTGCCCCGCACCTGATTCCCATTATAAGGGAAGACTTGTATACAAAAATCAAAAAAGAGATGGACAAATCACAGCAAATGATATTAAATTATACATGGAAGGAATGAGTACACACTGCAATATCATGTTTGTATGAGTCTGAAAAAACACTCTTCCATTTAAATCACAAAAATACATTCATCATGAATAACGACGAAATCAATAATGAAAGCAGCCCGGAAGAAATCCTGAAAAAGCTTTTCAATCTGACGGTTGAATTATACGTCAATCAGGAAAAAAGCAAACATGAGGTTATCAGTATCCTACAAGGGCTCGGTCTGGAAGAAGAAACAGCTCAAAATATCCTGAAGGCTGTCTGTCGCCAGTTTCGCAAGGAGCTCATCTCCTTCACGTTGAAAGAAACCTTCAAGGGTATCGGCAAGGGGCTCATCTTTATTATCATCGGTGCACTCATTACAGCTGTCACCTACAGTATGGCTGAGGGCGGCGGCACCTATGTGGTAACGGTCGGTTTATTCATTTGCGGTGGATTACTGATACTCAAATCTCTCATCTATCTCATCAGCAATCTTCTGAAAACCATACGATATATGTAAGGCACCGAAGCAGTGCTTCGTTTGGACATCTATCCCCCGGGCGTCTGACTCAGTCTTCACTATCAGCGCTCCGGCGGATAGCAGTGAAAGTACCCCCGGCTCGACTGGTGTCGAACCGGGGGGATTCGTTATGCACATCATCTCACAATTCCTTCCCCGAGACCCGCCGGAGAAGAGGGGTGATAAGCTGAGCGCGGTGGCACTCAGAGCGGGTGGCCGAACGCCAAGCGGTCGTACTGCTCATTGGCGTAGCGGTGGCGGGGATGCGAGGAGCGCATGTATGCCTCGTGCAGAGGGTGGGTGGGATCGGAGGCAATGCGGCGGGCCTCCTCCCGAGAGTCCATGGCTGCGCTGCCCGTGTGCAGGGGTGCTTCCTCCAGCAGAGCGGCAGCGGCAAACATCAGGCGGGCGAAATCGGCATTTGCACGCAGTGCGGGGTTGGCCGTGAGCTCCGCGACATCCACCCCGGCGCGAGCCCCGAGGTGGGTCAGAAAATCGCCGACCGTTCGCATATTGTCCTCATAGCTACGCCCCCATTCCTGCTGCAATTCGGCATCCGCCTGAGCAATGGCTGCGACCTGAGCCTCGCGGGCACCGGCCAGCATGCGGCGACCCTCATCGGCATATTTCTCGCAAAGAGCGCCCATTGCTGTTGCCGGCACGCCGTACTCGTATGCCACCTGCGAGAGAGCTGCAGCCAGAGCGGGGTCCCAGAGTTCATCGGGTGTGTTCTCGGGGCGGGGGATAGCGTAGCCCTCTGCCTGCTCGGGCAGACCGACTGCCGTTCGGAATGCTGCCATGCGGCGGGCATCGTTCACATCGGGGTAGCCCTTCATGCGCTCCAGCATGGCGTAGCTCTTGGCGAGCGCCTCCGGTCTGCGGAACTTGCCCAGTGTGCCGGCGTAGGGCTGCAACTCCTCAAAGCGGCTGTACCACTCGGGGGAGAATGAACCGTCCGCCTGCATGAGCGGCATGGGTTCGGCTGCGATATCGGGCGACTGTACTTCGGGCTCGGTCGCTGCAGGCATATCATCGTGTAATTCAGGTATATTATGCTTCATCTTGTTCTGTATTGGTTGTTGTGGTGGGAGTGGATTCCCGCTCAGCCAGACTCAACTGGCGGCGGATAACGAGGAATACCTCGCGATGGGCATCGCGGCGCATGGCGTCCAGCGGGTCGTATGAACCACGGTGCCCCTGAAAGACCGGCAAGTCAGTCTCGAACCGAGCCTCGAGCTCGGCCAGAACCTTCTGCCCCATGGGAG
Source organism: Akkermansia sp. (assembly GCA_045651585.1). Taxonomy (GTDB): domain Bacteria; phylum Verrucomicrobiota; class Verrucomicrobiia; order Verrucomicrobiales; family Akkermansiaceae; genus Akkermansia. The sequence continues at coordinate 2,107 of JAZRSQ010000015.1, forward strand.
AGCCGAAGACAGCGAGCAAGCGCCGGCGTGCGGCACGGGCCTGCTCAACGGCAGTGATTTCAGGCGGAAATATCATGGTGCGACTTGGGTGGGTTGAGGCATGAGTGCAGGTGGCGGGCCGGCATCCGCCTGCAGTTCCGGCGCCATTTGCCCGGCGGCAGCACTGACCGTCTGCTCACGCTCACGGCGCAGGCGGCGCACAGCGTGCTCGGGGCGCAACATCTGCTCCGGCACACCATCCAGACGGGCTGCCAGACGGAAGGTGGAGTCCATATCGATGTGGTCGGTAAGTGTGGGCGACAGCGCCACCATGCCCTGCAGGCGGCTGAGCGTGCGCTCGATGCCCTCGGACTGCAGTCGGCGCATAATCATGGCGATACGCCCTTGATAGACCACATGCGGCTCGGCTATGGTAAGCTCGCCACGGCGATCCTTCTGCAGCACCGTCTGAGGCGGTTTGGGGAAACGCCCTTCGCGGAACAACTGTGCAAACACGCGCTCCATGAGCGGCTGAAAATCGCAGGTGAACAGCGTGAAGGAGGGCGAGAACAGCATGACGCGCTCATTCTCGCGGGCATAGACCTCGGCTGCCGTCATCTGTTGGCGGCGCTCATTCCACAGCTCCAACATGGGCACAAAGAAGGCGCGGTTGATGGAATCCTGTTTCTGTCGCAGGCGATCCATGCCCACATCATACCTGCCCTGAGTAGCCCACTCGCGGGGGAAGCCCAGACTGGCACTCTCGGGGCTGATGAGGGTACGCCCACCGGCTCGCAAATCCACCTCGCCCACCTGATTGGCCAGCTCCAGAATGCGGGGGAAAGCCGCTACCTCGCCCAACATATCGAGGATTCGGTTGAGGAACTGCGCTTGCTCGATATCCGGGTACACCAGTCGAGCCGGAGCCAGACCGTACGGGCTCTCGCCCCACTTCAGGAATCGCGTGACCATGTAGGGCATTTCGCGATAGCCGCCTTCCTCGACCGCGCAGTTGTCGTCCAAGCTGTAATAAATGCTCTGCCAAGCCATATCGCGGGCCGTGTAGCGGGAGCGATTGCGTTTTTCACGCGGGCGCACCACATGCAGAAAACGCAGCGAGGGGGTATGGCGGTCGGCGCTTTTCTCGCACAGAGCGCGGGCGCGCGGACCGAGTGCAGCCGTACCGAAGCGGCTCCGGGCCTGATGCGGCGAGAAGGTGAACTCGCGCATGTAGGTATCGATACTCCCCTCGTCGTTCTCAGCACACACGAACTGGCCACAGGGAATGTGGCGGAACATCAGCCGCCCGCTGCGCGTGCTGCCACAGAACAGGCTACCGGTGCCCAGCCCCACGCGGTCCAGAAAACACTCGTGCAGTGCCGTGTAGAAATTGCTGAGTGCAAGCTCCCGGTTGGCGATTTCGGAGCAGCGGTTGTACCAAGACTGAGCCTCGTCCCCGGCGCCGGGTTCAGGGCTGGTCCATTTGAACCACAGCTCATTGCCCGGGGTGATATAGCTCATGTGGGCGCTGGCGAGTTTCTGGCAGGCCTCGACCGCGGTTGTATCGTACAAGCGCTGTGCAGCGCCGGGGGAATCCACAGCAGGCAGCAGAGACTCTGCCTGCTGCTCACGGCTCGGCAGCACATAGCGACGCAGGCGGTCCCACCAGTCCTCCCAAGGGCTGCGGATAGCCCTCAGCGCATTGTACGTTGTCAAAAGTGAATCATCTTGCATAGCAAATCAGGAGAAAGTAAGCCATCGCTCACCCCAGAGTGCTGTTGGCACTGTTGCTGCCACCGGTGGCCAGCGTTCCGGGACGAGGTGTCAGGATAGTGGAGAGCAGGCTCTTGCGACGAGAGGTTTTCTGGTCGTAATCAGCGGCGGTATCGTTCTGAGTCACCTCGGTCACAACGGGTGGTTCTTTCGTCTCGGTCGACGGTGACGGTACGGAGGGGGTCATGAATCCCATGATGTCTGTATTCCTTTCTGGTTGATGTTTTTTATTTTCCTGAGCGTCGGGGAGTGCTTAACAGGCGCTGCCAGCCGAGCCGATGCGGAGTGGCACTGCGCCGCCCACGCTGAAAACAGGCCCAGCGACGGCGTGGCACCTCGCATGCCAATCGGCGAGCCAGTGCTACATCCCCCGCCAACAGGTGCACATACCAGCCGTCGGCCCCGGCCGGGCTCTCGGCCAGGTTCCCCCACTGAGCAGGGTCCCGGCTGTCTGCTGCCTTCATCAGCACCACCAGGCGTGGCAGCCATACCACCACCCCCTGCGGGTTGGCGGCCAGTGCTGCCAAGTCGGCGGCGCAGTCCCGACCGAATGCCCTGTAATATCTCAGGGCGGCTATACGTGCATCTGTGCTCATGGACCCAGCTTAACGCACTCATTGCAGGCGGACAAGAAACTTTTGTCCCCCCGTCGTGATGTCACGTAAGCGGTACCTCACGGCGCAGCAATTCTTGGCTTGTCCACCTTCCATTTGTGTGCCACCCTTGGCAGTACTCAATCATTATCACCATACCATGAATACAGCACCACCGAACTCACTGACCACTGCCCTGAGTATCTGCAACCTTGCCCTTGCCAAGCTGGGGGAGTCGCCCATCAGCGCTATCTCCCCCGTCGGCTCACTGGCGGCTCGGCTCTGCTACTCTCACTACCACCCGGTGCGCCGTGAACTGCTCTGCTCCAACAGATGGTCCTTCGCCACCAAGCTCACGCAGATTACGGCAGATGCCCCCGGCACCCCTGCCCAACACCGTTCACACCCCCTGCCCGATGACTGCCTGCGTGTGCTCGAGGTCAACAGCCCGGACTGGGCACTGAGGGGGCGCAACATCTATTGCGCAGAAGATACCATCGAACTGCTCTACATAGCCGATGTGGAAGACCCGCTGCTCTTTGAACCGCTGTTTACCGAGGCCTTTGCCACCCGACTTGCCTGCAAGCTCTGCATTCCCCTGACCAGCAGTACCTCCGCCCGCGAGGCCCTCACGCAGGAATACCACCGTTTGGCGCTGCCGCAGGCCGCTCACATCAATGCCGTGCAAGCTCACTCCAACGACACTCACCCGCTCCTCAGACTCTGGCGAAAAAATTATTCACAGCACTGAATTGTGAATAAGTCTGTTTATAACCCTGTCAGCAAGCATGTTATTATTTTTACTGTCAATATATTACAATACATATCAACATTGTGAATAACTCTGTGAACAAGTAAATATGAAAGCTATTGATTTCGCCTGTAACCTACTGAAAACGCTCAACGAAAGTGACCTGAGCCTGGCCAGCATACGCGTGCTCTTCTGTCTGGGCGCGGGGCTGCATTACAAAGATGACATCACATCCTTCCTCACCAACAGCCAAAACTCCGGCAACGTCAGCACCACACTCAAGCGCTTGGAACAGCACAAACTGGTTAAGTTGGTAAGCCCGGACACCGATTATTACAGCCTGACGGAATCCGGTAAGGAGATTATCCGCAAACTGCTGCGATTTCTACCCTCCCTCTGACCGACATGGAAAAGCACAGACACCTGACCATCGAAGAAAAGCGCGATTGGTTGGCCGGCATCTTCCGCGACGAAAGCGGCGATTTCAGTCAGGCCGACAAGTTCAAGGCCCTGGCCGAGGACACTCGCCTGGCGCAGCTGCAGGAGGAAAAGGAACAGGCCACTCAGGCCGCGGAAAACCGCACGCAGAAAATGGTACCCGGCCTGCTGTCGGAACTGCTGCCGGCCCCGTAGCAAACCGCCCCATCCGTATACCGAAAAACCGCCTGACGTTCACGGACGTCAGGCGGTTTTTGCAGGTAAAAATCGGGGTCAAACTCAGGTCGGGTCAACCCAGCGGCCGTGGCTGCGAATCAGCTCAATGAGCCTATCAACGGCCTGCTCCTGCGGAATGTTGAGCTCCACAGGGTTGTGGCCCACGTAAAGGTTAATCTTGTTGGGAGCACCACCCACATAACCGAAGTCGGCATCGCTCATTTCGCCGGGGCCGTTCACAATGCAGCCCATGATGGCAATCTTCACGCCCTTCAGGTGGCCGGTAGCCTTGCGGATGCGGGCGGCAGCCTCCTGAATGTTGTAGAGCGTACGACCGCAGGACGGGCAGGACACGTACTCGGTCTTGCTCAGGCGCACGCCGGCAGCCTGCAGCACATTGAACCCGAGGTAAGCGGCCTTCTGCGGGTCAGCCTCGCTGCGAATCAACACGGCATTGCCGATGCCATCGCAAAGCAGCGAACCGATATTGATGCCGGCAGCCATGGGGGCACTCTGTGCGGGAGTGCTGCCCAGAGTGTCCTTCAGCAGAATACTGTGGCGGGAGGGAATAAGGGCAGCCAGCAGACGGAATGCCTGCGGCAGCGGCATATCCACGCCATCCTTCACCGTCACCAGAGCAGCCGGGGCCTGCTGCAGCGACTCCACCTCGGCGGCATTGCAGGGGTCGATTTCCACAGCACCGCAGGCCTCGTATGCCAGCTCGGGCATAAAGTCTTTCATTTCGGCGGGGTTGAGAGCATCGCAGGCAGCCTGCGGCAGCACCACGCGCACCGGCTCATTCCAGCCGACCGTCACGCCGTTCACCGTCAGCAAATCAGTCTTGCGCTTGCTGAAGCTGAAGGGGTCGAAGGGAGCGGCAGGGCTCTGCTCCGGACCGGCAGAGGGATGCTCGGCACCGGGCTGATAAGCAGCTGCCAGCTCGAAGCCGGGAGCCACCTCGTACACCGGGTCTTCGGTCAGGGACACACGCAGCGTGTCGCCGATACCGTCTGCCAACAGAGAACCGATACCGGTAGCGCTCTTAATACGGGCATCCTCACCCTCACCGGCCTCGGTCACGCCCAAGTGGATGGGGTAGTTCCAGTCGGCGCCCTCCTCGGCCAAGCGCTTAACCAGCAGACGATAGGCCTGAATCATCACCTTCACATTCGAGGACTTCATCGAGAACACCAGCTGGTGGTAATCAAGCTCGCGGGCCACGCGGGCAAACTCCAGCGCACTCTCCACCATGCCCTCGGGAGTGTCACCATAGCGGTTCAGAATGCGGTCGGAAAGCGAGCCGTGGTTGGCGCCCAGTCGCATGGCACGCCCGTGCTCCTTGCAGAAAAGCACCAAGGGGGTAAAGGCCGTGCGCACACGCTCCAGCTCCTCCTCGTACTCCAAATCCGTGTAGTCGCGCTCTACGAACTTCTTCTTATCAATGAAGTTGCCGGGGTTCACGCGGATTTTTTCCACCCATTTAGCGGCCTCCATGGCGGCATCGGGCTTAAAGTGAATGTCGGCCACCAAGGGCACATTGCAGCCGGCAGCACGCAGCTCGCGGGCAATGTTCTCCAGATTGGCAGCGAATACCTTGGTCTGAGCGGTCAGGCGAATAATCTCACAACCGGCATCGGCCAGTGCCAGTGCCTCTTTCACGCAGGCAGCCGTGTCGAGCGTAGAACTGGTGAGCATGGACTGAATGCGGATGGGATTGCCACCGCCGAGTCCCAGATTACCCACCTGAACCTCGCGGGTCAGACGGCGGGAATAACGAAAAAGATCAGGACAATGAAACATGGTGCTCATACCGTCATTTTAACGCCCGAAAGTCTATTTTTCAAGCACAAAGGCGCATAATACGCGATTTGAAGTTGACTTTCACTGCAAATCGCCCTAAAATTCACGTTGTAAGAAAAGCTTTTTGCCGTCCATGAAAAACACGATTCAATTCACCACCATAGCCACAGCAGCGATGGGATGCGTGCTTTCCTCCTGCGTGTACCACTCAAACCCTGTGCCCGAAATGCCCTACAACCCGCGGCAGCAGCCCGTGGTGCAGCAGCCCGTGGTGCAGCCTGTCGCTCAGCAGAATCCCTATGCTCCCGCCGGCACTTGGACTCCTGCGGTACAGCAGCCCGCCGTACCCGGTTACACCGCTGTGCTGACACCCACACCGCAGGTGCGCCCCACAGCTCCGGTAGCCCCCGTGGTGCATCAGCCGGTAACCCCGCCCACCACGAGCCCTTACGTTACCCAGCCGAGCACGCCCAAGACCATCACTCAGCCCACCGTAGCTACCACGGCAGTACAGCCGCCGGTTGTGAGCACCGTCACCCCGCCGCCGAGCTCTACCCCGATGTCTACCCCGACCGATCCCAAGCTCATCACCAACACCGGCCCCATTCCCGTGGCCACTCGTGTAGAGGGTGACCCCATCCGTGTGTACAACCCGCTCGATCCTACCAAGACCATCCGTATTATCGACCCCAAGACGGGCAAGGTACACCCCAGCGGTAAGGTGCTGAAGGTGAAGGGTACCAACTTCAAGTTCATCGTTCCCTAACACCATGCAGGAGCCACCATTCAGCACAGTCACCATCTATGGGCCGGGCCTGCTGGGCGGGTCTGTAGCACTGGCCGTGCGGGACAGGCTCCCCGGTTGCGAACTGCGCCTGTGGGCCCGCCGCGAGCAACCGCTGCAACTCGCCAACAGCCTGGGTATCACCCACACCTATACGGATGCCCGGGCGGCGGCAGAGGGGGCAGAACTCATCATCTTTGCCACCCCCATCGGCGCGTTTGAAGAGCTGGCGCGCCTTATCCTGCCTGCCATCAGCAAGCACGCCCTCGTGACCGACGTAGGCTCGGTGAAGGCCTACGTCCACCGCACGACGGGTGAACTGCTCACCGACCGTGGCCGTATGTTCATCGGCTCGCACCCCATGGCCGGTGCCGAAACTCAAGGGCTCGAGAACGCCACCCCCGAGCTGCTGCAGGGCGCAACAGTAGCCCTCACCAACCCGCATGGCGTAGCGGCTGAAATGGAGCAGCGATTGGCGGCATTCTGGCAGGCACTCGGCTGCACCACTTACAGCATGCAGCCCGGCCACCATGACCGAGCCGTTGCCCGCATATCGCACATGCCCCATATCATGGCAGCCCTCGGTGCCCGCAACGCCCTGCCCGGCGATGTCCCCCTGCCCGACCTGCAGCGACTGGCTGCCAGCGGTTTCAGGGATACCACTCGCGTGTGCTCCGGTGCCGCCAACATGTGGGCAGACATCCTTTGGGAAAACGACGTAGCCATTCGTCAGGTGCTCAACAACTGTGTGAATGATCTTCACCGCCTTATCTTCCTGCTGGAAGACCAAGACCGCGCCGGTGTGCTCCGCTGGCTCAATGGAGCCAAGGAAACCCGCGAGACCATCTTGCAGAAAGACTGATTGAAGTACGAGTTACGAGTGACGAATTTTTAATTTCCGCGCACTACAGCGCGCCAATAGTTACAAATTCGTACTTCGGAATTCGTCCTTCGTTCTTCACATCAGCAGGCTCCCTACCGCCGACATAGCGCTGCCCAGGCCCTGTGCCTTGGAACGACGGGCAGCTTGGCGGGTGTTCCACGCATCCAGCGCGCCCTGACGGCGCACATTCTCGGCATCTGCCAGAGCGCTGTCGGCGTTGGCATTGATTTCATCCTGCAGGCGGGTGGCAAGGTCGCGCTCGCGCACGGCAACAGAGCCATCGCCGGTCATGTTCGACGAGAGAGCATTCATTCGCACCCCGGCCATACGCGCATTGGCATTGCGGGCACCTCGCTGCATGTTGGCCGAGGCGGTATCGCGCATGGCGCCGGCCTGCTGATTGGCGAGCTTCAGCTGCTCATTGGCAGTGGCTTCGAGCGCCTTGCCCTGTTTTCTGTACGTATCGGCCTGTACCAATTGAGGTACAACAGCGGCGGCAGTGGTTACTATATCTGTGGCAAATCCCATATCGCCACCAGATTATCGCAACTACTGCCGCCGCGCAAGGCATGACTCGCTTGAGCGCGATGTCACGCTATACATTTGGCGGGCGGTGCACCTGAGTGACACCGCCCGCCGTTGGAATTACTTTTTCTCCATGCGGATGAAGCCGCTAGCCTCCATCCAGCCGTCATAGCAGCGGGCTGTCAGCCAGACTTCAACCTTGGCACCTTCAGGAACGGCCGGCACCTCCAGCTCTACAGTCTTGGTATTGGTGTCAGCCGGAATATTAGCTGTAGCCACCACCTTACCATTCACCGCCAGGCGGAAATTGCGGCTATCCATGCGCCCCTTCTCCACCGGTACCAGAGTAAAGGTATAGGTACCGGGACCGGAGATGGACTTGGTGACATCCACGTGCCAATCCTTCTCGAAACCGAGAGTCTGATCACCACGGGTATAATAACCACTGGTGATGGTATTGAACGTGGTGGGGTCCCAATAGTGACGGAACTTGGCAGCGCCCTTGCCGTACTGGCTCTCAGGATCGAGCTTCACCACCTCATCCAGCACTTTCAGCAGGGGCTTTACATCACGATTTTCCGGAGTGGTTGTGGATACAATGCGCTCGCGGATGACGTAAGACAGACCGGAAAGCCACTGCTGGCGGCGGTCCTTACCCACAAGCGAGCGCTTGCTCAGCACGCCGCGCACGTAGGCCTCGGCCTCGTCGAACTTACGGTCTTTACCACCCAGCTTGCCTTCCTTGCCACCTTTGAGAATGCCGTTGATTTCATCGTACATAGCAAGGTGATCCATACAGAACTGAGCACGGAAACCGCTTTCATCCTTCGGGTCATACTTGTTGATAATAGCGGTCAGCTCCTTCTGGCGCATGGCATCTTTCGAGGGCAACAGGTACAGCGCGGCACCGGCATTCCCCACGGCGGTTCTGCCTTCCGAGCTGCGGGCTACCTTGACCAGCTCGGCAAAACGCGGAGCCACTCGAGACAGAGCCGTCACACGGTTCATCAGCTCAGCACCGGGCCGGCGCACCAGAGAACCGCTGAACTCTGCCATGAACGAGCCATCCGGAGCCAACAGAATAACCGCCGGCAAATTGAAGTGCTCAATCGGCAGAGCCTTGTTGCGAAGTCCGTCCTCCAAACCGGTACGGTCATCGAACTGACCGAAAACGCAGGTTCCGGAGTGCTGAGCGGCTATCTTCTGCCAGCTGCGGCAGAAGTCATCCACCCCCGGCTGCCAATCGGAGCCATACCATACAATGAGGGCGGGCTTGTTGCTCTCTGCGGCCTGCTGTTTTGCCGTGGCCACATCCGGGAACGGCAGAGTGGCAGCCTGCACCGCCACAGCGGCGACCGGCAGTACAAGAGCTGAAAGGATTATATTTTTCATATCAGATTGCATGAATTGGTAAAGGTTACTTGCTGTAAATCACAAAGTGAGAAATATGGGCATAATCGGCCTTGCCGGTGTTGTCGAACTCCACCTTCACCCACTTACAGCGTGTGCCGTCGGCAAAGCTGACAGCCCACTCCTTGGGCATATCCTCCGTTGTGGCGCGAGCCATCCAAGTAGCACCGTCTTCGCTGGTGTACAGGGTTGCCTTGCGCATGCGCCCCTCATTGCCATCTGTCTTGCGCACAATAGCGCCGCTCACATAACCGGCAGCAGGCAGCTCCACAACCATGTGGGGGTGCTCCTCCTTATTTGTATGACAGCGACCGCCTGTAGGCGTGGTAACATTGATGTGATAGGCGGGACTATCCCAATTGCAACTGGTGGAAAGGCGCATCATTGCAGCCTTCACAGGCTTGCCGGGAACTGTTGACTTGAGCGGGATATTCACGTTGCAGGGGCCACTGAGCTTCACTGCGGCCTCTGTCAGACTGCGGAAGGCAGAAGCTGAGCGAGCCTGCTCTGCAGCCACTATAGCCTTGTCATAGGCGGCAGCCATCTTCTTACCCTTATCAGCATCCCCCGGTCCACCGGCAGCAGCAGCGGCAGTGCTGAATGCACGGCTGAAGAGCTCCTCCTTCCCGGCAGCAAGGTATGTCTTCACCGCCCACTCCAGAATCTGGCCGAAGGTGGTGGGGTCCTCGCTGTTCATGTGAGTGGTAAAGGCCGATGCCAGGAACTTCTCCTTCCAGCTGTCAGAGGAAAGGGTATCTGACTGCTTCTGAATAAGCTCCTCACACTTCACAGCCCACGATGACTGAGTGCCGGCAATCATGCCATGCATCAGCCCGTAGAGCTGTACCTTCTGCTCGTCGCTCATGGTGGCAATCTGCTTGTCAAAGTCAGCTGCCATCTGCACGGCTGCAAAGCCATTGCCCTTATACAGGGGGATGGTCTTGGCCAGATAATCATAGGCCTGCTGTGTGCTGAGCCCCTGTTTCTGCATGAGCTTGCAGAGCGCCGTACGGAAGAACGGGTGCAGCGGCGAGGCCTCCAGCGCTTTCTGCCACATGGCCACTGCACCGGCTGTATCTCCCGTGGCTTCCAACGCACGGGCACAGAAACTATAACGATAGGCGCGTTCAATCGCAGCATCATCGGCAAACACAGTCTCCATCAGCAGGTATGAAGTCGGAGCCTGATTGCCGAATATGCGGTTGTGCATGCCGCCATCGGGACCACCGAAACCGCCTACCCACTTGCCACGCTCCGTTCGCACCGCATAGGCACAGTGACCGGGCTGCCCCACCGTGTAGGCAGGTATACCATGAGCCTGTGCCGCCACACAGCCCAAGTGGGACATAGCGCCGCACACGCCACCGTTGCGGTGACAGGTCTCGGCCTGACTCAAGTCACTGTAAGGCAGGTTGTACATACCGCCCTGCACACTGTCACCGAACTTGGAGGTACCGGTGTAGGTTGCAGCCCAGCAGGAATCCTGATATCTATCCCACGGCACATTGATATTCTCGAGTGCCCACTCAAAGGACTTGTCATCCCAGTCCTGCCACGGATTACCGGTTACGAAACGCAGCTCCCACGGGCGCAGGTTCTTGTAATTCGGGTGCAGCAGCCCCTTGACGGCATTCTTCTCAAAGAATTGGTAACGCCACACGGGATTGAAACGGTTCGGGTCCTGGGTCCTGCCATGAGTCTCGGAATCGGTCTCGCCACCACCCCAGGCACTGGCGAATGCCACAGCCAAGGGCTTATTGCGAACCACACCCTTCTCAGCACTCCAGATGCGATAGAGAACATCCAGACCGACCTCAGTTTGATATGGAACCAGACCGCAGCTCAGATAGAGCTCCAGCCACTCGGCATCTTGTGCAAAGGAGCTCAGGAAAGT
>JAZRSQ010000016.1:0-3433 GCA_045651585.1 Akkermansia sp.
AAGGAGGTCGACCCGAATGCCCCGCCCAAGCCCCGCAAGCCGAGGAAGAAAAAGACGGAGGCCTGATACCGTTCCTATTCCACCCCACACCCAAAACCATGAAACGCATTTACGCCACGGCATTTGCCGCATTGTCCCTTGCCGTCTACTGCTCAGCAGCCCAGCCGGAACTCACTCCCGAACAACAGCTTGCCCAACGCGGAATCCACCCGGAGCGATACGACTACCACATGGCATGCCCGGATGTTCAACACGAGCAGGCCTGTGATACACTGAAACTCCTGATTGCCGCCGGAGCTGATGTCAACTGCCGTTATTCCTTTTTGAACGGCACCCAGAGTTCTGCTCTGACGACGGCAGCCCTCTACCAGAATGTTGAATACCTCCGCCTGCTGCTGGAGGCTGACGCCGACCCGAACCTGAAGTTGTATGACGGCAAAACGGCCCTGCACATTGTGGCCAATTCACAAGTCACTCCCGCGACTTTGCAAATCATCCGCCTGTTACTCGATGCCGGCGCCAATCCCAATGCTCAGGATTTTTATGGTAACACCCCGACACGACTTGCCACTGCCAAACCTGCTATCCTCGCCATGCTGCAGGCAGCGGGAGGAGATATTTCCGCCCCCAATAAAAGCATAACCAAGGACACTCCCACGCAGGTAAATACCGTACTTGAGGAAATTACCCGAGAACAAGCCGCCGAGAGACTGCATCGCATCATTACCCATCGCGGCAGTATTAGGCTGGCAGATGCCATGCGCGCTATTATTGCGAGTGGCACTGACCTCAACGTGAGGGACCAAGAGGGCAATACCCTGCTGCACCTACCGGAAGCCAAAGTTCTGAATATCATAGATTTGGTACAAGCCGGAGCTGATATCAACGCGACAAACAACGAGGGAACAACACCCCTGATGGTACATGCCCGCTACAACCAAAGCCCCTTGTTCATACAATTGCTCGAGGCCGGGGCTGATATCAACCGACGTGATAACAAGGGCAAAACAGCTGCTGATTATGCGGCTGAGAAGTTCAGCCAATACAATTACGCCCGTCTGCACATGGCTGCAGCCGGCAAACCGGAGCTCGGCCATGTCACCGGTCTGTTGCATGAATTGAAATGGGATTCTCGATATCAGACCCATGACAGGAGCAAAAACGAGCAGTATCTGTCCGAACTACGAAGTCTGTTGGCAGCAGGTGCCGACCCGAATATTCCCGATTGGACAGGCGAGCCTTTCATCTTCCAAGCGGTCAATTATTATTACGGCAATACCGGGACTCAGGCATTGGAAGAAGTTCTGAAACACGGCGGTGATGTGCATGTCAGGGATAAATACGGCAATACTCCCCTGCATTCTGCAAGTGGCAACAGTACCAAACTCCTGCTGGCTGCGGGGGCTGACCCGAACGCCGTCAACAATAAAGGAGCCCCCGTCATCACCCATGTTATCACAGAAATCATCTGGCGTAACTGGAATGATTGGCCTGCATGTATTTTTATGGCAGATGAGACCGTCAAACACCTATTGACTGCCGGAGCCAAACCCAATGCAGCCGATGCACAAGGCAACACAGCCCTGCACTATTTCCTGCAGGGCGATGACTGCGCCGAGGTTGTGAACGAGCTCATCGCCCGTGGAGCCGATATCAACGCCCGCAATAAAGACGGAGCCACTCCCCTGATGCTTGGGGCCACGCAGGACTGGAGCAAAACTCTGGACAGCTTCCTGAAAAATCATACCCCTGACCTCAACGCCCGCGACAATCGTGGTCTGACCGCCATGCACTATACTGCTGAATATGCAGGCACTTCCCCTACCACTATCGCCGAAGCCGGTGGCAGTACCGGCAATGCGCAGGAGGATGCCGTACTGCTCAACAATATAGCTGAGATTGAGCGCTATATTGCTGCGGGTGGCGATGTGAACGTAAAGGGCTCCCACGGCAGTACTCTGCTACACTGGGCGGCAGCATGTGGGCATAAGGAAATCACCTCCATGCTGCTGCTGGCCGGAGCCGACCCGAATGCGAAGGACAACAGTGGCACCACGCCCCTGCAACTCTGTTTCCACCGCTATTATGGAGTCATTCGTATTCAAGAGGAATGTGTTCGCCTGCTGCTGGAAGCCGGGAGCAACCCGAATGTAAAATCACGAGAGAACGATGAACCGCTCATTTTCTCCGCAGCCCAACATTCCTCCGTGCTGGAACTCATGCTTAAAAAAGGCATATCCCCCGACATCAAAGACTCTGAGGGTACACCCCTGATTTTCCATTCTACCAGTTACCGCTACGCCCCCTGCGAGCCGATTAAGGTTCTGCTGAATGCCGGGGTCGACATCTTTGCCAAAAACGCGGAAGGCAAAGACGTATTCGAGGCAGGCCTGATTATGGAAGAAGCCATCTTCAGAACACTGGACGAGGAACGAGAAAAACGCACACCACAGGGCGAGCAAAAGTAACCTGCAGACAACAGCCATACTCTACCATGTGTGGCATACACCGTGTTAGAAGTTGACCTACCGCAGAAACTGTGATAGCCTGAATGTAACCGGAGCAATAAACACCCCGTGCTCTGCTCAACACAAACTGATTTTTACAACAATGAAGAAAATCGCCATTTTCGCCGCCCTTGCTACAGCTGCCATGGCTCAGTCCGACATGCTGACCGCTGTTAAGGATGCCGCAGTCAACGAGGCCAAGAACCAGGCCGAAGCCGCTATCACCGAGAAAGTAACCGCCGCTACAAGCGCTCTTACCCCCTCCACCTCCGGCGCCGATTCCATTACCGCCGGCATTACCGAGAAGGTAACCGCTGCTCAGACAGCTGTAACAGACGCTCAGGCCAAGGTAGACGCAGCCAAAGCTGATATCGAAGCCCGCAAGCAGGCTGTGACCGATGCCGCCACTCAGGCTCAGAGCGCTGTTTCCACCGCCAAGACTACTGCTACCTCCCAGGTAGAAAGCACCATCACCAAGGCCAAGGCTGATGCCGCTGCTGCCAAAAAAGCTGCCGAAGCCAAGAAGACAGCTGACAAAGCTGCAGCTAAAAAGAAGGCTACCAAAGCCACCAACAAAGCTGTGAACAAGGGCCTCAAGCGCGTTTTCAAATAAATCGTCACTTTCAGCATTTTACCACCGGTGCAGCCCCTGCACCGGTGATTTTTTACCTGAAAATACCGCATATTTGAAAAAAGACGTAAATTTGGCTTGCCAAAAGCACGTAATTAGAGTATAAGTGGCGACCACCACTCCGCAGTGATGCGGGAATAACCTTTTACACAACACACAAGATATGTCCAAGCACTCCACACTCAAAGCAACCGGTACCGTTGGCGGTAAGCGTTCTGTCCTCAAGCGCTTCGAGCGCGTTAAGCTCATGAAGGAGCGCGGCCAGTGGAAGCAGGGTCAGAGCCCGATCGGTCTT
>JAZRSQ010000017.1:0-37045 GCA_045651585.1 Akkermansia sp.
CAGGCTCAGGCAGAACTCGCTACGGCCAAAGAGGAAGCTAAGCAAGCTACGGATGCCCTCGCCACCGCGCAGGCAGAAACTCAGCAGGCTCAGGCAGAACTCGCTACGGCCAAAGAGGAAGCCAAGCAAGCTACGGATGCCCTCGCCACCGCGCAGGCAGAAACTCAGCAGGCTCAGGCAGAACTCGCTACAGCCAAAGAGGAAGCCAAGCAAGCTACGGATGCCCTCGCCACGGCTCAGACGGAAACTCAGCAGGCTCAGGCAGAACTCGCTACGGCCAAAGAGGAAGCTAAGCAAGCTACGGATGCCCTCGCCACGGCTCAGGCGGAAACTCAGCAGGCTCAGACTGACCTATCCAAGGCCAAAGAGAAAGCTAAGCAAACGGAAGCCGCCCTCGCCACGGCTCAGGCGGAAATCAAAAAACTCAACCAGCAGTTAATCAATGCCCAAAATCAACCGATTCAAGTTGACTCAGCTGCTACAGCGCGACTGGAGGCAGAGCTGGCAGACTTGCGCAGGAAGTTGAGCGACTGTCTCGCAGCTAAGCGGGAAACAATAACGGAAAACGGTCGTCTGAGACAACAGATTACTAAACTCAGGCAAGAAATAGACAAACCCGAACCGTCTCATTCCACGCCCCCTCCGCAAGAAGATCCGCCGTTCATACTCCCGGACATCTTTCGCTAATAAATTTTAAAATAAACCCCATAAGCCATACATGGAACTTCAATCAAACATACAAAAGCAACTGATAGACTGGCACTGGAATCTCGGCAGTACCCGCACAGGCGTTTATACGCTCTACCGAGGAGACTGGCTCGATAATGCCCTGCGCATCAGCTCTGAAATCATTTCGGTAAACAAGGCTCAAAAACTCTACAGTAAGCCCACCATAGCCCTGTGGGGACCCTCGCAAAGTGGTAAATCCACCCTTTTGGCCAGGTTCATTGATGCCGGTGCAACCGAAGATGGTCACGGCAGTGCCCTGAGCTGGGATAACACTCCGGCTCGCTTCAGCGGTGACAACAAGGGAGGTGCTGTTGCTGTACTCAATCCTTACTCGCACGGGGCCGATGCCTCCGGCTGTGTAACCCGATTCCACCTTACAGATAAAGTCAAATACCCGGAATATCCCGTCGAGGTACAATTTGCCGGCGACTACGACATTCTGCTCTCGCTGGCAGTAGGTTACTTAAGCGAGACCGTTGCCGTGACAAAAAGCGGTGAGGAACGCCACCTTCGCCCCGAGGATCTGGGAGAAATCGCCGGTGTAGCCAGTGCAATGGGTGCACCGAACAAGGAGGCCTACATCCTGCTCAGAGAGGTTCTGGATGTCGTAGACGTCCTAATCGACATGGACTTACCACGCTATATCAACCTCCGTAAAGAGTGGAAAAACCGTCGCAGCAACCTGCTCAACAACAATACCCTCATCTCGAGCACCGAAAACGTCATTAAGTTTGCCTGCGAGTTGCTGTGGGACGGCTGGCAAAACATGAATGACCTCTACCTGAGCCTGCGCAACAAACTCGCACAGCTGGGGCAGCGAAAGATTTACTGCGGTATCGAAATCGGAGCACTCATGCTCAACATTGCCTCGGCCGTGTATTACAACGAGTCCGCCTATGTCCGCGACTTGGTGAATGCGTGCTGCCTGAAAGATTTGGATGATGGTGATGTAGCCATTGTAAAGGGTGGTGGCAGCCCCCTGTTCACCAGCGATACAGACTTTGCTCTGGGACAGGGATTGGTCTCCCTCATCAAGGTTCCCCTTCGCAGCGATGTCATCCAAAATTCCCACCCGTCGGTATACAAGCTGCTGCAGGAGGCCGATTTGGTTGACTTCCCCGGTGTAGCCAACGAGCACAAAAATGCAGAGCGTCTGACCAATGACAAGCTCTCATTCGCCTACCAAAACGAGCACGGCGTACGCCCCTTGCTCGCTTTGACTCAGGTCATGAAGCGCGGTAAAACAGCATCCATCGTTGTCAGCAGTGCCCGCAATCTGAATATCGATGCCTTCTCACTGCTGGTGCGCATGCCTGCCGGCCCGATTTATCCGGCCAACCCCGTGCAGCTCATGAACGGCATTCGCCAGTGGTTCAAGTCGATGGGCAAGGCTCACAACCCGCTGAGCCGCGATGGCGAAATGCAGATCAACCTCATTCTCACCTTCTCTGCCTCCCTACTCAATGTTGTGAATGCAAGTGGCACCGGCGTGAGCGGCCTGAGTGGCGTGTTCAGCAAGCTTAAGAGCATGGGCGACCTGGCAGACCCGGCTGTAGTGCGTACTTTCTGTGTGAATTACCCCATGTTCCCGGACGGTCACATACAGATTGAAACCGAAGAGAGAAAGCGCGAAGTGCTCAATATGATTCTGTCGGACAACCACTTCAAGCGCCAGTACAATGGCACTGAAAACAGCCTGACCCAGATGGCGGATTTGGAAGAAGGCTCGTTCGGTGGCCGAATCTACCTGTTCAATGCCTTGCTGGAGCAGATTAAGAAATCGCGCCGCAGCGAACTGCTGGAGGCCAAGATGGCTCTGCTCGAAAAGCAATGGAACGAGTGTCTGGCACAGGCATTGCCCCCGGTGAATGGCGAAGACAGCCACGAGCGCGATTTGGAGCTTGTTATCCGCGCAATCCGTGAAAATCACGACAAAACCAGCGATTCTGCCATTGCCAAGGAGATTCTTGATTTCAAAGACATCGCTCCCGAAATGCTCGAAATCGCTCCGACCGGCAATCAGGAACTCTACCAATACTTGGAAAAGCAGCTCGCAACCTGGCAGGAAACCTCTCGTCGCAAGCCCTTGCAGACATCGCTCGGTTTCGAAAATGCCGAACATCGTTCCCGAGTTATCTCGTACCTGCTCGCAAACATCGATATACTTCCCATGTACAAATGGCTCTGCCCCGTAACCAGAGCCTTGGGTCACCGACAGCAGCGCAGCGAGCTCAGACGCCTCATTGCTCTCTTCTTCGCCAAACTTCTTTTCCCGAACTCCGGGGTTCACCGCTCAGAAAGCGAGAGTGTAAAACTGCTTGAGAATATGAGCACTGACAACATTCTCACTCGAGATGAAAGCAAGAGAGAGGATAACATATACTACATCAGTGTCATTGCCCCCTTCCTCAATAATATGGAGGCCCTGAAGGCCGCCGGAAAGGTCGGCAAGCGAGGTATACAGCCCGGCGACGATGAGCTGTTGGCTATCAGCAAACAAGCATCGGCAACCACAGATAACGTCTGATTCGAGTTACACCACCTATCATCTTTTTACCGTTCATGTCTAATACAATTTCACCAGAACAAAAGCCTCACGAGCTGAGAATCATGCCCAATACCGGGCACCACTATTTCTTCATTCCGTTCTCACCTCAGTTCCTGACCCAACACAACATCAAAAACAGTGAGCTGGCACGAAAGTGGCGTAGCAACAACACTGCGTGGAAGGCAGTACCCAAGAAAAACTTCGACAAGAAGCCAACACCTCCCGTAGCACAGTTTGCAGACGAAGCCACAGCAGCAGATTCCAATCAGGCAAAAGCACCTGAGCAGGAATATTACACTTGGATGCGCTACCGTTTCGGGTACAAAGGCGGAGCTCAGAATGTGGGGCTCTGGCTTGCCATCGAAAGTAACATCGGCCCCATCGAGCGTGGTACTCTGTTCGACGAGCAGGAGATTACAGCCGACGACATGCCGGAAGATCCCAAGGAATACGCGGTAACCCCGTATGCTTACCCCAATGCTCAGGCTATCGGCAAAAACATAATCAACGGTGGAAATAAAAACATAAAAGACGCATATTCCATCATTCTGCCTGTTGAGATTAACGGAAAGGTTGTCCCCTTTGAACAGGTGGATATCATCTGGCAGGACCCTGCTACCGCCACGGTAGATGTCGACCTCATCATTGACTTCGGCAACACCCGTACCGTTGTTCTGGCTCTCGAAAATATCGACGACATGACCAACGGCGGTACCCTCGACGCCATTTGCAAGGAAATCCGCTTCCTTCCCCGCGGTCAGGAGTACCCCAACCTTCGCCTGCCCAAAGCCAAGCGCAAGTTCGAAAGCATGGGTGAAACCATAACCGATTCATGGTTCCTGCTCCAGCAGCCCATGTTTGCCGAGTGGGATTACCCGTCAAAGGACGGTGGAGCTTCGCCCTTCCGTACCAGCAAGCATTACTGGACCAGAGAAATCATGCCGACTGAGAATGAGAGCGGTCTGAAAGAAGTCATGGGCAAGTTGGGGCTCGGTAACAACAACCAGACGGTCACAGAGTACCGCTGCACCCAGCGCGTACCCCAGATGTTCGTTGAGATTTCACCCGCGCTGATGGGCGATGAGGCCAAGCGACTCATGAACAACATTGACTTGGAGCGAGGTATGCGAGTCTCGATGAGTTCGCCCAAGCGCTACCTTTGGGATCGTGAGAAACAAGGTCTGGATAAGGGTACGGACACATGGCACCTCAACTTCAACAGCTGGTCCAGTGTCGAAGACCGCGCAGCTCTCCCCTCACTTCAGGGTCAGATTTGTCGCTACATGTACGAAGATGGCAGCGACTGGGATATCGACCATCCGCCCTTCGAAAATGAGGATCAATCCAAGCGCCCGCCCACCATTCCGACCAACGCCACCTATCCCCGCAGCATGGCTATGGTCTGGTCAGCGCTCTCTATCATCGAGTCGGCCTATCGCCAGATAACCTCCTTCAACTGGCGCAATGCCAACAAACCCAACCACATCCGCCGTCTGCGCAGTGTCAACATCACCTTCCCCTCCGGCTGGATTGCCAAGGAGCGCCAGTACTATCGTCAGGCATGGCAACAGGCTGTGGATATCTTCACTCTGGCTCACATGGATACCCGCCAGTCCATCATGCGCGACTTGGCACCCGGAGAGCTGGCACGAGATGTTCAGGGGCAGCCGAAACTCTGTGTCGATTTGGATGAAGCCGTGGCCTCCCAGCTGCCCTTCATCTACTCAGAAATCAGCCGTCTGCCTGCCAATCAGTGGATTGAGCTCTACGGTCGCAATTCCTGCAGTGACAACAGCAACCAGACAGCTCGCGTACGAGTCATGACTGTCGATATCGGTGGTGGTACACTCGACACGGCAATTGTTGAATATCGAAACGATGCCCCCGGTGGTGCCGTTGCCCTGCGTTACAAGGTACTCTTCCGCGACAGCAGCACCTTTGCCGGTGATAGTGTGACCCTCGCCATCATCGAGCGAGTTCTGCTCAAATCCTTCCTCGACGCCCGAGGCATCCCCGCCACTTCAGACAATCGTGTTGCCGCCGCCTTCATGCGCGTACTGGGACAGGCCAGACGTACTCAGGCCGACCGAGCCAAATGGCAGCGAATCGTCACCCTGCTCTTCCTTCCCATTGTACGCCAGTGGCTGAGCGATGTTGCAAACTATGCCACCGGCTACTATCAGGGTGAAGAAGGGATGTTCCGCAGTATCGAAGAATGCGGGGGCGACGAGAACGTCATCAAGGAGTTCAACGAATACCTGGAAATGGAAGGTATTGATGCAAACTTCGTGCTGCCGTCCGACCGCCTGCAATACAACCCGGATGATATCAACGCCTGCATCGAGGACAATCTCAAGCCGGGTATCGAGCCCTTAGGGAAGTTCACGGCCGCGTATGATGTGGACGTCGTAACCATCAGCGGTAAGATTTCCGAAATGCCCAAGGTAGAGGAATTGCTGCGTCGCTTCCTGCCTATCTGCCCGCAGTGCATCGTACGCATGAAGGACTATCTGGCCGGCAACTGGTACCCCATGTCAGACAATGGTCGCATCAACGATGCCAAGACCGTAACAGCCGTAGGTGCAGCCCTCTATACCGCAGGTAAGAACCAATTGCTGGGCGCTCTGTGGAACATAGAGGAGGATCTGACCGAGAATCAGGAGTCTGCAGCCCCGCGAGTCAAGAATTACTGGGGGCTCCTGCCTACCAACCTACTGGTTACCGGTTTCGAGGAGAATGGCATTCTGCTTGAGCCGCAGGATAACAGCAACGAGCACAAGTACTTCATGGTCAACGGAACCAGGTATGAAGGCACCCCGGTCATGCTCAACAACTACATCGGCCGCCAGAAATACCGCGCCGAGACCACCATGCCCGAGCGCCTCTACAAGCTGCGTTGGACCGGTAGACCGGAACAGGCTCCCCGCTCCAAGCTGGCCATTGTCATTGAGCGCGTGACCCGCAGTGGAGCCACGGCTGCAGATGACTTCTACGCTCAGGATGAAGACGACATCGTACTGCGCTCTGTTGAGCCGACCGATCCTCGCGACAAGGTACACTTCGACCCGAGCAAGGTGGAGCTGCAACTGCGCACGCTTTCCGACAACGGCTTCTGGATGGAGGAATGTCGATTCCACATGGATATCTAACCACTTATTGCACAAATCATGAGTTGGTTCGGATCCGGAAAAGACGAGGCTGATGAAATGCTCCGAAAAATCGAGCAAATCGTAGCCGAAAAGACCCAACAGCTCTCCTCCATCGAGGAGAGCCTGCAAGGGCTGGCTGCGCAACTCGCGCAGCCCTCTTGCTCAGCAGAACTCGAAAGACTGCAGAAGGAACGAGACAAGGCAGAAGAAGAAACCATTTCCCTGCAAGAAGAAAACCTGAACCTCCGCAAGCAGATTCGCGAATTACGTCGCGGTGGCGCCCCCGCCAACGGTACCTCCCTGCCTGCCGACGATACCGAGCTGCGCGAACAATTGGAGCAAGCCCAGCAGGAACTCAGTGCTCGGGACAGCGAAATAAAAGAACTGGAGCAGAGGGCAACGGCTAACGACGCAAGCATTGAAGAGCTCAGTGCTCAACTCATAACCCTCAAGCAGCAACTTGAAGAGGCCCAGAGTGGTAGCCACTCTCAGCTCAAAGAGCAGGAGGAACAGTTGACACAGGCACAGCAAATTACAAACACGCTCAACGCCCGCGTGGATGAGCTCCAACAGCAGCTGGCCACCGCCCTTGCCGACAAGGATGCGTATGCCGGTCAGGCCGCTTTGCTGGTCGAAACTCAGCAAACTGCCGACTCGCTCAATGCCCGCGTAGATGAGCTCCAACAGCAGCTGGCCAATGCGCTTGCCGATAAGGAGGCCTATGCCGGTCAGGCCGCTTTGCTGGTCGAAACTCAGCAAACAGCCGACTCTCTCAACGCTCGCGTGGACGAGCTCCAACAGCAGCTGGCCACCGCTCTTGCCGATAAGGATGCGTATGCCGATCAGGCCGCTTTGCTGGTCGAAACCCAGCAAACTGCCGACTCTCTCAACGCTCGCGTGGACGAACTCCAACAACAGCTGGCCGCCGCCCAAGCCGTTACCCAAACAAACGTGCAGCATATCGCCGAGATAACAGCCAAGCTCGAGCAGAAAGATGCCGAACTTGAACTCGCCGGAAAAGATAAGGCTCGACTGCAAGAACAGCTCAACAGCTCACAGGAACAGGAAAAACAGCTCTCAGCCCGACTTCAAAGCACCCAAGACGAATTGACTGCGAAAGCCGAAGCCGCAGCCACGCTTACCGAACAACTCGGTACGGCCGAGACATTGGTCACAACCCTTCAGGGTGAAAAAGCAGACCTTGCCAAACAGCTGGAAACCGGACAAAAGGAAATAGAAACCTTCAACCAAATGAAGAAGCGTTTCTTCCCCGACTGCATATTGATTCCGTCTCTCGCCCCCTACATCACCGACTGGCAAGCTCAGTTTATTTCGAGCGAGCCGGACTACAGGGTGCTGTCCATGTTCTCCTATCTCTTCTCATGGTCCAGCCTTATGGAATGTGTGCGTAAATCTCCCGACAGCCTGAACAGCAACGTCGAAAAGGAATCCATCAGCGCCATTGCCTATTTCAGTCGCTACTTCCTCGAGGCTCTTTACGCCAAAGGTATGTCCGCAGAAGAAGCTCAGAACCTATCCCTGGAACTCATCGAGCGTTTCAACAGCATCCTAAGCTCCGTAGGCACTAAGCACCAGCTCTTTGTTCCCTATCTGGGGGAATCATATGACAACAAGACCATGACCCCGGACAGCACTCGTGGCAACACCTTCGGAGAAGTGGTGGCTCTGCTCTCTTGGGGAATACACAATCCTGAGACAGAAATCTCATACAGCAAATGCCAGGTGCAATTAAGTTAATTTTTTTTCAAACAATTCACCTGTTGCTATCGTCTACATAAACAGATAACATTATGAACGTCACTCCTATCGTCAACACCGGTTTGAGATTTGACCTGAAGCACTATCAGGCACTCAAAACATCCTACGCCGGAACCAACTTATGGTTTGTCAACAACAGCGAATTACTGCGTAACAAGCTCTACCCATTCCTCCCCCGCATGGAATACGATGCCGGCACAAACACCGTGACCGCCTCCATCGTAGAAAACGGGCGAGAGCTGCTCAGCACCAGTGAGGCTGCAACGCCCTCCCTCAACAACGTACCCGTATCGGAGTTACAGAAACTCGAGAAACTTATTCACGACCTGCTTGCCGAGGCCGCGAAAGACGACACTCCCGACAACGTAAAGCAGCTGGTGAACGCCTTCCCCCTGCCCAAGCCCAACTCCATGCCCGAGTGCTATCGACTGTATGGCACGGGATCGAACAAGAGGCTTGCTATCATTTGGGGCTTGGCTCGCAAAGACTCCGAGGGCAATGAGGATGCCTCTTCCGTAGTTTCTCTCAAGGACTTTACATACGGTCTTGAATATACACCCAAGAAGAACTACACATGGTTGTGGATTCTGCTCGGTCTTGCCGCAGCCGGCATCGGCATCTGTTACACATTAGACAAACAGACAGCCCCCACGACCGACGTCATCATGGTGCCCGAGGAGATTCCCGCTGTACTGACCACAACAGAGCGACAGCTCCCCGTTCCTCAGCAGATTGAGATTCTGAAAGAGAAAGAAACCTCCGTTTCTCAGCAAATTGTTGACATTGAAAACAAGCAAGAGGAACTCAAGAAGAAGCTTGCCGACATGGACCAGCAGAGCGCAGAGGCCGAAGCAAGTCGCAAAGAACTTGATGAACTGCTTGCTCGCCACAAGGCACTGAAAACGGAGCTCGACGCCATCAAGACAACTCGTACAGAACTGGAAAAAACTCCGGCTCCCGAGGTCGTAGACGGTGGCAACACACCCCCCAAGGTTGTTCCCACTCCGCAGGGTCCCAATGCCGTGAAGGAACCCGAGGAGATTCCCGCTGTACTGACCGCAGAACAGCGACAGCTCCCTGTTCCTCAGCAGATTGAGATTCTGAAAGAGAAAGAAACCTCCGTTTCTCAGCAAATTGTTGACATTGAAAACAAGCAAGAGGAACTCAAGAAGAAGCTTGCCGACATGGATCAGCAGAGCGCAGAAGCCGAAGCAAGCCGCAAAGAACTTGATGAACTGCTTGCTCGCCACAAGGCACTGAAAACGGAGCTCGACGCCATCAAGACAACTCGTACAGAACTGGAAAAAACTCCCTCCGCAAAAGGTGGAGAGAGTGCCGGCACAGTTGGTATAAGTGGTAATACCTCCAAGCAGACCGCTACTGGTGGCAATGATAAGAAGCCGGAGGTCGTTATTGTTGATGGTGACGACACGCCCGATAACGAAGAAGAGCCCTCTGTCGTGGACGGTGGCGACAAGCCGGTTGACACGACGGGCAACACGCCCGATAACGAAGAAGAGCCTTCTGTCGTAGACGGTGGCGACAAGCCGGTTGACACGACGGCTCACACGCCCGATGACGAAGAAGAGCCCACTGTCGTGGACGGTGGCAGCCCTCTGACCGAGGCTGAGAAGCAGCTCCCTGTAGAAGAGCAACTCAAGGTTCTCGACCGCAAGGAAAAGGAGATTAAGAAGGAAGTTGACAAACTCGAAGCAGAACAGACAACACTCCAAAACGAGCTCGACGTTATTGCCCAAAAGCAAAAGCAGAACGCAGGTGTGGTTGATTGGCTGACAAAACTGCTTAAGGAGTATGAAGCTCTGGCAGCTAAGCTCAAGCGAAAAGATATCTCTCCGGAAGAAAGAGCCCGTCTTACGGAACGGAAAAAAGAACTGGAAAATGATATCGACAAAGCCGAGCAGCAGCTGGAAACAGTTTCCTACAACACGAAAAAGACTCGACTGGAGGCTATTGACAAACAGCTCGAAGAGTACAAAAAGCAGAACCGGCAGATTGACCAGGCCAGAAAAACGCTGCAATCAACTGCTGTAGCCACTCCGCCCCGAGAGGTTAATGTAGAAATCTACAAGGCAGATGACTACAAGGTCACGCACATCAGCCACGAGCCTATTGATGGTTCGGACAAAGTACGAGTGAAACTGAATATCAGCCCGCTGAAAGCCGGCCAGAAGTTCACCAGAATAACGGTGGATAAGGAGCAGGCCACAGCAAACGGTGACGTAGTTCTCGATCTTACTGCAGGAGCCCAAAAACTTCAGCTGAAGATATGGGTTGACAACAACCCGGAACCGCAGTATATCACACCTATTTACGTCAACACAAGCGTGATAGAGAAATAAACAACCAATCTCTTAAAACAGCCGGTACGGGGCAAGTCCCCGTACCGCAGCTGCGGAGCTCAGGCTCCGCTTTACGAGTTTCGCCACAAGCACAATTTTAACACCATATTTCACCAACATTATTATTACCATGAGTGTAACTCCCACCCCCGGAAAAGGCGTGCAGGTAAACCTGAATGAATATGCAAGGCTTCGAACCAGCCGCACAGGCCCGGACTTCTGGTACATAGATACCCAAAGCCTCCTGTGTAACAAACTTGCACCGTTCCTGCCCAAAATGACCCACAATGAAGCGAACAAGCAAGTCACTGCTACCTATGTCGTAGGTGGCAAGGAACGCCTTGGAGACAGTGTTGCAGCCAACCCCGACTTCAGTAATGTTCCGGCCGGTCAGGTTCGAGCACTTCGTAATGTCATTATCAGCTTCCTGCAAGAGATATCGGAACAGCCCGCCGGTTCACCGCTGAGCCGACTGGGAGATACGTTCACCCTCCCCATTCCGTCAAAGGCTCCTGAGCTCTACCGACTCTACGGTACCGGAAAAAACAAGAAACTTGCTATCATCTGGGGTATCAGCAAAACCGATTCCTCCGGCAATGAAGACACAAATTCCGTTGCAACACTGCAACAGATGCTGCGTGTACTCCCGAACCCGCGCAAAGAAAATCCGGTGGTTATGTTTATAACCTCAATCATAGAAAGCATCGGCAAATTGCCTCGCAATGCACGGCTGGCTTTGCTGGGTATTCTTATAGCTCTTATCGTGGCGCTGAGCTGGGTCTGCTGCAGCTCTGACAATGAAGCAGCCAGCACGTTCACTCAGCAGCCGGGCACCACTCAGCAGTTCACCTCCACTCAGCAGCCGGGCACCACTCAGCAGTTCACCCCCACTCAGCAGCCGGGCACCGCTCAGCAAACCACCCCCATGCAGCAGCCGGGCACCATTCAACAGCCGACCGTTGCACCTCTGAAAAATTTGTCTGTAGATAATTTGCCCTGTGTCATATCGGTCACAGACATCAAGCAAATGAGTGATGGGAAAATCCATGTAACATTCAAGGTTACCCCCCGCAATGGCCAAATGCCTCACAAGGTTTACATTGCCAAACAGGAGGTAAAGGAAGGTGGTATTACCTTGGGGTACAAGCGCTACCCGAAGAGCATCACGGTCAGCGTCATCCCCACAGAAGGAGCTGCTCCCATCGAAGCTAAGCTCCCCATCAGTGAAAATTAATATTTTTCATCCAAGCTGCATCTGCCCCCACCCGCAAATATTGCGCGTGGGGGTAAGTTTTATATAGCTAATCAGCTTGCAATTCTGTGCAATTGGAGTATACTGAGAGCATAAACAATGCAAACCATGAAGCTACTCCCCATCCTTGCCCTACTGGCAGCCCCTCTGTGCGTGGCGCAGCAGGAATCCCCTGCTCCGCAGCAGACAGAACAGACTCCCTTTACCGTGGCCGATCCGCAACTACGGCAAGTACTGCAGGACGCCGTGAGAGCCATGACATCCGTCACCGAGCTGCTGGAATCCGTGCACGACAAAGCCACGGCCGATGCCGTAGCCGACAAGCTCAAAGTCCGCAATGCTCTGCTGGATGAGCTGAGCTTCGGGCTGCAATACATCCCCTACCCGGTTGTCATGCATGCCATGGCGGCCAACGGCATTACGCAGGAGCGCACCGAGGGCATTCAGAAACGCCTGGAGGAGAATCGTTTTTACGGCTCTGCCGCACTGGCAAGCGCTATGGGAGCCCCGGCCTATATGGCCATGGAAATTGCCACCCCCACGGCAGAAGACCTCAGTGCAATCGGGCAGCAACTCACAGCAGCCGCGACCCGCATGCCACAGGTAAGCGGTGGCCCCGGCCTGAGCAAGGATACAGCTTGGATTCTTACCCCCGAGCTGCAAGAGTTCCCCGAGCTCATGCTGCAGGCTCTCGACCGAGCAGAACAACAGGGGCAGCGCGCCGTTCACGATGAAAACGGCGGCATTTACCTTGTGAGCACCGTTCTGTTGCAGCGAGAGGAAAAAGCCATGGTTATCGAACTTTGGTATAAGGTCAACATTCCCGCCGACGGTCAGGATGATACTACCCTGACAGATGAGGATGAGGTAATGGATGATGAGGAGGTAGTAGATGAGGAAGAAGATACCCCCACCCCCGCTGAAGCCGAGAGCGAGGAAGACATGGAGGATGAGGAGTTCAACCCCGAAGATATGGAAATCACGGTAGAGACCGGCGGTACTCCCACTGAGGAAGAACCCACCGTCACTCCCGAACAGCAGGCAGAGGCTCTCAAGGTATTCGTTGAAAGTTGGGGGGCTCTCATTACCGCCCTCAATTCCGTCACTGACACCGCCACGGCAGATGCCGCCGTTCCCGCAATAGAAGCCGCCAGCGCGCGCTTGCACTCCATCTCCAATATCCTCGAAACCATCCCCGGCATGGATATCATCGAGGCCTTGGAAAAGAGTGGCACTCCCACCCCGGCCGGAGTTGCCCCCATTGAACAGCGACTGGAAGCCAACGACTTCTATGGCTCCGAGGCGCTCAAACGTGTTCTGAGGCAATAATTTACCGGTCAGTAAACATCACTATTCAGTTCTCAGGCGCCTGCTTCGGCAGGCGCTTTTTCTGCCTTCAGCAGAACATGAAAATGCAGCAGGAGCTCCTGATTTTCGGTATTGAAAAAGAGCCTATTCTCCACATTCTGCATATACGGGCGCTCCGTGCATACAGTGAAGTGCAGGCCGGACTCTTCCGCGCTGAACAAATCGGCGAACTCAAGATATTCACGCTCCTCATCATCCAACCAGAACATCGCAAAGCGTATGGTATCCGGCTTCACCCGCTCGATATAAATCCCCTGCGCGCCCTGACGCCACCAACCGTCAATCCATTCCGGGAAAACCGACTGCTGCGCCGTCAGAATCACCGCGTTCCCCTCCTCCAATCGTCCCTGCTCCTCACCGCGCACAAAGTAATCCACATCGTGCACATCCACGCACAGGCTCTCGCCATCCTGGGGCGGCATCAGCTGCAGCGTCAGCTTGCCCCAACTGCTGTCCATGGCCAGCGTGACATAGCAAGGAGTTGTACTCACCCATATCAGCTCGCACTCCTCATCGCACGTCAAGTCGTACAGCTCAACATGTAACTGCTCCCCCTCCACTTTCAGACGCAGCTCATAATCCATGATATAGGAGAAGCGCCATGCCCCTGCATATCGGGCAAGAAAAGGAGCCAACTGCTTAGGAGTCAGAATCATAACAACATCAACGCTGCCACCCGGCCATCAGGAAAAGCTGGCGGTTCACACAGCGAACTTCACCCCCATCGGCCGGAGTGAACCAAATTTCCCATACAGAACCGTAGTATTCCCCATAATCACCACTGTACACCACGTTCAAACCTTTGCTGCGAATCATCCTGCAGGTATTACCAACCTTCATCTCAGGTTGCCAAAAGTTTTCAAAGCGAATCTTCTTGTTGCAGGAGTACTCATTGGCTCTCAGCTCAAACTTACCTTCCGCATAGTCCTTCGGTATCACGATGAACATATCATAAATACCGCCACTCTCCTCCCACAGACCGAGATAGGGCTGCTCGGGAACCGGCGGCAGCATGGAATCCAGCTGCTCGCGGGTAGGGTTCTGCGCCAAGGGCGCCAACTCGGCATCCAAGGCCCGCACCTCAGCCGCATACTTCTGCGGCTGCCCCCTCCACTCATCCGGCCACGCCTCCTGAACCTTGACAGACCAACCATTATGCAAGGGCAACAGTTCATGTACCTCATAATGATTATCTGAGCTATAGATGTACGTCTGAGCATCGGCCATGTGTGCAGGGAAGACGGCCCCATGCACACGGGAGCTGAAGCGAAGATTCGTAGCCTGAGCATACAGACAACGCATGAGGTACTCCTGCAGCAGGTCGGGAGCCTCGAGCGAAAGTTTCGCAAGATTCGGCGCAGAAAGCTCGGCCGTTTCCTCCTTCACCTCCGGCAAAAGGGGGTGCAGGTTCCGCAATTTCTCCACCTGTTCCGGTACATCCTCGTTGATAAAGAAGCTCATACCGCGAGGGAGCACAAACTCCTTATCCTCCGGTATGCTGACACCTACGGTGAAATAATCGCTGCCCCCGCCCATGGCTTGGTACATCTCCCAATGCCCGAGCAGTACCGCCACCACAGCCGCCACACCGGACCACAGCCAACTGAGCAAGATACGCTTTATTTCACGGCGTTTCCACCACCGAATAGACATGGCCGGCAGCCACACGAGCACCGACAAACCACCCAATACCCCCAGCAGAAACAGCGCAAAAATCACCCACGCCACCGACTGCAAAATCACCCCCGCTTCATCCAACCACCCCGCAATAATAGCTACGGGGATTTCCAGAACAAGAGCAACCACCAACAGCCCGGCAGAGCCCATAGGCAAAGCCCATGTGCTGGATGTCAAACGATTCAGTGCAGCAAGAAATTTATCCCACATGGCGTCATTCTGCCACGCATCCCGCCGAAGGGCAAGCAAAAGTTAAGTCTTCACCAATCCGCCAAAGTCGTGACCTCCACCAGTTTGCGAGAGAAACCGGTAAGCCCATCGGCCTCGGGCGTGCGCAGATAGCGAGGGTCGAGGCCCCAGCGCCCCAAGCGCCAGCGGTCCAGAGCATCGGCATCCTTAAAAATCCTGTAGAGCAAGGTTACCCGCTCAGCGCAGTCGGGGAATTCCTGAGCAATAGCAGCCTCGCCATCAGTATCTTTGATATCATGGTACTTCATCAAACAGGCTGCTATCGGGCAGTAAGTAATGTCGTCCCGCCCCTCACAGAACTCAGCATAATAGGCAGCTGCGCGGGCACCATGCCCGGTATCCTTGCCGTCATTGACTCGCCGGGTATCATGAAAAACAGCCGCATGTGCCAGACTGATGAGCCCCTTATCCTCCTGCCCCAATATTTTGGCGCCAACCAAAAGGGCATAGAGCAACACACGCTCACAATGAGATGC
The DNA here is from genome assembly GCA_045651585.1 of Akkermansia sp. GTDB lineage: Bacteria > Verrucomicrobiota > Verrucomicrobiia > Verrucomicrobiales > Akkermansiaceae > Akkermansia. The sequence goes on from JAZRSQ010000017.1 coordinate 15,588, forward strand.
TGCGTGTATGGGGCTATCGGGCATATTGAACTGTACAGAGTTGTACATGAACTGTGCCCACTCCTTGAAACAGCCTCCTACCGACGGCGGCAACAGGCTCACAAATTTTCTCGGTACAATCAGTTTTTTCATAAACACTTCTGCGACTCTCTCTATAGTAGCATGTCCGCGTGCACATATCAATCAGAAAAACATGCGCCCGGCGGAATATAATGAAGTTCTGAGAAAAATGCAGAAAAATCCAAACGACTCAATAAATCAGCGCAGCAGAAACGTCTATTCCGTGTATGAACGTCGCAAGTACCATTTGCACCGCCCTTCTGCCGGTGGTGCCCTTACTCGGGCACATCTGCATGGCAGAGGAAGCACTTTCCGATGAGCAGCAGAAACTTGTCGCTGATTTTCACCATACGGTTTCCGCCCTGTGTGACAGCATGAACCGCGCTCGTACCGCACTGCAGGCAAGTACAGATACCGCAAGTGCCGATGCAGCCGCTGCAGCCATCTCAGCTGTCAGTCAGGCCGAAAAAGTGGTAAGCGAGGCAGCCGGCAAACTGACAGCAAGCGGGCTGGGTGTCAGTCGCCTGTACACTGAGGGCGACTTGGCAAAAGCCGTCAGCAGCCTGCCGATAGCCGCCTACAATGCTGACATTCAAACCGCACTGAAAGCCGGGTGTCACGGTAGCGTCAAACTCTACCTCGCAATTACAGAGGATACCCGACCCTACACCGCCGAACAGTTACAGGCCGGGCTCAGCGAACAGGACCAAGCTGACCTCAAGGAAATCGAACAGGTACTTGCCGCCATGAAGGAAATCTGTCCGAACTCCCACTGGCGCCCGCTGGAGGATGAGTTTGTGCGACGTTTCGATGCCTCATTGCCCGCAGCAGCCCGCCTGCAGCAGCGCCCGCTGACAGCCATGCTGCTTCACCGCAAGCTCGAACAATATGCCCACGAGCTCTACACCCTCTGCAACCATAATTTCCACAATAATGGCGACTTGGAAGCCCGTTTCGTACTGCACCCGCAGAACTACATCGGCCAATGGTACTCGCAGCGTGCACTCAACGGCTACTTCTATGGCCATGCCGACTCACTGGACCGCAATTCCGCCACCCCACGCGGCAAAGCAATATGGGATGCCGCAGCCCCCCGACTGGCTGAGCTACGCCGTATGTATGACCTCGGCCCCGGCGACGGGCGCACACGCGAGACGGCTTTTGACGTACCGGCTGACATTAAGCCCGAGGATTTCAAGAAGTTTGTAAACGACGTCACCCGCGAGCTCTTCGGTGAACGAGCGCTGCACAGTGAACTGCTGTGGAGCTCCGTGGGAACCAACGGTCGCCGCGTCGTGCATGGGCTCATCCTTGTCGGGCGCACCGGTAGCCGGAATCGTAACAACGATTGCCACGTCATCATGCCCTGTTACTTCAATATGGAACGAAAGGAGAGTGAAAAATGAGAAAACTGTTTGCACTGCTGCTGAGTCTGCCACAGCTTCTTCACGCCGCGGTCGGGGGCTTTGCCACGCCCGCAGAGTTCGGCTACTCGCCACTCTCACAAGAACCGGCTCAATACCTGATACCGGCCGTTGAGCGCGAATGGCATATCTCAGGGCGACAGCCCCTGCGTGCTACGCTGTGCGGCATCCGCGGGAAATGGGGTAACCGCGCCATTGTTATTCTGCGCACACCGTCGGGGCGCAACATCTCACTCGCCGCCTATTCGCTCAGCGACTCTGACATTCAAGCCGTGAGCGATTGGTTGAAGAAAAACGATTTCATCGATTTCGAAACACACCGCGAGGGCTCCAACTTGGCACGCATTCACTCCGTTATCCCCGTTGGCAAGGAGTACCACGTCAACCTCATCATGACAGACGGCTCACGTCAGGCGGTGCGCACCAATACCACCCCCGTCAATCCCGATTTTGCCCGCCGTCAGCCGACCTCCACCTTTAAGGTGACTGATAGCACGCTCGAAATACTGCGCAGCCACGTCGGCAAAAAGCCGAGTGGCAAACCCGAGCTGCCCATTGCCACCACGGTGGATGAAGCTATGCTCTACGCTGCCACGCACGATGTAGGCATAGCTGTGTTCTTCCTGAACCGACGAGGGGGAGCAATTGATTTGGCTTTCCGCCACTATCTGGCAAACAAACCGGATATGGTAGCGCATTGGGCAGAGCACTTTGTATTCCTGCTTGCCTATGCAGATGACAACGGCATGTACCCACAGGAATGTCATGAAGCCCAGCTGGTTATATCCCTCACGCACAGCACGACCGGCACACATGTCACCAACCTGTGCAATACCAATACCGAGCTCGCCCAGCTGCGCAATGCCTGGCTTCACAACACCAATTCACTCGGCTATGTGACCTACCTGCACAACATGCGTTTCGGCAACCCGGCACAGCAGAAATTCACCACCGATAGCAATGTCGGCAACGCTATGACGGAGAGCATGCTGCAACTGCGCGACAATGTGTTCCACCTATTCGGCCATTAAAATCCACCTGACTCCCCCTCATGAAGCCTCAATTCACAGCCCTTCTGCTCAGTCCTCTGCTTACGGTGCCGGCCATCGCAAACGACTATCAGGAGCTATCCCTCTACCCTGATTGCCGTCAACTCACGCCTGCCGAAGTAGACCCTCGCGACTGGTTTCCCCAGGCAAGTCGGAAAGAGCGGGAACGCCTGCGCCAAAACAGCCGCCAACACTATGCCGACGCCCGCGCGATGGCCGAACGCCTGCTCAGCGACCCGCAGGATGAAGCCGCTTTCTACACACTCTACGAGTACAGTCAACACATTAACGATTTAATCAAGGAGCTCACCGCAAACTCGAGAGAAAACAAAACCCAATTGAGCACCCTGCTGAAGTTCCGCCAAATCCACCGCGTGGCAGGCCTGTCAGACACCCGTATACTGGCTCTGAAAGACAAACCAAGGCAGAACTTCATCATCCGTCTGCGCAATCTGCTGCAGGCCGATTACTCACGCGAACACCTCATTCGCGAGCTCTACAGCATACTCGAGCACGACAGCGAGCTTAATCACGCCGAAATCGACATCATTTACCGTGGCTTAAACGCTTGGTGCGGAGTGACGAACAGCCACCGCCCCGCCGGAGCTGTGGCGCGCCTGTACCTGCGCGAATTCCAAGGTGGCAAAGAGGTGCAGCTTTCCTCCCCCATGGAGCATGATATCTCGGTACACTACCCGCACCTCAGGCGTTTTGTTTCGGCAGAGTGTGCCATCAACGGCACCGTGGCCAAAATGCTCTCCTTCCACATGGGCTGGAACAATCGTGCTCTGAACCGACTACTGTGGCGAGCACCCGAGAAGGCCGTTGTGCTGGCGCGCCACATGCAACGCCCCGGTTACGACCTGCTGGAGCACAAGCCCGATGCGCTGCGCCGTTACATGAGATTCTGCGGCATTGCCCAGTACCGTCAATCAGCCCTCGAAGTTCCGGAGTGCTGTACAAGCGCACTGGACATACGAGAGAACGGCTCTGTTAAGCTCGTCAGGGAACAACTCCAACAGCTACCGACCGAGCTCCGCCCGCTGGTACCACGCTGCCTGCTGGCCACCGGTCAGCGGAACGAGTCGGTGTGGGAACCGGTCACCATCTCACCGCATGCCCCTATCTCCCCCTCCTGGCCCGATGCCTCGGCCGTGCAACTTCCCCATTGGCGCAACAGCCTGATAGGTCTGGCTGACAAGGCAGATGTGCAGCAAGCCTTTGAACAAGAACTGCAACAGCTTACCACACAGACAGAAGCGCTGAAAAAACACCACGGCACCGGTTACCTGCTGGCACGAGCTCTCGATGAGTGTGAGCGTGTGCGCCCCAACCGGCAGGATCTCATTACCCCGGTCTATGTGCGCATTGCCCTGCGCTTTGAACAAGACGGCGTTACGCTCAGCTACCTGCCCGATGATGACAGCTTCGGTATCACCACCGACGATGAGGCAACCTCCCTGCCCATCCTCAACACAGCGCAGCACTTCATTCCGCAGCACCTGCACCGCCTAACCCTGCTGCTGGCTCTGTTGGAAAAAGAAGGCCTCGAGCAAGAACTGCAACAGGCCTGCGCCAAACTGGCAAGAGTACTCAACCGCAGTAACCTGTGGCCACTCATCATTTGCCAGCGAGAGTTGCGCGGGTTCAGTACCCGAGCTCTGCTCACCCTCTTCGCACATTATGAAGGTGAGGATGATGCGCTTTTCGATTACGGCGAGGCCATGGGGCTGCGACATGAAATGAGTATCGCCCGACTGGGGCACGAGGATGAACTCGGGGACAACCTGCTGCGTGCGGCAGCCATCAGCGGAGCGCTCCCGGTCAACGAACAGGAGCGCCAGGAAGCCATTGAATCCTTCATGGAGATGGCACGGGAGCACGCCTTCGATGCCAATCCCCGACTGACCGGCGAAATCTTGTTGCACCTCCTGCGCTGGGGCGTCAGCGAGCCACTCATGCAATGGCAGGACTGCCCGGTTCGCTATTTCCGCGGTCGCTATGCCACAAACGGTCTGCGACTCATACGCGCCTACCTGCAGAACAACCGCTGTCAGGATGCCGAGCGCCTGCTGGCCGCCATGGGAGCAGATGCCGAAACAGATACCACGCCGGCCTACCGTCTGGCCTGCGCGCTGATGGCGCAGGATACCGCCACTGCCACCCGCCTGCAAAAAGACGCCCTGCTACTGGCCATGCTCCACCGTCACATCGACTACACCACCTATGCTGACTACCTGAGCGAACTGGCCGTTGATGGCGATGAACAAAACTACATCATGCGCAGCGAACTGATGTTCAGCAATGGGCGCTCTGCCGGACTTACGCCTGAGCTAGGATTAAGCTACGCACGCAACGGACGCTGGGACTCTGCTCATTTTGTGTTTGAATACATGCTTACGCAGGGGCTTACCACCATTACCCCATACGGTACCACGCCCAATCAGGCACACATGTATTATTACCGTGCATACGCCGATATCTGCCGCAGCAAAGCAGAAAACAAACCGGAACTTGCCACGCAGGCTCTCGCTGCTTTGGCCGGGACTCCGGCTGAGAGCATTGCCAAAGAACTGGCAGCCATGCCCACGGACAACGGTAAGCATACAGCAACCACTGCCCCCTCTACTCAACCGAGCACCACACCGAGCGACCTACTGGCCGTCCTTCCGTCGCGCAGCTGGAAACTCAAAAACGGCAGTACCATCGAGGGGCAACTCATTGGTCTGGGGCGTGGTAAGTTCATCTCCCTGCGCCTGAGCGACGGTAGTGCCCGCATGTTCCGGATGGGCGAGGTTGCCGGGAATGAATTGCCCTACTTCAACCGATGGAGCAAAGCGAACGGTATTCAGACATGGAATCACAAACCCTCCGAAACCAATCCCGCCTACAACGTGAAAACAGCCGGTCGCCCCGTTGCGGCCATGCCCGATTTAGAGCACCCCGGTTCGTGGTATATGGCTGTGGTTGACGAGGCCGGCTCCATTCACTGGCTGCGCACCTGGGGGCTCAAAGGCAAGGAGGCAGAACAGGCCACAACATTCTGCAGAGAGAAGAGCAAGAGCTTCGCAGCCGGACTGAAAGTGGCAGATTCTCCCCGCCAGGCGCTCAGCCTGGCTCAGGAGCACCGCCTGCCTATTCTGCTCGTCAGCACCATATCAGCCATGGGTGGGTTCAATGATATCGGGGGCCTGATTCAGTATATGCAATTCCACCCGCAGGCCACAGCCGTCTGGGCTCAGCAATATGTCATTTTACCTGTCACACCGCCCATGGGTAAAGAGCGTCCGCTGCGCTACCCGGAACAACAGCGCAACGAATTGCTGGAACTGGAGCGCGTGTTCACGCCCGGCGTCGTGGCAGAGAAATCTCATACAGGGCGCATGCTCGATGCCAACCTTAAAAAGGGTGGCTCAATAAACATGTGCCTGCTGAGCCCGGGCAAAGCCACCAGCTACACCTTGGCCCCCGATGTCACCGTAGCCCCGGCTGATTTTTTACGCAACGGCCCGGAACTTCCGGAACAGGAATCAAAAAAATAAATAACCCTGAATATCAATCGTCTAATTCCGGCCTTCATCATGCTCATGACGGCAAATGCCGCTCCGGCCATGCTGGGGTTACATGCCCAAAAGACAGCCCCGGCCGTGCAGCAATGCTTTGCCGAGCACATCCCCTACGGCTCCGGGCTGACCGTTCTGCAACTCACCCCCGGTACAGCGGCTGCAAAACAGCTGCGCCCCGGTGATGTATTGCTGCAAGCAGATGATACCCCTTTGCGTACCCCGGAGGATCTGTCAGCCATCGTGCAGAGCAAGCAGTCCGGCGATTATCTGCGACTGCTGCGCAACGGCAGCCCGCTGGAGCTAAAGCTGCAACCGGCAAAGCGCCCCACTCAGCCGGTGCTCAGCCGTGAACAGCAGAGAGAGCCTGCCCGCTGAACACAACGGGCAGGCTCTCACTTTCGGGTATTGTCGGGCTACTTCAGACTACTTATGGGAAATCTTACAACTCCTGCAAACGCTGCAGAAGATAGGCGGGCAGCGCGGCTCGCTCCGCCGGGGTATTGATGGCATACACGACCGGCACAGCACCGGGCTGCGGGTGTACAGCCAATGACAGCCTGCCGTTTTCAGAACGCAACTCCACATCCCCGTCCTTGTGCGGCAGTACTAAACTCAGCTCTACAGTTTGCCCCTGCAGCCATCGGCTGTGGCCACTGGGTACCGCTCGTGCCAGAGTGAGCAACTCACGCAAATCGGCCTGTACCTGAGCCGTATTCATACGGTACGGCAGGCGTGACAACTGGATTTTCAAGCGACTGCGAGCCTGGGCAAACTGCAACTGTACTTCAGGACTGAGTGCCGGCAGCGGCTCAGCCACGGGCTCCTCGGCCGGCTTTCGCCCTTGTAGTTCAACCAGAGCGGTAAGTTGGCGGGTCCCACGCAGGTACTGCACACGCACCACATCCCCCGGAGCGAACTCGGCCAATGCGGCTTTCAGCGCCACCGTTGTCGGGGTAGGAATGCCCTGCACACTCACAATCACATCACCTGACTGCAGACCGGCCAACTGAGCCGGGGTCTGCTCTGCGACACGATTCACAGCCACCCCCTGCCCGGCGTGCTCCTTTTCAGGCACCACACCGAACACAGTTCCTCTCCCGCCGGCAGCCTGTACAACAGACAGGCAGGACAGCAACAGGCAGAGAATGGCTGTGGGTTTGTTCGTCATATCACATCATCGGGCAATTGGGATTTTTCGGGTTCCTCTACTCGAATCACCAGTCGAGAGCGATCAGCGCTCTCCATCTCAAAAGTATCGCAGCGAACGGCACCGTGGCCGCCCTCGGCAGCCATTACCTGCCGGTTCATCTTAACCAGAGGCGCAGTCTCCATCGGCTTGTCGGTCGGCATGAAACGTATCAACACCCCCGCCAGCAGCACAACCGCAGCAGCCACACCGGCCCAACGGCGCACATACACGCGGGGCGCACGGGTCGCAGCCCCCTGCATGCACAGGGGCAAACGGCGGCGCATATCACTCGACATGGGAGCTGCCGCATACACAGCACGCAGCTCGCGCTCCAGAGCAACATCGGCCTGCAACTCGGCAGACTCCTGCTCCATAGCTTGCAGCATGCGCTGTCGCAGGTCCCCGGGTAGTGCGGATGTCACGCCGGGCGACTCGTCCGCCTGCTCCATAGCTCGGAGCAATTGCGTCCGCAAGCACCCCGACATAGCAGCGGGAGCATGGTCACGGGCAATCTCGTGTAAATCTATGGGGTTCTTGTTCATGACGGCGGGTTAAGTTCTTCTTGTAGTTGTTGGCGGAATATCCGCAAAGCGGCGCGATAGCGAGAGGCCACCGTAGCAGGATTCTCGCTCAGGATTTCAGCGATTGAGCGAAAGCTGAGCTCCTCCCACACATGCAGCACGACCACCTCTGCATAATCAGGGCGCATACGGCGCAGCACCCGCTCCACACTACGCCGACGCTGCTCTGCATCTGTCGGGCTTGTGAGCCAAGGTCTGCTTTCATAAACGGAGTTCTGCTCAGCAGCAGCTGCCATAGCTGTAGCCTGCCTGCGAGTACGCGAGCGGTACAAATCAGCCGCCCCATTGCGTATACAACTGATGACGTATGCAGGCCACTCAGCCACACCCTTGCGAATCTCCCCTCGCCTCACTGCACCCACCAATTTCACCAGAGCCCCCTGCAGCACATCCTCGGCATCGGCTTCGCAGGTGGTACGCTGACGGGCATAGAGCAGCAGACGGTCGCCATACACGGCCAACCAGTCTGCCCAGTCCGGCAATTTGCCATTCTGAGCCTCATTCCCGGAAGCTGTTGATTCATTATCCATCTTGCCTACACACTATAGACGCCGCTCATGAAACAATTTATGAAGTAAACTGCCATTTTATGCTAAAAAAATCCATACAATGCTCAATTTTACCTTTGGACTCACCACAGGTCAAACATATAATGCGACTGACAGCCCGAAACTTATTTAGAAAAAAATCTGTAGAATAAACGGAAGTTCCAACGTTCCATCAGTTGTATGAAACGCCTTTTTCCCATAGCCATCGCACTGCTCGGAGCCACACTCATTGCCCCGAACACCGCCTGCGCACAGGACACCCCCGAAGCCGCTGAGGTTGAAACCACCGAGTCCACCAAAGCCGCCGAGACCGTGAGCGTGCCCGACATGCTCAAGGAGGTAAAGTTTTTGACCAAGGCCAAGCCCAAGAAAAAGGTAAGCGTCTACTTCATCCTGCGCTCCCACTCCAAGTGCGGTTTCTGCCGCAAGATTACCCCCGAAATGAATGAGCTTTACAAAGCCATGAAGGGTAAGGGCGCCGAGCTTATCATGCTCAGCGGCGACAGCGACCTCAAGCTTGCCAAGGAATGGGCTTCCGAGGCCGAAATGTCCTACCCCATCGTCACACAGGAGACCGCCGGCGCCGTCACCCTTCCTTCCGGTGGCAGTGGTGGCACCCCCAACATCGTTGCCGTGACTCCCGATGGCACCGTGCTCGAGAACGGCTCCGGCGCCAGTTCCTGCACCCGAATTGCCGGTTCTTGGAAAGAGCTGGTAAAGGAAGCCAAGAAGGCCAACAAGGCTGCTGCCAAGAAGGCCAAGAAAGCCAAGAAGAAGGCTAAGGCCACTAAGGACGCTGAGGCTGAAGAGCTTTCCCTCGACTGATTTTCATCAGATTCACAATATTAAGAGCGGTATTCATTCTTTCAGCCGGCATTTTGCATTTGACATCACCACAGGGTGATTCTATAATGCGGCTGAAATGATGAACTACCGCTCCTTCTTTATTCCGGTATTGGCGGGTATATGCCTGAGCGCCTGTACCTGTCAGCACCAACTCACTCCCCAAGAGCTCGAGGAATACGCCCGCTACGTCCGAAATCACGACTCAGCGGCGGCCAAACTGCGCAACGCAGCCAAGCAGGCAACGGAAATTGTGGGAGAGCTCACTTATTACGAAAACTCCGCACGCAAAACCACACGTGTGCCGATGAGCAAAGAGGAACAGGACGTCGTGCGCCGTCTGTTCGCCGGGGTAGAATCGCCCCCTCTCCTGCCACAAACAGATTGGTATGAATACCAACAGTACGAGCGCAACATGATTCACCCCTCGACGCCACTCTGCTTCTGCGACATCGTTTTTCTGGCTGCAGATGGCAGCGAACTGGCCGCCGAAACGCTTTTCGAATCCCCTTGGACAGATATCGGAGACAAGAAAAACGCCGATAACTACCGCAAGTTTGAAAGCGGCCATGATCCGTGTGAATCCCCCTTCAACGCGCACTACATACCACAACTTTTCGCCGAGCAGGAACTCATACAGCAGTACCACTCGCTCCCCGTCATGAACAAACTCAAACAACTGGCCGACGATTGCTACGCCGGTCGTTGATATGACTACATATCTCAGCATGAACTCCCTCAGCCCCGTTCTCTGCACCATAACCGCTCTGTTGCTGAGTTGCTGCAGCGGCCTGCCGCAACAGGCCACACTGCAACAGCAAAAAACGGCATTGATCAACACACTCTCTCGCCTGCCGGACGGCAGTATGTACGAGGAAACCCAAGCTTCCTTCGCTGTAACACTCAGCAAAGGTACTTACTGGCAAAGCGAGGACAATCGCACAGAGTACCTGCTGATACCGGGGGATGGCACTTGCGGCGAACGCCTATTCTGCATGCACCCGGAACAGGGGCTCAGCGTCATCTGCCTCGACACGCCCGAGGAAGATGAGGAGCAGGTAACCGCCAGCCTATACCACTACGACGGTCAGCAGTTCAACTACGTTTCCACCCATCCCCGCGCCTACTGGGACAACCTGCTGCCGGCCAATCTCCCGGCAAACTGACACCCGGCTATCACCCGCAGCAGCAGAAATTTACACTTGCATGAGCGGGGGCTATGTGATACCCTTTCGCGCAGTTAAAAAAAACGCGTTTTTATGATTGAGAACGAGTACATCAGTATCGACATCCGCACCGCCGGGCGCAGATTTTCCGGCGTAACGGTGCGCGACAAAGTAAACGGGCGCAGCTACGACCTCGGCAAGGAGGTATTCACCATTCAATTGCAGGAGGCCAAGACGGACGAGGCCTGCTCCAAAAAGGAATACACCGATGTATGCCTGCCGCTGAGCACGCAGGATTTGATGTGCGGTGCGGTGAGCGTGAGCAGCATTGCCGCTCAGCCCGAGGGGCGCCGACTGGCAGACCGCCGCGCCGGGCAGCGTGCCTCTGTTTCCTTTGCCGTAACGACTGATGGCTACAAGCTCGAGTGGTGGGTAGAACTGCGCGAGGGCCAGCCCTACTGCCGCCTGGGGCTCAACATCACGCCCATGCAGTTTGCCATGCCAGCCCGCAAGATTACCCTGCTCAACATCGTCGCTCCCGAGGCCCGCGTGGAGGGCAGCGTGAAGGGCGCGCCCGTTGTGGCTGCCGGCAACCGACTGTTCGCCGGTGTGGAAAGCCCGCTGAGCAAGGGCGAGGTAACCGCCGAGGGCTTTGCCTGCTCGCTGGAGCGTACCACCCACCTGCCGGCCCGCACACAGAGCAGTATTTCTGCCGTGCTGGGTTTCTGCACCCCCGGCCAGCTGCGTCGTACCTTCCAGCTCGCCTACCTGAATGAGGAGCGCGCCCGCCCGTACTTCCCCCTGTTCAACTACAATACGTGGTACGACATCGGCTATTTCTCCCGCTACTCCGAGCAGGACGTGCTCGACACCGTGCGCATCTTCGGTGAGGAGCTGGTACGCAAGCGCGGCGTGGTGATGGACTCCTTCCTGCTCGATGACGGCTGGGACAACACCGAGACCCTGTGGCAGTTCCACGATGGCCTGCCCAACGAGTTCCGCAATATCCGCGCCCTGATGGAGAGCTACGGCTCTGCCCCCGGCGTGTGGTTCTCGCCCTGGGGTGGCTACGGCCAGCCCAAGCTCAACCGTATTGCCGCAGCGGGCGATACCTACGAGACCAACGAGCGTGGCTTCGCCCTTTCCGGCCCCAAGTACTACGAGCTCTTCCGCGATATGTGCCTGCACATGATTCGCGAGCACGGGGTGAACCAATTCAAACTCGACGGCTGCTCCGGCATGGCCGATCCGGCCCCGGGCTCACGCTTCGGTTCGGATTTCGAGGCCGCTATCTCGCTGATTGATGAGCTTCGCGCCGAAAAACCCGACATCTACATCAACCTCACCACCGGCACCTGGGCCAGTCCCTTCTGGTTCGGCATTGCTGACTCCGTATGGCGTGGCAACTGGGACCACGATTTCTGCGGCGTGGGTACCGCCCGCCAGCAGTGGATTACCTTCCGCGATGCGATGATTTATGCCCACAACGTGAAGATTTCCCCGCTCTTCCCCATCAACTCGCTCATGACCCACGGCGTGATTTACAACAAGGGCGCCCGCGGGCTGATGACCACCGAGGCTGATGACCTGACAGATGAAATCTGGAGCGGCCTCGGTCTCGGCACCCAGATGCAGGAAATCTACATCACCCCCGCTATGCTGAAAGACCACGAGTGGGATACCCTGGCAGCCGCCGCCAAATGGACACGCGCCAACGCCGATACTATGGTGGACAGCCACTGGGTAGGCGGTGATCCTGCTGCGCTCGAGGCCTACGGCTTTGCCTCCTGGAGCCCGGCCAAGGGTATTCTGGTGCTGCGCAACCCGAGCGATATGGAGCAGGAGTTCAGTTTTGACCCGGCCGCTGTGTTCGAGCTGCCGCTCGGCGCCCCGCTGCGCTACAGCCTGAGCTCGCCCAAGGGTGACGCCCTGCCCGCCACGGCAGAGGCCGGTAAAGCCACTCAGCTTACGCTCAAGCCCTTCGGCGTGCTTATCATCGAGGCCACACCGATGGCGTAAATACGCTGTTACCTTACCGATGTATCACGACCGCTCACACCGACAGGTGCGGGCGGTCGAACTTTTGGCACAGCCGAGCCCCGCTCAATCCTGCGGCAAATCCATGCTGCCATCCGGGGCGGACTGCTGCTGCTCGGGCAGGCACCACATAACCGCCTGCCCCACACCGCTCACCAACAAAACACCACCTGCAAAACCCACGCAAACAGCACCGCCGGCTATATTGAGCGGCACATCAACACATGCAAATGTCGCAGTGGCCAAAGGATAAGCATATATCGCGTGGGGAGTGAGCTCGCGACTGTACGTGTTGACAGCCGGCCACGGGCTTACCATATTCTCGCCCATCGGGTAGGCGCGTGTATCCTTCAGCTTCAGTGGCCTCCAGTCACCGGCATCCACCAATTGCAGACAGCCGTCCTTGTCTGCCCGCAGTTCACTGTATACCTCCTCCCCCATAGTTCCGGGCTTCATCTCGTAGCGGTCGGGAGTGGGTTTGGCTAGAAGATAGGGATTCTGCACATAGGTGCGGCGGAACTTCGCGCGGTACCCCTTCAGGTACTTCTTTCCCCCATGGCGGTAGTACACCTCCCCCTTCGCCTTCTCCACACCATCGTATTCAGCGCCCCAATCTGCAATATCCTGACAAAAGTTCGTGCAAGAAGCCGACAATATCGGCAGCGCAATACAAAGCGATTTGAAGACGTCAGATAGTTTCATACCACGAATCCTACTCCCTTACCCTCACCGAGTCAAGCACAATCCCCACTTTCAGCTTGCTGAGCAGGGCGCAAGTGTGATATAAGAAAACAACATGGCAAAAGAACTTCCACCCCTAGCGCCCGTTCCTGCACCACCACTCACGCTCAAAATGGCACTGTGGTGTTATGTGCTGGTTCCGGCCCTCTGCTGTCTGCTGTGGTGGGGTATGTACCGCGTCATAGTACAGGAGGAGAGCGAACGCTTATGGTACAAGCAAGCAGCCCCGTGGATAGGTGGCCCCATGCCACAAAAGATGCAGCAATCCGGCTACGGTGCCATCACCGTTTATGGGGAAGAAGAACTGAGCCACCGCATCATCAAGACATTTTCCATGGAGCCATCGACAGAACTGCCGAGGGAATGGGACATTGACTATCTGTGCCACCTACCGACCGGAACTCCCACTGCCGCTTATATCAGCCCTTTCATGATACGGAGCGACTCTTCCCCCTACGGCGGACATCCCACCTTGCTACGCTACGCCGATAACCGCTGGGTATACTACCTGAGCAGACCAATCTCCCATTCAGAGCTGACAGAACTGCCACCTTCTGCAGAATTACCGCCCCCGCCGGTCATACACCACAATAATATCATCGCCACCTTGCAGCTCATTTTTCTCCTATTACTACCCGTCTTGGCATGCAGTCTCCCCCTGCTTTGGGGTGCACGTCACTCGCGCTACACCGGCACGGTAGGGCGCAGGCTGGCCATGTACGGTGGCCCCATCTTTTTCTGGATCTTGCAAGGTTATCTGTTCAATGACATGAGCTACTACCTTGGCTTCGCATCATCGGCGTTTATCTCCCCTCCGGCCATTGGCGTGAGCATAATCGTCGTCAGCGCTCTCTGGGTGGAGGAAATAGCTCGCAAACAGATTTTCTGTAAGCACCTCTGGCATATCACGCCAACAGAAATCGCCACCATGAAACACAAAACGGAAACTGCCGAGGCGAAGAGTTCAGCCCACCGTCAGGCTCTCTTCCATGGCAGTCAAACCACTATCCATAAGCAACAAGGCAAAAAATAACTCCCACACTCTCATAAACAGCGGACAATCAAAGAGATATACACTTCAGCACAAAAAACTGCCACTTTTCCAAGAGAAAAATGAGCATTTTTGCCGTTTTTCCAAGATTTCAGCTCTGAGCGGGGCAAACATCGGCGTTGACAACAGGCGGTAGGTATGCTACAACTAACGCACCATGAAGCCCACTACCGCGACCATACTCTCCCTGCCTTGCATGCTGCTGCTCAGCTCGTGCCTGTTCCAAACACACAGCAAAATTTACCAACTCGGCTGCGAGTACGAGGGCGTGAGCATTCTCGACCGCAATACCTGTTACCGCATCAACGGCAAGGACTACATCAAAGGACAGCGCACCAGACTGACAAGCCATTATGATTCCTGGTGGTTTGACCCCTGCGAGGGTACCTATTACCGCCCCGTCGAGGGAACGCAGGGCGAAATTGTTTACCACGAAGTGTATAAGGATGATGAATACCTCCATTCCCGGGGCGAATGGGTCACGCTGGATGCAACCAAAGCACAGCCCAAACAAATGGAAGCCGAACTGATAGGGCTGCCGACCCACTACCACACCAAGCCCGGCGAAATCTACAGACCATGGGCTCTACTGACCACCCCGGCGGCTCTGGCGAGCGCCATTGTAATTGATATCCCCGTCACGCTGGGCTTCTTCACCGTCGGTGGCCTGTACCACCTGACATTCGGCCAACAGCAGCAACCGACAACACCCGAAAAACCATGATTTACCTCGAAGAGTTTTCTATCCTCACGCCCGAGCAGGAAGAAGGCTGGCTGAACTTTAACTACAACCTTCACTGCACCAGACAATACTACCCCTTTAAGGTGTTCGAGGAGGGCCTGCCCACCCTGAAACTGGGCAATATCACCATACTTTACGGTGGCAACGGCTCCGGCAAGACCACCCTGCTCAACCTCATGGCCGAAAAACTGCGCCTGCCACGCAGCACACCCTACAACCGCACACCGTTCTTCGGTGATTATGTGGAAATGTGCCGCATGCGCATGGCGGGTGAAGACACCGGCTATACGGAACAAATCCCCTACGATAGCCGATTTATCGGCAGCGATGACGTCTTTGAGCACATTCTGCGCCTGCGTGAACAGAACGATGCCCGCAACCTGGCCGCCGAGCGAGCCGCCCGCCAATGGGGCTCTGATAGAGGTAGTCTCATGCGACTCAACTCGCATGAACAGGGCGGATACGATGCCTACCTAGCTCATATGCAAGCCCGCCACACCACCCGCAACCGCTATATCAGCCAGCGGGCAGAAGCCGCTGAGCGCGAGTACTCCAACGGCGAGAGCGCCTTCATCTACTTCACACAGGCTATTTCCGAGCGCGGGCTCTACCTGCTCGATGAGCCGGAGAACAGCCTGTCCCCCAACCTGCAGCTCGACCTCGTGGACTTCCTTTCCTCGAGCGCGATTTGTGGTGCTCAGCTGGTGATAGCCACGCACTCCCCGCTACTGCTCAGCATAGAAGGAGCGCGAATCTACGACCTCGACCACCGTCCTGTAACCACTCGCCCATGGTACGAGCTGGAGAACGTGCGCCTGCTCTTTCACTTTTTCAACGAGCACCGCAGCCTTTTCTCAAACTGACCGCCCGCGCCTTCAACATTCAACATTCAACATTCAACATTCAACATTCAACATTCAACATTCAACATTCAACATTCAACATTCAACATTCAACATTCAACATTCAACATTTTCAGTGCTGCCACCCCATAATGATGAACTCCTGCGAGCCCACGCAGCGGGGCTCTGAGCCATCTGCCGGGCTGTACCATATTTCCCATACAGCCGCATAGTACTCCCCCCAATCACCACTGATTACCAGCAAATCATCATTGGCAGCCACACTGCACACATCCCCCAGTGGCACTAACGGCATCTTTTTACCATGAAAATCCACGGGCTTGCCGGTGGTAAGCTCATGAGCACGCAGCTCAATACTACCCCCCTTATACTCAGACGGCAACACCACCAGCGCACGGTAGCAACCACCGGAATCGGCATCCCACAGGCAAAGGAACGGTTTCTGCGGCAGGGGTGGCAGCAGGGCGTCCAACTGCTCGCGGGTGGGATTCTGTGCAAGGGGCACCAGCGCCCCGTTCAATCGCTGCACCAGCCCCGCCACTTTACCGGGGCTCACCTCTTCATGGCTGAACTCAGAGCGAGGATTATATACCACCGACCACCCATTGTGCAACGGCAGCTGCCAACGGTACTGGGGCAGCTCACCCAAACTGACCAGCTGCCTTTCCTCCCTAACCACTTCAATCTCTTTCTTTAAGCGCAGAGTACGCAGCAGGTAACTCTGAGCATCGTGCTCGTGTGCCAAGAACACACTGCCAGCCAGCCCCAGAACGGGGGAATTGAAGCGCGGGTTTGTCGCCTCGGCATACAGACTGCGCAGCAAGTACTCCTGCAGCAACTCAGGTGCCTGTTCGCTGAGCTGTTCCAGAGCAGGCACCGGCGGCAGCTCACGCAGCCCCTCAACCGGTAGCAGGCCCGGTTTCAAGTCGCGCAGTTGGAGCACTCGAACGGGTGCACCCAAATTCTCAAAAATGATCAGTTCGCGCGGCAGCACAAAATCGCGGTCCCGCGGAATCTCCAGCCCCCTGGCGTAGGGGTCTGCCCCACCACCCATAAAACAGATGATGGCCATGAACAGCGCCAACACCAACCCGACAATACCACCACCTATACAGAAGCTCCAGCAACACACCAAGCGCCCCCATGCACGGTTCAACAGGCAGTGCACCGTCTGCGCCACCAACCAACACCCGGTGGCCAGAGCACTCAATATCGTGAGCACACCCCATATCAATGCGGTATACTTCAGCACCGCAGGGGGATTTGCCTGCGCACCATTGGCCCGCAGGTAATAGTCCATCACCACCACAAACAGCCAGAACACCACCCCATTACCGACCATCAGCAAGGGCACAAACCAACTGAGGCTCAGCAGGCGACAAAAAATCTGATAACAACGCAACATATCCATATCGCCTATCTCAACTCCATCGCGTGCCCTACTCAGACCCCGGCTTCATCCAGCATCTTCAACAACTCCGCCGATTTGACCGGGTCAATCTTTCTGCCGAACAGGTATTTTCCGCTCATCAATTCAGCATAGTCCGACTCATCGAGGTCCTTGGGCTTACCTTCGTTTTCTTCACGCCATATAATCAGGCGCAGACACTCGCCATCCACCCTGTCACGCAGCGGGGAGTTCAAAAGCAGGGTCTGAAAATACACCTCCTCCGGGATATGGGTATATTTCAATCGCTTGCTTAATGCCTTACCATTCTGTAGGATGTATGAAACAGCCTCATCTGTCAGAGAACAATATGTATTGCCGGCATACATTGTCTCCTTAATGGGCGATTGACGAATACCCAATTTATTCAATATCTTGGTCAACTTTCTGTCACAGCGGAAATCGAATGACTTCTTGTGATTGAAAAAGTCTGTAAATCTGTAGCTCTCATACCTCTGGGATATAGTATGCGCAGACCAAATATCCGAAGCGAGAGAATAAGAAATATGGCTTTTACCGTCCATCAAGCGGTCAAACATCTCGGGCGTTGCCACCACGCAATCCTGACCGGTAATCAGGTGGTAGTAATCATACCCGCCCTTTTGCTGAGCCAGCTCCATCAAGCGAAGGAAAGCGCGCAGGTGGTTATACCCACCCCAATTGACGTTCAACTCCTTGATAACCGTCACATTATCCGAAAGGTGCAAATCCGCTGCCGTCAAAGCCGATTTTCTGTCGATATGGATATAAATATCAAAGTAGGGAGCATATTTATCCAATGTCCTGTTAATCAGATGAGGGCAACAATATGCGGTCATCAGAAAAGCATGTTTTTTCATCTGTTTCGGTTATCTACTGTTCAGAAAATTAGTAATTTAAACTTAAAAATCGGCTAAGGGATTATACCACGTTCGCCCCCCATTGGCAAGCGGTTCCCATACCATGCGCATCAATGCCCGCCACCCAGCTGAGCAATAACCGCAGCCGCCGTTGCCGATATATTCGCCTGCTGCAGCAACCAGGACACTATCACCACGCGCTCAGCCCCCGCAGCCAGCACCTGTGGCAGCGTATCGCCATTGACCCCGCCTATGCAGAACATCGGCATATCGCCCACAGCAGCGCGCACTGCCGCAATATCCTGCAGACCGATTGCCGCACGCCCGGGCTTGGTCCCCGTGGGGAACAGCGGACCGAAGCCGATATAGTCCGCCCCCTCCGCGCGCGCCTGCTCAGCCTGCTGCGGGCTGTGAGTCGAGCGCCCCACCAGCACCCCCGGCCCGACAATACGGCGCACCTCGGCCAGCGGGCCACCATCCTGCCCCACATGCACGGCATCGGCCCCTATCGCAGCGGCCATATCGGGGTAATCATTCAGCACAAAAATACAACCATGCTCACGGCAGATAGCCAGCATCTCAACAGCCAAGCGCTGCACCAGCGACAGCTCCACCCCCTTAGCCCGCAACTGCAGAATACGCACACCGCCCTCAATCAGCGCACGAGTCACACAGCCCACATGCTCCGGAGCCACGTAACCCAAATCCACGATACCATACAAACGACAGGATTGCAGCACACTCTTCATGCCCCCTACTCTGCCATAAAATCAAACGAACGACAAGCAAAATCGACCTGCGCCAATCTACAATCTACCTCACTTATGACATGCTCCCCGTTTGACATTCCCCCCGTCCGGCCTATGATAAGAGATATGGAAACACTGGTATCCCGCGGCATTATTGAGTCGTATTTCAACAAGTTACAGGATTGTCTGGTGCTGGATGCTGCCATCGTAGGCGGTGGTCCCTCCGGTATAGTCGCAGCCTATTATCTGGCAAAGGCCGGGCACAAAGTCGCCCTCTTTGACCGCAAGCTCTCCCCCGGTGGCGGTATGTGGGGTGGTGCCATGATGTTCAACGACATCGTGGTACAGGAGGAAGCCCTGCCCATCGTCCAGGAACTCGGCCTCACCTACAAACCCTACCGCGATGGTACCTATATCATCGACTCCGTACACGCCACCGCCGGCCTACTCTACAAAGCCACTCAGGCGGGTGCCGTCATCTTCAACTGCTACTCCGTCGAGGACGTCGTTTACAAGCAGGGCCGCGTAGGCGGTGTTGTTGTCAACTGGACCCCCGTTCTGCGAGAGGGTCTGCACGTCGATCCCCTCACCATCATCTCCCGCACCGTACTCGACGGCACCGGCCATGACTGCGAAATCGCCAAAACCGTCGCCCGCAAGAACGGCGTACGCCTCAACACCGCCACAGGTGGCGTCATCGGCGAAATGAGTATGGATGCCGCCGAGGGCGAACGCTCCACCATCGAAAACACCAAGGAGATATACCCCGGCCTCTTCGTATCGGGCATGGCAGCCAACGGCGTGAGCGGCAGCTTCCGCATGGGTCCCATCTTCGGTGGCATGCTTATGAGCGGCAAAAAAGCAGCTGAACTCATGAGCCGGGCCATCCGCGAAGAAGCCTGATGCGCTCCCTATCAGCCCAACTACCCTCTTGAAATCCCCCGATTTCCCTGACCGTGGCAGCATTTTTGCAAAAAAATCCACTTTTTTTACACTTTTTGCTTGCCAAAGCCTCATCGGCGGTGTATACTTTCGCCGTCCCCACTAGGGAACAACAACACAGAGCGGGGTATTAGCTCAGTTGGTAGAGCACTTCAATGGCATTGAAGGGGTCAGCGGTTCGAATCCGCTATGCTCCAGGCTTCGTAAAACAGCGTATCAGGTCACCTGATACGCTGTTTTTCTACGCCCAGGCAGGCCAGAATGGACTGTCGCCAGGCGTAGGCCATTTGGTCTTACAGACCAAATGGTAAGAAGCCTAGCCTCGGCGTAGCAAGAGCCCGCAGGGCTACGCGAAGCCGGGCAGGCCCGCGTTACCTACCAGAGGCGTTTCTCATTTACAGGTCACCTGATACGCTGTTTTTCTACGCCACCCGTGAGGGCGTAGCAAGGGAGCCTTGCGACACGCGAAGCCCCAAGGCAGGCCGATTAGGCCTGACGGCGCGTAGACGAGTTGCATCTGAGCTGCGCTCATGATGCAACGAGAACGAAGCCTGCCTCGGCGTAGAACGCGTCAGCGGACGGAGCCGGGCCACCCCCCAGTCTCGGCGTAGGCAGGACGAAGCCGGAGCGTTGCATACCACAGACGGTTTTCATTCGCACCTCTTGCACTTCCTACTTGCATTCACCCACTACATCCACTATACTCACACCATGCCAACATCACATTTTCATTATGTCTACATCCTGTGGGACGCTACCACGCACACCCACTTCTATGTTGGCCACACCTCAGACCTTGCAGCACGGCTCAAAACGCATAACGCCGGGCATGTACCACACACTTCCAAGTTTGCCCCGTGGGAAATCCACTCTGCAATAGCTGTTCAAACAGAAGAACAAGCATCTGAGCTGGAGAAATATTTCAAATCACACTCCGGGCGGGAATGGGTTATCAAACATCTTGGCTTACCCATAGGCATGACATCGATCTCTTAAAAAGCCCACAACGCCTACTATGCCTACCCGTCACGGCGTAGAAAGGAGGGGCAAGCCCGAACTCAAAGACGGAAGCCCCTTTTCCTAAGCTCAAACACTTTTTAGGGGTACTAAACAAGCCTCGAATCTACATTTTGTTGATTCTGTGAGCTTCCGTCTTCGCACTGCGTGCTACGCCGTGACTGGGTGGCAAGCAATGAATGGAGCTCAGGCCTGACAAGCGAACAGCCTAGGAGGAATACTAGGCTGCAAGGTGGTGTTTTGTGCGTTATTTCCCCGCCGCAGGGCAGAGGGATGAGGTGTCAAGGAATCTGGAGGATGGAGGCTTCAATTTTCAAGACTGAAGAATTGCAGAGATATTTCCCTTGGCCATATACTGGTTTTCGAGCTGAGAATCTTTTCCGGAACATTGAATGGGACATTATCAGCTGAGGTTCTCATCACCAGCTGACCGTTCTTTCCCTTTTCGTATACAAATCCAAATGAGTGAATGACGGTCCCGTCATTTTCCTCCGTGGGGAGGATTTTAAGAGTCACGTCAATATCGCCTCTATATGTCCCGTTTTTGCGTATAGCAGTCTCAAATGAAGTAAAAACAAAACGAAGATTTTCGTATTCTCTCTCC
>JAZRSQ010000018.1:0-39822 GCA_045651585.1 Akkermansia sp.
TATGACTTTTTACGAAGAACTCGAATGGCGTGGGCTTGTGAACCAGATTTCCAGCCCCGATCTGATTGAAAAGCTCAACAAAGGCGGGCTGACCTTCTACATCGGCACAGATCCGACGGCGGACAGCCTGCATCTGGGCCATTATTCCAGCTTCCTCATTACCAAGCGCCTGCGCCAAGCCGGTCATACCCCCATCCTGCTTGTGGGGCTGGCAACCGGTCTTATCGGCGACCCCCGTGGTACCGTGGAGCGTGAGCTCAAGCAGAAGGAAGAGGTGTTCCGCAACTATGAGGCCCTGAAGGCTCAGGTGGAGAAGATTTTCGGCTTCGAAGTCGTGAACAACTACGACTGGATTAACCAGCTCAACGTCATCGACTTCTTCCGTGATTACGGTAAGTACATCAACGTGGGTTACATGCTCACCAAGGACCATGTGCGCCGCCAGATGGAGAGCGGTATTTCCTATGCCGAGTTCTCTTACATGCTGATTCAGGCTATCGACTTTAAGTACCTGCACGAGAACCGTGGCGTGGACTTGCAGGTTGCCGGTAGTGACCAGTGGGGCAATATTACCACGGGTATCGAGCTTATCCGCAAGACCACGGGTGATGAGGTGTACGCCCTCACCATGCCGCTTGTAACTGACTCCCAGGGCAACAAGTTCGGTAAGAGCGAGGGTAACGCCCTGTGGCTCGACAAGAACAAGACTTCCGCCTACCAGCTCTACCAGTTCCTTATCAATGCCGAGGATTCTCAGGTCATCACTTACCTTAAGCGCCTGACCTTCCTCACTCCCGAGCAGATTATGGAGATTGAGGCCGAGCACATGGCCCACCCCGAGCAGCGCTTGGCTCAGCAGGCTCTGGCCCGTGAAATCATCACCGACCTGCACGGTGCCGAGGAGTTCGAGAAGGCTGTGGATATTTCTAAAAAGCTTTTCGCCGGTGACTTTAAGAGCCTGAGTCTGGCCGATGTGAAGGTCGGTATGAGCAACGTGCCTCATGTGAAACTCTGCTCCGGTGCTCTGGTGGATGTGCTGGTGAACAGCAAGGTCTGCGCCTCCAAGCGCGAAGCCCGAGAGTTTATCGGCAACGGTGCCATTTCCCTGAATGGTGAGGTGGTGAAAGACCCCGCTTTCGAGGTAACTCCCGAGCTTGCTATCGGTGGCGAAGTGCTGGTTATCCGCCGCGGTAAGAAGAAGTTCTATCTGGGCGAGTTCTGAAGATGAGCCGTTTGCTCCCGGCAGCCCTGATATCTGCTGTGCTCAGCCTGTGTTCGCTACACGGTGCTGAGCCGCAGCTTTCCATGCCCCCGGCATTGCTCGAGGCCATGGCCGGTAATGAACCCTATGCCTCTCTGGTGGAGTATGGGCTGCCGCTTCTCAACTCTACTGAAGAAGTGGAGGCTCTGCCGGCTGAGTTGCGTCAATCCCGAGCCACCGCTATCAAAAAAGTTCTGCTCGAGCAAATGGTGCGTGCCCGTGGGGAGCGCCACAGAATCTCTGCCGAGAACTACAGCGCCTGCGCTCAAATGGCAATCGAGCAGGGGACTCCTACGGTCTTTGCGCTTTACCAGCAGTTGCTGGCCGAAGGTGAACTCAGCGCGAGAGAATCCTACACGGTGAGGAAGGCCCTCAGCTGTTTGTATGAGGATTATCGGGTGGATGCCCTTGCTTTGCGTTGTTATGTGGAGACCTCTCATTTGACCTCAGACGATTTGAGGAGCTCGCTCGAATGGCTTCCGGTGGCGGAGCTTTTCAACCTCGTTCCCTGCAAGGTGCTCACCCCTGAAAAAGCTGAACAGGATTTCGCGGGATTGCAGCATCTCGTGCCAGAGATAACAGCTGTTTATCGTTCCGTTGACAGTCCCGCTGCTGCCGAGGCTGCACTGCCGCAGTTGTTGCAGCTGCTCCCGCAGTTGGAGTCAACAGCCGGCTCTCGTAAGTTGACAGAACCGGAAGTATTGACTGCTCTTCTGCAGAAGTATGGGCCAACGCTTACGCCTTTGTTCCAAGAGCTCAATGCTGAGCGGGAACGCTTGCGCGAGGCCAATTACTACGATTCCATCAAGTTGCGAATTATAGATTACCTGATGAACTGAGCAGGGCGCACATACGTCTTTCTCTGAAATCTGCTGAATCCGAGTTTTATGCTGTACATCCTCTGCGGAATGTGCTAGAGTCTTACGCATATTCGTGGTCGGAAATGATGTGATGAAAATAGTACAGCGATGAAACAGTATATCTATGCAGATGGTATGGCCAACGTGAGTTTGGCCGGTGGAATGGTTCGTATGGATTTATTTCATTACAACGGAGCTCCGGCCGAGGGGCAACAGGAGCTGCCGAAGGAGGTAGACCAGCAACTGGTTATGCCACCGGCTGCTTTTATGCGTGCTTTTGAATCCATGCAGCGTTTTGTGGCTGAGCTTGAAAGGAATGGACTGGTGCAGCGAGGGGGCTCACAGCACACGCAGGAAACACCGCAGCGAAATCAGTCTATCTCTCCTAATTTTGAATAATGGTTTTATGGAAATGCCTGAATCCGAGAAGACGGCACGCGCCTGTCTGGAAGAAATCTGGAAACTGCTTCCCGATGCCGGTAATCCCGATGCCCTGATGGGGGAGGGGGCTGTCGATACTCCGGAACGAGTGCTGGAGGTGCTGAACTTACTGCACCTTAAACCTGTCAGGCGAGAGGATACCACGGTTGATGAATTGGCCACTCACTTCGGTTCGCCGGTGCTTCTGCAGCTGCGAAACACAAACTGGGTCATCTTTCTGGGGTGTCCGCGAGCTGCTGAGGGTGAGGAAGAGAGTTATGCTGTATTTGATCCTCTTACCCGAGAAAGTGGCAAGGTGATATACCTGAAGAAGGTCGCTTTGGAAAAAGCCTGGGATGGTAAGGCTGTCTTTATGCAGAACCTTGCCAATCAGCACTATGCTGCAGATGGTAGGCATACCCTGTTGTATTGTCTCGTGAGTATTTGTCGCCATCATAATCTCGATGTCGATGTGCGACGCCTGCTGCATGAATACGCAGTGGAGGAGGAGCCGAGCCTGAACCTTCTGCGAAAAATGGCAGATGATTTGGGGCTCACCACCCGCCGTGGTAAGTTGAAGTGGTCTGTCCTTGAGGATAGGGAACATATATACCCTGCCATTGCTATAAAAAAGGATGGTACCGGAGCGGTCATTTGCCGTATGCGTGATGCTGCAGCTCCTTCCGGACAGTCGGAACCGGAGTCGCCGGCGTCGCTCATCGGCGTGTGGGATCCTGTTCCGCCGGCTCCCGGACGCGCCCCCGAAATTCAGTGGCTAACGAGAGAACAGTATGAAGAGCTGTTCACCGGCGAGTGTGTATTGTGTAAACGCGTCTTCTCGTTGCTGGATGAAGAGCGCCCCTTCGGTTTGCTCTGGTTTGTTCCGGAGTTCGTAAGGCAGAAGAAACTGTTGATAGAAGTTGCCACGGCAGTGCTGGCCATCAGTGCTATAGGTCTGGTTACACCGTTGTTTTTTCAGATTGTAGTAGATAAGGTGCTTGTGCACCAGAGCTACACAACCCTGACGGTGTTGGGGGTAGCTGTCTGTGTGGCGTTGCTTTTCAACGCTATCTTGGAGTTCTTGCAGAATTACCTGCTGATATATGCTACGAATAGAATTGATATACGACTGGCAACCAAAACATTCCGTAAATTGTTGAATTTGCCGGTGGATTTTTACGAGCGAATTTCGAGCGGTGTGCTGATTAAGCACATGCAGCAGACCGAGAAGATTCGTCAATTCCTGTCGGGTAGCCTCTTTTTTACCTTGCTGGAGCTGGTTTCTCTGCTGGTATTCCTGCCTGTTTTGTTCTGGTACAGTGGCAAACTCACGGCAGTGGTGCTGCTCTTCACCTTCCTGATGGCTCTGGTGATAGCCACGCTTATTAAGCCCTTCCAGCGCAGACTGGAGGAACTTTATCAGGCTGAGGGCCGCCGACAGGGGATGCTGGTTGAGACTATTCACGGCGTGCGCACGGTAAAATCGCTGGCTCTTGAGCCTGTCTTGCAGCGTAAGTGGAATGATACGGCTGCTTATGCCATATCCCGCTACTTCAATGTGGCGAAAATCTCCATGACAGCACGTACGCTCAGCCACTGGCTGGAGCGACTCATGGGGGTGTGCATCATTTGGGTAGGTGCCATGGCGGTATTTGACGGCCAGATTTCTGTAGGCGCACTTATTGCCTTCAACATGTTGGCAGGGCGTGTGACCGGTCCTCTGGTCCGCATTGTGGGGCTGGTTCATGAGTACCAACAGACCTCGCTTTCCGTGCGCATGCTCGGTGTGGTGATGAATGCTCACGATGAACAGGTAGGTGGCGGTATTCGTCAGTCCTTGCGTGGTGAGATTTCGTTTGAGAACATTCGGTTCCAGTACCTGCCCGATGCCCCGCCCGCTATCCGTGACTTTACCTATCGCATTCAACCCGGTATGACTGTTGGTCTGGTAGGGCGCAGTGGCTCCGGCAAGACGACCGTGACCAAGCTCATGCAGGGGCTTTACCCCTTGCAGCAGGGGGTGATTAAGTACGATGGCATTGACCTGCGTGAGATTGACCGCGCACATCTGCGCTCTCATATCGGCGTTGTGCTGCAGGATAACTACTTCTTCCACGGCACCATTCGCGAGAATCTGACCCTCACCAAGAAGGACGCCACCATGGAGGAGGTCATCTACGCGGCACGAGTGGCCGGGGCCGAGGAGTTTATTCAGAGCCTGCCGAGAGGCTATGATTCCATGCTCGAGGAGAACGCCAGCAATCTGTCGGGCGGTCAGCGTCAGCGCTTGGCTATAGCTCGTGCGCTGTTGCCTAACCCGCGTATTCTCATTTTCGATGAGGCTACCAGTGCGCTCGACCCGGAGAGCGAAACTCTCATTCGTAAAAACCTCAAACAGATTGCCCGTAATCGTACCGTATTCATTATTTCGCACCGACTTTCTATTCTGTGCCGGGCGGATGATATTGTGGTGCTGGAGAAGGGCGCCATTCTTGAGCATGGTACACACCGCCAATTAGTGGCTGCCAACGGTTTGTACGCAGATTTCTGGCGGCAGCAGATGGGAACAGAAGAAGACTGATATAAGCCATGAGCCGTAAAAAGAAAAAGCTGAAGGAGCTGACAGATGCTGATATAGCGGCCTGTGAGCCGGAGTCTATATGGCTGGAGACCCGTAAGTGCCCGGTGCCGGCGCACAGTGTGCTGTGGGTTATTGTACTGCTGTTGGTATGTGCCGTTGTATGGGCATGTCTGGCAAAAGTTGATAAGGTTGTTGCTGCCGAAGGTAAACTGGTGACAACCCGCCCCAACATAACCATGAAACCCCTTGATCGCGCCGTCATCAAACGTGTGCCGGTCAGGGTAGGACAAGTGGTGGAAAAAAATCAGGTTCTCGTCGAATTGGATCCCACGGTGAATGTAGCCGAATTGAACTCTCTCCGAGAGCAGCTTGCCCATCATCAGTGTTGTGCCGCCCGATTGAGAGCAGAACAGAGCGGGGCTGCGGAGCTGACTCTGCCGGCGGAGCTGGTGCACTCCGAGGCCGGTAAGCTTCAGCTTGCCCATTTCCGCTCCCGTAGAGATTATTTTGAAAAGCGTTGTGCTTATCTTCAGGCCAGCGCAGAACGTTATGCGGCAACATCTCAATCCGTGTTGAAATCTTTGGCAAAGTACGATGAGATGATGGTTCCCCTGCGTCGCATTGAAGAGACTTACGTCAATCTGGCCGAGCGCGGTGTGGCTCCGCGAATCGAGATGATGCAGACTACTATTCAGCGCATGGGCAACGAGATTGAGGTGGAAAATCAGCGAACGCGTTTGGTGGAAGACGAACAGATGTGCAAAACTGCAGCAGCTGAGTTGGCAACCTTCATTGCCGAATGGCACCAGCAGATAGATGAGCAACTTGCTGATGATGAGTTGCAGATAAGTGCACTGCGTGAGAAAATTCGCCAGACTGAATATCTTGCCACAACCGAGAGCATGCGTGCTCCGTGTCGTGCTGTGGTGCATGAAATTGCCCCCTATCAGGAAGGCTCGGCCGTGCGCGAGGCCGAGGCGTTCATTACTCTGATTCCCCTTGATGAGCCACTCGAGGCTGAGGTTGATATCCTGCCCAAGGATGTTGGTTTGCTGCGCAAGGGGGATGTTGCTCGGTTGAAGCTCGATGCCTTCCCCTTCCAGCAATATGGAACACTGGAAGGCTCGATTTCCTTCCTTTCGGCAGATACCTATGAGTCTACCTCCAATCTGGATCAGGAGGAAGGCGCTTCGGTTGCAGCAACCGGCGGAAAACGCCCTCAGTTCCGAGCTCGTCTGACGGTGTCCGGCAACTTGGACGGAGTGCCTGCCGAACTGTGGCAGAGCTCCGGCATGCGCTTGCGTGCGGAAATAAAGGTAGGCGAGCGAACCGTTATTTCATACCTCATGCACCCCTTCCTCAAGGCGATGGATGAGTCCATACGAGAGCCCTGATTATTACACATAACCTTTGTTACGCTCGCATTTTGGTATTGAAAGTGCGGGCGTTGCTGTTTATAATGTGCTCATGAGCAGTTTTGATATCATTGAGAGCAAGATGAAAGGCGTGGGTCTTTCCGATGCCGCCATCAGTGCCTTCCGCCACAGTGTGCAGGTTTTGGAAAGCAAGCAGAGCATGCTGATACCCGAGGAGGACATCCAGCCCGCTGAGGGCGTGGCTGACTGGGAGGAGTTGGTGGCCGCCACTCCTGAGGCCGACGCTGAATTGCTCGCTCAGGCTGTGCTGATTAAGCTCAACGGTGGCTTGGGCACAAGCATGGGCTTGCAGAAGGCCAAGAGCCTGCTTGAAATTAAGCCCGGCGTGACATTCCTCGATCTGATTGTTCGCCAGGTGCAGAGCCTGCGTTCAGCTGCCGGTTACCCCGTTAACCTGTTGCTCATGAACTCGTTCTCTACAGCCGAGGATACTATGGCTCACCTGTCTCGCTACACGGAAGGTGGCTTTGCCGACCCCGACAAGGTGCAGATGCTGCAGAACCGTGTGCCCAAGCTGAAAACCGATACGCTTGAGCCCGCGAGCTACCCCGCCAATCCGGAGCTCGAGTGGTGCCCGCCCGGTCACGGTGATATTTACCCGGCTTTGGTCGGCAGTGGCTGGCTCGATAAACTGCTCGCGGCCGGCGTGAAGTATGCCTTTGTATCGAACTCTGACAATCTCGGCGCTCAGATGGACACGCGATTCCTGCGCTGGTTTGCAGAGAGTGGTGCTCCCTTTGTGATGGAGGTTACCCGCCGTACCGAGGCCGATAAGAAGGGCGGTCATCTGGCCATGCGTGCCGCTGACGGTCAGCCGATTCTGCGAGAGATTGCTCAGTGCCCGGATGCCGACCTGCCTGAGTTCCAGAATATTGATAAGCACCGTTTCTTCAATACCAATAACCTGTGGATTCGTCTGGACGCACTGCGCGATTCCCTGATGGCCAATGGTGGCGTGCTGCCGCTACCGGTTATCTGCAATACCAAGACCGTTGACCCGCGAGATGGTGAATCCACCAAGGTATACCAGCTCGAGACCGCCATGGGCGCTGCCATTCAGTGTTTCCCGGGCGCTCGTGCCGTGAATGTGCCCCGCAGCCGTTTCTTCCCGGTGAAAACCAGTGGCGATTTGTTGCTGCTGCGCTCCGATGCTGTGGAGATTAACGAGGCCGGGCTCATGTCGCTGGCTCCTGAGTGTGCCGGAGTGGCTCCCATCGTGCAGCTTGACGGCAAGCTTTATAAGCTGGTGGATTCGCTGGATTCCCTCGGTGTACCCAGCCTGAAGAATGTGAAGAAACTCGTGGTGAGCAAAGCTCATACCTTTGCTCCCGGTGAACCTCTCTCCGGCGAGGTTACCATTTAACCTTCATGCCGGTATCTCCCCAAAAACGCAATGAACTCCTCGAGCGCATGAAAGCGCTCGGGGTGCTTGAGCGTGATTTGGAGGAAACCTTCGTGCGTGGCAGCGGAAAGGGAGGGCAGAAGGTGAACAAGACCAACAACTGCGTATGTCTTGTTCATCGTCCTACCGGCTTGGTAATCAAATGCCACCGAGAACGTGAGCGCGAGATTAATCGCTTTTTGGCCCGACGGGCGCTTTGCGATGAACTCGACCACCGACTCAATGGCGCCCCCAGCCCCAAGCAGATGGAGGCTATTCGTGCCCGTAAGCGCGGTAGTTTGCTGAAGAACATCAGTATTGTGCAGAGAAAAAACGTATGAACAAGCGATTCGTTGTCTGGGGAACAGGCGGACTGTTCTACTTGCTGTTGCTGATTTTAGCAGGGAACAGTATGTTGCTGTCTCTGTATAGCGGGGCGGATGACTATTGGGGGCAGATGTGGTGCTACGTATTTGCTGCGATTGCCGGGCTGTTGGTGCCGTGGCTTATCAGCCTGCGGACAAAATGGAGTGCCCGCCTGTGTGCTGTGTTGAGTTTGTTGGCCTCTGTTGCTCTGTTAGTAGTGTGCTTCGGCGTGTTCCGTTACCCTTTATATGGGCCGCTGTTTGATGATTGGCCGACAGTCATCTTGGGCAATCTGTTCATGTGGGGGGCAGCTATTGCGTTTCTGCTGATTAGCGTATTTTGCTGCTTTCGTCGCAACTTGCGTGAGGCAACCTCAGGTGAGTTGTATTGGCTACGCAGGGTCGGGTGCATGTTCCTGTCGCTGGTGGTGGGCTTTGCGCTCATGGCCTTGTTGTATATCGGGGCTTTGGCAGTGGCTATATATGAGGAAAACTCACTGTTCAAAATCACATTGGCCTATATCAGCGTCATTTCATCATTTACCTTGTATATCTGGCCGGTGGCTGAGCTGTTGCCTCGCGGGGTATGGCGACGGGTTTGTTTCCGCATCTTGCTGTATGGTTTAACGCCCGGTCTGCTTGCATCTGCTCCTTCCTATTTCATTGGGTTCCCGACACTGGGGTTTCATGGTGAAGAGTATTTCCCCCTGCGCATAGCGGTTACCCTTGCCCTGTTGTGCGGTACCGCAGTCATGGTGTGGTTTATTCTGCGCCGTATCAAAGAGAGCTGAATGCGCACTCCGCAAGGGGAATCTGTATCAGTATTTTCTTTTTTATTGCCTAACCGAGCGGGCTATGCTAGACTGGCAGAGTTATGCTGTTGCAACGATTGACAGGTGTGCTCATGCCGTTGTTTTCCCTGCGACGGGAGGGTGATTGCGGTATAGGCGATATGATGGCGCTGGAGGAGTGGATTCGCTGGGCCGGCGCTCATGGGGTGGGCTTTTTACAGCTCTTGCCTGTCAATGCTTTGGGGGAAGATGATGCTCCCTCACCTTATTCCGCAATCAGCTCGGTGGCATTGGAGCCGCTCTATCTCAGTTTGGAACGCGTGCCGGGCATGGAATCGCCCCTGCCGCCGTATCGGGATGACTTACCCCCGCAGCAGTTACCCGGTGGCCCCGATTATGTGGACTACGCCCGCGTGCGCACCTACAAGCGCTATCACCTCAATCGTGCATTCAATCGCTTTGAGCTGGAACCCGACTTTGCCGCCCAGCGCGTGGAGTTTGCTCAATGGGTGAACGAGCAGGGGAGCTGGTTGGAGGATTTCGCCATTTTCAGCGTGCTGAGCCTGACTTACGGCAGCACTGCTTGGTGGACTTGGCCGGTCCGGAACCCGGAGGAAGCGCGAGCCCTTGTGAACAATAGTGAGCAGGCCTGTCGCCAGAAACGCTACCGTCAATGGCTGCAGTGGCTCTGTGCTCGCGAGTGGGCTCAGGTGCGCCGTGTTGCGGATGAGTGTGGCGTGCTGCTGATGGGCGATGTGCCCATCGGTGTTTCCGTGGCCAGTGCCGATGTTTTCTTTGAACGCCATCTCTTTGACATGAGCTGGAGCGGTGGCGCACCCGCCGAAGGTAATTTTGCTGAAGACCCCTTCACGGCTAAGTGGGGACAGAACTGGGGGATTCCTCTCTATCGTTGGGATGTGATGGAGCGCGATGGTTTTGCCTGGTGGAACCGACGCGTGCGCAAACTGGCCGAGATTTTCGGCATGTACCGCATTGACCATGTGCTGGGCTTTTACCGTATCTATGCGTTCCCGTGGATGCCCGATAGAAACCCGGAGTTCCTGCCACTCAGCGAAGATGAAGCTGCTGCTCGTTGCGATGGTCGTCGCCCCGGTTTCCGCCCGCGCCCGGATGACACGCCTGAGAACCGCCGAGCCAATCTCATGCAGGGGGATTACCTGCTGCGTCGACTGTTGCAGGCGGCCCCGGGTATGAAGGTGATAGGCGAGGATTTGGGCTGCGTGCCCGATTATGTGCGCCCCGACCTTTCCCGCCTGCGTATTGCCGGGTTCAAAATCCCGCATTGGGAGATTGACGACCAGCACCATATCGTTAAGGGGAATACCTACAACCCCTGTTCCTTTGCCACTTACGCCACACATGACTTCCCGCCCATCTGCAATGACTGGAACGACTGGTACGCTCATGTGCTGGCCGGAAAAGCTGCCGCGATTGATTCCAAACTTGCGCCTGATCGTCGCCGTGAGCTGTTGCGCGTGGGGCGCGATTGTGCCCGCGTGCTGGCTTGGCTGGGGGACTATGCTGGGCTCACGGCAGAGCAGAGCATTGTGCCTTGGGGGCAGGGCGTGAAGGATGCCCTTTTCCGTGCATTGCTCGAGAGTCGCTCTGCGTACGCCGCCCTGATGTGGACGGAGCTTTTCGATGTGCCCGTGCGACTGAACACACCCGGTACAGAGGGCGGCACCAACTGGCGCCCCCGCATGCCGTTTACCGCCGCTCAGGCAACTGACATGCCACAGAGTGCGTGGATTGCCGCTCTATCCGCCGACCCTCAGATTAATCGATAGAGAAAACTCCGGAACGATAACCTATGGCAGCGTACTCTTTGTGCTTGCCAAAAGGGGAGTTGGGGTGTATCCTTGTGAGCACAACAACAATTTAAATATCATGCAGCTCAATACTGAAGTACTCGAGAAGAAGGGCCTGAAGCTCAATCCCGCACCCGCTCCTGTGGGTTCCTATGTACAGTGCATTCGCACGGGCAATTACCTGCACCTTTCCGGCGGTATTTCCGTGAATGGTGATGTGGCCGTTTATGGCAAGCTGGGTGCCGATGTGAGCATTGAGGACGGCCAGAAGGCTGCTCAGGCCGCCATTCTGAATCGTTTGGCTGTCATTCAGGCTGAGCTCGGTGGTTTTGAGAAGATGACCAAGATTGTGGCTGTCAACGGTTTTGTGAACTGCACTCCCGACTTTACCGATCAGGCCAAGGTGCTCAACGGTGCCTCCGACCTGCTGGTGGAACTCTTCGGGCCGGAGGCTGCACACTCCCGCTCCGCTGTGGGTGTGGTGAGCCTGCCTTTGGGCGTTGCCGTAGAAATCAACATGATTGTTGAAATCGCCTGATTCGTTCAGCTGTCATAGGGAGAGCGGTTTATGGCTACCATCATATTGGGAGTGTGCGGTTCGATTGCTGCGTACAAGGCGGCAGATGTGGCCTCTCGACTCGTAAAACTCGGGCATGAGGTGCACTGCGTCTGTACCCCGACGGCGCTGCAGTTTGTGACTCCGCTCACGCTCATGACCCTCTCCCGCAATCCGGTTATCTCTTCATTTGAAGATGAAACCGGTTCTTGGGTGCCGGTGCATATTGATTTAGCCCAGCGCGCTGACCTGCTGGCCATTGTACCGGCCAGTGCCAATACCATGGCCTGCATGGCTCAGGGACTGGCACCGAATGCCCTCACCAGTCTGTACCTGGCTAACCGTGCTCCGGTGCTGATATTCCCGGCCATGAACGGCAACATGTGGAACCACCCGGCCACGCAGCAGAATGCATCCATCCTCCTCGGGCGCGAAAATCACCGTATCATCGGCCCCGATGATGCCGGCATGCTGGCCTGCGGAGCTGAGGGGCAGGGACGACTGGTGCCGGTCGAGCGCATCGTCGACGAGATTATCTCGGCACTGTAAATCTCATCTACAGTTTATCAATCAAAAGGGCGCCGGAGCACATGCTCCGACGCCCTGCGTTTACATACACGTTACAGCACAGAATTTATATCAGAAGGAGAATACACCCTGTATGCCCATGAGCACGGCATCGCTGCAGTCTGCATCGTAGGCAGGATTGGAAATGTACTGGATGTGGGGTACAATCTTGAAGTAGTCGTTCACCTGCAAGCTGTACATGGCCTCGGCCACAAACTCGCGGTTGTTGTCAGCGGGGGCGCAGGGTTTGAATACCCCGAGTGCCACACCCAGGAAGTCGTCCTCGCGGGAGGGGATGAGCTTGATGTTGGCACCGCAGGAGAAATCGAAGGCATTGCCGAGTTCCTGACGTGCACCCCAACCGGTGCGGGCATACACGGTAAGCTCGTCATTCACCTCGTATTCGATACTGGCGGCAAGGCCGAAGTTATTGCAGTGCCCGTCTACCTCTTCAATATGACGGAAGAAGGGATTGAAGCGAATGGTAGCAGCGCCGTCGAGAATGGTGCGGCCATATTCACCCACTAACAGATAGCCGGTACCGCTGTCAAAGGGATTATCGCCATAGGTCGTGACTTCGCGGGTGAAACTCACCATGGCGTAGCTGGTGCTGTCGAGTTCATGCTGCACCATTGCGCCCAGATTGGCATCCGGCAGGCAGAGTACCGTGGAGTTGACAAAGCCGGAGTTGACAAATGAGGAGAATGAATCATTGGCAATACCAACGCAGTCAAAATAATTGGTCAGGTTCATCAGACCTGCGGTAATTGCTGTGCGTTTACCGTTCAGGTAATGCATGAGGGAAAGCTCGGGAATCACTGCATCGTGCCCACCATATACATCAGTATGAGCATAGTTCGTACCGTATACGGCATCTGTCACCATATAATCTGTCTGGGCGGAGTCGCGATCCAAGCCCCAGGAACCGGAGAGCTCAAAACGCAGCCAAGTACCACCGTTCACACTGTCCTCGATAATACGCTGGTTGAGGAAGGCATGCAGGAGCGCCAGATTGGCGTTGCTGTGCATATCAGGGGCTGTATTGTGACCATGCCAATAGCCATAAGCCATATCAACATACCACTGAGTGCCGTACTTCTCATTGGCAGCCACCTTGTAGGCAGGGTCGCCTTCTTCGGGAGCGTACATGTTGATGCCGTCAAGGATATCACCGGCGGCGGGTGCTTCCTGAGCGAATGCGGGAGCGGTCACAAGACCGGCCAGCGCAAGGGTGAGGATGTGTTTGAGTTTCATGTATTGTATGGTGTGTTTTTATTTTTTGGAAATATTACTGTTGTCTTTGTTTTGCTGATGTTGATGATGACAGCCACAACATCCGCCACCACAGCCCCCGCCATTACCGCAGGAGCCGCAACCTCCTTTGTTCCTGAACAGACTGCGTATGATAAGAAGAGCGACAGCTGCCAGTATGAGTATGATAATGATATCAGCCATGGTCGTATGCAATGGTTTTACAGGGTGTCATCAATCGCGTGCGGATTGGGTCGCAATGCCATGTAGAGGATTCCGATGCTGAGCAGGCAAGCCATTACCTGAGCCGAGCCGAACGTTCCCTCAGTGAACCACATGCCGAGTTGGTAGGTGAGGAACGCTACGACATAGGCCCAAGCGGTCATGAATCCGATGGCAAACCAGGTCCAGCGGGCACTGTTCATTTCTCTGCGAATGGCACCGCAGGCGGCAAAGCAGGGGGCACACAGGATGTTGAAGAGCATGAAGGAAAGCGCACTCAGAGTGGTGAAAGCACCGCCGGCCTTCATGTTGCCTGCCACGCCGCTGGTCTCGTCGTCTTCCTCCACTTCGGGGAAGAGGTAGGCCACAACGGCATTCAGGTAATCCAGCCAGCTCTTGTCGGCGGCAACCTCTTCTTCGGCGGCTGAGGCTTCTTCTTCGGGCTCCTCTTGGGTGGCAACAGGGCGGGTGGTGCGCACATCGCTGTCGCACTGCCACACGGCGAGTGTGAGGGCGGTAAGGGCATTCACCTTGCTGAGGTCACAGCTGCGGGGCAGTTCTTCCTCGGCGGTGGGTTCTTCAGCAGGTGCTTCTTCAGCTGCCGGGTAGAGCACGCCGAAAGTACTCACGACGTTTTCCTTGGCTATCAGACCGGTCACTGTCGCAACGGCGGGTTTCCAGTCACCCCAGCCAAGCGGGGTAAAGAGCGGAGCAAAGGTGTTGCCGGTGTCGGCCAGCATGCTGTGGTTGATGGTCTCGCCCTCCATCCCCGCCTGCTCAGGCAGGTAAGTAAAGCTCCAGTTGTAGTTAGAGAGCGTCCAGATGAGAGCAGAGGCCAGGAAAATCACGGTACCGGCTTTTTTGGCGAAGGCCTTGCAGCGCTCCATGGCACGCAGGTTGATGTTGGCGGCATGCGGCAGGTGGTAGGTGGGCAGCTCCATGACGAAGGGCGTGTAGCTACCGGCAAACATGTGGGTCTTGCGCAGCATAAGCCCACCCAGAATCACGGAACCGAAGCCCATGAAGTAAGCCACCGTCGCGATGGTGGCCGTCTGGCCAATCATGGCACCGATGAGGGCCAGAATAGGCAGCTTGGCGCCACAGGGCACAAAGGTGGTGAGCATAACGGTCATGCGGCGATCCTTCTCATTCTCAATGGTACGGGTAGCCATTACGCCGGGTACACCGCAGCCCATACTGACCATGAGCGGAATGACGGACTTTCCGGACAGGCCGATGGCGCGGAATAGGCGGTCGAGCATGAAGGCCACGCGTGCCATGTAGCCGCAGTCCTCCAGCAGAGCCATCAGGAAGAAGAGGACTGCCATCTGCGGCAGGAAACCCAGTACCGCACCCACACCGGCCACAATGCCATCTGTAATGATGCTCTGTAACTGCACACTGCAGTTCAGTGTCGTACGGCCCAGCATGGCAATGCCGAAGGTAACCAGGCTCATGACAATGAACCAAGTAACGAACTCGGTACGGCTGCCTCGCCCCGTCATTTTCATGGGGTTGCGGGCGAACTCGCGGGTTCGGCTGCCGTAGTCATTGGCCTTCCTCTGCCCGGGTTTCGTGAAGCAGAGAACCAGCAATACGGCATTGGCTGCCAGCAGTAGCCACATGATTGCTGTGTGCAGTACGCTCGGCAGGTGCGGGCACGCATACTCCAGCAGGAAAGGGGCTATGACGATGTAAAGCCACGCGCCGTTCATGCCGATGTCGTGCAGGCGGCGCAGCATGGTGGGGAACACCAGTACCATGGCCAGTACTGCGCTGAACATGGTGAGCGATTCTGCTCCGGCCGGCGTGTCGCCTATGAACCCGGCAAGCCAGCCCCCCACTACCGGCCCGAAGAGTACATCGTTGGCCCAATCCGTACCCCAGGTACCTACGGTGTTGATGGAAATGTAGTAAATGGCATACATAATGGCCACGAAGATAATCGGGCCGAAAATGCGGTGGGTAAGAATGCGGTCAGCGCGACGAGTGACGCTCTCCTTGGCGCTCTTGCGGGTGTAAATCTGCGGAACGAACTCGCAGATGGCATCATAACGCCCACCGGCAATGATGGAGGCAATGTCGTCCCCCAGCTCGGCCTCTACCGCCATGCGAATATCTTCAAGAGCATGGCGCTCATTTTTGTCGAGCGGAGCCAGCAGTTCGCTGTCGCCCTCCAGCATCTTCACCGCTTCAAAGCGCGTGACCTGATGCTTGGTCGCAATTGTCGCCACGGCATTTTCCACAACAGGAACGTAGCTCAGGGGCTTGCCGGGAGCAGGGGGCTCGGCAAGCATCATCTGCAGCAACTCGGCCATACCCACGTGGGTGATGGCGCTTACCTTCACCACCGGGCAACCCAGACGGGCGCTCAACGCGTCGGCATCGATGCTCTCACCTCGCTCCTCCACCAAGTCAATCATGTTGAGCGCCACTACCATGGGCAGGCCGGTCTCCAGCAGCTGGCTGGTGAGGTAAAGGTTGCGCTCCAGATTGGTGGCATCCACCACGTTGACAATCATATCCGGCTTCTCACCCAGCAGGTAGTTGCGGCTTACAACCTCCTCGGGAGTGAAGGGGGAAAGTGAATAGGTGCCCGGGAGGTCCTGAATCTCTACCTCCTCGTGCTCCTTCAGTTCGCCGCCCTTGCGGTCGACGGTCACGCCGGGCCAGTTGCCCACGTACTGATTCGCTCCGGTCAGGTCATTGAACAGCGATGTCTTACCGCTGTTCGGATTGCCGGCGAGTGCTATTCTTTTCTTCATGTTGTGTTCAGAGAGACTAACTCTTCACTGAAAATTATCGCACGATGATACAGGCTGCCTCCTTCTTGCGCAGGGAAAGTTCATACCCGCGCACTGTCACCTCAATCGGGTCGCCCAGCGGTGCCACTTTGTTTACCATAACCTCGGCTCCTTTCGTGAGCCCCATATCCAAGATGCGCTGGCGCAGCGGTCCCTCGCCCGCTACTTTCAGCACTGTTACCCGTTCGCCGATTTGTGCGCGCTTCAGGGTCTTTTCCGTTGCAGATGTGTTCATATAGTTAGGAGGAACTAATCGAATGCGGGGTGAGTTTAGTTAAAGCTAACTTATAAGTCAAGTCTTTTTTTGCAATTTGACGGGAAAAAGTTACATAACAGCTGATAGCCTGAAGAGTAGGTGGGACTCTATACAAAAGTCAGGGGTAAGCGAACCTGAGTTCGCTTACCCCCGGATAGAACTATGTCCTTGGGTTTACTTTCTGCGACGACGAGCAGCCAGAGCAGCCAGCGCAAGAAGGCTGAGGGTTGCGGTGGCAGGCTCGGGAACGACGAAGTAGAGCATGTGGTGGCTTACATCGCCCACGTAGATTCCCATTTCAGCAAGTGCTCTGTTCACGAAATCGGACGATACCCAGTCCTTTGTAATGTCAGTACCATACATGCTGAGCATCAGTCGCTCTTCATCGGAAATATCGAAGAGGCCGTCAGCGTTCTCGAAGAGGAAACGCCCGACATTTTCTTCGCCGCCAATCTGGATGGCAATGAACTCAGCCCCGGCGCTATGAGCCTGATATATCAAATCGGTTGTAAGCTGAATGCTTATGCCATCGCCATCGACATTCACACCTTGGAACTGGTCGACCTTTACATGGTAGAAATCAATCTGTTCGCCCTTGTACTCGCCTTGAGTTGCCACACCGATGTTGTAGAGCTTGCGATTGTTATCGAAACTCATTTCCACCATTGTATCCACACTGGTTGTGACTGTAGCGAGAGCAGCGAGCGGCAAATCTATCTCAGCGGTGTCGTACTCAGTGGCCTTGTCGTTGGCTTCCATGTAGAAGTTGTAGTGGTCTCCGGACTTAAAGTCGAGAGTTTCAACCGCGATACCCGATCCACTGTTGAGGGTGGTACCGGTGCCGAAGACAATGGAGTCGACTTTGACAAGTACCTCATCTTCCATATTGACCGAGCAATCCCCCTCCAGCTCCACGAGCGTATTGTGCAGGTGGGCATGGTGAATCGTACCCTCTGTGGCGTTGACACCGTTGACATCGTGCACGGTGATGTGAACATCATGCGCCTCGGACTGTCCGGCAACGTTGCAGGTGTACAGGTCATAGTCGGAACCACCGATGGAAGCTTTGTAATCGCTATTGTTGACAGTGGTGTGGATGTTAGTCATCGTACCGTAGTTCCCCTCCACCTCAGGCACGACACCGTCTACGGTGCGGGCTTCCACGCTTATCAGAACCTTTTCATAGTCATAGTCTATGTGATCCTGACGCAGAGTGCCGGTGTTATCGACAGAGCCGTAGGTGCCGGTGAGGGACGTTTTCTCCGCACCGCCGAGCAACAGCGCACCGCCAATGCCGCCCACACTGAGGTGGTTGACGTACTGATTGCCGTTCTTCACCAGCTGCATAGCCGCTTCCTCGCCTTCCACAACAGCGTTCATGGTGTTTGCCGTGCTGTGGTTGTCGAGAATCTGGAGCACTGTATGGTCGGTAACCATCAGACGACCGGTCATCTGGTTGTGGTTTGTCAGAGCAACATAACCCATGTAATCAGCCTTGCCAAGCTCCTCGGCGGTTGCCCCCGGGCTCATCTGGTCGTTGCTGAAGAGCAGGTCGAGGTTGTTACCGCTCATCTTACCCAGCAGCTGCATGATGCGGCTCTGGTTGAAGTGCTGAGAGTGAGTCAGGTGGTCACCGTATTCGTTACCGAAGTTGGCGTCATCCTGTGCAGAGGTGATGTAGGGATCGGGAGTGAATACGTGCGTATTGAAGGTAACGGCTGAGCCACTCTCAATTTCTACCTGTTTGGCAGTGTACCAGTTCTCGTGAGCGGTGAGAGTTGCACCATTCTGCAGCTGCACCCAGGCCCACGGGAAGGTTCCACCGGATTCAATCTTGGTACCGGCACCGATGTTGGCCCAGGCATCCACCTTATTACCGGTCAGGGAAGCAGCGGATTCCGCATTGTCCATGGACAGAATACCGTTGTTACCCACAGTGAGTGAGTATACGGTGTTGGGGTTGTTGACCTCACCCACCATAATACGCTGGTCAGCACCCTGCATGGTTTGGGTATTAAGGGCGCCTGCCTGCATGTCGCTCACCTGCAGAATATGATCTACAATGAACGTACCACCGTTCACATCGAGAGTGTTAATCCATGCGTTGTAGACACTCTGTGTGGTGTTACCTTCCTTCTGCACGCTCAGTTCACCCATGCTACCATTGCCGTAGTGGTGGTTTTCATGGCCGACGGCGGGAGCTTTTTCGTCATTGAACCCGTAGTCCGTCGTCTGCTGGAAGCTGCCGTAACCCAGTACACCATCGTAGTCACCATCCTTAGTGCCGGTGAGTACCAGAGTAAGCGGGTTACGCTCGCTCATGTTGACCACTGAGGAATTGATGGCACCGTCAGCCATGCGCACATCACCTGTACCCATCAGGGTGTTGATGTAGGCGTACTGCATAGTCCCTACTGGCTGCACGGTGCCGTCAGATGTCTTCTCGATGGGGTCGAGTGCGAGCACAGTGCGCTCTGTACCATTGTTGACAGAAAGGTCAATGTTGGCGCGGGTCCAGTCCTTATTGGCCGACACGGTTGTGGTGTTGGCCTTGGCTGTGGTCATGATTTCAAGTTGCACTCGACCGCCGGCCAGCTGGTCAACAGCAGAGGGATCGTAGCTGTACTCCTGCTTGCCCCACAGGTTGCCGTCCATGCGGATGGTACCGGAGAAACCACCCGGGTCGAGCACCTTGTAGGTGGCATAGGTGTACATGCCGTTGGTGGCCTCCGTCGGGTCAACAGACATGCCGCGCAGGGTGACTACCGTATCGCTTTCACCTACCATCTTCACCAGCACCAGCTTCTTGTCGTGGGCATTCGTCAGCATGGCATTGACGTCGGTGTCGAAGGTAAGGGCTGAACCGTTCATGTAGTCCTTCACAAACACCGTATTTTCAATGGTGGTGGTGGTCATGCCTTCGCCGGTGTAGGCTTCACCGTAGTGCGGCCAGTAATCCGCTGTGCGGTCATCGGCAAAGTCGCCCTGTAGGGTTGCTGCATTACTGATGGTGATGATACCACACTCCGTGCCCTCCTTCTTGCCGAAGTAACCATCGCTGTAGTACGAGTCATCGTAGGTACTCAGACCCAGAGCCAGTCTATCCTGCATGACGATTCGGCCACCCTCAAGCAGAGTGCCACCGGTGAAGGTGTTGGCTGTGGCAATAACAGCCGTGCCGGTACCGTATTTCTCGAGGTTGGTTTCCCAGTTGGTGCCGGGAGCATGCTCCTTGAGTTCCTCTGCCGTGGCATTACGAATCAGGCCATCGCCGTAGAAGTAATAGTTCGTTCCGTCACAGCGGGCTTCGCCGCCGTTGCTCATGTCCAGATAGTCAGAGTTAATCACAACGGAGAGCGGAGCCACTTCGCTGTTAATCTGCACCTTCTGGTAATCAAGGCCGAATCGGTCTGTTACGGCAACCTCTGCGCCGTTGCTGCCCACCATTTCCCAAGAGTAGGCCGGCAGTTCGGCACTTTCATCGAAGCTGTCAATCATCATGCCATTCTGCACGGTACCGGGCATCAGCGGGTGGCGACCGGCCATTTGCGGCTCGTAGCTCTGACCGTCGAGGGTTACCAGTTCATCGTTGGTGTTTTCGACATCACCGCTCAGTACACCTTCGGTCTGAACACGTACAGATTCATCGGAGGTGAGCTTGCTTTCCTCAGTCCACTCATCGGGGGTGTAGAGGTTGCCGAAGAAGACGATGTTACCATTGCGGAAGACTGTATTTTCCTTCCAGCGATAATCCTGAGCTTTTTCAACACTGTCGGAGT
This sequence comes from Akkermansia sp., assembly GCA_045651585.1. Lineage (GTDB taxonomy): Bacteria > Verrucomicrobiota > Verrucomicrobiia > Verrucomicrobiales > Akkermansiaceae > Akkermansia. Next base: position 20,360 of record JAZRSQ010000018.1, read on the forward strand.
GTTCCCAAACAATGTTGTTGCCGTTGAGGTCAATCATGCCGGACCAGGTGTTACGCGGGTCGCTGAGTACGTTCATGACCAGATAATCGCGATTAGCTCCTTCGAACTGAGCATCGTTGATGGTGGTCAACGTGCCGAAGTAGCCCTGACCCAGCGAGATGAGGCGCTTGGCAAAGTTTGTCGCTTCACCATTGTCCACTTTGATACGGTCGGCCTCGGCCAGATAGTATGTCTTGCTGGCGAAGGGAGAGAGTGCAAAGTTCACACCACGGAAGTTCAGGTCAATATCGTTGGAATCCTGGGTAAGGGTCAGGGTGCCGTTCACGTTCAGCAGAACGTTCTTTGAGGGGGCATGAACGTTGGTCAGCTCGATGTTCTTGCTCCACAAATCAGCATTCTCAACGAAGAAGGACAGGGTAGAGCCCTCTGCCATGTTGATGTTACCGTCCACCACGGCCGCGGTCGGCAAGATACCGGCTGTCGGGGTCGGGGTGTAGACGGTGAGCGTTTTGCCGTTACCGATGGAGATGTCGGCCGTGGTTCTTCTGAGCTCGTAATCCAGTGAGTTTGTACCGGTGCTGGTATCTGTGGTGATGTTATCCCAGTTGGTGATATCGGACCAGACAAACTCCTTGCCGGTCTGGCTGTCAACCTTACCATTGTATACACCCAGAGCGAGCGTACTGCCACCGGTCAGGTCAACGTTGCCGGTAATGGACAGGTTGTTGAAGCCCAGCGTACCTTCGTTGACGGTCAGGTTGATAAGCTCGGCAGAGTGAACAAACTGCGAGGCTGCGCCTTCCTTAACCAGACTGAGGGCGTTTGCACCCATCATGTGGTCAGAGTAGCGGTCCTTAATGTAGCTGTTGCCGCTGTTGGTGGGGGCTGCATCGAAACCGTCGCCGTACATCACGTGGGCGTCCTGAGCACCGGCATAGGACTGCTCAAAGCCCATCGCACCGGAGTACACGTAGTTCTTTGTCGCATCTTCCTCATGCTTACCGATTGTCAGCGTGGCTTCTGCCTCGGCCACGGTACGTACATGCCACACCTCATCGTGCTGGGCAATGTCACCGAACCCGTATGTACCCGCACTACCGCCGGTGCTGGTCTGGGTCATCCAGTGTTTCCAGGCATCGCCACGGAACTCGGCTTCCAGACCACGCAGACCAACGTCGCCGCGAACCACCAGAATATCATTGTAAGTCTGGCGTTTACCATTGCCTGTTTCGTTGATACCCAGCGCGGCGAGTTCTTCCTTGCTGACGCTTTCGCGAGTCATGTCGAGCACAGCGTATTGCAGCTTGTTGTCGCTGAGGTTGAGCTGTACTGTACCACCGGTACGCTTTGAGATTTGGTTGGAATCCAGCGGCGAGGTATTGATGGTGTTCTCCATCACAATCTTGCCGGCGAAATTGCTCTCACGGTTACCGGAGGCAGTGGAGTCGTTCATGATGAACGCACACACGTAGCTCTGGTCCTGATATCTTTCATTGTTGTTGTACCAGGAGGACGAGTAGCCGATAAGGTGCAGCACATCATCACTGTTACCGGTGCCCTGCAGGGCACCGCTCAGGGTCAACTGACGCCAGTGGCGGGGAACACTCAGCAGGTTACTGTCTGTACCGTGGAAGGTGGAGTAGGCAAAGGATATGGACAGGTGGTTACCGGTAGCATAGCTGCCCAGTTTGCTTTGATTGTTGTTGTACTCACCCAGACCGGTGTCGACCATCACAATATCATTGGTGATAGTGGGCTGGCGGAAGCCCGAAGCCATTTCGTCACTGTAGTTACAGCAGACCATAATCTCGGCACCTCGGCGGTACAAATCATACTGGGTGGCATTATTGACAGTACGTGAGCGGTCTCTGGCATTGCTGTTGAGCATGTTGTCTGAGGCATAGACAGGCAGGTTCCATACCTGATCGGAATGCACTTTAAGAGTACCGTAACCCAGGGCATTCACCTCACCCATGAAGAGACCGCCGTCCTGCACCTCGATGTTACCGGTGAAGGTGTTGTAGGCATGCAGAACCAACAGGGAGTCACCTGTTTTCACAATGTTGGTCTGACTGAGCAGCTTGCCGTTCTGGTCAAAGACGTCTGTCAGACCTTCGGTTGCTGAACCTACGATGGCATAGCCAAACCACATTCTGGCTTCGTTATTTCTGGTAACATGTCCGGTGTTATTGTCGGCGGTTACATAGATAGTACCGGGTGCCACAGAATGCTTGGTGGGATTGCCATCGGCATCGTATGTGGTGTTGGTAACCAGTTGTACAATTCGGCCGGCCTGAGAAACATCGTTGCCGTGCATGTCGGTGTCGGCAAAGATGGCACCGCTGCCGTTCACGAATACACCTGCTCCTGCACCATTGGACTGCTCGTGCCAGCCGGTTCCTTCTGCCGAGTAGTCTGCTCGCCAGGTTGTACCCAGAGTGAGTCCGGGTGCGCATGTGGCACTGGCGCTGTTTGTGCCACTCCAGATGAAGCCACCGGCTCCTACCTGATTTTCATCTGCCGTCGAGAACTCCACGCGAGCGCCGCTCGGGTCAGCCAATATGGTGCCAACCAGTCGTTCGCCCTCACTGTTAGTGGTTATGAAGCGACCGCCGGCATTCTCTATATAGGAACCACCCTCGCCGAACTGAGCAAAGGAGATGATATCGCCGTCCTTCACATCGTAGGGCAGCTTCAGTTCGGTCACACCACCGAGCGAGAAGCCCATGTGAGTGAAGGAGAACACGTTCTTGTCTGCCGTCAGACCGCTCTGCGAGAGGTCCATGGTTGTCGGTGTACTCCACACGACATCGGCACCACGCTGACCCAGCATGTCCACGGTACCCTTGTCGAGGTCGCGGAAGGTGTAGCCACCATTGATGGTTACGCTTGTGCTGTCGCCGGCATCTGCCGTGCTGATGGTCTGACCATTGCCGGCAGCCACGCTGGCATTGAGGAACCAGTCCAGACTGGTGTCATTGTCACCATGCAGGGTGGTGGTATGGGCGAAGACGTCGTTGTAGGTTACCAACACACCGTCGGTGCCGATGGTCAGACGATCTGTTTCGAGCAGACCTTCAGAGGTGGCTCGACCGCCGGTTACTTCCATATCTCCCGTAATACTCAGCTGGCCGCGGCTGGTGAACTCACCGCCCGATACATAGAGGCTGGAGAGATTGGCTCGTTCGCTTACGCGCTTCATGCCGGTGATTTCCGTACCTACGGTCATACTACCGCCGGTTATGTCTACGCGGAAGGCGTTCAGCGCATTGAATCGGTCAGCGGTAACATTACCACCCGAGACGTTCAGCATACCCGTCACATCGAGTTCGCTGACTTTTACCTGACCTCCATTGATGTAGGCTACGTCCAGAATGGCGTCATCTGCCTCAACCGTGCCGCCATTCATAAGCGTGGCGTAGGCCGTAAGTTCATGGGCGCTCAATTCACCGCCTTCCATCATGAGCGTTTCCACCACGCTGTGGCCGCGGTTGATGAACTTGCCATCATTCATGACAGCAGATTTGATGGAGGCATCGCCGCTGCTGAGAGTACCGCCATTGACGGTGAGGGAGTCTACAACGCGGTCATCCATGCTGATACCCTCACCGGTGAGGTGCATGGTACCTACCTGCATGTTACCGGCGTTGACAGTCAGGTAATCGGCCTGCAGGTCACGCTGGAACTCGAGCGTACCACCGTTCATATCGACGGAACCCAGGTTCTTGGCATCCTGCGTAAATGTCTGACCATTATTGCCGTTCTTTACGATGTTGAGCTGTCTGTCATCGGTATTTGTTACTTCGTTGAGCTCGTCGTCATAGTAGGCTGCGTGGCCATCCACCTGACCGCTGTAAATATACTTGTAGAGCGGGCTTTCCTCACCCATTGTCAGGGTGTAGTAGCCCTGAGAGGTGAGCATGGAGTTTTCGGAGTTGCTGACGAGGCCCTTGATGGTGGCATCTCCTGTCAGTGCAAGCGTGGTGTTGGCCGAGCTTCTGGCAATCGAGTCGCTGTTGTAAATGCTGTCGATGGGGAAACTACCCAAATCAACCACAGTTGCGCGCCAGCGATCGTTGCCGATATTGAGCTGAACATCGCCACCCTCGGCGTTCGTGACACTCAGTCGGCCATCGAGAATAGCGGCAGTTTCGCCGGCGAAGTCAAACACCGTAGCACCGCTCGCATTGTGTGCAACTAACTGGAGTTCGCCCTGACCGCCAACAGCGCCATTAATGGTAACGAGAGCGTTGGTGTTTTCGGCATGCAACTGAGCTGCGCCGGCTCCGCCATCGGGGTTGAGCACCAGAGTTCCGTTGTAAGTCGCTGTGTTCTTGGTGTGGTCATCGCCTACCAGGTAGAGCTGAGAACCACCGCGCAGGTAAATCTTGCTCAGCTCTTCGAGCTTGACGTTCTTGCCGGACCAGTTGTAATTACCATTATAGTCGGCTTCGTTCAGACCCTCGAGTGTGGAGCCATCCGCTGCGGTGTGCAGCCACATCTGCTTGCCGGCAATGACCTCTGAATAGACTTCGGTAATGACGAGCTGCAGAATATTACTGATTTCATCGATGCGAATTTCAGCATCGTAGAGCAGGTTGTGACTGCTGGCTACCTGAGCGTGCTTAAGCGACAGGTCATTAATCTGGCTGTCGGAAAGCTGGGCAAGGTTGATAATCTGCCCGTTGGTCAGTACGGCATTGAAACCGGTGAGCGTGAAGTCATCCTTTATATTCAGACTGATACCTTCGCCGATATTGAGGAACGGTCCGTTCTCACCACGGGCAAAGTCCTTCAGCTCGAGGCGCTGCGGGGCAGTCCACACAAGCGGGTCGGCACCTTCGGCAAACTCGCCGGCGCGGATAATGTGGGCCTGGTCGCCACCGACGGCACCCATCAGGTTATTGCCGGTGAGGGTCAGAGTGTCGGTAATGGTTACACTGTCACCAATATACCAGGTACTGTTGGTGTTGATGTTGGCACTGTCGAGCTTGACTTCACCCATCGTGGTGAGTATGCCACCGGCAAGGTGCAGGTTATCGGCAGTCAGCGAATTGTTGAACGTGAGCTTACCGGCCTGAAGGCTCAGGTTATGGAGCGAGGCCGCACGTTCGAAAATCTGAGTACCGGCACCGACCTTGGTGAGACTCAGGTTGTTGTTCACATTGCTGCTGGTGGTGACAGTGCCGCCCATGTCGTCAATACCACCTGTGTAGAGGGTGTCGCTACCCAGTACGCCAGCAAAGCTATAGACATCGCTCTCATTGTTACTGCCAATAGTCAGATTGAATTGACCACCTGCAGACACACCGGTGGTGTCGTCGCCACCGGTCAGGCCCTTAATTTGGGCGTTGCCTTCCAGTTCCAGAACTGTGGCGCTGGCTTTCCCCGCAACGGTATCAGCATCGTAAATGCTGTCCAGTGCAGTCGGCGTCAGGTTCATGACGGTATTCTGCCAGCGTGTATCGACACCGTCGGTTTCATGTGAGCCGTGGCCGATGGTGAGCTGTACCGCGCCACCATTGGTATTGACCAGATTGAGCTCGCCACTGAACCACTCGGCTTTGGGGGCATCATTGGAGAAGTGGAACACCGTGGCACCTTCCGCATTGTGTGCAACCAGCTGCAGCGAGCCCTCGCCGGTCAGGTGACCGCGGAAGTCCTGGTAGCCGGCGGTGTTCTCGGCGTGAATCTGCGTGGTACCTTCGCCGGGAAGAATCTCAATGTTGCTGGTAAGTATTCCGCGTTCGTTATACGGTTCTCCGCTGAGCACGTAGAGTTCTGCACCTCCGGTGAGCTGGAGCTGTACCATCTTGTACCCCTTGTCAAGCACCTCTTCAGGGTTATCCCAGGTGCCGGTCTCGGGATTATACTCAGCACCCAGCATGCCAAGTTGCGGAGCACCGGTTTCGGCACTGCTGTATACCCACATCTTGTCGCCATTGCCGGCTGAGAACGGGGTGCGGTCTATCTTAATCTGCACCAAACCGTTAGAGTCGCTTACGCTGGCGGCGTACATGTTGCCCAGACCGTCGGTTATCTCGATTTCTCGCTCACCGGTATAGTAGGCACCTGTTCCCAGACCGGCATAGTTCAGGGTATTGACCTCGGTGAGGTCCAATCCGTTGAAGGTGACGCTGGCACCGAGATTAAGCTTCAGGCCACTGACGGTAAACAGCGGGCTGCTGGTGTCGGTGAGTTGATACCCGTTGAAGGTAATAGTGTCGGGCAGGTCAATGATGGCTGCTGAGCCGGTGCCGTTCAGGTTGATGGTGCCGGTACCTGTTGTTGCTGTCAACGTCAGATTCTCGACCGTGTTACGCCCGGTTACATTCCACGTGCTGCCCTCGTAGAGGTTGAGGGTCAGTATGTCTGCCGTCTTGGTGCTCAGTACGCCACCCTGAAGGGTAACGGTGGCGTATTCAGACGCATCGAGGTATCCGGCAATCTTCAAATTACCCTGAATCGTGGTTTGGGTAGTACGGCCTTCATTACCGCGAAGGTCCAGATTTTTACCAACATTCAACGAGGCCTCGGTGCCAATGGTGGCACTGCCCGTTATGGTGGCGTTCTGATGTACGATGGTGTTGCCACCGCTCTGCTGAAGGGCAAAGACTTTCAGCGAACCCGCCGTAGTCTTACCATCGGTCTGGGTGATGGTGCCGGCATCCAATTTGCCGGTAACCTGCAGTTCACCGCTGTTGATGGTGATTGTTCCCAGCTGGGTGTTATAGGCTGTGTCCTGTGTGGCTGTCTGTAAATCGCCTCTTGCTACGAGTCGGCCATCATTGACCACAACGTGGCGCGAGTTGAGTCCATTGGTGAACTCGAGCGTACCCTTGTTTACCGTTGTGGTGGAGCTGATTTCCGTTGCTCTGCTGAAAACCTGCTTGTTCTCGCCCACTTTACTCAGGTTGGTGAGTCGGCTGTTACCACCGTAGGTATAGGTATTCTTGGAGCCGTCACCAAGGGTGAGCAAGCCGGTGTCACCCTCAAGGTAGGAGTTCTCATTACCGCCATGCAGACCGGCTAAATCGGTCTTGCCGATGAGGAGCAGGGTCTTGCTGCTTGCTTCCGGGGTTTCATCGCTGCTATCTACTGTGCGGAAGTCGACAACCGTGCCGTCCCAGGTTCGGGTAAGGGCATTGCCCAGACTCAGTTTGACGGCTCCACCCTCTGAACTCATGTACAGACGACCGGTGAAGGTGTCGCCTACGTCGAAACTGAAGAGGGTTTCAGTACGTTCGTCTGTATTCTGTCCGTGGAGTATCAGGCCACCTACGCCCGTGAGTTCTGTGATTCGAAGGGATTGCAAACGCTCGTCTGCAATATCGGACTCCGGGTTTGTCATGTCCTCGTAGGTGCTCAGTACGGCGTAGTCACCGGTGCGAGGGGTACTGGCAATCTTCAGCGTCCCCATGAAGTCGTTACCACGGTCTTCATTGCGGCGATCAAGTGAGAACTCAGCACCTTCATAGAGCGTGATTCTCGGCGTGCCGTCCAGCAGGGTTCTGTCAGTTGTAGCAGCGGAGGTGGCATCATATACAGCCAGCACACCGCCCTGAATGGTAATACCACCGCTGACCTCCAGCGGGTTATTGTTGCTACGCTCAAACTCCTGACGGCTGGAACCGACCTTTACGAGCTCAGTCACGCCATCAATGGTACCGGTAAAGCTGTAGGTTTCTTTGGAGTTACGGCCGATTGTCAGCTTGTGATTATTGCCGACGATGGCAGCTTTGCCCACAGATCCGTTGTCCAGTGCACCTACATGGGCATCGCCGGTCAATGTTACGCGAGCTTCGCTTGCAGATGTGGCTCCGTTGCTGAAGGCGCTGTCGTATGCCACAGGGGTGAAATCCACCACGGCATTGCTCAGACCGGTACCTTCTGCATTCAGGTTGGCTATCTTGTTGTCGGCTGAGAGGTAGATTCTGCCCTTATAGTTACTTGTATCGCCGATGTTGAAATTGGTGGTTGCTGCACTGTGACCACGCAGCAGCACGTCACCGGAGCCCTCCAGATTAGCAATGCTTACATTGGTGGTTGATGTATCGTAGGCGGCAATGACGGAGTACCCGCCTTCTTCCTCCATATCCTTGGCCATTATGGTGCCGGCATAGGCTGTACCACCCAGGTACAAGGCCGTACCTTCGTTCACCTGAATGACGCGGAGCTCGCCGCTCACAACGTCGTCACCTCGGTCGGTGGAGAGGTTGTTGGTGTATGTACCTGCGGGGAAATCACCGGTCGTCCACAGGGAGATACCATTCTGGGTACGCCACTGCGCATTGTTGGCGGAACCCTCGTTGTTCCTGCTGTATGTGTAACGCGACTGTGAGCCGCTGCGCCGAATTTCAGCAGCGCCACTGGCACTAAGCCCGTCGTTCTCAATATATACGGCTGCGATGCCTTGTGTAATCAGGTCGGCTCGTGTATCAACACCCACAACGGTGAGCTGCAGCACGTTGTCTGCCGTGGTGTTCACAGACAGGGTGTAGAGCAGAGTTTCGCCATGAATCGTGAGCGAGTCTTGCCCGGTGTAACCGGCACCGGTGCTCAATGTGGCAAAGTTGATGGTCGTGCCGGCTGTCAGTTCCTGACCTTCCAGCGTGAGTTTGCTGCCGAAGGTGAAGTTCAGGTTCTCCAGTGTAATCCACGGGCTATCGCTACGGAAACCGCTGACGTTGATGGTGGAGGGGGCTGTCCAAGTGACATTCTCTCCCTCGCCGCGGATGGTGCCGCTGCCGTTGGTCAGCACGAGGGTGTCGAGAGACTCGCTGCCGGTGATAGCCCAAGTGGCCCCGCCATTAAGTGTGAGGTTGGTTACAGCAGTGGTACCGCCGGTGCTCAGGGTTGCACCGCTGCCGATGGTCACATTCTCTGCGGTCAGTGCACCGCTTGTACCCATCGTGCCACCGCTGACAAGTACGTTGTCTACGGTTACGTTGCCGGTGAAGTTCTGGGTGTTGCTGCCGATTTTTTCGAGCGTGTTCAGATCGCTCACTGTGCCACCGAAGCTGTGGGTGGAATCGTTGTCCTTACCAACGCTCAATTTATAGTTGTTGCCCTTGACATTCGCTGTATTTCCTCCGCCTATCAGGGCGCCCACTGTGGCATCTGCCGTCAGGTTCAGGTTGGTGGAATTGGCGGTTGTCTGGCCGGTGGTGAAGGCGCTCTTGTAGCTCACCGGGTCGAAGTCAATTTCGGCATTCTGCAGGGCAGTGCCGGCGGCATTCAGGTTGACAGCTGCATTTGCTGCCGACATGTGCAGACGACCGTCAAACTTGCTTGTGTCATCGATGGTGAAGTCGGTCGCGGAACTGTGGCCACGCAGCAGGACATCGCCGCTGCCCTGCAGTTTGGCGATATGGACATCGGTCGTGGAGGCATCGTAGGCGGCGATGACAGCGTAATCTCCACTTGTCCCGTCGGTGGTGTAGACGGTGCCCTTGTAGTCGGAACCACCCAGATACAGGGCGTTGCCCTCATCCACCTGAATGACGCGGAGCTCGCCGCTCACAACGTCATCACCTCGGTCGGTGGACAGGTCGTTTGTGTATGTTCCTGCGGGGAACTCGTCCGTTGTCCACAGGGAGACGTTATTCTGTGTACGCCACTGTGCATTATTGGCAGAGCCTTCGTTGTTCAGTTTGTATGTGTAGGAACTACTCCATGATGATGTGCGGGTGCGACTAATTTCAGCGGCGCCACTTGCCGTCAGGCCGTCCGAGCTAATGTTAACAGCCAGAATACCACTTGCGGTGATATCCGGCTCCACCGGCGGTGTAAACTCGCTGCCAATGGTGAATTGCAGTATGTTGTCAGCAGTTTGACTCACGGTGAGGGTATAAGCACTGCCATTCTGGTTCAGGTAGAATCTGTCACCGGTCTTGTAGTTAACCCCGCTGTCTACCTGTGCAAAGTTAATGGTTGTGCCGCTTTCCAGTGAACCGTTGTAACCTTCAATCGTCAGAGATTTGTTAAGGTTAAGCGTCAGATTGCTCAGGTTCAGGTAGGCGCTGTTGCCGGTAAAGGAGGTGATGTCGAGCGTGGAGGGTGCATTCCATGTTACATTGGCTCCGCTGCCGGTGATTGTGGCACTGCCACCGGTAATGGCAAGGGTATCTGCACTTACGGCGCCACCCACACTCCAAGTGGCACCATTGCTCATGCTGACGCTGCTCAGTTCGGCGCCACCGTGAGTGCCGAGGGTGCCTCCCCCAATGCTGAGGCTATCGGCTGTGATGGTCGAGGTGAAAATCTGCGTGTTGCTGCCGGTCTTCACCAAACTGCCCAGTGCGACACTACCGCCGTAGCTGTGCACGCTGCTACTATTGTTGCCCACTGTCAGCTTGTAGTCATTGCCGACGATAGAGGCGGTGCTGTCGCCGTTGCTCAAAGCACCTACCGTGGCGTCTGCCGTAAGATTGAGGGCGATGGAGGCAGCTTTGTTGTTGGCCGTTTTGTCGAGTTGGTCGTTGGCGGCGGCTGTGTTGGTGAAGTCGATAGTTGCCTGACTCAGCGCGGAGCCGCCGGCGTTCAGCTGCACATTGCCTCCGTTGGAGGTCATGGAAATGGTGCCGTTGTAATCACCATTGCTGAAGGCGAAGCTTGAGGTGGTACCACTGCCGTTGTAGCCTCTCAGCAACAGGTCGCCACTGCCGGTCAGAGTGGCTACTGTCAGGTTCATTGCGCCGGTGCTGTAGGAGCCAAAAGTGGCCTTGCCGTTGCCGTTTTCCACCACATTCAGTCCTCCGTTGAATGTGGTCGATGTGGCAAAGTCTCTGCCGGTGCCACTGCCCAGGTGCAGGGTTTCACCCTCCTGAAGATTCAGGCCTTTAATGGAGCCCGATACTCCCCCTGCCAATGCTTTGTCTTGGTTGTTAGTCCATCCGGAGGAGGTGTAATCAGCACTACCTCGCCAGTATGTTGTTGTAATATTGGTGAAAGTTCCGCGATTTGCATTCAGATAGGAGCCATTGTTTCTGATAGAGTAGGTGTAATTGTTATTTCGGCCGGTTCTTCTTGCTGTTGTATTTCCCGAGGCTGAGCCGTTATTCAAATAGATGGCAGCCGTTCCTTCGACATTCTGATATCCGGTCGTATCAATGGCTACAGTGGCAATACCACTGTCCTCCGCAGCGAGGGCGATGCCACTGTTTCCAACCCCTGCCACCTCAAAAAATGGGGTTATGTCGGTTTTGTTTGTGCTATTGAATACGTCGGCAACGGTATTGGCAGTGGCTGTTTTTTTTGTGGTTGTTGCCTTTGCTGTGTTGGCTGTTGCTATCTTGGTTTGAGCATTGTTGCTAACTTGGCTGATGTCATGCTGACGGGGTGTTTCTACCTCCACTTCTGCCGTTGTTGCATGAATGCTGAAGCAGGAATCAAACTTCGGCTGAGGAGTGTAGTTGTAAACGATAGAGGTGTCCGTTGTTTGCTCCTGTGCTGTTGCTGTTGTCTGTGTACCTGTCTCTTGTTGCTCGGTTCTAAAGCTTACGCTACCTCCGATTGTTTCTGAGGAAGAAGAACCGGAAATTGACCTATGCAGAGTGGTGGCGGCAAGGCACGCTACAAGGGCAGTGAAGAGAAGAGGCGGAAGATGAAGCTTCATGATGAGAGATGGCGGAGGTGTATATGGTATTTTCAAAATCGTTAGGGTGTAAAAAACAGAGCCGGTATTCTGTTTTCTGTAACGGATGTTTGAAAATCTATCGGGTATAATAGCAAAATTATGCTATATGTCAATGAAAAAAAAAGATAATGACGCGAAAATGTATGATATTTTTTATAGGGTTGGGATGTTGGGTTTTGGTTGCTTATTGTTGATTGATAGCGAATTAGTTTTCTTTTATTTTTTGTTTTTGAAATCCGTCCAAGCGAGTCAGGGTGTCAATTTTAATTTCGGGTATCCGACCGTAAATAGGATGCTCCGGACAGTCGAACATCAGCATGTTGTCTTCTGATTTAAGTGCAACGTATGTTAAGCCGGTTTTGTAGTCGTCGGAGTCTGCAATCCAGATGCCACAGAGTTGTTGCGTGCCGTCTTCGGATGTATCGTATTTAACGCCCCATACATTGAGTGAGTGCATAGCGGGGCGCCCTTTGGGTGATACGTATGATACCCCTATCCAGAAAGCCGCTCCTGCATTTGCTCCCTCTATGAGAGCTGTGGAGGCACTTTCCGCCGTTACCTCATCGCCTCGCATCTGGGTGAGCAGGGTGCCCTGTATATGCTGATCATTCGGTAGCAGTTGTTTCAGGTAACCACCGGGGCTGTTGGGGTGTAAGGTGGCGCAGTCATCCCGCCCGGGTTTGTATTTGCCGGTAAACCACCAGGACATGCCCTCGTCCGGGTCGCTGCCTGCGTTGGAGAAACTCTGAGTGAAGGTTTGCAGAATTTCTTCGCCTTGCGGGGTACCTGCGGGCAGGGGGACAGTTTGTAATCCCTGCCACCAGTCAATGAGGTTGGCTGCGGTAATGGCCCAGCATTGCTCGTTGTCTCTGCCGTCAAACTTCTTGTTGTAGTCCCGCCAGCCACTTTGCTCGCACACGCCTCGAGCCCAGGCGTCTACAGGTTCTGCTGTGGTTGTTGTTGCAGCTGCAATCAGGGTAAGGATTGAGAAGAGTTTCATTCTTTTTTCTTAGGTTGACGGAGGACCTTGAACATCGCACGGCTGAGGGAGGCCTTGTGCTTGAGGGGTAAGTCAGTCTCGTAGGCCCATATCATGACGCCACCCATTTTGTTTTCCTTGGCCCAGCGGCATTTTTCGGTGATGAGGGCAGGGCCGTTGAAGGTGTGCATGGGACCCTCGGTGCCGTCTTCGTTTTTCAGTCGGCAGTTGTTGACATCGGGCTTCATGCGCGGGTTCCAGCTGTAAATCCCCGAATAGCCGTACTGTGGACCGATTTTTCCCTGTTCGTTGCTGTAGAAGGGGAGCCCCAGCACGATTTTCTGTTTGGGCATGCGGAACTTGTTTTGACAGATGTCGGCATCACGTTGGAACAGACGCATCGAGGCGTGGTTGTCCGGCGTCAGGTCATCGTACGACATGGTCATGATAAAATCCAGCTGGTCGGTGGTCCAGTAGTTGGGAACCTTGTAACCGACGGAGGATGCTATACTGATGGAAATTGCCGAGCCGGAAAGTTCTTCGCGCAAATCTGCTATGAAGTAGCCGAGGTTTTTCCACTGCTCGTCGCTGTCGGGGTATTCCCAGTCGATGTCGATGCCGTCATAGCCGCGTTCTATGGCCCAGGTGGCCATGTTCCGAGCCAGTACTCGGCGAGTGTGAGGGTTGGCAACCGCTGCAGTCATGGGTTCGTCCATGTGGGCGAAGCCGGCAATGAGCTTGGCCTTTGACTTTCCTTCCTTATGCAGGCGCTTGATTTCTTCCAGCGCTTCATCGGCTACCTGCTGATTGCTTTGGCCGCCGCCGGCCCATTGGTAGTCGATATTGCCCTCGGCTGTTACGCAGTAGGCAAAGTGAATGAGGTCGGTAAAGAGATTGAAGTGTTCGGGTGTAAGATGTACGGCTTTTTCCGCATTTCCCCAGCCTTTCACCCAGCGGGGACGGTAGTAGGGTACAATGCGATAAGGGAATCGGTACACGCGACCGATTTTGCGTTCTTCGAGAGCCTCCGCCAGTATGACTTCAGGTTCGGTTTGCTCGCCGTCTTCGGTTTTGATGCTTGTACAGACGGCATCTATTTTGCCATTACGTACGGCGCCGGGGGCTATATCGTAACTCAGCCAGATGTAGAGGGGGCTGCTCCCTAATACATACTCATGCTTAAAGGTGATTTTTCCTTTGTTGAACTTCCCCTTGGCGTTTTCGTAGATGTAATTGGAGGTATTGAACGTGTAGCCGTTCCAGTCGTCGCGAGAACTCAGGCGAACCAATTTAATGTCGCCGGGTTTGCTCGTTTCGCCCGGGGTAAAGGTGATGGAGGTGATTTTTTCTCCCGGTTCGCCTGTGATTTTCAGCTGCAGTACCGGCTGTCGCTGCATGTCGCGGTAGAATACACCGTGCGTGTAGCGGGCCTCCGCTGTAAGTGCAGTCGCAATACCGGCTTGGGAAAGCAGGGCGAGGAGGAGAAGGAGACACTTCATGCGTTTATTATACATATTCTTAATTGCCATGCCAAGCGGGAAAATCGCATCCTGACAGATTTTTTTCTTTGCCAAGGCAGGGGGTATGTGCTAACATGTTTCACAATGAATACAGGGGTAATTGCAACGTTAAGGTCGGCATTCATGGCCGGCGTGTGTGTGGGTATCGCCGGGTTTGGTTATCTGGCTACGCGTGATATGGTGGGTAGTGTGTTGTTCGCTTTTGCTCTTCTCGCCGTTGTGCATTACAAGGTAAAGCTTTACACCGGTACTGCCGGGTTTATTGGCAAGGGCGAGGTCGGGTATCTGCTGCAGGTGCTTATCGGTAACATATTGGGTTGTCTTGCGGTGGCGCTGCTCACCCGAGCCTCGGCCATGGATTTGCAGGGCGCTGCACAGGCCGTGCTCGAGAGCCGTCTGGGTGTCGGCCCGCTGCGCGGTGGTATTCTGTCCATCGGTTGCGGTTTCATTATGACAACGGCTGTAACCTTTGCCCGTAAGGGGAGCTACATGCCGCTGCTTTTCGGTGTGCCGCTCTTCATTGTGTGCGGGTTCCCGCACTGCGTGGCAGATGCCTTCTACTACCTCGCGGCTCCGCTCGAGTTCTGGCAGGTAAACTTCGGCAGTATTATCATCTTCTACATCTCCATTGTGCTGGGTAACTTTGTAGGCTGTAATTTCTACCGCTGGGTTATCGGCTCCAATCCCGAATAATTTGGCTGAAATTGCCTCTCCGCGACACAGAATGAGCTTGAAGTGCGCCTTTTTATCTGCTAGACTGAAGCGGAACGTATGAGTAGCAACGAAGGCAATACACCGATTTATCTGCAGGAGAACCCGAGCAAGATTCAGCGTATGTTCGGGGATTATTACCTCGAATACGCCTCGTACGTTATCCTTGAGCGCGCGGTCCCGCATATTATTGACGGTCTCAAGCCGGTGCAGCGCCGTATTCTGCACTCGATGGAGCGCATGGATGACGGCCGCTACAACAAGGTGGCCAATATCGTGGGTGATACCATGAAGTACCACCCGCATGGCGATGCCTCTATCGGCAGTGCTCTGGTAACTCTGGGCCAGAAGGGACTGCTCATTGATACTCAGGGTAACTGGGGTAATATCCTTACCGGCGATAGCGCAGCTGCAGCCCGATACATCGAAGCGCGACTTTCTGCCTTTGCCAAGGAGGTTGTCTACAGCCCCAAGGTGACGGATTGGAAGCTGAGTTACGACGGCCGAAACAAAGAGCCCATCGCTCTGCCCATTAAGTTCCCGCTGCTGTTGGCCCAGGGTGCTTTGGGTATTGCCGTGGGTATGAACTGCCTGATTCTGCCACACAATTTCAATGAAATCATTGAGGCCGCCATTCACTATCTGCGTGGCGAGGAGTTCGAGCTTTACCCCGATTTTCCGACCGGCGGTCTGCTGGATGTGAGCGGCTACAATGACGGCACGGGTAACAGCCGTTTGCGTTCCCGCGCCAGACTCGATGTAAGCTCCAAGCGTATCATTCGCATTACCGAGGTGCCATACGGAACCACGACAGACTCCCTCATCGAGAGCATTGAGAAGGCCATGGAGAAGGGCAAGCTCAAGGTCGCCCGCATTGAGGACAACACAGCAGCCACGGCCGATATTCTGGTGCACTTGGCTCCCGGTGCCGATGTGGAGAAAACCTGCAATGCGCTCTATGCCTTCACGGATTGCCAGAAGAGCATTTCGCCCAAGGCGGTGGTTATTATGGACCGCAAGCCTGTGTTCATGGGCGTGAGCGAAATCCTGAAGCACAACGTCGACTTTACCCGCGAAACCCTGCGACAGGAGCTTGAGGTACGATTGGGTGAGCTGCAGGAGGCTTGGATGTTGGCCAGCCTCGAAAAAATCTTCATTGAAAACCGCATCTATAAGGTGCTCGAGGAGAGCGACAGCTGGGAGCAGTCCATCAATGAAATCAGCGAGCGTTTGGCTCCCTTTGTGGTCGACTTCATTCGCCCCGTCACTCGCGATGATGTGGTTCGCCTGACGGAAATCCGTATTAAGAAAATCGCTAAGTACGAAATCCACGAGGCCGAGCACCATATCGCCGGGTTGGAGGGCGAGATTGAGCAGACCCGCAAGCACCTTGCTCAGCTGACCCGCTACACCATCCGCTGGTTTGAGAACCTGCGCAAGAAGTATGGCGATGCCTGGCCCCGCCGCACGGAGCTGGCTACCTTCGATTCTCTTACCCGTGCCGAGGCCGCTGTGGAAAACGAGATGCTCTATATCGATGAGGAGGGTTTTGCCGGTTACGGTGTGCGCAAGGGCGAACCGGTAGATAAGTGCTCCACGCTCAGCGATATCCTGACGATTGACAGCCAAGGCGTGCTGATGGTTCGCCGAGTGCAGGAGAAGTTCTATGTCGGCAAAAAGCCACTTTGCATACGAGTGCTGCGCCCCGGTGATGACTGGGTGTTCAACCTTATTTACCGCGATGGTAAGGACGGAGTGACCTACGCCAAGCGTTTCCATATCGGTGGCTTTACCCGTGACAGGGAGTACCCGCTCACCATGGGCACGCCCGGTAGTCGTATTTTCTTCTTCTCTGTGCATGATAATGAGGAGGATAGCGCTGCTCTCTCGGTCAATGTGTACCTCAAGAACCAGTTCCGCCGCCTGCGCCGTCCCATTCCCTTTGACTTTGCCCGCCTGCGCGTGAAGAGCCGTACTGTCATGGGTAATATGGTCACCAAGAACCCGGTGGAGCGTATTGCCCGCATCATGCCCACGGCTGCCGAGGGCGAAACTCCGGAAGGCGCCGAGGCGCTGCCGACATCCGTGGAGCCTCAGTTGCCCCAGCCGACCGCTGAGCCGGTAGCCCCGGTGGCTGATGCCGGAGCAGGGGACACCACCGCTACGATTTCCTCTGTTGAAGAGGAAGTTGCCACCCAGCTGCCGCTCGATCTTTTCACCCAAAATAACACTGAACCCGACCATGATGAACATTAAGACATTAGCTATGATGGCCGTGACGGCGCTTGCGCCGTTAGCTCAGGGACAACAGGTGCTGCCTGTTGCCGGGGATGATAATCACGCCGCCGTGACCGAGACGAATGAAGAACGCGACGTGCGTATGGCTTGGTGGCGCAAGGCCAAGTTCGGCATGTTTATTCACTACGGCCTGTATTCCGGTCTGGCCGGTGAATTTAAGGGAGTACAGGGGGGGGCTGAGTGGATTCAGACCAACCTCGGCCTGGATACCGATACCTATGCAGCCGAGGCGTTGCCCCTGTTCCAACCCGCTCCCGGTTGTGCAGATGACTGGGCCGATTTGGCCGAACTTGCCGGTTGTCGTTACATGGTACTGACATCCAAGCACCACGAAGGTTTTGCTCTGTTCGATACCAAGACCTCTGATTACAGCTCAGCAAAGGCTGTGGGTCGCGATTTGGTGCGCGAGTTTGTGGTCGCTGCCCGCAAGCGTGGCATGCAGGTGGGCTTGTACCACAGTGTGATTGACTGGCACCACCCTGCTTACGATAATACCATTTGCCCCGACCTCTGCTATCCTGTCAATCAGGCTAAGATGCTGAAGGAGAAGGGAATTCCCCGCGACCATGCCACTTACCAGCAGTACCTGCACACTCAGGTGCGAGAGCTGATGACCAATTACGGTACCATCGACATTATGTGGTGGGATTACTCGCAGGGTGCTGCCGAGGGTGAGCGCGGGTGGAAGGCTCCCGCTCTCATGGATATGTGCCGCGAGTTGAACCCCAACGTCATCATGAACACCCGCCTGTATTCCTTCTCGGGCTTCGATGCCTCCCGCGACGGTGTACAGCTCGACCTGCGCTGTGGTGACTACACCACGCCCGAAAAACGCATTCCGGCTCGTGGGTATCCCGGCATTGATTGGGAGTCCTGCATGACTGTGGGCGATAAGTGGGGCTATAACCGTTACGATGTAAACCTGAAATCCCCCTCCACCATCATTCGTCAGCTGCAGCAGTGCGCTGCCAAGGGTGGTAACCTGCTGCTGAATATCGGCCCGCGTGCGGACGGCAGCATTCCCGAGGGCGTTCGCGAGGTCTTTGAGCGTGTAGGTAAGTGGATGGCCGTGAATGGTGAGTCCATTTACGAGAGCACTCCCGTACATGCTGACATCACACTGCCTGAGGGCTGGATGTGCAGTCTGGTGTACGAGGATACCTACCTGTTCCCGCCCGACCTGCAGACGGAGAACGACGTGGAGCTGCTGATTCCTGCTCACGAGATTGATACAGTAGAGCCCGAGGTGCTCGGTCAGCCTGATTGCGAGGTGACGGTGGAGCGTATCGTGCTCCCCGGTAAGGATGAGCCGCGAGCCTTCATGCGCTTTGTCATTCCGGCTTCGGCTTGGAAGAATGCCGTCGAAGGCCTGCCGGTCATTAAGTTGATTTACGCTCATTGATCAATCGCTCGTTTCGCTTTCATGTCGCGTTCTTCCGCCTACAGCCTGCCTGCGCTGGTCAATGGCCAGTATGTGCTCTCCGCTGTGTTGAGCGAGACGGCAGATTCAATCATTTACGCTGCTACCCAGAAGGATATGCGGCGCGAGGTGGTGGTGGAAACGCTGCGTCCTTCTCTGGCTGATGACGCCGTGAGGGTGCACGCCTTTCTGGAGAAGGCACGTGTGCAGGCTTGCATGAGTGGTGGCGTCATTGCCGCCACGCTTGAGCTTTTCCATGCGGACGGCACGTGGCACTTGGCGAAGGAGAGGGTGGATGGTGTGCCACTGGACTCTCTGGTGGCAGAGGGGGGACAGTTGCCCGCATGCGACGTCTGCGACCTCATGCAGTTGCTCTGCCACATCTGCATCGGCATGGATATCGAGGGAATTGCCACGGAACCTTTTCATCTGCATTATATTTACTATCAGAATCCCGGGTTCCGTTTTCGCAATCCGGCGTTGGGAGGTGCGCGCTCTCGAATCTCGACCCGCCAAGTGCTCACGGCTGCGGCGGCTCAGCTGTTGGAGCTAGTGAACCTCTGCTCGCCCTATGCCTCTGAGCTCTGCGACGTGCTTCACCGCATGCAACACGCCGCTAACTGGACACCGCTCAGCCCCATGTACTACGACGAGGAGCTTGTGCGCCTGCAACACTGCTTCTGTGAGTCACAGCAGTAATGGCCCACGCGGGCTATAAAAATTGTAAATGGGGTAGCTCGAAAACGCGCCAAACTCCAATTTGTAGGGGTGTATGGCGAAGCGAAGGTGAGCGGAATTCAAAAGCCCGCACTCGTGCGGGCGACAGAGACCTAGCCCAGGGTGGAGCCGAAGGCGAAACCCTGGGGTGAGTAAAAAAAGAAAGAGAACCCCGCAGAC
>JAZRSQ010000019.1:0-16183 GCA_045651585.1 Akkermansia sp.
GGCCGGGTGAAAAGCGGGCTAAAGCCCGCGGTGAAGAACCGTGCTGCGCACGGTGGTGAAGAATGCGCTGCGCGCATGGTGAAAACCAAGGCTGACGCCTTGGGGATAGGCGGACAAACTCCAATTTGAGCATATCGTAAACAAAAAAATGCCGCCGAGACTTGCCCGGCAGATGGGGTCTGAATACCGCTGCTACCTCTCGGTCCTGACGGGGTTTTCCAGCCACACCTCCGGGGGCCCCGGCGGCAGGGAGAGTTTGCCACAGTTCCGCGCAGGAGTCAAGACATAATTGAGAGAATGCGGGCGTTATGGCACAAAAAAAGAGCACCCTACGAAAGGGTGCTCACTTTTTATATGTTGTAAGACGACTCAGGTGGCAATACCGAAGTGGCGCTGAATATCCGCAAAAATGCGGTCGCGCAGCGTGCGAGCCTTCTTGATGTCCCTGGTACGCAGGGAGAAGCGCAGGCGCTCAGCGGTAGCATCGGGCTTGTGCACCGTTACGTGGCACCACCATACACCGCGGTTGTTCCACAGGTGGTGGTTAAGGTTGTCATCGTTAATACGAAGCGCGATTTTGGTCTGTTGAGGTGTCATTTTAATTTCGAAATGCTTAGTCTGTGTTTAGCCAGTAGGAAGCCTTGCGAAGTTACCCGCGTTCGTTCTCTGAACAGCCCTGCGGCATATCGGGTAATTCTATCGTTGTTCAGATAGACAACCGAAAATGCCGCTTCGTTCAAAAAAAGTGCAGAAAAATTCCGGCAGGAATTAATACAGGATGCCGGCCTTCTTGAGCACGTTGTAAGCGCCGTTCTTGGAGATCGTGCGAAGGGCCTTGCAGGAAAGCTTCATGCGGATGTAACCGCCGCGACCACCGTTAAGCTCGGGCACCCAGATACGCTTCTCCTGAAGGTTGGGGTAGACCGTACGGTTGACAGTCTTGGTGACGTGACGACCGATACCGCCCTTCTTCTTGGCAAGACCGGAGCGGTGAATGCGACGGCCCTTATGCGGCATGGCAAACGTGATATTGCAGATTCTGGACATAAGATTTTGTACGGTTAAAAAGATTTGCGGAGCGACATTTTACACAATTTCGCGCATACGTCAAGGCGAATTTGTAAATTTAGGAAAAAATCTTGAAAATTGGAATGCAAAGGGGAAAGAGAGCGAAGAGTTATTGAACCGGGAGGGATGAAGCTGTGTCATAGCCATGCAAGACATGGAACTTGCTTGAAAGGGGGCAAGCGACATGGTAATGTAAAAGGCAACAAAACAATGAACACACAGCAACTGAATGACGAAATTGCGCAGAGCTCAGACTGGGTGAGCGCCGTAAAAATGGAAATGGCAAAGGTGGTTGTCGGCCAGCAAGGGCTGGTGAACCGCCTGATACTGAGCCTGCTCTGCAAAGGGCACGTACTGCTGGAGGGTGTACCCGGTCTGGCAAAAACCCTTTCGGTAAAAGCGCTGGCCGGCACGCTGCACGCAGCATTTTCGCGCATACAGTTCACCCCGGACCTGCTGCCTGCAGACTTGCTGGGCACCATGATTTATAACCCCGATGAGCACCGATTCATTGCCAAAAAGGGTCCGGTGTTCTCGAACCTGATTCTGGCGGACGAAATCAACCGAGCTCCGGCCAAGGTGCAGAGTGCTCTGCTCGAGGCCATGCAGGAGCGCCAGGTCACACTGGGCGAAACCAGCTATGCCCTGCCCAATCCCTTCCTTGTACTGGCCACCCAGAACCCCATCGAGCAGGAGGGCACCTATCAGCTGCCCGAAGCACAGCTCGACCGTTTCCTCTTCAAGGTCATGGTGGACTACCCCACCCGCGATGAGGAGCTGCGCGTGCTCGAGATGATGAGCAACACGAACGGCGCCCCCTCCACCTCCCCGGTGGTAACGGTGGAGCAGCTCGAGAAATCCCGTGAGCTCATGAACCGCATCTTCATTGACCCGGCTGTGGAGCACTACATTGTTGACCTCGTGCGTGCTACCCGCGCCCCCGAAAAGGTCGACCGCAACCTCGAGGGTATGGTGCGTGCCGGTGCATCGCCCCGCGCCACCATCAACATAGCCCTGGCTGCCAAGGCTCTGGCCTTCACCCGCCAGCGTGCCTATGTCACCCCGCAGGATGTCAAAGACCTGGCTCACGACATCTTGCGCCACCGCATCCTGCTCTCCTACGAGGCAGAGGCCGCCAACGTAACCAGCGACAACATCATCGACCACATCCTTTCCAAGGTTCCCGTACCGTAACCCCACAACTCCCCACCGGTCATGGATAAGACGCAGGAAATCATGCAGCAGGTGCGCCACATTGAATTGCAGGCGCGCAAGGTCACCACTACCACCTTTGCCGGGCAGTATCGCTCGAGTTTTCGTGGTCAGGGGCTAGACTTCGATGACTTCCGCGAGTACCTGCCCGGCGATGAGCCGAGGTTCATTGACTGGAAGGTGACGGCACGCACGGGAACCCCCTATGTGCGCAAGTTCCACGAAGAGCGAGAGCAGGCCCTGCTGCTGGCGGTGGATGCCAGTGCCAGCATGCGCTACGCCGGTGGTGCCTCCGCCGACAGCAAGTTGGAGTACGCCGCACGTATAGCCGCCGTACTGGCTCGCAGCGCAGTTCTCAACGGCGACAAAATCAGCCTGTTGCTCTTCGGCTGCCGCCCGCACTTCTACCTACCCCCGGCCAAGGGTATGATGCAATGCCTGCGCGTGGTCAGAGAAATCCTTTCAGCCCCGGCAGGCGGAGCCGATGACAGCATGGAAGATGTTGCTGCAGAAATCCTGCGCACCCAGCGCAAGAGCGCCATGTGCTTCCTGCTGAGCGATTTCCTGACCACCCCCGACAAAAAAGCCATCGGTAAGCTCAACTTCCGCCACGAGCTCATCCCCATACGCATCAACGACCCATACGAGTTGGAACTGCCCGAAGTGGGGAGATTCTATGTGCAAGACCCCGAAAGCGGTGAGCAGTACATTGCCCCCGCTGCTACTCCTGCCCTGCGAGCTGCCCACAGCAAGGCTATGAAAGCTCACATGGTGGAGTGGGATCGCACCTTCAACCAGCTGGGCATAGACCACCTGAGCCTGCAGACCAATCATGAGTTCATCACCGAGCTGCGCAAGCTCTTCGCCCGTCGCAGTCGCATGTTCGCCCGTTGATTCACCTGTACCATCACTGCCATGAATGAGCATATCCTAGATGCCATCCCCACGCTGGAGGAAGAAATATCGCCGGCTGAACTGATGGTGCAGAGTATATCAGGCCCCGTCCTGTGGGGGCTGATCATAGTTATCGTACTGCTTGTTGCTCTTGTTGTGTGGCTGGTTATGCGCCACCGCAAACGTGGAGTGGCCCAGCCCTCCCTCACCCCTCGGCAACTGGCCGAGCGAGCTCTCGATGTCATGGTTGAGCAGCTGCCACCGCTGCGCGAGAGCAGCCTGCGACTTTCCATGATTCTGCGTACCTTCCTGACCGGGCAAACACAGGATCCGGCCCTGTTTGAGACACACGAGGAGTTCAGCCGCCGTATGGATGCCCTGTCCACCGTGCCACGCTCCTGCCAATACGCCACACGCGACCTACTCGAGCGACTGGCTGAGCAGAAATATGCCGGGAACAGCGAGCACGAACCGCAGAAGGTTCGCGGGCTCATCGAGGAAACCCGCACTCTGCTGGCCGATATAACCCGCGCTCAGGCTGAGGAAGCCGCTGCTGCTGCCGAAGTCACAAAAATGAAACACAAGATGTCATGATGTTCGTCCCGACCACCATCGCGGCTGCTGCGGCCACCACTACAGAAATCGGCCGCGAGTTCATCTTCGGCCACCCCGGGTGGCTGTGGGGGCTGTTGCTGCTGCCCCCGTTGCTGTTGCTGCGCCGCAGGCAAGGTACGGCTGCAGGCATATTGCACCCCACACTGCGCTTTGTGAGCGAGCAGCTGCGCCGCCCAGCCACTCTGGCGGGCAGACTGGGTCCCATCTGCCTGAGCTTGGCTCTGGCAGCCCTTCTGCTGGCAATGGCCCGCCCGCAGTGGAAAGATACCTACGAGGAGCAGAAGGTGAGCGGTATCGATATCATGCTGGTCTGTGACCTTTCGGGCTCCATGGCAGCTCCCGACATGGTGTTCAACGTACGCGACAAGCGCAACCGCCCCGTGAAAACAGCTGTGGATCGACTGACCGCAGCCCGCCATGTGCTCAAGGAGTTCATCAGCGGTCGCCCGAATGACCGAATCGGTCTGGTGGCATTTGCCGGCAGGGCCAAACTGTGCAGCCCGCTCACGCTGGACCATGGCATCGTGCGCTATGTGCTCGACCAGTTCTATCTGGCCGACCCCGGCGGTTTCGGCAGACAAGCTCGCCCCGGCTATATCGAGCAGGACGGCACCGCCATCGGCTCGGCTATCGCCTCTGCCGCAACCCGATTGAATGAACGCCGCGAAACGAAATCCAAAGTCATCATTCTGGTGACCGACGGTGTGAACAACAGTGGCACCATTGCCCCCATTGAAGCAGCCAAGCAGTCCGCAGAGCTCGGCATCAAGATTTTCACCATAGCCATCGGACGCGATGAGCGCATTTCCCGCCACACCGCTCAGGTAAGTGCATTCGACGAGGAAACCCTCAAGGAGATTGCCGACCTCACCGGTGGCAGGTTCTACCGTGCCAGCAGTGGCACCGGCCTGCTGCGAGCCTTTGCCGACATTGACAAGCTGGAGAAAACGGAGGTGAAGCGCCGTACCCTGCAAAGCTATGAAGAACTTTTCCCCTGGCCGCTGACAGCTGCCTGCATCTTGCTGGGGCTCGGTTGCCTGCTTACCTTCACCCGCCCGCGTCCCGCACCGTAATAGTACAACCACACACTGCACCATGAGCTTTTTATATCCCTACGTACTGATTGCGCTGCTACTGCCCCTGCTGCTGGCTGTACTTGCCATTCTGAGCCGCCGGCAGGCTCGGCAGAGCTGGCAACTGCTGGTAGCCCCCGCTCACCGCGCCGCGCTGGTGCGCCGACCGCCCCTGTGGCGTACTGTTCTGCCGGCAGCGCTGGGGTTGCTTGCCCTCAGCTTCGGCATACTGGCTGCAGCACGCCCCATCAACGGCTATACGGATTCCGGGGCTGTGAGCTCCGGGCGCAATCTCATCATCGCGCTCGACGTTTCCCGCTCCATGGAAACGACTGACGTCACCCCCTCGCGTCTGGAGGAAGCCCGCACCGCAGCCTACGAACTTATCAATGCCCTGCCGACCGACAAAATAGGCCTGCTCATCTTCTCGGGAGATGCCGATTTGGTCGTACCGCTCACCTATGACCATGAGGTGCTCAAGGAAACGCTCTACAATGTCAATCGCAGCTGGGTTGCAACCGGTGGTACCAATTTCGGGCTGGTGCTGAAGCGGGCGATTAAGGATTTCGAACGCTCAGCCCCCGATGGCACCAATGCTCTGGTCATCCTCAGCGATGGTGAGGACACTGTGCAGACCTCGACCGAAGCGGCAAAGGAAGCCCGCAGCAAGAACCTGCTGGTCATCACCGTGGGCATAGGTACCACAGCCGGTGGAGCCATCCCCGACCCACGCGGTCAGAATGGCCTGTGGCAGGACGCCGAAGGCAAGCATGTTATCAGTAAGCTCAACATTGAAAACCTGCAGCAATTCGCTCAGGCCACGGGTGGGGACTTCTTTGCCATGAACTCCGGTACAGATTTGGCCGCCTTCGCTCGCGAAGCCGTCAACAAACTCGACCGTCATGAAGAGAGTTTTTCCGCAGCCAAAGTCCCCAATGACCTCTACATGTGGTTCACACTGCCTGCCATGGTGCTGCTGCTTGCAGCAATATTGCTGAGCACAGAGTGGCGCAACGCAGGCCGTATGACCATGTTAATCCCCCTGCTCCTGCTGACAGGCATACCGCAGGCCACTGCTGCGCCGTCTACCGAAAGTTCCCTGAGCTACGGGATGGGCTATGCTCTCAGTCGAGAGGGTGAGCGCGAAAAAGCCCTCGAAGCCTACTCGCAGGCCCTGCTCGATGAAGACCCAACCATGCAGACGGCCACTCACCTGGCCATCGGCAATATGGCAGCCAATGCCACCTTTGACAAACTGCGCGAACTCTACACCCCCGGTGAGGATGGAACGCCCGCGCAACCCGACCCTGAGCAACTCCAGGAAATTGTCGACAGGCTCAAGCGCGACCTGCAACCGTATCAGGATGCCCTGCAAATCAACCCGAACTTCACTCAGGCGCTTCAGAATACCGAAAAGATTAATACCCTTATCAAAAAGCTGGAAGAAGAAATCAAGCGTTTGAAACAACAACAGCAACAACAGAACGACCAGCAACAACAGAACGACCAGCAACAGCAGGATAACCAGCAACAGCAGGACGACCAGCAAAAGCAGGACGACCAGCAGAAGCAGGACGACCGGCAACAGCAGGACAACCAGCAACAGCAGGACGACCGGCAACAGCAGGATGACCGGCAACAGCAGGATGACCAGCAGAAGCAGGCCAATCAGCATCAGCAGGAACAGCCTAAACCCGCCGATCCTGCTACCGAAAAAGAAAAAGCTCGCCAGCGCGCTGCCGGTATTCTGAAAATGCACCTCGATGAAGAAAAGGGGTCACCCATTCCCCACTCCGGTACAATCATTCCCCCCGCCAAAGACTATTAACACACGCCATTTATGAGAAAAATCATCACAGCATTCTGCGCCCTGATCACCGGGTTTACTCAAGCAGAGATTGTACCTATATGGTCCACCGGCGTGGCCGTGCCGGGAGAAAATGTCATACTCTACCTCGTGGAAACACAGGAGGACGGTCAGCAGCAACAGGATATCTTCCAGATTGAGAAATCGCCTGTCGTTAAAAACGCCGTAGCAAAAATACAGAAGATGGCAGCCGGTGCCAATCCTCTGGATCCCGACCGCAAAATGGTCGAAGTGCAGCCTATCGCTTTCAGAGCCGATATGGCCGGTGAAATTGCGCCTGAGCCCATTGAAGTCACCTACCGTTCGGGCCGTAAAGCCACCGTTACTGTTCCCCCGCTGGTAGTACGCCCGACGGGGGACATCAAGTGGTTTGCCGACCCGATTCCCTATGGCGTGCTGTGGTACACCGATGTAACGGACGGCTATGTACACCAGCCCGTCAAAGCCGCCCTCAAAATCTTCATGCCGATGGACTGCTCCACCCCGCTACCCCCGCAGCTCAACTCCGTTGGCGTAAAGGTCGGCAATTTCCGTCCGTCAGTAGAGGGTCTCATCGCTCAGCTGCACGGGCGCTACCTGCCCGACCCGACAGCCTATGCCAAGGGGCAAACTTGGCGCACAGCTGATTTCAACGGCGCCTTCACACCCTTCCGTGAGGGCCGCAACGATGTGGTGGGTAAAATCCTCATGCAGCAGCAGAGGAGCATCTTCTCTGTCGCACAGCAGGAATTGCCCATTTCCTCGCTGGAGCTGAGTGCCCTCCCCCTGCCCCCCGGAGCTCCCGCCGATTTTGCCGACACCGTGGGGCAATACACCATCACCGCGACCACTCAGGCCAAGAGTCTGGCTATGAATGAAGCGGTCGAAATTGAAATCACCGTGCGTGGTACAGGCAATCTGGAGCAACTCCCCACACCTAAACCCGAAGATGAGCTTAACTGGCGCTTGGTGCCCGCGACCCGCAAGCCCATACTGGGGGCAAGTGGCGAGACCATCGGCATGGTATTCTCGCAGCTCATGCGCCCCACTGCCGAAGTCAGCGGACTTCCGGCCTTCAGTTTCAGCTATTTTGACCCCGAAGAAATGGCATACCGCACGGCAGCCACCAAGCCTATACCGCTGGAATGGCGCGAGACTGAGGAGGCCGGCAGCGGATTGATAAGCGCCCACGCATCAGAGCCCCCGCCGGCCGGTACTGTACCTGTGGCAGAACTGACGGACATCTACCACTTCATGCCCAACGCAAAAGCCGGTGGCAATGGTCCCGAGCTGCGCGTGCCGTCGTGGCTGCTGTACCTGCTCTATATACCGGGGCTCGCCATCTTCGGCTGGCTGGTGGTACGAGCCATGCTGCGCAACATAGCAGCCGGTGCCGGTAACCGAGCCCGCGAGAAGGAGCTGGCCGCCATTGCAGCCCAGCAAGAAGGGCTGTCATTCCTGAAGGGCATAGGAGCTTTCATCGAGAGCCGTATACCGACGGAGCAGCAAAGCCAGACGCTGCGCGATATTCTGCAGCGCCGTGATACCGAGGCATTCCTGCCCGGGGCAGCGCCTGAGGTGACTCCCGAAGAGCGCCAGCGCATGTTGAGAGCCGTTCGCAAAGTTTTGGCAAAAATCACAACGGCGGTAGTTCTGCTGCTCACCCTGATGCCGCAGCTCCAAGCCGCCGGCGACGAGGCCGAAGCTGCCTACTCTGCCGGGCAATTCAGCAAAGCCCTGGAGCAACTCCAAGCAGAGCATAAGAATGGCAGTACCGATCGCAACAGTGCCGAGTTGCTCTACAACATCGGCAACTGCTATTACCGTCTGAACAAACCCGGTCAAGCTGCGCTCTACTACACCCGAGCTCTGCTTGTAGACCCGGGGCTGGCCGAGGCCCGCGCCAACCTGAGCTTTGTACAGCGCAAGGAGGGTGCACTGCTGCCCCACGTCAATATGGCAGATGAAGTGTTCACCCTGTTAAACTGTGGCCAGTTGTGGGCGCTTACCCATGTTTGCGGTGCAGCTCTGTTGCTCTGCATTGCCCTGCTGGTACTGCGCCGCAAGCAAAGCAAACCTTGGCTGCAAGCCTGTACCGCCACTACGGCTCTGCTGTGCCTGCTGTGCGCCGCCGACTGGTTGTACTACAACACGCGTGAGGTGCCCGATATGAGTGCCTTGCCGCCGTCTGACCTTGCTATTGTGACAACGGCCACCACGGTTCGTACTGCTGCGGCAGAGGATGCGCCCAGCGTCATCGAGCTTACCCCCTCCACCCCCCTGCACCTACTGGCAGTGCGCGGCAGCTACAGCTATGCCGAGACTTTCACCGGCGTGCGAGGCTGGATTAAAACAGCCGATATTGCCCCCGTGGCAGAAGGAGGTGGCGCCCCGTCGCTTCCCATCGTTATTCGTCTGTACTGACATATATGAAACAAGGTCTTTCCTCTATCTGCAAATCAGCCACCGTCATCGGGCGGTGGCTGCGGCGTCTTCTGCTAGCCCTGTGCTTGCTGTGGAGTCTGGGTCTGTGGATTTACCAGCCTGTCAGCCTGATTATACCGGTACTGGCTGTCAGCTTGTGGTGGTGGTTCCTCAAGCGCAGGCATACCGAATCCGCCCTATGGGGCAGTTTCGGACTGAGCGTCATCATCTACCTCCTCCTACCCGGCCCACAGCCAACCAAATGGCAGACACCGTGGGAACACGCACCTCAGTTCAGCATCGAGGGGGATACCCTCACCATCCGCAACCTGCGCGATTTCCGCTACCGCAGTGAGGAGGATTACGACCCGATTTGGCGAACGGAAAGCTACAATCTGTCAACCCTGACCGGTGCGGAGTTTGCCGAGTGCCACTGGGATGGTATGGAAGCTATCTGCCACACCATGATAAGTTTCTCCTTTGCCGATGGTAAACATCTGGTAGTTTCTGCCGAAACCCGCCTACCCGAGGGCGAAACACAGAACGCTATCGGTGGTCTATATAAACGCTATGGGCTGGTCTATCTCTTCGGTACAGAGGAAGATATCTATGCGCTCCGCACGAACTACCGCCATGAGGATTTGCTACTCATGCCGATGGACATCACCCCTGAGGGCGCGCGGAAAATGCTGCTCCATTTCGTTCAGCAGGCTGAAGAGGCGGAAGCCGACCATACTGCCTACAATACCGTGAGCAACAACTGCTCCAGTGGTGTCATGCGCACATTCCGTCACATGGCTCCCAACATGCCGAGCTACTACGATTTGGCACCGGTTCACAATGGCTCAATATCCCGCTTGCTCTACAAGCATGGAGCTCTCATCACCCGCCAAGGCGAGAGTTACGACGCCATTCGCAAGCGCTGCTATCTGGGCTACGATATCAGCAAGGATTCACCGCAAGATTATTCAAAAGCCATTCGCGAGAAAACTCACCCCTGACACTTCTCTATACAATCAAAAGCCCGCGTCCGAGCACATGCTCCGAACGCGGGCTTTTTTATAAAGTTCTATTTACTATTTTTTAGAGTCTGGAAATAGCAGAAAGAATGGCGGCGGGGTACAGAATATGCTCCTGTACCTGAATGCGAGCATGCAGGCTCTCAGCCGTATCATCGGGGAGTACAGGAACGTAGGCCTGCATCAGGATTTCGCCCGTGTCCATACCGGCATCGACATAATGCACCGTGCAACCGGCCTGCGTAGCACCGGCCTCAAGCGCCTGACGCCATGCCTCCACTCCGGGGAAAGCAGGCAACAAAGCGGGGTGAATATTGAGAATACGGCGGGGGAACGCGCTGAGCAGCGGTTCCTTCACCAGGCGCATGAACCCGGCAAGGCACACCATGTCCACATTGAGGGCTTTCAGCTTGTCTGCCACAGCAGCCTGCACCTCCAAGGGGAACTTGTTTTTGTAGCCACCGCAATCCATCACCTCGGCAGGAACACCGTGCTGACGTGCGCGCTCAAGGATGTAGGCGTCGGGATTGTCGGAGAGCACGATAACGACCTCCGCATCGAGACGGCCGTCCTTAATGGCGTTGAAAATAGACTGGCAATTACTGCCGGAGCCGGAACCGAGTACAGCTAAACGTAACATAACGCAGCCACTGTACTACAGTTCCGGCCGGATTGCAAGAGGAAAAAGGCTGAGATTACTTGTAAAGTTCCCTCACCTGCTCCGAGAGCTTCATGGCGCAGAAGTCGGGGCCACACATCGAACAGAAGTGCGCTTTGGTCGCACCGGCATGTGGCAGCGTGAGGTCATGGTACTCGCGGGCGCGATATGGGTCGAGCGAAAGATTGAACTGGTCATTCCAACGGAACTCAAAGCGAGCTTTGGCCAGAGCGTTGTCACGCAATTGAGCACCGGGGTGCCCCTTCGCCAAATCGGCAGCGTGAGCAGCCAGCTTATAGGTAACGACGCCCTCGCGCACGTCCTCACGGTCGGGCAATCCCAAGTGCTCCTTACGGGTCACATAGCACAGCATGGCGCATCCACGCTGAGCAATGAGGGCACCGCCAAGTGCGCCGGTAATGTGATCGTAACCCGGTGCGATATCCGTAGCCAGCGGCCCGAGGGTATAGAAGGGAGCCTCATAGCACCACTCCAGCTGTTTGCGCATATTCTCCGGCACCAAGTGCAAGGGTACATGCCCCGGGCCCTCATTCATGACCTGCACGCCCTTTGCCCATGCAGCCTTTGTCAGTTCTCCCTGCACTTCCAGCTCTGCCAGCTGCGCAAAGTCATTGGCATCTGCAATCGAGCCGGGGCGCAGGCCATCGCCAATGGAAATCGCGACGTCGTAAGTGGCCAAAATATCGCATATCTCATCCCAATGGTCGTAAAGAAAGTTTTCCTGCTTATTCAACATCATCCACTTGGCCATAATCGAGCCACCGCGGGATACAATGCCGGTAGCACGGCGTGCGGTATGAGGCACAAAACGGTTCAGAAGCGCAGCGTGTATCGTCACATAATCAACACCCTGCTCAGCCTGCTCAATAAGCGTATCCCTGAAAATAGGCCAACAGAGGTGCTCCACCCTGCCACTACACTTCTCGAGGCTCTGGTAAACCGGCACTGTTCCGATCGGAACCGGACTGTTGCGCAGAATCCATTCACGGGTTTTATGAATATCACGGCCGGTCGATAAATCCATGACTGTATCTGCCCCCCAATGAATGGCCCAGCGGAGTTTTTCTACCTCCTCAGCAATGCCCGATGTGATAGCAGAGTTACCGATATTGGCGTTGATTTTGCAAAGGAAATTACGCCCGATAACCATGGGTTCTGCCTCGGGGTGATTGATATTGGCAGGTATCAGCGCTCGCCCGGCGGCGATTTCATCGCGCACAAACTCAGGGGTAAAATAAGCGGGCATATTACCACCGCGCCCACGCTCTGCCGCGTGCGAATAATTCAAATCGGCTCGACGCAACAGGCTCTCGGGACTGAAGTCGGGCGCCTGTTCCAATTCACTGGGACGCGGCATGCCGGTACCGAGTTCATCGAGCATTTGCTGAGCAGCTGCGGGGCGACTCTTCTCACTCGGGAATCGGTCATAAATGGCCTTGTAAGCCGATTCACGGCCCAGATTCTCACGAATGGCTACATACTCCATCTCAGGGGTAACAACACCGCGCAGGGCGTATGCACGCTGAGTAGGCGGCGCACTCAGGTCGCTGGCCTTCAGAACCTGCCCGCTACCGCACTGTTGCACATCACCACGGTGCAAAATCCAATCCTCGCGCATGCGCGGCAGTCCCTGCTCCACATTACCGTGAAAATGGTCATCGCCCCAGGGGCCGGAGCAGTCATAAACCCTTACTGGGGCATTCGGCTCGGTGCTGCCGTCGGGGAATACGGAATCCTCCTGCAGAACTTCACGCATAGCGACGCGTAATTCAGGAAATAAACGGCCGTGGATATACACACGGCGTGAACCGGGGTATTTGAGTTCATCTATGTCCATGACGAAAGTTATAGCACACTCTCACAATCGAGAAAAGTCACTAAATCTATATAACAAATAATCTTTTGTCATAGGGTTATACGC
Organism: Akkermansia sp.; assembly: GCA_045651585.1. Classification (GTDB taxonomy): domain Bacteria; phylum Verrucomicrobiota; class Verrucomicrobiia; order Verrucomicrobiales; family Akkermansiaceae; genus Akkermansia. The sequence continues at coordinate 12,752 of JAZRSQ010000019.1, forward strand.
AAAGCACCCCGGCGCATAGTAGCACCGGGGTGGGATAAAAGAAACAGGTGATTTTATGGTGGGTTTAACCGGCCAATACGATGGCACCGGTCAGCACGAAGATTGCGATAATCACCCAGAGGATGACGATGCCCTTGCCCTCAGCAGCAGCACCGGTACCCTGCAGATGGCTGTACTTGCCACGAATACGACCCTTCTTCATGAAACCGTCGTAGTTCTTCTGCAGAAGTGTGGCCTCAATCTGGCGCATCATGTCCAGCAGCACACCCACAAGAATGAGCAGAGAAGTACCACCGAAGAACTGGGTCACCAGCATGGGCAGGCTGCCCCATACGGAAAGAAGGCTCGGCAGGAAGTAGATAAGGGTCAGGAACAGAGAACCGGCAAAGGTCAGGCGGCTCATGGTCTGATCCAGGAACGTAGCAGTGGGAGGACCGGGGCGTACACCGGGAATGTAGCTGCCGCTGCGCTTCATATCTTCTGCAATCTGCTGGGGACGGAACATGGTGGCCACCCAGAAGTAGGAGAAGAAGAAAATCATGATGGCAGAGATGATGTAGTAGCCGATGTCAGAGGGAGACATGAGTACGTTCACCACGGTGACCACGGGGCTGTCGGCGGAGAAAATCTGCTGCACGAGCAGAGAGGGCAGAGCGAGAATAGCCGTAGCGAAAATTACGGGCATCACGCCGGAGTAGTTCAACTTGAGGGGCAGGTACTGAGTGCTGCCGTTCATTACCTTGCCACGACCGACCATGCGCTTGGCCTGCTGCACGGGAATACGACGCTGAGCCTGAGTGATGGTTACAACGAGGGCAACCACGAGAATCATGAAGAGGATGAGAGCCACCATCTTGAGAGAACCCAGCGGGTTGATGGTCAGACCGTCGCCGGCCATTACGCAGGTCTTCCAAGCAATGGAGAAAGCACCGGGCAGAGCGTGAATGATGTTCACGGAAATGATAAGCGACATACCGTTACCTACACCGCGCTCGGTAATCTGGTCACCGATCCACATCAGGAACATGGTGCCGGTTACGATAATGAAAATGGTGGTAATGGTGAAAATGAAGCCGGGATTCATCACCAGGTCACCCAGACCGGAAAGACCGATGCGGGAGGGGTCACGCAGAGATACCGTGAGCATGTAACCCTGAACAATGGCGATGATGATGGCCAGAATACGGGTGTACTTGGTCATCTTCTGGCGGCCGCCTTCCTCCTGCAGCATCTTCTGCCAGCTGGGAATAACAGCACCCATGAGCTGGGTCATAATGGAGGCGGAAATGTAGGGCATGATACCCAGCGCGAAAATACCACACTGCTGCAGACCACCACCCGAGAAAATGGTGAGAATGGCACCAAGAGCACCCCAGGGGCTGTCGCCCTCCTGAGCTGTCTTGGCCATAAAGTCGTTAAGAGCCTGCACGTCCACGCCGGGCAGAGGCAGATGCACACCCAAACGCACGATGACAATCATCGCCAGCGTAAAGAGAATGCGACTGCGCAGTTCCGGCACCTTCATGGTATTGGCAAATGCGGATATCATGTTACCTGTTCTTTGTTAAATGTTGGAAATCGTATGTTGCAGCGTAGAAAAACCGAGCGATTCTGCCATCTAAAGGGGCACTCATATTGGCTCGTAAGCCGGATTTTCCTCTGGTGTTTCTGAGGGTGTTCCGGGGCATTTTTACCCCTTCCCATCCTCACACGTATGCCGGGTGGCGCTGCGCCACCCGGCTCGAGTAATCGTAAGTTAATGGTTTTCAGCGCATGAGCGCTGTAGCCATTACTGAGCGCTCAGCACCGTAAGGGTGCCACCGGCGGCGGTAATCTTCTCAGCGACAGAGGCGCTGGCGAAGTCAACCGTCACGTTGAGAGCCTTGGACAGATTGCCATTGCCGAGCAGCTTAACGGCGTCGCAGCAGCCCTTTACAAGGCCGGCAGCGCGCAGGCTGTTCTCGTTCACCTCAGCACCGGCCTCGAAGAAAGCCTCGAGCTGGCAAAGGTTAACGATAGCGATGGTGGACTGGAAGCGGGCGTTGTTGAAGCCCTTCTTCGGCAGACGGCGGTGAAGGGGCATCTGACCACCTTCGAAGCCGGGGCGGATGGAACCGCCACTGCGAGCCTTCTGGCCCTTGTTGCCCTTGCCGCAGGTCTTGCCCAGGCCGGAGCTCTCACCGCAACCGAGGCGCTTCTTGCGATGCTTGGCGCCGGGGTTGGGCTGAAGTGTTTGAAGTGTCAACATGATGATAAAATCAATGGTTGAATGTTAATCTCAGATAGCAGCCTCCTTCTTCTTCTTACCACGGGCGGAGAGCACCTGATCAGCCGTACGCATGGACTGCATGGCTTTCAGAGTGGCCTTCACCACGTTGGCAGCGTTGGAGGAACCCAGGGACTTGGCGATGATGTTGGTCACACCGGCAGCCTCAAGCACGGCACGAACCTTGGCGCCGGCCACAAGACCGGTACCGGCAGTAGCCGGCTTCAGCACGATCTTGGCACCACCGAACTCGGTGTATACCTCGTGCGGAATGGTGTCGTTCACCACTACCACGTTCTTCATGGCGCGCTTTGCAGCGTCGGTACCCTTGCGGATAGCGTCGGAAACCTCATTGGCCTTGCCGAAACCGTAGCCAACCTTACCCTTCTGGTCACCCACAACGATGAGGGCGGAGAAGGAGAAACGGCGACCACCTTTGACCACCTTGGCGCAGCGGTTCACGTACACGACTTTCTCCATGAGCTGGGGACCCTCCTCTACGGGAGCCTCGTTGCGGCGACCACCCTCACGACGGGGACCACGACCGCCACGGCCACCCTCACGACGGGGACCACGGCCACGCTGGGGCTGGGGAGCGGCGCTCTGCTCAGTTGCGGGAGCCTTTGTTTCTTCAGTCATTGTATTAAACCTTTCTGTTTAGAATTTGAGACCGGCCTCACGAGCAGCGTCGGCCAGGGACTTCACCTTCCCGTGGTAGAGGAAACCACCGCGGTCGAACACAACCTCAGTGATACCGGCTTCCAGGGCCTTCTTGGCAATGAGCTCGCCCACCTTGGCGGCGGACTCGACATTGGCCTTCTTCATCTCCAGGTTCTTGGTGCAAGCGGCGCACAGGGTTACACCCTTAACGTCGTCAATCACCTGAGCATATACGTGCTGATTGGAGAAATTAACTGCCAGACGGGGGCGCTCAGGCGTACCTGCAAGCTTCTTGCGAATACGCGTATGAACGCGGGCGCGGATGGCTTTGCGATTGATAGTGCTCATATTCTTGTAAACTTTGTAATAAGTGTTTGAGATGATTACTTGCCAACGCTCTTGCCTTCCTTACGGCGGATGTACTCACCAACATAGTGAATACCCTTGCCCTTGTAGGGCTCCGGCGGATAGTAGCCGCGCACCTCAGCCGCGAACTGACCGACAAC
>JAZRSQ010000020.1:0-4600 GCA_045651585.1 Akkermansia sp.
ATTTTCTCCCTTGTACGAGGGCGGGTGTACCCCTAGTCGGTCTGTCAAAGGCGCGAAGTTTGACAGACCTCTCCGTCGGTTCGGATTTTACCCCGAACAAGCTCAGTTTACCACAAAAAATTAACCGAGTACGAGGGACGAATTCCGAGGGACGAATTTGTAAGTTCCGCGGGCTTTGCCCGCCAAATATCAGAACCCGCGCAAGCGCGGGTTTTAAAGTATGGCTCGCTGTTGGCGAGCAAGGGATAAATGCTTTTTAACGGCCTGCGGCCGAGTGAAAAGCGGGCTAAAGCCCGCGGTGAAGAACCGTGCTGCGCACGGTGGTGAAGAGTGCGCTGCGCGCAGAGTGAAGACCAAGGCTGACGCCTTGGTGATAGGCGGACAAACTACAATTTGTAGTGTTTTTCGGGATGCCCGCAATCTCACATATTCTTGCGGCCTTCGAGGGCGCGCATGAGTGTGACGGCATCCGCCTGGCCCAAACCGGCACCGGCAGGCATACCCTGTGCCAATCGAGTTACGCGACAATCCAGCGCTCCCAGCAGCTCCGCCAAGTACAGAGCCGTAGCCTCGCCCTCCACATCGCTGCCGATGGCCAGAATCACCTCACAGCCCGGCGCGGAGCGCACCCGCTCCACCAGCTGGGTGATGGCCAAATCCTCGGGCATAATGTTATCGAGAGCAGAAATCTTGCCCCCCAGGCAATGGTACAGACCGCGGAATGTGCCACAGCGCTCAATAGGCAGCACATCGGTGGGTTGCTCTACCACGCAGAGCAGCCCGGAATCGCGCGCGGGGTCGTTGCACGCGGTACAGAGCTCACCACGCGCAGCAAAAAATCCACAGCGGGGGCAAGCGGTCACTTCATCTGCCGCAGCGGTCAAAGCAGCAGCCAGAGCGCGGGCATCTGCCCGGCCGTGCTGCAGGAACCAGAGAGCATGCCGCTCTGCCCCGCGCGTACCGATACCCGGCATACGCTTAAGGCGGGCTATGAGCTCCTGAACGGGTTGAGGGTAATCCTGAGCTTTCATGAACGCGAGCGACGGAAGAAGGGTATAGCCACAACCAGTACCCAAGTGAATACTACGCAGAACAACAGCGGAGCCACGTAAAAGACACAATCCCACAGCACGCAGAGCAGCCCCGGCAATGCCACCGCCACAGCAGCCATCAGCGCAATCTGCACACGCTCCGCCATGCGACGGCGCAGCAACAGCACAATGCTCAGGTACAGCGTGACAGCTACACACCAGCCGAACATACCGGCGGGGCTCAGGGCCATGTGCTGCGTAGCCTCGGCCTCCAAATAAAAGGGATTGCCACAGAGCAGGCGCAGCTGAGCTTCATCTACACACTCAAAACAGCCGTTGAGTAACAGCAGCATGGTAACCAACAGCACCACCACACAGAGCACCCCCCAACGCAACAGCAGCATATCGGCGCGGTCAGGGGTGGATTGCGGCAGCTTTACGACACCTACTCGGGTGCATACACTGCACCAGAACAGGCGCACACGTGAGCGACGGGCAACTACAGGTTCGGCAGGAGTAGGGGCCGGGGTGGATTCCGGTTCGGTCATGTCAGGAATGCAGTGCGGCGGCGGGGGATACCCCCGGCCGCCGCCATGAAAGCGTTAAATTGTTCAGCAAGTTGAGGTTCAGTCAACAAAGCGCTTCACGATAAGCGAAGAGTTGTGACCGCCGAAGCCGAAGGAATTGCTGAGAGCTACGTCCACCTTCATAGAACGACCTTCGTTCGCGCAGATATCCAGATCGCACTGGGGATCCTGATTGAACACGTTGATGGTGGGGGGCACGAAGTTATCCTCGATAGCCTTCACACAGGCAAGCAGCTCAATAGCACCGGCAGCACCCAGCAGGTGACCGGTCATGGACTTGGTGGAGCTGCATACCAGACCGTTGGTGGCATAATCACCGAAGGTGCGCTTAATGGCCTTCACCTCGCAGATATCGCCCACGGGAGTGGAAGTACCGTGTGTGTTCACATAGTTCACATCGGTGGGTTTCAGGCCGGCATGCTGCAGAGCCATCTCCATGCAACGGCTGGCACCCTCGCCCTCGGGAGCGGGAGCAGCATAGTGGTAGGCGTCGCAGCTCAGGCCATAGCCCACAAGCTCAGCCAGAATCTTAGCGCCACGGGCCTGAGCGTGCTCCAGAGTCTCGAGCACAATCACGCCGGCACCCTCACTCATCACGAAACCGTCGCGATCCACATCGTAGGGGCGGGAAGCCGTCTCGGGGGAGTCGTTGCGGGTGGAAAGAGCCTTCATGTTGGCGAAACCGGTAATACCGATGGGCAGGATAGCAGCCTCGGCACCACCGCAAAGCATCACGTCGGCGTCGCCGAACTTCATGATACGCCAAGCCTCGCCGATGCAGTGGTTGGAGGTAGCGCATGCGGTGGAAATGCTCATATTGGGGCCACCGAAACCGTACTCAATGCTCACCAGACCGGAGGCCATGTTGGTAATCATGTAGGGAATGCAGAAGGGGGACACACGACGGGGACCGGACTTCACGAGAATCTCGCAGTTGGTACCGTGAATGCCCAGACCACCGATACCGGAACCAATCATCACACCCACGCGATCCTTGTTCACCTTCTCGGGATCCAGCCCGGCGTCCTCCATAGCCATACCGGCTGCAGCCATAGCCAGCAGCTCAAATCGGTCGCAACGGCGAACACCCTTGGGGTCCTTCTTAAAATACGGAGCAGCATCGAAATCTTTCACTTCACCACCGATATGAACAGCATACACGTCCGTGTCAATGCTCTCAATCTTGGTGATGCCGGAGCGGCCCGCCTTCATACCAGCCCATGTCTCCTCCACGCTGTTGCCAAGAGGAGAAAGGGCACCCATACCAGTAATTACAATTCGACGGTCTTTCATGACTTTGTTCAATGAGCAATGTAACGGATAGTTTGAGCAAAGTCAAGCATAAAACTATTTCCCTTCCATAAAAAGGCATTTCGGAGCGCAGAAGAACCATCTAAATAAGCAGTTTTCGTTCGCGCACGCAATACGCGCTTGCCATAGGCGGGGTATATCTGCTACAATGCGGGTCATGAAGCCCCTGACCAAACTCGGCGAACAACAGATGGAAGACGGCAGCCTGTGGGAGCTGTGGGAGCGCGACGGCGAACTGAGCCTGCAGCATGACGGCCTGCCCTGCGCAACCTCATTCACCCACGGCAGCGAAGATTCGATGGCAGAAATTGCCACATCCCCCATCACTCGCGCTACACAACCCTGCATCATGATAGCCGGGCTGGGGCTGGGCTATGGGCTGGCCAAGGCCATGGAATGCCTGCCCCGCGAGAAAGCCAAGTTTATCGTCGCTGAACCCGTAGCCGCTATTGTGGAGTGGAACCGCACTCACAGCGAAACAAAGGAGGTATGGCAGGACAGCCGCGTGAGCGCCGAGATTGCCACCGCCGCCGAGCTGTGCCGCAAGCGCACCGGTTCTCTGCACGCCATCCTGCTGCGCCATGTTCATGCCCGTTGCGAAATGAATGTGACCGATGCTCAGGCCTATTTCAACGCCCTGAAGGGTGGCAGCCTGCTGGCCATTACCGTAGCCAAGCGCGACAAGCGCCTGGAGAGCACCCTCATGCGTGCCGGGTTCGAGGTAAGCACCACCCCGGTCCCCGCATCATCCAAAGGCAAGCAGCTGCGCATGCACACCGTCGTGCTCGCCCGTCGCGGTCGATTTGTACCCTTTGCCGAGCGCAACGCCAAGTAAACATCATTCCCCCGAAGCCCTGCCGTGAAAATTCCCTTTCTGAGTCGCCGTTCTCTCCCTACCTTGGAGGAGTTGGAAGCCCTGCGCTCCCAGCGCACACGGGGCATTCGCCGTGTAATGGGTGTGAGCGGGCTCATTCTGCTGGGCTTCGTCGCCTTCCTGGGTTCCATGCTGGTACTGCAGCCCATGCTCGAACTGCAAGACCTCAAGCTCAAAAAGGAACAAACTGAGTACCAGCTCCGAAAAGCCCGTGCTGAGGAAGAAGAAGCCCACGACCGAGTGCTCTGGATGAACGACCCGGAGTACTACGAAAACGTGGCTCGCGACCGCGCCGATATGGCTAAAGAGGGCGAAACCATCATACGTCGACCCACACCTGCTGACCTCAAGCGCATGAAGAAGCAGCAGAACAAGAAAAACTGATTTCTCCCCTATCCCCAAGGCGCCGACCATCATAAAGTTGGATTTTGAATTTTGGATTTTGGATATTCAAGTTAGGCGGGCTTTTCGCCCGCGAAAATGCGTAGCCTTATTCCACTGCCACTGCCCCCGTCTTCGCGTCTCGCTGCGCTTGCTTGCTTCCGGCTTCTCTGCGATACGCCGAGAGGGGTCGCCGTGGCAGGCCTCGCTTTCAGACGCGGGCGGTAGCGTATGCAAAGCTTCGCATCACCTTGTGGCGTAAGCCGCGGAACTTATAAATTCGTCCCTCGGAATTCGTCCCTCGTACTCGGTTAATTTTTTGTGGTAAACTGAGCTTGTTCGGGGTAAAATCCGAACCGACGGAGAGGTCTGTCAAACTTCGCGCCTTTGACAGACCGACTAGGGGTACACCCGCC
>JAZRSQ010000021.1:0-16192 GCA_045651585.1 Akkermansia sp.
CCTTCTTCACGCGGGGCTAGCCCCGCCGAACAACCTAAATTGTAGATTGTATATTGTAAATCCGCTTTACTCCACAGTCACCTTGGCGTTGCGAGCCAGCAGGTCAATGACCTTGGAGGTGATGATGCTCAGGCGGATACCGGTCATGCGGTTCTCGCGCTGCAGCTTGCGAACGAAGTTCTTGAGGTTCTTCTCGCGAGCCTGCTCAGCCATGTTGGAGATAGCATTGAGCATCTCAGCATCGGTGGCAGTAATCATCTCGCGGCGAGCAATCTCCTGCAGAGCGAAGTATACGCGCAGGTTGCGCTCGGTCTCGGCCTTGGCCTCCTCACGCATGGCGTCCATATCCTTGGCGGCATCGTAGTTACCGGCCTGAATGGCGGCGTAGAGCTTGCGCTGCACGGTGTTCTCGTTCTCACGCTCTACCAGATCGGTCGGCAGGGCGAAGGAAAGCTGGTCGGCGAGCTTCTCGGAAATCTGATCAGCCTTGGCCTCGTCGTTGCTGCGCTCCTTGGAGCTCTTCAGGTTGTCGCGCACGATGTCACGAATCTCCTCCATGCTCTTGCCGGGCAGAGCGCTGGCAAACAGCTCGGGAGTTACCTCGGGCACCTGCTTCTCACGCACCTCCTTCACCACGCAGGAGAAGGTAACCTCCTTGCCGGCAAGGTCAGAGATGGGGAAATCCTCCTTCAGCTTGGCCACAATGTCCTTGGTCTCGCCGGCGCTCACGCCTACCAGACCATCAGCCAGCTCGGGGATGAAACGGTCGTCCTCAAGGCTTACCCAGTAGCCCTCGCGGCCCTCCAGGAAACCAACGCTCTTGCCGCAGTACTCAGCTGTGGGCTTGCCCTCGCAGGTGGTCTTGAAGTCCACTACAACGATGTCACCCTTGGCGCTGGCGCGCTCGGTCACCTCGTGCTTAGCGGAGGTCTCGGCGTACTTCTGCAGAGTCTCGTCAATCTCAGCGTCGGTTACATCGGTGGAGGGAACAGTCACCTCGATACCCATGTACTCGGGCAGCTCGAACTCAGGCACCACAGTCAGGGTAGCCTTCAGAGTGTAGGAACCGTCCTCAGCAACAGCGCCCTCGGGAGTGCCGAAATCCAGCACCTTGAGGTCGGGATTCTCTTCCAGGCACTTATCCTGAATGTCGCTCTTCATGCGGTAATCGAGCTCCTCGCCGATTTCGGTAGCATAGCGCTTGGCAATCATGCTCTTGGGAGCCTTACCGGGACGGAAACCGGGCAGACGGGCGCTCTTGGCGTAGGTGGACAGAATGCCATCCTTCACGGTGGCCACATCACTTGCCGGTACGGTAGCGCTCAGGCTTACCTGGCAATCGCTGATTTTGTCGATAGTAATTTCCATGGTACTAGAGGTTTGAAAATTTTTCGCTGGCGCATTTTAACCGACAAACGCCACACTTGCAAGCATATAGTGCGACATGTGGGCTTTTTTTGTTGTTTTTTGATTTCGGAAAGGCTTTGAGTTCGGAGGAACAGCAAACAACAGCCCCGCTTTGTAGGAGCAATGGCATGAATTTTAACTTGTAAGCGAGCGGTGCATTTGTTACAATGTCCCGGTAATGAAACGCGCGTTTTTCACAGGCTTGCTGATGGCGCTGACGCTGGGGTGGCTGAGCCCCGCCGTGGCAGCAGAAAAGCAACCTAATATTATATTGGTACTGGTTGATGATATGGGCTGGGGCGACCTGGGGCTGAACCAACCGGCTGAGCACGCAGGCACGCCCCGCATCGATACACCGGTGCTGGACAGACTGGCCACACAGGGCGCACAGCTCCGCCGACACTACACCTGCGCCCCCGTATGCGCACCGGCCCGAGCCTCGCTCTTTACCGGCCTGCACCAAGGCCACGCTGAGGTAATACGTAACAACAGCTTTGACGCCGCGCTGGAAAACGGCCACACACTAGCCAGCGTGCTGAAGGCCGCCGGTTACAGCACAGCCCTTATCGGCAAGTGGGGCATTGGTGGCGGTCGGGAAAGCGGCGGTACCCCCACCACCTGCCCGGCATGGCCCACCAAGCGCGGTTTTGACTTCTTCTTCGGTTACAATAACCACCTGGCCGGTCACCGTCATTACCCGAAAGAGGAAAGCAACGCCGATCCCGAAACACACTGCAATGCCGTATGGGATGGCGATGAACTGATTACCGACAAGCTGGACGGCTGCTACTGCACCGACCTGTTCACGGCTCGCGCCAAAAAGTGGATTGTGGACCAGCAGACCGCCGACAAAAGCAAGCCCTTCTTCCTGGCACTTACCTATGTAGCCCCGCACGCTCGCTTGGGTATACCGGCCGGCCCCTACCCCCAAGGTGGCGGTCTGACCGGTGGTGTACAGTGGCTCGGAACCCCGGGCAATATGATTAATACCGCCCGCCCCGCTGACTGGGACACCTTCATCCACCCCCAATACCGTGAGGCTTGGCAGGATTACGCCACTGCCCGCTACGGCAACAATGCCCCCCACAAGCTCATGACCGCCCGCCGTCACGCCTCTATGATTACCCGCGTAGACGAAGGTCTGGGCGATTTGGTGAAGCTGTGCGAGGATTTGGGCATTGCAGACAACACGGTCATCATCTTCACCAGCGACAACGGTTCGCACGATGAACCCGGTGCCGTGTACGGTTTTGCCGGCCACCCTGCCCCGGCACAGGATCCCTCATTCTTCCGCAGCTATGGCAACCATGATGGCATTAAGCGCGATGTGTTCGATGGTGGACTGCGCGTTCCCTGCGTGGTATACGCTCCCGGCATCGTGAAAAGTGGGCTGGTGAACTCCACCCCCACGCAGTTCCAGGATTGGATGGCCACCGTTGCCGACCTGGCAGGCGTGCCCGCCCCCATGCGCTGCGACGGCACATCCCTGCTCCCCCTGCTGCAGGGGAACGATACGCTGAGCAGCAATCCTGACCGCGTATTGTATGCCGAATATGCCTTCGGCGGTGGTATGGCTCAGTACCGCGACTACAGCGCCAACAAAAAAGGGCGCGTGCGCGGCGAACAGCAGGTGCTCATTTTCTTTGACAACAAATCTCAGCGCTGGCTGAAAGCCCTGCGCGCCGGGGTGAAGAGCGGCACAGAGGCTTGGGAACTGTTCGACACCGAGGCAGACCCGCACGAAAGCACCCCCCTGCCCGAGGGTAATTCTGCCGACATGCAGCAGTTCCTGAACAATCTCGCTCTTTGGAACCGACGAGCCTACGATTACCACCGTGACCCGCAGGCGCCACGTCGCAACAACAGCTGTGGCGGTTTCCGCAGCTATGATATGAATAAAGTGCCGGCCAACCCGCCCACTCAGGCTGCGAACATGCAGAACGGTCTTTACGTGCAGCAAGTACAAGCCACGGCTCCTTGGGTTCCCGCCGGGGTGAATGCTCCGGCTACGCTCGACCTGCAGGTTGCCAATCCCAACGGCGCCACCCTGCCGGCCGGAACCATTACCACCTACACGGGGTATATCAATGTTCCCGATGATGGTAATCACTGGCACTTCTACCTCACCCTCAGCGATGTTCCGGGTAGCAAGGCCTTCGTGAAGCTGCACAACTTCAATCTGATTGACGCTGACTTCAACTATACCCCCGGCACCACTGCCACAGAGTCGGCCGCAGCCAACACCGTGGAGGAAGACACCGCACGCACCGGCAAGAAGGGTATCCCGTTGAAGGCCGGCCTGCACCCCATCACCATTACCGTTGTTCAGGGCGAATCTGCTCCCGGCACGCTGCAGATGGAGTGGAATCGAGGCCCCCACAACGGCAAGCAGACACCGCGCGTCACCATACCGGCAAACGCCTTCAAGCACGCCGGGAACTGAACACCGTTTCATTACCACTGATAAAAAGCCGCAGTCCTCACCGACTGCGGCTTTTTATTTCTATTCTGCTAACAACAACGCCCATCTCCTCAGCACACAAAAAAACATCTCCCTTGCCAAAAGGGGGATATTATGCTAGACTGGGTGCATGCAGATGCAGTTTGCAGATAGAGTGGATGCCTTGTGCGGGCGGCAGTGTGCCTTTGCCGTATATGCCCTGCCCGGCGAAACAGAGCTGCGATTCTGCATGGCGGAAGATGGTCGCACGGAGAGCGATTTCATCTTCTGCAACGGTTTTATATTGGCTACCTTCACGGGTGAGAGCCTGTTCATTCCCAATGAGCTGGCGGAAGTTCCTGAGGCCGAAAATTGGCCGGAAATGCAACTCCAACCGTGGGAGTCTGCCACAACTCGGGAGAAATATTCGGCGCTGTTCAAGCTGTACACCGATTTCATACATAGTGGTCAAGTGCGCAAAATCATACTTGCCCGTACTGCGGATGAAGAGGTGGGGCCCGATTTCTCCCCCTGCCGAGCTCTGATGGAGGCCTGTGAGCGCCAACCGGCCGCCTTCAAGGCGCTGGTTCATACCCCACAGCATGGCACTTGGCTTTTCTGCACCCCCGAGCAGCTTATTACCGGTAGTGGCGACAGCTGGCACACCATGGCTCTTGCCGGCACCCGCATGCCCTGCCTGTTACCTTGGGATGCCAAAAACCGCAACGAGCAGGCTCTGGTGACCGATTTCATGCGCGAGGTGCTGACCCCGCTGGCCGATGAAATAAAGGAAAGCGCGCCCGAAAATCTGAGAGCCGGCAATATTGAGCACCTTTGCACACGTTTTCACTTGCGCATGCCGCCGGGCCGTATTCTTCGACTGCTGGATACCCTGCCCCCCACCCCGGCGGTCTGCGGTTCCCCCGTAGCAAAGGCTCGTGAATTGCTGCAGACCTACCCCGATATCGACCGCGCGTGCTATGCCGGTTATCTGGGACATTGGGGTAACGGACAGGTTCAGCTCTATGTCTCCCTGCGCTGCATGCAGATTTTCCCGGGCGTCTGCCGTCTTTATGCCGGTGGCGGACTCATGCCCGACTCGGACGAAGACAGCGAGTGGCAGGAAACCGCTGCCAAAATGCAGACGATGAAAGCGCTGCTGCATATTGAAGCCTAAAGTTGTTCAACAGCAGGTATGCGAGAGGCACAATTTAAAATAACCGGCATGAGCTGCTCCGCATGCTCAGCCAGAGTGGAGCGAGCCGTATCGGTGTTGCCCGAGGTGTTGAAAGTACAGGTAAATCTGCTGACCGGCAGCATGCGGGTGCAATTCGGCGAGCAACAGAGCGAGGCCGGTATTATCTCTGCCGTCGAGGCTGTCGGCTATGGAGCAACCGTAGCTCAGGGAGCAGGCACAACTACGAGGCGAGAAGACAGTGCGCTGCACCGCCGATTTGAGCTGTCGCTGAGCATACTTCTGCCGCTCATAGCCATACACCACTTGTGGCATGGCTCATACTCTGCGATTGTACAGCTGTTGCTCTCCCTGCCCATATTGTGGATTAACCGACCATTCTTCATCAACGGACTGAAAGGGGCGCTGAAAGGCTCGGCCAACATGGACACTCTGGTAGCCCTGGGAGCCGGTGCCGCTATGATTGACGGACTGGCCAACTTTTATTTTGCCCACCGCGGTGCCTATTATTTTGAGAGCGCCGCCATGATTGTGACCTTCATTACCCTCGGCAAATGGTTGGAAAGCCGAGCCACCGGCCGCACCGGTGCAGCGCTGGAAAAATTGCTCTCCCTGCTGCCGCGAACCGCGACTGTACTGAGGGACGGCGCTACCATCACCATACCCGCCGACGCCGTGCAAGTGGGCGAAACTGTACTCGTGCGCCCCGGCGAACGCATGCCGGTGGACGGAACCGTGATTGAAGGCTGCTCCGCTGCAGATGAGGCAGCTCTCACCGGGGAAAGCCTGCCGGTCGAGAAGACACCGGGAACCAACGTGTACGCCGGAACTGTCAATTGCAATGGAGCGCTCCAGGTTCGGGCGGACAAAACGGCGGAACACAGTGCGCTGGCCGGTATCATTTCGCTGGTGGGAGAGGCCGCTGCCACCAAACCACCCGTCGCGCGTTTGGCTGACCGCATCTCGGCTGTATTTGTACCGGCGGTCATTCTTATTTCCCTTTTGACGGCAGGTATCTGGCTGGCCTTGGGCGCAGGAGCAGGTTTTGCGATTTCATGCGCCATAGCCGTGCTGGTCATCAGCTGCCCCTGTGCACTGGGGCTTGCCACGCCTGTAGCAATTATGGTAGGTACCGGGAGAGGGGCTGAGTGTGGTATATTGTTCCGCAACGGTACAGCGCTCGAGAGCGCCCACCGCGCCACCGCCGTCGTGCTCGACAAAACCGGCACCATTACCACCGGGCACCCGGTCGTTACCGATACACTGCCCGCACCCGGCCACAGCGCCGATGAACTGCTACATCTCGCCGTTACTCTGGAGAGTGGCAGCAACCACCCACTCGCAGAGGCCGTACTGCATGCAGCACCAAACTATACCCCCAATCCCTGCAACAGCTTAACCTACCTAGCCGGGCGAGGAGTAACTGCCACCATTGGCACCACCCCCTGTGCCGCCGGAAATGCCGCGCTGATGGCACAGATCGGAGTCGCGGTACCCGATGTCTGTGCACTGTCAGCCGCCGGCAAAACACCGCTTTTCTTTGCCCGAGGGAACGAACTCATCGGAACGCTGGCCGTGGCCGATACCATCAAACCTGAGTCCCCCGCCGCCGTTGCATCCCTGAAAAAGTCCGGACTGCGCGTCATCATGATAAGTGGCGACAACTCCCGCACCGCCCATGCCATAGCCCAACGCGCTGGGGTGGACGAAGTACATGCCGAAGCACTGCCTCAGGATAAAGAGGCTCTGGTACGCAGCCTGCAGGCCGAAGGGTACTGCGTGGCCATGGTGGGCGATGGCACCAACGACGCCCCCGCCCCCACCCGCGCCGATGTAGGCATAGCCATCGGCACCGGCACCGATATTGCCATGGAAAGCGCCGGTATTATACTGGTACGCAGCAATCTGATGGACGTCGCAGCCGCTCTGAACCTAAGCCGGGCTGTACTGCGCAACATACGCCAAAACCTCTTTTGGGCCCTGCTCTACAACAGCCTGATGATTCCGCTCGCAGCCGGTGCATTCTACCCCCTGACAGGCTGGTTACTCCACCCTGCCATAGCCGCAGCAGCCATGGGACTGAGTAGTTTCTGCGTAGTCACCAACGCCCTGAGGCTCAGACATTTCACCCCCACACCACCACAGAAAATGAACACCATCACCATTAAGGTAGAAGGCATGATGTGCCCCCATTGCGAGGCACACGTCACCCGAGCTCTGCTCGCCGTCCCCGGCGTGACCGATTGCAAAGCCGACCACAAGACCAAAATCGTAACGATTACCACATCGCAGGACATTTCTCTCGACACACTGCACAGCACCATCACCGCTCAGGGATATACTGTTGTCAAATAAAAATGGCAGCTTTTTTGTCAGAAAAGTCAAAAAATCACAAAAAGCGCGATAAAAAACTTGACACTGCGGGCGGAATGCTGTATCCTGCCTGCCCGTTCCCGGACAATTATCAACAAACACAAAGAAAATCATGCGTTCCGTTATCGTACGTAAAGGAGAACCGATCGACCGCGCTCTTAAGCGCCTCAAGACCAAGCTGGATACCGAGGGTATCCTCGAAGAAATGCGCCGTCGTCGCGCTTTCGAGAGCCCCATGGATGAGAAGCGCCGCAAGGCTCGCTCCGCCAGCAAGCGCAACAAGGTAAAGTGGCGCTTCACCAACAAGGAAGAGATTCCCGCCGCTGCCGTAACCCCCGCTGTAGAGGCGTAAATCTGCCCCGTCTGGGAAATTTTCTGAAAAGACGCATCCAATTGGGTGCGTCTTTTCGTATTATCTTCACAATATACTGAAAAAAGCAATATTTGTGCTTGCACGCTGCCCTGCTCTGTGCTACGCTCATGCCGCTATGGAACCTGATTCACCTCACCTAAGGGGCTGCCTGGTCGTCTTCGAAGGAATTGACGGCACGGGCAAGTCTACCCAGATTAAGCTGTTGGCCGACTACCTGCGCAAGCAGGGTAAGGAAGTAATAACCGACTATGAGCCGACCCGCGGCGAGTGGGGTATGAAGGTACGAAACGCAGCCCTGAGCGGGGAGCGTTTGGGGCTGGATGAGGAACTCAACTGCTTGCTGCAGGATCGTCGCGAGCATGTGCGCGAACTGATTGAGCCGGCACTGCAGCGTGGTGCTTGGGTACTGCTGGATCGCTACTACCTTTCCATGATGGCCTATCAGGGTGCCACCGGGGTGAATGTCGAGGACATACGCCAAATGAACGAGGAGTTCGCTACAATACCCGATGTAGCATTCTGGCTCGATATCCCTGTTGAATTGGCCATGGAGCGCATGAATGCCCGTGGCAATGGCAAGGATGCCTTTGAAAATGAGCCCTTCCTGCAGGCCTGCGCCGAGATTTACTCTTCCATGGAAATGCCTTGGCTTTTCCGTATCGATGCCGACGACACAATCGAAGAAATTCACTCTATGGTGTGCGATGTTATCCGCACCGAGCTCGGGGTGTAACACCCGTCCCGGCTGACTTCAATTTCAAATAGATACAATAAAAAAGTGGCGCGGTTTAACCCGCGCCACTTTTTTTACACCTTTCTTCTGGCCCATCTCAGGCCATTGAGCATGCGGTTGAGGATGAAATACTCCACAGCCAAATCCACAGTAAAGAGCAGCCAGATACCCACCAACGACAGCGTTTCGGGCCAGAACAGAGTCCACAGGAACAGGCAGCCTACACGGAAGAAGCCCATGCAACCGTAGGAGACATACATCACGCGACGCGTGTCACCGGCACCGCGCAGGCACATCTTAATCATGAGCATAGCTGCGTAGAACGGCTCCACCAGCAGGAACACCTGCACTACCGGAACTGTGGCACGCATGAGCCCCTCGGAGTTGGAGGCAAATATCTCGACAAAAATCTCGGGGAATGCGTAGAACACCACGCCCATAAGGCTCATGAACACCACGCTGTACAGCACACATTTGCGAATGGTACTCAATGCCATGCGCACGCTACCCGTGCCGAGGTACTGCCCCACCAGGGTGGCACCCGCCATACCGATGGCAAAACCGGGCAGGAAACTCATACTCTCAATACGTATGGCAATGTTGTGCGCGCCGACATAGGCATCCCCCAAGCCGGAGATAACGCGCAACACGTAAATCTGTATCAGCCAGATACCACCGATTTCAAGTGCCTGAGGAAGTCCGATGGTAAGAATGCGGTACATGCTGCGCCAATCGGGCAAGAGGGAACGCAGACGCAGGAAAATGGGCGGCACATAGGTGGGCTCCTGCGTGGCAGCATAAGCATCGAGCTCAGCCCCCTGCATGCGGCGCTGCATTTTAACCGAGCGGTACATCAAGATACCCACCAGAATAGCCGCAGCCACAGCCATACCGGCAATCATGCCCAGCGCCAGACCTTCGATGAAGAGCCCCAGGCACTTCACAAAGATGATACTGAAGACAATGTTCAGACCATCCACCGCCAGCATGATAAAGAAAGGCGTGCGTGTATCGCCAGCACCGCGCAGAGCGGCATTCACCGCAAATACAATGCCCGAGAAAATAGCCACCCAACATCCCGTGTGCATGTAGGTGAGGGCTACCTCCTGCGCATAGGGGCTGAGGGTGAGTGCCTTTGTTACCAAGAAATCGGCCGTCAGGTACATGAGCACGGCCGAGAGCACACCTGCCAGCAGCCCCAGCATGGCGGCCTGATTGGCGGCGTAATTCGCCTCGCCGAACTTGCGGGCGCCGGTCATACGGCTCACAATAGCCGTGGCACCCATGCCCACAGCTCCCTGCATGAGGAAGCCCAACCACATCACATAACCGGTCACACCTATGCCCGAGGCTATCTGCTCCGTCACGCTGCCCTCTGTTCCCATATGAGTAGCAAGGAACAAGGAAGTCGACGCGCAGATAAAACTCATGACCTGCTCCAGCAGTGGCCAGAGCGCAATGTGCACAATCTGGCGCGGCAAACTGAGACCGGCAAGCTTACCACCGAGCTGCCCTTTACCATGCAGCGCGGCGCGCACTTTACCTTCTCGCCCGTCTCCAACACTCATACTACCCCTATTAAAGCACATTCCGCTGACAATGTGAAGCCAAAAGTGCAGGTAAGTTCGACTTGACTGAAACGGGCTCTTGTGGTATATAGGCGCGCGTTATGAAGAAACTGCTTTCCGTAATGATACTTGCTCTGGCGCTGAGCTCCTGCGCCGTGAAGACCGTTAGCCGCACCGAGCTGTTCACCCCCACCACAGCCACACTCATCAACTCCGACGAGCTCACCAACATGAAGTACTACGGTGCCGATGACCAGTACGACTACTTCTCCCGTGGCTTCCAGCGCCTGCGTGTGGCCAAGACCGAGAACGCCGTTCCCTCCTACGCCCGCTTTACCTTCAATAACTGGATGGGTGGCAAGAAGTACACCGACTGTCTGAAGGAGAGCACCGTCAGCAAGCTGCAGAGCCTGATCAGCGGTGCCACCACCTATCAGGCAGAAACGGTGCCCACCAATACCACCACCCCCACGACTGCACAGCAGCAGCGTGCTCAGGCACTGCAGACTTTGCTGCAGTCCTTCTCGCAGCAGTAAACAGCGAACAGTGTCACCATGGCCGCTCATCCTCATTTCCCCGCGGTAGACTTTGCCGAGCGCCCGTTCATCCTCTTCTGGGAGGTCACACGAGCCTGTGCTCTGGCATGCCGACATTGCCGGGCTATTGCCCAGCCCCAGGCTCACCCGGACGAATTGACGCATGAGGAGGCCATGGCACTGGTCGACAAAATTGCTGATTTGGCGCCGCCCATGCTGGTTCTCACCGGTGGTGACCCCATGATGCGCCGCGATATCTTCGACATCATCACCCGCGCCACCGAGCGCGGGTTGAGGGTGGCACTGAGCCCCGCCGCCACTAATCGACTGGTGAATGCCGACTTCGCAGCACTGCGCGCAGCAGGCGTGGTGAGCATGAGCCTGAGCCTCGATGGCGCCACTCAGGAGAGCCACGACCGATTCCGCGGTGTGCCGCACACCTTCGAGCGTACTCTGCAGGCAGCCCGAGCCGCTATGGAAGCCGGCATTCAGCTGCAGGTGAATACGACCCTGGCCAAGAGCACCCTCGGCGAGCTCGACTCCTTTATCGAACTCATGCGCGAACTCAAGCCCGATGTGTGGAGCGTGTTCGTGCTGGTTCCGACCGGTCGCGCCACGCAGGATGACCTGCCCTCGGCCGATGAACTCGAGCAAACCTGGCAGCGCTTGCAGAACCTGCGCAGCGAGCTCCCCTTCGCTATCAAGACAACCGAGGGGCACCACTACCGCCGCGTGCTCATGCAGGCAGCCAAACAGGGTGGCCAGCCCCCGCGCCACCTCGTCCCCACCCGCGACGGCAAGGGCGTGCTCTTTATTTCGCACACGGGCGAAGTGCAGCCCAGCGGGTTCCTGCCCCTCACCGCCGGCAACGTGCGCACCGATGATCTGGCCACCCTCTACCGCACCCACCCCATCTTTGTACAGCTGAGGGATGACGATGCTCTGGGCGGCAAATGCGGCAAATGCGAGTACCGCAAGCTCTGCGGTGGCTCCCGTGCCCGCGCCTTCGGCACCTGTGGCGACATGATGGCAGCAGAACCGCTCTGCAATTACATACCGGCAGCCCTGCGTGGCTGAACAACTTTCACACCTCTACTTCCACACTCATGATTAACATCACACGTCTTTGGTGCGGCGCCGAGCAGCCCGCCGACCACATACGCTACGGTCTGGGCCACGGCTCTACGGCACCGCATGCCAGTACAGCCGCCTGCTCCCCCACCTCATCGCGCACGCGCAAACCCATTGTAGTGTGGAATATCACCCGCACCTGCAACCTGCGCTGCGTGCACTGCTATGCCGACTCTCACGCACAGAAATACCCCGGCGAGCTGACCTTGGAGCAGTGTCTGGGCGTGATTGACAATCTGGCCGACTACAAGGTGAATGCCCTGCTGCTCTCCGGTGGTGAGCCCCTGCTGCACCCCCACCTGCCAGAGCTGCTCGAGCACGCCACCAACCGTGGGCTCAAAGTTACCATCTCCACCAACGGCACCCGCATTACCCCCGAGTACGCCGCTATGTTCAAGCGACTGGGCGTGGCATACGTCGGCATTTCGCTCGACGGCATCGGCGCAGTGCACGACTCCTTCCGCGGTGTGGAGGGCGCATTCGAGGGCGCCATTCGCGGATTCCGCCGCTGCGAGGAAGTAGGCCAGAAAACCGGCCTGCGTCTGACCCTCACCCGCAACAACGTGCAGAGCATGGAGCAAATCCTCAACTTCATTGAGCAAGAGGGCATCCAGCGCGTGTGCTTCTACCACCTCGTACCCACCGGTCGAGGGGTCGATGTCGCCAGCCTGCGCCCCGATGAGGCCCGCGCCGCGCTCGATATGCTCATTGCCCGTGCCGAGGCCTGGCACAAGAGCGGGCAGACCCGCGAACTGCTCACCGTCACCCAGCCGGCAGACGGCATTTACATCCTGCTTCGCCAGCTGCGCGAGGGCAGCCCCTTGGCAGCCCAGACCCTGCGCCTGCTCGGCTGGAACGGCGGTGGTGCCAACTCCTCCGGCCGCGGTATTGCCAACATCGACACACAGGGCAATATCCACCCCGACCAGTTCTGGCAGAGCGTCACACTCGGCAATGTCAAAACGCAGAAATTCTCCGACGTGTGGGATGCCGCCCTCGAGCCCTCAGCCGCTGAGCTGCAAAAGCTCCGTGGGGCGGAAGATCCGCTCGAGCGCCAGAAACTCCTCAGTGGACCCTGCGCCACCTGCAAGCACTTCGCCCTCTGCGGTGGCGGGTTCCGCACCCGTGCAGCATTCGCCAACGGGCACTGGTACGGCAGCGACCCCGGCTGCTACCTGACCGAGGAGGAAAGGCAGACGGAAATCACGCTCTGATTTTACTCATTCACCACTTTTTCGGGCCGCAGCTCAGTCTGCGGCCTTTTTTTACAGAAAAAGATAAAAAAAACAACCGATTTCGGAGCAAATCGCCCCTTTTTGCTTGCATAAGTCAGCGCAGTATGGTATGAATAATGACGTTATGAAGCGCTTACTCCTTTCAACACTTCTTCTCGCAATGATCGGCACGACGTATGCCGACATTCAGGCGCCCCCTGCGTCTGAGTATACTGCAACCCGCAAGCTGGGTCGTGCTCTCGGCAATATCGTATACGGTATCGAGGAGCTCCCCCTGACCATCATCCGCTGGAACTCCGAGGAAGGCAACTATGCCGGTTACTCCGTGGGTCTGGTAGAGGGCGTAACCCGCACCTTCACCCGCATGGGCTATGGTCTGTACGAGCTCGTAACTTTCTGGGCCCCCACCTACAAGTGCACCTATCGTCCTCCCTATCAGGGCAGCTGCGGTCGCAGCGGTCTTAAGGAGTACAATACCTGGTCCGGTTTCTCCGAATTCCCCGAGGAGCTCGGCTTCCAGTCCAAGATGCCCTACTGCCAGGTGTCCGGCAAGTAACTCCTCAGTCGGTTTGAGGGTCGCAACCTGAAATCGACTTACCTTAAAAATCTTTCTCCTCACCCCTTGGTGCGCACCAAGGGGTGATTCTTTTTTACCCCACGCAAGCAAGCAATAAAAAGAGCACGCAGCCCACAAGGAGCAGCGTGCTCGAAAAATGCCTCTCAGCAGAAATCGTAAATTACCCTTACGCTGTTAATTTTTCTTACAGAATCCGCCGACCAGTGCAGCGATAGAAGCTGCAAAGTGCGATATGACAATAGCACCCATGAATCGGACAAGCGCCGGATCATCTTCCGCAAACTGACCAAGATCAGCATACAAATCCAGCAACGTGCCGGTATAGGCATAGCCAAGGATAGCACCGGCAACACCACCGATAAGCAGGAACAACCAAGCGCGGCCTGCACCGCCTCCCTTCATGTATTGATAAATGGCAGCAAATCCACCCAAACTTATCGCCCCGGGAATCAGGCTGTATGCACTCCAGTCAACCATAATCATGTAGAGAAGCAGGAACAAGACAAGCCAAAGAGCACCCACAGCGACGATTGACAGAAAAACATAGCGCAGCGTTTTGCCGACCTTCGCGCCTCTGATACCCCAATATATCGCAACAACGATAGCCAACAGTATAGCCCCGCCGACGAGCGCAGATGCCCCTGCAACAAGCGCAAAGAGAATAGCACGCCCAGTGCAGAAACTCCTGCCATTCTCGGTGATACCGGCCGGGGCACTCTCTACCGGCATAGGCTGAACCTTCACCACCTCCCCGGTCTTCTCCTGAGAGCAAGAGCCGCCCAATTCAGCAAGCCATTCCTTTACGCTCTGCCAGCGCTCTTCCCGAGCCATACGCAAGGACTTGTCAATGGCTGAAAGGAACTTGGCCGAAAAACGCTTCTTCAAATCAGCGCGCTCAGCCAGCAAAGGCATTTTATCATTGAGCAAACGCTCAATAGCATCCTGCGGTTCATGCCCGGTAATCAAGCGATAGCAAGTGGCACCCAGCGAGTACAAATCTGTCCACGCCCCATTCAACCCCTGCGCCATGAATTGTTCTGCCGGGCTGTACCCCGACGTCCCCACGCGGGTAAGGGGATGAGTGGCATCCGACGAACGTGCTGTACCGAAATCAATGAGCATAGGCGAACCATCTTCGCGCAATATAATATTGGATGGCTTAATATCACGGTGCAGCATCCCCTCCCCATGCAAATAATCGAGCGAGAGTAACAGCTTTTGCAGAATCGGACTCAACCAAGCCTCATCAATCTTACCGGGGGCCGGGGCAGCCTCATCAAGCACAGTACCACTCACCCGCGGCATCACATAATATGCAGTACCCATCGCCTCAAAAACATTGAGAACCGGCACTATATTGGGGTGATTCAGTTTAATCAGCACACGAGCCTCATCGACAAAGCGCTTCAACGCCCAATCAAACAACTCCTTGCGCTCTGTCCCGGCAGGACCGACCTTCAGATT
This sequence comes from Akkermansia sp., assembly GCA_045651585.1. Classification (GTDB taxonomy): domain Bacteria; phylum Verrucomicrobiota; class Verrucomicrobiia; order Verrucomicrobiales; family Akkermansiaceae; genus Akkermansia. The sequence goes on from JAZRSQ010000021.1 coordinate 15,033, forward strand.
TGTCGTATTGCGGTGAGTACATTCAAAGGGAAAATTCTCCTTTATCACAACCTCGCGTCCCGATAACAACTCTGTCGCCAAATACGTCATCGAAAAGCCCCCTGACCCCAGCTTACGTACGATTTTATAATTCATCAACTCAAACCCTGCCGGCAATTCCGGAGAGTTCCCGTCTTTCACCACAGTTTGAGGAACAGGCATCATAACACAAACTAAAATATGGAATCAGTATAATCGATACTAAGCACTTATGCAAGACATTTTAACCGGCAATTCTACTTAAAATATCATAACCCGTGCAGGCAATAGAACCGCAATGTTCAATAAGTTCAGTTCTTTCCATCCTATGCCCCGCGTTCTCACAAGCGCTGGCAGAAAGCATGGGATAAAGAGCCTTTCATATAGCTTCCTGACAGAACAACATCAAAACTGTTTCTCATCAAGTACTCCCCACCTTAGCATCTCAACGTATATGACCCCAAAATATCTCCCCTTAGCCATAGCAGCCCTCATCGCTGCAGGCGCCACCCTGCCCGCGGCCGAACAGAAATCAACCCTCAACACTATTATCGATGCCGGTCGAGACTACGGCGAATACAAAGCCCGCGAAAAAGAGCGAGAAAAACGTGAAGAACGTCGCGAGCGCGACAGAGAACGTCAACGCCGCGATAATTATTACGAACGTCATAGTGGCCGCAATCACCATAACAGAAATGACCACCCTTACCGCTACAACTGATACCCACTGCTCTGCGCAAGCAGAGCAATATCACTGAGCCGCAGGCTCAATATCACTGCGACTCCAGCCGCAATTTCACTGTGCCATCGGCACAATATCACCGCGCCCCCAAGGGGCGAGATAAGTTAAGCTCCTCTCCCCCTTCCCTCGAAAAGCGGGACTTTAGTCCCGCCTATCCCCCACTGCTCTGCGCAAGCAGAGCAATATCACTGAGCCGCAGGCTCAATATCACTGCGACTCCGGCCGCAATTTCACTGTGCCATCGGCACAATATCACCGCGCCCCCAAGGGGCGCGATAAGTTAAGCACCTCTCCCCCTTCCCTCGAAGAGCGGGACTTTAGTCCCGCCTATCCCCCCACTGCTCTGCGCAAGCAGAGCAATATCACTGAGCCGCAGGCTCAATATCACTGCGACTCCGGC
>JAZRSQ010000022.1:0-14542 GCA_045651585.1 Akkermansia sp.
GTAGATTGTAGATTGTAGATTGTAGATTGTAGATTGTAGATTGTAGATTGTAGATTGTAGATTGTAAATGCTCACCAAGCTCCAATTTGCGGAGCGCGCGACAAGTCGCCAGAAGGAAACCTAGTTTTTAGAGGTTCCCAATTTTACCTCTCTGAACTTGCCTGTTTCGGCGCAGGCGTTAGCCGAAGACGGCTCCCCGTCCTTCTTCAAATAAGCCTCCACGTGCGCGCGTGCGCTTTTTTGCTTGTCATGTCAAATCAGATATGATAAATAGACAATATGCTTAAGCACACGATACTCAGCCTGATGCTGTGTGGTCTTGCAGTGGCCACAGAAAGCTTTGATAGTATGAGCACCGGTGGCGTCACCAACGCCACGCTCTCCATCGGTACCCTGACCGCCCAGAAGGGGCATGCCGAAATTTACGGCAAGGGCCATGGTGACTCCCGCAGCCTGCACATTGCCGGTGGTGAGAACAAGAGTGCCACCATTACGTTCACAGCCCCGACAACCAAAGAGACTGCTATCGATTTCCGCGCCGAGCGCTGGACCCGCCGAGCCCCCTTCACATTCTCGGTTGTTGCCATCACCGATAAGGGTGAAAAGAAAGTAGCCACCGCCGACAATGCCTCCGTAGGCGGGTTCAACACGCTTGTTAAGGGCACCCTGCCCGCCGGCACCAAGGCCATTCGCTTTGACGTTACCTCCGACGCCCGTGGCGGTGTGCTGATTGACAACATCAACGTGCATCTGGGGCCGATGGTTATCCGCGAGGCCCTCATGGTCAACCCCGGCGTGTACCCCATCATGAAGCGTGCCCCCTTCAACCCCGTATTTGCTTACAAGGTAACGGCAAACGGCACCGAGGATGCCAAGAAGGTGACCAAGCTTACCCTCAAAGTCGACAACCCCGAAAGCGTGGAGAACGTCACCCTGCGCACCGGTAGCGCCAATGGTCTGGAGTTCTTCACCAGCACCGTTTACGGCACCGGCAAGCCTGCAGCAGACGGCACCGTAACCATCACCTGCGACAAGGAGCTCACCGGTGGCACCACTTGGCTGTGGGCAGATGTCACCCCCTCCGCAAAATCTCTGGTCGGCAGCACGGTGACCTTCAGCAACATGCAGATGACCATTGACGGCAAAAACTACAACGGCACGGCTCCGGTAACTCAGCGCATCGGTTACCTGCTGGCTGTCCCCGGTGAGACCGTCAGCAATCAGCCCGATGGCGGCGACCGCGGTTGCGTAGCCTTCCGTATTCCCGGCTTCATTCAGACAGTTAACGGCACCCTCATCGGCTGCTTCGATGCCCGCTACAACCACGAGGGCGACCTCTGCGCCGATATCGACGTAGCAGTCGTAAGCTCCACCGACGGCGGTCAGACCTGGACCACCCCCACCGTTGCCATGGACGCCGGCCCCGGCGTGGATAACGGCTGCGGCGACCCCTGCATCGTACAGGACAAGACAGGTCGCATTTGGCTGCAGTCCCTCGTGTGCCACTGGAGCGGCGGTGCCTCCCTGTGGACCTCCAAGACCGGTTTCGATGAGCAGACCACCGGCCAGTGGGAAATGACCTACAGCGACGACAACGGCAAGACCTGGGCCAAGAAGTTCGTGAACCCCACCCGTCAGATTAAGAAGCACGAGTGGACCACCATTCTGGCAGGCCCAGGTAACGGTATCGTGCTGAAGGACGGCACCATCGTATTCCCCGCCCAGATTTGGGAGCGTGGCGCAAGCCCCCAGTGCATGAGCACCATCTGCTACTCCAAGGACGGTGGCAAGAACTGGGCCTACGGCGCCGGCGTACCCCACAGCACCTCCGAGTGTCAGGTCGTCGAGCTCGAGGACGGCTCCATCATGATCAACGCCCGTAACGAGGCTCGTCAGGGCAAGCGTATCGTCTATGTCACCAAGGACCTCGGCAAGACCTGGCAGCCCCACAGCACCAACCTGAGCGCCCTGCAGGAACCCACCTGCCAGGCATCCATCGTGAAGGTCGACACCAAGCCCTACGGCAAGCTCCTGCTCTTCTCCAACCCCAAGAGCGGCGGCCGCAACACCATGACCATCCGCACCTCCAAGGATGACGGTATGACCTGGAACGACGGCTACCTGTACGACTCCCGCCAGTGCATGGGCTACTCCTGCATTGCCATGACCGACGACAAGCACGTCGGCATCATCTACGAAACCTGCCACAACAACGGCAAGAATGGCAATCGTGGTATCGGCTTCATCCGCATCCCGCTCGAGACAGTTGTCACGGGCAAGGATGTACCCGCCACTCCCGCTGTAGTCGGGAAGGGCAAGAAGTAACCCCAAACCCAACCCAAGAAAAATGCCGACACCTCACCGTGTCGGCATTTTTTTCTTTCAATTTTCAGCCATAACAACCACCCAGCCCCCTGAAAGGAGAAATTGTTTAAGTTAGCTTAATGAGCTTGGAGAAATAATAAAAAAAATTGCAGATGAAGGCAGAAGGGGTGACATTCAGCTTGCCAAAGCGGGTTAGATTGTGCTACAATCCGCGCGCGGGTAATCCCCCGCATGGTGAATCATGAAGAAACACACTCTCCTCATAGCAGCCATACTGGCCATACCGGCACTTGTGTGGGGCTCTGCCGCATGTGCAGATACCACCGTGTCCGACCAGTCCGAGGCCGCAGCCGTCGTAGCTGCGGTCACTCCCTCTGCCGGTGCAGAGGTGACTACTACTGACGCAGAGGTACCCGCCGTGGGCACCATTGCCGTAAAGAATCTGGTGGGTAAGAAACTGGGCGTACCTCAGGGCACCGTGCAGGACATCTACCTGATGGAAACCTACCCGCAGCTGGAGCTGCAGCGCCATAATTTCGAGGCCGACATGATGCTGGCCCTCGAAAAGGGGATTTGCGATGCCGCCATCATGGATGATGTCATTTGTTATGCTCTGGCCCGCAAGAAACCGGGCATCAAGCTTTTCGAAGATCCGAGCCTTCCCAAGAACTTCATGGGCATGGCCTTCAATCATACCCCCGAGGGTAAAGAGCTCTGCAAGCAATTCAATGCTTTCCTGAGCAAACTGCGCGAGAGTGGCGAGCTCGAGGCCATCTGCAACAAGTGGATTGTGAACACCGAGACGGCTGAAATGCCGAAGCTCGACATCCCCACCGAGGGGGAGCCCATCATTGTGGGCATGGAGCCCTGCACCGAGCCCATCGTCTTCATGCGTGGCGAGGATATTGTGGGCATGGATGCCGAGCTCATTTACCGCTTTGCCGAGTACATCGGCCGTCCCATTGAAATCAAAAATATCGACTACTACGGCCTGCTGACTGCTGTAGCTGCCGGTCAGGTGGACATCGCTTCCTCCGGTTTCCTTATCACCGCTGAGCGTGGCGAGAGTGTGTTGTTCTCCGACCCGTACTACACCAGCCGTTCCATCATTGCCACCCGCAGCGATAGCGCACCTGTCGCGGCTGAGGAGGTGGAGCTGCCCAGCGTCGGCACCATTGCCGTGAAGGATTTGGTAGGTAAGAAACTGGGTGTTCCCCAGGGTACCGTGCAGGACATCTACCTGATGGAGACCTACCCGCAGCTGGAGCTGCAGCGCCACAATTTCGAGGCCGACATGATGCTGGCTCTCGAGAAGGGCATTTGCGACGCCGCCATCATGGATGACGTTATCTGCTATGCGCTGTCCCGCAAAAAGCCCAACATTCAGCTTTTCGAGGACCCCAGCCTGCCCAAAAACTTCATGGGTATGGCCTTCAACCATACCGACAAGGGCAAGGAGCTGTGCAAACAGTTCAATGCTTTCCTGAGCAAACTGCGCGAGAGCGGCGAGCTCGAGGCCATCTGCAACAAGTGGATTGTGAACACCGAGACGGCTGAAATGCCGAAGTTCAACATCCCCACCGAAGGTGAGCCCATCATCGTGGGTATGGAGCCCTGCACCGAGCCCATCGTCTTCATGCGTGGCGAGGAAATCGTGGGCATGGATGCCGAGCTTATTTATCGCTTTGCCGAGCACGTAGGCCGCCCGGTTGAAATCAAAAACATCGACTACTACGGCCTGCTGACTGCTGTGGCTGCCGGTCAGGTGGACATTGCTTCCTCCGGCTTCCTCATCACCGCCGAGCGTGGCGAGAGCGTGCTGTTCTCCGACCCGTACTACACAAGCCGTTCCATCATTGCCACCCGCAGCGAGGGCGCCACAGCCGCAACCGGCGAGAGCGACCTGCCCGCTCTCGGCACCATTGCCGTGAAGGATTTGGTGGGTAAGAAACTGGGCGTACCTCAGGGTACCGTGCAGGACATCTACCTGATGGAGACTTACCCGCAGCTGGAGCTGCAGCGCCACAATTTCGAGGCCGACATGATGCTGGCTCTCGAGAAGGGCATTTGCGATGCCGCCATCATGGATGACGTTATCTGCTATGCTCTGTCCCGCAAAAAGCCCAACATCCTGCTGTTCGAGGATCCGAGTCTGCCCAAAAACTTCATGGGCATGGCCTTCAACCATACCGACAAGGGCAAGGAGCTGTGCAAGCAGTTCAATGAGTTCCTGAGCAAACTGCGCGAGAGCGGCGAGCTCGAGGCCATCTGCGACAAGTGGATTCGCCATACCGAAACCGCTCAAATGCCCGAGCTGAACATCCCCACCGAGGGTGAGCCCATCATCGTGGGCATGGAACCCTGCACCGAGCCTATCGTCTTCATGCGTGGCGAGGACATCGTGGGCATGGACGCCGAGCTCATCTACCGCTTTGCCGAGTATGTAGGTCGCCCGGTGGAAATCAAAAACATCGACTACTACGGTCTGCTGACAGCTGTGGCTGCCGGTCAGGTGGACATCGCTTCCTCCGGCTTCCTCATCACCGCCGAGCGTGGCGAGAGCGTGCTGTTCTCCGACCCGTACTACACCAGCATTTCCGTTATTGCCACCCGCAAGGACATCAACCTGAAGGGTGAGCCCTCTGCCGTAACCAAGGCCGCTCAGGGTATCCTGGGCAGCATCAGCGACAGCTTCTACCGCAACATCATTGCCGAAAAGCGCTACATGCTCATCTGGGACGGCCTGAAGGCAACCTTTGCCATCGCCTTCTTCTCCACCCTGTTCGGCACCGTGGTAGGTGCAGCCGTGTGCTACCTGCGCATGAGCCGCAGCAAGTTCTGGCAGTGGTTTGCACGTGTGTACATTGACATCATGCGTGGCACGCCCATTCTGATTCTGCTCATGCTCATGTACTACGTTGCCTTTGCCGGCACTCAGGTGGAAGCACTGTACGTGGCCATCATCACCTTCAGCCTGAACTTCGGCGCCTATGTGAGCGAGATGTTCCGCAGCTCCATCACCAGCATTGACCGTGGACAGACCGAGGCCGGCATCGCCATGGGCTTCTCGCCCTTCCACTCCTTCTACTACATCGTGCTGCCGCAGGCCATCAAGCGAGTATTGCCCGTTTACAAGGGCGAGGTCATTTCGCTGATTAAGAACACCTCCGTAGTGGGTTATATCGCCATTGCCGACCTGACCAAGATGACCGATATCATTCGTGCCCGCACGTTCGATCCCTTCTTCCCGCTGCTCATGGTGGCCATCCTCTACTTCCTGATTGCTTGGCTGTTCACCTTCATACTCGACCGCGCCAGCCGCAACATCCGCTAACCCCTCACCGCACCACACAGCCATGATTCAGATTCGCAACCTCAAGAAGACTTTCGGCAACCTGACCGTGCTGCACGATGTCAACATTGACATCAAACGCGGTGAAGTCATTTCCATCATCGGGCCGTCCGGCACAGGTAAGAGTACCTTCCTGCGCTGCCTGAACCTGCTCGAAGAACCGACAAGTGGCAGCATCATCGTTGATGGCGAGGAGCTGCTGTCCGACAAAAAGGTGGACGCCCCCAAACTGCGCCGCAAGATGGGCATGGTGTTCCAGTCTTTCAACCTGTTCGACCACCTCAGCGTGCTCGAGAACGTGTGCATCGGCCCCATCAAGCTGCTGGGTAAGAGCAAGATTGAGGCAGCTCAGCGCGGTCTTAAGCTCCTGAAAATGGTGGGCATGAAAGAGAAGGCCCGCTCCATGCCCTCCGAGCTTTCCGGCGGTCAGAAGCAGCGTGCAGCCATTGCCCGCTGCCTGTCCATGAACCCCGAAATCATCCTGTTCGATGAGCCGACATCGGCCCTCGACCCCACGATGGTGAGTGAGGTGCTTTCCGTAATCCGCGCCCTGGCCAAGCAGGGCATGACCATGGTCATCGTGACGCACGAGATGTCCTTCGCCCGCAATGTGAGCACCCGCGTGCTCTACATGGACCAAGGCGTCATTTACGAACAGGGCACCCCCGAGGAGATTTTCGATAACCCGCAGCGCGAGCGCACCCGCGTATTCGTGAACCGCATTCGTGACTTCCACTATGTGGTACAGAGCGAGGACTTCGACATCTATGCCCTCGAGGCCGAGTTCCAGCAGTTCTGCAACAAGTACTTCCTCTCCGAGCAGACGGTTCAGCATGCCATGACTCTGGCCGAGGAAATGCTGCAGCACATCCCGCTCGGTCACGGCGACGTGCACCTCTACTACCGTTATTCAGAGAAAAACGGCACACTCGACATGGAAATCCTGATGCCCACCGCCACCGGTCCGGTACTCGAGAAGATGCCTGCCGAGGTGAAAGCCAAGATTTACTCCTTCTGCACCTGCGTAGAGGAGTACGAAGATGTGGATGTGCGCGATGGCGTACACGTCAACCGCATCTGTCTGGAGCTGCACGGCAACCAGCTGCGATAATATACCTTCCAACCATTTATCCACGCGCGCAGTCGGAACATCCCGGCTGCGCGCGTGGTTCATTATCACTTCTCTGTGTCCGACTTGTGACAATGACAGTGGCCACAACGCGCCTTGCGCAGCTCCATAAGGCACAGCATCGCCATGCCCGCCGTCAGTCCCAGCAGCATTACCCCATTGGCAATACCCAGTACCAACTTGCAACACTTCCGGTGCCGATCATCGGCCAACCAGTGTCGCACTCCTTCTTCTGCTTCCTGAATCTTTTCTCGGTCCATGCAACTGTGACACGCAACAATCCACACAAGCTCAAAAACTTTTATTCTTGCATCCTGCGCAGAATATGATTAAATAAGTGCCAACCATTCCCGTCTCCTCTATGCTACGATTCATCAAAGCATTCATCCTGCTCTTGCTTTTCATCCCTTTATCCTCGGGGAGCGAAAGGCAAGATACAGAACTCCGGTTCCACGAAAGCTGGAGTCCCGAAGAGCGAGCCGCCCTCACAGAGTTCCACCGTTACCTCATGCAGGATTTTCACAGCGATATGTGGAAACGGCACCTCGAAACTCAGGAAGCATTCCGGAGTCATATTCCGGAACACTACAAGACAACAGATCATCAAATCCAACTCAGCGCAAATGAATTCCGCAGCAGAATACATCAGGAAACAGCTCCGGTACTCCGCCAGCTTGCGGCCAGCGCGACAAACGGAACCGTCAAAGAACCGACAGACTCAACAATTCGCGCGTCTATATTAGCAGCTCAGACCGGTTACCTGTCGGCAGTACGCGCTCTGGTAGCGCACGGGGCAGATGAGAATGGACACCGGGAAAGCGACGACATGTACTTCACTCCCTTTACAGAAGTGCTCAGCGGTGTCTGTATCAATGGGCGTAAACTTCCATGGAAAGAACGTAAAGCCACCGTTGAGTTCCTGCTCAGTCAGGGTGCTGAGCTGAACCCCGAGGGAGAAGCTGTGCTCATTGCGCTTCAACTCTCTCTGCTAGTCGGGCATGAAACCGAGCCTTGGCACTGGGCGCTCGACCATGGACGGCAAGTTACCCACGCCTGCTTGGATACCATGATGACCTGCCCCGGTGGCTACAGCCTGGCCGAGAGAGTCATTCGCGAAAAGCGGGTAAATGTCAACGATGATGGCGGCTACCGTACACCATTACAGGCTCTGATTTACGCTGCCACATGCTGTGACTATGCCGATGAGTTGCAGGAACTGGAAGCGGAGAGTAAACTTGCCCTGCTCCTGACAGCCGGAGCAAGGGTCGAAGACCTCAACATCGCTACCCTGCGCCGCAGGCTCAACGAGCCGGACCTACCTGCCGAGGTGGCAGCTATACTCACTCGCATGTTAAACAAACTTCAAAAAACGAACCACCATGATTGACACCCCGAAACCACGCCGACGTTGGTGGCGCATAGCCGCATGGCTGATGTGCAGCATCTCTGCCCTGCTTCTGCTCACACTTGCCGGAGCCGCTTGGTGGCTCTGGGGTTGGCAATGGCGCAGCGAGCTGACATTCCACGAGAGCTGGACGGCTGAGGAGCGCGCCGCCCTGACCGAGTTCAACAACTACCTGCATGACAGACATGTGACCGACGTCGCAGAGTTCATAAAACAGGAATTCCTCGATGAGGAAGGCTGGAACCATGATATTGCCCGAGCTTGCATGACCCGAGCCAACTGTGCTCCCGTTTGTCAGCAGTTGGCACAGATTGCCGAAAGCGGCAATGCCAATCAACCGACCTTCGAGTTTATGCAAAAGTATGGCTGTACCCCGGTCATCATCGCCTCGATAACAGCTCACTTCGACGCTATGAAAGCACTCATTGAACACGGCGCAAACCCAAATGCCTGCCTCACTTTCGAGCCGCTCACGGCTGGCGAACGACCTGCCGACGATAACCAAATAAGTACCCCCATCTCCGATATACTCTCCGGTTACTCTTTCAACAAAACACTCAAACCTTCCTGGAACGAACGCCGGGAAGCTGCCGAGTACCTGATATCTAAAGGATTCGACATCAACGCCCATGGATATATCGTGGGTGTGAACTGCACTCTGGCACTCCTGCGTGGTGAAACAGAACCTTGGTTCTGGGCACTGGAACACGGTAAAAAGGTAACAGTGCAGGAGTTAATTCTGAGTCTGACATGGACGAAAGAGCTCTCCCTCCCGCTCTTCGAAGCCATGCTTCGCAGTACCCCCGGCCTGGCCAACGCAACCGACTACAGTAAAACCCCGCTGCAAGCCCTTGCACAGAAAATATGCGAGGCCGAGGCTGATGAAATGCCGGAGCTTGAGCAGGCACTCGACCTACTGCTGGCTTATGGAGCCAATCCCACGCTGCGCCCGCAACCGAAAGACGAGTATGACTCCTGCGAGAGCAGGCTTCCCCTCGACATCTTGCTCAACAAGCGCAATTTCGACACCTGTGGCATGGAGGGCGACGATTGCGAAGGCGAGGGAGATGATGCCCGCACCATCTGGGATCGCATGTGCAACAAACTTCAACAAAGACCGTTATGACAACACCGAATACACCGAAAACCCGCCGCCGACTGTGGCGCATAGCCGCTTGGATGATGGGCAGTACCTTTACCCTGCTCCTTCTTACCCTCGCCGGTGCTGCTTGGTGGCTCTGGGGTTGGCAATGGCACAGCAGCATGAGTTTTCACGAAAGCTGGACCGCCGAGGAGCGCACCGCCCTCACTCAATTTGAGCGCTACCTGCACACGGAGCTGCCCGATGACATGGGGCTCGTGTATGAGGCGGTTGAAGACACGATGGAAGAAATAGTCAACGAAGTGTCGGCCGAGGAGGAAGAAAACGACGACGAAACAACAGACGAGTGGACAGATGAGAGCAAAGCCACTCCGAAAGCCCCCCTCGGGCTTACCACACGCCTGACGATGGCCGTGCTGATGAAACTGCAGATTGCCCCCATCGATGCCGCACTGCATGAGGTAGCCGCCACCGGCAAGGGCGACCCGGCTGAGCTCGTATGCACCCTGGGTGGAGATAAAACCACGCCCGCACTGCTCGCGGCTCAGCTCGGTGACTTCCCTGCCCTGAGGGCCCTTATCAACCACGGTGCCGACCCGAATGTCATCATGACCTACGACGGCAGAGAAGTAGAATGTATGCTCTCCCCCCTGCTCAACGGCATGTTTATCAACAGCCGAACCATACCTTGGGAGCAGCGTCGCGAGATGCTCGATTTCCTCATCAGCCACGGTGCCGACCTCAACCGCAGTAAAAAAATGGTCCCCCTTTCCCTCAATATTGCCCTACAGGCCCGCGAAGAACCGCAGGTTTGGCTCTGGGCACTCGAACACGGCCAAAAGGTGAGCACCGAGGATTTCTGTGAAATGCTCGAGGCCCCCGATGGCACACCCTTGGTCGAGTACGTCTTAGCCCATCAAATGGTCAATGTGAACGACAACTCCGGCAAGCGTACCCCCCTGCAGGCCCTTGCGGAAGGATTGTGGAGCGTCGCAGCAGAAGCTATCGAGACCTCTCGATATGAGGAGCGACTGGACCTCATGCTTGCCGCCGGTGCCGACCCGAACCTTACCACCGAATCCACCCGCCGCACCCCGCTGCAGATAATGCAGAGCCGCACCGACTTCGAGCGCTCGGACGGCATGCCCGAAAACTCCTGCTGCATAGAAGGGCCGGACATTCGCACCCGTTGGCAAATGCTCTGCGACAAGCTCCGTGCCGCCGGTGTCGGCAATGACTCACCCACCACGACGGACGAGGAGGATGAAAACACCAACGACGAAGAAGAGTACGATGAAGAGGAATATGAGGATTCTGATGATGAAATCGATGAAGAAGACCTCGAAAACGAAGAATCGGAAAACTCGGAAGACATCTGAATCAATCACTTAGAAGATAAACGGAAAAATCCGCAATGCCATTGCGAAAAATTCGCAGTCGCATTGCGGATTTTTCCGTTTATGCTTGACAGAGCTTCTCCATGCTGCCATAATACTGTCAGGTTATGGAGAGTCTTACATATTATCCGCGAACAGCTTCCGCTCGTGTGAAATACATGTCGGAGCACTATCCCTGTGTCCTGCTCACGGGCGCGAGACAAGTAGGTAAATCCACATTGTTCGAGGAACTACTGCCGGCTGGCATGAACTACGTGACTCTGGATGACTATATTCTGGCAGCCGAAGCGAAGCGAGACCCCATGGGATTTCTGGAGGAGCACAAGGCGCCCCTCTTCATCGACGAGATTCAGTATGCTCCGGAGCTGCTGCGCGCCATCAAAATGAAGGTGGATGCAGCAAAAAGCAACGGCCTGTATTGGTTGACAGGTTCGCAGCAATTCCATCTCATGGAAGGGGTGAGTGAAAGTCTGGCGGGGCGTGTCGGGATTCTGGATTTACACAGCCTGTCGCAGCGAGAAAGTCTGGGACTGGGGAACTCTGCCCCGGTCTTCGACCCCGAGGACTTAAATAGCTATACCTCATCGGCTGCCCCCTGTGACATACATGAACTCTACCGCCGTATCTGGCGTGGTGGTTACCCCGTGCTGAGCAAAGATAGAGAGCTGGAGCCCGACAGCTTTTTCGACTCCTATGTCAGAACCTATCTGGAACGCGATGTGAACCAACTGGCACAGGTAGGCAATCGTGCGGCATTCCTCAAGCTCATGCAATCTGCCGCCATGCGCAGTGGGCAGCAGTTGGTATATACGGATTTAGCGAGGGATGCCGAAGTATCCCCCAACACGGCAAAAGCCTGGGTTTCCATGCTCGAAACCACAGGTATCATCTCCTTGCTGCACCCCTATTCAGCCAACTCCATCAAGCGCCTGACCAAGACACCCAAGCTCTATTTCACCGACACCGGTCTGTGCGCATGGCTCGCAGGCTGGCAAAGCCCGCAATCCCTCATGAACAGCCCCTTTGCCGGTGCGATTCTCGAGACTTGGGTCTACGGACAGCTGTTGCGCAGTTTCAACCACAACGGCAAGCGGCCGCAACTCTATTTCTTCAGGGATGCCAAAGGCACTGCCGAAGTCGATTTCCTGCTGATACAAAATGGAAAAATCTACCCCATGGAGGTAAAGCGCAGCAACAGCCCCACCATTGCCGACCTGCGACACGCATCAAAAATACCGATCGGCCAACTCGAACTGCACCCGGGGATTGTATTCTGCACAGCTGAGCGCCCCTACACATTGGATAACAAGGCAAAAGCCTTCCCTATTTCCATGCTCTGATTTAAAAATAGGAAAAATCCGCAACGCTATTGCGAAAAATCCGCAGTCACATTGCGGATTTTTCCGTTTTTATCACAACTCACTGACGACGCGAAAGTTCTGATGCGTATTCGCGCCCCAGAGTAGCAGAGTGCTGCTGCAACCAAGTACTGAGCCGACGGGAGCCGAGCCCACTGCCGGGGACAGCCAAGCGGTTTTGGGACAGGCCGGAAATCTCGTCGCGAGTCAGCATGATATCCCCCACCAACGCGCCCAGCAGTTTGGCCGCTATATAACCAACAGCATGAGGCACGGGAAGAATAGGCCGCCACAGCCCCATACTGCGGGCCAGCAGGCTCCATAATTCGCGGAAGGTATATGTCTCCACCCCCGTCGCATTGATAATTCGGCACGGTTCGGAGCGCTCGGCTTCATTCATGGCAAGTTCGGCAAAGTCCTGTACATGAATGGGCTGCAGGCAGTAATTTCCCCACCCGAAGGTCGCAACTGCCGGCAAATGGCGCAGGCTCCATGCCATATTGTTGATAAGAATGCTCTCTTGCGGTGTATCCCCGAACAGAATAGCCGGGCGTAAGATGCTGTGGTGTAGCCCGCTCTCAGCCAGCGCTTGCTCCAACTCGGCTTTCCCACGGAAATACGGCAGCTCACTGGTGGCATCCGGGCAGGTGATACCGGTGTGCACCACGCGCCTCACCCCGGCCCGCCGAGCGGCAGCAAACAGAGCGAGCGTATTCTTTACGGCTTCATCGTGACTGAATGCCGCATGCCCACCCTTTCTGCCCTCATAGGAAAAACGTACCCAATAGGTATTCACCAGCACATCCACCCCCGCCAGCACATCCTCCTGCGTGCTCCAAGGCATGGGTCGCAGCTCATAGCCCGATGGGTTCGACAACCGTCCCGCGGAATTGGTAAGACCTATCACACGCCAGCCTCTTCTCACGGCCTCAGCAGCTACATAGCGTCCGCTATACCCCAACACTCCCGTAATAGCTATAGTTTTCATATTTCTGAAATTTGAGAAATTGGCATCTAAAAAAATTAAAATCAGAGTTTAGCAATGAGAGCCAACACCTTACTACCCATGAGCGCAGCACGACGGAACACAGAGGTCGGGTAACGCTGCGCTGCGAGAGCCACATTCTCGGCAGTTTGCAGCAGCTCACTCATCGACTGCATTCGAGCGACGGTATGAGCATCCCCCTGCTCCTGTGCCGCTTGCAGACAATCCTGAACAGCCGATACAGCGCCACCGGTTTCGCGGCGGCGACGCTCCTCCAGAATACGGCGCGCCATTTCCCACACATCGCACTCAGCACGAAAATAACTACGCCTGTCCCCCGGGCGGGACTCGCGGTAAATAAGGTTGTAACTCTCGAGCTCTCGCAGACCGGTACTCACATTCGAGCGCGCCAGCTGCAGCAATTCGCACATCTGCTCTGCCGTCAGTGGTTCCGGAGCCAGATACAGCAACCCATGCAGCATAGCCGTCGAGCGCGGTATGCCCCAGCGTGAACCCATATCACCCCAACGGCGAATAAAGGTCATCTGCGTATCATTGAGCTGCATGAGCGTATTTTCTGAAAATTCAGAAATAAAGTCAAGAGAAATATGAAGAAAATATAGAAATTGCACCGGATGTGCTTTTTCCCCTTGACATGAAAAAGCTTGAGGCATAGTATATGAGAGTATGCGATTTTACTATACTGACGGAGAGATTACAGACGGCCCATTAACCGAAGATGAGCTGGTGACAGACTACGTGAACGGGGCATTGAACGAAAATGTAAAAGTGCGCCGGGAAAACTCGGAGACATGGCTGCCCATACGCAGCGTTGTGATGCAGATAAAGATGAAATCTGCGCCAAAGCCTGCCGCCCAACCGCAGGAAGACGAGGAAATTAACGATGAGGAGCCCGATCCCATAGCTCCTGCCGGCAGCACCGTTGCACAGGTATTCAGCTGCATATTCCTTGCTTTCATCGCTGCCGTCATTCTGGTACAGTTCAATAAGATTGAGAAACCGAAACCGCCGGCACAGTACGAGTACGCATCCCTGAAAGTCACCAGCGAGGACTTATTCCGCAGCGATATTGTAAGCGGTCAGGAGGCACAGGGCATGGTACGCTGCGAGACCATACTGGGTATACCTGATGGGTGGGAATACGTCAGCACCCTCTGCCCCGATGGCGACAAAGCAGCATGGGTACTGGTACGCCGCCTGAAGACCGAGAAGGTGAAAAAAGATAAAATAAATTCTTGACAATCAGGCCGGATTGGTGTACAAGAGCCGCTCACCAAACCAATATTACTGAGTTATGGCTAACATGAAAGTTATTCTCGCTACAAAGATCGAAGGTCTGGGCTGTGAAGCCGACCTCGTTACCGTGAAGGCTGGTTACGGCCGCAACTACCTGATTCCTCAGGGTCTTGCGTTCGAGGCTACTCCCGCCAACCAGCGTTTCATCAACATGCTCCAGAAGAAGCGCGCT
>JAZRSQ010000023.1:0-65484 GCA_045651585.1 Akkermansia sp.
GGTTAAGACGTTCTAAAGGATCACCTAAAGTGCTAATTCTTTCTAATTTAAACTCCTCATCAAAGAACCCGGGAAAGCGCATAACTCTATTATACCATACCCTTTAGATAAAATAAAGAGTTTTTAGAGATTCCCAAATTATATCGGTTCGTACAAGGGTGACCGTTTCCTCGAGCGTCGGCGTTGGAATATCGGATGGCTTAAAACGAATCAGATGGCAACAATATACAGTATAACAAATAGCGTATCAAGGATAAAAGTAAGAAATTACTGAAAATAATTCACTTTTAGATAGCAACCGCAGGGGGATTGTTTAATGGAGCGCCCTCACAGGGTCTTTTCCATGATTTTCAGCAAACATAGCAATGCCTTTATTGCTCCGGTTGAGAGTTGAAGAACTGATGGCAAAACGGCAACAAGAGTACTATTAAGCCTTGCAAATGGCCGATGCTGATTGCGATTGCTCCTGTTTTGTAGTCATGATGCTCGAAGTTATACGTGATGTGCTGCAAGAAATGCCTCACATATCGGATGCGGCACATGTTGACCGACCAAGTTCCGACCAAGCTCCGACTAAGTTCTCTTCCCCCGAGCAAGAGTCATTACGCGAGTTGATAGCGGCATTAGGTTCTGACACGCTCTCAGCCACTCAGCTCATGGAGCGCGTGGGGTTGGTACATCGACCTCATTTCCGCCAATTTTATCTTGTTCCGGCCTCGGAGAAAGGTATCATTGAACGCGCGATACCAGACAAACCGAATAGTCCTCGCCAACGTTATCGAGTCAAAAATATCATCAACTGAGCAGCACCACCCTGCCAATTACAAAAATTACAGGAAACCACCAACACATAGCTCGTCATCCGCCTCTGTAAGCAGCGGCCCCTACCGGACTCTTTCCAGAGCGTCCCGGCCACGCCCCCGTACTACGCCAACCGTACAGCTCGACGATATTCTCACAGGCTATGGAGATAAACCGAATTTAGGACGCCCGCCCGGCCATGACATATGCTGATTCGAAACCGCTATTACTGATAATTCCTCCACTTTTGCACAAGCAGGGAAAGATGATGCATCATGCCACTGCCCACCCCGTTGAATTGGAAGTGCTCAAAGCAGGGTGTATGCCCCTCTCCCTTAACAATGTGAACTTGGACGTGATAAGGAAGGCTCTCGCAATAAGAGGATACTGATTTTGTAAAAAAATGTTCGTCCTTGGTACCGACAATGAAGTGACATTCCACATGTTCCTGTACGGGATTATCAGGAAAAGGTGTCCGATTGATTTCGGCTAAGCCCTTTAACAGAGGATGAAAGTCTATACAGTCAAAATGCTCCAAAATAGGCTTTGCAAGATTGTCTCGTACAAACTTTATTTTTCCTGCGACTCGCCCTATTCCAAAAAGACCTTTGTACTGCATGATATCAGGCGAGGCACCACCACCTACACACCCAAAACAATGCGGCGTCTGCATCGCAATCTGATGGGCGAAAAATCCGCCCAATGAGAAGCCCAAGGTGATACACGGAGGCATTTTTGATAAGCCAAAGCGCTCACATATCATACTTGTTATCTGCAAGACATTAAATGCAAGCTCCTCATTAAATTCGCGAAAGGCATCATTATTCATGACACAGCCTTTTTCCTGAAAAACGCGTACATTCTTCCCGTACTTCTTCAGAGGATCATAGTCATGTTGCCCAAAGATTCGTTCCCCGGTCATGTGAGGATCAAATGCCACGAAAATACATCCTAATTCATTCACAATAGTGGGAAGATATAACTCATTCTTAAAATAGTCATCCCCAATCCCGGCAAATGTGAAAATTATGGGTGTATCCCGGTGTGTATGCTCTATATCGGAAGGAGCAAAAATGGCGAGCCGCCAATGGGCAAAGGTATCTCGGACTTCGTCCCCCCAGCAATCTGAATGCAAAGGCGCATATGCATGGTACAGCTCACCCGGCACACCTCTCCAACTGAAGCTATCTCTACCCTGCTTCATGGTAAAGCGGCAAGGGTAGCTATGGTGTTTCCAGAATCGCTCAGGATAGACAGGGCTTCCGTTGTCTTTCCGGAAATGTATACGGGCAATGTCAAAATTATTGATATTGAACTCCATGATAAGCTGTGCAGTGTAAATATAATGAGAACTGAGTTATAGTTGACGAATAGAGCCAAACTCTCACAACAAAAAAAACATACACCACACCCTATCATTTGTCAAGAGCATAGAACGCTACACTTCCTCTGACTCCTGTTAGCAGTTATGACTTTTTACAAACTTTTTTCCGGCGATTTCAGCTCTTGTGGTCGCTGGTATTGCCTGAGCAGTGGGTTGCTAAATGCTGGTTCTTTGAGAATAACAACAGTTCAATTACATCCGAGGGGGCTCGGTGGTAGTCAACCCCACACGAGTCCCGGGGAGTCCCAGGGGGTAAAAACGGGGCAAAAAAGAGCCCGATTTCAGGCCAATTCAGGACTCAATCTTCGGTCGTTCCGTTTTCGTAACTGAATGATATTGTGCGGATTGGGACAAAAAGAAAAGGCGACGCTTTCGATTTAAAAACGCCGCCTAGAGGGGGCCTCAAATGTAATCGAACTCAAATAGACTCTGCCATCGTTTTTATTTTACCGTTTCTGCCAAAAATGCCATTTTTGGCAGTTTAATGCTCCGTTCGGCTCACAACTCAGACAAATGGCGTTTTTGTGCTTGGTTAGGCGTTTTTATTCCGCTCATGCGTCAAGAAAGTTCATCACAAGCTTCACCATTGTCTCTTTTTCCTCGGGCTTAGATTCCGCAATCATCACAACCATGGCTACCAAGGTGTGGTCGGCTATGACTTTTTCGCCATCCCGGAATAATAAGCCATTTCTTTCCAGGAAATACAAGAATACCGCTGCCGCAATTCGTTTATTACCATCCGAAAAAGCGTGATTTTTAGTCACGAGATAAAGTAAGTTAGCAGCTTTTTCCTGCGTGGATGGGTACACGTCCTTTCCGGCAAAGCTCTGGTAGATATTACCTAAACTTCCCTTAAAGGAGTCGTCCTTTTCATTGCCGAATACACTACTCTCGGCCCCATACCGCATGGAATCAATAAGCTTCCGGCACTCCTCATAGGTCAGTACATAGGCATGGGTGTCCCCCTGCGGCTTCTTCAGGCGCTGGTGATCGTAATCATCCAGCAAATCCAGAGAGCGGGTGTACTGCTGAACCACTTCCAATATCTGGGCTGAATCCAACTTGTTTTCCACACGCTTCATCACGCGGATGGTAGTGGAGAGGTCTTGCAGACGCTTTTGTTGGCATACATACCCCTGCATCAGATACTGCCGAAGTACATTCGTAGCCCAACGGCGAAACTGAACACCCCGTGCCGATTTCACGCGGTAGCCTACGCTGATAATCATATCCAGATTGTAGTATTCCACCTGTCGCTCTACTTCGCGCGACCCCTCAAGTTGAACTGTCGCAAATTTTGCGACAGTTGAATTATCGAGCTCCTCACGCAGTGCTGACTGAATATGCTTACCTATCGTTTTGATATCTCTATCAAACAGTTGAGCCATCTGTAGTCGATTAAGCCACACGGTATCCGCCTGCGGTTCTACACGAACCGACAGCTCAAACTCACCCTCTCTGAAATGTATTTCTTCTATCTTCCCCATGGCTTACTCTCCTAAAAGACATTCTAGCATATTTTACGCACCATTCAACTCAAATACGAAAATATCCTGCTACCGGCTTCATACGGGAGTCCCGTAGGGGTAGAAACGGGCAAAAAAGAGCCAGATTTCAGGCCGATTCAGGGCTCAATCTTCGACCATTCCGTTTTCGTAACTGAATCAACCTCCGGTTGTCGTGTGTTCGAATCAGGACACTTGAAAACAAATAACCCGCACCTTTTCAGGCACGGGTTATTTGTTTAGGGGTGGACGATGGGATTCTACCCTCTCCCCTCGCCCCGCTTACGCGGGGTACCCACAGGGAGGTGACCCTGTGGCTCGGGGTCTGGTCGCTCGCTTTCTCGCGCCCAGCCCACTCCAAAGCCCCCGACGGCTGTAAGGGGGATTGGACAAACGGCAAAGCATGTTTGCCCCGCAAGGGGTGAGCACTCGTGAGGCGAGTGCGAATCAACCTCCGGTTGTCGTGTGTTCGAATCAGGACACTTGAAAACAAATAACCCGCACCTTTTCAGGCACGGGTTATTTGTTTAGGGGTGGACGATGGGATTCGAACCCACGACAACCGGAACCACAATCCGGGGCTCTACCGCTGAACTACGTCCACCATTTTATTGAGCGCAGCACAAGGTTGCGAGGGCATTATACACGGTTCACCGGAGAATGCAAGACTAAAATTAAAAAAAAGTTAATTTTTTTAGTTTTCACGCTATTTCCCGCAGCGGAGGTGTTTCGGCACGGCTCCGCTGCGGGAGTATATCATGGGGTAATCGGGAGGTGGAGGGGCCTCAGAAATCAAGGCGATAGCCGAGCGTGCCGTTCACTGAGGTCTGGTTTCGGTAAAACTCTGCGGTGAAGTCGGTGATAATGGCTCCGGCCTTCATACCGAGGGGAATGTTGAACCCTATGCCGAGCTCAACACCGACCGGGCCGGCTTCGGCGCCCCGAACGGTGGAGGCCAAGTCAGTACCCGGGATGGAGATCTGAGCCTTGCCACGGCGGGCACCGGTAACGGCTTTGCCGAGGACGCGAGCTTCCATAACAGCGGGAGTATTGAGGAACTGCTCACCCACAATGCCCTGCATGCGAGCGCCGAGGCCGAAAATAACGTTGTTGCTGTCCTGCTTGGCGACGCGCACCGAGGTATAATCCCCCTGCTCTGTGAAGGAGTCGACCTTGCTGTGAACATAGGTCACATTGAACACCGGTTGCCACCAAGCGCTCTTGTAGCTATCCGCCGACAATTTATAGGTACGGGCGACCTCGTACATGATGCCGAGCCCCAGGCCATCCGTCGAGCCGTGAGTTGCCATGCTGCGTCGGGGGTGATTGATATGTCGGTTATAACTGAAATCAGCCCAACCGACAGTACCAATCAGCGAGTGCTGCACGCAGCCGGAGTCTTTGCGCATGAAGATGCTGGCGTAATAGGCATCCAAATCGCCGGATACATCGGAACCACTGCCCTTGGAGCTGAGTCGGCCGGCCATACCGCTGAAAGCTGCTCCCACGGTGAGTTCCGGCGCAGCGAGCATGGAGATACCGCCGGTGCCGCCGATGCTGCGCAGTTTGTACCCGGGTAATGTATTGTCGTCCCGCAGATGGTGGTAGTCCAATTCAGCGTTTGCCCACAGTGTGTACGGCAAGGGCTCAACCATGGGTGCCTTGGGATCCGGCGGGTAACAGGGCATACCGCCCTGCATGGAGGTCATGCGGTTACGTATGGCACGCAATTGGCGCTCCACCTGCCCGCGCAGGGCGGTGTTCATATCGGACAGCCCGCGTGACAGCGCTTCATCTGCACCGAAGTTCGGTCTGCGAACACTGTAGATATCACTGTTCAGCGTGTCGGCCTGAGCAAATGTGCCGCATATTGCCGTAGCTGCTAATAACTGCCGCAGAGGGCGTGTAAGTCGAGGGTTCATACACCGACATAGACTCGAATATTCGCCGGCATGATGAAAAACAAGTGGAAACACCGATTCGTCAAAGCTCGTACAGCCCCCTGACAAGACTCCGCAAACGGTACAAATTCGTCACATTCGGGAGTTTAGGCTTCACAAATGGCTGCGCAGGTGATATAATAAGCGCATGGCTAATAAACCCGTAGTTCTGATTATTCGTGACGGCTGGGGCCGCAACCCTCAGGGGCCGGAGGCCGCCAAGCAGACGGGCGATGCTACAGTGCTCGCCAATACACCTTTCACTGACAAGCTGCTGGCTACCTGCCCGCACTCCATGCTGGGTGCCAGTGGTCAGGATGTAGGTCTGCCCGATGGGCAGATGGGTAACTCTGAGGTAGGTCACCTGAACCTGGGTGCCGGCCGCGTGGTGTTCCAGGATCTCTGCCGCATTACCAATGCTATCAATGACGGCTCTCTTGCCAAGAACCCCGTTATCACCGAGGCCTTTGCCAAGGCTGCCGGCACACGCCTGCACCTGCTCGGTCTGGTATCCGACGGCGGTGTGCACTCCCACATCGAGCACCTGATCGGCGTGGTGAAGATTGCTGCCGAGGCCGGTGTGAAGGACATCATGATTCACGCCATCACCGACGGTCGCGACACCGATCCCAAGAGTGGCGCCGGGTTCCTGGCTCAGCTGCAGGAGGCCGTTGCCCCCTATGGTGCCAAGATTGCTACCGTGGTTGGTCGTTTCTATGCCATGGACCGCGACAAGCGATGGGACCGTGTGCAGGTCGGTTGGGACGCTATCGTACTCGGCAAGGGCGAGCAGTGCACCTGCACTCCCGCGGAGTACGCTACAAAGAGCTATGAGGCCGGCGTGACCGACGAGTTCCTGAAGCCCGCCACCTTCTGCGAGAGCGACACCCAGCGTGTGCGCGACGAGGACGTGGTATTCTTCTTCAACTTCCGCGCCGACCGTGCCCGCGAGCTGTCCCGCGCCTTCATTTACGATGACTTCGACGGCTTCGACCGCGGTGTACACCCCCACGTACACTACATCACCATGTCCGAGTACGAGGCCTGCTACCCCACTCCCGTGGTGTTCGAGCAGGAGCAGCTCACCAACATTCTGGGTGAGGTGATTGCCGCAGCCGGCCTCAAGCAGCTGCGTATCGCCGAGACCGAGAAGTACGCCCACGTGACCTTCTTCTTCAACGGTGGTGTTGAAACTCAGTTCGAGGGCGAGGACCGCATTCTTGTACCCTCCCCCCGCGAGGTGGCAACCTACGACCTCAAGCCCCAGATGAGCGTGGGCGAGGTGGCCGACAAGTTCGTGGACGCTATCGCCAACTACGGCATCGCCATCATGAACTTTGCCATCCCCCACATGGTAGGTCACACCGGTTACCTCGAGGCCGGCATCACCGCCTGTGAGGCTGTGGACAAGGCTCTCGAGAAGAGCGTGAACAAGATTCTGGAGCTGGGCGGCTGCTGCCTTATCTGCGCTGACCACGGCAACTGCGAGAACATGCTCAACCCCGATGGCTCCCCCAATACCGCTCACACCACAAACCTGGTGGACCTCATCTACTGCGGCCCCGATCAGGCCGAGGTGAAGATGAGCGACGGTATTCTGGCCGACATCTCCCCGACCCTGCTCAGCCTGCTCGGCATTGCTCAGCCTGCCGAGATGACCGGCCACAGCCTGGTGACGAAGTAAACGGTCGACAGCAAAACAACCTTTCGCAGGGCAGCCCTACCGCTGCCCTGCTTTTTTTGTGCTTGCAGTCAGATACGGGCTCTGGTAGAATTGACACCCGCAGATATATGATTGTCAGGGGAAAGATACAACAGGCGCTACTGCTGTGGAGCACCGGTGCCTTACTACAGGTTGCCGCTCAGCAACCGCCCTACTCCACTATTCCGGTCGAAATCCCCACTCGTGGCAATCCCGGCGTGCCCGAGCATGTGCAGCAGATGGAAGAAGTACTGCAGAGCATGACCCCAGAGAACGGCGATACGCCCCACAAACTGCAGCCGACGCCCCCTGAAGAAGCCCCCAAAAGAGGTATGCCCGGCATGCCGTCGCAAACAGGGGTCCCCGGTACCGAAGGCCCCCAAGCCATTGTCCCCGAAATACCCGTTCGCCGCAGCCCAGGCATGCCGGACGACAAGGTATTCCACCGCGGCCCGGTCTACTTCCCATGGCAGACCGGCTACATCATGCCCCTGAAAGGGCCGGAGGAACTCCCGACCGAACCGGCGGAGCCACCGGCTCCGCCTGCTGTCGAAAATGTGGCACCCCCGGTGGCAGAAAATAAGCCCGAAGTCGCAGAGCCGCCCCCTTCAGCCGTTGCTGAAAATACAGCCCCGATCCCGACCAATGCCACACCGCAGCAGACTGAGGTAGCCAAAGAGCTCAGCGCAGACTCCGCGGCTGACCGCTTGCGCTACGAGCGCTACCTACAGCAACGGGCAGACAAGCTTGTTACCGAGCGTGGTATCATGGACCAATTACTGGAACTCACCGACGGCAAGCGCAACAGTGGACTGATTACCGAAGTGCTCAACAAACTTGCTCAACTGCAACAGGACGATGCAGCCACATCGCTTATCAACGCCATCGACAGCGTGCGCGATGCCCGCCGCGTCATCGCCGCCCGAAAACAGGAGAACGCCGAACTGCAGCAGAAAATCGATGAGCTGATAGCAACCAACAACAGCCTGCAGAACCGAAACAGCGCCCGACAGACAAAAGCCGCAGGCCAGCGTGGCAAGTCCAACATGGTGCTCATCGCGCACAATACTTACACCATTTCCAAGTTGAAGGCCACTCAGCAGGAAAACGAGGCCATTATCACCACTACTGCTGCAGATGCCCGCAACAGCTACGAGGCCTTTGTAGCCCAATTGCTCTCGCAGGGCTTCTACGACCACGCCACCATAGGTGCCCGCCTGTGCCGCCACCTTTTCCGCGACGAAGGCGTGGGGACGGCCGAAACCATGGCAGCCCGTGCCCTGCAACTGCGACAGGAAGTCGACAAGCGCATGCAGGCCGTCAATTCCATGCTGCAGCAAAATCACCTCCTCGGCGCGAACGAAGCCCTCGAGCACGCCTTCAACGAGGGCGATCACATGTTCAGCGTAAGAGAGTTCCCCACAGCGGAGCGTCGCCGCATAGCCAACTTCAGGAGCCTGCAGAAACAGCTTGCGGGAGCCATGGCAGCCAAGGACTATAATACGGCGGAACAAACCATTGCCCGCCTGTCGGCCATGAGCTCCGATTACGATACGGCACAGGAGCTCGCCCTCTGTTCCCAACGGAAAGCAGAGAGCGATATGTACCTGCGACAAGGGGCGAGCGCGCTGAAGCGCAAGGACGAAAAGGCATACACCGAGGCCTGGCAGAAGGCTGCCGAGTTGTGGCCCATGAACCCGAATCTGGATGTGAGTTTGGAGCTGGCCGAGCAACTCGATGGCACCGACCCGCTGTGCGACGAGTTCCGACTGCTGATGAACCGCAAGGCCTATCGCGAGATATACGACAATCGCCTAAAGTTTGCCGATGTCTGCACTCAGCCGGAACTCGCAGCCCAATACCGAGACGTGCTGGACTTCATCACCGAGCTGGATCAGGAGCTCAGCCGACTGGCCACTGTCGTAGAGCAGTCACCCCGGATCGGTGCCTACATGGCGTACGAAACACTCACATACCTTGCGCAACAGGATAAGCGCTGTACCGATGACAGGCGCTACAGCGAGGCACTCTATCGCTATACATTCGCCGCCGCAGACTACTGCAAGACTCTGCAACGCGCTGCCGAGCGCGAACAGCAACGCGAGTTCGGCGCGGCTCTGTCCTACTACTACCGAGCGCAGATTCTCTACCCGAAATCCAAGCAGGCTGCAGCCAAGATACACGAGATTTCGCAGCTCATTCTCAGTGCTGATTTCGAGAGCAACTTTTCCGGCATGAATGGCTCAGAACAACAATAAGCCACGGTATTTCATCTTTCCTGAGTCAGAATAAAAAACATGGGGCGACATTGGCACAGAGTTTGGTTAACGGTACTTGTGCTGCTGGTGCAAACGGCACACGGCGCAAACGGAGCGGCCGGGGTGATAGAGCGCTTTGCCGGCAATCATGCGCGTGTCGTTCTGGAACCGCTCCCGGGCGCAGGCGCGCACAGTTTCGAAGCAGAATCGCGCGACGGCACGCTGGTAGTACGCGCCAACTCGCCCGTAGCGCAATGCCGAGGTTTTTACAGTGCGGTGCGCCACAGTGGGCGTGGTATCTGCAGCTGGAGCGGGCGGCGTTTTGCCCCCGGCGAGTGGCAAGCGGGTTTTCAGCTGAGGGGCTCCTCCCCATATCCGATGCGATATTACCTGAACGTGGTCACCTTCGGCTATACCACAGCATTCTGGGACTGGGCGCGCTGGGAACAGGAAATTGACTGGATGGCACTGCACGGCATCAACATGCCCTTGGCGCTCACCGCACAGGAGGCTATCATGGCTCGCGTCTATCGGCGCATGGGATTGGGCGAGGATGAGATTGCGCGATCCTTCTGCGGCCCGGCTCACCTGCCATGGCTGCGCATGGGTAATATCTCCGGTATCGATGCGCCCTTACCGAGCGGCTGGCATGCCGGTCAGATAGCGCTGCAACACAAAATACTGGCTCGCATGCGCGAACTGGGCATGACACCCATCTGCCCGGGGTTCTCGGGAGTGGTATCGGCCGAGTGGGTACGTCATTTCCCGCAGGAACCGGTACTGCAGCTGCACTGGGGCGGGCAAAAACGCTTCGAAACCTACTTACTGCAGGCCCACAGCCCGCAATTTGCACACATGCAGCGCCTTTTCGTGGAGGAATGGGAGCGAGAGTTCGGCCCGTGCACACATTACCTCATCGACAGTTTCAACGAAATGCCGGTGCCGAAAGAGCTGAATCTGGCAGAGTACGGCGAGGCTGTACACAAGAGCCTGCAATCCGCGCATCCCGGAGCGGTGTGGGTCATGCAGGGGTGGATGTTCGGTTACCAACGGCACATCTGGACGGCAGAAAGACTGCGCGAGCTGCTGAGCCACGTTCCTCACAAGAACATGCTACTGCTGGATTTGGCGGCGGATTACACGCATCTGCTCTGGAAACAGGCACCCAACAGCGAATTCTACGAGGGATTCTTCGGCAAACCTTGGGTACTCAGCTACATACCGAACATGGGTGGCAAAACCGCATATACCGGAGTGCTGGAGTTTTATGCCAAGCATCCTGCACAAGCACTGGCAGCACCGGCGAACAAGCGACCTGCCGGCTTCGGTTTTGCGCCGGAAGGTCTCGAGAACAACGTGGTTATCTATGAGTTGCTGAGCGATGCCGCCTGGGAACCGAATGGCATTGACCTGCGCTCTTGGTTGGCGGAGTATAGCCGCTGTCGCTACGGGAGTTGTCCGTCGGGAGTATCGGCCTACTGGGAGTCCCTGCTCCGTGGTCCCTACGGCAGATTTACAGACCACCCGCGCTTTGCCTGGCAGGGGCGCAGTGGGCGTGTGCGCGAAACCATCTGCACCCTCGAAGTACTCCCGGCGCTGCGGAATCTGGCAAGCTGTTACGATGAACTGCAACACAGCCCGCTCTATCTGGCAGATTTGCGGGAGTTAGGGGCTATCTGGCTGGGCAGCAGAAAGCCATGCCCGGACTTCGAGCTGATGGATGCCCTGTTGAGTGGTCACCCTCTGCACCGACTCGAGATCTGGCTGGCTCGCGCTCGTTCGCACGGCTCGACCTGTACCGAAGCCGATTATTATGAACGCAGTGCACGACGAATCATCACCACTTGGGGGCCGGGGGTGGAGGACTACTCAGCCCGGCTATGGAGCGGGTTGATACGCGACTATTACGCCCCTCGCCACCGTTTGGAGCGCAGCGGAGCCACCCCGGCTCAACTCAGCACTTGGGAAAATAACTGGGTGGAGCAACAGCACGGCACATCCCCCGCGCCGGATGCCCACGAAGCCCTGCAACGACTCCGTGCCATGCTGCAGGAGTAATCACCAAACCTACTCATATAGCTATCGTTCTGTCGGCAAGAACGGGAAATAGGCCCCTGCGATGACTGCACACACAGTGACAGCTTGACAGAGCTGCCATTTTTACTTATCATAACACCAACAGCAAGTCGCCCCGTTTTCCATGCAGAAGCTCACAGATTCCATCAGTAAATACCTTCTCGCCGTTGTCTGCCCGCTTATCAAGCACCCGGACAAGGCTCAGCTGCGTGTCGCCGCCAACGATGAAGAGAAGTTGCTGCGCTTCCGTCTGGTGCTGGAGCCGGGTGATATTGCCCGCATTATCGGGCGCAATGGCATGACCGCCTCGGCCATCCGTTCTCTGGCCAAAGCCGCCGGCGAAAAAGCCGGGGCCAAGGTAATCGTACACATTCTTTCCCGCGAGGAGCTGGAGGAAGCAAGCTGATTTTCCTCCCCCTCTCACGGCCATGCAGCAGGCCCTTTTTCAGGATGAGCCCGTTCGCCCCGCCGCCCGCGTGCTGGTGGACGGCCTCAATGATATGGTGTTTGACTACGCCATTCCTGAGGGCATGCAGAATGTCACCCGCGGCAGCCGTGTGGAGGTACCGCTACGCAACCGCAGTACAACGGGTACAGTTATCCGCTTGGTGCAGCCGGATGCCGAATGGGCGCACCGACTGAAACCCATTAAGCGCCTGATAGACGACACCCCGGCGGTGAGCTCGGTACTCATGGACCTGGCCGAATGGTCCGCCCGCTATTATGCCGCCCCGGTCGAGCAAATGATTCGCTGTATCGTACCCGAACCTGTTCGCCGCGAACGCCACGAGGAAAAGACGCGCAAGGTGGCTGTTCTGGTCAAATGGCCGGATGACGATACACTCAACAAAATCAATGCACGGGCCCCGCGCCAAGCCACCATTCTGCGCTACCTGCACAATGGCGAGAGCAAGCGCGAGCCATTGGCCGACCTCGGCGGTACTGCCGCCCTGCCCGCCTGCCGTTCGCTGGAGAGCAAGGGCTACATCCGTATAGAGGAGGAAGCCATTCACCGCGATCCCGCCGGCAATGAGGAGTTCGCGCAATCCTCCCCATTGGAGCTCAATGAAGAACAAGCCGCTGCGCTCAGCAGCATAGTGGCCGCCTGCGACAGTGGCGACAGCAAGCCCCTGTTGCTGCAGGGCGTGACCGGCTCCGGCAAGACGGAGGTCTACCTGCAGGCCGCTGCCCATGTGATGAAGAGCGGGCGTGGTGTGCTCATTCTGGTGCCCGAAATATCACTCACCCCGCAGACAATGGCGCGCTTTAAGAGCCGATTTGCCGACACCCCGGGGGCAGTAGCGATCCTGCACAGCGCCATGAGCGATGGCGAGAGGTTCGACGAGTGGCACGCCATTCACCGCGGCAAGGCACGCATTGCCATCGGCCCCCGCTCGGCGCTCTTCGCACCGGTGCAGAAGCTCGGACTGATTATTGTGGACGAAGAGCACGACTCCTCGTACAAGCAGGAGAACGCCCCCCGCTACCACGGCCGAGACCTCGCCGTCCTGCGCGCCCGCATGGAAGGTGCCACCGTTGTGCTCGGCTCCGCCACGCCTTCGCTGGAAAGCCTGCACAATGTCAACTGTGGCAAATACAGCATGTTGCGCATGGACAAGCGAGCCGATGGACAGCGTTTGCCGTTGACTCGCGTGCTCGATATGCGCAGCGAGCCCAAGGATAAGCGCAATCTCGGCATTCTCTCCGAGCGCCTGCGCATGGCTATTGAAGACCGCCTGAACAAAGGGGAGCAAACCATTCTGCTGCTCAATCGCCGCGGGTTTGCCAGAGCCCTGCAGTGCCCCGATTGCGGCCATGTGGTCACCTGCGAGCACTGTGCCCTGCCCCTCACCTACCACGCCACCGAAAACAGGCTCATTTGCCACCTGTGCGGGTTCCGCGCGGTGGTGCCCCGCCACTGCCCCGAATGCCGCGAGAACAATATCCTGCTGGAAGGCTACGGCACGCAGAAGGTTGAGCGCGTGCTGCGCAATTGTTTTCCGAAAGCCCGCCTGCAACGCGTCGATGCCGATGTGGCAGCCCGCAAGAATGCCCTGCGCGATATCCTGGCAGACTTCCGCGCCCACCGCATTGATATTCTGCTGGGTACGCAAATGATTTCCAAAGGGTTGGATTTCCCGGGCGTGACGCTGGTCGGTGTATTGAATGCCGACCTCGGGCTATGCATACCCGACCCGAGAGCCGCCGAGCGCACCTTCCAGCTGCTCACTCAGGTAGCAGGGCGCGCCGGTCGTGGCGATATTGACGGCGAGGTCATCATTCAGACCTACACACCGCACGCAGCGGCTATTCAATACGCCCGCCGGCACGACACTGATGGCTTTGCCGAAAATGAGCTCGGCCTGCGACAGCAATTCAATTTCCCGCCCTACCGTCACCTGTCCGTGCTGACCGTCCGCTCACCGCAGGAGGACTTGGCCGATTTCTCGCTGCGCACCCTGCACAAGCGCCTGCAGGCAGCTCTGCCACAAGGGGTGGAAATTACCGAACCGGCTCCTGCCCCCATTGCCAAAGCTCACGGCCAATTCAGGTACCAATGCACCATCAATGCCCTGAGCGCCCGAACGGTTGCGGATATCGTTTCCCGCGAAATCGCCGAGCTCAACGCCGGCGAGGATATCACCATCACCCTCGATATCGACGCCTACAGTTTTATGTAGCAAGGGCATAGAGCCCGCCATTAAGCCAAGAGCCGTCCAACCGAAACAGATAAACAACCAATCCCACCGCCCTACACCATGAATACTTCCGCACCGATTCCCGCCGAACAGATTTGCTGCGCTGCCATCAACGGCGACAGCGACGAGCTGCGTCGGCTCTTACTCGCCGGTGGCAGTACAGAAATCATTGGCGGGGTCTATGACAGACCCCCGCTCGCACTGGCCGCACAACACGGGCATGCTGATTGCGTACGTACCCTGCTGGAGTTCGGCGCAGATGTTCATGCGCGTGACATAGAAATCGACACGCCACTTTCTATTGCAGCAGCCGAGGGACACAGTGAATGTGTGGCCCTTCTCATTGCTGCCGGTGCCGAGATTAACACCGGCACGGCCAATGGCACGCCTCTGTTACAGGCTGCCTATAGCGGGAGCGCCGAGTGCGTGCGATTGTTGCTGCAGGCCGGTGCAGTCGCAAACGAGTTTTCCGAATATGGCGGTTCCGCCTTGGGCGCAGCCGTCAGCATTGGCGCCGCAGACTGCGCACGACTTCTGGTTCAGGCCGGCGCCTGTCTCTCTGAACCCGATGAGTGGGGCCACGATGAAATGACTCGTGCAGTGGCTGGAGGAAACGAGGAATGTATCCGACTGGTTCTCAGCCTTGGCGGCGATCCCTATTATCTGGGCAAGCAGAAAGAACTCGCTTTCCTTTCCGATGTGGAGGACGACGAGGTGGAGCGTGTGAAAGAATATATCAAACAAGGGGTGGATATCAATTTCAAAAACAGGCACGGCAGAACAGCCCTCTTTTTGGCCTTGCAATACGCAACTCCCAACGATTGCCTGCCCCTGCTCCTGCAAGCCGGCATCGACGACAGCATCAGGGATATCTACGGCGATACCGCTTGGGATTTCTCCGTGAAATACGGCTGCGGGTGGGTGCCACAGCAACCGTAGCCACGCTCTGCACTTAATCCTGCCGTCCGGCCCAGGCCATCACGTGCGCCGGTAACGGGTATTCCAATTTCCAGCGTATGCTCATGGGCTTGCTACCAGAGTGTTTCACATAGTGGACAGGGCCGATAAACACATAAGGTGCTGATATTCCCTCACTATTTTTCTTACGCTCGCGGATAAACAGCATGATGGTGTAACCCAGTTTATCTTGGTGGATATAGCTTTGACCTGTAGCACTGTGGGGCGTTGTGGCAGATTGACTTTGCCAATGGAACAATGTGGGGGAAATCGCGTAATCCTCGTACATGGTGGTGGGCGAAAAGTCATTCTCACTCTTGTTGATGTCCGCAAAGAATACGTGTAATTTTCTATCTTTGAGATGCAACTTTTGGATTGCAGCTTTTCATCGTGCAGCCTCAGATATTTCAACACCTCAGCGGCAACGTGCGTGGGAAACTCATGCCAGAACTCTTCTTTGCTTATTGGTTCTTCGGTAATACGCTGCCCATCAACGCCGTCACATTGATTTGCGAGAGCTTGCGTAAGATAGAGATCATAAAACCCATGCTGCATGTGATATTTATAACATACATAGAGTAAAAGATCAAACAGAAAGAACACTCTATGACCAGCTCGGTTCTTTTCTTACTTGACACTCAAGTTTATAATACTACAATAGTCACCATGGCAGAGGCTACAACAGAATACTATTATACCGATGACAACAATCAGGTCGTAGGACCACATACATACGCACAACTCATGCACCTGCGGCAACAAGGTGAGCTTTTCGATGATACCATGGTGTGTGAAAAAGGAGCCTCAAAATGGGTAGCGTTCGGGGACGTTATGATATCGCAAAGCAAAGAAAAAGCGAAAGCGGCCAAAGAAAAAACACCCAAGCACGCGAATGAAAACATCAACACAGATGTCAATATGCCTGATATTTCTGCCATTCTGGAAGAGGCTGATTTACCTCTCACATGTCGCCTCATTCGTGTAGTCTGCCGAATTGTTATCTGCTTTCATACCGTTGGATTTTTCGCAGGTATTGGTGCCGGCATAGGGTGTTTATTCAAACATGCTAATCCCGGTCTGGGTGCAGCAATCGGTGCACTTGTCGGCATGATTGTTTTCATTCCTATTCTCAACAAGATAGAACGCAACGAGGAAGACGAACAGGAATAACTGGCCCATCTTCCGCAACGTCATCACCTCAGGGGGCTAACGACCCCCTCAACATACTCACCGGGGCGCTCCTGCAGCACGGGCATAGGGGCGGTGGCACGCCCCTGCTCCAGCAAGTGCTGATATATACTGTAGGGCGTCCAGTCGCCTCGATTATCATCGTACAGTAGGAAGCCAAGTTTGCGCAACTCATGGAACGAGTCTTCTACCCGCCACGCGAACACACCATGTGCGGATTCATCAAAACAAGAGACCTTCATACGAAAATGATAGAAACCACGCCCCACGCAGCGCGCCAACAATCGAAGAAGCCTCTCGCTGCTTGCTTCCACACAATAGCGATGCACAAAATCCACCGGCAGAGCTGCCTTATTCCCAAGGTGAAGAAGCAAATGCACAACACCATCGTGTGCATCAATCAGCTCCATAATGATATTTTTTCGTGGCAGACGCATCATTGATTGATTCTTCCGGCTCAATACCTATGGAATGATTTCCATCAGAGTTTTACAGTGGGACGCATGACATCACTCGGGAAGTTCTCGGGCTGTGCAATGTACAAATGAGAGGTCACGACAGGCATAGGCGCATGGAGGTAGCGCATGACATCGATACCTACCGCCGCCAATCGGAAATTGAATAACAAGCGACAACAATCCCAGTACAAATACTCCCGATGACAATCGCAGCCATATATCTCGCCACAATACGAGGCCTCTTTTTCCAACCATTCAGGAAAACCGTCTGTCGTAGTCACATCAAACATATGTTCCCATAGCACCTTCCAATCATCTGTACCACATGGAGCTTTGACCCTATCGTAATAATACAACCGCCCCTCATCATAGGCATCGTACAACAGATAATGAAGGCTCCTTTTGGGAACCTCCCCGAATTCCATCGCTGCCGCATGCTGAAGCTCAGAAATATAGCGATTATCCACCATCCCGGAAGGGTATTCTTTTACGGAACGTCTCTCCTCAGCAAGCTGCATGGAATGACTCAGAAGAGCATAGTCATCATGAACCGGCAATCCGCACCAATCGACGAGGTGCTCCTTACATACACTTGAAATATTGATGGCTATAGAGGCTCCGTATACCTCCAGACCATAGGGAGACGTGGGATTTTCCCACTCATTTTCAATTGTATAACTGGCCCAGTTATTCCAACAAGATATTCGCTCATGAATATAATCCGGTAATGGATAATCGGCAGCGGGAACAATGGATCCCATATCATTGATCATCAGACGCAGGTTTGCATCCTCGGTTTCTTCACAGAACAAGGAAAGAGACGAACGCACAACCTCAGCAAAAACCCCGATTGACTGCCTGGGATTTTCGCAATCTGCATAGCGACGCTTATTGAAGAGAGAACGGATGTTAATCATGTAATTTACTTGATTCTTTTCCTGAACACATCATTAAACTTTAAAGCATATTCTCTTAGCCACGCAAACATCGCTGACCATTCACCTCGATTATTTATATCAGCCTTGTGGGTATAGAAAATTCTGCAATCCTTGTTTGCTTCTTTCCACGTCATTTTAGAGACACCAAGTTCTTGGGTAATCGTTTCCTGTTCTGCTTTAAGCTCCGCATAAAACTCCTTATCATCGCGAATGTAGAAACCTACACTTATTAACTTCTTCTGCGTATTTACCGTCAATTCCAAAAGGCAATAGGAACTTCCTATACGAAGATTATACCAATGCTGCGGTTGCTCCTTCTGCAAACTCTTAAACACATCCATGAATGCACTATCCTGCGATGAAGTCTCCTTAAACTCGGCCCAAAAATCAAGCTGAAGTAACTTCGTAGCACTATGCACCCCATTATTAACTTTCGCGGCCTTTGCCCACTCATTAGGCTTCTCAACAACATTGAACTTAGCGGCTGTTTTAGAATCGTCTATTTTCCACAGCTCTATTTCAATCAAGAAAAAACCAAGTGAACTGTCAGTTCTCTGATTCAACCATTCTATTGCCTGCCTATGCTCATCTCTTGCTCTCTTGACAATCCAAATCACAACATCCGCGCCCTTACCAGATGCATACGTAATCAATTTACCTAAATGATCATGGTTCGTCGCTTCCAATTGATTCTCTATAATCACCTTCCGATTGGTACTCTCTTCTCGGGCAAATAGATCCGCACTGAACGCACCTACGGAGGATTCCATTTCTTCCAAAACTAAATCCATCTCAACAGCAGCACTCAGCATCTTCAGATTAGCCTCTTTCGCTAACCAAGGAGTAAAATTCTTCGCCTCATCTGCCCACACTTCACGTAAATCAGAAATGCGATGCATAGTTCCTAAATCAACGATATCACCTGTCTTGCCCATAAAAACTTTTAATTTATTAACCGTACGCATTTTACTCTCTTTCCTAATTAAGTGCAACTAAAAAAGAAGATTGCGCAATTTGCCGTTAATATCAGAATCAGGATAAATCTCGACCAATGCAATACCGGCATTAGTGCATATTTCCTTCTTTTTATCAACCTTGGCAGCATACACAGGGTCATCAATTAACCCGAAATACTCGATAAATATCCTTTTGCCATTCTGCATCACTTCCCAGTCGGCTCTCATATTGCTATCAGGATAGCGTGCTTCTTTTACGTGCGGAATACTTTTCGAATAGAGGTAGTCATCGATCTTTTTTTCTTTAAGTGAGTAGCACAAATCTCCATCCTTAGCAATTATTCTTGTTCCGCGTGACATTCTTTGAGTGCCGTCAGGGAAAACCCTAGCTTTAACCAAGGCTTCAAAAAATGAACCATATTCTGAACAATATCCATTATTCGTTCTTATATGTTGCAAATGTTTGAACAACTCTCCCATTTTGCTCTTATCATGCAGATTCAATATTTCATAGGAAAAATCGCGATGAGGAATATGCCCTAAAAAATCAGCGTAAGCTTTTAATGCTTGCAATCTATCCTTCTTTCTTCCCTTACGATAATCATCACACGCAGATTTGAAGCAATCAAGGCAAACATTGGCAAATAAATTTACATACAACATATCAACGCCTTGTCCAAAAATGGGAGAATAAGTATGCACGTTGTGTTCTAGATTATATACCTTGTCACAACACACACATTTTCTCTCAATATGTAAAGACGACATCATCGCTGGAAGTAACTCTAACGCATCAGGGCTGCGACGCAGGTATCTCTTATACACATAATTACATTGCCGACAAATATCCAAGGCCAGCCCATGCTCTCTAAGCAAATCAGGATGTGCATCGACAAGCAAACACGCCATTCCACATATACGACACTTGTACTTATAATTCCCCTTTTCTCTCAGTGATTCTTCCCATAATGTCAACAGTTCGGGAATTTTGCATGTTCTGGATGCAATATAGTAACCAAGATATCTACATATCTCATAAACGTCCTGCCCTATCTCTTGGCTAATTTCCTTTGCAATATCTTCCTCCCACGCTAGATAAAAAGCACCATATTTTACCAAGAATGACTTTAATATAGAGTCGCAAGTATTGTTCCAAACTTTGTTTAATCGATCTCTTTCTTTTGCATATTGCCCCTCGGTAGCCGTCTCATACCAACCAGATGCAATGTTTGCAAAAGCGGCACTATAAAAACCATATGATTGAGCCGCAATTGTCGGAGGTTTCGGAAATATAGAAAATGCTTTCATCTTGCTCGTGTAGTTGAAAATGGGTATTCTAATATGAATCTCTCCCCCTTGTATGCCGGCCCCCTAGTCCTTTTGAGTCCCGGCGAAGTGCGAAAGGTCATTTTTGGGCGTGTACAAGCTTTTTATGAGTGGTATTATTTGTTTATCGAGGGCTTGCAATTTTATGCGTTATGCGACCACATTTTAAACATTATAACGTCGTTTTTCCAAAAAAATAATTATTCCAACGCGTAATATATTATATACCCGTTCTCATTTTTGAATACTTTCCTTAACTTCGTCCGGGCTTAGTTTGCTGCCATGCAAATAGCCACACAAGGCTGAGTAGTCCCATGCTGTAAGTCCATCATTATCACGAATACTTTCATCAGCCCCAGCAGCCAACAGTAAGGGAAAGCAGTCACCTAGAGATGAATATTGTAATTCATGAAATAAGGGAGTCCGACCATGGGCATCCTTCACGTTCACATCAGCGCCCTTTTGTATCAGTTCCTGCAACAGATCCCCATCACCCTCAAACAAAACATCAAATATCATGAGGTCGAGCTTTCTGCCCAGATAATAGGGGTTACCTCCGTTAGCCAACGCAATTTGTATACATTCTGCATCATCTCCCAATACAGCCCTCATCATTTCATCGAATGCGAACTCGTCTGCCCCCTGAAAGATAGCACCATTTTCCAATAATAAGCGAGCCCCGGATGAGAGTCCATTTTCAAGCACTATAGATAGCGCAGTACCGCCATAGCAGGTTCTGGCATTTGGGTCAGCTCCAGCATTCAACAACATCTGCAAACAAGCGATATTGTTCCCATCAGCGGCATGTGTAAGCACGGTTCCATCGACCGTATGGTGATTAACATCTGCACCGGCCTCGATAAGAATCTTTACGCAATCGAAATGCCCCCTGCATGCGGCAAACGCAAGTGGGGTATAATGCTCAACACTTACAGAATCCACCTCAGCTCCAAACTCTAACAGTATTTTCACGCAATCAGCGTGACCATGATAAGCGGCCAGTGAAAGGAGCGAACGTCGGTCATCATCTTCTATTGTTGTTCTGCCTCCTCCCGAAAGCAATCGATGAAGTTCTCTACTATCTCCTTCAATGGATGCTCTCAACAGACGATTATTTAGGGTACTCTTCCTTGGCATAGCATATGGTAGTTTAGGGTTCACCCGAATACTGACTATCGGCTCTTTAAAACCAATACTTCGGGGCTGGGGTTAGACTACAGCGTTTGAACTTGCTTGTCAATACTAATTTTGTTTATTTTTAATCCAAAAATGCGGAATTATTACCTCAATAAGTTGAATTACAGTCTTCTAGTCTTCTTAAATTCTCAACAAGTCGGTTCGGTCGCGGGGGCAAGCCAGAACGAAACAAGATACAACATTGAGCCACCGCAACCCCGGCGGGGTTGATTCGGGCTCGCCTCACGAGCCCTCACCCCTGCGGGGCAAACAGCGGAGCTGTTTGTCCAAGCGGGCTTACCGCTCGCTCCGCGAGCGCACTTAACGGGGCCGTCGCCAGCTTTCTACCCACCCCCCAAGCCGCTTGCTGCTCAAGCGGTTCCCTCGCAGAGGTGTCTGCTCAGCTTGGGGGCAGGCTGCTGCGTCACTCGCAGCCTGCCCGCTTGGTCTCAGCGTAGCCCGAAGGGCGGAGACGGATCGGTCGCGGGTTCGAGCCATTATCCGCCGGGGGCGTAAGCACAAAAAAGCGCACCGAATGGTGCGCTTTTTTTGTGCTAGCCCCGGCGGGGCTCGAACCCGCGACCAAGCGATTATGAGTCGCCTGCTCTGACCGCTGAGCTACAGGGCCGGGGCGAGTTTAGCAAGGCGCGGGTGAGAAGTCAAGATTTTTTTGTAATGATGCCGAATGATGACAGAAATGCGGGCGAAGTGGGTCGATTATCGGCGGACGCGGCGTTTCAGGAATCGGTTGGCAAAGGATTCGAGTTCCGGTACACGGAAGAGGAAGCAGGCAGCGAGGTAAATACCGCCCACCACAGAACCGGCAACGGCGAGAGCCCCGAATCTGGAGAGGAAGTCCCAGCTCAGGAAGTCGGTGAAGAAGAGTCCGCGAATCTGCCAGCAGATGATGCCCAGCACTGCACCGGCGCCGATGATACGCAGCAGGCCGGGGATGAGCTGGCGGGTGGCCATGGTACCAAGCAGATGGCGCAGGTAGAAGAAGTAGAACAGGAAGTTCAGCGTGGTTACCACCGAGGTGGTGAGGGCTAGCCAAGCGGCTTCCTTAAAGTGGAAGACATGCACAAAGCAGTAATTGAGCACCACGGAGATGGTGGCAGAAATGAGCGCCAAGCCGGCAGGAGCCCAGGGCTTCTCAAGCGCAAGGAACACAGGCTGGAGCACTTTCATGCCGGCATAGCCGAGCAGACCCAAGCAGTAGGCGCTGAGCACCTGTCCGGTCAGAGCCGAGGCATGCTCATCGAACCTACCACGCTGGAAGAAGATGCTCACAATCTCTTGGCCCCAGATACCGAGAATCACAGCCGAGGGAACCGCAAAGAAGGCGACAAAGCGCATGGCCTGTGCCAGATGCTGAGCGATGTCGGTACGAGCTCCCTGCTCCCCATTGAGAGTCATGCGCGAGACGGAGGGCAACACCACCATACCCACAGCCACGCCGAACAGAGCTACCGGCAGCTGCCAGAGATGGAATGCGCCGGAAAGCGCGGTAACGGCACCACCCGGCAGGTAAAGCGCGAAGGAGGTATTGATGAAAATGTTGGTCTGGGTGATACCGGCCGCAATCACACCGGGAATCATGAGCAGCCAGATACGACGCGCAGCGGGGTCGGTAAACAGGAGCTTGCCGGCCTGCAGTCGCAGTCCCAGTGACCAGCGGGGGCGATATCCCTTGCGCCGCAATGCCGGCACCTGCACCAACAGCTGGGCAGCACCGCCCAGAACGACGGCCACGGCAAAACCATACAGGGCATTCGGGCCGAACTCAGGGTCAATGAACCAGCCAATGATACAGCCCACAATGACGGTGGTGAGGTTGAACGCAGCACTGGCCAGATTGGGAAGGCCGAAGATGCCGAACACATTCAACGCGCCCATGCTGAGAGCCGAAAGCGAGGCCAGCAGAATGAACGGCCACATAATACGGCACAAATCTGCCGCAAGGTTCATGAAATCCTGCTGCTCCACACGCAGCGTATCGGGCATGCGCTGAGTACTGAGGGATACCGGAGCACCGACTTCGAGTTTCTGCAGCGCGCTCAGGCGCACCACAGCCGTCTGCGGACAATCCGCCAAGGGAGCCGGCAGAGCAAAGGTGGCCTGCGAGCGGCCGTCCTCCAGTACCTTTACCCCTTGATAGGTAGCCTGAGCCACAACAAGCGGAGCAGAGGCGGCATCCTGATACTCAAAAACAAGAGTTGCACGCTCGGGGTACAACTGCTGCATGAAGAAACCGGAAAGCAGCACACCCACGGCCACAATACAAATCATGAGCGATACCAACTGAGCCACGACCTGATTGGCAAGCTGCCAGGCAGCCCCGGGGCCGTCCTGCTTTTCCACCTTGCTCATGACGCTGGTAAAGCTCTGGGAGAGAGCACCCTCGGCGAACATATCGCGCAGCATGTTGGGCACGCGGAAGGCGGTCAGGAAGGCATCCAACGCGCCGGTGGCACCGAACAGGCCGGTGTAAACCACCTCGCGGAGCAGACCGGTAAATCGGCAGCAGAAAATCGCAGCCGTAGCAATCAGGCTTTTCTTGTGCAGAGAGGACATGGCAAAACAAAAGTTGCAGCAAAGATATCAGCGTACCTTCTCGGGCAGCGATTCCTTAATCTTGCGGATAACCTGCTTGGCGAGCTTGGTATCGCCGGTGAAGAGGTAGGTACGGGCGAACTCGCGCACGGCAGTCTTGTAGAGCGAGCTGTCGGCGGCATCCAATCTGGCGCGCTCCTCCTCGCTCATGCTCTCGATGGCACGCACCACGTCACGCAGGCGCACCACAGCACCCCAGTCATTCTTACCGGTCTTGCGCTCAATGAGAGCCAGCTCCATACGGGCACGCAGCAGCTTGCCATCGGTTAGGTCGGGGTGAGCCTCCTGCACCAGAGCCACACTTTCCGTCACCCATTTGATAGCGTTCGTGTAGTCCTTCTGCTCCACATAATAGGATGCGATGGAGGAAGCAATCTCGGCCATGGAGATGGGGCTCTTCTTGGCCAAATCTGCATTGCCGCGAATCATATCCCAGCAGCGGGTGAGCAGCTCAATCTTCTCGGCGCCTTCGGAATGAGCCGCCAACAGGTTCAGACAGCGGAAAATCTCGGTTGTGTCCTTTTCATGCTCCAACAGGTAGCGGCAGTCAGCCATAGCGGCAGATATTGCACCGCAGGCCTCATTGGCACGGGAGCGCAGGCGGGCGAGTTTCAGCTGCAACTCGGGGGTCATTTCGCCATAGCCCTCGGCAAATGCACCGGCAAGGTTCAGCGCCTGAGCACAGCCCTCGAACTCTCCCATGCGGTAGCGGAGCTCACCCAGCATCGTGTAGCACTGGGGCAGCTTGTGCTCGCGGTCGGGGTACTCCAGCATAGCATCGCGGCAGCGCAGGAGCTTAGCCTCGACATCCTTCAGGGATGAGTTCGGCAGGTT
The DNA here is from genome assembly GCA_045651585.1 of Akkermansia sp. Classification (GTDB taxonomy): domain Bacteria; phylum Verrucomicrobiota; class Verrucomicrobiia; order Verrucomicrobiales; family Akkermansiaceae; genus Akkermansia. The sequence goes on from JAZRSQ010000023.1 coordinate 24,812, forward strand.
GGGATTGTCGCGCAGCGTGTTTGCCACCTCCTCGAGCATGAGCTTGGCAGTTGCCGGGCAAGCCGGCCACTTAGCGGCCTCGAGAATGTTACGCACCATCTGCAGGGCGTGCTCACGCACACCGCCCACGTCGGCACGCAGCATCTGCAGCTCTGCAGCTTCTGCTGCCAGCACAGGGTCATCTGCCAGACGAGCCAATACAGAAGACATCTCCAGACGGGAAAGCACCTTCACAGCCTCATCATTCTTGTGCATGCGCACGTAGGTTTCGGCCGAGCGACGGATGGAGCGCAGCAGCAGAGCCGTAGCTGAGGGCATGTTGATAGCTTTCTCCTGCAGCTGGCGATCCAAACGGAGCTGCAGCTCATAGTCCTCGTGCTCCAGGGCCGCAGCGGCCAAGCGATCCAAGCCCTCCACGGGAGCCAGCGCTTCCACCTCGGGCAGAATACGCACAGCCTCCTCCCACAGCCCCTTGTCAATCAGGCGGCTCATCAGGAACCAGCGGAACTGACGGCGGGTTTCGGGGTTCTTAATCCAGCCCAGTCGGGTCTTGGAATCCTCTGCCAGCTCCAGCAGACGAGCCTTGTCGCCGGAGAGGTCAGTGAGCAGGCGCTCCAGATTATCGTTAGCCTCGGAGTTATCATGCACGACTACAGTCTCGCCCTTGAAGAAGCGAATGATATCATCGCCCTTGGCAAAAATCCCCCAGATAATGAGGGCTGCAACAGTCAAACCGACTGCAGCCAACGGCAGCATGGGACTGGTATTCTTACGGCGAGGTCTGTAACGACGGTACATGGTAATATATAAGCGGTATTAACGGTTACTGAGCAGCTTGTGCCGGCTCATCATCGGCAGGGGCCTCGGTGGCGTCATCAGCATCCACCTCTTCGGGCAGACTGGCCCCATATCTGCGGCAGAGCGCGAACTGTTCATCCACCTCGCGAGCACGGGGACCACCCTTGGTCACCAGCGGGCGCAGAGTATCCCATGCCTGAATGGCGGTGTTCCAGTCCTTAATCTGCGAGAGAGCATAGGCACGTGCCATCAGCGCATTGAAATAGTCGGAATCCTCCCCGGGTTCCTGGGGAAGATGCTCAATGGCCAGAGCATAGGTATTGGCAGCATCGCGGGTACTGCCGGTCAAATCATGAGCCTGAGCCAAACGAAGGTAAACACGACCGACGGCAGGCTTATCATCGGCAAAATGACGCTTGCGCAATTCAACGGCCTCCTTCAGATAGCGCACGGCATCATCCAAACGGCCAAGAGTCAGGCAACAGGTGCCGGCCCCCTCAAGCGGTTGAGCGCGCAGCTCCTCGGGAGTATCTTTCTGAGACAGAGCTCGGTCAAAATCGGCAAGAGCAGCCTCATGAGCGCCCTTGGTCAGGTGAATCCACCCACGCTGGTCATACAGGCAGAGCCAGTATACAGCGTTATCGGTCATGCGCCCCATGGCAGCGCCCTCTGCACGGTACAGGAGAGCGAGAGCATTCTCTGCATTCCCCTGCTCCAGTTCAATACGAGCAAGGTCACGAAGAGCGGCGGCAAGATAGGCGGCATCTGCCGGGTGCTCACCCAGTCGGCTCACACCATCGCGCAGTAGCTGCTCGGCGCGCTGCGTATCACCCTTTTCCAGCAGGGCCGAACCCATACTTACGGCAGCACCGGCCAGAGCCGGCGTTTTGCTGAGGTCGGCACCGGCCAGAGCCTGCTCAAAACAAGCCAAGGCCTTATCGTGGTGCCCATGAGCGCGGTGTATGCGGCCGATATGAGCCAACAAATCCGCCTGCAGCGGTTTACCGGAGTCACCGAGAGTAGCGACCTCCTTCTGCAGGCGCTCGAGAGCCTCGAGCTGCTCGCGGGGATTATCTGACGGCGCGGCCACAAGCGCCGCCATTTCAGAATAAATAGTTAACTGTTCGCGCGAACGGCCCTGCCCGGAATATGCCCCTGCCGCATAGCGGTAGTAGTGCAAAGCCTCCTTCGGGCGGGCTTCATCGGCGAAAGCACGTGCCACAATCAGAGCACGATGTGCCCAGAGCTCGTTCTTTTCGGCAGTACCGAAAAGAGCCTGAAGCAGCTCTGCCGCCTCCGTCGCCTTATGACGATTGACCAGAGCCAGCGCCAAGGTCCACTCTGCCTCGCGTCGAACTTGCTCGTTCTTAATCCAAGCCAGTTCGGTGTTCCTGTTCCGCACAGTAGTGAGCAGGGTTGCATCGTCAGACGTCGCGACCTGCATAAAGTGCGTGAGATTATTAACGGCAGCGGTATTCACCGCCTCGCTCACAATCTCGGAGTTAACACCGGCCGTGAACCCCTCACTGAAGCCCAGACGGTAGGTTGCATACTCCACGCCGAACAAAGCGACCAAGCCCAAACCGATAGCGGCATATTTCACTATCGGTTTGAACACAAGGTCTTCGTCGCGCAGTTCTTCCTGCTGATAGTCTTGATGTGGCTCAGACTCCATGTAGCAACGAGCTCAATGATATCAGGCAGTCACCTGATCCAAGTTGAAAGCAGCATGTACCACACGGGCAGCCTGCTCGATATCAGCAGCATCGACCGTGGTCGTAATGCGAATCTCCGAGGTAGCAATCATACCGGTCTGAATGCCGGCATCGGCCAGAGACTGGAACACTGTAGCAGCCACGCCGGAGTGAGAGCGCATGCCCACACCCACAACGGAGAGCTTGGCAAGACCGGCTTCGGTCTCCAGACGAGCCTTCTCACCCAGCTGGGGAAGAACCGGCTTAAGGGCAGCCTGAGCAGCACCCAAATCGCTCATGTTCATGGTGAAGGACTGGCGAGCCTGACCGTCGTGAGCGGTGTTGGCAACAATCATATCCACATTGATCTCGGCCTTGGAAAGAGCGGAGAGAATGAGGGCGGTGTAGGCCACAGGAGCGGTGATGCCGGAGACAGTTACACGGGCCTGATTACGTTCGATTGAGACGCCACGTACGACGAGGCTCTCCATAGCTGAGTTTTCTTCTTGCACAATGGTACCGGGGTTATTGTTCATGGAATTGCGGACTTCAAACACCACGCCGAACTTCTTGGCGAACTCGACGGAGCGGGCCTGCATGACTTTGGAACCGCTGGAGGCCATCTCCAGCATTTCCTCGTATGAAAGGACAGGGATTTTGCGGGCATCTTTCACCACGCGGGGGTCACAGGTGTAAACACCGTCTACATCTGTGAAAATCTGGCAGATATCGGCCTTCACGGCAGCTGCCATGGCAATGGCCGACAAGTCGGAACCGCCACGACCCAGCGTATACACCGTACCGATTTTGTCGACACCTTGGAAACCGGCGCATACAACGATGCAGCCTTCCTCGAGAGCATTGACCACCAGCTTGGGATCAATGGATTCAATACGACCGCGGGTGTGACTGCCATAGGTTGTGATACCGGCCTGAGCACCGGTAAAGCTGCGAGCTTTGTAGCCCATGTCTGCAATAGCCATGCAGAGCAGAGCAATGGACTGTTGCTCGCCGGTGGCCAGCAACATATCGAGTTCGCGCTCGGGCGGGGTATCCATCACCTGATGAGCCAGACCGATGAGCTTGTCCGTCACACCGCTCATGGCGGAGATAACGGCCACCACCTTATTGCCGGCCTGCTGGGTTTCAACCAATCTGCGAGCCACATTGCGAATGCGGTCAATCGTGCCCACGGAGGAGCCACCGTATTTCTGTACGATCAGTGCCATATAGTTTATTAATCGTTAAAGGTTTCTATGCGGAATACAACCGGCAGGCGGTCAATGATGTGGTTCTCGCGCAGCTCACGCAGCACGTACTTCAAGCGCACCCATTTGCAAGCGTGCACCATAAAGATCAGGTGGTTATGCTGTACGCCGTCTTCATCGATGTAGCCGAAATTGGAGCTCGTAGCCGATATGCTCACATCATACTTGGCGAACATGGAGGCAATGGCGGCAATCATGCCGGGGCGGTCATGAATCACAAAGCGCACGTAGTAAGGAGTTACCGTGTCCTTCATCGGCAGCACGGTCAGCTCCTTGGTATAGGGCTGGAACCCGGTGTGGTAGCCATTCAGACGGCACTCACGCATGGCCAATACGATATCACCGATAACAGCGCTGGAGGTGGGGTTCTTACCGGCACCTCGGCCGTAGAAAATGGTTTCGCCCACGATATCACCCTTAACAGCAATGGCGTTGAACACACCGTTCACGCTGGCCAGCAGGTGGTTCTGCGGCACAAAACTGGGTTGCACACGAAGTTCGAGAGCGCCATCCTGCTCGTGGTGCTTAATGACAACCAGCAGCTTAATGCTGTAGCCCAGCTTTTCAGCCATGGCAATATCCACGCGCTCAACCTTTTCGATGCCATGCACGTGAATCTTGTCGGGAGACAGCGGGGTACCGTATGCCAGCATGGCCAGAATGAGCGCCTTGTGTGCGGCGTCCCAACCATTGATATCGAACGAGGGGTCAGCCTCTGCAAAGCCGAGCTTCTGGGCATTGGAAAGAGCCTCTGCCAGCGAGAGCCCCTGCTCCTTCATGCTGGTAAGGATATAGTTACTCGTGCCGTTAATGATACCGGCAATACTCTCCACCTTGTTACAGATGAGGGAGTTCTGAAGACTTTGAATGATAGGAATACCGCCACCGCAGGAGGCCTCGAAATAGAGCGGCACATTCATTTCGGCCGAGAGCTTAAAGAGCTCGCTGCCATACACAGCCAACACAGCCTTGTTGCCGGTCACCACGGGCTTGCCGGCCATCAGAGCGGCCTTCACCAGCCGGTACGCCTCGTCGGTACCACCGATAAGCTCAATGATAATATCAATCTCGGGGTCGTTCACCAGCTCATGCCAGTCATCTGTCAGCAATGCGGGGTCAATCTCGACATCACGACGACGGTTCAGGTTCCCCACGGCCACCTTCTTAATGGCGTAGGAAATCTGAGCACGGGCCTCGAGCAACTCACGATTACGGCACAGGGTCTCATATACCCCTGAGCCCACAGTACCAAGGCCGGCCAGGCCTAACTGAAGCGTTTCTCCTATCATGCGCGCGCCGCATTATACACAACTTTTCCCTACCACTCAAGCCTATATTGAGCCAGTGAAAGGAAATTTTGCAGGCGCAGGGGCTGGCGGGCATTCGCACAAGTGAGTGGGTCTCCCCCCCGAAAGTTCATGACATGAGGTGACAGATAACACTATTTTTTGGAAAAACGGGTTGAATTAAGGCTTGAAAAAAATGGGGATATGGTGTATAAGGCGCGCATGTCAACGTCCATTCGCACACGTTTTGCCCCGTCGCCCACCGGCTATCTGCACATCGGTGGTGCGCGTACCGCTCTGTTCAATTATCTCTTTGCCCGCAAGATGGGGGGTACCTTCATTCTGCGAATCGAAGATACCGACCAGGAGCGCCACGTGGAAGACGCCATGAAGGCCATCTTCACCGGCATGAGCTGGCTCGGGCTGGATTGGGATGAAGGCGAAGGCAAGGGCGGCCCCTGCGAGCCGTACTTCCAGAGCCAGCGCAAGGACATCTATGATCGCTACTTCAACAAATTGGTGGAGATGGGCCGCGTGTATGAGTGCCCCGCCCCCAACAAGCGCGACAAGAACGGCGATGAGATTCCCGGTACCAGCGAGGGTACAGTGTGGCGCTTCCGCTTCAAGCGCGATGGCGTGATGACCCTGCACGACTTGGTTTGCGGCGACATTTCTGTGGACTACACCAACGAGGACAACACCCCCGACATGGTGGTCAAGCGTACGGACGGCTCCTACATCTTCCACCTAGTGAACGTGGTGGATGACATCGAGATGAAGATTTCGCACGTGATTCGTGGTGAGGACCACATCATGAACACCTTCAAGCACCTGCAGCTTTTCGACGCCTTCGGCGTGGAGCCGCCGGTTTACGCCCACATTCCCCTCATTCAGAACCCCGACGGTTCCAAGATGAGCAAACGCGATGTGGGTGCTCAGCTGGGTAACTACCCCGAAGAGGGCTTCCTGCCCGATGCCGTTATCAATTTCATTGCCCTGCTCGGCTGGAGCAGCAAGAGCGACAACGAAATCTTCAGCAAGGAGGAGCTCATTGACCTCTTCTCGCTCGAGAATGTGAACCGCGCTGCCGCCAAGTTCGACATCACCAAGTGCAAGTGGATGAACCAGCAGCACATCATGCGCCTGCCCGCCGAGAAGTTCATCGAGCTGGCCATGCCCTTCTGCACCGCTGCCGGTCTGGAGGACAACGCTCAGCTGCGTGAGCTGCTGCCCGCCGTGCAGACCAAGGTACAGCTGCTCAGCGAGGTTCCGGCTTGGGTGAAGTGGGTGCAGGTACTGGAGTACGAGCAGGAAAACATGGCCAAGCTGCAGGAGAACGCCCGCGAAATGCTGGGCCACTTGGTGGAGGCCTTCAAGGGCATCGAGGAATGGAGCGGCGAGGCTGCCTTCCAGGTCATCAAACCGCTGGCCAAGGCCAACGGCGTGAAGGTCGGCGCCATGATGTTCCCGCTGCGCATGGCACTCACCGGCACACACGCCGGCCCCGGTATCGACGTCATCATGCAGGTGCTGGGGCGCGATGAGGTTCTGCGCCGCATCTCCATCTTCCCCTGCTGATAGAAACATTATAACGGAGACAGGGCGCGTCGGTCGCGCCCTGCTCTTTTTTACAAATCTGCCGAACAGATATGCGCACCGTTGATTTCGATTACAACCTGCCCGAGGAACTGATAGCCGACCGTCCGCTGCCGGATCGCGCAGCGAGCCGCATGCTCGTGGTTCACCGCGATACCGGTCTGATTGAGCACCGCCACTTCAGCGATATTCTGGAGTACGTGAAGCCCGGCGACCACTTCGTGCTCAACAACACCAAGGTTGTGCCCGCTCGCTATTTCAGCAACGACGGCTCCATTGAACTGGTGCGCGCAGGCCTGGCCCAAGAGCTGGTTTGGAAGTGCATGGTGCGCCCCGGCAAGAAGATGAAAGTCGGCCGTACCGTGCAGGTGGGCGATGCCATCGGTACGGTGGAAAGCATTGACGATGAGGGGTACCGCTACATTCGCTGGGATAAGTTCATTGATCCCGAAGTCTATGGCCGCTTGGCACTGCCCCACTACATGAACCGCGAGAGCGAGCCCGCCGACAAGGAGCGCTACCAGACAGTTTATGCCGAGCACGAGGGAGCCATCGCCGCGCCCACTGCCGGTCTGCACTTCACCCCTGAAATTCTGGCACAGGTGCCGCACGACTTTGTGACCCTGCATGTGGGTGTGGGCACATTCCGCCCCGTGAAGGCCGAGTTCATTGAGGACCACCACATGCACCGCGAGAGCTTCACCATGCCCGCTCAGACGGCAGAGGCTATCGAAAAAGCCAACCGCGTGTTTGCCGTAGGTACCACCAGCGTGCGTGTGCTCGAAACCCTGGCCACTCGCCATGGTCGCCCCCTGCCCCCGTGCAGTGGCGATACCGACATCTTCATTTACCCCGGTTATGAGTTCAAGGTCGTGGGCGGCCTGCTCACCAATTTCCATCTGCCACAGAGCACACTCATCATGCTCGTGTGCGCCTTTGCCGGCAAAGAGCTCATTATGGAGGCCTACCGACAGGCCGTGGAGCAGCGCTACCGCTTCTTCTCCTACGGTGACTGCATGTTGATACTGTAAGGGCCCGCCCCGCGTTAAAAGTTCAGTCGTACCCCAAGATAGGATACGACTGAACCGAGTGAGGCACCACGAACTTTTTTTTATTCATCCGACTCGCCGGACCGGGCACCCAGTCGAGCTCTCATGATTGGCAGATAAGCATCATCGAGCATCGAAACAACGGTAGCAATCATAACCGTGGCGACTTCGCTATTCAGGGCACCGGCGTTGGTATGGCAGGAGCTACAACACAATATCCTTCGATTTTCAAAGGAAAGGGAAAGCCTACCGAATGTACTCGTTGCGTTCAACTCGTTAATAGCCTCCAGAACTGCAGCTTTCCTATCCGGCGGAACTATCAAATCCACGCCGGCCAGAACTGACATCATCTGATTCTCATCATCGCAGAGAATTTTGACGCTCATGAAGCAATGATCACCACGTGTGTTCAGCGATATCACTTCTCCGATTTCCTCGTAGAGTTGATCGTCGGCATCGAGGATAGCCTTCACCAGTTCTTTAATTGTTTTCATTGCCCTTTAGGTTGTGGTGATGGTTTTCAGGGGTCCGAATCGTCCGACTCCTGATTTTTATCGGGGGTCCAACAGCGCAGGCTCGTTGCACCGCCCAAATCAGGATACACATCCGGGGCAATGCGGGAAAAATCCCCTGAACCGTTCGGATTCACAGGAGCAACATCATCGTCATCGCTCGGGATTAACTCCGGCGGAATCCCCAAACTCGCACATACAATCTCCGGGAACGCATCATCGAGAGTTTCAACGACCGCAGCATAAGCGGCAGCAACTTCCAACTCTGTCAGCTTATTTTTATCGCCATAGCAGAGCGCTCGGCACATTACCTGACCATCTGAAGGATTCAAGCAAAGCGTAGAAAAAAAGCTGCGAGCATTCTTTTCGTTCATCAATTCCAAAACGGCAGCACGTCGCTCCGGCTTGACAATCAAACTCACTACGCCGTATACAACGATAAGCCCGGAGTCCTCATCTATGAATATTTTGTTCTCTACAACGCAGTTACTACGGCTCACACCGAGTGATACAACGTTATCATCGATTTCATAACGATACCCATTCTCATCAAGCATGGACTTCACTATCGACATCAGCGTTTTTCTCTTTTTAGGTTTTTTCATAATATTTTATTCTATGTTATTTGTTATCGGTTATAAGTTTAAAGCTCTCGGTCGCTAATTTCATCGACATCAGCGATATATAAAATTCCGGTAGTTGAATGTGGTAAGTTCAGACTTCACGTCATCCAATCCCGGCAAAAGCTCCGGAATATCACTCAGGGGAACTTTCGAATCGAACAGGTAACGCAGGCGTGCAGCGAGTTTCTCGTTTTCTCTATCCAACTCCTCTTGGGTTGTGTGCACATGATATTGCTGCGCCTCCTCCATCTCCGAAATAATCATACCGCTGAACAAGCCCTGCAGGCGCTCACGGCGGGCAAAATCTGCGGCATGGCACCAAATCCCCACGAGGTTCGCGCCATGCTTGCGCAGGGGGTAAGCGTGAGCGTGGGAAATGATAAAGGAATCGAACCGAGAGGAGGAGGAATCCTCCCTGTAAAACAGGCCGTCAGCCGAACCATGCCCCAGCAACAGAACACGCTCTTGAGGCTCCCTTTCGCGGAGAAGTCTACGCATATCCCGACGTGACAACGGTCTGGAAACCAAGGTACACACCGCCCCCTCATACAAGCCTTTCAGCATAGAGGTCGTCTGATCTTCCGGGTGTATGACAAGCATGATTTTTTTCTGAAGTTAAGGTTTGCGCCAATATGGCCTTCTACTATATATAGACGACAAGACCGCGTTTTGTTGCAATATTTTTTTTGAGCCGCAGCAATTTTCTCTGCATCGGGCGTACCGCAAGAGTCGACAGTGGCAGCCCCTCTCTCACCTTCCACAAAAGGGCATACTTACGGCCAAACGAAGCCCCCGACCGAAACATCTCCGGTCGGGGGCTTTATGAAATGTTGCGTGGGGGCTATTACTTCCGGCGGAAGCGGCTGCCGAAGCCACCGAAACCGCCCATACTGCCCATACCGGGCATCTTGGGCTTCTTGCCACCACCACCCATCAGAGCGGAGAGGTCGGGCATGCCGGCACCACCGGCGCCACCCATGAGGGAGGAAAGGTCAGGCATCTCACCATCCTGAGGCATGGCCGGCATAGCAGGCATACCGCCACCGCCCATCTTGCCCATAGCTTTCATCAGGCCACCCATCTTGCCCTTGCCACCCATCATTTCCTTCATCTGCTTGAAGTTCTTAATAAAGCGGTTTACCTCGATTTCGCTCACACCAGAGCCCTTGGCAATACGGCGACGACGGGAGGGAATGAGTAGCTTGTAATTGGCGCGCTCGGCAGGTGTCATGGAAAGCACAATGGCCTCCATGCGCTTCATTTTCTTGGGGTCGAGAGCACCTTCGGGCAGCTGCTTCTTAATCTTGCTGAAGCCGGGCAGCAGACCGAGCAGACCTTCCAACGGGCCGAGGCTCTGCATCATGCGCATCTGGGACAGGAAGTCATTGAAGTTGAACTCACCGCTCATCATGCGGGTCATGGAGTTCATGGCAGACTCCTGATCAATCTTCTCGGCAGCTTTCTCCACCAAACCTACGATATCGCCCATGCCGAGGATTCGGTCAGCCATGCGCACGGGAACGAAGGGGCCGAACATGTCGAGCTTTTCGCCCTCACCCACGAACTTAATGGGCTTGCCGGTCACGGCACGCATGGAAAGAGCGGCACCACCACGGGCATCGCCATCGAGCTTGGTCAGTATGATACCGGTGAGCCCCACAGCCTTGTCGAATGCCTGGGCCACACGCACAGCCTGCTGACCGGTTGCGGCATCTGCCACAAGCAGGGATTCCTGAGCTTCAAGGAACTTAGCCAGTCGGCGCAGTTCTTCCACAAGCTCCTCGTCCACCTCCTGGCGGCCGGCTGTATCGAAAATAATGACGTCGTGCTCCTGCTCCTTGGCCCACTTGAGGGCATCCTTGGCCACACGGATGACGTCCTTCTCGCCGGCGGAGGGAGTATACACCGGCACCTCAATCTGCTTAGCCAGAGTAGCCAACTGGTCAATAGCCGCAGGGCGGATAAGGTCGCAGGCCACCAGCAAGGGCTTGTGACCATCGGCCTTCAGTCGGCGGGCAAGTTTGGCACTGGTGGTTGTCTTACCGGCACCGTTCAGACCCACTACCAAAATGCGCCCGGGAGGTGTCAAATTCAGCTCAGCAGCCTCGCCACCCAGCAATTCGGCCAACTGGTCTCGGAAAATCTTAACAATCTGCTCACCGGGTTTCACAGTCTTGAGCACGGCCTCGCCCATGGCTTGTTCTTTCACGTGAGCTATGAACTCACGAGCCACGCTGTACTCTACGTCGGCATCCAGCAGAGCCATGCGGATTTCGCGCATGGCATCGGCGATATTCGACTCCGAAATCTTATTCAGACCGCGCAGTTTACGAAAGGTGTCATCGAGCTTGTCAGAAAGGAGCGAGAACATAGCGCAAAACTAGCACAAAACATGCTCTAAGTCAAGTAACCGCCGCGACATCTGAATATCTAACGCTGTTTTTTGATTTGAAACAACGTATAGAGATAAAAAAATCGTGCACAGCAGGGAGCATACTCCCTGCTGTGCACGTATGTATGGAAATGAAATTAACCAATCTGAGCACGGCCGGAAAGGCGGGCGCCCTCGACCATGGAAAGAACGGTGGTGGTGATGTCGCCATTCACCACAGCGCGCTCGTTGAGGTGGCAGCGGCCGCTGTTCACATTGCCGTCCACGTGGCCGTAGATGTGAACCTCACCGGCACGGATGTCGCCCTTGATGTCAGCGAGCTCACCGATTGTTACCTTGCCGGACTCGGAGGTAATCTCACCGTCAATCTTACCATCAATGTGCATATCATTGTGGAAAGTAATGGTGCCGATGATTTCGATACCCTGAGCCAGTACGTTTGTGGAATTGGTGCTCATGTTTTTATATAAGTGGTTAGGTGTGGGAATTAAACGGTCATGATTTCCTTCTCCTTGGCAGCCACAAGCTCGTCAACCTTCTTAACGTACTTGTCGGTCAGCTTCTGCACCTTGTCCTCAGCCAGGCGCACGCCGTCTTCCGTCAGGATATTGTCAGCCTTCAGCTTCTTCACTCCGTCCATACCGGTCTTGCGCACGCCACGGATACGCACACGAGTTTCCTCGGAAAGGGACTTCACGTGCTTGCAGAGCTCCTTACGACGCTCACCGGTCAGCTCGGGAATGGGCAGACGCACGGAGCGGGCATCGATGATGGGGGTGATATTCAAGCTGCTCTCAGCGATAGACTTCTTGATGTCGTTGAGGGTGCTGGGGTCAAACGGCTGAATGAGGATGGAGCGGGCATCGGGCGTGGAAACCACGGCCAGGCTCTTCAACTTCATGCTCGTGCCGTAAGAGGCCACGAAGATGTCCATATTATCCACCAGAGAGGGGGAGGCCTTGCCGGTACGTACGCCGGCGAACTTGGTCATCATGTTCTCGAGAGCTTCCTCCATAGAGGTCTCGGTCTCGAGCAAGAGTGTTTCTTCGTCCATATTGATATATTTGATTATGAGTTAATAAAAATTATTCGCCGATGATGGTACCAATCTGCTCACCGAGCAGAGCGCGGGTTATATTGCCGGGCTGGTGCATGTCGAATACCATGATGGGCTTGGCATTGTCCTTGCACAGGGTGAAAGCGGTCTGATCCATCACCTTCAGCTCGCGGGAAATGCACTCCTCGTAAGAAATGGCATCAAAACGGGTGGCAGTGGGATCGGTCTTGGGGTCGGCGGTATACACACCATCGACCGAGGTGGCCTTCATCACAACCTCAGCATTGATTTCGCAGGCACGCAGAGCAGCTGCGGTATCGGTGCTGAAGAAGGGGTTACCCGTACCGGCGGCAAATACAACCACCTGACCGTCGCGCAGAAGTTCGCGAGCGGTATTGCGAACATAAGGCTCAGCCACATTCTTCATTTCGATAGCACTCATCACGTGAGCAGGCACGCCGGCCTCCTGCACAGCAGAGCAGATAGAGAGCGCATTCATCACCGTGGCAAGCATACCTACATAGTCTGCCGTGGGGCGATCCATACCGCGCACGCTGGCCTTTGCACCACGCCATATGTTACCGCCGCCCACTACGATAGCAATCTGAAGATTGCCTTTCATCTGAGCCTCAGCGATTTCGCGGGCGATGCGAGCCACGATTTCGGGGGAGATATTGTCCTTACTGCCCTGCGCACGCAGAGCCTCACCGCTCAGTTTGAGCAGTATTCGCTTGTATTTGGGAGAGGATGAATCACTCATGAGTGGAGAAAATACTTCGTCACGCTCTACTTTGCCACGTTCCGTCACAAAAAGCGAGCCTAAAGTGTGCCAGTCTCACAAAAAGTAGCATATTGCAGTCGCATACAACACATATCCCCCTGCCCGCCACCTTGGCAGACAGGGGGAGAAAACTTTCAGCGAGTGGAAAGTTAACGTCTGGTCTGTTTAATGACGGAGTACATCGCCTTACCCAGCGACATCTTGTGCGTAAGAGCCACATCAGTATCGTAAGCCCAAATCATGACACCGCCATAACCGTTGTCCTTCACCCACTTGCACTTATCCTTAATCAGGTTGACACCATTGAAGGAGTGCATGGTGGTACCGTTACCGGTCGTCATCTGAGCCTGATTGATGGAGGGAGCCAAGTTGGGATGCTGAGACACTACTCCGTTCCAACCGGCCTGGTCCCAAAGCACATAGTACCTGTTTGTATAGAACGGCAGACCGAGCACCACCTTGGATTTGGGCATTCTCAGCGCGCTGTGGCAGGTATTGGCATCCTGCTGCATAATCCACATGGGAGAGTGCTGTTCACCCTGTTGGTCATAGCTCATGGTATTGATGAAGTCCACCTGGTCTGTGGTCTCGTGCCAAGGAACCATGTACCACACGGTTGCAGCCATGCTCACCGAAACAGCCGAGCCGGCCAACTCCTCACGCAGGTCAGCCAGCAAATAGGTCAGGTAAATCCACTCATTCGAATTGTCCGGATATTCCCAGTCAATATCAATGCCATCGTAGCCACCCTCGAGCACAAACTTGGCAATATTTTTCGCGATGGCCTTACGAGCATTGCGGTCGGTATTGTTGCGATAGAAGGCCGTCAAGCCATCATCCACATGACCGAAACCGGCAATAATACGAGACTTGGCCGTTCCGCGAATTGACTTCAGCTTGTTACGGGCAGCAGTTGCAGTCGAGGGGTGGTCAACACCTTCACCATACCACTGATAATTTACAGTTCCGTTACTATTCAACGTATAACCGAAGTGAATAATATCGGTAAAGTTTTTGAAGTGCGTGGCATTCAGGGGAGCGGCAGCCCAACCCATTACCCACATCGTGCGATAGTACGGCACAATACGGTGCTTGAACGGATATACCGTAGCATACTCGCGGCTCTTCACATAGGTACCCAATTTTGCCGTAGCTTTCACATTGGAACCACCGAATGAGACAGAGGAACAAACGGCATCGATTTTGTTGTTCCCCTTGGCGGCAGATGCAATATCGTACACAAGCCAGAGGTACGTGGTACCGGCCTGAGAAATGGTGAGATTGGGAGCAAATGCCATCTTACCCGATGAAGCGGGACACGTACCCAGCTGCACGGCACGGCGGTTGTCATCGCCGGTGTTGAGCGTGAATACATTTTCGGAGCTTCGGTACAGGCGTGCCTGCGTAATGTCTGCCGCTTTGGTCGTTTTACCGGTAGTAAAATTCATGGCAGAAACAGTCTTACCTACGTCTGCAGCAGTAGCCTCGAGCTTAATCTGCAGACAAACCTGATTTTCAACACCGGCATAGAACACACCGTGAGTCGCGCGAGTCTCGACAGTGAGAGCCTGAAGCGGCAACGCGAGCAAGGGAAGCAAATATCCTAATTTCTTTATCATATGCGTATAAGTTGGTAAAAGTTATATTAACGACGACGGCGACGCATTGCCAGTACACTGAGAGCCAGCAAGGAAAGCGTGGTGGTAGTAGGTTCGGGCACAACACCGAGCAGCCCCTTGATGGAGAATGTCACGGTTGTCGGTTCGGTTATGTCAGCGTAATCCGCCCCCAACAGTTCATCATTACCGTCATAGAAACCATACTCCGTCAGGTTATATCCTTCCAGCAGGGTGATAGCCTCGTCTGTAAGAGAGAACGAGAAGTCGGCACCATCCATAACGGTGGTTTCATCGATTATCAGAGTAAGTGCAATATCAATACCGGCACCATCAACCTGCGCCAATGCGTACTCCAGGAACTCCTTTGTCAGGCTTATAGCCAAATCACCATCGACCGTTGCAAAGCCATTCAACAGAGTATCCACGGTCACAGCCTGAACCGTCGTAGCAAGGGCATCATCTGCATAGTCGGACATGAACTGCAGAGCGGCCCCGGAGTTGAACACGTATGTACCGGAGCCACTCAGAGCCACTTCATCACCGGAGGCCACCAGCGCAATATCCTGCAGGGTGCCGCCATCGAGCGTAAGGGAAGAAGAAATGTCAATTTGTGCGATTGTGCCGTCCTCAGCCACAATACCCTCGACCTTACCACCGACAATGCTGAGTGATTCTGTACCGGAAGTACCGCCCAATCTGACGACAGAATCCTCGTCCGTCTCCACATAAATCTCAGCTGCCCCCGTGATACCGCCATTCAGTTCGACCTTGTTACCCGCGGTAGCCATAAGGGTGGCAGTACCGCCATCGAGAGCCACGTCATTGGCCTCACCACCGTCATGCGTATTGCCGGAGAACACGATATCACCGGCATCGGCCATAAGCTCAACGTTGTACGCAAAGATGGCACCACCGTAACCACCGGCGGCATTGTCGGTAATTTCATAAGAACCACCGCTCAGGGTTACCGTCTCGTAACTGTAGATGGCACCACCGTAACCGCCGGCTTCGTTACCGCTGATGGTAACCGTACCCCCCTCACCGGGAATTATGGTCACATTACCGTCGCTGTAAACAGCGCCACCATCGCCAACCAATGTCTTGTTACCGGTTATGGAAACATCGGCAGCAGAATAGATGTCAACACCGGTGGAGGAATAGAGAGCGCCACCGGCTTCATCGGCAGTGTTAGAACTGATTTCAATATTACCCTCTGTTGATGTCAGGTAAATGGAGCTATCACTCTTCAAGGCGCCACCCGAATAGTAATCGGGATTGTCAGCATCACCGCTACCGATAGAATTGCCGGTAAGATTAATGCTTGCACCAGTGATGGAAATATCCCAACCGGCATACACAGCACCACCGGATGTCGAGTTTACAGAAGCGGAATTACCGCTGATGGTAATAGCCCCGGTGGCATCAATCGTAACAGAACCGGTAGCACTAAGAGCGCCGGCGCGATTGTAGTCATCCAATGTAGCATTGGTAGCAGCATTATTGCTCAACGTTACATCAGCCACATCAGTGATAGAGATATCACCATTTTGAGCACTCACTGCACCATATTCCGAAGTATAACCGGAAATGGTCACATTCTCCACCCCGGAACCGATTATGGAAATGGAGTTACCCGCATACATGCGACCCTTTGACAAGTCAACCTCGGGGGAAACCGAATCGAAATCCTCGCTGATGCTCGCCTCGATACTGCCATTCGAGCCCAAACTACCGCCACAAGTGGAGAGCATATCCGAATCCACCTCAGTCACCCAATCCTCATTCATGCCCAAAATAAGCAGGCCTTGGTGGTTTTCGGCATTCAGAACAGAGCCACCATTCGAGATATCAATGGTATTGTAGAACACATACCCATCAAGATCAACTGTAGCCCCTTCCGTCACCATCAACGAGCCGGAGCTGCCGGAAGTAGCATCTGCCGATATACTGAAAGTACCGGTACTCTCCAAACGTATCTGCATGGCATTGTTCTGGGCGTTGATAACAGAACCATATACAGTTACCGCTTGTCCGGATACGCCGGCCTTACCCTCCAAATCCATCGTGGCATTATCATACACATTGAATCCACCACCGGCAGAAGCGATATTGACATTGTCACCGAACTGCACCGTACCATCAACGATACTGAGGAGTCGGCCACTATCAAGATTGATTGTGCTGTTGAGCACCAATGTACCGGATCCGGTCTTCTGAATCGTCACCCCTGTGCCGATATCCTTCCCCAAAACGAAAGTAGCATCTTCACCGGCTTCAAGCACCAGCACACTACCGGCTCTTTCATGAGCAAGCACATTACCATTGCCCGAGGCATTCCAAGAAAAATCCTTACCGGCAGCTACAGCAAAAGTAAAATAAGAGCCCCAACCGTTAAGCCGGGCACCAATCGTAGCAGAACCACTCTCCGTGATCTCAACCCTAGGACCGGTTGCCGCAGATAAGCCACCATTTAAGATGAAGGAATCACTCCCCCACTGTGCGCCTACGTTATCGCGCAAAGAACCCAAGCTACCACCATAACCGAGGTTAGCCACTCTCAGGGTACCATTTACCGTTACCACAGAATTTTGGTTGTGCTCCAGCGTCAACAGGCGAGTTCCATCGGTAATCTCGAGGGTTGCACCGGCAGCCACAGTAATATTCCCCGTGCTGTTCGGGCGGGACACACCATCGAACACCACAGTTCCGCTGTTCACCACTAGATTGCCACTCCCGGTGATACTACCTGTACCGGATACCGTAGAATCATCGGTGAACGTGATATCACCAATATTAACGTCACCGTTAACTGTCACATCTTCTGCAACAGATTGATTACCGGTTGTGGAAGAATTCCACTCAACGGCCTGAAGCGGTAACATTGCCGCACCCAAAACGAGAGAGAGAAAGAGAGTACGTTTCATAAAACCAGATAAATGTTCTATCAGTCTACACCGCCGTCCTCAGATTGCAAGCATTTTCGACGTTCACGGCACAAATTCCCCCATACGCAGAGTCCCTATATAAGCTCCACCCTGCATGCGCGTATGATAAAACGGAAACTCTGTGAGCGTTTTTCGGATAGTATATGTAGCCGTGTATTTTTGTATCATAATAGCAATTATGCTTGCATTTCAGGGAGTAATACTGTATAGTGGCGCGCGTCATGACTGAATTGCCCAAGGCTTACGAACCGACTGTTGTAGAAGAAAAATGGCAGACCCGCTGGATGTCAGAGGGTTGCTTTCATGCTGACCCTAAATCTGACAAACCCGCATACAGTATTGTCATTCCCCCGCCCAATGTGACAGGTGTGCTGCACATGGGTCACGTACTCAACAACACAATTCAGGATATTCTGGTCCGTCGTGCCCGCCAGGAAGGCAAGGAAGTGCTCTGGCTGCCCGGTACCGACCACGCCGGTATTGCTACTCAGGCCCGAGTGGAAAAAGAGCTGGCCAAGGAGAACCCGCCCCGCACCCGCTACGACGTAGGTCGCACAGATTTCATGAAGATGGTGTGGGAGTGGAAAGACAAGCACGGTGGCATCATCATCAACCAGCTCAAGAAACTGGGTTGCTCCTGCGACTGGGAGCGCGAGCGCTTCACCATGGACGACGTGTACGCCCCTGAGGTAGCACGAGTATTCACCGAGCTTTTCCATGAGGGACTTATCTATCGCGGTCACCGCATGGTGAACTGGGATCCCGTGCTTCGTACCGCGCTTTCCGATGAGGAGGTAATCATGACGCCCTCCAAGAGCAAGCTTTACACCATCCGTTACAAACTGGCAGACGGCAGCGGACAACTGCTCGTTTCGACCACCCGCCCCGAGACCATCATGGCCGACGTTGCCGTGGCGGTCAACCCCAAGGACCCGCGCTTCGGCCACTTGGTAGGCAAGACTGTTATCCGCCCCCTCGTCGAGACCGAGATTCCCATCATTGCCGATGACCATGTAGAAATCGACTTCGGTACAGGTGCCCTTAAGATTACACCGGCTCACGACCGCACCGACTTTGAGGTCGGCATGAAGAACAACCTCGAAATCATTGATGTTCTGACCGCAGATGGCCACATCAACTGCCCCGACTGCCCCGAGCTGCACGGACTTGACCGATTTGTGGCACGCGACAAATCCATCGAGCTGATTGAAGCCAAGGGTCTGCTTGAGAAGGTCGAGGATTACGAAAACAACGTGGGTATTTCCCAGCGTTCCGATGTGCCCATCGAGCCCCGACTGAGCATGCAGTGGTTCCTGAAATACCCCTGCGTGAAGGAGGCTGCAGAAGCCGTAGCCAACGGCGACATCGTATTCCGCCCGGCCCACTGGGCCAAGACCTACGCCCACTGGCTCGAGGGCATTCAGGACTGGTGCATTTCCCGCCAGCTGTGGTGGGGTCACCGCATTCCCGTATGGTACCGCAAGGACAAGGCCGCCGAACTTCAGGAGGCCGCTAAGCTCGATGCTGCAGACGCAGCTGCCGGCGACATCTATGTAGGTGTAGAGCCCCCGGCTGACCCGGAAAACTGGGTACAGGATGAAGACGCCCTCGACACATGGTTCAGCAGCTGGCTGTGGCCTTTTGCTACCATGGACGACGAGTGCCGCGCCAAGTTCTACCCGACCAGCGACCTCGTAACCGGTCCCGATATCATCTTCTTCTGGGTAGCACGCATGATTATGGCCGGCTACCGCTTTGCCGATGGCAAGCCCTTCAGCAATGTATTCTTCACCTCTATTGTTCGAGACTTGCAGGGCCGCAAGATGAGCAAGAGCCTCGGCAACAGCCCCGATCCGCTCGACCTTATCGCCCACTACGGAGCAGACGGCCTGCGATTCGGCCTCATGCGCATAGCCCCCACCGGCACCGACGTGAAGTTCGACGAAAAGCAGATTGAGGAAGGCAAGAACTTTGCTAACAAGCTGTACAACGCCGCCCGATTCCGCATGATGCAGGGTGAGCCCGACAGCGTAGCCCCCGTATTCACGTCTGTTCATATCGATATCCTCTCCAAGCTCAAAGAGCTGCACGTCACTGTGGCAGATGCTCTGAGCAAGTACGAGTTCAACACCTACACCCAGGCACTCTACAGCTTCTTCTGGAATGAATACTGCTCCCTGTTCCTGGAAGCCGTGAAGAATGACCTGCGTGAAGGCGAGTCTGATGTGAAGAATGCTACTCTTTACACCATCGATACCGTACTGCGCCACTATCTGGCCCTGCTCTCCCCCATCATGCCTCACATCGCCGAAGAACTGTGGCAGAGCTTGGGCTTTGCAGCCCGCAACGAGGGCAAGCCCCTCATGAGCACCCCGCTGCCCTCCGCAGACAGCCTGCTGGCCGGCCTGAGCGATACCCATATTTCTAAATCCCGAGCCCTGTCCACAGCTCTGTATGATACGGCTAACCGAGCCCGAAACCTCAAGGCTGAGTACAATCTGGCCACCAACAAGAAGGTACGCTTCGTTGTGAAGCCGTCCCTGCCTGTCGACGACGACATGATGTCCCGACTGGCTCTGCTTGCCGGTGCCCAGAGCGCCACAGCTGAGCCGGATTACGAGGCCCCCAAGGGTACCCCCACCGCACTCACCCCGTTTGGCGAGCTCTTCCTGCCGCTTGATGGTCTGGTGGACGTCGATGCCGAGCGCAGCCGAATCAGCAAAGAGCTCGAGAAGATTACCAAGGAAATCGCCAAGAGCAATGCCAAACTGAGCAACGCCTCCTTCGTAGACCGCGCACCGGCCGCAGTGGTGGATCAGGAGCGTGCCCGTCTTACGGAATGGGAAGGCAAGAAGGCCCAGTTGGAATCCATGCTTGCAGCACTCAGCTAATTTCATGACAGAAAACACCCAGCTACCGCAAATAACTGAGCAAGAGCGTAGGGCACTAGCCATCTGCGGCATCTGCAAAGCCAGTCAGCTGGCAGCAGTCAGCCGCAGCGCTCTGCTTGCGGATGTTCAGAAAGCAACCGAGCATTTCCCGCAAGAAATGCAGGTGCTTACTGAACAGCGCATTGATGAGCTTATAGCAGCAAGTCAAAGAATAGACCACGAGTCTCAGGACCTGACTCCTGCCGAACCCAAGATAACAAGAGAAGCAGCTCCCTACGAGCGCGTAGCCCCACACCTCGTAATAACTCACCGTAAAAAACACAGACAGAATGAGGTCGATGAAGAGCAACGAACCGGGTTTGACAAAGGACACAGTATTCACAACAGCCGACCGCTGCGAACCTATATATCAGCCTTCTTCACCATCCTTTTTTACGTGGATATCTTGGCATGGATTACAGTTCCGCTCATTATATTCATGGGCTTTCTGCCCGAGCTGAATACAAAGCTGGTTCTTGCTGTGCTCATTGTAGGAGCGCTGCCCTACATTACCTTCGCCAAGCACACTCAATGCCCGGTATGCAGCATGCCTATCCTCGACAGGCGCCATTTCTCCCGCAACAAGCACGCGCATAACTGTCCTATTCTCGGTCATGTTTTCTGCACCGCCATGCATATCCTGTTCTGCTTCTGGTTCCGTTGTCCCGGCTGCGGAACCCCTCAGCGCCTCATTCGCCGGCGTAAACATAACAGATAACCCGCCTCTCCGATGAAAATCCACCCCTATATCTGCGCTCTGATTATTCCCGCAGCAGCCTGCTACGCTACCACAGAACAGCCGGATTCTCACCAATCTCTCGCACAGGAAATTATCAATTTGCTGTCCGAAACAGAGCTCGTACTCAGCACCTGTACAGATGCCACCAGTGTTGAGGCTGCTCTACCCAAACTCAACGAATTGGCCCAACAGGCTCAGTCCATCCATTCCCGACAGCTCAGGCTGCCCGATTCAACCCTGCAGGAGGACATTTCCATCGCTGCTCATGTGCAGGAGTTCCAGCTCATTTGGGGGGCCATTTGTGGCCACATTGAGCGCCTCGAAAAAGCCGGAATTCTCTCAAACGAATTGCGGGATGTGCTCAGAATTGCACCCACTACAAATTAAGACGAAATATTTTTTTCGACCCACCAAGCACAATATATTGTATACCCCGCAGAAAATTCGTGCCACATTATCGGAGGCAAGGCCAAATCGGTCTTCCCGGTGCAGAGACCGGCAAAATTTTGTGCTTGCAAAATGTCAGTAAAACCGTAATATTGAGGTTACCGAAACACCTAAGGGCAACACATGAAAACCTCTCTCTCCACCAATCGGAACAACCTGACAACAGATGAAGCTCAACACCTTGCAGACTTCATCCTTTTCTCGCAGCGTAACTGCATCCTCAAGCTCTCCCCCGAGCTGACGCAGGGCAAGATTTCCTACCCTCAGTTCTTCCTGCTCACCTATCTGGCCGAGGAAGAAAGCCTCTCCATGAGCAACATCGCTCGCATGATGGGGCACTCCACGGCTGCAGCCACCGGCATGGTCGACAAACTGCAGGAACTCGGCCACCTGAAGCGCTACACAGCCGCAGCCGACCGTCGCAAAATCATGGTTCGCATCACCGAACAGGGTCTGGAACTGGTAGAGCGCATGCGTGGCAATATAGCCCGAGACCTCGCTGACCTCATGGCTCAGGAGGACAATGCCAGCCGCACCGGCCAAGCCCGCACACTCATTTCCCGCAGAAAGAAAACTGCAACCCCTCACTGATTTTAACCAGAAAGCGCCACACGAATCGCCATGAACACCTACGCTCCGGCATATCTTGACCGACTGAACGCCATTCCTGAAAACTTTGCACGTTTTATCACCCGAGTTCCGGGAGTAGAGGTAACCACAGACCGAGAGGCCGTTATTTCTGCCCTCACCCCTACTCATGAGCAAGTGCTGCAGGACGGCGGGATTCCCCCCAAAATGCTGCGCAGAGCTCAGCAGGTTCATGGCAACAAAGTCGCGCTTGTAGGTGACATCGGTTGTTCCTTCCCCGTGGAGGGGGTAGATGCCCTGTTCTGTGGTGGCAAAGCTGACTGCTGCTTGGGCATTTATGTAGCAGATTGTGCTGCTGTGTGGATTTACGATCAGGAAACCGGCAGCCGTGGTCTGGCACACTCGGGCAAGCTCGGCACACAGCAGAATATCGTGGGTGCTATGTTGCGCTCCATGCGCAAAACTCTGGGTGTACAGGCATCCAACTGCATAGCCGTGATTTCCCCCTGCATTCGCCCCCCGCATTACGAAGTCGACATTCCCACCGCCATTCGCGAGCAACTCGAGCAAGCCGGGCTCGAACCGGGTAACATCATTGACAGCGGGCTTGATACCGCAGCCGATACCGAAACCTTTTACTCCTATCGCGTAGAAAAAGGCAAGACCGGCCGCATGCTCGCCCTCTTCGGCCGTAAACCGGAGTAAGCATGCAGACAAAAGACAACAAACGCAGATTGCGGAGCGGCATGCTGGCGCACCTGCGTTCCCAGTCATCTGAGCTCAGAGATAAGTTATCGGCTCAGTTACGTGCTGAGCTCGCCCCCTTTCTGAATAAGGGGGCGCAATGTCTCACCGTGGCGATATATGCACCCATGGCGCACGAGGTGAACTTGTTGCCGCTGTTGACCGTGTACCCGCAACACCGCTTTGCTATCCCCCGTTGCCGGGCTGCCCGCCAAATGGACTTCTACCATATCACCACTCCGGAAGAACAGATTCAACCGGACTCCCGCAATATCCCCGCACCGGTGGATGGGTTAACCTATATTCCACCGTGTCAATTCGACCTCATTATTGTACCCGGAGTTGCCTTCACAAGAAAAGGTGCCAGATTGGGTTACGGCGGTGGCTACTACGATAGCTATCTTCCGCAGTGCCCACAAGCCACCTTGGTAGCGGCGGCTTTTCCCTGCCAGCTTGTCGAGAGTATACCCACCGAGGCTCACGACCTGCTCATACCGCACATCATCACCCCCGATTTCACGTAACGACCATGTACCGATTGCTCCTGTTATTCTGCCTGCTTTTTCACCTCACCCTGCATGCAGATGAAGAAAAGCGCCTGCTCATTATCGGCAACAGTTACACCTTCTGCAACGATTTACCTGCTCTGATTCAAGCCATTGCAGATGCCGACCACCAACAGATGCAGGTGGATTCATACACGGCGGGAGCCATGAGCCTGCGTGGTTTTCTGAACAGCCCGCAGCACCGCAAAGGCCTTTCCATGCTGGAAAAAGGTAACTACGACTATGTGCTGCTGCAGGACCAGAGCCAAACCCCGGCCTATAAACCCGAGGAAACGCTCGACTCTGTTCAGCGATGGAGCACACTGGCCCGCAAGCACGGAGCCAAGCCCGTACTCTTCATGACTTGGGCTCACGCAGAACAGACCGGCGGCAAAGTACGCCTGCTGACTTCCATGCATGAAGACACTGCTCGGACCTACTGCAAGGCCGGCATCGACTCCAAAGCCCGAGTAGCGCCTGTGGGTGAAGCATGGCGACGCTGGTACGCAAAACACCCGAATGCCCCCCTTCACACCAACGATATGTCCCACCCCACCCCCGAGGGAACATATCTGGCTGCATGTGTCATCTACAGCACCATTACCGGTAAAAGCGCCACATCCATACCGGTTCGACTGAAGAACAGCCCCGTGCGAATTCCTGCAGCAAAAGCACGAGAATTGCAGAAAACAGCTGCAGCAACCCTCAAAAACTTCACCCCGGCGAAATTTCTGAGCACACTCGAAGAACGCGACAGCAAGCGACCGACCGCAGAAGAAGCCCGTAATCTGCTTACTCGCAACATGCCCTTAGCTCAACTGACGGAGAAGCTAGGCAACCCCTTCATGAAACAGAAGCACGGCTCACAGCTCACCTGCCAATTCCGCCTGCAGAATGGAGCGGAGCTTGTAGCCTACTGCACCCCGGCAGGTAAAGTGCTTCAGGTTTCCATTACCTCCCCCGAATCCGGAGTGGAAATTATAGACCTGAGCAAGCTCAAAGAGTAAAACGGCTTTCCCGCGTCTGCCCATCTTGCACCAATCATCGGTTCGATGGCCGATTTTTGAGCCAATGCCCAACTCACCAATACTAAAAATATAACTTTTTAAAAAAGTATGATTGACGCAGGGCATAATATAGTGTAGAGTATACGACAGGTGCGGTACTCTCTCCGCGCCTCCGCGTCGCGTAATACTTTCACCTATATTCTCCATCCCGTGTACTCAAACGAAAATTATCTTTTGGATCTTCTGGTAGAGGCCGGAGCCATTGACTTCGGAACTCTCGATTCCGTGCGAGCCGAGCTCTCTCCGCTGGACAGTGTCATTGACCACCTCGTTAAGAACAATTTCCTGACAGCTGAATACATTGCTCAGGTGGCTGCCTACAATTCAGCCATGGAGTATGTGGATTTGAGCTCATTCGAGGTAGACCCGAACATCATCGCCGGCGTGAATGGCGAACTTGCTCGGCGCGTAGGTTTCCTGCCAATCGGCGATGATGGCTACTCCCTGCAGGTGGCTATCGCCGACCCCTTCGCGATGGAGACCCTCGACAGCCTGCCCCAGTTCCTCGGTCGCGAAATTACCTTCTTCGTCGCCTCTGAACCCGGTCTGCAGAAGGCAATCGCCAAGTATTACCCCGAGAAGAAGACCTACGCCAAGGGTGACACAGAGGCTCCCATCATTGAGCTTGTTGACAACATGTTCAACGAAGCACATGAAATGCGCACATCAGATATCCACATCGAGCCCATGGAGGACCGTGTGCGTATCCGCTTCCGCGTGGATGGCCGTCTGGTAGAAGTAGCCAGCCACCCCAAGAAACTGCTCGGACCGATTGTGGCACGTCTGAAGGTGATGAGTACAACCATGAGTATCGCTGAGAAGCGAGTACCTCAGGACGGCCGTATTGAGCTTGACCTGCGCGATGGCAACCACATCGACCTCCGTGTGAGCACCGTACCCACTAACCACGGTGAGTCGGTCGTTATGCGTATTCTCGATAAATCCGCTCTGGCTCTGGGTCTGCCGCAGCTGGGCTTCCTTTCCGACGACGAAGCCACATTCGATCGTCTCGTCACCCTGCCCGATGGTGTGATTCTGGTAACAGGTCCCACCGGTTCAGGTAAGACCACCACCCTTTACGCCTGCCTCAATCACCTTAACCGCCCCGACAAGAAGATTATCACCGCAGAAGACCCGGTGGAATACGAAATGGCCGGTATCAACCAGGTGATGATTCGCACCGAAATCGGCATGACGTTCGCAGCTGCTCTGCGAGCCATGCTCCGTCAGGCTCCCAACATCATCATGATTGGTGAAATTCGAGACGGGGAGACCGCCGGCATCGCCATTCAGGCAGCCATGACAGGTCACCTCGTCCTTTCGACCCTCCACACCAACGACGCCCCCTCCTCTGTAGCCCGTCTTTCCGATATGGGCGTTGACCGCTTCCTCATCGCCTCGGCTGTACGTGCCGTCATGGCACAGCGTCTGTGCCGCAGCCTCTGCTCCGAGTGTAAGATGGATGGCCACCTGACAGAGAAACAGGCTTCCACCCTCGGCATCGACATCAACCGTCCCGTCATGGTAGCTCGCCCCGGCGGCTGTCCCAAGTGTAAGGGTAAGGGCATGCGTGGCCGAATGGGTATCTTCGAAATCTTCCAGGTGACCGATGATGTGCGCGGTCTCATCAACTCCAACCTCACCTCTGCTCAGCTGCGCAAGCGCGCTCGTGAGCTGGGTATGCGCACCCTGCGCGAGGACGGCATCCGCAAAGTACTGGCCGGACGCACCACGGCTGAAGAAGTCATCCGCGTAACCACCGGCGACGCCAGCTGATACAACATCATCACATTCACCTTTAATTTTTCAGATTTTGTATGGATACAAATGTTGCACTTGAGGTTTTCATTAACAACGGCATGATGGACAAATCCCTGGCAAAGGATGTCAGGGAAGAAATGTCCAACAGCGGTAAGGAACTGTGGGAGACCCTCATCGATTTCGGTGTTATCGGCGCCCCGGAGGATTTCTGGAGTGTTATCGCCACTGAGGTAGGCGCCCAGTTCATTTCTCTGGAAGGCTTTGTGCCGTCGGATGACCTGTTGGCCATGATTCCCGCTCCCCAGGCTCGCATACTGGGAGCACTGCCCATTGAATACCGCGAGGGCGAGGGCCTGTACGTCTGCTTGGAAGACCCGCTCAATCCCCAGACCATTGACGACCTGCGTATTGCCACCAACCAGGACATCTACCTGTACGTAGCCGCAGACTACGAAGTACGTGCCCGCGTAAGCGAGTGCTATGGTGGCGCAGATGCCGCCATGGGCGACCTGCTCGGCGAGCTCGACGGCATGAGCGTAGGCGGCGATGGCTCCGAGGAAGCCAACGCAGCCCCCATCATCAAGTTCGTAAACCTGGTGATTGAACAGGCCGTTAAGGAGAAGGCCTCCGATATTCACCTTGAGCCTTTCGAAAAGGAGTTTAAGATTCGTTACCGTGTGGACGGTGCACTTTATGAAATGGCACCTCCCCCCGCCTATCTGGCCAACCCCATCATTTCCCGTGTAAAGGTTATGGCCGGCATGAACATTGCCGAGCGCCGCGTGCCCCAAGACGGTCGAATCGTGATGAAGACAGGCAAGGGTGGCGTGGATATGCGTGTGAACTCCCTGCCCACCCAGTACGGTGAATCCGTGGTAATGCGTGTGCTTGACCGCAACAGCGTGAGCCTGAACCTCGACAATCTCAACCTCTCTCCCAAGCTGCACGAGTACATTATCGACACCGTTAACAAGCCCAACGGTATCTTCGTGGTAACAGGTCCCACCGGTTCCGGTAAAACCACCACTCTGTATGCAGCTCTGCGTGAAATCAATACCGAAGACACCAAGATTCTTACCGCAGAAGACCCGGTGGAATACGACATCGACGGCATTGTGCAGGTTCCCATCAACGAGGCTATCGGCGTAACCTTCCCCCGAGTGCTCCGTGCATTCCTGCGTCAGGACCCCGACCGCATTCTGGTGGGCGAAATTCGAGACCAAGACACTGCCCAGATTGCCATTCAGGCAGCTCTGACAGGTCACCTTGTGCTCTCCACCCTGCACACGAATGACGCCGCCGGCGCTGTAACCCGATTCATCGACATGGGCGTACAGCCGTTCCTGCTCTCCGCCACCATATTGGGTGTTCTGGCCCAGCGACTTGTGCGTACAATCTGCCCGTACTGCAAGACCCCGTACAAACCCTCGAACTCCCTGCTCAACCAGCTCGGCATCAACCCCGCCCTGCTCGGCAACCAGCAGTTCTACACCGGAGCTCGATGCGACAAGTGCGCCAACACCGGTTATAAGGGTCGAAAGGGTATCCACGAGTTGCTCAATGCCAGCGACCCTATTCGTGACCTCATCACCGAGAACGTACCGTCCATCGTCCTCAAGCAGAAGGCTATCGAGCTGGGCATGACCACCCTGCGCGATGACGGCATACAGAACATCTTCGAAGGCAATACCACCATCGAAGAAGTGCTCAAATACACCTAATTAGCTTGACGCGAGAGAAAACATCTGCTATTTTTTAAACGTCATCAACAATTTTCTATAAACTTACACCAATATTATGCCTAATTTCAAATATACCGCACTGGATCAGAACGGCGTGGAGAAGACCGGCATCATTACGGCAGACAGCAAGATTGCTGCAGCCGAGATGATTCGTGCTCAGGGCCTGCTTCTGCGTGAATGCGAAGAAGCCGCCAAGGGTGCTAAGCCCGGCCCCGCCAAGGACACCAAGAAAAAGGGTGCCAAGGGCAGCAAGAAGAAGGAAGCCAAGGGAGGAAAGGCCGGCGGTTCCGTTAAGCAGAAAGAGCTCATGATTTTCACCCGTCAGCTCGCTACGCTGATTGATGCAGGTCTGCCCTTGCTGCAAAGCCTTAATGTTCTTAACAAGCAGGAGCCCAACCCGAACCTCCGTGCAACCATCGGAGCAATCGGCGAATCCGTACAGGGTGGTTCCACGTTCTCCGAGGCACTCTCTGCCTATCCCAAGATGTTCAACCGCCTGTTCGTCAACATGGTGAAGGCCGGTGAGATTGGTGGTGTGCTCGAAGTTGTACTTAACCGTCTGGCTGAATACCAGGAAAAGGCCAACAAACTGCGTGGCAAGGTAACATCCGCCATGGTTTACCCGCTCATCATCATGGTGATTGCCGTGGGTATTCTTATCTTCCTCATGCTGGTTATCGTGCCTAAGTTCAAGGAAATGTTCGAAGGCCAGAACATGGAGCTGCCTGCTATTTCCGAGTTCGTGTTCAGCTTCTCGGATAACTGTATGGCATGCAGCATCGTGCCCTTCATTCCCAATGCAGTCTTTGTACTTGCCTTGATTGCTGCAGCTATCGTAGGTCTTTCCTTCTGGAAGCGCACTCCCAAGGGCGCTCGTGCCATGGATAACTTCATGCTCAAGATTCCCAAGCTCGGTCACCTGACACGCGTGAATGCCGTGGCCCGCTTCTCCCGTACCTTCGGTACCCTCGTATCCTCCGGCGTGCCGATTCTGCAGGCTCTCATGATTACCCGCGATACTGCCGGTAACATCGTGGTGGCCGATGCCGTGAACAAGATTCACGATTCCGTGCGCGAAGGTGAATCCATCGTTACTCCCATGAGCTCCGCTTCCAACATCTTCCCGCCCATGATGATTTCCATGGTGGACGTGGGTGAAGAGACCGGTCAGCTGCCCGACATGCTCATGAAAGTGGCCGAGGTGTACGATGAAGAGGTGGACAACAGCGTGACCGCTCTTACCGCCATGCTGGAACCGCTCATGATTGTGTTCCTCGCCGTAGTGGTCGGTGGTATCGTGCTGGCTATGTTCATGCCGATGATGAAGATCATGGAAAGCGTATAAACCAAGCGCCATGAAGTTTAAGACTACCAAATCCGCCAAGGGTTTCACCCTTATTGAGATTCTTGTTGCCATTGCCATCTTAGCCATGCTTGCAGCAGGCGGATGGCAGGCCAAGGCTTGGCTGGATAACAAGCAGCTCGAAACCGTAGCCACCACTCAGGTCGGCCAGCTGGAGCTTGCCATGAATGCCTATCGCGCCGACAATGGCGACGTGCTTCCCCATGGCAAGGGCGATGCAGTGAGTGCAGCCATTCTGTACTCCGCTCTGTATTGCGATGAAGACAGTGACGGCGAACCTGATAAGGATTCCTCCGGTGTAACCCGCATGCCGTACTGCGAGCAGCTTATCATCATTGACAACACCAAGTCAAAGGAGCGCGAAGAAGGTATTCCCTGCATCAAGGTTAAGGTTTCCGGCAAAGCTGCCGGTGGCAAGCGCATAAAAGGTAAGCGCTACGCTATCATTGACCCGTGGAACCAGCCCTATCGCTACCGACTGGGTTGTGAGGCTCTCGATGAGAACAACAAAACCGGAATGGGTATCAACCCCGATTTCGACATCTTCTCGCTCGGCCCGGACGGTAAAGGCGACGGTCTGACCAAGGATGCGGAAAACGCCGATAACATCTCCAACATTAAGGCTTGGTAATCTGACTCAACAGAATTTTCTGAAAAACATCAGCGCCCGTATCCCCAAATGAGATACGGGCGCTCTTCATACCAAAAATCACATGAATCTGTCCACCTATTCCACTCTGGCTACAGCCTGCCTGCTCCCCATTGCGGCCTATGTAGCCCCCGCAGCTGAGAATGCAACAAAAGCTGCCCAAGAACTTGTACAGCGGGTCACACCTCAGTACTCAGGGCGCATTAAGTTCCACATAAACCCGAAACTCAAAGAAGCAACCATAGAGGGGAAAGGACAATTCGTATTCATACAGGCACCGGATATTCACGAGTGTATACGCGCCTATGGCTATTACCTGCGCCACGTTGCCAAAGTACATTTCTCGTGGAATGGAGACTGTACCGCCGGGGCATCTTTCATCGTACCAACACGGCGCATTTCCGTGCCGGCAGCTCTGCCGTTTAACTACGCGTTCAACTACTGCACCCTCAGTTACACCACTGTGACCTGGGATAAAAAGCGCTGGGAGCGAGAGCTGGACATAATGGCTCTCAACGGGGTCAAATACGTTCTGGTAACTTCCGGGCTGGAAAAAGTCTGGCAGAATTTCCTGACTGAACTGGAATATCCGCAGGATAAGATTGCCTCATTCATCCCCAATCCCTGCTATGCGGCATGGTGGAACATGGGTAATCTGGAGGGCGAAAGTGGCCCGGTAAGCCAAACGCTGATTGATAGTGAAGCGAAGTTAGGGCGTTTTCTCGTAAATCGCATGAAAAAGCTGGGCATGGAACCCGTTCTGCAGGGCTATGTGGGTTTTCTGCCCCATGATTTTCCCAAAGCCGGCCTTAATGGCAAATTACTTCCACAGGGTAAGTGGTGTAACTACGAAAGACCGGCGGTTTTGCAACCGACCTCTCCGGCCTTTGAAAGCATAGCGGCGCTGTGGTACAAGCACCTTCACGAAGTTTATGGCACTACGGCAAAAGCCTACGGCGGTGACCTATTCCATGAAGGTGGCAGAAAAGGCGATACCAATCTCACTCACGCAGCTCAGTCTGTACAGAAAGCCATGCAAAAAGCCGCTCCCGGTTCAGTCTGGCTGCTGCAAGCCTGGGGGCATAACCCGGACAAAAAATTGCTCGGTGGTACTGACCCGAAACATACTGTTATTCTCGCCTTGCAGAAAAACCTCACCTCCGGCGCAGAAGTAAACTTCAACTATGCCGGGCGTCCCTTCGTATGGTGCGAACTCTCTAATTTCGGTGGTAAACACGGCATGTTCGGAGGCATGGAACTCTTGGAAGGTATGACCCGCGATAAGTCCAAGGCAATCGGCATCGGTATGATATCCGAAGGGCTCGAAACCAGTCCCTTATTTTACGAACTCCTCTGGACGCGCATGAATACGCCGGGCGTCATCAATCGCGTGGACTTTATACAGCGATATACCCAATGTCGCTACGGGGTCAACAGCCAACAGCTGCACATGGCACTTCACCAGCTGGCAAACAGCATTTACAAACCGGACAAAAAGCGTGAAGGTAGCCTCGAAAACATTATCTGCGCACGCCCCAACCTGAATGCTCGCAAGGCTACCACATGGGCAGACCCCAATATGTACTATTCCCCCCTGCCCATCCAGAGTGCTGCAGAGTTGTACCTTGCAGCCGGTAAGCAGCTGGGCAAAAAACTCACCTCGCAGCCAACCTATCGCTATGACCTTGCCGACCTCTGCAGACAGGTGCTTTCCGACCGAGCCCGAGCAACTTTAACACGCTGCAAAATTGCATTCGAGCGTAAAGACGAGGCGGCGTTCCGCAAGGAAAGTCAGTTGTTCCTTTCGCACATCAGAGACACCGCAGCCGTACTTGCCACCTCGGAGCATTTCCTGCTGGGGCGCTTTGTAGAGGGTGCCCGCAACCGTGGTACCACCCCTCAGGATAAAGAAGCTATGGAACAGGCGCTGCTCCAACTCATCACAACCTGGCGCCCGGACATCAGCGTGCTCAACGACTACTCCCACCGCCAGTTCGCTGAAATGATGGAGCACTACTACCTGCCCCGCTGGCAGATGTACTTCAATGCCCGTCTCAAAGATTTGAGAACCGGAGTTGCTCAAGACACTGAAATCAAGAACGAAATCAACCATAACAATGGAGAAGCGGTAAAGCACCAGATTATCCGCAACCCGGAAATGGAAAAGTTTGAGCTGCAGTTCCGTAGTTCCGACATACCCATGCTCACCAAGCCTAGGGGCGATATCCTTTCTCTGGCAGAAAAAATTCTGCAGTGATGAGGATTTGCAGCAAAATATAACGTCTCCACCATTAACCAAATCTGATTCAGGGCATAAAAAGTCCGCATTCAGCGCCCACACAAGACAGAAAAAACACATAAGTCGTCATATTCATTAAAAATTAATCTGTACTTACCTTCTATTTTCAGTATAATCGTAACAGGTTATCACGAAAGGCCATTAGTAGGACGCCACGTTACCATGAAAAAGAAAAATCGGGAAACATCTGTTTTCTCCATATCTGCGCTGGACTTATTCTGTTCAGCGATGGGTGTTTTTATGATTCTGTGCTTTGCTATCATGGAAAAAGAGCCCAAAATGGTTGAAGTTCCTTCTGACGTTAAGGTAATGAACAGTCTCACGCTGGTCTTATCTCTCGAGGCCAACTTTGAGAACGATTCGAAATGGCACCCCATAGCGGTCGGTGACCTCGACTTAAACGTGAAGATGCCCGTGGACGGAAAACATCTGGAATATACCCCCACCAAGAAAAACCACGAGGAGTATGCCAATGCCTCATACATATCGGATTCGGTACAAGGTGGCGCAGATGTATGGATGACGACATTGGCCCCAGTAGGCACCTATCATATTTCCTATCTCATCAATCAAGATCATGGAAGAAAAGAAATCGTAAAATGCCGTAGAAAGAGGAGCAACGGAAAAGATATTTGCATCAAGTACAAGCACTTCAGGGTCACATTGAGAGCGATTTCGCCCAACTGCAACCAAACCATCGAGCACGTATATAGCAAAGATGAGTTTCGCAAGAGCGATAAGCTCATACCGATATCCGACATTCAGGTCAATTCCCATGGTAATGTGCAGTTAACACAGCGCCCCCGTACCTCCACCCCCGGCAAACAGCAGTAATCCCCCACCCCGCATATTCAAGCCATGAATGAACGAAAGGATACTCTCATTATAGGTCGCCCGGATCTCGCCGACAGAAATGCCTTTGAGCCGGATATCAAAATAACCGGACAAGGCAACGAAACAGTCAGTCGGCGCCATGCCAGCCTTTCACGTACCGAGAAATCCGGAGAATATATTCTGAGCGATTTGGGTAGCACCAACGGAACTAAGTACCGGGATGATTCCGAGAATTGGGTACCGGCGAGCGAAAGCATCGTATACAAGCACACCAATGTTCGTTTCGGCAAAGCCGAAATGACCATTGGAGAAATCGTTAAACAATATAACAAGAAAAACCCACCCTTCTTTCACCCGGGAACCCACAAAATCATAGACCCCAGGTTCTGAACAATGCTTGGTGGATATCACATCGTCCGAAAAGAATCAATATAAACAATGGCCGCAAAACTTTATCAATATAGACTCATCGGGTTTGCTATTTCCGTAGTATGTGCAATACTGTTTATTTTGTTGTGCAATAGCATCCCTCTCGAAGAGAATCTGGCACGGTGTCTGGTTGACCGGGAACCGGGGCCCGAAGGTGTAAAGATATTTGCCTTCCAATATATCATGTGGGTCCTTTTCTTCTGGGGCTTGTCTGAATTACTGATTCGTTTTCTCTTCGTGCGTGCACAGGAGCAGGAAATAGAATTGGAGTTTCTGCGCGGACAATCAAACACACTGCTCGCAGCTGAACAAATGGAAACGCTGATGACAAGTATCGAAAGCACCGGGCAAGGGGGCATGCTCTCGGAGATTTTACGCCCCTTAGTTCAGAATTTCCAGACTAACTTGTCAACAACCATTTGCAACGACCTGCTGAGCTCCCAGATTGAACTGCGGGAAAATGACATCGACAGAGCATACTCGATTCTGCGTTATATTGTATGGATGCTCCCGACCTTGGGCTTTATGGGAACGGTGTGGGGCATTCTCAATGCGCTTAAGGTGGATATGGAAAGTGACAGCCTGCTCGCAATCATCACCGACAAGATGAGTGTTGCCTTCTGGACGACACTGTTGGCACTGGTTCTGACCAGCATCATCATGTACCTCATGCAGTACGTCCAGTGCCGAGAGGAAACCCACCTCAACTACTGTCACAAATACTGTTTGGATAAGTTTGTTAACAAACTGTACGAAGGGCAAGATTAACAACTCCGGATGCGCAACGCCGCTCATAGTCGATGGATATTACTGCTGCTCCTGATATTGGGGTGTAGCCTCGGCCTGTGCGCTGAAGAGGAGCAGCAAACCGCCAAAAGAGCCAATATCGATGTACTGATAGTATTCGACACATCTGCCAGAGAATACATCCTCGACCGGCGGAGAAACAAAGGTGCCGGAACGTTAATTGGCAAGTCCGAAGCGGCAATTGAAGAAATTAATCAGGTTATCAGCGAATCCGGTCTCGGTGATTTCATCAACTTTCGCAGTTGCGGTATATTCGAGATTGACTATACGACTCAGGCAGGCGACAGTGGGTTCGAACTAGCAAAGGATCTCTCTACAATCAGTTCTGCCAATTCCCCCGGTGGAACCCTAATCTATTACAAAAAGAAAGCAGATCCGAGGCCAGATGAGGCAACGCCAACACCTCCGGTTCCGAATGAGGTAAAGGAAACGCTCCCGAATCTGGAAACCGCAATGGCAAAAAGCGGAGCCGACCTCGCCATCATGTTTGTCTGGAACAGACTCACGCCCCAACAACCGTGTATTCTGGGAGTGGCAGGCTGCTATAACATCGCCGCCTTAACCTCGGATAAAGAGGAACCTTCCAGACATGCTGTATTCAATATCGAAACCTTAAACACAGCATCCGCGACCTTCAGTCATGAAGTTTGTCACTTGCTGGGAGCCGGGCATGCTGACATGCTTTACTTTAACCCCGGCCCACAAGCTGAGACAGACGCCGCGGCAGCCCTCTGTTATACAGAAGATGGGAAAGCTCACACCAGCCTGATGGGCTATGTATCGGAGTACGACACCCGAAAAACAGAATTAAAAGACGCCTATTATAAAGACGCCATCATACACAAGATACTCTCCGGCCCATTCCCACTCGAGTTCAATAATACAGAGCTCCGGCTCGGAAATACTGACAAGCAGAACAATACTGCAGTTGTGTTGCGGCACGCCTCGGTCGTATCGCTTTACCATTATAATGGCGATGAAGTAGCCATTAACGATGATTTTTCGTCAGCTCTGCCAATTCCACCATTAACGAGTTGGAAGGATAAAAAATCACGAATTCTGCAGGCAAAAGCCCTATCTCTATTAGTGGATTACCTGCAGGGAAAGCACGGCCCGCAAACCACCAAAAAACTACGCGAATACTGGAAAAAGCGCGATAAGATAATCAACAAGATTATTAAGGAAAAAAGTCTTGAGTCCAAGTATATATCCCCTGCTCTGCCACAGGCCGACGAACAGGGGCGGGTCCGACTCGCATGCATCTTCGGCACCACTACAGGCGCAAAAAGACAAACCGAAGAGGGAGAACCGGCCTTAAGGAATGGGTGTGGCAACACCGTGTGGTACAAACTTACCCCACCCGTCAGTGGAGAGCTTGAGCTGGGCATACGCAAGACAAACACAACTCCCGGGTTCGAGCCGGTGATGGGGATATTCAAAGGGAAATCGCTCAGTACATTACATCAATTGCCCACTGTACCGGTGGCAGATGAAAGAAATAATTACTTCATAAAACGAATCAAGGCAACGGTAGATGCCAACGAACCACTTTACATTGCCATTGATAACAAGAAAAACATCGTCAATCGTTTCAATCTGCTTGTCACGCTGACAGAGCGAAGTAACGACAGTCTTGCAGTAACAACCGCCGGAACTACAGCAACAGCGGAACCGGAACATACCGAAGACAACCCGGATTCTGACGGAATTTTAATTCCAAAAGAGCAGGAAAACACGTCAGAAAATCGACCTGACTGGCTATTGCTGGATTCAGCGATACTCACTTTTGCCATAGGTTGTATTACGACAGCTATCATTGCGGCTATTCAAATCATATCAGCCGGATTTTCAATTAATCCCGACCCCCTTGTCGGCAAAGTAAAGGACATGAACATGCAGTTCGGGAATATTCAGATTGGGGCACCTAAACGGCTCCGCGCCCCCATTACAAGAAAAGACCGCAAGTTTGTACTCTCCGGTAAACTTTCCAATGGTAAAAAGAAGTCCTATACCATAGCAATGAAGGACTTCGATGACAACAACAACTTCACCGTGGGACAGGATTCGTCGAACGCTCTGGTCATTCATGACAAAACAGTTGAAAAACACCATTGCGTATTCAAAATAAGGCATTTGGAAGACAAGCTCGTTCTTATTATCGCCGACCAAGGTACAGAAACAGGAACCATCATTGACAACACCAAACTCACTATTGCTAATGCGAGTGTGGAAGTAACAGATGGATCGGAACTGATACTCGGCGGATGTCATTTCAAAATCACTACAGCTGCGCCCTCAATGTTTAAAGTCATATTCAGCAAGTTCGCTCGCATACTTCGCCTCATCTTGTTCATTATTTCTCTCGTTTTCGGCATATTAGCGGTCATTGTCCTCTATGAAAACCGAAAAGAACAACAAGTCGGCGATTTAGTCGGGAGCGACCAAGAGGCACAGTCAGAAAATAACTCTGACTCCCCGAGCCGGGAAGGCTACGATAAGAACTCCACTCTCATTGTTCTCGATACTGAAAGCGATGACCTTTCCCCTAAGATAAGATATATTGACCTCGGCGCCTTAAAATATGCCGATAGCGATGAAATCAAATACGATAAGCCGGATTCTGAAGGCACACTGAGAATATGCCGAGTAGCCTTGCCCGAGGGGGCTCTCAACTGGGCTCAGCCCATGCAGGAACCCTCGTGCGGAGATATTATCTCAATCACATTGCTGGACGACAAGAAGTACACCTTCGAAGTAACATCTGTCGATATTGAGAACGATCCGTATAAGAAAATCGTAGTCCATGGCAAACTGCAGGAAGCAGACGGCAATGTCACTATGATGCTGCTCGATAAACGCCTGTTGATGCAGATTGAGGACAACAATCCCGATAAGCCCAGAGTGTACAATGTCAGTTTCGCAGAGGAAAACACAGGCAAAGATGGGGAAGAAGTCTACCTTGTTCAGGAAATCGACCCTCGTCAGGTCGCAAGCAGCACCCCGCTGTTACTGACAGATGACTCCCCCCACGCAGAAGAAACAGAAGCCCCCGCAAACACCGACAAATGATGCTACAGCAGAGAGAAATTCACCTCGCTGAAAGCAAGTCTCTTCCTCTACCGACCTTTTATTCAATCCTTCCTCAAATTCCTTGAACAAAAGAAACGCTCAATTCGTCATATGTAACAAAGGGAACCATCTCCCACAAGAACTCGCAAACCGATATAGATATGAAAAAGCAAAGTGACAAGCCCGGTACTGTTATCATCAGGGGTGTACACCTCGGAAAGACACAAATCATGACCGAAAATTGCGCAACGGGAAATAACGAGACAGATAATCAAAAAAGCAAACTCCTGTCTCAACGCGATATTGAACGTTACGTCCCCAAAACAGCATTACGACCGGGAGTTGCTCAGATTTCCCAGAAACAACACAAAGCCAATAAGGCCGCATCTGCTGCAGACAGGCGCCTCCCCACGGTAGTGGTTGGCTTCGGCACTAAGATAGAGAATTCGAACGCAGTTTCACAACAAGAATGGCCTCAGGGTTGGTTGGTAGCTATCGAGGGGCCGATGAAAGGCCGGACTTTCCCGGTTACATACGGTTATAATCACATAGGCAGAGCTGATAGCAACAGAATATGTATAAGCGACGACCCCGGTGTTTCTTCGGTTCAGTGCGTGGTTCATTATGATAGCGACAAACGGATATTTTTCATAGAAAAAGCCGCCCAATCCTCTCAGGAGACGCGCCTCAGCGATGGTTTTCTGGTTGATGGCGGTATCGTTCCGTTAGAGGCTGGTGAGATTATTCGCCTCTCCCCCCAGACAAAGCTGCGCTTCATGCCATTTTGCGGTGACTACTTCAATTGGGATTACGAAAACTGAGCGTAACTCCTCATTAGCCGGGCATGTCCTCCATCACCACAGCGTTCAAGAGATTCACGATTTCTGCTGCCTCTGCCCTATGGCAAGGCAGCAGAGAGAAGCAGGAGGACGCTGTAGCAATATGTCACAACTCAACCACCGAAGGCGAACAAAGCGTCCTTGCACTCCTCGCCGATGGTGTGGGCGGTCTGGAGGATGGCGAAAAAGCCAGCAAGCTGCTGGTAACAACATACAAAAATCTTTATCAAGAGAAAAAAGTTGTTAATCTGCAGCAATTTCTTATCGATGCCAATAAGCAACTCCATCAGGCAAAAGCAGAAGGCAAGATGGGAATAGACGCGGGAACCACGCTGATAGCATTATCAATCACCGATAAGAGGATATGCTGGCAGCACGTGGGCGACTCCCTGCTCTACCGCCGCCGAGCTAAACAACTGCAAAAACTCAACACCCCTCATAACCTCGGAACTGATATAGACAGAAAGCTGCAACTCCAAGAAATCAGTTGGGAAGAAGCTGCAGCTTTGGAAGACGAGAGAGATGTTCTGACCTCTGTCGTATGCGGTACCGAAATCCCAAAAGAAGATTTCAAAACAGAAGAACCTCAGGTCGGAGATCGATATATCATAGCGTCGGATGGTTTGCTGCCCCTCATAGAAAATAATTGGGAAAATCTGCTCGACGCGCTGGAAGATACCCCGGCCGACCAAGCCAAAGACATTCTCGTACAAGAACTCAAATCCCTTAATTGCCCCAAACAAGACAACCTTTCAATTATCATTTTAGATATTATGCCCGCCCAAACAACAGACAACACCCCGTCAGACAGCACAACCTACTCCGCCGATTCTGACGTCACTATCAAAGAAAGCCCCTTTTTCAAACTCTCCGAAATTTCCAAACAGGGTGACCGCGACTCTCAACAGGATTATCTGAAATCCTGGTATTCAGACAAAGCAACCCTCCTTGTCGTTGCCGACGGTGCCGGTGGTCATATCGGCGGTGCCGAGGCCTCCCGCACGGCAGTGGAAAGCTTGGATAGATACTGGAATGAATACCTTAAAGACGGTCTGCCTTCCGACCGATGCGATGACCTGCTTCGAGAAGCAGTTTTGCAAGCTCACGAAGCCGTTATTGCTAAATTCGGAGGCAATGCCGCTTTGAGTGGCAAAGCTGCCATCGTGCTGCTCTATCTGCACGATTACAGATACACCATGGTCAATGTGGGTGATTGCAGAGCCTATATCTCGAACAATAATGAGTGGAAGCAGATTTCGACGGATGACTCCCTGCTGCGCCTGCTGATTTTAAGTGGGCAGGTAAAACCCGAAGATGCAGATGGACACCCCGACCAAAGTACATTAACCCAGGCCCTCGGCGCACAATGCAGAATCAGGCCTCATGTTGAAAGCGGTATATATACCCCCGGTTCTTCATTCCTTCTTTGCAGCGATGGGCTCTGGAACCAGCTCCCCAAACAACTCATAGTGCCTTCTGCATGGGACTCCGCAGACATCGGCAAAACCCTTTCCTTCATGGCCGAAGAGTCTATAAAGGCAGCAGGTGGTAGGTCTGACAATGTTTCTGCAATCTGGGCTATTCCCGCCAATCAGGATAAAGTAATTGCACCGATTCTCGATACCCCTCAATTAAAGGATTCCGATATACCGGCCTCAGTCTCACAAAATGAAGGTGCCACCGAGAAGAAGCTTCCCAGTTGTTGCACATTGCCACTTCCTCTCCTGATTATTGGAGCAGTGGGACTTTGCTCAATTGCGACAACGGCAATTGTCGCTCTTTCAGGCAATACGGTAACAAATACAGACCTTGACAGTTTATCTACTAACACTGTAACGTCGCCACAGGCTCCCGTCATCATTACCGAAAGCGAGCCCACTCCTGAGCCTACTCCTGAGCCTACTCCTGAGCCTACTCCTGAGCCTACTCCTGAGCCCACTCCTGAGCCCACTCCTGAGCCTACTCCTGAGCCTACTCCTGAGCCTACACCTGAGCCCAATCCTGAGCCCACTCCTGAGCCCACTCCTGACCCTACTCCTGAGCCTACTCCTGAGCCTACTCCTGAGCCTACTCCTCAGCCTACTCCTGAGCCCAATCCTGAGCCCAATCCTGAGCCCAATCCTGAGCCCAATCCTGAGCCCAATCCTGAGCCCAATCCTGAGCCCAATCCTGAGCCCAATCCTGAGCCCAATCCTGAGCCC
>JAZRSQ010000024.1:0-4663 GCA_045651585.1 Akkermansia sp.
GGCCACACCACTATAGTTCTGTGCACCGACAACATCCGTGAAAATCTTGTTCTGGCGGTACAGTGCCCAGTCAGCCGCACTGCCGAGGTCCTTTTCAGAAGTCGCAACCATACTGTACTTTACGGTATTCTCAGCACCGACAACATAGCCGCCGAAAGCCGCACTGAAGTGAGGATTGTGAGCTACGGTGACCAGGTAGTTGTTGCCGAAAGCCGCACCGGCACCATAGCACTGTGCGCTATAGCCATAGTCCACCACACCGCTGTAATCTATCATTCCCTGCTCCTGAGAAATACGGTAGTCCTCCGTATTCGGGTCCCTGTCGGCAATCACAATGCCGTTGTCCTTGTCGCGGATAGCCTGCAACATGGAGCTGACACCCGTTACCTTGTAGCGACCACGGTTCTGACCGAAGTCTGCGTAGACTTGCTGTGCGATATTCTCATGCATTGCGCCACCCCATGCCGAGGTAATGGTCGTGGAGACTACGCTGAGCAGCAAAAGACACTTGCGGAGTGCAACAGGAAGATGAAGCTTCATAAATTTACCGGTGGTGGATTACATTCCACACTCTACCAGCGGGATTTTGGGAACGCAAGGAAAAAAATCGCTATCAGCCAAAAATTAGAAGTATTACAAACAAACTGCCACAATATCGACAAAATGCACAGCACGCCGACAAACAGTCACCGCTCAGCGCAACGGCATCAGTATGAGCATGCAGCAACCGCCTCGGCGCAACGGCGGCCATCAAGCGCGGCAGATACAATACCACCGGCGTAGCCTGCACCCTCACCACAGGGGAAGAGACCGGGCAGGTCAACATGCTGCAGCGTGGCGGAGTCGCGCGGTATGCGCAGAGGCGAGCTGGTACGGGTTTCACAACCTATCAGCAGGGCGTCATCGCCGGCAAATCCGCGCAGCTTACGGTTGAAGAAAAGCAGGCCATCCTTCATGCGGCGGCTTACAAAATCAGGCAACAGGGCATTCAAATCCCAAGGGGTCAGACCGGGCTCATAGCTGCTCTGCGGCAGGGCACTGCTCACGCGTCCGGCCAGGAAATCCACCACACGCTGAGCGGGGGCCTTCTGCCGACCGCCGCCGGCCAGCGAAGTAGCAATTTCGAGCTGTTTCTGCCAAGCCAAACCGGCCAGCACGCCGTGCTCGGCAGCACAGGCTGCGGTATCCTCGGGCTTAACTGTAACCACAAATCCTGAGTTGGCCCAATAGGAGTCGCGTGCAGAGAGCGACATACCATTGACCACCACCTCATCATTGGCAGTGGCAGCGGGCACAATATGACCACCGGGGCACATGCAGAAGGAGTGCACGCCACGGTCTTCTATATTTGTTGCCAGCGTGTAGCGTGCAGCCGGCAGCCCTTCGGGGCGAGCCTCACCGGGGCGCAGGTGGTACTGAGCCGAATCGATGAGGGCCTGAGGGTGCTCAATACGCACACCCACGGCAAAGGTCTTCTGCTCCAGCGTAAGCCCCTCGGCATGCAGCATGCGGTAGACATCTCGTGCGCTGTGGCCGGTGGCCAGAATAACGGCATCGGCCACCCACTCGCGACCGTCGGAGGTCGTGACACCGCGCAGGCGCTTGCCATCAGCAGAGCGCAGCAGACCATTCACGCGGGTGCTGAAGTGCACCTCACCACCGGCGGCAATAATGCTCTGACGCATGGCCTTAATAATATCAGGCAACTTGTCCGAACCGAGGTGCGGCTGGGCATCTGTCAGGATATCGGGCGAGGCACCGTGAGCCACAAAGGTCTCGTACACCTCCATGACCGGGCCGCGCTTAGTGGCACGGGTAAAAAGTTTGCCGTCGGAGAATGTGCCGGCGCCGCCCTCACCGAAACAGTAATTGGACTCCTCTATAACGTACTCGCCGGCATGCAACGGCTGCAAATCAAGACTGCGGGCAAAAACATCCTTACCGCGCTCCAGCACAATGGGGCGCATACCCAACTCCAACGAGCGCAGGGCGGCAAACAGACCACCCGGGCCACTGCCCACCACAATAACCGTGCGGGCACCGGCAGCTACCGGCGCATAGTGGCGCTGTGGCAGTTCGTAGGCCGGCAACGGCTCATCCACACCGACCAACAGGCGCAATTGTTTGCAGATAGGACGACGGCGGGCATCGATACTGTCCTTCAGCAGTCGCATGCCGAGCACCCTGTGCGGGGAAATCTCGAGCTGCTGAGCCACGGCCTTTCGGCGGGCCTGCTCTTTCATGGCCTTTCGCAGGGGCAGATGGATGTCGATTTCGGTAATCATACTTCGCCGTCAATACACTGTTTCATGCCGAGAGCCGGTTCGCAACGGTCGGCATTCACCGCAACCTGCACCGCCGGCACACCGGCCACTGTTGTGTGAGCTGCCACATCTGCCAACACTACAGATGATGCGGCAATCTTGGCACACTCGCCGATTTCCACACGGCCGAGCACCTTGGCACCGGCGCCGATCAGCACGCCACTGCGCACCACGGGGTGACGTGCACCGCCCTTCTCCTTACCGGTACCGCCGAGCGTTACCTCGTGCAGCATGGAAACGTTGTTCTCGATAATGGCCGTCTCGCCCACCACAAAGCCGGTACCGTGGTCAAGCAGAATTCCGCAGCCAATCTGCGCCGCAGGGTGAATATCGACCCCGAACACCTCGCTGCCCACACTCTGGAACAGCAGGGCGAGCAGATGGCGCCCCTCCTGCCACAGAACGTGTGCTACGCGGTAGGTCGCCAGCGCATGAAACCCCTTGAAGAAAAGCAGCGGCTCCAGCACACTGTGACAGGCGGCATCTCGCTCCACAACGGCGCGCAGGTCGGCAGCCATGCAATCCACCACCACGGGGTTGGACTTCAGCAGCGTGCGGATAAGCGGTTCCAGCTCGTCGCGGTTCATGTCTCGGCGGGAAAGTTTGCGGGCCAGTCGTACAGCCACGGCATTGCCCAACGAGGTACGGCTGAGCACCACATCATCGAGCATTCCCAGTAACTTGGGCTCGTGCTCAGCGGCAAACTCCGCAGCGGCACATACCTCGGCCCAGACTGTGGCAGCCAATCCGCTCTCAGCGGGTACCATTTTCTCCGGCCTTAACATAGCAGCCATTCCTTATCAGGCGTTGCAACAATCGCGCAGCATGTCGTCCAAGCGGTACGTCATCTCGGCCAGAGCCTTGCGGGCGGGAGTATCGGGCAG
Organism: Akkermansia sp.; assembly: GCA_045651585.1. GTDB lineage: Bacteria > Verrucomicrobiota > Verrucomicrobiia > Verrucomicrobiales > Akkermansiaceae > Akkermansia. The sequence continues at coordinate 3,209 of JAZRSQ010000024.1, forward strand.
GAGCCACAGAACCTCGCGAGCCTCCTCATTGCGAGCCAGACCTTCATCCACCGACTGGCGGATTGCCTCGCGGAAGGCATCCGTGTGTCTCAAGCTGCTGTAATCAATCTCCTCATGGCGTTCCACAGCGCTGCGCACCTGCTCGGCCACGTCCTCGCTGCTGCTCTCCATCAGGAAGAATACCGGCAGGGTGAGCTTGCCCTTCTCGGCATCTGTACCCAGGGTCTTACCGGCGCTCTCATCGGTACCGGTGAGGTCCAGGCAGTCATCGTAAATCTGGTAGGAAATACCCAGCAGAGTACCCATGCGGTTCAGGTGTTCCACCATCTCGTCATCCAACTCCTGCAGGTAAGCAGCACCACTCATGGCGATAGCGAAAAGCGTAGCGGTCTTCTTGCGAATGAGCTCGTAGTAATCGGCGCGGCTCATGTCGGCATCCCACAGTCGGGTGGACTGCTCAACCTCGCCCTGACAGAGGTCACGCATGGCGATGGCCATCTTGCGGCAGAACTTGCTGCCACCGATTTCTGCGCCCATCACGATAGCCTGAGCCAGCATGGTATCGCCCAGCAGCACAGCCAACTCATTACCCCACAGCGCATTGGGCGTGGGCTGGTCACGGCGCGTGTCGGCCTTATCGAGCACGTCGTCATGAATGAGGGAGGCCATGTGAATCATCTCCAGCAGAGCGGCAAAGGTAATGTGCTCCTTGCGAATGCCACCGGTTGCAGCAGCTGTGAGCAGCACCAGACCGGGGCGCAGCATCTTACCCTGCCCTTTGCACACCTGGCGCATGTAATCGCGAACATAGGGTTCGAACTCCTCTGTCTGCCGCGCAATCTCGTCACGCACCTTCTGAAGCTCCTGTTGTACGAGCTTCACGTGGGCCTTCTTATTACGCAGTTTGCTGAAAAATGGGATACTCATGAGTGCACCGGGCAATGATGAATGAGAAGATGGGCACAGCGGTCTATACCGTTGCGCGCGGCGAGTTTACCAGACTTCACCCCCTTTTGCAATCCAAATTTCACTTACGCACGCTATTTGTTGGCACAAAACATTATCCGACTCAAAAAACATAGCCTCATTTACGCGTTGAAACAATTATAGACCTGTTGTGATCGCTAAATTGGAGCTTGGTGAGCATTTACAATCTACAATCTACAATCTACAAAGTGCAAAACTAGGCGGGCTTTTCCTGTCTCGGCGTATCGCAGAGAAGCCGGACGCCCGCGAAAATGCGTAGCCGTGGCAAAGCTTTGCGACCCTTGTGGCGCAAGCCGCGTTTTTTGAACCCGCGCTCGCGCGGGTGACATATTTTAGCATGGGGCGTAAGCCCCATGTCAACCGATAATAACAATAAGAACCCTCACTTGTGAGGGTGGCATAAACCGTTGCTACAAAATGGCGCTATGAGTCAACCGTATTATATCAGAGCCACCGTTTATGCCACCC
>JAZRSQ010000025.1:0-12326 GCA_045651585.1 Akkermansia sp.
ACCACGTCAATCTGTCCGGAAAGCCCCCCTTCAGTACCAATGGGAATGAGAAGTGTTCCGTAGCGCCCCAACACGCTGACGATAAGCGTACTCTGTTCTGCCGAATCAGTCCGGCGCAGAGTCCGCTGAGGCTCGGGGGTCATTTTCTCTTCAGCAGGGGTGCCCCAATATGCGCCACCCTTCACAATGGCCACGTGAGCCTCGTTCCAGGTGTGAGGCGGCAGGCCGGATGCCAGTTCAAGCTCTCGACGTATGCAAGGAACCAGAGCGGAACCACCCACCAGAACAAGCATCTCGGGTTTCTTGTCAGCGGGAACACGTTCCAACAGCCCCTTCACTGCTGCACCTACGACCCTGAGATTCGGAGCAATAAGCTGCTCAAAAGTACTACGCTGAATCGGCGCGGACACCATGCGCCCCTCGGATACGATGTTAAAGATGCCACTCTCGTGGGTGGACAGGCGGTGTTTGAGCTCACGCACTCGGCGATTCAGCTCCGGCCAAACCACCGGCGGCAAAGTAACCTTGCTGAGCACATGTTCGCACAGGCAGTCATCAAACACCTCACCACCCATATCATTGCGACCATAGCTGTAGGCAGAGTTCACCGTCACTCGACCATCGGCACCACGAGTCACCAGTGCCATATCCAGTGTACCGCCACCCCAGTCAACGACCAAGGCATTGTGCTTGAATGCCTGTGTACCTGTACTGCGGCAGAATGCCAAACCGGCAGCGGCAGGCTCATCCACCAACTCCACCTTCGATAATCCGGCTGCAACCGCTGCGCGGCGCAGGGACTCCCGCTGAGCGGGGCTGAAGTTCACCGGACAGGTCAATACCACCGAACCGATAGTAGCGCCACGCATGGAGGCATCCTGCCGAACCTGCTCAAGAAGGTGCGAAAGGAACTTCGCCGTAATATCAGCAGCGGTATAGCGCCCCAGCAGCGGAGCAGGACTGCCCAGCTTCATTTTGAAAGCTCGGCGGTAGTTGGCCGGGTCAGTCTGAGCCATATCCTCGGCATCATCGCCGAAAAACAGACTGCCATCGGCCTGCATGTACACAGTGCTCGGGCACTGCTGGCCACTACGCCCCAGGTGAAATACTGTCACCTTACCGTCAGCGCCGATGGAGGCTATGAGTGTATTCGTTGTTCCGAAATCGATGGAGAGATTGACTTTCATGGAAAAAATGATGATTGGTTAAATGCTTATACCTATACAGACGACACAGCTGCACATCTGTTTTAAAAAATGTGCAGATATGCGATTTTTTTATTTTTTCTCAAGAAAGTGAACCGCGATTGAACTCACCTTCATGGCACAATTTCGGACAGCCATAAACGGAGCAAACGTTAATTGACCGACAATGTTGTTGAGCCCGCAGTAATATTCATTGGCTTGTTCCTCAGTAAAATCAGTTTCTCGCAATATGATTTCAATACAGGAATCAAGCAACCGCAACTGTTCTTCCGATAGCCAACGTTCTCGCTCTCTCCATTCCTGAATAAGGTACAGCGCGTCATCCATACGCTGGACCTTTTCAGCAATGCGTATACGCAGGGAGTCAAACTCTTGCAAGGAAGAACTCAATTGATCTATACGGGATTGAGCCCGCTTTGCAAGAGCTCGGGTTTCAGCCTGCAAGCGGCTATCGGACAAACACCGATAGACTTCATCGAAATAATGAAGCTCGCGTTCATCCTCATGAATCATATCGCTCATGGATTCCGTGGCCTTTCTGAGCACCTCTTGCACCATGGAACGGATTTGACGCAGAGCGATGACTGTACGGCGTTTGAAAAAATCGGCATCGAGTGCTTGGTGCAACTGCGGCAAACCACTGAGTTCCCGGGCATAAGAGCGAGCCGCAGCAGCCGTTACCGGAGCCTTTTCATACAGGTAGTGCAACATCATGCGGAACGATGACAAGGGTAATTCGTACGTTGAGCAGCGCTCCCACAATGAGTAAATGGCAGCCCCTCTTCTCTGCCAAATTCGTTCGTTGGCATCAAGGCTCTGCAGTAGCTGCTCAGCCGTATCATACGAACGCAGCAAGTCCAACACAGACTCCCAGAAATCAGCTTGGGCCACAGTAGTCAACAACCCCAAGGGCGCACTCACCGGCAGCACATTTCGGAGCAATGATTCATGTCGGCTTTTCAGGTCATTCGCTCGGGTTTGAATGATTTGCAGGCACTCATCCGCCGTCTTGTGCTCACGGGCTGAGTTCCAGTACATGTCATCCCACAAATGCAGAACACCCATGCAGTTATAGGCGTCATACCCCTGCAGGCTCAGTTCACGGAATCTGTTCAGTGCCTGAACATCCTCTTGCCTGACCACACTACCGAACACATAGATGAGAGCATCCGTATTCCCGCCGGAAAGAAATTGACGGGCAACAGCCTCATGAAAATCAGCACCGGAACCGATACCCGGGGTATCGATAATATTCATCTGCTGCACTAACGGGGAATCTGAATAGAACTCCAGATAGTTGAGATTGCGGACTTTCTCCTCCACCTCGGCATCCTTACCACTCCACTCACTGAGTTTTTGCAGCTCAAAACGCTGAGGTGGCGAGTTTTTCCAATATGCGGTGAACTCCGAACAGGCGGCAGTCGGTGCATGAGTGATATGGTTGACTGTAGCTGTTGTCTCCTCCGTACCCGTGACCGTAAGTTTTTGGCCGATGAGGGCATTGATGAGACTGCTTTTCCCTCGCTTCATGTAGCCATAGACGGCAATTCTGAAGGGGGAATCCATGGAGCTGACTATATCTCGCAGAGCCTTCTCATACCGGTGCAAGGAGGCAAAGGGAGTGAGCATTCCGGACAACCGCAGAATTTCATCTGCATAGTTGCGGCGGTAACGAAGGGCACCCAGTTCGATGTGTTCTGACATGTGATGGAGAGAGTAATGGTGTAACAATATCAGACAGCGGAATCACCTTTGGCAAGATTAAGCTCAACCTCCTGCTTGCGCATGAGCCGACCGGAACGCATAACGCCGGTAGCAAATGTTCTGACAATCATGGGGAATGAACCTTCCGGCAGGACCCTGTTCACCTTGACTGCCCTCTGATAAGCAGGAGTCCAATCTTCATAGGATAACAACTCAACAGAGTGCTCCTTCAGGCAATCGATAAGCGAGTTCCTGATTTGGCTCAAGAGAGCAAGGTCCTCTTCACCATATGCGGTAAGTTCCTGCATAGAGTCTACCAAATCCACGACCTTTATGATCCATCCCTCCACACCACCGGCTTCTACAACCTGCAACTGACCGAGCTGGTCGGCAACATAGGAACTCAGACCGGGGTCGGCAAGCTCCCTGGCCAGCTGCTCCACTTCCTGCGGCAGAACAACCTCAGGCTGTGCGACAGAATCGCCTTGCTCCGGCTCAGTGTCAGCATTCGTTAACATAGCCTCCGGAGATTCCTCGGTAGACTCCTCCGACGGCGATTCCGCCGGAGCGGCTGCCGGAACCGGCACAGCAACCGGCGCCACGGGAGCAGAATCCGGCTTGTTCGTATCCTCAGCCGAAACCGGGGTCGGAGTTGTCGGAGCCGATACCGGCTCCGCGGGAGTCCCCGAGCATGTCTGAGCGGACGATTTGAGGGAGGTTATAAATGAGCAGATTTTCTCGAATAATTTCATCATAAAAGCACCTACCGGTTTACCGAAACACGCCCCCATGATGAAAGACACCGCAATAATCGGCAGCGTAATCAAAAAGACAATGCCTACAATACACACAATGCTGATGCTGGCCAGGCCACCGGCAAACTGCAGAGCCGCAGCTCCCCAGCCGGCAAGCCCCGCAGCAACACGTTCACAGAAAAGGGGCGTAAACATGGAAATCAGACGGAAAGGCACTTAAGTGCCGTGTTAAACAACTGTTTGTCCATACTCTGCTGTTTACGAGCATCATTAAGCTGCTGAACAGACAGTTGAGAACGCTCGGACAGCGTACGCAACTCATTCTTCATGCGCTCCTCTTCAGCGGTAATGAATGTCGACATCTTCTGCGTAATCAGCTGAGTAATATCGAAGTTCAGATTCTGAATCAACTGCGCCATCTGGCTACTGGCAATACCCAAAGCCTGATTGACAACATTCAAAACCTGAGTTTTAGACTGATTGAGATTGGCAGTTTTCATATTGCCAACGCTCTGGCATGTACCCCAGAGAGAGCCAACCAACAAACCTACACCGGCACCCACAGCCGAACCGACGCCCGGAATGACAGAGCCGGCAATACCGCCTATCACCATACCGACATTGGCCCCCATACCGGAGCCCATCGAAGCCGCACGTATATTCTCATACATGCTCGTCCCGTAATTATTGTTCCCCATGGGCGACAGCACGTTCTCAATACGCATCGTATTAAGTTCATTCACAGACAGACCGGTCAGATCTGCCGTGGCAGCATTCATCAGCGTACCGACTTCGCCGGATACGGTCCGGATGTATGTTTTAACAATACGCTCATATTCGGCTTTAAGCGACATGAGCAATCTGTCGCGAAGAGACGGAGCCTTATCATCACCCATCAACAATGACTTCAATTCATCTGTGTTCTTGCATAACTGAATCATATCGGCATATTCGAAGGAAATCGCACCACCGACCCCAAGATTGGAGCACTCAGTCTGAGCATTGGAAAAACAGTGGCGCAAACAAGCGGTTACCGGAGTATGGTATGTTTTCTGCAAATTACTCTTCCACTCAGCAAAACGAGCCTGTGCAGCCTGGACCTCGTTCTTCATCTGCTGCAGTTCTGAGGGTTTATCAGAATTAATGACCTTATCGTTTGCCACCAAAGCATTGCGACAACGTGCCAATGCACCGCTCCACATCTGAGCCAAACGTTCCACAATCAGTTTCTTTCTTTCCGGCTGAAGCACCTCCCGACAGAACTGATGCAGCTCGGGATAACCGCAGAATTCAACCACATCGGGATTGCTGCTGAAAGCATCCTGAGAATCCACCATAAAGTAGCAATTGTCGACGGAGAATGAGGGCTGAGCCTGTTTGATAATGCTCAGATTATTCTCCATACGTTTACGACATGCAGCCTCGGTAATGGTAGAACATTTGGTCTGAATGAAATAGAGATGAGGAGTTGTACTCAGGACATCATCAATGTACTGGCACTCCAACTTACCCAGGGGCGCTGTATGGTCTACAACAAAGAACACCGCGTCGGCCTGAGTGACAAAGCGGTATGTCATGGCACGGTGCCCCTCATACAATCCACCCAATCCCGGGGTATCAATCAGGGTAAATCCGGCTTTCAGGAACTCCGAGGGGCAGGTTACATCTATGTAATCAACCTTCTCGCAATTAAGCGGGTTACCGTTTTCAGTACCGAACTTCACTGCCTCTTCAGCCCCGGAAAGCTGCCGGGGTTCACGAGCAGGCTGCAGGGTTCCATCTTCTGCTACAGTCGGTTGAAAATGTACGGTGTAGCTCAGCTCCTCACCGTACGACACGCGGAACGCACACGACGTTGCAATATCGGTATCCACAGGCAACAAGCCCTGAATACCCAGCAATGCATTCACAAACGAGGACTTGCCCTTCTTAATTTCACCCAGTACAACGATATTGAACTTACCGGTGGCATAATGCTCAAGTTTCTCCATGCACACGGACTCTACCGGAACGGTAGTAAGGCGCTTGTGCATATCTGCCAGTTTTTTTAACTGTTCAGTTATTTCTTCCATTTTTTTAATCTTTCTTTTGTTCTGATTATGCAAGCATGCCGGCATCGGCATCCATATCATCCTCATTCATATCCTGTTCCATTTCATGTTCCTCGATGAGAGTATCCTCCACATAACTTACCTCGTCATCAGCCAGCAGAGAGGCACACACCTCCACGCCTTGGTCGAGAGAGGGCTGCAAATCACCATCATCGGGCACAAATACACTCAATATATCGCCCACATAAGCGTCGAGCTTAGCGATGAACGAATCATCCAGATTTTCCAATTCGGGGACAGCGGGGGCTTCGGTCGTTGCAACCATGTGACAGCCCGAGTCCCTCCATGCATCGACAAATTGTTCGTAAGGATACTGGGTAAACTGACCGGAACCGGGATCAGTCACCGTAACCATGACGTTAGCCGGGTCAGAGACATCAATACCACTCACAATAATGGCATGATCGGGCACATCGCCGCTGAACATATCCTCAATCGAGTCGGTCACCGGGCTCCAGAGTTCACCGGAGTCCACACTCACAATGACCTGATGCCCCTGATTGAGTTCGTGCATAAGTGTGCAGACATTGCCCTCCTCATACACCTGAACACCTACACCGTGAGCATCGAGCAATTTACCGATATCAGAAAGATAGGTTCCGTTTGTTGTTGCCCACCCGTTATCAAAAGCCTCATTTATCAAATCCTGCTCAGTTACATTCTGACCGAACATATTGAGAATAAGCTGCTGACACTTAATGGCGCAACTGAAATCAGTACTCTGTAAAATCTCATCGACAGAAAAAGGAGTCAGTTCAGCACCGTAGACCGAATCGTTGTTCATAGCTATTGGAAAATTGTTTTTTTAGACTGGAAAACTAAGTTATGACAGACTGGCGTCATCCATTAGTATACTATCGCACATTTCGTCCACCGAGTCAATCCCAACAGCCGAATTTTCTGCCTCATATACTGAATTTTCAATATTCATTTCTTCATTTACGACTTGCCCATCTCCGCAGAATACATCACCATACATAGGGGCCTCCGGAATGTAGCTCGGGTAGTAGCCCATGTCGATTCGATTCCATATCTCATCCTGATAGTCATTCCACTGAAGAAGGGAATCATCATACATACCATCAGGAGACTGGAAGAAGGGAGAAAAATTATCCAAAATATTCTGCTGAGTTTCCTGAGTCATGAAATTGACAAACGATTCATGCTGGAGAGGAGCAGATGTTGTGTGGACCATATGGAAAGTCGAATCCTCCCAGGCATCCTTAAATTGTTCCACGGGGTAGGAAGCGGCCTCACCGGTACCGGGGTCGGTCACCAGAATTCTGATATCATCAGGGTTAGTCGTATCCACCCCGGTTACAACGATAGCATGATTCACACCGTTGGGGTTGAGCAAATCGCAGAAATCCGACATCAGACCGGGATTGAGCAGTTCATTGGAATCCACCGTCACAATAACCTGATGCCCCTGAGCCAGCTGAAGCATCAAATCATACACATTGGCTTCCACCTTAGCATCAACATCGACCCCATGCAGCTCCAGCAGGTTGCCGATACAGTTGAGCGGGGTTCCGCTGGCAGGGTCATACCAATTGTGGAGAATAGCCTCATTGGAAAGCTGCTCTTCTGATATATTCTGACCGAACATTTTCAGGATAAGCTCCTGGCTCTTTACAGCACAGGAATAAGGAGCAGCCTGAAGGATTTCGCTCGGTTCAAAGGTATTAATGGAGCCGAAAATCTGAGAGTTCTGAGTTGTCATAATTGTTTGTGTATTTAATGTTGAATAAGTTTTTACGGAAGAAAGGTGTGATAAATGCAACCTGCCTGATAGAGAAGACGAGGCAAAATGAATTTTGTTGAGCATTTTTTTATTTTTTTTTATTTCAGGCAAGAAAAGTCACTCCCCGGTCATATCGGTTGACTCAATTATGACTTGTCATGACAGGGTTGAACATGCTACCATGTGGGGCATGAGGTTCATCGTTCGCCAACTTATCCTGCTGCTGGGGCTGCTTATGCTGCTGGCAGGTTCGGTGTGCCCCGCTGCCAGCAAGTGGGAGATATACGATGTTGGCGGTGTTAAGTATGTGAAGCTCAGTGATGTATGGAGCTTCTACCGCTACACTCCCAAGCAGGGGCGCCCCGGCTGTATATCCTACGGAGCCGCCAATCGAGTAGTATCCGTTAAGCCTGAAAAGCAGGACTTTTATGTGAATAACTACCGCTACATTCTTTCCTACCCGGTGCGTCGCCATGGCAACGACCTGCTCATCTCCGCCATTGATATGAAAAAGCTGGTGGACCCGGTGCTGCGCCCCCGCTACTCGAAGCACTCGGGTGTGGTGCGCACGGTGGTACTCGACCCCGGTCACGGCGCACACGATGCCGGTGCCGTCAGCGCTTGGGCTCGTGAGAAAGACTGCAACCTGCAGCTTGCCCTGAAGGTTAAGGCACGCTTGGAAAAACTGGGATACCGCGTGGTCATGACCCGCAGCACCGATATATTCCTGACCCTCAAGCAGCGCGTGGACATTGCCAATCGCACGCCTGACAGCATTTTTGTGAGCATCCATCACAACTCCGGCCGTCGCGCTGCCGCCGGTATCGAGACCTTTACCCTGGCGCCGCAGGGCACCACGTCTCCCTTCGCCAAGACCCGTCGCTTTGCAGATTTGGACGGCAATGACCAAGACAGCGAAAACATCGCACTGGCTACCGCCATTCACAGCCGTGCCATCAAAAACACCAAGGCTATCGACCGCGGTATTCAGCGCGCACGCTTCTCGGTGCTCTGCACCATCAAGCGCCCGGCCATCCTCTTCGAAGGCGGCTTTGTGAGCAATCCCGAGGAAGGACGACTCATTGCCACCGATTCCTACCAGAACAAACTGGCCGACAGCATTGCTCAGGGCATCGTGAGCTACTGTCAGATTGTCGGTGGTCACAAGTCCAATCTCAAACAACGCAGCGCCACCCCCGGAAAGGGCGGCACCTCCATCAACGGTAACAGCAATTACCGCGGCACCACCCGCCTGTAACCCCCAGCCCTTTGTAACTGCATGACTATCTCCCCGACCCTGCGCGCCCTCATTCTCAGCATGGCTGCCCTGAGCACCACCACCATCGCTCAGGAACCCGCCACAGCCCAAGCCCCGGCTCAGGAAGTACGCTACCTGCCACTGGAGCAACTGCGCAGCTTTTACAAGCTCATGCCCCGCCAAAGCGACCGCCAGGGGGTACGCACCGTGAGCAATGCCGGCACCGTGCTGGAACTGGGGCCGGGCATGCGCGAACTGAGCATCGGTGGCTACCGCTGGCAGCTTTCGCACCCCCTCAAGGACGACGGTGCGGGCGACATGCTCATATCCGAGGTCGACATGGTCAAACTCATTGACCCGGTACTGCGCCCCAGCTACATCGCAGAGCGCCGTCTGGTACGCACAGTCGTCATTGACCCCGGCCACGGCGGGTACGACACCGGAGCAAGCGGTAGCTACGTGCACGAGGCCGATTTCACCATGCAGCTGGCCCACGAACTGCAGGCACAACTCACCAAGCGCGGTTACGCCGTTGTGCTGACCCACGAGCAGAACCGCCACATGTCTGACCAGCAGCGCATCGAGTGTGCCAACGGGGCAGATGCCGCCATCTTCATTTCCCTGCACCTCAACTGCGGGCGCAGCGATATTCAGGGTATCGAGACCTACACAGCCGCCCCCGGTTCTCCCGGCGCGCAGCAACTCCCGGCCCATCAGTACGATGCAGCAAATGCCGCTCTCGCCTTTGCCGTACACAGTTCACTGGTAGCCACGACAGGCGCTCAGGACAGAGCCTGCCGCAGAGCGCAATACTCCCTGCTCAACTCCATCAAGTGCCCTGCCATCATGGTACTGGCGGGCTACGCCACGCACAAGGATGAAGGCAGCAAACTGGCCACCCCCGAGTACCGCACTCAATTGGCAGAGGCTATCACCGAGGGCGTTTGTACCTTTGCCCGAGCCATCAACCCCGATGCCAAACTCGAGCCACAACCCGAGGTCGTACCGGAACCGCCCAAGCCCGAACCGGTAGCGGCCCCCGCCCCGCAACCGACCAAGCCTAAGCCCAAGGCCAAGCCCAAATCGACCGGCAAGAAGTCAACCAAGGGGAACAATCGCCGCAACAACCGCCGCAAACGCTGAGCCTTTCAATTTGTGAAATTTCGCGGGCTAAAAGCCCGCCTGACTTAACAATTCGTACTTCGGAATTCGTACTTCGTACTTTTTACCAGCTTCCCTTGTTGAAGCGGGTCACCTCGCGGCGAGCTTCCATCATCTCCACGCGGGCCTTCATATCATAGCGCTGGTCACGGTGGGTCTTACCACGGCCCACGCCGATTTCAGCCTTTACCTTGCCATTCTTCCAGTACAAGCGCAGCAGGGGCAGAGCCATGCCCTTCTGGGCCTGCTGGATTTCCAGCTTCAGGATTTCGCGCTTGTGCATGAGCAAGCGACGGGGGCGCTTGGCCTCATGCTGGAACCACTTACCGGCGGTCTCCCACGGCTGAACATCGCAACCATACAGGAAAATCTGGCCTTTTTCGATGCGGGCGAAGGAATCCGCCACATTCACACGGCCCTCGCGGATAGACTTCACCTCGGTGCCACGCAATTCGATGCCACACTCGTGCTTGCCGACGATTTCATAATCGCGGCCGGCTTTCTTGTTGCTGGCGATAAGGGATGATTGAGGAGCGGGTTTCTTGGCCATGGCTGATAGATGGGGAAATGTGAATGAAAAAGTCCGGCGACCGGGGCTATACCGGCAGCCGGACCTGCATTGATGCGAATGAAAATCGTCTTACAGATCGATGGAAGCGGTAATGGTGCGGTCGTCACCGGGCATATCCGTCAGCTCACTCTCGTCGATGAAGAGATCGTCCTCCAAATCACCGCCGGAGATGTGAGAGCTCTCGTCGCCGGCCTCACGCCACACGATTTTACCCTCGATAATCTCAATGAGAGCAATGTCACCACTGCCCATTTCGGGGGTGGTGGGCACGAAGGGATCGGCACCCTGATTCAGTTGCTGCACGCGCTTCGATACGATATTGACCAGCAGCTGGTTATCGCCTACAATCTGAGCAGCCTTTTCGATAAGTTCAACTTTCATGGGGATAAAATGGTGATACTCCGCAGGGGTGCGGGTGCGGCATTGTACAACGTAACGCCGCTGGATGCAAGCCTATATTCACGTCAGCAATGCAATAAAACCCCTCCATTACCACATTTTTGCTTGTCAAGCTCCACAGCAGCAGGTAGGATAACACCATATAGACAGCGCCGGGCCCTGCTCCGGCATTTTACCCAACCATACACCACTAACGAGTAAAAATGGCTAATTTGAATAAAGTAATGATTATCGGCAACCTGACGGCCGACCCCGAAGTGCGTACCACGCCGCGTGGCAACAGCGTGGCTGAACTGCGCCTGGCCGTCAACCGCGTGAGCAGCGGCCCCAACGATGGCGAACGCCGTGAGGAAACCACCTATCTGGATGTAACCTGCTGGGGTCGCACCGCAGAAATCGCCGGTCAGTACCTGGCCAAGGGTCGCCCCGTGTTCATCGAAGGCCGCCTGCAGCAGGATACCTGGGAAGACAAGCAGACCGGCCAGAAGCGCAGCAAAATCCGCATCGTGGCCGAGAACATGCAGCTGCTCGGCAGCCGCGACGGCGGTGGCCAGTCCCAGGGCGGTGGCAGCTACCAGCAGCGCTCCAACAATTACAACAACGGCGGCGGTTACCAGCAGGGCGGATACAACGGCGGCAGCCAGGGTGGTTATTCCAACGGTGGCTACCAGCAGGGTGGTTACCAGCAGCAGCGCCCGCAGCAGACACCGCCTCCCCCCATGCATGCCGAAGAGGACGACGATATCCCGTTCTAAAGCCCGAGCGGCAGCGAGGATATCGTCCTGCCAACGGCAGGATTTCGTCACGAAGTGATTTCGTCCAGCCCCGAAAGGGGCTGGATTTCGTTTTACCGGAGGCAGGCACAAGAAAACCGCCGGGCACAACACCCCGACAAGCATAGTCTGAATACCGTTGCTACCTCTCGGTCCTGGGGGGGTTTTCCAGCTATACCTCCGGGGGTGCGCCCGGCGGCAGGTGTGAGTATGCCAGCTAACTACCGCTGCGTCAAGCATTTTGTCGCTCCATTCTTGACATTGCGTCCTCCCGGCGGTATAGTGGGACAAGCCAACACATAGAAAGCACATACACACCATGGGACTTCTTGAAAATCTTAAAGCTGTCGCTATCCGCAACAAAGTGATGGGTAACCTGCGCGCCAACTGCCCGGAGGGTATCAAGACCGAACTCGAAACCCTGCTGGCCAACAAGGAAGCCGTCGGCATCATCCAGCAGTTCGTGACTGATGCCATGAAGAACGGCGGCAAAATCCAGTCCGAAGCCGTAACCACCCTGCCCTTCCCGGCCGAAATCCAGGAGCTGCTGGCCGCCACCCCCAAGCTGGTGACCTACCTGGTGCTGGCCGCCCGCATGGCCGGCAGAAAATAACTTTCCGGCAATACCAGATTTCCAGTCGCACC
>JAZRSQ010000026.1:0-4023 GCA_045651585.1 Akkermansia sp.
CGGTTCTTCACCGCGGGCTTTAGCCCGCTTTTCACCCGGCCGCAGGCCGTTAAAAAGATATTTATATCCTTTGTGAGCCGAAGGCGAACCGTACTTTGAGCCCGCGACAGCGGGCGACAGCATATAGGCAGGGGTGAGCGAGCGCCAGCTCGCGTAGCCCCTGTTACCTGAGTAAGTATAATGGGAGCCCCGTGAAACGGCGGCGACAGCCTTTCGTAGATTGACGGTTGCATATAAGCAAACTCCAAGAGCTACCGCTTTTATTAGTCAGGCTGACACCCCGTTTCACGGGGCTCTCAATATTTTTTGCTCAATACCCGGGGCTTCGCCGCTGCGCGGCTTCACCCCGCGCTATGTGCTGTCGCCCCGTTAACACGGGGCTTATTAAATTCCGCTCACCTTCGGTTCGCCATACTGCTCGGCAAATTGTCATTTTCCTCATTGTTCCAGCGCGCATGGCTTTATTTCATCCACTGTTCCAGCACTTTCAGCAACTCAGGGCTGAGGTCGTCGTCGCAGAACAGGCCGATACCGGCGGGGGAGGTGTGGCTCATGTTCTCGAGCTCAGCGGGCAGGGTGTCTGCGGTGGAGTCGGGCAGGTGCAGGCCGGGGGCCAGGGGCAGACGCTGCGCGGTCTGGGAACTTGCCTGCTTGCTGCGATCTGCGGCCCAGGCGGAATCCTCGTTGTAGAAGGAGTGGTAGACCATGGGCAGGGCGAGGTCGAGCTCAAAGCGTGACCAATCCTGGCGCACGAGCTGAGCGGCCAGCTGAGGCGTGGGGAATACGGCGCAGGCGGCGCGCAGGTTGTGGGAGCGTATGCGACGGCACAGGGCATTGGCCACGCGGGCTACGCTCTCCAAGCGGAACTCGCGCCAGTCGGCATCGGTATCAGCATCCGTCGCGATATCTCGACCGTAGGCAGCACGGAAGGCTGATTGGCAGCGCTCGCAGTAGCAGTAATCGTACTCCGGCAGCTCTCGGCTCATATCCAAGCCGTATTTGGCCCACAGACCGCGGGGCAGAATGACATCGGGCAGGCGCATGTAGTCGAGCTGTATGCCGGTAAGGCCGGGTATGGCGGCCACGCAATCGACCTCCTGCAGCAGGTGCCGGAGTGCCCCCTCGCTGTTGGGGCAGAGGAATTGGTAGTACTCCACAAAGGGCCGGTCAGCCGGTGCATGGCAGGATTTCCCCAAGCGGTTGACGGCGTAGAACTCGGGGTGCTGCAGGGCGGTGGCATCCTGCGGGCGGTTGAGTGCCCACAGCCAGGCGTAGACCTGCAGTCCCTCCGCGCGTGCAATGGGGGTGAGGTGGCTGAGCTGCTGCACATTGCCACCGATGATGACGGCATGGATGCCGACGCCGGCCAGTCGCTTGAAATGCTGCTGCCACCAAGCGGTGTCGCCCTCGTGCTTGCCACCCTGAACCCACAGGTACAGGGGCGGGCGCTCCGTCGTTGCTGCGGATACGTTGAGGTGGCCGTTGCTGTCGATGGTGAGCTGTTGCCCGGTGTGGGCGGATGTGCTCTGGGCAATAAAATGCCCTTTATCTACATAGAGTGGGGTAATGCCCGCCTGCTGCAGTTCGGGCGAAAACTCCCCGTGCTGAGCGCGGTGTGCCAGCTGGGCATTGTAGTAGCTGAACAGGCGGCGCTGCGCCGACTCGGTCGCGGGGAGTGGCATGCTCTCGTACCCGCTGCCGGCTGGGTTGGCGCTCAATTTTACGTAGCCCCAGAACTCGGGGTAATGAATGTTGATGATGCCTGTGGGAGCCCACACGTGGTTGCTCTCCGGCAGGGGGACGCCATCGGTACCGGTGCATTTGCTGTAGCCGCAGGTTGTGGTGTTGTCTGCCTGCACCTGCCAGTTCACACGCGAGAAGTTCATGCGCATGATAGTGCCGGCCGGTGGTGCCTGTGCTCGGCGGGGTTGGTTGGAGTGCCCGGTGATACTGCTCCAAGGTATGGCGATTTCCACGCTCCAGCCCTCATCGGTATCGCTTGCATTATTGAGGGTGCCGCGTAGTTGGACGGCGCTCTTCAGCCCGGGTATGTTCCAGTCGTGCAGGGCGTGATTGGCCGTACGGTACGGGGCGGTGAGGAAGAGCTCCCACACGGTGTTGAGGGCATTCACCTCGAGCTCGACGTAGTCGCGCCCATCGCCATCCGGGTCAATGAATACCTCGAAATCGGGGTCGCGGTATATCACAGAATCGTGCTCGGTCAGGGTAGCCCACAGGTGGGGCTCCTGCATGTCGGCCAGGACGTACAGGTAGTCGGCATCCCACAACATGCGGATGCTTGTGCCGGCTTCGACCGCTGCGCCTTCAATATCCCTCAGCGGGCTCAGGGGTATGGCAGCTTGCCATGCGGGTTCATCGGCACGGCCATCAATCGTGATGGCGGCTCCTGCCTGCTGGCATACGTAGGTGGGCGGTACCGGGGGCAGTGCCGCTACTCCCGCTCCGGCGAGAGTCAGGGAAGTCAGCGCCGCGAGCGAGAGTTGTTTCGGCATGTACTCGTTCAGATGGCAAGGTGTTTCTTTACGGCATCCCGCATGGCATCCAAACCGGTGCGCAGCATTTCGGGAGATGTGGCAAAGTTCAGGCGCACGCACTGCGGATCGCCGAAGTTGGCACCGTTGTCGAGGTACACGCCGGCATTCTCGCGGAAGAATCTGTGCGGGCTCTCCACGCCGAGCGCGGAGCAGTCAATCCATGCCAGATAGGTGGCCTCTTGATGACGGGTGCGGAGCATGGGGAGCTCGCGGGCAATGTAGTCAACCACGAATTGGCGGTTGGCGCGCAGGGTTTTCAGCAACTGAGTGTGCCACTCCCAGCCCTCTGTGTAGGCGGCCAGCGAGGCAGCGTAGGCAAAGACATTCAGCGTGGGCAGGCTGTGTCCCTGGGTCTTGCGGATGGCGGCGCGCAACTCGGCATTCGGCACGGCCATGTAGGTGAAGCAGATGCCGGCAATGTTGAAGGTCTTGCTCGGTGCGCTGAGCATGACGGTGCGCTGCTGCAGGCGCTCCGACAGGGTGAGGGCGCACACGTGCTTCTTGTCCTCATCGAGCACGAGGTCGCAGTGAATTTCGTCGGAGCAGAGGATGAGGTCGTGGCGCTCGCAGAAGTCGGCTACGCGCTCCATTTCCTCGCGGCTCCAAGCGCGACCCAGCGGGTTGTGCGGGTTGCAGAGCAGAAAGAGCTTGGTATTCGGGCTGACGGCGGACTCCATGGCCTCCCAGTCGAACTCCCAGCGCTCGCCCGTGTAGGTGAAGGGTACGCTCAGCAGGCTGCAGCGGGCGTCTTCGTGGCAATGCAGCATGGGCGGGTAGGACGGGGAGCACACCATGACTTCGTGCTGCGGCTCGGGGCACACCGTGCGGGCTACCAGCGTGAATGCCGGCACGCAGCCCGGCAGCTCATGCAGCCATTCCGGTGCGGCATTCGTCACGCCGTGCTTGTTCACCAAGTAGGCCGTGATGGCAGCGCGCAGTTCATCTGTCATGAAGGCATAGCCATAAAAGCGGTGGTTCAGTCGGGCTTGCAGAGCATCCACCACGCAGGGCGGGCTCTCAATGTCCATATCGGCAATCCCGAAAGGCAGGGGCCCCTGCAAATCCCACTTGATGTTGCCGGTTTCGCGGCGGCAATCGGTCGAGGCAAAACGTATCATAACAGATTATTCTAGTTTCGACCTAATTATACCCTCTGCCTGATAGCAGTCAAGACGAAACTGCGGTGAATCTGCAAGCTCCAATTTGCCGAGCAGTATGGCGAACCGAAGGTGAGCGGAATTTAATAAGCCCCGAGTTAACGGGGCGACAGCACATAGCGCGGGGTGAAGCCGCGCAGTGGCGAAGCCCCGGGTATTGAGCAAAAAATATTGAGAGCCCCGTGAAACGGGGTGACAGCCTGACTAATAAAAGCGGTAGCTCTTGGAGTTTGCTTATATGCAACCGTCAGTCTACGAAAGGCTGTCGCCGCCGTTTCACGGGGCTCCCATTATACTTACTCTGGTAACAG
>JAZRSQ010000027.1:0-9465 GCA_045651585.1 Akkermansia sp.
ATATTTTAGCATGGGGCGTAAGCCCCATGTCAACCGATAATAACAATAAGAACCCTCACTTGTGAGGGTGGCATAAACCGTTGCTACAAAATGGCGCTATGAGTCAACCGTATTATATCAGAGCCACCGTTTATGCCACCCGCGCAAGCGCGGGTTCTGATATTTGGCGGGCAAAGCCCGCGGCCTGCCACGGCGTAGCAAGCAGCCCGAAAGGGCTGACGCGAAGCCGGGAACTCTTAAATTCGTACTTCGGAATTCGTCCCTCGTACTTCTACAAATTGCCCTTTTCCTAATTATTCCAACATACCCTCATTTTCCAAATGAACTGTTTTAAACCCATTTTTTGGGACAAAACACCGCCGTCATGCAAAAAATCAGCCGTTTTCTTTACATGATAGACTGTCTCATGTAAAAAAAATCGAAAATTCTTTACATGACAAATGGTCTCATGTAAAGAAAATGGGGAATTTCTTTACATGAGCCATTCGCAGTGACGGTCGCGGAGGTTCATAGCAGATAATATATGATGTTTTCAGGGCACAAAATAAGCCCGACCCTTTGCGGGGCCGGGCTTTTGAAGAAGTCTGAGGAAGTAAAAATCAGGCTTTGAGCTCTGTACCAAGCTCAATAATGGAATACTCGCCGGGGCGCAGTCTGTAAACAATCTGCAGCACATTGCGGCGGGCATTGCGATAGAGCACAAAGGGCTTGCCGGAGATTTCGAGCTCCATAATGGCGTCCTCCTTGTACATAGTCTTGAGCTCATAGCCCTCACGGGAAATGCGCACAGGCTTGGGATCCTCGGGCGCATCGAAATCCTCGTAGTCAAGGATATCCTCCTCGTACACCTTCTCCTCGAGGGTGCGGATGCTCTTGGAGCGGTGCGGGCGGAAGTGCTTCATGAGGCGGGTCTTATGCTTGCGCATACGGCGCATAATCTTGGTCACCGTCTCATCGATTGCTGCATAGAGGTCAGGACCAACAGTGGATGCCTGAATGGTAATGTGGTCTGCACAGAATAGTACAATTTCCGCCATCTGGCGGTCCTTCTGTACGTCCACCACTACTCGAGCCTCCACAATTTTGGGATAATCGATATGGATAGACTGAATTTTCTTCGTGGCGAAATCACGAATAGCATC
The DNA here is from genome assembly GCA_045651585.1 of Akkermansia sp. Taxonomy (GTDB): domain Bacteria; phylum Verrucomicrobiota; class Verrucomicrobiia; order Verrucomicrobiales; family Akkermansiaceae; genus Akkermansia. Next base: position 1,143 of record JAZRSQ010000027.1, read on the forward strand.
CGTCACATCTACATGACGGCCGGTCACGACAACGTTTGTGTCAACATTTGATGTCTGCATGGTTGGTACCTCCTTCTATGGTTTGGTTGTTTCTTTGCAGCATCGGCGCGAAGTATGCACCTTTCTGCAATACTCATAATATACCTGAGCTTCGAGAAAAGCAATAAAAAAATTGAAGAAAAATGCACCCCCCCCACCGAAAGGCCGGAAAGGGGGTATAACAGAAACGGAATTAAGGCTTGCGCGAGGGGGCAGGTAAGGTTATACTGAGCGCATGGCGATATCTGAAGAACTGTTTGAGCGTGCGTGCCGGGTGATTCCCGGCGGGGTGAATTCACCGGTGAGAGCCTTCCGCCGACTGGAGCGGGCACCGTTTTTCGTAACCCGTGCTGCCGGAGCTCACCTGTGGGATGAAGATGGCCGCCAGTATATCGACTATGTAGGCACGTGGGGGCCGGCAATTCTGGGTCACGCCCCGCAGAGCGTCATTTCAGCCGTACAGGCTGCCGTACCGGCCGGTCTGGGTTATGGCATACCCACCCGCATTGAGGTCGATATGGCCGAGACCATCTGCCAATGGGTGCCATCCATTCAGAAAGTACGCATGACCAACAGCGGAACAGAGGCCACCATGAGCGCCGTGCGTCTGGCTCGTGGCTACACCGGTCGCAAGTACATCATTAAGTTCACGGGTTGCTACCACGGTCATGTGGACAGCTTGCTGGTAGCCGCCGGCAGCGGAGCTCTGACCCACGGCGAACCCGACAGCGCAGGCGTGCCGGCAGAGTTTGCCGCGCTCACCCTCGCCCTGCCCTACAATGACCCGGCAGCCGTGCGACAGGCATTCGCCCAATACCCCGGCCAGATAGCTGCCATCATTGTGGAACCCTACCCGGGCAATGCCGGTTTCTACATGCCCGAGCCCGGCTACCTGGAGTTCCTGCGCGAGATAACAGCTCAGGAGGGTGCCCTGCTGATTTTCGATGAAGTAATGACCGGTTTCCGCATATCGCCGGCCGGTGTACAGGGCAAGCACAACATCACCCCCGACCTCACCACACTGGGCAAGGTCATCGGCGGTGGTCTGCCCGTGGGTGCCTTCGGCGGTCGTGCCGACATCATGGACTGCGTGAGCCCGCTCGGCCCCGTTTATCAGGCCGGTACTCTGAGTGGTAATCCCGTTGCGATGGCGGCAGGTCTGGCTCAGCTGCGCGAATTGCAGGCGACAGATGCCTACACACGACTGGAGCTGCTCGGTGCCCGACTGGAGGAAGGCGTGCGCGCCGCACTGGCCGACTGCGGCAAGTCCTACTGCTTCAAACGCAGCGGCTCCATGTTCTGCTTATTCTTCACCGAACAGAACGTGCGCAACCTGGCAGATGCCACCACCGCCGACTTCGACACTTGGCGCCGATTCTTCCTCGCCATGCTCGAGCAGGGAATCTACACCGCCCCCTCCCCCTTCGAGACCGGTTTCATCTCCACCGCACACACCGAGGCCGATATCGATGCCACCGTGGCTGCCATACACCGCAGCCTGAAATCCCTGTAAAAACGAGCCACCAAAAAAAATAAAGTTTTTTCAAAAAAATCTCGCGTTTCGGCTCGTCGCACGTATTAATACCTACGGAAACCATCAAAACAAATCACAAAGTATGAAATACCTCATTGCTCTGATGACCGCCGCCGTTCCCGCCCTGTTTGCCACCCCCATGCCCGAGGGTGCTCAGCTGCTGGCCTCCAACACCGTCGTAGCTCACTACCTCGATGTACTCGAGCTGCCCTGCCGCCACCTCACCGCTGACTGCCCCGACAAGTGCAACCACGCCACCCGCGTGGCTCGATTCCGCGTGCTGAAGAACGAGGCCTACAACCAGGCAGACAAGTACGGTGACGACAAAATCACCCCCGGTTCCATCATGATGGTGGACATCAAGAACCCCATCCCCGGTCAGGATGACAAGGCCGTGGCCGACCTCATCGCCTCCCTGCGCGCCGGCGACACCGTGCGCCTGACCCAGGAGCACCGCTACGGCCAGATCGGTGATTGCGTGACCCCCTTCCGCCCCATCACCGCTGCCGAGAAGGTGGAGAAGAAGCCTGTTGTGCCTGCTACTCCCGCCGCACCGGCCGGTGACTACAGCACCATGCCCCTGTAAGTTCTGAGAAAAATCTGCACAAAAAAGCCATGCGGGTGAAAATCCGCATGGCTTTTTATATGGAATAATGAAAGCGCGCTCGGCTTACATCTGAGCCAGAGCGGCAGCAAACTGCTGCACTGCTGTGGCCAGCTCGGAGCTGTTGTAGAAATTGTTGTCGGCAAGCTTATTGACAGCAGCAACAAACCCGGCACCGATAGCCTGAGCAGCAGGGTCGGACTCCAGAGCGCCCTGAGCAGCAGCAAGGTCATCGGCATTCAGCTGCCCTTTCAGGCTAGCCAGAGCAGCGGCATACTGAGCGAGCTGCTGCACACCCTTGGCAGCATCGGCAGGGTCCTGAGCAACTGTCGGCATATTCAGCAGCTCAGTCACGCCACCAAGCAGAGCCAGCTGAGCCTGAATGTAGTCAGATACGGTCAATGTCTCTTCCTGTGCAGCAGCGGGAGCCACCATGGCGGGAACTGCAGCAAGAGCAATATAGGCAAAACGATTCATATCTTATGTGCTTGTTGTTGAGCGCTCCTTATACCATAAGCTCAGGGAATTCGCAAGCCATTTCACTAAATTCAGATACTCCGCTTTTTTGCTTGCAGTGGAAACCATTAAAAGGTAGAATGAGCCAAGCCCTTTTCAAGGGATACAACTTTTTTTATTATGAAAGCAGGAACTGTAGTAAAAACGGCTCTGGCACTGCTGCTTGCAGCCGGTGTCACCTATGCCGTCAAGCCTGAGCTGTTCAAGGACATCCTTCCCGGGAGCCTGACCGGCCAGACTAGCAAGAAAGCCGGTAAGAAGGGCGCCAAGAAGGCCGCCACTATCAAGAACATCGGTATCGTCAAGGGTGCCGAGTGGGTAGACTGCGCAAAGGTGCGCGATAAAGTAGCCGCCGAGATTGCCAAAAAGATCGGTACACCGACCGAGGCAAGCGTGGCTGAATTCATCAAAACCCCCGAGAACCGCCTACTGCTCGCTCAGTGGGTTGTGGCCGATGCCGAAATCCGCGCTCAGGAGGAAGTAACCAAGGCAGCCGAGGCTCGCACCAAGGATTTGGAAAAGGCAAAGAAAGAACTCGCTGACCTCGAGGCTGACCTGCCGAAGGATGCCTCCGATATTCCCGCATCCGTTGCATGGAATCGCAAGAACCTTACTCAAAAGATAGCCCGTCTGGAGGCCGAGGACAAGAGCGACCACCTCTTCAGTGAAAGCGCAGCCGGCAAGGGCGGTGCCAAGCTCATGGAGCTCATCGGCGGCGACCCCGAGTGGCTGGGCCAGTTTGCCTTCACCGGTGAGTGTGTGCGCCCGGGCATGGCTCTCTCCATCCTCAAGAAGATTTCCAAGGATAACCCCGATATGGTGAGCGACCGTATGGTTCGCGATATTGCCACAGCCACAGCTCTGGAATATGCCAAGTCCGGCTGGAACCAGCAGGACGCCGTAGAGCGCGCCAACTTCTACATCAAATCGTGGAAGGATGACCGCCTGAACACCGTGTTCGACACCCTGCCCTTCTGGCAGCGCCGTATGGTGTGCGGCTGTAAGGGCGACAACCCCTACGGCAGCATAGCCAGTCTGACCTGGGCACAGGACAACATGCGCCTGCCCGCCGATCGCTACAGCGGTTGCTGCTGGCGCTGTTCCTATCGCCTGAACAACATTTATGGCGACAGCATTCATGGGCCGCTCTATTATGCACCCTTTGAGAGCACTCTGGGCGACAACCGCGAGGCCATGACCTTCCACATCGGTGGCGTGTGCGGCAGTCTTTCCCACTTCGGCGCCTTTGCCGCTCTGGCTAACGGCGTGCCCGCCCTCACGGCAGGCGAGCCTGCCCACTGCGCCTACATCGTACTTGTGGGCGACAAGTGGACCCCCGCCTACTCCCTGAGCTGGGATCGCGGTCTGCACTGGCAGGTATTCCGCAACGTACACTCCTACTCCTCGCTGCACTCTGCCACGGAGCTGTACTCCGATGCTCAGAAGAACGAAACCGACATGTCCAACGCCTGGCGCGTGATTGCCGGTGTGAAGGCTGCTGCCGGTGACCTGGCACAGGCTGTTGAATGCTACGAGAAGGCTGCCACCGCTCAGCCCCGTAACTGGATGGCCTGGCGCGAGTGGAGAGAGGCTCTCGAAACTGCCACCGACTCCACCCCCGCCCAGTGGCTTAAGCTCAACGACACCATGTGCTCCATTCTGGTACCGATGTACCCCGAAATGGCTTTCGAGCACATGCAGAAGGGGCTGTCGGACGGTCTGGTGAAAGCTCTGGGCGACAAGCCCGCCGAACTGCGCAAGGCCTACCTGAAGTTCTGGCAGAGTGTGGGTGAAATGGGTCCTGACCGCTGGCACATTGAGCGCCTGGCTGACAGACAGATTGCCGGCATGAAGATTGATAAGAACGTCGACGAGATTTGCTCTTTCTACGCAGACGTGCTCGGCGCTACGGTCAGCAACAGCAAGTACGCCCCCGCCATCCTCAACTGGGGTAACACCCTCGGCAAAAAGCTTGACAAGCAGGGGAACGCCCGCCTGATGCAGGCTACCATCAAGGGTATCGGTTCCGGTGGTAGCAGCATGACCGCCGAGGAGCGCATTCAGCTGCTCCGCCCGGCTATCCTGGCTTCCGAAACCAACCGTGACCGTGCCGCATTCCAGGCTATCGGCAAGATGGTTGCCGCCACCGGCCACAAGAACCCGGATGTTAAGATGCCCTCCTTCGAACCCTTCCCCGGCAAGCTCGCCTCTGAAGGTGGTCTGGTATGGATGAGCTCCACCTCCAACTGGGACAAGCCGCACGAGCACGCCGGCCTGCTGACCCCCGAGGGTGGTACCTTCCACACCGCTAAGGATAAGGATGCCTACGTCGCCGTTGAACTGCCCCGTCAGGTCAACATCACCGGTATCGTTATCGTAACGGCTCCCGGCAACATGCACCGCCATAACAACATGAAGATTCAGGTGTCCGAGAACGGTGAGGACTGGACCGACGTGAAGAGCCTCGGCCCGTGCAAGCAGCGCGTCATGCGCACCGACCTCGACGGCAAACTGCCCGTGGCCAAGTATGTGCGTATCGTGCGCGAGGGTGGCCCCGAGTTCTTCCACCTCAACGGCATTTACATTTACGGCAACCAGGCTGCCTAACCCATAAACCATTTACAACACAATGAAAGTTACGAACAGCTTAATCGCCCTTTCCCTGCTGGTAGCTCCCCTGACTGCTACCGCTTATCAGAAGGCCGAGAACATTGATCAGGGCAAAACCCTGGTAACAGACGATGGCTACGCCATTGTTACCTATGCCGACGGTTGGGACAAGTACAGCAAGAAAACAGCTGAAATGATGATGGCCGACCCTGCCGTTACCAAGGCACTGGGCAACGCCGTTGTCATGACTCTGGCCGTACCGAACGTCACCTCCAAGGAGGAGCACGAGGTTAACAAACAGCGCTTCGGCAACATGGACCTCAGCTTCCCGAACGTCTACCCGGCCATCATCCTCTATGATAAGACCGGTCGACGTCTGGCTGACATCTGCATTCCCTACAGCGAGCGCAAAAACCCGGCTGCTGTCGCTGCCAAGGTCAGCAAGGCCATGGCCGGTGCCCGCAAGCAGGCTGAGCTGCTGAACAAGGCAGAGGCCGCCAAGGGTGTCGAGAAGGCTCGCCTGCTGGGTCAGGCCTCTGCCATTCCCGGTATCAACCGCCCCAACAGAGTGGTCGATGCTATCAAAAAGGAAGACCCAAAAGATGAGAGCGGCATGCTCCGCATAGCCGGGCTCAACCTCTTTGACACGGCCATTGAGAGCGCCTCCACCAAGGACTGGGAGGCCGACCTCGCTACCATGAAGGAGCTGATGGAGAACCCGCTGCTCACCACCGATCAAAAACAGCAGGCATGCTGCATCTGCATCGGTCTGCTGCGTCGCCACGGTGGTCTGGCTCGCAAAGCCGAGCTGAAGGAGATGATTGCCAAGCTGCGCTCCCTCGACCCCGACAGCCTGCTGGGCAAGTCTGCCGATGACGCCGAGCGCATGTGGGTCAGCTCCTTCAACCTCATTGAGGGTTGGAGCCCTGCTATTCTGCCCAGCGATGCCACTCCCGTGGAGCTGGAAGGCAAGCTGCCCATCAGCGCCGCCGGCACCTACGAGGTAACCTTCAACTACAAGAAGGGTACCGAAGCTCTGCTCGTAGCCGCTGTTGAGCTCTATGACGGCAATAAGAAGGTAGCCGAGGACCGCCACGACGGTTTCATGGGCCTCAAGCAGACCAACAACGTGTACACCCTCGAGGTGCCCGCAGCTGTTAAGAAGCCCCGCATCATGGTTATCTTCAACATGGGCAAAAAGCTCGACTCTTACGGCAAGGTGACTATCACCCGTAAGTAAACAGCCACCCGAACCGAACCATGTTTCGCAAGCCCCCACACCTCGCCCCGGCGACCGTGTGGGGGCTTTGTATACTCGCGGCAGTCGTGCTGTCACTTTGCTACCTGTACGCCTGCACCCGCCGCCCGCACGAACCGGTGCAGCCACTCCCCTTCAGCCACGCCACTCACACCGCAGCCGGCGGCAGCGCCATGGATTGCCGCGCCTGCCACGCAGCTGCCCACCATGCCGCCGGTGCCGGTCTGCCCACGGCCGCCACCTGTCTGGACTGCCACCGCCACATTCTGCCCGCAGATTCCCGTCTGCTGCCCCTGCATGCAGCTGCCAACCCCGACCACCCGGCCTATACCGCCGAACCCCTGCGCTGGGTGCGCAAGGCTCCCCTGCCCCCCTACATTCATTTTCACCACGGTCAACACACCGCCGCCGGTCACAGCTGCGATGAGTGCCACGCCGACCCCGACAGCCAGTTCCCCCACACCATGAGCTCCTGTCTGGACTGCCACCGCAGGCAGAATGTCACCACCAACTGCGACCGCTGCCACAGATAACATTCCCTCCCATATGAAAAACTACAAAGCTGAAAAAGGAAACCGCACAGAATGGTGGACGTGGATGACCATCTGTTTCATATTGACATCCTCCACATACCTGTGGCTGGCAATACCCGTATGCTATGGCCTGGCCAGCGTACGGCGCATAGGCCACATCGGCCTTTGCCGTGCTTGGGTATTCCTCTGGCTTCCCATCGCTGCCTCCTTCCCGATAGGTCTCCTCAGGCTCGATATACCCGGCTTTATCATTACCCCGCTCTGGCTTGCGCTCTTCGTCATCATACCCGGCTGCATAGCAGGTAAGGATCAGGACCTGCCACCCTTGCCACCCATACCCAAGCTCTGATTTCCCCCATTATCAGCTCAGCAGCAGGACGGTTGAGCTGCTGATGCAGGTACTTCAGCCTCGCCCGATGCTATGCAAAAGGCAAAAAACTTTTCTGTATAAAATGCAGAAAGATAACTCTTTTTTTTTGCTTTTTCGTGTTGACAAGCAAATGCGAATTGCTTAAAATACCCCCGTTGGATGTAAAGAGCTACGAGTTTCACTCACTCTTTTCAAAACAGCCTCGCAGTGCTTGCCGGCATCAGCGGGGCTTTTTCTTTTCTGAGTTAACAACCGAGCCGAAGGCATTAGAATATGTGCGGATTTAGTAGAAAGGCGCAAGTTTCACAAAAGCCATCCTCTTTCAAAACAGCCTCGCGATGTTGGTCGCATCGGCGGGACTGTTTTTTATGATTTCACCTTCTAATTTATGGTTGACTTCTTCCTTTATTTGAGATTAAATCATGTCCGCAGGGAAGGTTCGACCAGGGTCTGGTGAAAATCCGGACGCCCTGCATTTTTTTTCTCTTGTTTTTGGGGTTGACTTTCCTCTTTAACTGCGATACCTTGAAAGTCCGGCGGGCACCCGCGACCGGCACGAAGGCGTAGCCGGCGTATGTAATCTGAGATTAACCGTCTGTGATATCCTGCCGTAGAGCTTCGGTTCCTGACCGGGGCTTTTTTTCGTTTTTGCGGTTGGGGCAAAGAACAATTTGTAGAGCTGTACGGCGAACCGAAGGTGAGCGGAATTCTAAAGCCCCGTGCAAACGGGGCGACAGTACATAGCGCGGGGTAAGCCGCGCAGCGGCGCAGCCCCGGGTATTGAGCAAATAATATCGAGAGCCCCGTGAAACGGGGTGACAGCCTGACTAATAATAGCGGTAGCTCTTGGAGTTTGCTT
>JAZRSQ010000028.1:0-54070 GCA_045651585.1 Akkermansia sp.
TGTGGAGCGTCAACTGCGCGCTATCCGCAACCGCAGCATCAGCGGAGCCTACGGACTCGATGCCGTGGCTTTGAATGATGGCAAGGGCGGTGCTGCCTCCATGCCTGAAAGCAACAGATACTTTGCCTGGGTGAATGCCGAGGGCAACCGCGCAGAGCAGAATGCTGACGGCTGCGCTGCCGGTTACACCCTGAGCAGCTGGGGCGGCACAGTAGGTGCCGGTATGCAGGTGAACAACCAGCTCACCCTGGGGCTTGCCCTCACGGCTATGTATGGCGACCTGCAGAGCGATGGCCCGGATGGTCTGGACGGCGACATGGATACCGCCTACCTGAGCGCCTTTGCCCGCTATGAGTCCGGCAACTGGAGCCATGCCTTCATCGGCACGGCGGGTACCATGGAGGCCGACTATAAGCGTACAGCCATGGGCTACAGCACGGATGGCGACACGGATGGCACGGCCTTCGGCCTGATGTATGAAGTGAGCCGTGAGTTCGAGCTGAGCAACCGCAGCAAGCTGAGCCCGGTGTTCAATATCGCCTACCGCCACACAGCGGTGGACAGCTACAGCGAAAGCGGTACGGATGCCGCCCTGAATGTGGGTGAGCAGAGCCTCGATACCGTGACGGTGGGTCTTGGTGCCCGCTATGCCGCTGTGCTGGGGCAGCAGACGCTGAACCGCGCCTGCGCCTTCGAGGCTCGTGCGCTGGCCAAGTATGACCTCGGCGACCGCCAGAGCTCCACTAGCACCGGCTTTATAGACCACGCCACGCGCGTAGGCATCGAGAGCGCTGAGCTGGGCGCTTTCGGTGTGGAGCTGGGTGCCGGTATCTCCGTGCCTGTAGGCTCCGGTAGTATTTTCGCCGATGGTTCAGTAGAACTGCGAAGCGACTACACGAACTTCAACGCTGCGGTGGGCTATCGGATTCAGTTCTAATCCCCCCAAAATAGCTAAGAATCGCACTCCGGGAGTCGGCCTGACCAGCTGGCTCTCGGAGGCTTTTTTTGCTCTCGGTAAGGTTAGTGTAAGTGATTGAAAATAAATGCAGAAAAAGCAAAGAAAAAGTAAAAAAAAAGCTAGACATTGGTTGCTCATGTGCTATACTTTACAACGAGATAAAGCCTTAACGCTAAACGTATTAAATAATGCACAACAAGCTCCACATAAGCCGCTACAACAAGACCCGCAACTGGGCCATCTGGGCAAATGAGGAACTGCTGGCAGTAACAGTATACAGAAAAGGCGCACAGGCCGTTCTCGACTACATTTACACATTAACCCAAAACACAATAAATACTATGTCCAAGACTAAGACAACCGCCGCCGCTACCACCGCCACCAACGACGCCGATTTCGACCCGACCATCATCAAGGCCGTCAACGGCGAGGGCAAGACCATCCGCATCAAGTTCGACCCGCTGGGCGTAAGCGTCTGCTACAACCTGAAAGGTAAGTGGTGCGCCCATGAGATTTACAACCAGCCGCTGCCTGAGCTGATTGCCGAGGGCGTGTTCACCATCGAGGACGAGGATTCACAGAAGACCTACGCCAAGTATTTCAACGCTGGCAAGAAAGACAAGCGTTCCAAGGCCAAGCGCAGCAAGGCCAAGAAGCAGCAGAAGAACGCCGAGCCCCAGGAACAAGAACAGGAAGCCGCCATCGCAACGATTGAGGAAGCCCCGCAAATGGAAGCCGCAGAAATCAACGAGGAGGTGGAAGCAGCCCTTTGGCAGGAGATTGAGGAAGCCCGCGAGGCTGAGCAGCTGGCAGAGGTAACGATGGAAGCTCAGGACGAGGAAGCCGCAGAAGACGATGAAGAAAGCGTTGAGCCCGCAGTAGAGGAGCCTGAATCAAACGAAGCCGAATCAAACGAGCCCGTGACGGACGTGGAGCCGACCGCCGAAGCCCCGGCACAGGAATCCGCCGCTGAGGCCGCTCAGCCCGAAGAAGCCCCGAGCAAGCTCAGCACCTACAACCTGAAAAAAGCCGGACAAGCCCCTATGAGTCTCACCCCCGGTGGCGATGATATCAAGCTGGAGCCCGGTGACCAGTTAATCCGAATCTACAAGCGCAGAATGATTGAAGTAGAGGTGACCGAGAATGGCTACAAATGGAACGGCGAGGTATATCCGACCCTCACCCACATCAGCTGGAAAGCAGCCGGATACCAGATCAGCGGCAACACATTCTTCGGCCTCCCCAGCAAGCCCCGCAATAAGGCTTAATCCTCAGCCTCGATAAAATTGAGAACCCCAGCGTGGATGCCGGGGCTTCTCCTTGGTGCGCGATATCGCGCTTGTTTAATGCGTTTCAAAGAGGATGCGCTCAATCTCATCTGGTGGGAGGTTAAGCATGTTGAGCATCCCTGTAACTGTAGGCTGTGATACGCCCAGCATTTCCGCACACTTCGAGGCTGAGCCGTATTTCCCGGTGGTCAGGTATTCCTCAAGAACGATGGCGTTGGCCATTTTGATTGCCCTGTTTGTCGGGACTCTCATTGTCTTGCGTTGGGCAATATAGTCATCCATCTTGGTGCGCAGCCGTACAATCCTAACATTCTCCTCATTGCGTTCGAAGATGATGGGGATGGAAAAATCGCAATTTGCCTGAGGAACCACCATACCCGGCGCTGATTTTGCATGAATGTTTGGTAGTTCAACCTGTACCTGTGGCTCGGGTTCCTTTCTGGTGCGCCGGAGCTTGTTCAGCGATATCGTGTCTTGTCTTGATTCTTGTTTCATCTTATTCGAGTCCTTTCTTGAGGGTCACGTCCAACTGCTCTCCATTGTCGTTGATAACGATGCTTTCAAATGCGGCTTGGAATACTTTTTGCAATTCTCGCGGGGTTGAGTCACCTAATGCTGTGTCGATGCTGTAGAGCGCGTCTGCGATTCGCCCGGCATCTTCATCGGGCAGCTGCCGGATAAGAGCTGCCAGTACCTGGGGGCTGTCCCTGAATCGCAGGATATAGCCTTTCAACAATTCCTCTATCTGGTCTGCTCCGAAGTGAGGGGAGGCGCAGCCCTGCAAATAGTCGTGCCTGTTGGCTGCACAGGTGTAATAGCGGCGCATTACTCCACGTTTGATGGTGTATGTGCCAAGATAAAGCCTTCCGCATTTGCCGCATTTCAGAATCCCTTTGAGCGGGTAGATAACCTTGTGTTCTTTCTGATCCAGCCCGCTGCGCAGCTCTCGTGCTTCATTATTTTTCTGGCATGTCTTCTCGTACGTCTCTTGGTCAATGATTGGCTGGTGGATGCCTTGAATGAGTCCAGAATCCGTCTTCACATAGCCAGCGTAGACGTAGTGAGTGAGGATACGCTTAATCGTCTGGCTGTTCCAAGGTATACGCTCGCCGCTATCCTTGTTCTTGCGGTACAGCCGTTTCTCTTTATTGAGTTGCCGGGCAATGACTACTGGGCCTTTGCCTCCTATATAAAGCTCGTGTATGTAGCGGACAGTAGCAGATTCCAGCCTATCGACCACGAGCTTCTTTTCATGCCATTTGTATCCGTAGGGCGCACTGCCACATACCCAACGGCCTTGTGCTTTACAGGCGTTGATTTTATCCCTGAGTCGGGAACGGATGATGGCGGCTTCGTAGTCGGCAACCACGGCCATCATGTTCATGGAAAGCTTACCCTCCGGCGTGTGCGTTTCAATGGACTGGGTGGCGCTGACAAATGCCACATTGTGGTCACTAAACTCCTTCATCAGCGTGGTGAAGTCGCCTAAGTCTCGGCTCAGTCGGTCGAGCTTGTACACCACTACACAATCAATCTCGCCAGCTCTAACCTGATGTCGGAGCATGTTGAGCTGGTCGCGGTGTACGGTGGTGCCACTCACCGCCGCATCTACGAATGAAGCTACGAACACCCATCCGTCTTTTTCATGGCGGCGTATGCAATCCATGCACATGTCGAATTGGGCATCAAGAGAGTTGTATTCTTGGTCGAGACCTTTGGCAATGGATTTGCGGGTGTAGATAGCACATCGCTTTGTTGGCATTACTGGATTACTTGTTGTCATCATTTCTGGGAGTCATGGGGAGGTTAAAGAAGTAGTTGCCGCTTTTGGCGTAGCCGCAGATTTTCCAAGCAATCGCGGTCAGGTTGTCGTACTTCACGCCATCGTATGCGAACATGTTTTTGCCGATGACTGTGACCTCGTGGTACTTGCCTTTGTACAGGCGGCGTATGATTGTGCCGACAGGTAGATTGGTTGCGGGCGTATTGGCGTGGTTATTCTCAGGATGACTGGTATCGACTACCTCCATCGGCTTTACATTGAATCGGCGAGGCTTCAGCCGGATGAGTGTCTCGTCTGCAATCTCGTGGGCTCGTTTCATTGCTCGCTCGGATATCCCTCCGTTGATGAGGGTATTGATTCTCCACGTCAGCCTCTTGATGAGGAACTGGCGATTTCTGGTCGTATAGGGTTGATTCCCGAATAGGAGTACCCACTCGCGCCGGAGTTCGCGGACTTTCATATCCTGCAAAGCGGCTATGCGGGCAGCTCCTTCCTCTGGTGTCAGTTTTGTGATGGTTTGACTCATGCTTGTTGTTGTAAAGGCTTAATAGTAAATCTTTAGTGCACCCTATACTTTAGCACAGATTGAGCTATTTGTCTATATTTTTCTTGTATTTAACTCGCTGATTTTTAATGAGGTGGGGACTTTGTGCCTATAGGTCGCACAAACACAATATTGGGATTTTTCAGCATGCGCAGAATCAGCGGGGCAAGCGCTTTTGCCAGCTTGTCGTGAGCCTTGGTGTGACCAAGGGGAGTGATACCAATTTGCTTCATGAGTTGAGCTAAAGTAAGGGGATTGCAGGGAGCGGGCAAGCCTGTGTGTGGCCTACCCGCCCCCAGAGTTCCTGTTTCTATCAGCCGATCGTGCGGAGGTAGTTCACGAAGTCAGGCGTATTACGTCCAACATTTCGCAGTACCGGCACGAACACGCTGTTGCGACCGAACTTCTCGCGCTTGCTCGTAAGCTCCCACTTGCCATTGAACAGGCCATCGCGCAGAGCGAACTTAGCTGCGGTCAGGATGTTCTTACCAGCGCGTGTGTAAGCCACGCCACGCAGCGTCCAGACGGCCAGCCCATAAGCATCGCCGTTGTACTCAAGCGGCAGCGCATAATCGAGCCCGGCGGGTGCTTTGAACACGAGGTTCACGTGCAGCACCGGGGTGAAGCTGGGCTTCTGGTTGCCCACCCACTCAATCGTACCGCCAGCGGCATGCACTTCCTCAAGCGTGTTGTACACCTGGGGCTTCTCGTCAGAATCGAAGTCGAGATTCTGCACGAACTGCTTGCGGGCTGACAGGATGGTGAGTTCCAAGGGCGCGGGCAGCACCACTTCCTTATTGAGCACCAGATCGCCGCCATTGAACAACTCAGCGAGGCTGCCTACGTTCTGCACAAGATTGAGACGAGGGATGACGATATCGTCACTCTCAATCTCCCCGGCAATGGTGCCAAGGGTGGCAGACGGGGGAGCGGCAAGCTCGGTGGTGGTTGCGGTGGTGGTAGCGGGGCTGATAACCTCCGAGGACTGACCCTCAGAGCCGTTGATGTCGTATGCTTTGATTTTAGCCATAATGATTACTTGATTTGGGTTGATTAGGTTTGATTGTCTTGGGGTTAAATGCGCTTGAGGTACTTGCTCGGCGCACCTGTCGTGATGATTCCGTCCTCCGTGAGCTGAGAGACGAGTTCATCTTTGCTTTTCTGCTTCTGCCCGCGAGGAGCAATAGCGGAAATCTTGTTGCCGAGGGCATCGATGCTCACGCTGCCGCAGCATTCGATAAATGTCTCGGGTGAAATCTTGTCCTTTACCGCGCCAAAGGCTGCGAGTGCATCAGAGATGGTGCGGCGACCAGCACGATTGGCAAGCTTGTAGCCGGGGATCTCAGCACCATTGAGAGCCATGTCGATGGCGTGGAAGTTGACAGAGTCAATCCATTCCTTGAGCACCTTGGCACAGTCGAGGCATTGAGCCATCATGCGCGGGTCGGAGATGTTGGAGGGGTGAAGCTCCTCGGGGATAGCGAGCCCGGCGTAGCGGCTGGCGATGGGCAGCGCGAGGTTGCGGAGTGCCTTGCAGGTAGCTTGCTTGCGGCAGTAGCAGCATTGCTGCCCCGGTTGCTCCTCCTTGTTCTTGGCGTTGGCTCTGCGGACTATGGTGTCAATGCGGAGTCTCATGCGCTCGGTGTCCTCGCGGGTGTAGGTGTGAGTGCTGATGTACTGGCGGCGGGGCTGGACGAAGTGGACGCTAAGCTCCTCCAGCTCCGGGAACTTCTCGAACACGCCGAGCGCATAGGCACATCCCTGTGCATTCGATTCTGCAGGTTCGATGGCACCATAGCCGAACTTCCAGTCCATCAACACGCCCACCTTTCCGGCCACCGCAACAAAGTCGGCTGTACCATAGGTGAGGCCGTCAGCGATGGTAAGGCGAAGCTCGCGAAACTGCACCGGGTTCTCCAGCTTAGCCAGCTCGCCATCGCGGTAGTCTCGGCAGAGCCCGCAGAGGAAGGCTTGCTCTTCATTGAGCTTCGAGTAGTCATCCGTCTCCAGAGCCTCGTGCATGAGCGTACCCTCTTCGGCGGCGGCGTTGGTGCCGCTCTTGCCGTAAAAGGCCGGGCATATTTCCTTGTAGCCGAGTGAGGACGGAGAGTGTCTTGCGTGCTTAGCCATTGGGGAACAGCTCCTCTCTATCAGGCTCGTTACCGATGCTCTCGATGCGTGACTGCAAGCGCAGCACCACATCCTCGCACATGTCTTTCAGTTCGGAGTAAAAGCTACGCATCTCGTAGTTGCGTGCGTTGTTGCTCTTAGTCTCCATCACTCCCTCCATGTAGGCCAAGTGGCGTATCACGTGGCCGAGGGCTTTCATCTTCTCAATGTCGGTTGTATCCATATTGATTGATTTTTTGGGTTAAGGGGAAAATCGTTATCATTGAATGGGAAAGGGTTGCATATCTCCATCGTTAAGCAGGTCAATGTGCGCGAGCTTGGAAGCGCAGACCTGTGCCGTGTGTTCCTCGCAGGTTCCGGCGGCGAAGCAAATCTTCTGGATGCTGGCAGCACCACCGGCTCGATGCACTCGGCCAAGTGCCTGGCGCAGATCAGCAGCGGAGAATGTGGGCGATATGATGCTCAGGCGGGAGCGCTTGCCTGTCGGGTCGTGCAGACTCACGCCCACGCCACCAGCCTGAATGTTGGCAATGACGACCGGAATCTCGTTACGCTGGAAGCGGTCGATAACGGACTGGCGTTCTTCCGCAGACTGGCCACCACAGATGATGTCGGAGCAGTTGAGCTTCGCCGCCAGAGCGCAGATGGTTTCGGTGAAGTTCACCAGCAGGACCACGCTCTGCCCCTCTTCGATAGCGGTCTTGGTCATTTCCACCATAGCCGGTACTTTGTGCAGCTCGATGGCTTGGCGGGCGCGGAGGACAAGCGTCAGGTGGCTGGCTTTTTTCGAGCCCAGGGCTTCGGCAATCTCATCGAGCTTGTTACCATCGGCTTCACGTTCTGCCTTGCGCAGCTCGTACTTCAGGTTGTCGTACTCGTCCTGAATCGCCTTGGCCTTACCAGTCTCAACGATAGCGGGCTCGATGATGGTTTCCGGGAAGTCCGGGATATCAGCGATGCGGAGGCGGCTACCACGCAGCGGGAAGATATCGTTGTGCAGTTGGCGCAAGCACTCTTCATCGCCGCTGAACTCCATGCCGAAGAATCCCTCACGCACGCCATTCCGCTTAGCCCAGTACCAGTAGTTGTACAGGTTGTGGAGGCCAAGAGCGAAGCCGAGGGCTCGCATTTCAAGCGGGTTGCTGGCGGCGGTGGCTGAGCACAGGAGGATGCGGCAATGACGAGCGCGGGCTCCGATGAGTAAGCGAGCGTTGAGGGAGTCACGCCCCTTACACTTCTGGCACTCGTCAAAGATGATAAGTGTCTCGTGCGGGACGTGCCACTCATAGCCGGTATCAGTCTTACGGCAGATATCCAGCTTACCCCTGCGGATGTTCTCGTAGTTGGTGACAAGGAGCGGCTTGATTCCGGCAAGCTTGCATACCTTTTCCCAACTCGGCACAGTTGCCTTGGGGGTGAGGATGATGGTGGGGATACCGAGGCGGGCAGCTACTTCGCAGCCGATATAAGTCTTGCCTGTGCCGGGGTCGCTGGCATCGAGTGCCACTCGGTTCGGGCTGAGGAGAGCGCGTTCGATGCTCTCGGCGTGGTCTTTCTGATAGTCTAGGAGTGTTAGCATATTCGTTGCCTTTCACTCACCTCTTGGGCGCGACTTCGAAAAACTCCCCGCTTTTTTTGCAATTTTGCTGAAAAAAGTTTTTCAGCTTGCTCTGTACTCGGTACAATTTGCCATTTGACCAGCCTAAATGTTCGCCCGCAGCTGCCCACGAGTTCTTTTCCATGAATGCCTTACAAAGGGCAACTTCCTCCGGAGAAAGCTGGTACATGAGTTCATCGAGCACGAGCTTGGCCATCGTCCCCGAATCCTCACATGCGTCAAAGGTGTAGCTGAAGCCAACTTCTTCTACCAGCCCCTCATCAACCTTGCGGGGCGTCTCATAGCGCTGCTTGCGCCATGCACGCTTTCGTTCATCTCGAATCTTGTTGAAGAAGTAGCTGTAAAGGAATGCGCGGATGGCATCTTCATCTTCCCATGAATGCTTGTAGTGGTTTAGCAAGGCCGCAGGTGCTTCCCTCAGCACAGTCTGGTAGAAGTCGGGAGCATCTGCTGAGCTTAATCGCAGCGATTCGGCATAGGCCTTTCTGAGCTTAATGGCTACTGTTACGATGCTTTCCTCGTAGGCATCGAATACGGATATTTCTTGTTTAGTCATTGTCTTGGAATGATTTTTGAATGTTCTTGGTTCTGGTCGTGCGCGTTGCTGTGGTGCAGGATTACGTGTGGCTATCTGCATCTGCCCCTTTCTCCTGTTACTCGCATCAGCGAGGTAAAAAAGTCCGGGGAAAATGCGCGGAGCTATCAGCTTCTGCCCACCTCTCCTCTATCTCGCTCCCCCATTGTCAAAATGGCTGTGAAATTGCGGCAAAATAGAAAAAAGGCCCTACATAAGCACCCCTTGTTTTCCTTTATCGCCCGAACAGGGTTCCAGAGGATGTCCTTATACGGCATTCGCAATGCTGAAGCAGAACCAATGAGCTTAAGTTAAGGCTGTAGGGTAATCAACTTGTGTGTAGGCTGCGCATGCACTTTTCATCTGCAAAGAGCCACCTATCGTTCCGGGCGCAAGCGAAGCAAAAAAAACAAAACGCAAGAAACGTCCTATGATTTCTTGCGTTTTGTTTTATTTTACTTGTATGGCTATGCGCTTTATGGTATAAAAGTCAGCGGAAAGGAGGCAAAATGATGAAGCTGGAGAAAAGCATAGAGAGATGTATGGATACGCAAGGCGGCTTGATTACAGCTGCGGATATAGAGCAGCTGGGTTTCAATCGAGGCAAGCTACATACATACACATGTCAGGGACTATTGGAACGATACGAGTGTGGTGTTTATATCCGCCCTGGCACACTGGTTGACGATATGCTCTACATGCAAAGGAAGTTTCCTGCGCTTGTGTTCTCTCACGAAAGTGCGCTGTATCTACACGGACTGACTGATAGGACTCCTTTCAGTCAGTCGGTCACTATTCCATCAACGTCCACGCTGCCCCGCAGTCTGGCAAAGGTTTGCACTTGCTATTATATCAAACCGGAATTACACACCCTTGGAATCACAGAAAAGCAAACACCCTTTGGCAATACTGTTCGTTGCTACGATGCAGAGCGCAGTATTTGCGATTTGCTTCGTAACCGGAACAGAGTGGATGTCGAGACTTTCGCCATTACGATGAAACGCTATTTTACAACAAGCTCAGTGAACCACCATCGTCTGGCAGAATATGCCACGAAGCTGAGTGTGATGAATAATTTAACCCCATATCTTGAATTGATGGTATGAAGCCCAACGAAATGAGCTGGAAAGCTCGAATCAATCGGTATGCAAAAGAACACGGCATTGCTCCCCAGGTAGTGCTTCAGAATATCATGTTCGAACGATTTTTGCGCAGATTATCAAAATCATCGCATAGGAATCATTTTGTACTTAAGGGCGGCGTGTTGGTTGCAGCGATTGTGGGACTGGATTATCGTAGTACTATGGACATTGACACAACACTTCGCAGCTTCCCGCTAACTGAAGAAACGTTGACCAATGCAATGCAAGAGATATCCGCTATAGATGAACAGGATGGCACATCGTTTCAGTTACTTCGCATAGAAACAATACGCCAAGATGATGTCTACGGCGGGCTGCGACTTTATATGCAAGCGGTGAGTGGTAGCATCGTAGTTCCTTTCAGCATTGACGTATCCACAGGCGATGCTATCACGCCGCACCCCATCGAGACTGAGATTCCCAGCTTTTTTGAGGGGCTTCCTCCAGTACAGGTATGGAGTTACAACATAGAAACGATTCTTGCGGAAAAACTTGAAACGATATTACGGCGAGGCGTATTGTCAACCCGTCCAAGAGATTTTTATGATGTCTACGCCTTATCTCGAACCAGAGAAATTAACCTCCCCCTTTTGCGAGAGGCTTTACAGGCTACGGCAAATCACCGCCAGAGTGAAGAAAATCTGACAAACTGGCAGAGCATTCTGCAGGGCTTGAGCACAAGTTCCATTCAACAAAATCATTGGAATGCGTACCGCCGAAAATACCCGTATGCTAAGGAAATTGAGTATAACGAGCTTATGAGTGCGCTTAGGCATATATTGAGTTCCATACGCTAAAATTAACGTCCATCGACTACAATGCCACAATCTTTCGGGATTGTGGCAATTTTTTTGCTGAAAAAGCGGGGAGTTTTGCAAAGTCTCGCCCAAGAGGTTAGCGGAGGCCAATGAACAAATGGCCCATCTGCAACAATGGAAATATACGATTTAACCCGCATCGCGGGAGAGGTAGGAGCCGAGGTGATGACCCGGGCGGAACGAGTGAAAGGCTGGCATCTTATCGCCGAGCTGTATTGCGAGCCCCGAAACGCCGAGGACGATTTGGTACACGCTTACGCATCGGAAGCCCGCTCGCTCAGCTTGCTCTCCATGCGCCTGACCTGTGCGCGTGCAGAGGCCGGGCTGCGTGGCAACACGAAGAAGTATGAGCGTCTGAGCAAAGCCCTCGATGAATTGACGAAGCGCGAGCAAAACTTGTCCACGCTCTGCCGTGAAGCCATCAATGCGGCAAGAGACGCCAGCAGGAAAGCCAAGGCTGAGGCAAAGGCAAAAGCCAAGACAAACTCCGCAACAAAGCCCACAACAAAGCCGGAAGCTAGAAAGGAGAACGCCTGAGATGAGCTACTACCCGAAGCACCAGCTCTCTATCGCTGGCAACCGGGACGAGTTCAGCATCCCTCATTCTGATTTGGGGGATGCCATTTGCTCGTTCCATCTTGTCTGGGGCAAAGTGAATGGTGAGATTCAGCCCTGTATCCTGCATCCGGGCGTCTACTACCCCGGCTTTCAACCTGTAACAGCTAAGGAGGTGTACGAGTATGAAGCCTAAACCCGAAGCGAAGAAAGGCAAAGTCTTTGCGATGGACTTCGAGACTTACTACGGCAAGGAGCTGAGCATCGACACCCACGGCCTGTACCACTACCTGCGCGATCCTGCGGCCTCTATCTACCTCGTCTCTATCTATTCTCCTGAATCTGATGGAGAGTTTGCGTATGTGGGCAAGCCGGAAGACTTCGACTGGCAGATGCTTGATGGCAGCACGCTCTGCGCCCACAACGCCCGCTTTGACCGCGCATGCTTCGAGAGGCTGCGCGAGCTTGGTATCGTCCCGGCAGAGCTGCGCGTGGACTGGGTGTGTACAGCAGATTTAGCGAGTGCGCTCAGCTACGGCCGCTCTCTGAAGGCATCTGTGGAGGGAGCCTTTGGCATCAGCATCAGCAAGGAAACCCGCACCGACATGAAAGACAAGACGTGGGCAGACGCTGTGCGCTTGGGCATGGCCAAGGAACTTGGAGAGTATTGCCTGAAAGATTCTTGGTACTGCTACCACCTGTACTCTAAGCTCGGCTCACTTTGGAGCGACAAGGAACGTAGGCTGTCAGCCTTAACCCGCGACATGTGCGACTACGGCGTGTACGTGGATCAGAAGCTACTGGCCGAGGGTAAGCAGAAGCTCCTGCGCGTGATGGATGAAGCCGTCAGCAAGATTCCGTGGGCTGATGGCAGCAAGCCTATCCTGTCGCTGAAGAATCTGAAATTGGAATGCGCTAAGGCTGGTATATCCGCACCTGATTCACTCGCCCAAGACTCCGACAGCTGTACTGCCTGGGAGGAGAAATACGGCGAGCAGTTTCCTTGGGTGGGGGCAATGCGAGACTATCGCAAGGCCAACACGCTGTACAAGAAATTGGAAACCCTTGAGAGCCGCATTCGCCCGGACGGCACATTCTCCTATGGGCTCAAATACTTCGGCGCTCACACAGGCCGCTGGAGTGGCGATGGTGGCTTCAACATCCAGAACTTGCCGCGCGTAGCTCAATTCGGCGTAGATCTGCGCAAGATGATTGTACCTCGCCCCGGCCATACGTTCATCATTAGCGACCTCGGGCAGATTGAGCAACGTGTCTTGTCTTGGCTGGCGGGTGACAACGCCATGATGGAGGAGCTGGAGAAAGGCATCTCGGTCTACGAAGCCCACGCCCGCGCCACTATGGGATATACAGGCAGCGAGCCCCTGAAGCACGCTAATCCTGACCTGTACCGACTGGCCAAGGCTCGTGTGCTGGGGCTGGGCTATGGCGCCGGTGCTAAGGTGTTCGTCAGGATCGCCAAGACGATGGCGGGGCTGGATATCTCTGAGCGCGAAGCTGAGCGCATCGTGAGAGACTTCCGTAACAGCAACCGCCTTATCACTAAGCTCTGGGCTAAGCTGGACCATGCCTTTAATCTCAACAAAGGCAAGGCTTGCTTCGCTCTGCCGCTGCCCTCCGGCCGCTCTCTTTACTACCGCAATCTCGCCATGACCCCCAAAGGCATGAGCGCAGAAGTACAAGGCAAGCGCTGCGCCTTTTTTGATGGCAAGCTGGCAGAGAACCTGACATCGGCCACCGCTCGCGATGTACTGGGCGAGATCCTGCTGAATCTGGATGCCGCCGGGTATCGAGTTGTGATGCACATCCATGACGAGGTGGTAGTGGAAGTGCCGACCGAAAAAGTTGACACCGCGCTAAAGGATGTGCAGCGCATCATGACCACCGCACCAGAGTGGCTGGAGGGGCTACCCCTCGCAGCTGAAACCACCTCATCAACCTTTTACACCAAATGACCACAATGGACTCAAATTCTTCCAACAGTAACAACGCCCAGGCTCAGTCTACGGACTGGGCTTTGGTGCGTGAATTCTACCTCACTTGCCGCAGCTACAAGCAGACTGCCGAGCATTTTGGTCTCAACCCCGACACGATAAAGACACGCTGCCGCCGCGAGGACTGGAAAAACATGAACCCTGAACCCTCTCAGGAGGTTCAAATGGGCAATTCTGAACCCTCAGTTGAACCTTTTGGCGTGAACCCTGAACCCTCGCAGGAGGTTCAAACAGGCAATGTTGAACCCTCAGTTGAACCCTCTAGCGTGAACCCTGACCCCTCTGCTGATGCCTTTGCCGACTTGCCAATGCGTCCGAACCTGATGGCCTCTGCGATTTCCTTCGGCCAGCCTTGGCAGCAGCGCGTGATCGCCCACGACAAGCTCCGCGATAAAGCCGCCTACCGCGCCTACATCTGCAACCCGGCTACGAAAGATTGCTTGTTCAGCGGCATCCGCGGCATGAACAAGCAGGAGATGGTGAGCCGCGAGAATCCGGCCGTCAGCATGATAGCCGTGGTGGCTGATTATGATATGGTGATGAGTGACGAGGAGCGTATGAAGAAGACCGCAAAACTCACCATTAAGCCCAACTTCATCAGCTCCTCCTACTCCGGCGGTACTCATGCGGTCTGGTTCTTGCAAGCCCCGCTGCCGCTGATGCCTAATGCCGAAATGGTACAGGCGCTGCTGGAGACGATTGTACGTAAACTCAAGCTCAAGAATGCCTACGGCCAGCTGGACGGCAAGGCTTTCTACAACACCTCGCAATACTACCACGCTGGCTGGAACTGGCAGCAGATCAGCACAGAGCCCATCGCAGAGTCCATGTCCTTGCTCTGGCTGGACGAGGCTCTGAAGAAAAGCAAATTCACGACCACCGGCACCCAGATTCCTCTCGCGCGTATATGGGAGGAAATGCAGAAGCGCGGCTGGGACAAGAAGTGGGGCGGCGATAAAGCATTTGAGCTGGGTGCGCGAGGTGTGCGCTTTTGGGATCCGCTGGCTGATTGCCCCACCGCCGCGATAGTGAAAGAAAATGGCATGATATGCTTCACAGGCCCATTCCCGTTCCAATCGTGGGCAGACATCTTCGGCTCTGACTTCATTGACGCTTTTCGCGCCGACACGTTCGGTAAGGCCTTGAGCGAGTGCTATATGGTGAATAACACCTTCTACGTCTGCAACAACCTGCGAGCGGAAGACGGCAGCTACAAGCCTTGCCTACTCACCTATAATCGCCAGAACTTCGAATCCCTGGCTACAGAGAAGTACGGCCTTAACAGCAAGCCTGAACAGGAGGGTGAGGACAGCCCGGTGAAGCAGCTGGTAGCGAAAATCGCCACCTACAACACGCTCCCGGCAGCCTGTCCATTCATTTACCGCAAGGAGCGCATCATTCATATTCAAGGCGAAGCACGGCTCAATACCAGCTTCCTGCGCGTACATGAGCCTGATTTGAGCAAGGGGCAGGAGTGGGGCGATGGCTTCCCTTGGATAGCAGTCTTTATGGAACGCCTGTTCCCTGATATCATCCAGCGCGACCGATTTATGGCCGCTTGGGCTTATGCTTACAGAAATGCCTACAAGGGCGAGCCGAAGAACGGCCATACTATCTTCATTGCAGGATCCGTGGGCAGCGGTAAGAACTTCCTGAGTGAATGCCTGTATGGTGCAAGTATGGGTGGAGCGGTTGATGCCAGCGAGTACGTCCTCGGGCAGACTCGCTTCAATGACCACCTGATGGGCAGCGGCGTGTGGACGCTCAACGATACTGTGTCCAAGGGTGACTACCGCGAGCGAGCCATTTTTGCCAAGAGCTTGAAGAAGATGGCCGCAAACCACTTCCATTCCTGCGAAGGCAAATACAAGAGCGCTACCGGGATTTACTGGAGTGGCCGCATCATTGTCACGCTCAACACCGACCCTGATTCCCTCCAGCTTCTTCCGGACATCGAGCTATCCAACCGCGATAAGCTCAGCCTGTTCAAGACTGCTGACGAGCCTATGAATGATGCCGATGGCGCCGCTAAGGCTAAAGCCGAGATGGGGGCGCTTTGCTCATTCCTGCTCAACTGGGAGATACCTGAACATTGCGTGGGTGATGCCAGATGGGGAGTGCGCAATTATTTGCATCCTGAGCTGCTTGCAGAGGCTTCAGATTCCAGCCCTACAGCCTCGTTCCGCGAGATATTGACGCTGTTCGTAAAGGACTGCTTCGATGCGGATAAGAGCTTGCAAGAGCTGAAAGGCTCGTCTACGTGGTTCATGCAACAAATGCTGCTGCAGGACGGATTGAAAGACATGATACGAGGGGCTGTAACGCCCACGAGCATCGGTCGGCGTATCAGCAAGCTTGCTAGCGCCGGGGACTTCCCTTTGGTCTATGACCGCCAGTCCAAGGCACGCGAGTGGGTTATCGACCGCAAGGCTTTCATGGAATACCTTAACAGCCCCAATCAGGAAGGAGAACTCGATGAGCTTTGCCCGTTCTAAGGCTCTTTGGCTCGTGACACTTAACGAAGCTGTGACACTGGAGAAATCTAGTGTCACCGCAAAGTGTCATTCTGCTAAGCTGTTGCCTATTAAGCTGTTTCTCTCCTCAATGACACTTGTGACACTTTATTGTACAGATAAAGTATATAGGGGAGAAAAGAATAATGAGAAGTGTATACGTGTAAAATTTATATTTACGTGTATAGGACTCGTTAAAAACGAAAGTGTCATCTGTCATGTGTCACAACTCGCCGCCGCACCCTACAACCTTTGACACCATACCTCATTATGTCCAAGAACGATTCATACGCCATCAAGGAAGCCTATCGCCGTAAGCTGTACGAAGAAGCCTACGAGAGTGACGAGGCCAAA
Source organism: Akkermansia sp. (assembly GCA_045651585.1). Classification (GTDB taxonomy): domain Bacteria; phylum Verrucomicrobiota; class Verrucomicrobiia; order Verrucomicrobiales; family Akkermansiaceae; genus Akkermansia. Next base: position 16,291 of record JAZRSQ010000028.1, read on the forward strand.
GCTTGGCTGCAATCACTCTCCCCGGCAGAGCGTGAACGCGCCGAAGCCTTGGGACTTCTACAGGCCTTGCCTGATACGGACGTTAGCAGCCGAAGCCTTGACACCATCCCCCTCAAGATGCAGCCCCAGGAAATCATGGAAATAGAAAGCGAAGAACAGTCGGTAGCAGCACCGCTCCGCAACAAGCTGAGCAAGAATCGCGCCGCGATCCTTGCCACGCTCGGTATGCAGGATGTACAGGAGCTGCAAGCCTTTCTGACGCAAGATGGCAACCCAAAGCTTCGCGCCGCCTGCCTCAACTACCTACTCGACCAAGGAAGCACCACCATCGAGGAATGTGCGAAGAAGATGGGGATGAGCAAGCAAGCTTTCCACTACCACGTCCGGCAGATTGAGAAGCAGCTGGGCTTACCGCCTATGGGCAACCAGCGCAAGCAATCCTCTCGTGAAGCCTACCGCATCGGAAACCGCCGACGCTGATTTTGACAACTGTGCAATCTTTAGCTATGGAAAACGAACCAAACAACGCAGAAAACAGTCAGATAATCAGCCTTGCAGAAAGTGCTTGTACGGTTAACCGTACAACCAAATTGCAGCTAGGCCTTATTGAGTCCGGCGTGCCGGGTATACAGATGTGTGGTAATGGCTTGGTTATCACAAAAGAAGACATATCAGCCGAGGAATTCAATACTGTGTTCCGAACTGTGCTGTCCATCAATAAATCGAGCAACTGGCTACTGGGTGATATTCTCCTCCTTGGTGACCGCCGCTGGGGCAACCAGTACACCACAGGCAAGTATGAGGAAGCCATGCAAGCAACCGGATTATCCCGCAGCACACTTCGCGACTTCGTGCAGACCTGTAAGAAGTTCCCGGTAGACAAACGCCACGCTGGCCTGTCATTCACGCACCACCAAGAGATAGCTCGTACCGATGCTGACCCTGACCAGCGCGAAAAAGTCTTGCAGAAAGCAGCCGAGGAAAAGCTGACATGTACAGCCCTGCGCAAACAACTACTCAAGACCAAGTTCAAAGAGGAACCCGAGGTAGACCTGAGCCGCCCGCCTGTAGGTGAAGAGCCTGACCGCCTGGGGATTCTCGACCTGCCGGAGCGAGTGAGCCCCGATGCCCCGCCTAAGTGGGATGCTCTCAACTTCGGCCGATGGGCAGCGAAGCAAGAGCCTTGCGAATATACTCGCGAACAATGCGATGCCGCGCTTGAGCTACTGAAGCCTTTGCTGGAATACCATGAGGAAATCATGTTCCGCCTGAAGGAGCTTGACGAAGCCGTAACCACCGCCTGACACCAGCTAAACCTGCCTATGGGGAACACGAAAAAGCCAGTTCAGCGGGCGCTCAGCCGCCGCAAAAGCCGAATTACGGGGCTTTTGGCCTCAAAAAATCGGGTTCATGGCGACCATCGTCATCTAAGGAATCTATTGACTGTCAATCACTAGACTTGCCCCGGCTTGTGCGAGCGCACTTCTCGCGCGAAACACTTTTTATGCTTTCCCACTTTGCAACGCCTTGTAGGGCGCGTCAGCGCCCCTCATGGCAAGCTGAGAAAAGTTCATCTAACTCTCGTAAAATCAGATGCTAAACCTCGCCTCAGTAAAGAGCGTCTCGGATGGCTTGCCAAGAGCGCAAATGAGCATAGGGTCGTTGCTCAACGGCTGCACTCCTTTCGGTAGAAGCTTGATGCGCTCTACGGCTCCCTCCAGCCCCTCATTTTTCCCATTTCCTCAACACTAAACACAACACATCATGACCAAAAATACAGATAAAGACCAAGACATCGTTACTCGTACTCAAGCCTATACTCGCAAGAGCAACTTGCTTGACTACATCCTGCTGTTCCTCGGCTGCGGCTTGGTGATATACGGAGCCATCGACTTCCATATCTTCACACAGCAACAGTGCGCTGAGCTTGAGGCTCACACGCGCAGAATACAGGAAGAGACAGCGAAATTGAAAGCCTTAAACGCAGAAAATCAGTCAGTTACTGCCGAAGAAAAATAAAAAAACTGCTGGACTTGTACGCTCAATATGCTACAGTATAGAAAGCGATAAACCGCTAACTATAAATATGCAAGAGCTAATCAAAACAGCGTGGCCCGGAGCCTTGGTAGATGCAGAAACCCTGCAATACGAACTCTGGGGAGAATCCAAGCAACCGAAAGAGAGTCAGGTTATCGTTCACGAGCCTGACTCTTTTAATCGTGGGGGCATCACAGTAACATTCGGCAGCATACAGACTCGCAACGGCGCCAACATGGCAAGGGTGATAGCCCTGCCGGATGGGCTTCGTAAGCTGGAATGGTACAGAGTCACCAAGGACTTCGACATACAGCCTATCTCCACCATCATTCACCACTTCCCGGAGAACATGAAAGAGGAGTGGCTTTCCAATTTCCCCGAATAACCAACACAACACGAATCCATGAGCAACGAATACACACCTGAACAGGAAGCCCAAGCCCAGAAAATCGCACTCCAGATAGCAGAGGAGCTGGCTGGCGGCTTACAGAACATCATCGTCTGCACCGGCTGCAAGGATTTCCTAGCCCTGACAGCGAATGAAGAGAAGAAGCAGCTCGGCGGTCTGGTATTCCGATACCCGCGCCGCTTTGCGAGCAACCACTCCAACGAGGTACGCATCTTCGCGATGCAGGATGGAACCCGCAAGCTGGAATGGGGTTATGTATCCAAGAAAGGATATCTGCTACTCGACACAGCGGAGAAAGTAAGCCCGAAGAAGCTGGAGGAAGTCTGGTGGGAACACACCGCCTGTACAGTACGCCCGCCGTGGTTCATAGAAGCCTGCCGGATTAAGGTGAAGCTGGGGCAAACGCTTGTCACCAACGGAGCCAATGAAGCCTTTACGAAAGAAGAGATAGCCAAGTGCATGAAGCGCCACTCCTACGGCGACTGGGGCGAATGCTGCGAGGAGGACAAAAAGACCAACGATGCCGCCATCGACCCGAAAGCCCCCGGAAGAGTCATGAGCGTATACAAGTTCGAAGATGGACGAGTCCTCTGGGTTATCACGGAGTGGGACAGAAGCCGTACCACAGCGCTACTGCCGGAAGAATACTAAACAGCAACAACATTAACCTTTAACCCCGCCCCGCAAGGGGCATTCCCTTTATGTCGAATATCGTTACACCAGCCCAAGCCGATACAGTCCTTGAAGTCAACCGCGCCAATGCTATCAAGCAAGCTATTTCCAAGGTGAAGTCCAAGAAAACACTCACCAAGGCCGAAGTAGATTTGCTGCAATCCATCGCCTACAGCCCCGGCCAAAAGGGTGACCTGACCATTACCGAAGCCAAGACCGTTGTTGATTTAGCAGCGGCTCTAGGTGTATGCCGGAGAACGATAGGCAACTGGCGTAAGCTGGAGGGTGCGCCGGAGCCGAAGCCGAATGGCACACACGATGTCATTGCATGGCGTAAGTTCATGCACGAGAAACGGCTGGATGGTACAGAGCCCGGCGATGAAGAGGGCTTGAAAATCCGCAAGCTCATGGCAGAAATCCACGAAAAAGAGTTCCGCTTGGCTATCCGCAAGGGCGAGTACATCCGCAAAGACCTTGTGCGTGAAGCTTGGCTGAGCCGCTGCGGGCGCGTGGTGAATCTGCTGCGTTCCAAGTTTGAGAAAGAGATGCCGCCTGTCTTGGCCGGGAAAGATGCCCCGAGCATACAGGAGGCTCTGGCTCAGGCGATAGACGAAGTGTTGACGGCTCTGCACGATGGCACAGGTGCGGACTCCGGCGGCAACAAGGAGAGCTTAACGCCCTGACTTTTGACAACCCGCCAGAGCATGTGCCACCTAAAGCTAAACAAAAGACCTCGGTATTGGAAGAACGCTTCGCCCGCATGTGGGATGCGCTCGGTGGCCCTGTGCTGAAACGCGAGTATCAATTTGTACCGACCCGCCGCTGGCGTGCGGACTTTGCTTGGGAAGATGCCCACATACTCGTTGAGATTGAGGGCGGCGTTTGGAGTGGAGGTCGGCATCTGACACCCCGAGGCTTCCTCAATGATGCCGAGAAGTACCTCACGGCCACGCTCCAAGGTTGGACTGTCATTCGCCTGACAGCCCCGCAGATTAACCCCGCCACCCTCAAACAGATTCTTGATTATGCCCGAGAACGAATATCTGGAAGCCCTGTGGCGTGAAGCATGGACTCCACCCGACCGCCAAGATGTATGGGCTTGGGCTGAACACCATATTGAAAGCATCCCATATTCGCCTATCCCGGGCAGATTCCGAGTCCTCCATTCTCCTATGCTCAAGGAAGTAATGCAGGAAATGGTGAATCCGCGTACCAGACTTGTTTCCATCATTGCAGCTGTGCAGAGTTCCAAATCCACCGCGATTGAGGTGGCGCTCTGCTACATCATATCCAACCTGCCTGGGCCTACACTCTGGCTGGATCAGAACGATGATGACGCCAAAGACCAAGCAGAAGGACGCTTGCGTAAGCTCTTTGATAGCTGTCAGCCAGTCAAAGCCCTGTACCCGGCAGACAAGTACAAGATGCGCAATACCACCATCCACTTTGCCAACGGCATGACTCTATGGGTGGAGGGCGCATACAACAAGAGCAACCTGCAGCGACGCTCTATCCGCTGGCTGATTGGTGACGAAACTTGGCGTTGGCCGCAAGGCCACATGGCTGAAGCTGAAGCTCGTACCACCGCTTTCGGATGGCTAGGCAAGTGTATCTTCTGCTCACAGGGCGGCTTCGATGGTGACGATACGCACACCAAGTTCGGTACGACCGACCAGAGAGAGTGGATGTTCACCTGTCCGCATTGTGGTAAGGAACAGGCCTTTTCGTGGACTTGCGTTGAATGGGCAAAGGATTGCAAGGATGCTGATGGTAACTATGACTTCCGCAAGGTACGCGCTACCACTTACATGCGCTGCATCCATTGCCAAGCGCACTTTGAGGACAGAGACGATGTCCGGCGTGATCTCAACGCTTCAGGTCGATTTGTAGCTCAGAATCCTAATGCGGCTTCCGAATACGTGGGCTTTCATTGGAATGCGCTGGCCACCATGAGCTGGGGCATGCTGGCTGAGCTATACCTCCGCGCCAAGGCTGCGGCGCGTAAAGGTGACTATACCCAGCTGCAGCAGTTTTACCAGAAGCGCCTCGCGTTGCCTTGGAACGATGTGCAGGAGGATTACCATATCGAAACCACGCCATCTGATTACCGCATCGGTGAGCCCTGGGAGAATGAGGGCAACATCGGCGGTATATCGTTACGCTTCCTGACTGTAGACGTGCAGCGTGAAAGTTTTTATGTGGTTGTACGCTCATGGGCGTTGGATGGCAGCTCGCGCATGATGGACTGCGCGCATGTGCAGACGTGGGAGGATATTGTCTCTATGCAGGAGAAGTATGGGGTACGCGCGAATCTTGTCTTTGTGGATGCTGGCTATTCAACGTACGAGGTGTATGCCCATTGTGCGGAGCATGGCTGGACTGCCCTGATGGGTGATAAGCGCAACACGTTCACACATCGCCCCAGCGGCGGGCAGACTGTTGAGCGATTCTACTCGCCTAAGCGTAGCATCAACCTCGGCTACAACAAAGGAGGGCAGAGTTTCTGCGATATGTACTTCTGGAGTAACCTGAACGTAAAGGATGCACTCTTCCGCTTGCGAAAGAATGTTACCGCGCCCCTGTGGGAAGTACCATCCAACGCGCCTACCGAATATCTCGACATGTTGGACTCCGAAAGCCGTACCTACGATAAAGGCCGTTGGATATGGAAGCAGATTGGTGAACGCCCGAACCACTATCTCGACTGTGAGGCCATGCAGGTCTGCGCAGCTATCATGCTCAAGCTTGTAGGCTCAGAGAGCGTGAGTTCGAGCGAATAAACAGAGACTTTAACCCCTGATTTAACCGGATTCTTCGAGTTAAATTGAGGTCAAATCGGGGTTAAAGCGGGGTTAGATAGGAGTCAAATTAAGGTCAAATCGCTATCAAACACCAGTCAGATTGAGCTTAGATTCAGGTCAAATTAAGGTCAAACTGCGGTTAAAGCGGTCAAAAAGCGGTTAAACTGCCCGATTTCAGGTTAAACAGCTGTTAAAGAACTGTCGAATGCAGGTCAAATCGAGGTTAGATTGAGGTCAAATCACGGTCAAATCGAGGTCAAACTCCTGTCGAATGCAGGTTAAAGCGTCATCTAAGTGTAGTTAAATCGAGGTCGAATGCAGGTTAAAGTGGGGGATTTTGACAACCCGCCGGAGTACATGGACACTCCACAGATTTATTGCTCCCACACCGATATCGTTGCAACAGACTCCCTGATTGAGAATCCCCGCAACCCGAACCGCCACCCGGAAGACCAGATTATCGCTCTGGCAAAAATCATACGCCACCAAGGCTGGCGCAATCCGATTGTTGTAAGCCGCCGCTCCGGCTTCGTGGTAAAAGGCCACGGCCGCTTGCTTGCTGCCAGAATGCTGGGACTCGACTCTGTACCTGTCGATTATCAGGAGTATGAGAACGAGGCAGCGGAGTGGGCCGACATGATCGCCGACAACAAGATTGCCGAACTCTCCAACATGGATGAGCAGATGCTTAACACTCTTATGCAGGAATTGGAGGGGGAGATTGACTTGGCACTTACAGGCTTTGACGATGCAGCTATCAGCACGATGCTGGCTCAGGCAGAGGATATCGAGGACATCCCTGAAGCTGTACCCTTGGATGCTGACAACGATATCACAGTCACCACCATGCCGTTCATTGCGTACGGAGCCAAGAAAGCCTACATGCAGCCGGATGAAGTAGAACGCTTTGAGCGTATGCTGAAGAACTACAGCGCAGAACATGGCAATTACAACGGCCTTGTACTGGAGCTTCTGGAGTACGGCGATTCTCGCTTCCGTAACACCACCACTCAGAACACCCATGAAAGCTGAAAACAGTAAGAAAGCGGAGTTCATACCCTCCTATCCGCTGTCGGCCTTAGCCCCGGCTGACTACAACCCTCGTAAGCTGGATGAGGACAAGTTCATCAAGCTGCAGGAGAGCTTGCGGAAGTTCGGGGTGATTAAGCCAGTCATTATCAATGGCGAGAACGGCATCCTGACTGCTGGCCACCAGCGTACCCGAGCCATGAAAGCCATAGGCATCACCCATTGCCCGGCTATCCGACTGCAAGACATTACACGCACCGATGAAATCCGATTCAACCTCTTCCACAACAGCATCGAAACCAACAAGACTCCGGTCACGCTGAATCTGGAGGGTAGCGAGCTGGAGCCGGAAACGTACTGCTACATCGAGCCTGAGCGCATCCAGTTCAAACGCAACAACAATGCGCTTATCATTAACGGCATGAGCGGGCTTATCATGCGATATGGCAGCTGGGGCAGCGTTGTATGTTCTGAAGATGGGCGCGTGTTACTCAACTCTGACTACGCTGTAGCTTGCAAACAGCTTCGCGTATCCTGTCTCTGCTACATGATTCCCCAGGAACAGGAGGCTGAGATGCTTCGTTACCTGAGTCTCGACTACGGCCAATACTTCTACGATGCCCTGGGCGTGAAGTCCTACAACCAGCTGCATTGCCAGATGCACCGATTGCAGGGACGCAAGAAGCGACTCATCGTCTCCACCCTTTACGAGAACCACGTTATCCCCACGCTGAAGAAGACCGAGCGTACTGTGGACTTCGGTGCCGGGCGATGTGCCTACGCCAAGATGCTTTCCGAGCGCGGCTACAACCTACTTGCCTACGAGCCCCACTTTCAGGACAAGGGCGTGCTGAATGTGCGCGAGGTCGTGAAGCAAATCAATGGGCTGCATGCCGACCTGAGCCGCAATGGGCTGTATGATGCCGTGGTGCTGGACAGCGTACTCAATTCCGTGGTGAACAGCCGCTTTGAGCATGCCGTGTTGACCACCTGCAACGCCTTGCTGAAGCAGGACGGCCGCATCTACATCGGTACTCGCTCGCTCAACTTTACCGAGCGACTCAAGACGTTCAAGACCTACAACAGCCACGGCCGCGATATCCAGTTCCTCGATAAAGAAAACTTTGGCGCGACCTACCGCAGCGGCGTGTGGACAATGCAGCACTTCCATACCCATGAAAGCCTCCGGGAGCTGCTGTTGCAATACTTCGAGAAAGTCGAGTTCTTCGGCTCTGATTCGCTGCCCCAGCTCTATGCCATAGCCTACCACCCGAAGAAGCTCAGCCGGGAGAAGATTGAGGAAGCCATCAACACCGAGTTCAACATGGAATACCCCGGCAACTACCGCCACAATAAGCATGAAAAGCTGACCGCTGAACTTATGCAAAGGATTGAAAGTGAACGTGGATTTGTGTAAAAAGAGTTTGAAAATTATCCAAGAATGTGCTATACTAGATGCTGAACCAATATGATTATCATCCGAACAATTCAGGTATCAGGCCGCTTTTCCTATCTCTGGCTCAAACACGTTCACGGAGTGAATCTGCGTGAGCATTGTGCGCATAGCCTTATTGGAGACTATAACGCCTCCATCCGGCCAAGCATACAGGAGCTGCACAATGTGCCATTGCCGGATGCCCCATACCATTACCTGTGCGGAGTGAGTTCACCCTACGTCTGGAGCCGGAACTTCCATCTGGCATTCCGGGAGAAAGAGGGTAGCATCCTGCGAGTCTCACGCCATGGCATTGAGATTGAAATCGAGAACGCCGAGGAGATTACATTCAGCGAAGAGGACATCGACCCGGCAGACCCGCACATCGGGCATAAGAGCTACCGAACCTGCCGCAACTGGCAATTTGCCCATAAGATAGCTAAGTGGCTGTAATTGAAAGAGGACGTATCCAGCTGAGCAGATACGTCCTCTTCTTTTTGTGTGGTAAAACGAGCTTACTTGGAAAGCTTGGCCACAGCGTCCTTCAGGTTCTTACCGACCTTGAACTTCACAACTGTGCGGGCGGGGATAGCCACGTCCTTGCCGGGGTCCTTGGGGTTGCGACCGACCTTAGCTTTCACCTCCTTGGGGCAGAACGTACCGAAGTTGCGGAACACCACAGTATCGCCGTTGCTGACAGCTTCCGTGATGGAATCCACCATCTTCTGCACAACCTCCAGTACATCTGCCTGAGTGCAGCCGTTGTCCAGCTGAGCGCAGACCATATTCACGAGTTCTCTCTTGGTGATAGTAGCCATAAGTGTACAAGTTTGTGGCGGTTATTATAGTTCGCTCTGCCGTCTCGGTCAAGCTCTTTCGGCTTAGATTGTGTCTGTTTTTGACACGCCCGCAAGGGTATGTTCAAGTACATTTTCAATCGACTGAAGGAGCGCTCTACGTGGCTTGGCCTTATCGGCCTTGTGACTGCTTGCGGAGCTACCATTTCCGCAGAGCTTGCAGAGCAGATTATCGCAGCTGGCATCGCCATTGCCGGTGCTATCGGCATTGTAACCAAAGACAAGGAGGACAATACCAATGGCTGATACTCTGGCACAAGTGCAAAAGGACGTGCAGTTCTGGCAGCGCTTACTGACCTTTGCCGGATACAAGCCCGGCAAGATAGATGGCGTCAATGGCCGCAAGACCAAGGCTGCAACCCATGAATGGCTCAACGATGCCGCCCACCTGAAAACGGAGTATGGCAGCTTCGATGACCGCTCCGAGCGCAACATTGCCACGCTTACCCCGGAAGCTCAGCGAGCCGCCCGCATCTGGCTCAAAGCCGCCAAGGCTGTAGCTGAAGCCGAGGGGTACGATGTCCGCATCATCTGCGGTACTCGCACCTACAAGGAACAGGACGCACTCTATCGTAAGCGCCCGCGCGTCACCAAAGCCCATGGTGGCCAGAGCATGCACAACTTCGGCATTGCTTGGGACATCGGCATCTTCAAGGGTAAGGAATACTTCGGTGACCATCCCCTGTATGCGAAAGTAGGCAAGCTCTACACTCAGACTCCGGGCATTACCTGGGGTGGAACGTGGACGAGCTTTGTTGACCAGCCCCATTACCAGCTCAGCCTGTACGCCACCAGTACAGCAGCCCGAACCGAGTTTGAGAAATGAGTGCAAAAGGACTCTTCATCAAAGGCTTCACCGAACTTGAAGTGAAGCAGATACAGGCCAATGCCAAGAAGCTGCTCATGGAGGGTAAGACCATCATGAGCTGGAATGATGGCAGCACGTCTGTTTCCAAGCAATTCACCATGCCCATCACCGATATCTTGGAGGAATGCGCCTACGCTCTGACTCACTTCGAGCGCCAAGCCGATGACGAGTCCCATGCCTCCAGCTCATTATCCCGCGCCCCCTACCGCTTCCCCTTATGAACTTCATCCAACGACTTGCAGCTCGTGTATTCTTCGGCACCACCTCAGTCTTTGAGGGGGCTAATCGTTCGCCGCGCCGGGCAAGCGTGCCGGGCAGCGCTCCGCAGGATGCAACGCTCGACCTTTCCCCCGGTATCCGCTCCGAGCTGCTACGCCGCAGCCGCTACCTCGTAAAGAACAGCGGGTTCCTGCGCGAGATTGTCGGTAGCATGGCTCTGTACTCCATCGGAGACGGCATCCTGCCGCAGCCTGCATCCAAGGATGCCGCTTGGAACGAGAAAGCCTTGGACTACTTCACCCGCTGGGCAAGGCATGCTGACATCTCCGGCCGTTTCAACCTGATACAATGCGAACATCTTGCCTGTAAGGCCTTGGACGTGGATGGGGAAATCTTCATCCTCAAAACGCTGGAAAACGGCGAGCCTAAGATACAGCTCATCGAAAGCCATCGCATCGGCTCAACCGACATCGACAACACCGAGTCACCTTTCATTGATGGCGTAAAGCTTTCCGGCGTAGGCAAGCCTGTAGCCTATCGCTTGCTCAAGGACGATGGCGGCTTTACGGATCTGGCTGCTCACGATGTCCTGCACATCTTCGACCCGGATGCTGTTTCCCAGCTACGCGGATTCCCCACCTTGCAGCACAGTATCAACCACATGCTGGATGTCATGGAGTTGCTGGCCTTGGAGAAGCATGCTGTAAAGGACAACGCCGATGTGGCTCGCGTCCTCAAGACCAACAAGGTAAACGTGGATGACCGCGACTTCCGTATTGATACGCCCCGCACGCCCAGCGGCAGCGATGCCGGCTTCCTACAGACCATCCTTGGCGGCAAGCTGGTGAAGCTTCAACCGGATGAAGCTCTGGAGAGTTTTCAGAGCAACAGGCCTAGCCCCACGTTCCAAGGCTTCCTCGATTACCTGCAACGCGACAGCGCATTGGGCTTGTTACCTTACGAGTTCTCCAGCGATTCTTCCAAAGTGGGAGGAGCCGGAGTTCGTCTTATTGTTGCGAAAGCCGACCGCCGTTTCAGTTACCGACAGAATGTGCTCATCGACCGGATGCTTCGCCCGATATGGCTCTTTGTCATCGGGCATGCCATCTCGGCGGGCAAACTGCCACCCGCAGAAAACTGGACGGAGGTCGATTTCGTGACTCCCCGCAGAGTCACAGTCGATGCCGGGCGTGAAAGCCAGCAGAATCGAGAGGACATCAAGGCGGGGTTGAAAACGCTTACCGACCATTTTGCCGAGCTGGGCTGTGACATCAACCATGAGCTGGAGACAAGAGCCCGGGAGATGGCACTTATACGCGAAACCGCAGCCAAGTATGGCCTCGCTCCGCAGGACTTATTTCAATCCTTTACACAATCCTCACCGCAATGAACATCGTAATCGCATCCCCCACGCAGCCCTGGCTGATTACGCTGGAAGCCTACCGGAATCTCGCTGCTGCCCTCGGCACGGCTCTTCCTGTTCAGACAGGCAAAGAAGAAGCTCCTACCGCGCCCTATGCAGCAAAGAACGGAGTTGCCGTAATCCCGATTCACGGAACCATGATGCGTCAGGTTCGCCCTCAGTTGAAAGCTAGGGCTGAAGTCTGGGGCATTCGCCTGTGTGATATGCAGCAGACCTCAGCCACACTACGCCAAGCTGCTGCAGATGATACCATCCACACAGTTATCCTCGACATTGATTCCCCAGGCGGTACTGTCAACGGAACGCCGGAGCTGGCTCATGCCGTAGCGGCCTTATCCGATAGCAAGCATGTGTACGCTTTTACCTCCGGGCAATGTTGCTCCGCAGCCTACTGGATTGCCAGTCAGACGGATGGCATCTACGCCAGCCCATCTGCCATCGTTGGCTCCATCGGCGTGATACTTCCCATTCTGGATGCTACCGCCCGCTATGAAAAGGAGGGCTTCAAGGTGGAAGTGTTCTCTGCGGGTAAGTACAAGAGTACCGGGGTTGAGGGCACCAGTCTCACCGATGAGCAGAGAGCACGCCTTACACAGCAGGTGCATGGGACTTGGGAGACATTCAAGCACGCTGTTACCCGCCGCCGCAACATTGATGCCGCCGACATGGAAGGACAGACCTTTTACGGATCAGAAGCGCGGGAGCATTCATTAGTGGATGCTCTTGCCTACAACATTGATTCCCTACAGGCGAAGCTCGCCATACGCCACCAATTTTGACACCCACCACACTAATATGGACACAATAGACGAACAACTCGATGCTGCCAATGCACAGGTGGCTGAGCTTACCGCCCAGCTGACTGCGCTGCAGCAGGAAAATGCCACACTACAGGCCGCCAACGAGGAACTGACCGAGAACCTGACTCATACCCGCGAACAGCTTGCAGGGATGGAGGGCGCTCACCGCCAGGCACTCGAAGATGTACAGCGACTCAAAGCCGAAGCCAAGACTGCCGAGGAACGCGCTGCCGAGTATTACGGAGCAGCTGCCGCCCCTCAGCAGGTAACGACTAAGGGTGACCCTGATGCCGTATCGCTTCACGAGCGCTTTGCCGCTATCAAGACTCCCGGTGAGCAGACTGTATTCCTGCGCTCTCTGACTGATGCTCAGCGTGCCGAACTTTACTCCAACATCTAACCCCACACTCATACACGATTATGGCTAATACACTCACAGACCTCAAAGACGTACGTATCGCACAGGCGGCACTCCTGCCGTGGATGACCGAGCTGATGCCTCTGAGCATCTTCTCTACCAACTTCGGTCCCGATTCTGCCGACAAGGGAGATACTGTAAAAGTCCCCATCGTTGGCGCTCCCTCGCCGTCCTCGGACTTTGCCGGTGACTATACCGCCAACGCCGACAGTCAGGCCAGCTCCATCCCGATTGTGCTCAATAAGCACAAGTTCAAGACTGTACACATGACCGCCAAGGAAGCAGCCACTACGGCAGTACCCCTCCTTGAAAAGCTTGTGTCCACAGCCGCTCAGCAGCTGGCTATTGATGTTCTGACCGACATCTTCAGCTGCGTTACCAAGTCCAACTTTGCCGCCGCTCTGGAGGGCGTTTCTGCGGATGAGTTCGACTACAAGGCTATTCTGGGCATCCGCGAAGCCTGCAACCTTGCCAAGATGCCTAAAGGTCAGCGTTCCCTTGTGCTCAATACCAGCCTCAATACCGCATTGCTTGCAGACGATATCGTCTCTCGCAGCTTCATTACCAATCTGGCTCAGCCCGGTGTCGTGGAAGCTCGCGTGAATCGAATCGCCGGGTTCAATGTGCATGAGACGGACTGCGTACCGAGTAACAACGAGAATCTGGCTGGTTTCGTAGCCCATCCCTCTGCCGTTGCCGTAGCCATGCGCTACCTCCAGCCCATCGCCAACTACGATGAAGCCGGGGCTGTTACGGATCCTGTGACCGGGTTGACCTTCGGCTACCTCCGCTATACGGACACCACTTCCAACAAGGTGTATATCACCCTTGAGGCTCTGTATGGTTACAAGGTTATCCGACCGGAAGCCCTGAAGCGCATTACCACCGCAGCCTGAGCCGATTAACACCATGAGCCTCGCCGATGAAATGATTGCGGACTTTGCCGAAATCCACGCGGATTTACCATCCTACGTGGTCATTGGCGGGGCTCATATTCCGGCTTTAGTCAGTCAGGGCAGTACTGCGGAGGAGCTTGATTTAGGCGGCTTTGCCAATCAGGACTCCCTGACGATTAAGGCTAGGAAAGCCGACTGGCCTGCTGATGTAAAGGTCGGCGATATCCTCAGCTATGACCGCAGGAACTACCGCATTAACAGTATCAGCATCAAAACTTCCATCCCCCTGATTGAAATCCAATGTCTGCAAAGGTAATCATCAATTCATCTTCCTTGGACAAGAAGCTCGCCAAGATGGCTATCCTCGGGCAGAAAGGTATGGAGGATGCTATACGAGACGGAGCCAAGCGATTTGTTTCAAACGCAATCCGTAACACCATGCCGATGATTCTGACAAGCTCGCCCGGCACAGCTAAGACCAACTGGACAAATCGCGTGACGCATCACTACAACACGCACCGCATCACCAAGAAAGGATGGCGAAAGGATGCAGAGCTTCGCAAGTTGCTTGCAGCCAAGAAGAAAAAGCTGGGCCGTGAAGCCGCTGGCTGGAATGCAGCCGCTCAGGAACTCAAGGCAACCCGCATCCCTGCATGGGTGAAGCGACATGGTGGTGCTGAGGGGCGCTGTGTTATCCGACACCGGGGTCACTTCATTACCATTTCCGTCACGAACTCTGTTCCCTATAACGAGGACATGACCATGAGGCGTGCGGCTTTCGCCCTGCACAAAACAGAACGAGGCTTCGAGGGCAACCTCCGAGCCCTGAAACGTAAGATTATCCGGGAAGTATAATGAACCCACACTCATTTTCAGAAACGCTGCGACAGCTTCTTGCTGAACGGCATCCTGAGCTTCAGCTGTATCTCCCGGTTGAGGATGGCGAGCGTCTCTATCCCTACGTCCTTGTGACTGTAACGGCTGATGAGGAAATCATACTCATGAATCACACATGGGAATGCAGCTTGGAGATTCAGTTTCACAGCAACGCATACGAGCTTGCAGGAGTGAGTTCCCGGCGTTATTTCTCGCAACTCTGCGCGGAGATGGAAAAGCCCGAGCTTCGCCTCTTGCTCAATGACATAGCTCCAGACTTTTACCTTTACCGCATCGCTCTGCTTGCTGTGGATGAACCGCAGGTGCAGGACGAGTCATTTATTCAATCTGCCCGATACCGGGTTACTATCCAATTTTGACACCCACACAAAGATATGGCTACTATTATCGGAACAGTTGGCGTATTCGGTTTTGATGAAGACCAGCAAGGCATCCTGCTGGAGTCTCAGGATATCGACTACAAGCCTGACAGCAAAGTACAGCGTGACTATCGCGGCAAGAAGGTCGGCATTATCTTTTACGATGACCAGACCGATGTTTCCATGAAAGGCTACATTCCTCGCGATAACCCCACGGATATCAAGGTTGCACAGACTCTGGTGCTGGCCAATACCGCACCTGACCATGGGCTGACCTCCGTCTCTACCGGCACCAATGTGGTGACCGGGATTAAGATTGGTTTGAAAAATGAAGACCTTGCATCGTTCGAGGTTACTTCCACCATCTACGACTTCTGATGCTGAAGAAACCCTCAACTGATGCGTTGAACTTCATCCGCTCGCGTGATGGAGAACTCGAATCCCTGATGCTGGCAGCATGCCTGACAGCCTTGGGGATTCCGTTCTCTGAGCGTCCGGCCTTTACTGTTTCCGGCGATGCGGAGCCTGTAGTAAACTGGCTCTTTGACGAGCAATCACTTGACGGCAAGTTCAAAGCTTCCGAGATGATTGCCAAGTGGCAGGATAAAGGCTGGATTACACGCACCGACAATGACCACCCGCTTGCCTACTTGGCCGCAGCTATGCGCAACCTCTGCACGCTCATTAACCACCATATCGGCCAAGCCCCCAGGGTGGAGCTGGTGAAGCGTGGTAACAAGACTCTCGTTATCCCCGAGGGGACACCTGAGTCCCAGCTGGGGATTCTTATCAACAAGTTCACTCATTCTTAATCACATGCCTACAATCTCTATTTCCACCCGCGAAGACGAAAACAATCGTTCCATGGTACAGCCCTCGACTCGCACAGAGTCCGGGCTTTCTCTGCGTCCTATCTCCCTCGGTTCGCTTGAAATCCTGCGCCAGCTGGGCAACCCTCTGGCTTCCGGCGATGCCGATATGAGCAACATCGACACCCATACGCTTACCGAGTTTATCTGGGTTCACGCTGCGCCGCTCGATGAAGTTGTGGAGACTGTCTACAATGCACCCGGTCAGGTGAATCGTAAAGCTGCACTCTTTGCCATGAATATCAGCCCGGCTGAGTTGCGTACCATCACCTCGTCCTTGTCTGCGGATCAGGCTGCGGTACAAGCAGCCTCCGCTATCCCTCAGCCGGAAGAACATGACTCCCCAAACGAGCTTGCCCCGCGCTGAACGCAACTGTGATTTTCACGATTGCTAAAGCGACGGGGTGGACGGAAGAATACATCATGTGGCTTCCGCTGCGTAAGACGCTCCAATATCTTCATGCAGCTTGGGTGAGTGATGGCGTTGCAACTGAGTGGCGCAGCGTCTCCGAGGAAGAAGCCGCCGAAGCTGCGAGCCTGTTTAACCGATTAAGATACCTGACAAAACATGCCTGACGTTACATTCACATTCTCTGGTGACTCCACTTCCTTACAGAATGCTCTCAACGAGATTAAGGGGGAAGTAGGTAAGACCAAGGAATCTGTACAAGGACTAGCCGGGCAATTCGTTGCCTCCTTTGCCGCTATCGGTGCTGCCATCGCTGCGGTTAGGGGGGCTTTTGCCACTCTGGGTGGTATTTCTGCGGAAGCCGCCCGCATGGAGCAGACCGGGCTTGCGTTCAAAGTCATGATGGGCGATGCCGCCGCTGCTGCGGAGTATGTTGCAAAACTCCGTGAATATGCCGCCGAAACGCCTTTTGAGTTCGGGGATATTTCCGATGCTGGCAAGACCTTGCTCTCAATGGGTACGGCTGCGGATAAAAGTATTGAGGTTATTCGTAAGCTGGGCGATATCGCTTCGGTTTCCGGCAAGCCGCTCAAAGAGCTTGCGTTCCTTTATGCCAAGGTGCAGAACTCTGGCCTGAGTAACGAAGTCGCCGAGTCCTTGGAAATGCAAGGCGTGCCGATCCGTAAGTTGATTGCCGAGATGAAAGGCATTTCTTTTGAGGACGTGTTCAAAGGCATTTCCAAGCGCCAGTTTAATCTTGATGACCTTGATGCAGCCCTCGACAAGCTGACTGGTCCCGGTGGTCTGTTGGAGAACATGACCAAGCTTCAATCGCAGACGTTCTCCGGCGCATTAGGCACGCTTACAGATGGATTCTCCGCGCTGGCCGTGGAAATGGGTACGCCTATCAATGCCGCCATTCTTCCGGTGTTAGGAGAGCTGACGGCCTATGTGGATTCATTAACTCCAACAGTTCAGCAATTTGCACAAACTCTGGCTACTGTATTTGAGGGAGCAGTAGCCGTCATCACGCCTATTGTCTCCGGCATCGGCGAGCTTGTTTCGATTCTGGGTGGTGCGGAGACTGTCATTGCGTCTGCAGCTGCGGCCATGCTCTTGTATGTCGGCAATACCAAGACCGCAGTCACCAGCACAGTTTCATTCCGAGCGCAGCTTACAGCCCTTGGTAATACCATCAAAGGATTGTCGTTCTCTTCCTTTGTGACGGCCTATCGCACAGCTCTTTCCGGCTTACGCACGGCCATGTCCTCCACGCTTGCAGGTCTCAAGGTGACGTGGTCGATTGCTTGGTCAACAATGGCTACTGTGACCCGAGCTGCCATGGTAGCGGTAAAGGCTGCTATCGTCAGCACCGGCATCGGTCTGATTATTGTCGGCATTGGCGAAGCCCTGGGCGCTCTCTATTCTTGGTTCATGGGCAACAGCGAGGCCGCAGAGAAAGCTGCTGAATCCACGCGCCAGTTCGAGAAATCACTTCGCAACCTGAATAAGCAAGCGGATAAGGTGAAAACGTATGAGCAGTACGATTCTTTCATGGAGCAACTGGACGAACGCATGGATGACCTGCGCGAGGAGCGCAGCATGGCCGTAGCCAAGGATGAGGACGAGGAGGTTATCGAGCTCTTAGACCAGCAGCTTGCACGTCTGCGGCAGCGGAAACGCCATTACGAAGAAACGCTGCCGATTCAGATTGAGGAGGCCATTGCTGCCGAGCGTGCTGCCGAAGCGATGCGAAAACAAGCCGAAGAAGCAGCAGAGCTGGAGCGTAAGCTGGCCGCAGCCCGCGATAAGCTCAACGACCTGTACCGCCGCCAGCGTGAAACGGAGCGAGAGCAGTATCTGTCCGGGCTTGCCCCCGAGGTGCAGATTCAGCTTCGCCTTTCCGATGCAACAGCTTATGGCCAAGCCCGCCACACGATTGAGTCTCTGCGACAGGAGATGAAGGATATCTCCAATAAGTCGATAGTGACGGATGAGGATGTGGCTCGTTACCAACTGCTGTCCTCCACCTACAATAAAATCGTGGAGCTGCAACGCCGTGGGCGAGAGGAAGCCGAGCGCACGGCAGAAGCTGAACGTCGCAGGGCTGAGGAAGCCGCCAGACAGGAGCAGGCTCGACAGCGAGCTGCCAGCGACTACGATATGGCCGTGAAGATGTTGCAAGCTGAGATTGCCGGAAATGAGAAGCGTCTTGCCGTGCTGAAGCAACAACAGCGTATCACCCAGCTTACTGCTGAATATCAGCGCCAGGGATTGGAAGATGCCGAGGCTCGTGCCAAACGCATGGTGGCCTTGGAGAGGCAACTGGAACGCCAGCAGGAGAAGCAGCGTGAGCAAGAAGAGAGGCGCCAGCAGCAACAGGGACGAGGTCGCCCACAGGGTTCGCGTACATCTGATTCTTTCGCAAGTGTTGGTGGTGGCGGGCGTTCCGTTGTCATTGGTGGGCCGCTTATCTCGGAGACGAAGAAGCAGACCCGCTTGCTGGAGGGCATAGGCAACAACACGAGACGGCCTCCCACGATTAAGGTGTCGGGTAACGTGGAAGCTGTCATCAGCCGATGATTTTGACATCCTGTTCCGTTGTATATGGCAACATTACGAACAGGATTCGGCTCTGGTGGTGACAGGCTCGTGTGGTTCGGCAACACGGGCTACATTATCACCGCTCTGACGATTGAATTAAGCCGCGACCGCGAGACAGGCGATACTGTAGAATTAACCTATGAAGTGCCGGAGGCTAGCGCGATGAGTTCCGTGCCGGAGATGGATTCCGGCATTGACGTGCTTTCTTCTGTGTCTCTCAGCAAGGCTGTTATCACGCCCGGTGTGGCTGGTGTGGCCAGCGTGAAGCTGACTTACACCAAGCCCAAGGTTGAGGACGAGGAAAGCGAGGAGGATGACGATTTGGATGGCTCAGGTGAAGAAATGTCCGGCTCTGATGAGGGCGGCGGCGAGGAGGGTTCTTGGTCTATGGGCGGCGGCTCGTTCACTACTTCCTTTGACGTGACTGTGGTTGACCAGCCTATCCTGACGCACCCTAAGATGGCCAGTATCTCCGGCGGGCAGCTGGAATACCTCAAGGCATTTATGGATGGAGCCCGTCTGTGGGAGCTTGTGCCGGAAGTTGATAACGATGGCAAGCCTAAGCTGGATAGTGATGGGCTTCCGGTCATGAAGCAACTCGGCAAGCTTCTCAGGACTGGCAGTAAAGCCTTTGACCTCATTAACAAGGGGGTGACTTCCTACAAGGATATCATGGCCACTTACACAGTCAGACAGACATCCCGCTCGGATAAGTCTGATATTGAATCGGTGGGTAAAATTAACAATCCGCCCAAGGCACCGAAGTTCCCGAATCGAACTTGGTTGCAGGTGTCTTCAAATTGCTCCATGAATGACGATGGTAAGACCTACACCATTGAGAACACTTGGCTACTCTCCGGCCTTGGTGGCTGGGATAAAGACTTGTACGGCTCTTAATCTGCTATGAAACTCCCCGAAAAAGTACGTGTAGGTGAGAAGCTTTCGGCGCGTTGGCTCAATCAGGTGGTCGATTGCCTGAAAGAACTAGGCAAGGCTGCCAATGTGGGCAACGGCACTTCTACCTCCAGCATTGAGTATTCCGGCTCTGATTATCGTGATACCAAGTATCGTGGTACAGGTGGTACGGATTTACAGGAGTTCAGGGTTTACCCGTTCCAGCTGCGATTGAAGCCTAAGCAGCTCTGCGATGTAAGTGCCGATGGCAGCTGGCCGAAGATTGCCCAGATGAAAGTCGGTGCGATTGTCGATTACATGGGCAAGACTCATGCCGTTCCTAAAGACCAGACGCTCTACGATTACACCGATGGCTGGGTGGATATCGGTGCATTTACCGAGGAGCTGCAAAAGGCCTTTTGTATTATCACTCAGAATTATAAGGGAGAGATAACCAAGGTCGAGATTAAGAAAAAGGAAGAGAAGTTCGTTCCCTGGGGCAAGACTGATGCTAACGCCAAGGGAGAGGGTAAGCTTTCCGTTTTCATTGGCTCATACCAGCTTAAACGAGTGGAGGAGGTCAACCGAGCCCATATCTATCAGGCTCACTCGGGTACGCTGGACTTGCAGACTGTACAGGTTGAAAAGCTCTTTGATGCAGACGAAGAAGCAAAGGATGCCCCCGCTGGCAGCGGCTCTGGGGCTGGTTCTGCTGCTGAGTCTGACAATTATTACACAGCCGGGGAAAGTGAAGAATACGAGAGCAAGCCCGCCGGGTTATTCCGCAAGCGAGACGAGCATCTTTTTATCTTCAAGAAACTTATCTGCTGTGAGGGACTGAGCCTTGTCGATGCCAAGAATCTGAAAATCAAGCTTCGCAGAGCCAATTCCGTATGGCCTGATGGCAGCGGATCACAAGAATCTCTGGCTGATGATGAACCTGTCATCACCCTTGGTGGCGTTGAGGATATCGTGTTCAACAAGGAGATTCTGATTCCTTTGATTGAATCCGGCATCATTAAGATTCCCTATGCCGATACGCTCAAGGAAACAACTGGTGTTATTTCTGGGCTGGAAGTTCGATATGCTCCGGCTGTTCGTGAGGATGATGGCTCTGTCACCTTTCTGGGCGAAGATGGCTCTCGGCTTCCCCAAGGCGGGGCAAACAATCCGGCTGGCGGCTCTGCTTCCGGTTCTGCTGATGGGCCTTACATCAATCAGATTGTGGAGGGTGTTATCCACCTGACTATCCCGATATTTGTGGATGAGCTTTCGGCTTCTTTGTCACAGTCTGCATCGGAAAGCAACTCTGCTTCAAACTCTGCTTCTGGGCCGGGCTATGATACGGAAAGCGATAGCGATTCCTATTTCCCCTCAATCGGGGAATCTGAATCAGCTTCCGCTAGTGCTTCCGAATCAGCCAGCGCTTCTGCGAGTGAGTCCGCAAGTGGTTCTTCTTCAGGTTCAGCCAGCGCATCCGCTTCTTCTTCCGGCTCTGATATCGCTTCTGCTTCTGACATTGCATCCAGCTCTGATGTTCCCTCGGATTCTGTAGCAGGTTCTTCTTCCTCTGGCTCAACTGGTGGTTCATCTTCTTCCGGCGAGGGCTCGACCGGGGGAGGCTCTGTTCCCGGCGAGGGTTCTGTACCGGGTGGAGGCTCTATCCCCGGAGGTGGTTCTATTCCTGGGGGCAGCAGTTCTTCGGGGTCATCCGGCAGTAGTGGGTGTTGTGGTTGTGACTGCGCCACGAAGCTGGCTGAGATGCAGGCCAAGATTGAAGCCTTGGAGACTCGCATCGCTGACCTTGAGAAGAACAAGACCGAATGCAACTGCAAGTGTGGCGATTTACTCGCCCAGATTCAGGCCGCTGTAGCAGCTGAAGCTCAGGCTATCGCCAACAGCATCAATTATGAAGTCTCGGTCAATGGTGCGGTCGTGACAACCACGGAATACGGCACGATTGTTGCTGATACAACAGGCTCAGTTACAGCTAACGGAGCAAGCGCTTCTTCCAACATTCATTACCAATAAATTCTCCCCGCCATGGCTTGCAACTGTGAAAACATCGACATGAACAGCATCCGCGCCGCTGTCCGACAACTCCTCTGGCAGCGGGTTGCGGAGATTGTTCAGAATATCTCTTGCACACACACCAATACCGATGGCCACTACAGCCCCTCGCAATACTGGTACGACCTCGACCGAACCGACCGCCGTTCTGTCAGCACCAGTATGAGCGTGGGGTTGCGTGGCAATACCATTGTCATCACTCTTTCCTATGCCTAACCCAATGCCTGATTCTTCCATGAAGATTGACCTCAACAAGAACACCCGCTGCATTTCGATGTCTCCTTGGAGGCAAAGCTTTATGCGCCGCATCTTCCTTGAGCGGGGGCTGCAAATGCCACCTGTAACGTACCCCATCATTCCCGAGAAGCCTACACGCCCCAAGGAGCCCAAGGCTTATTCGAGCCTCGCCCTTACGTTTATGCGGCTAGTTCTGGATGCAGAGAAAGAGGGCTTGCCGTATCTGATTATCTACGAAGACGATGCTTATCCCTGCAAAGCCCCACAGGCTACGCTCGACAAGCTGCTGGCTGAGCATCCTCTTCCATCTGACTGTGGGCTTCTGTGCCTGGGGGACAGGAATGGCAACAGTCGGTATCGTGGTCGGCATACGCTCTTGCTGGAGGACTGCCAAGCTCCGTACACGCCACTCGTGCCGAATCGAGCCGAGAACAAGGGCAGTCATGCTTTCGTGGTATTCCGACCTGCCTATATCCCATTCGTGCAAGCTATTGCCAGCTTCGGAGTGACAGATATGTCGTTCTCGCGCATCAGGAATCATTGTGACCTGCAAGCCTATGGAATCTTCTTCGACCCCATATTCAGCCAGCATCGCTACAATGGCGGCAATGACCCGGAGCCCGCCCACCTGTACCCTGAGTATTTCATGCACCACAGGCGGGAGCTGGATAAAAGATTCCCTAGGCCTACGCAGCAGACTCGATTGCTGGCGAAGCCCGCTCCCCGCTTCTGGTTGTTTGCCAACAATCCCAAGGTGGATGCTGAGGCGTTAGGCATTGCCCCCGATGATGTGCTGGTATTTCTCAACCGGGCAAAGCCTTTCGAGCATCTGCGGGACTTGCCTAATCGCCGCATCCTCATTGTTCGCCGTAACGCCAGAGACAAAAACTGGTTCACTCCCTATGGCAAGGACAAGGAACTCTTTTCGCTATTCGAGGACGTGCTGCTCCTGAGTGACAAGGCTCTGACCAAGGAACGTAAGTGGTTTGCTGAATACAAGTCTGCTACGAAGAATGCTTCTCCTACTACCGGCTGGATCGCGTACCAACTCTTACGAGAGCATTACCCGGATGCGGAGGTGGTGCTGGTGAACTTTGTGCCGGATGGAAACAACGGCTCATACAAATGGCAGAAGCATGACTGGCAATATGAGGCTGAGTATTACCGAAAACACGATGTTCCTTGCAGAGTTTTGCTGTAATGTAAAGCGTTGAAAATAAGTGCAAAAAGGTGAAAGAAAAAGTAAAAAAGTCCTTGCATCTTGTTCGTAATCTGCTATACTTTCACCATAGACAAAAGGCTAACGCTTAATACATTACAACACGAAATACGACCATGAGCACCACCACCAAGACCGCCGCCGACAACGCCGCCCTGAACGAGCTGAAGCGTAACAGCATCGCCCGCGAGTACAAATACCAGCTCCTGAGCTTCATGACCGAGTACGAGACTCTGGAACAGCACGAGCATCAGAAAGCCGCCCTCCTGCGCCGAGCTGAATACAGCACAGAACTCCTCCATATCCTCGATACACGCAGCGCCGTAGAAGTGATGGAGGATTTCAAATCCGAGAATGAGCGTATCAAAGACCGCATTAAGGAGCAGAAGCGAATCGTTACGTACAAGGCAAACAAGCTGATGGAAGCCGTAGCCCTCATGAATAACGAGCTTGGCATCCAAGTCACCAGCCCCGCATTGGAAATCGCCAAGCAGTTCATTAACGCCTAACCCTATATTGAGCATGAGCGCAACTATCAAGACCGTATACTACAGCAAGGCTGGTGAAATCGTGAGCAGCTGGGATGAAGCTGAGAGCGTGACCTACCACACCATCTGCACCAACGAGCAAGCAGACGCAGCCGAGGCCAAGTTGGTAGCTCTGGCCCACAAGTTTGCCGAGAAGCACTACAAGGAGGTACAGAAAGAGAACTATTCCATTCGCGGAGCCAAGCTCAAGGATGGCACATACTACATGCAGACGAAGGTGTGGAAGCAAAGCTGTAAGTGATTGGAAATAAGCGCAAAAAAGCGAAAGAAAAAGTAAAAAAGTCCTTGCATCTTGTTCGCAATCTGCTATACTTTCACCATAGACAAAAGGCTAACGCTTAATACATTACAACACACAATACAACTATGAGCACCACCTCCAAGACCGCCGCCGCCCTGAAGTACAACGTCCTGTCCTACTACAAGTACCACTTCGTGAAGTTCCTGAAGGCGATGGACAAGCTGGATGAATACCAGCGCCAGCTGGAAGCCCTCGACCGCCGCGAGACTCTGACCAAGAGCCTGATGGAGCAGATGGATAAGGGAAGCGCCGAGCATCTTGCTAAGGATTTCCAGTTTGAGCGTGAGTGCATCGAACAGAACATCGCTGATACTGGGTACTACTTGGAAGGTAAGTCCGAAAAGCTGATTGCCGCCGCAGAGAAGATGGCTGAACTTGGCCTCCCGGTAGAGGAAAGCGTCATCAGCATGGCTAAAGTTTACATCAACGCCTAACCTCCTAGCAATCTCGACCATGATTAACGCAAGCAAAGAAGAAATCCGCAAGGCACTCGAAGCTAAGGGTGCAGAGTTCCGCGCCTCCCTCGACAAGACGATGGAAGTGCTGGATAAGTACCAAGACGCTATCGAGAACGAGCGCAACAAGGCGAAGTTCGAGAAAGCTCAGGACGAGTACATCCGCAATATCTCCAAGCTCGCCCCGCAAAACGAGCGGTTGAGTCTGGAGTTCAGCAGGCTGGCCGGGCTTGCGCTGTACCACGAGATGCCTGTTGACGAGAAAACGCTGAGCCTTGCATTGAACTACGTGAATCGCCGACACAAGAAAAATTAAGAATCCGCAGCCACAGAGTTTTGCCCCAGGGGAGCCGCTACTATGCAGCTCCCCCATTTATTTTTGATTTTGCTTTTTGACACGCTGCTATGATGCATGGACATCTACATCAATCCCGACAAGTCTCCGGCAGCGGTTCAGGCCAGAATCAGCGGTACGCCTATCACTTCGCTTCGGCTCAAGCGCGGAGCCAATCTCAATTTTTCCGTGGTTATCATTGGCAGCAAAGCTGCAAGCAATCTACGTTTCGGCATCAAGGCCAAGGGCGATTACGAGGGTTCACTCCTCGCGTATGCGGAAGCCTCTACCGGGCAAGCTACTGACGAGGGGATGAAGTTCGACCTGAGCCTTACTGTGGCAAGCGTGGCTCTGAATGAAGCCCTTGATGTGGGCTCTGGGAATGCGGTCGCAGCGGCCTCTCTTTCCGCAGTAGCCGAGTTTGCTTGGCAAGACGATGGTGCAGAACGCATTTCCGATACCATCAATACCACGCTCCTCAATGACATTATCCGCTTAGCCACGGAAGCCCCCGAGGCTGCAGCTGGTGAATATCCGGCTCCAGACCTTGTGGCCACCAAGTCTTGGGTGAACAACAAGCAAGCAACGGCTGATGCTTCCGGCTTCGTGAAGCTGGGGACGGATGCGCCGATTTCCGGCAAGAATGTTCGCCCTGTAGGCAAGACGGATGCAGGAGGCTTGGCGGTGGATGTCTCCGGGCTCTCCGCTTACGAGATTGCCAAGGCTCAGGGCTTCGTTGGTACTGAGGAAGCATGGCTTGCATCCCTAAAGGGCGAGCGAGGATCTAAAGGGGAAAAGGGCGAGCCCGGCATCCAAGGAGAACAAGGTGTGCAAGGCGAGCCCGGAGCGTCTGCCTATGAGGTAGCGGTGAACAATGGCTACGAGGGTACGGAAGAGGAGTGGCTCAGCACGCTTGGCATTGATGTGCTATATGAGAAAAGCTACCTTGTCCCGGATTCCGGCGATGAGGATAATTACGATGCCTTCGGCTTCGGCGTTATCATGAAAGGCTCCGGGCTCATGCGAAGCTTATCAGTTCCATGCCGGAATTCATCCAATTCTGCACAGGTAGGGACAGAGCCTGTATGGTGCAAGGTGTGGAAAGACGGCCAGCTTATTGCCTTGTCTCTCAATTCTCAGGTGCATGGTGTGGGCAAGATGCTTACATGGGAGTTTGAACCCTTTGACGTAGAAGCCGGGGCAGAATACAAGTTCCTCTTCAACAAGGAAGGAACAAAGGATTCGCTCAGCTTTTCTACGGATTTCAGCGGTTGCTTCCATGTGGTGCGTAAATCTTCAGCAGACGGGGTCGGCATGCTTGGTTCATCCGGCAACTATGGATTGAACGCCGCTACAGAATGGCAACCTGTCTATAAGATGACCTTGCTGACGCCCCGCAACACACCGGCAGCTCCGTCTACGAGGAGTGAATGCAGATACGCATTGTTCTGGGATTTAGACTTATCAGGAAACCCGACTAGATTATCAGACCTGCTCACCGAGAATGAATTGAGCGCATTGCGGAGCATGCCTATGTATCTTTCAGGCTCATTCTCATTACCGCTCGGCGAATACGCTCTTCTTGTTTGCAAGGGAGCTGATGATTGGGGCGGAAATGATTTGCTGCTTGCATCAGGTGGATGTTTAGGCAAGTTCTCCTACGTGCGCTATTTCAATTTCCCCTTCGGACAATAAGACAACTCACACCCCCCACAATACGATTCTATTCTTATGACCAATTCAGCAGTAACAGGCGGTATCGTTATCGCAAATGCTCTGGCCGTGGTTTCCATTGCCACGGCTACAGAGCTTAACCCTATACTTGAGTGCATCCAGAATGGTGCATCAGTCGGCGCGATCATGGGCATCTTTCTTTGGCGAGAGGTGAAGCGTGCTGAGCGCTACGAGCATCTTTACGACCAAGAGCGCAAGCTCAGGCTGGAGGCCGAGAACAAATGCGCCTCTTGTACGTTTGTGAAGAAAGCCAACGAGGAGTTTATCGACAGGCGCATTGATGAAGAAAGACAAGATGCAAAGCATTGAGTATTAAGAAGAAAAAGAAAAGAAAAATGTAAAAAGTTCTGGACTCTTGTGCCTGATGTGCTATACTGTGATAATAGATAAAAGCACTAAGTAGCAATGAATAACGATAATATAGACAAGCTGAAAGCCTACGGCATCGACCCCGCCAAGTATGATGAATACGAGATGGAGGAAATCGCCGACTCTCTGAACACCTACGAGGAAAACAAGGCATACGCCGACAGCTACCGCAAGGAGCTGGAAGCCGGGGAAGAATCCGACAACGGCTACCACGAGTTCTTGCAGGGGTTGGCCGACCGCGAAATCATCAGCCTGTATGAAAATTACGGCATCGTTACCAACATCAAAATCGAGGGCTGGGAACCCACTAAGAACGAGCATTAACCTTTTACAACCATGAGCAGTACATCAATCGAAAGAGGAGACATAGTCCGAATCAAGCCGGAATGGCTTGACGCAGGAGAGAACGCAGAGCTGAAGTATGTGGTGTTGCAGGATAACGGCAACAATCGCGTACTTATCCGAGCCCTCGACACAGGTCTGCCTTTACCCCCGGTAAATGAAGCCGATAAAGATTGGCTCGTGTACTGCGGACGAGCTTACCCCAAATATGAACCCGAACAAATACCATCAGGCATGAACGTATACATCGAAGCAAGCTTCACCATCCAAAGCACAGGTGAGCATAAAACGATAGAAGTCAAGATTAACGAAGACCTCATCCCCTGGGGCGTGGCGAAGTTCCTTGAACGCCGCTATGGCGAAATCACGGGGCTGTGGTTCTACTTCACACGAGAAGCCAACGACTAAAAACTCAGCCGCCCACAAGGCGGCTTTTTCTTTGCTTGCCTCCAGCATTGACGATGCTGATACCTTGGATAATTACGCATTCTCAATAATTGAGGAATATCATCCATCAGCATATTTGTTACTTCGGAGCCGAGAAAAATGGCTAAAAGTGCATAATTTTAAGCATTTTGGCGTCTTTTTGCTTGCATCAGCATCGTCAATGCTGTATATTTTCCTCAGCGGCTTAGGAGCAGGTCTCTCAGCCTCCCGACGCGCGTGGGAAAGGGTATCCCTGCACGAGCCGCTCGAAACTCTTAATAATCAAATCTTACAAATATGAAAAAAAACACTTATTGCCCTTATGGCTCTGGCTGGTGTGGCGGTTGCAGCGGATATTGAGATTAACACGCTCACCGATTCGGCTACACAATGGAACTTAGGTCACGCCAACACTAATAAGAGAGGAGAGCCGTCCATTACCGGAGGTGTTATTTCAACAGTATTGGGCAATGGCGGAGGCACATATGACTGGGCACAGGAGTATGCCATTTATACGCTCAACAAAGCGATTACACTTACTAACGTCGAGGATTCTCTCACGCTGACATTCACCTATACACCTGCTGACACAAATGCAGTAGCTCTGTTTACTCTTGTAGATTCAACTAACAAGATAGCTATTTCAGCGGGGCAAGGTGCGTACACCGGAGCCTTACAAATGGGAGCGACAACGTCGATTGACGGTCTCTTCTATAATTTCAAGGATGAGTCCAAAGATTCCCGCGTTTTGGTTAATGCAACGGCTTCAGTAGAGTCTGTGGTTGTGGCAGATAAAGCGCTGACCCTTCAGAATACAATTGCCTGGAGTACAGAAAGAAATCAGTTTGTATCCACTGTGAAATATGGGGATAACGTACTTGGCTCCGTAGATGTTGGTGAGTCTTTCTCTCTCAGTTCAATTAACGTTAGCATGGACGGTAATAAGAACTTCAATGTTACGGAAGTTGCACTTAAGGCGTCCGTAATCCCCGAGCCCACCACCGCCACGCTTTCTCTGCTTGCGCTTGCCGGTCTGGCTGCACGCCGTCGCCGGGCTTCTCGCTGATACGCCCAGACAGGCCGCAAGTAAGAAAAACCAAGTTCGAGTGGGGTAACCAAGCCCCGCATTGCGCACCCGCCCTAGGTTAGAAGCCGATGGGCGGGACTTTTTTGACATGTGTCCTCAAGTATGGACACTCACTTTCATTCCAATACTTCCGTTCGGTCTTTCTTCAAATCCATCACGTCCGAGTCAATGGGCTGCGGCCACCCGGACAAAGTTGCAGACGCTATCTCTGACGCCATCCTCGATGCTTGCTTAGCGCAGGATCCAGAAAGCCGTGTTGGCTGCGAGACTCTGGTAAAGGGCAATCAGGTTATCCTTGCCGGGGAAATTACCACCAAGGCAAAGCTGGACTACGAGCGGATTGTCCGCGATACAGTTCGCAGCATTGGCTACCGCACAGCTCAGGATGACCCAGTATTCAATTCCGAATCCCTCAACGTGACGAACCTAATCTGCGAGCAAAGCCCTGACATCGCGCTCGGCGTTGATGAAAACAAGGGAGAGGGGAAAGAGCAAGGAGCTGGTGACCAAGGCATGATGTTCGGCTACGCCTGCAACGAAACGCCGGAGCTGATGCCAGCCCCTATTATGTTCGCCCACCGCATCATGAGAAAACTGGAGGAGGTCAGGAAGAGTAGGGCGGTTGCTTGGCTTCGACCGGATGCCAAATGCCAAGTGACAGTTGCTTATGATTATGCCGGGAAGCCTTGCCGCATCAGCGCTGTTGTGCTTAGTACCCAGCATTCCCCATACGCAACTAGGGAAGAGATTGAGAAGCTATGTCTCGAAGTCATCAAATCTGTCCTCCCGGCATCACTTGTATCACCCGCAACTCAATTCCATATCAACCCCACCGGACGCTTCGTTACAGGTGGCCCACAGGCCGATTGCGGTCTGACAGGCCGTAAGATTATCGCCGACACCTACGGCGGCGTAGGGCGGCATGGTGGGGGCGCTTTCTCGGGAAAAGACGCCAGCAAGGTTGACCGCAGCGCAGCTTACATGTGCAGATGGGTTGCCAAGCACATCGTGGCTTCTGGGCTGGCCAAGCATTGCGAGGTTCAGGTGAGCTATGCGATAGGTAAGGCTGAGCCTGTCTCTGTAGAGGTGCTGAGCGATTGCAGCTTCCTGACCTCTGATGAATTGGCAAGGCGAGTAAAGGAAACATTCTCATTCAAGCCCGCTGATATTATCGAAGCCCTGGGGCTGAAGAATCCGATATTCTCGGCTACTACGAATTACGGCCACTTGGGCAAAGCCGACCTGCCTTGGGAAAAGCTGGATCAGAAGAAGCTCGATAAGTTGAAATCATAAACGAAGCGGGGCAGTCCAGTCTCTCTCTTAAACAAAGCGTAAGAAGAATCATTCGTCTTCTTGCGTTTTGATTTTCTTGCTAGAATGGGGATAGGGAGGGCAGAAAAATGAACGCAGAGTTCTGCGCATACTTGGCCGAGCGCGAGGCTATGGACACGGAGGAGCTGGACGAGGATGGCTACTTCATTGACTAAGCTCCGCTTTTCTTAAGAGGCATCTTCTGGTAAATCTCAGTCTGTATCTCCAGTTGGCTTATTAAACGCTTCTTTTCCTCCTCGGAAAACTTCCAACCGCACGACCCACGAAGTGCGTTATACACATAGTGAATATCACATGGGCCTACGGCCTTCGTGCACAAGTAGACATATAGCTTGAAGCGGACTTGAAAATCTAAATCCGAATGGGGGTCTATTTCAAGGGTATTGCGATTGTATAGCCTTGCGTCTTGCAACATCCACGCTTCTGCGAAGATATCCAACAATAAGAATAAGCGGGTAATGTTTCTGCTTACTTTGGATTCGTCCTCAATCCCCTCCATTTTATGCAGGGTGATGTTTCTGTTGAAAACGACTTCATAATTTTTTTCATAATAGGAGTCAAAATTGTCGAAAAGCGTTTCCTTTAGAATGTAAGCCAAGTACTCTAAATACGCCTCCTTTATTGGGGCTCTTTTATCGTTGTAATACGCATGAGAGGCATATTCATATTCATCCAGAAAACATTGGATGTAATCGGACATATAAATCCGCTTCTTGTCTGTTACTATTTTATTTTTAGTCAGCTTTCTAATAAGAGCCTCCACCATTGGTAGAAGCGTAAGATAAGCACAGAGCCAATTGCCAATAGAATAGTCATATAGAGCCATTTCTATAGCAGGAATGAAATCTTGAAAAATATCGCATTGCTTATAGCGATATTCCATCTGATACGCTCTTTCCCATGGAAGATTGATACTCCGTACTATATATCCTGAGCAATCCCCCTCTTTTTGTAACTTGTCGTAACAGTCACATATATACTGAGGCGTTACAGAGCGATAAGGAGGTACGCATAGGAACTCCTTTTTTAGCGATTCGTTAATGGCCTTATACTTATCCCAGATGTTCATTTTACAAACTAGTAAGCTCGTTGTACTTCTCGAACAAGAACGCCACGCGCTCAGCATCATTCGCATGCTTGCAACCATAGGATTTTTCCACGGCTGCATCCAATTTGAGGTGTGCTTTGTATAGGGGCGTAGTCTTCATCCAAACCGGGTCGTATAGTTCAGCGAGGCTGCTTCCTGCAAGTTTTTCTCTCTCTGCAAGGACGGCAGCAGCGGCAGACTCAATGGCGGTTCGTTCTTTCTCGCCACATTCCGGCCAAGGAAATGTATTGTATACAATTTCCTTGGAATACCGATAACGAGATTCCAGCCGTCCCGCAACCATTCGCATCCACGCCATGTGCATGGAGGAGGTGAGAACGCCAAAGTGGAATAAGGTTGCATTCGGAATTATCTGGACGGCATTACTCGCAATACTTCTTTCCGTCAGGAAACCGATGGGAATGTAGAGTCTGTTTTCCGATGAAACGCTAGGGATAATGAGGTAATCCGAATAGGGGTGAGCAATCTGGGCAAAGAGAGCCGGAACTTTAGCATAGCCTTGCGTGGTTTTTGCCTTACTGGAGAGTCTGAATGATTCTACGGCTGCTATCCTTTCTTTCAATATTTTGCTATTACGAATGATAGTGAAATGCTCATTATGCAGCCAGATGCAGTAGCGGCTCTTACCTTTGATAAACTCCTCAGCTCCGATAAATGGACGAATAACGGAATCAAGTTCAGGTTCTTCAGCAAGGATTTCTTCTCGTTCCTGTGGAGTCAGGACAAACAAACCACCATCACGAGGCTGACTGCCGAATTTCATCTCCGGCACATTACAAAGGGGCTTTTTCTGAGCTTCAACATATATACAAGCCCCGGCATGTAAATAAGGGCTGATGCTATCTACTTGTTTCTCTATGGGCTCTCCCTGTATGTCAGGATATGAATAGAGCAGCTTAACCTTTCTTTCATTCAAGGCGAAGCCCACAATCACGCAATACACGGCGGCTTTTCCTCTGGCCTCGTTATTCCATTTGAAAGTTTGGTGGGCAAAGTTGAGCTTGATACCATGTTCTTTCAACAACACTCCCCACAGGATGGGAACTTGAGCCCCTTGACAAATGGAGTTTGTTGACACAAAGGCGACTTCTATCTGAGTATCTTGTATGTACTGGGCAGATTTCTTGTACCAGCAGGTTACATAGTCCAAATCCTGTACATCCTTAATGTCACCAAAAAGCTGTTCTACCTCTTGCTTCTGGGTACTGCCTTGGTCCATCATTCTGGCTCCAATAAATGGAGGGTTCCCAAGAATGTAGCTCAGCTTCTCTTTCGACACCACGCTTTCCCAATCAATCTGCAAGGCATTTCCACAAACAATCGTGGCAGAGGCTGTAAGGGGGATACGGGCAAAAGCTTCACCGAAGTAGTTACCGACCTCGATATTCATCTGATGGTCCATGAGCCACATGGCTACCTGAGCAATCTGCGCGGGGAACTCCTCAATCTCGATGCCGTAGAACTGGTTTACGTTCACGAGGCATACGTCATTAGCCGAGAGCATCCAGCCTGTGCCGGAGGCTTCCAGTTTCTCTCGTTCTGCAATCACGGAAAGCTCCAAGCGGCGCAGCTCGCGGTAAGCCACCACAAGGAAGTTGCCACAACCACATGCCGGGTCGAGGAAGTTAAGCTCTGTGAGTTTCTTGTGAAATGCTTGCAAGCGCGAGGCTTTTCTGTTCGACTTGTCGTGCTGAATGCTCTCGAATTCCTCTCGCAGTCCATCCATGAACAATGGGTTGATTAGCTTGAGGATATTGCGCTCGCTGGTATAGTGTGCGCCCAGGGCTCGGCGTTCCTCCGCATTCATCACACTTTGGAACATGGAGCCGAAAATGGCAGGAGAGATGCGGCTCCAGTCCAGCGCACAGCAATCGAGCAACACCTGGCGCATTTCGGTATCGAATGCAGGCATCGGCAGGAACTCTGCAAACAAGCCACCATTCACATACGGGAACTCCTTGATAATAGCATCGCGGGTACAGAGACGCATCTTTTCCGGAGTGCTGAGAACTTGGAAGAGTTCTGCCAAGCGCGCGGCAAGGTCTCGACCATCCTCAAAGGTGCAATCCATGATAAAGGTGCGGAATGTGTCTTTGCGGAAGATTCCAGTATCGTCAGCAAACAGGCAGAAAAGAAGACGCACTAGATACACCTCCAGCGGGTGCCCTATGTAGCCGATAGCTTTGAGGCGGTCATGCAGCTTGCCCAGCAGTTCAGCAGCTTGGACGTTTACCGGGTCTTCTTCCTGATACTCGCGCTGCTCATAACCTGCAAGATAGTGGAACAGGTGGATGTACTGGGGCAATTCTGACAGGGAGAATGTGGTAAGCTGGCCATCTTTGCTGAGGTCATAGAAATGCCAGTTCTCGAAGTCGCACACGAGAATGGCTTTCGGAAACTCATGGTGAGCAAGGGAATCCGCGTATCGCTTGGCTTGCTCGTATGCTTTGGACAAATCCTTGCCGCGAGACTTCATCTCAATCAGGATATGCCCTTTCCAGAACAGGTCAATATACCCGTTGCCACCATCTGCACACTTCACCTTATGCTCGAAGATTGCCACTCGCTTACGGCTCACTCCCAGAACGTGGAAGAAATCAATCAGGAAAGATTGAGCTTCTGCCTCCTCTCGTTCAGTATCTTTCCAGTCGCCAGCAAACTTAGCTGCGCGAGCACTTATTTCGTTCTGACTGAGTGTGACTGCCATGCCCTATATTCTATCAAAAACAAATGGGTGACGCAAGCGGTTAGGGCTATATTTTTAAGAGCATTCAGTCATCAGGACAATATCAGCAACGTCCTCAACCTTAATCCTCGTACCATCCTCCATGATAATCAAGCTCTCATGCGGTACGAGCTTCTTTATGCGCCCACAGACCTCGGCAAAGCTTCCCCCGGTCTTACGGGCGTCAGGGACGAAGTAAACGATATTTAAGGCTATACTAGGAGTTGTTACAGCTTCCTGTTAATCACCTGAGCCGATGCCAGAAGCTTCAATCCTGCCAAAGCCCTTTCTCTTTGCAAGTTTTCTTGAACTCCTTGAGCAAAGCCTTGCCATAATATTCTCTTACGAGCGCCCCCTTGTAGTAAATCGAAAATCCGCAGACTTCCCTGCGTTGGGGCGGCTTAGGGAAATGGCAGATGGCTCGCGCCGGGGAGCGGAGCTTCTTAAACAGGTCGCGGAGAGCCTTTTCTGTTTCTGCCGGAGAAAGCATGGTGGAGGACGTGTTCATTATACATGAGCCCGAGCTTGGAAGCAAGACATGATGGCTGAGATGGCACAAAGCGATGGTGAAATTGAGAATAGCGTTCTGTGCAAAATTCATCTGGATGTACAGACAATCCGCTTGCCAAGGTGATGAGAAATAGGTAACATAAATGAAACCGAACATAACAGATAAACCTAACACACTAAAACACCACCATGTCTGAAGAACTACCCAAGCATCGACTCCACATTGTGACGGACTTCAAGGATATCGACGTATCCACCAATTTCAAAGCGGCAGACGAAAAGCTGGATGCTTTTCTGCCCGCTAAGATTGACGAAGTCCTTGCCAACGTATCTGAGCAAGAACTGCGTGATTGGGTGCGCAATTACCTTTATCTCACCACTCGCCTCGATATTCTCGGTTCGATTGCAGAGGATATTAAGGACCATCCTTGTGGCTCAACCAAAGAGACCCGTGAACTTGTCAGGGATATCCTTCAACGAAAGAAAGCATTAGAGAACTATGACTGCGAGCTTGCTGATATCAACTCCTCCGCACCTTGGTGTATCAGCTTTGAAATAGGCTGGATTTCTAATCGTGAAGATGAGGACGAAGAGGTAGACTTTGAGGACTTCGATGACGAGGACGAATAACTTTAACCCAACACATAAAAACTA
Organism: Akkermansia sp.; assembly: GCA_045651585.1. GTDB lineage: Bacteria > Verrucomicrobiota > Verrucomicrobiia > Verrucomicrobiales > Akkermansiaceae > Akkermansia. Next base: position 51,638 of record JAZRSQ010000028.1, read on the forward strand.
TGAGTGAAGATAATACAAAAGAGGCTCAGACGAATGGGCTGCCTGACCGCAACCTAGTTGAACTGATTGAGAAGCCTGAAACCAACTATAATGAGCTGTCGAGCGATCTGTCTGCCATAGATATGATTGCTAATTTTGGTGCCGTATATGATAAGCTTGGCGACGAGTTGCAGCCTGTGGCAGATAAGATAATGAGCCAGATAAGCGATGAGGATTTGCGAGTATGGGCAAACAAGTTCATCTTATCGAGCTTACGCGCAAGCATCCTTGAATCTGTAGCTGAAGACATACTGGAGAACAAAAAAACGTTCCATATAACGGAAGAACTTGAGGATGATGCTCGTCATGTATTCCAGTTGGCTCGTGCTCATGAGAGAGTATGTTGGGCGACCTATGATGAAGAGGGTAACAGCTTGGAGCCTTGGAATGTTTATCATAGTATAAAGTGGCAGTCCCTTAAGCTATACCAAGAGTACTGCGAAAAAGCTGGAAAGGACGCTTGATTTTCGCTAAGAGTTCGCAGGACTTGGAAAAGGACTTGGGTTTTGGCTCGATTTTAGCCGTTTTCAGGGTGGAGGAGGGTAGTTGAGACTGACTTTCTCCCGATTGAAAATGAATGTTTTAGAGCTGAAAAATCAGCCAACTCGCCAGTAAAATAAGCGATTATTTTCACAACCTATTAAATATCAGCAAGATGCGAATATGTAAAAAGAAAGGGCTTTCGATTTCTGCGCGTTAAGGGGGTAAAATTAAAGCTGCTTTGTAACGCTCACAATATCATTCAGTTACAAAGTGCCGTACCCTTCTCAAAGGCTAGCACAAAAAAGCGCACCATCTCGGTGCGCTTTTTTGTGCTTTATTCCGGCAGGGCGAGAACGAAGTTCGAAAGCGGGCGACGGCCCCGTTTGGGCGCTCGCGCAGCGAGCGGTAAGCCCGCTTGGACAAACAGCTCTGCTGTTTGCCCCGTCAGGGGTGAGGGCGCGTGAGGCGAGCCCGAATCAACCCCGCCGGGGCTACGCTGGCCTCATGTTTCCCCTTGTTTCGTACTACCTCGAACCAGCAATCCATCCATCCTCGCCCTACGGGCTACGCTGAGATGGGGCTAGCTAATAAGTTCTACACGCCCAAAATGCCGTTTTTTCACTTGTTGGCTTGTCACGGCGAAACTTCAGTGAAGACGGAGGACTCTAAAGGACTGGGGTCGCGGCATACAATAACCCCCTATTTTGATGCAAAGGCTTAATGATGAGCGGATTGGATAAAAGTATATAGTTTACCCCTCTCAAATAAATGAGGTGTTGATAATGAATGCGTTATGAACCTGACCCATAAAAAGACTATACTTTTGCCCCTTTTCCAGCCCGGAAATCGGCAAGCTTTTTAACGATTCGCGCCTCTCCTCAACCCGGCAGACCAAGGGCTCCACCAGCGGGGCTTCCTAGGCTTGCGGGCCTGTTTTTGCGCTTTTCCGCACTAACAGCTTGCAGAGGCTCCCGGATTCTGGTAACATGACACCGTATGGTGTATCAGTCTGTAAAAATGCTTGTTACGAGCATCGTCATGTTTAGTAGTGTTGTCCTGCTCAGCGGTTGTTGGCATCCTACCGTAGCAACGGTACAGCCGCCTACGGTGCCGGGGTATTCCCACCTACTGGCTATTCCCATGCAAGATGATGACGGAGCCGTGAACGATTGGGCAACTACCCTGTATGTGCCGATTCATGTGGATCCTACAAAAAAAGGACAAGCCGCTTTCTGCTTCGGGGAGCCCGTATGTATGCCTCATATTCCTTCTCGCCTGAGTTTTGTGCCGAAGTGGGTATGGGGAAAAATCAAAAACGGACGCTTTGAGGGGGAAATGATTATGTCTATCACCAATGTCCGCGATAATCCCTTTTGGGGGCATGCCATCTTGAAATTGTCGGGGGATATTCCTTCTCCCGGCTCGTCATCACCCGCCCCCGTTCAATACACCATTTTAGATAATTTCGATATAAGCATCCACCCCAAAAATGCGTGGTATTCTCCACCGTGGTATCAATTCAATATGCGTTTGAATCTTCTGCCTCAAACGTCCATAAAAGCAGAGCAGTGAGCGTCTATTTATTAGAAAATCGGCACTTTCTGCAATTTTTTGTTGCGGATTCGGTGCCGGGAAGTATTATCTTATGTAAAGGAGATAGAGAATGATGAAGACAACAAACAAGTATTTTCACAAGGCTCTGGCCATTCTGGCGATGGCTTCAACGATTGTTTGCGCTGAGCCAGCACAGGAGGCTCCACAGGGAAATCAGCAGTTTACAGTCACGCAGGAAACAGCCCTGAACTTTGTGGAAACATTACCCAACGGGCAGTTGAAGTGGGGTGAGTGTTTAGAATACCCGCATGGTTGGGGCCAGGAGGTAAACATTGGCAAGAAAACAGGGCGTGTTTA
>JAZRSQ010000029.1:0-455006 GCA_045651585.1 Akkermansia sp.
AATAATCGCATGCGGTTGTAACCCGCTTTTCTGTCGCCCCGCACGTTTGCGGGGCTCTCTTTCTTTTTTTACTCACCCCAGGGTTTCGCCTTCGGCTCCACCCTGGGCTAGGTCTCTGTCGCCCGCACAAGTGCGGGCTTATTAAATTTCGCTCACCTTCGGTTCGCCGTACAGCTCTACAAATTGCTCTTTTGCGGGCTATTCGTGCTTTTCGCGTTTCTTCCTGTGTTCCTCGATGAGTGGGGAAAGCACCTCGTAAAGCTCGGCACGGTGTGCGGCAACCCACTCAATCTCCTTTCGTCGCTGTGCGGCGATTTCCGGCGCAAAGCTTTGGCAGCTAAAGTTCGGGAAACAGCAAATTTCCGGGCTCATGTCTGAGTAAAAGAGAGCAAGAATAATGGTGCGGCGCAGGGGGGAGCGGCTTTGCCACCAGGCCAGTTCGAGATTGTGGTAGTCCTCGAGGTAGATTTGGATGGCCGCCCTTGTGGCATCGCGTATTTCCTGCTCGGTGCACATGTCGGCTTCATCTTCGGTAAAGTATGGGCCGTTTGCCAGTCTGGAAATGCTATGGTGCCCCGAATATGACCAAGCGTAGGGCTTCACGGTCTTCATGGCATTGAGCAAATCGGCAAGGGTAATATCTTCCGCCGGCTGTTCACTTGTCGGGATTTCCGGCAGCGGCAGTATTACTTTCACGTACTCGCATTGTTGGCGCAGGTGGTAGACAGCGCAGGTGGCTCCGACTCCGCAGGCTGCGGCTATCAGGGCAACGATGAAATAGCGTAGGGGTGCTGGTGTTTTCATGCAGGTATCGTTTATGGTTCTGTATTTTGCGCATCGCTCTCCGATGCGGCGGCCTCTTCCTCGTACTCGGCAGCATCGCTGTCAATAGCATTGGGAATCACATTGCGCCCCACAAGTTGGGCGTAGCGGTCAAAGAAGGCATAAATCATGTCACCGTTGGCGAGCTCAAAACTAAGGATGGCTGCGTAGCGGTAATCCTCGGGGATACTGTGCAGGAGTATGCTGACCTGCTCATCGGAATGTGCCGTTGCGTCGGTTACCTCCGTCGTCGGGGGCAATTGAGCCAGACTCAGCGCGGTCGGGATGTCGGGTGTCGGTTGACTGAGAACCCGGTGCAGACGCCACGTATTGCTCAGAGTAAAGGTGTACAGAGAGCCTATGAGTATCGCAACCAGGATGGCTGCAATGACTGTGCGTGGCATGAGTGCCGGCAGTTGTTTGCATGGGGCTTGCAGCTGTGCCGGTAGGGGCTGCTCGGGGTCAATCATGAATACGCTCTCTGTATCATCCACGCATGTGCCATGGGGCATGATATAGTTGGCTCGGGGGGCACATTGGCGGTTCAAAACCCAGGAACTGCTGTTGTCTGTAATTCCGAGTAGTTGTGTACCCTTGCTGTACAGTCGGGACGGCTGTATGTAGCGCAGGTGCTCAGCAGCACCACCCGGGCGCCAGAGCTTAACTGCATACTTCCAAATGAAAAAGGCTATGATAAGCAGGTTGATGTATTTGGCCTCGCCGGCGTAGTAGACGAAGAACACACCCCAGAGCATTAAGAGGATGGGGCATATCCATGTCCACACCCACGGGCGCCCGGCAAGCAGGGCTCGTGTGTCGGCCAGTTCTCGTCGCTGTTCCGGGCTAGCGCTGAAGCGTAGGGGCTTGGTGCTCATCAGCTCAGCCGGGGGCGGAGTGAGCTCCGAAACCGCCGGTGTGGTGCCGGCATGTTTTGCGGCAAAGTCGGCAAACTCTGCAATGCGCTGTTCGGGCAGACCTTCCAGCAGGCAATTCATGGACTTGCCGTTTTTGTGGCGTAAGAACACAGTATGCCTCAGAACACGCTGGGCTTCTGTTATGTCTGACCATGCAATGAAGACCGAGGCTTTTCCTCTGTCGCTTTCAATCAACAGGCCTCCTTCTGTGAGGGTGTAAAAGTAGTTTTCGTATGTTTTAATATTCTGTCGAATTCTGCGATATTCCAGCACTGCCACCAGAGCTGCGGGCAGAGCCATGCTCAGCATTAACCACTCAGAATAGTGGTATAACGGGGAGGCTTCATTCAGACCGAAGAGTACATAGCAAATGAATGCGTAAATGCACCATTTAGTGAAAAAGGAGATGAAGACGGTTTTTCGAGCAGTGTTGCTGCTTACTCGGGTGATACGGTATACCATGATTGGGGATTATGAGGGAAAACGCTCTTGTTTTCAGGATTTGCTGTTAGCTACTTGCTTCCGTTTCTGCGCATCCATGACCATCTGGTAGTTGTTCAGAATGGCACCCACTACCAAGTTCAGCAACAGGAATGCCGAAATCGTGAACCATAGCACGTGATACATCGTAATGACGCAGGGAGCTGTTTTTATGAGACCATATTTACTGGCTGTCAGTAGGTTGTAACGTACATCGGTCCAGTCGTCGCCGGTCATGACTCGGAACAGAGTGAACATGGACTCATGCAGGGTGCCGAAGGGCTCTGGTGAGTTGGTCGGAGCATGTGGGGCTTCTGCGATAAAGAGTTCATATTTGGATTGTTCTGCAGGGGGTAAGTTTGCCGGATTGGGTAACTTAAACATTGCAACACCCACGATGGCAAACAGGTAGAGAAAAATGCTGAAAAAGGCAACATTGTAAAACAAGGCACTCAGTGATTTCACAAACACCGTTACAATCAGCTTAATTTCGTTGCAGAAACGCAGCAGGCGCAGCACACGGAACACTCGCAGAACTCGTATAGCCATGACCATGGAGGCATTGGCAACCAAAGATTCGGGTATATAACCGATGAGTACCAAGGACAAATCAAACCAGTTCCAACCGCTGCTGAAGAAACTCTTGTTGCTGTCGGCTGCTATATAACGAATCAGAATTTCAAAGGTAAAGATGCCGAGGATGACTGTTTGAACCATGCTGACAGAGGCGTGTGCCCCGTAGGTTTCAACGCCTATCAAAATCGAGTTGACTATGATAATGAGTGAGATGGCGAACTCGAATATTCTGTTTTTACAAACAGTATCACATATTTGTTTGATATTGGCCATGGAATTACTGAAGGTCGGTTAGACGGCGTTTCTGCCGTATTCTCTTATAACGACTTAGCTTTGCCATGTCAATCTTTTTCTCCGTCTCTGTATAGAGAAAAACAACCTTGCCGTTTTTCAGAATAGAGGGTAGGTCTCTTGCTTCTGAAATACCTCGTTCGACGTAAGAGAAAATAACAAGTATATAAAAAATATAGGAATTGTATATTTTGCGATTGACAAGCCACGTAAAAACTGATTTAAGTATAGGCATGAACAGGTATTTGTCATCAATTGTTCGCCATGTCGCCGTACTGGGAGGGTGTGTAGGTGCCACTGCATGCGCTTTGGAAATAGACAGTACATCCAATGATGTGTTTGACTTGTATTTCTTCGGCAACGGCGAATCGGGTATGTTCGGCACTGTAACCGGCATACCTTGGCAGGATAGTGATCGACAGACCAGTGGCTATGTGCAGGACAGCTCGACATACTACTGGAATCAGGAGTTACAGCAAGCCATGGTGAATGCCGTGAATACCTGGACCTCAGCGATAGCCACCCCTTATGATTACGAGAAACATTCCCGTAAACTGCGTATCGGTTTCTTTTTGGATGACGGCTCGACAGTGGGTGGCGTTATGAATAAGTCCATGGCCGGTTATGCCACGGCCCAGACGGTTGTGACCCGCTTTGAGCCGGAGTATGGGGCAAATGCCAATATCTACACCGTGGCTGAGTGGGCTTGGCGAGACAATAACGTGACATCGTATTACCAGCCATCTTGGGTTATGGAAGGCTCCTACTGGGAGAGCAATATCCTTTCATCCGGGGAGAACAGTATAGATATAGCCATTGTTCTCAATCCGGTGATAACCAGTTATGGCTTTGATGCACAGGGCTACTATTACTACAATCAGCAAGCCCGTTCGGTGCAGGAGTTGCAGAACGTAGCCACGCACGAAATCGGCCATGGTCTGGGTATGGACTCCCGTTTATACACGCAGAGGTACGACACTCAGGGCAACAGTGTTGCTTCCCTTTCGGGCTATGTATCAACATGGGACAGCGTGCTCATGCTGGATGGCGAGCATATTGTACAGGTTGTTGATGGGCAGATTGTGGCGAGGTATGCCACACTGGCTGAGTTACAGGCCGCCGGCTGGCAGTGCGGTGAAGGGTTAGACCCGACAGACCCCAACAGCTACACCGGCAATGAAATTCAGTATGACCCGGAACGTAAATTGAGCCTGAACGGCGAAGTTGGTGTGCATATTGCTGCGGTTATGCTTGAGGGCGACACCATGGAGCATGTGGCCTATGGCGATGGTACCAATGTGCTGGGCCCCGGTGGTACGGCAAACTTTGAATTCAGCGATGCTGACCTGCGTGCGCTCGAGCTGGTGGGCTGGCAGATTCGTTCCAACGCTGTTCCTGAGCCCACAACCGCTACCCTTTCTCTGCTCGCATTGACTGCACTGGCTGCACGTCGCCGCCGCAAGTAAGGGTTTCCCTGCAAGTTGATTCTGTCGCCATTCTTCGGAAGAAGGATGGCGACATTTGTTTGTCACTATTCAGCTAACTCATTTTCGATACAAGAAAAAACGCCTTGCATTTCCATGCAAAGCGTTGATTCTCAACTATACCGCAGACGGGACTCGAACCCGTACAGACGTTACCGTCCGGGAGATTTTAAGTCTCTCGAAAATTATTGAATATCAAAAATAATGCGCGAGAGGTGACGCAAAAGTGACATTTTCGGGGCATGTCGTTTATTAGTCTTGTATCTGCGGTTATTGACGGTATTATAGCATACTACCATGGCGGAGAAAAGAAGAAAACTTGATGAAGGATGGGACAAGCTGCCAACAGGTGTCACTCTGGAAAAAGGAGGTAAGCGTCTAGTCGTCTCAAAATATGCGGACGGAAAGCGCAAGAGAAAATATTTTCCCGCCACAAAGGAAGGACTTGAATCGGCAAAAGCGTTAGCCGCATCCATCCGCAAGGAAAAACAGACCTATGGACAAAAATTCGGAGCGATAACTGATGACGAAAAGAGGGCGATTGATTTATGGCGGGCATATCGTGAGGAATGCGACCGTGAGGGTTGCCAATGGGTGAAGATGTCGGACGTGATGCGTGAAGCCGTGGAGAGGGTGCGCCCGCAATCAGTAACGCCCCTTTTCCCCGATGTCTCCCGTCAGTGGTTGCTGGAGTTGGGAAAGAAGAATATCAGCTCCGAACACTTGAGAAAGCGTACCGATAAAGAGAGGTGGCTTGCAACGTACTTCAAAGGGGAGAGAATAGGGGAGATAACGCCCGCCGACATTCAGAGCTTTTTGGACTCGCTTAAAGGGAGAGGTGGGAAAGCTGCCACACCTCGCACGATTCAGGATTATATGGTGTGCCTTGGTCATATATTCAGCTTTGCTGTAAAGCGTGGCATTGTGGCGAGCAATCCGATAAAAGCCATGGATAAGCCGCGAGTGAAGCCGGATAAAGACCCTGAGACACTGACTCCCGATGAAGTGCGCCGTGTGATGGAGTACGCCACCAAAGAAAATAGTTGCAAGCCGTACTTGCCGGGGCTTGTTATGGCGATATTCTGCGGGGTGCGACCTGCGGAGCTTGCTAGAATGAAACATAAGGATCTTTTCTCTGGTGGAAGAAAAGAGGCGTATTTATCCCGAACCATTACAAAGACAGACTTTCCCCGCCGTGCGAAGCTGAGAGAAAATGTGATAGCTTGGCTGCATTCTGCGGGCTTGCCATCGGTAGAGCCTAGCGAGTATATTCTCCCGGGGGATACTGAGGAACGCCGATGTGCAAGGTATACAAAATTACTGAAACGGCTTGCCAATGGGGCAGGGGTGAAGATTCCCCGTGATTCTTTTCGCCATACCGCCGCAACCATGATAGCGGCTCTGGAGGGTATGGGAGAGGCAGCAGAGGAATTAGGAAACGATGTCCGCACGCTGGCAAGGCACTACCGGCATTCTGTACCGCGAGAGGATGCAGAGGCTTTTTTCTCCATTCTACCGCCTGCGCCGCCCGTGGCAGAGTAACAACGGGAGAGAATGAAACTTGCCGCTTGTGCCGTGGCTGTACCCGGTGCGTGCGTTCCCTCATGCGTGCGCGTGTGAGAGCGTGTACAGGAAAAGAACATTATAATTTACTACAATATATATAATAATATAATAATAAATAAGTTAAGTGTAGTAGTAAGTGTAGTAAATGTAGTAAAAAACGCCCTTTTGTAGTAAAAATAGGGCAGTTTGTAGTAAATCTGCACCGCTTCATCCCGCCGTCCGGCCTCGCTGTGATACTCTGAGGGCTGCAAATTAGAAAGGCTGGAAAAACAGGCTGGACAAAAACTTACTGATGCGATAGTCTGTGTGTATGATAACTCCCGAACAAGTAGCAGAAGCGAAAAAGAATGGACAAGCGGTGCTGTATAGCGCACCGGGCAAGCCCGTTCGCATTCTGAGCAAGGAGGAGACAAAGAAGATGGACGAAAACTGGGACAACGAGTATTGTTGCCCGAAGAAATTAGCCGAATTGTACAGGAAAGTGCGGACTCTTTCGGTATTGAAGAAGAATTCATCCGAAAATGGATGATTCTGCCCCGCTGCGCTCCCTGCTACCCCGTGGCGGGGTGGATAGGGTGCGGGGTGCGTACTTACCGCGAAAAGGCACGCAAGCGCGAAATTGACGCGATTCTGTGCGATTTTGAAGAAGTGCCGTCTTGACTGTAGCTGCGGGCGTGGTAAAATTGAGGCATGAGAAAAAACGCCGTGAAGAAGTTTGACCCCGCCGCCGCTGCGAGAATCTGCCAAAGGTTGAAAGATGGCGATATGCTGGAGCTGATTCTGGAGAGCGAGAAAATCAACATGGACACCCTGAAAAGCTGGGTAAGGGAGTGCGGAGATTTTGCCTCGCAATATGTGGAAGCGGCTGAGGCGTGCGCTGAATGGACGCGCGAGAGGCTGCGAGATGTTTTTAAAGTGCTGCAAGAGCCTGTAGAATAAGGAACCCGAACCGCAAGGAGAATTGAACGATGGCTGATATTGGCTCACATGGTGAACTGGCAAGGTTGAAGAATGCGCTGCGCCCCCGCTTGCGTAAGAGCAAGACACCCCGAACCGGGAAAGATAGTACTTTTTGCGTAAGATTCTGCATTCAGAGGCAGGGGAGAGAGTATAACGCCCACCGGGTAGAGATAGGACTCGGCACCGCCGATGAAGAAAAGGCACTTCACGCCGCCGCTGTTTTGGTGCGTGTGCTGGAGGGTATGGGCATGCACATTACAAGCAAACTACCCGCCATAGCATGAGGGAATAAGATTGAAGATTGCAAACTGTGTTGAAGTTTGATAAATCTGCAAAGCGTTGATTTTGCAGTGTGATAGATAAAAGACAGGTTGAATAATGTTGAGCTTTGTTGAGCACTATGCGCGAGCGCGTGTGTATTGGACGCTTGCCGAACCCCGGAGCCGCTGCAATCGCTACGAACTACGCACACATGCGGGCGTAATGGCTTGCATGGCGAGCTGATGAGGCGTATAATGCAGCCATGAGCGCAAGCGCATATAGCGACTACCTCGCCGCCTCAATCCTGTTTGCCGTGGAGAGCGGGCAGAGCGTCCGCAAGGCATGCGAGCAAGCCGGCATTGCCAAAAGCACTTTTTTGGGATGGGTGAACGCCCGCCCGATGTTACTTGTGGCCTACCATCTCGCCACAAAATGCAGGAACGACCGCCGCCGGGCAGAGATTGCCGAACTCAGCAAAGAGATAGAACGGCTGGAAGCATCAATTCCGAAAGATCGCAAGCCGGGAGAGCCTCGATTTATATTCCGTTCCCGCCGTAGGTTCGCCCGCAAGGCTATTTTGCCAAAGATAACCGCGCTACGCTTGCAACGGGACGCGCTCAAATGGGAGCTGGGAAGAATGATCGCGAGAGAGAGCAGGAAGCAAGCATGATGGGACACGTTGCTTGACTGTAAAATTCTGGTATGGTAAAATAAAGGCATGCAAAAAGTAATGACTACCGCGAAAGCAATCACTCAGCAGGAGGCATACACGCAGGAAAAAGGCGCGCTGGTATGTGCGGACTTGGCCGACATTGGAAACTTGCAGGGAGCTGCAGAAAAAGCCGGGGTAACGCCGGAGATCGTGCAGCAATGGGCAGATGAAGAGCCGGCTTTCCGTCATGAGCTGACCGGAGCTTTTAGTGAAGCGATAAAACAGCATAGGCGCGTAATTTTTGCCCTAATGCAAATTTTGGTAGATAACAAAGAAAAGCTTTTACAGTAGACCGAAAAAGGCAGGCAAACGGGCAACTTGTAATAATTCCAAATTAACTATTAAGGAAACTAAAGTAATTACAAAATTACTTGCAAAAGGGGTGTAAAAATGCCTTAACTATTCGCAACTTACTGATATTCAATAAGAAATTAGTTAAAATGCCCTTTTGCCGTTATTGCATAATACCCGATAATACACGCCACAAAATGCAACTATCTTCACAACGTGCTGATATTAGGGGAGTTGTGAAGAATTAACTATCGCTGACTTTTTGGCATTACGTACATTATGCGAGGTTATGTTCTACTATAGGGCGCATGTCCCGCGAAGTGTGCCGCCCCGGGTGAAGTCTCTTTCCCGATGACATCAGGAGCAGGGGTGTTTTCTGCCCGTCACATGATGAAGCAAGCAGGCATAGCATGCTAATGAACTCGCCGCTTGCAAGAATCCGCTCATGGCGTTTGTTGATAATGGATTGCAGGCCGATTTTCCGCGCCTGAATTGCTAAAGCGTGCTAATATATGCAAGGAGATTAGCAACCAATGAAGTGCACATGAAGGCCGGCATTTATGCGGATTTATGCGCTGCCCCCTGCATAAATGGGTATATCGCGCTTGCTCCTGATGGCTGGCCATGGTAGAATCTGGCAAGTTGTTTACGCCGCCGCACAAGTAGGAGCGACAAAGAGATATAACCGGGTGCGGGTGTACTCGGTGAACATTCCCCGGAGCAGGAGAAGAAGCCGCTCCGGGGTGCTTTTTTTGTCTGCGTGCCATGGGCAAAGATTCCTTGACAGTTATTCTGCCTTGCTGTACAATGCCCGCGCCGCGAAAGCGGTTAAATATGCAAAAAATAATATATTCCGCTCTGCCTTATAGTGAGGCAGTTCTCCGGCTCATAGAGTTGGTGATTGTAATCTGCCATAGCTAAAGGCAGTACAGGGCGGGGGGAAGTTGCCCCTTTCTCCCGCCCTTTTGGGAGGGGAAAAATAAAGTCTTGACTCCGCTGTGGAAGCGGGTATAATAAGGCCATCCCGAACGGGGTATATTATTTTTTAGCAAAATTAGCGGTAGTAGGTGGGCAAGCCTGCTACCGCGTTTTTTTGCCCTGATTCCACCTGCATTCCGCGACATCCTGCAAGCCTGATTCCCCGCTGTAGCCTGATGGCGTACGCCATAGGCGCGACATCGAACCACGCAAAAAGCGGTAACTTCTCACCGCAAGAGAATTGCAACTCGCTAGAGCAAAGCGCATAACGTAAACGCAAAAACCGCCCGCGCCCTGGAAGTAGCGCGAGCGGCTGAACTGGATTTCATGGACTGGAAAATGATTTATTCCTCGCCGTTGTCAGTCTGCGGGCGATGAAGTATCAACCCCGTGGCGATATTCTTTGCGAGCTGTTGGCAGAGCTGCTGAGTGTAGCGTTCGGGTGACATGCCGGCCTTTTCTGCTGCTGCGTCTATGCCCTGCCATACCTCGGAGGGAAGCGAGAGCGAGAGGGGAACCGGCACACGCTGCCCGTCCTGTTGGGGGCTGACCTGTAGCGCAAGCATTATATGCCGCCGGAGCTGCTCGGTCAAGGGCTTTGCCCCGCTGAGAGATTGCCGCAAGGAGTCATAAGATACACTTAGAACCTCAGCAAACGCCTTGATTGTGTAGCCTTTTGCCTTAATGGCGGCTTTTAGTTGTTCGTTCGTCACGCCGCTGATACTACACGCAATTTTGCCCGCTGTAAAGAATAAAAGCGAACTATTTTGACATTTTGCCTTGACTTTGCGGTTAAAATAGCGTACTAATTCTGCAAGGCGGGGAAATTAACCGCTTTTAACGCTATGAATACAACACTCAAACAAACGACCGCCGCTCCCGCCCGCACAATCACGCTAATGTTGACCCGGGAGGAACATGATTTACTGATGCGAGCTGCTGCCCGCCTTGGTATGACCCTTTCTGAGTATTTTTGCTATGCTGTAAAGGAGCAAGTAATAAACCGCCACGCCTGAACCCTGAACCCGTAGACAAGCCATGATTGCCGCTGTAGAGATAACCGACACGCTGCCCGCCGGAGCTGAGGCCGTGAAGAAGCAACCCGCCCGCAAGCCTCGCCAACGTATGAGCCGAAACCAGATGAAAGAGTATCTGGCAAAGAAGATGCACGCGCTGGAGATGGCGCAAGCCGCGATTGCAATTAGCGATACAGTCTTGGGGCTGCTTCATAGCGAGTATGAACGCCTGCAAGATTACTTTATTACTGTAGCCGAGAGACGGCTTTTTGAAGTTCTGTCTGAGTACGGAGCCGACCCGCCCACGAAATCAGCCACCTTGCGCCGACACGCGCAAGAGATAGCGAGCGAGTGCTTGCCTTTTGGGCTGTCATGGGACTGGAAAGCGTACTTGCGTGCGATGGTGGAAGATAAAGCCTTGCCGCCCTGCTATAGCGATTTTTACAAGCTCGATGAGCCGGACATGTTGACCCGCTGAACCCTGAACCCCGTTGACGATGGACAAGAGAGAATTTGAAGTAAGATTCACCGATTCGGAGTTGCAACGGCTCCAAAAGGCCATGAAAAAGACCGGGCTGACGTTTGAAGAATTCATGGTGCAAGCCGTAGAGGAAAAACTGGAACGGATGAAAAAGGGCGAATTTTGAAGCCGATTTGTCATAACGGGGCAGGTGTGGCGAGCCTGCCCTGTTGCTTTGTGAATAACTCTACAAATAACAATGATAAGCGACACGCAAGCAATGAATGGCAAATTGTGAATAAGTTGCTAAAAATTGTGTTATTTTTAACGCCTGTGCAAAAAGTAGTCATTCCTACCCCCACGCAAGAAAATTGATTTTTTACGCGCTGCGTCAGAAAATGAAAGCAACCAAAAGCAAATATATGCACATGGACACAACATTATTGACGCAACGAAAATTAGCACACGCCCTTGGTGTGTGTGTGGTGACAGTTCGCCGCTGGAAAGAATGTCCGCGCGTGGCAATCTCAAAAGGCCGGCACCGCTACGACCTCGCCGCCGTCCGCGCTTGGCTGGAGTCTCGAAACATGAAAGGAGGTGAAGCATGAAGCAGGAGCAACTGTCTGAAAATGGGCAGGAGATACGCCGTCTGTTGGGCGATGGACTCTCCGCTAATGGGCTGGCTGCTGCTCTGGATTGCATTTATCAGAAGCTGAAGCAAGACATGGCCGACCGACCCGCCGCCATTGGACAAGAATGGGCAACTGTTGAAAATATCATGGTGATGTATGGACTTGGCAAGGCGCAAGCTAGTAGCTGGCTTAAAAAAGCGGCTGAGAGCGGGTGCGTGCGCGTTCAATTACCCTCGGGAGGGTGTAAAGGACGATACTATAATCTTGCCGACCTTGCGAAGCTGTGGAAAGTAGACCCCTTACCCCCCGCCGCCAACAAATGACCGCTGCCCCTGAACTGATGCCCCGGCTGATAGTGGACACACGCGAGCAGACCCCGCTCACGTTCCGACACTTGGAAGCTACCAGAGGAACGCTGCAAAGCGGAGATTATAGTGTGGCCGGCCTTGAGGAAGAATTCGCCGTGGAGCGTAAGAGCGTGGCCGACCTAGTAGGCAGTGTGACCCGCGACCGCGACCGATTCACCCGCGAGCTGCACCGATTGAGAGGATTCCGCTGGAAGTACCTGCTTATAGTGGGTACTGAGATGGAGCTGGCCCGCCTCGCCGCGCAAGGGCGAGTGAAGAACCCGCTGCAAGTGAAGAACTCCATTCTAGCCTTTTCGACCCGATACGGATTGCAGTCTGTCTGGGTAGATAATCCCGATGCGGCCGCTCATGTGGTAGAGTCATGGGCATTCATGGCATATCGTGAATCCATGAGGCAGGCCGGCTGCAAGCTGGCAATCCCGCAATGGGTGAGTGCTACGCTGAGAGCCGTAAATATGGGGAACGATGCGCCGGGGCTGCACCCTGCACCCGGTGGAGAGCTTAACAAGAAGTAAGAGCGATGGACAAGACAAGCAAAGAGACAACGGAGACGCTAGAATTCCCCCTAGAGGATTTTTACACTCTGCGATTGATCGCAACGAAAGACCACACCACGCCCGCCGATATTGTGCGCCGTTTCATTCTGGAGTACCTTGGCGAGCTGCCACCTGTAGCCCCTCGATGAACTACACACAATCCGACATAGCCGCCCTGAAAGCTGGGGACGTACTGCAAGCCTATTGTGAGCGCGTACTGGGGCAGGGCAAGCGCGTAGGCGGTAAAATGTTCTATCCATGCCCTTATGGAGCGCACACGCGCCTCAAGCTGGAAGTGACAGACAAGAACGGATGCGGGCTTGCATTGTGCCGGGCGTGCAATCGTGGCGGCACTGTGTTTGACGTTGCCGCCGGGGTGCTGGGTGTAGACCCTCGCAAGGATTTTGCCGCATGCGTGGAGGCTGTAGCCGATGCCGTAGGATACAATCTGACGCCTGATGACGGCACCGCCCCGAAAAAGGCACGCAGGAGCCGCAAGGCGGGCTTTTCGCTCCCGTTGGCTGTACCTGCTCGCCCTGTACCCGATACGCCCGCAGAAAAGCCACTGGAGTACCTGCCGCCGGATATGGAGAGCGAAGCTCTGGCAATGGTGGAGCGTTTGAGGCGGGAGCCTGAGACAATCTGCCGATTCGCCGCCGTGCTTGGCTTGCCGGTTGACGTTATGCGCGACCATACAAACATGGATTTTGCTCTGTGCGGGCTGTTGGGCAGGGATAGACAGGGATTCCCGGTGTATGTGTATACACACTGCCCCGATGAGTTTACCGTGCGGGTGCTTGGCTTCAAAGTCCGCTATAGGGGATTCAAAGATACCTCAAAAAGCATGCCTTTCCGCATGTGGGGCGAAAAGCAAGCCTTATGGGGAGCTAGTGAGATTGCTTTCCGTGATTGCGTGCTGATAACTGAGGGCGAGAGTGACGCTTTGGCCGTGCGTGCTGCAATGAGGGCATGGCATGATATAGCCGTGCATACTGTGGACAAGTACGCCCCGGAGACATTCCCCGCCGTTGTAGCGAAGCCGGACGCCGGGACTTTCAAAGAGACTTGGGCGCGACCGCTGAGGGGAAAGGAAGTAACGCTGATAACCGATGCCGACGAAGCCGGGCAGAATGGCGCGAAAAAGACCGCCGGCATTCTGAGGGCTGCAGGCGTGCGCCGTGTGTTCGCTTGGATGCCATCAGGAGCAAAGGACGCCCGCGCCGCTTTTAAGGCCGGCATGCCGCACTTGCTGGCAAATGATATTTACACAAAAAGAATAGAACTGGAATAAACATGGAACCGATACAGAATGATGATGGATTCTCTGCTGCTGTGGAGGCTGCGAACGCAAGCCATGCGGCATTGCTGGAAGCTAACGCCGCCGCTGCCCGTGAGGAAGCGGAGCGGGCAGAACCGATAGTGTGCCTTGGTAGAAAAGGCGGGCAGAATGTCTACTACTCCCGAAGCAACAGGGGGATTTTTTATCTGACCCCGGAGCGACATACTCGCTTGCCGTTGCTGCACATGGCACCATTGAAGGCTTATGCCGGATGGCTGCTGCCTGATGTTGCCCCCGAAGAACTAAGCAACAGGGAAGAAAAGAACCTTCTGGAGCTTGCTGCTCGCCGTCTGCTGGAAGCTACAGCGGATAAGCGATTCAAGGCCGATTCCGTGCGCGCTGCCGGTATATGGCGAGAGTCAGGGGAAAACGCTTTGATATACAATAATGGGAGTTTCTGCTACCACTGCACCGAAGGGGCAGAGCCTCGAAAGGTGGATTCTCTGCGGATGCCGTGGGTATATGATGCCGGGGAGGAACTGCCCGAACCAGCAGAGCCGCTGACTGACGAACAGGGGCAAGCCATAATTGAGCTATTAGCCGCCCGATCTTGGGCTTTTCCTCACACTGGGGAGCTTTTAGCAGGGTGGATTGTAAACGCTCTTTTGTGTGGCGTCATGCCTTTTCGTGGCCACATTTGGATAAATGCACCTCGAAACTCTGGCAAGACCGCTCTCCGCAATGATATTCTTTCCTTTTTGGGAAGTTTCCACCAGCCCGCCGATTCTACCCGTTCTACAGCCGCCGGCATATATAGAGGGCTGAAAAATAGGTTAATCCCGGTAATTTGTGATGAACAAGAGACAGAAGCCAAGGAAAAAAGAACAGTATCGAACATAGAGAGCAAGCTTGAAATTGCCCGCATGGCTAGCAATTCTAGCCCTATTGAGTTGACCGGCAAAAACGGAGAAACTGAAACATATTTGATGAAGCAATGTTTCTTGTTTTTCTCGGTAGATAATGCTCTTGCTCGCGAAACTGATATAACCCGTTGGGGCGTGTTCCGTCTGATGAAGTGTGACAAGACTCAGCTTGACGCAATCTTGGCGAGCCAACATAACGCAAGAAAGAAGTTGCCACCGATGGCCGGCCTTGCCGGTGCTCTCGTGGGGCGTGTGCTGCGCTATGGGCTTTCCCTGCTGCGTAATATCCCGCCATTAGAGGACGCTCTGAGAGTGGCCGGGGCAGAGCCTCGCCGGGCAGAAATGTTTGCTGGCTGGCTGGCCGGTGCTCACTTGCTGACGAAGGGTGGGGACATGACCGCCGATGACATAGCACACGCCGTAAAAGTCATGCAGGCTTACGCAAAGACAGAAGAAAGCCGTAGCGATTTTCACAACTGCATTGATGAGCTAAGGGCGTACCCGATTCAGATACAGGGCATGCGTAGAAGTCTTGCAAGTCTCTGTTTGGAATATGATTCCATTGGAGACGGAGAAAGCAGGGATGCGATATTAAAAGCCTTGAATGGTGTGGGTGTGATTGCTTTCTCTTTAGCTGATTACTTAAAGCTGGACGGCTCGCCTTCATACCTGAGAAAGCTGTTCGCCGGCACTGAGTTTGAAAAGAGGGCAAAGTCAGTGCTGACAGAAGGCTGCATAAAGGCTATGGCGAATATATACGGATGCAAGATTTCTAGTGCCAGATATCCTCATGCAGAAACCCCGGTAAAGGCGATTTTTATTCCTGCTCACTGGATAGAAAGCGGGGATGCAGCGAGCGAAGATGAATAAATGCGATAGTGTGCCTTGCTGGTGATATTGGGGAATAAAAAAAGCGGTAACGTGTCCAAATCCCAAATTAGGTGAGATGGTCTCGGTGTCACCGCAACGTCAGACTAAAACACTGCAAAGAAAAAGTCAAGTAGCAACTTCAAAAACGCCGTCTTTTTCCGCATGGGAAAATAGCCCCTCAGTGCTCAAATTTGGGTGCTGAGGGGTGCTTTTTCCCATTGTAGTAAAAATGCCCTTGAAAAATTTACTACACTTAAAGCGTAGACAGTAAAGGCTTTATAAAGTTTGTAGTAAGTGTAGCAAATTGTATTTACTACACTTAAGGCGTTACTGTTAAATGGATTAAGTGTGTTGTAGTAGAAAAATGCGTACACTCTCATATATATACACACATACAGAAAAATATCCTTCCGCTGTTACTCCCCCGCCGGGGTGCCCTGATGGCTTTCTCCGAAGGCCGGCCAACAAAAAAAATAGTTCGCTTGCCTATGGTGACAAAATGTCGAAAAATAACAAAGTATGCAATTTTGAGAGAGAAACGCCAGAACCTGCGTGCCATGCGGGATTGAGGAGGATAAAAAGCGGTGACGTAAAAGTGACATTTTATTATCGGGAAAGTGCGGTTATTAGCCCTATTTTGGGGATTTTTAGGCATTTTTGAGGTAAAGAAAAAACGCCTTGCATTTTCATGCAAAGCGTTGATTCTTAGCTACCGCAGACGGGACTCGAACCCGTACAGACGTTACCGTCCGGGAGATTTTAAGTCTCCTGCGTCTACCATTCCGCCACTACGGCACTGCGTTGTTGCGTGTGATATTCAATCATATTGTGGGTGCCTTGGCAAGTATAAAAGGCGGGTGCAGGGGGCTGATGGCGCAGAAATCGTGTCAGTCAGCCCAGTGCCAAGTGATTTTCTTCTTGATGTCGGGGTGAATGGCTCTGCCGATGGGGCAGGAGCGGGCGGCGGCCTCGAGCACGATACGGTCAGAGTTCGCAACGGTATGAGGGACTGATATATCGAACTCGAGTGAGGTGATTCCGTTGACGTCCTCGGTACAGGCTGCTTTGATGCAGATGCCGTCTGCCGGTACATAACGTCGGGCTGCAGTGTAAGCCACCATGCTGAGCATGCAGGAGGCTACGGTGGCTGCCAGCATGTCGGCCGGGGTGGGGTATTCGCCGCGACCGCCCAGGGCTTTCGGTATGTCGGTGACAAAGGTTGTGGCAGAGGGGCTGAAATCGGTGTAGCAGCGCAGTTCGCCGGAGTGCAGGGTAGATGATGTGAATTTCCGATCCATAGAGCTGATTATGCGACTGCAGCTCCGTGCCCGCAATCTATTTTTCCACCTGTTACTTTTATGACGTAGCTGGTGAAATGTTGTGGAAGTTGTAAGTTGTTTATATACAGATGTCTACTGCGTTTTGTGTGGCGTAGCGCCTGAGGTGCAGCAAAAGCGGCGCAACATTATGTCTCATCTTGTTCTGGACAAACGTGTAGATTTGTGATTTATTAAGCGCACGTTTTTTACGCAAAACCATGAAGTCTTACACCATTTTCCAGAAGCCGGATGACGAGACCGTCAACAATTTCCTCTCTTGGATGCGCAACCAGGAGCGTGGCGTGTACCGCGCTGCCCTGCGCGAGCTCGGCGCCCTGAAGAAGCTGCGCCCGCAGTTCATGCAGCAGAAGCCCCTGGAGGAGCAGTTCGCCTGGATTAAGAAGATGCTGGCCTGGAAACCCGCTGAGACCATCGCCGACCACCTGCTGCAGGTATGGCTTATCCGCAAGCACGAGGGTATGCTCATCAGCTTCATCGAGATGCTGGGTATTGAGCACAACGGCCACGGTGTGGTGGATGTTTTGCCCGAGACTCTTGATGCCGACAAGCTGAAGGCCGCTGTGGACGCTCTCTTCGAGAAGTACCCCGCCGGTGCTGTATCCGTATACCTGCACATGTTCCAGAACCAGACCGAGGAGGGCTGGCCTGAGCTGCAGGAGATTCTGGACAATGATGAGCGTGTCACCATTCGCTGATACGCTGATGATGACGTCCCCTCAGTCGGAGGACGAACGTTTTATGTTGCTGGCCATGCGCGAGGCTGAGAAAGCCCGCGCGGCCGGCGAGGTTCCTTGTGGCTGCGTGATTGTGAAGGACAATCACGTGATAGCCCGTGGATGGAACCAGGTGGAAGCCCTCAAGGACGCCACTGCCCACGCTGAAATGCTGGCATTGACTGCCGCAGAAAGCGCTGTGGGTGACTGGCGCCTGGAGGGCTGCACTGTTTATGTGACCAAGGAACCGTGTCCGATGTGTGCAGGTGCCATGGTGCATTGCCGCCCCGATAGGGTGGTATTCGGCATACGCGACCCCAAGGGTGGAGCATGTGGCGGGTGGATTAACCTGCTGGACTCCAACCCGCCCCTCAATCACAAGTGCGAGTGTGTGGGCGGTGTGTTGGGCGAGGCGTGTCTGGAGCAGTTCCAGAGCTTTTTCCGCGCCGCTCGTGCCGCAGCTAAACTGCGCAAGCAACAACTCAGAGAACAGGAGAGCGCCGATGATACCCGAGATTGAGCTTTACCTGAATACCGAGCGCGATTGGGTGAGCGAGGAGCTGATCGAGAGCTTCGCCACTGCGCTGCGTTCCCTGTTGCCGGATTTGCTGGCCAAACCCAAGGGGCCCGATCATGTGCTCAGTGAGCTGCCGATGGTCGAGATTGCTGTGGTGGATGACGAGGCAATTGCCCGTGTGCATGCCGAGTTCTTGGACGACCCGACAGAGACGGATGCCATTACCTTTCCCTACGGAGAAATTCTGGTGAGCTGCGATACCGCTGCCCGCTATGCTGCAGAGCATGGCCTGAATCCGCAGGAGGAGCTTTTCCGCTACATGGTGCATGGGCTGACTCACCTGCACGGTTATCTGGACTACGAGCCGGAGGACCGCAAGGCTCTTTTCGACGTGCAGGAACCGCTTGTAGCACGATACTTTCCGAAATAAAAGCTTGCAAAATCGCGTCGGAACTGATAATATGCCTGCGCGCAAGTTGCTCCGGTAGCTCAGTTGGATAGAGCACGAGCCTTCTAAGCTTGGGGTCCCGCGTTCGAGCCGCGGCCGGAGCGCTTCCTGAAAACAAAACCACCGTTCCAGTTCGAGGATCGGTGGTTTTGTTTTTTGCTGCGAGTGGTATACTTTTCAGGCTTGCATCCAAAATCCCTGTATGGTACTATAGCCTCAGAAGGACGCGGACAGGCGCACTCTTCATACCCTCAATTCACCCAACTTTTACTATCCATGAATACAGATATCCAGAAAGCCTTTCACGAGGCTGTTAGCCATAACGACATCGAGACCGCCCGTCGCATGATTGCCGCCGGGGCAGATGTGAATGCGCCGTATGATGAGTATGAAAATCGCTCTTTTCTTGATGCCTGTTACAGAGGAAACCTTGCTATGGTCAAAATGTTGGTTGAGGCGGGTGCTGATGTGAATTTGCCTGATGCCTGCGGTGTTGTTCCGTTGGTCAGGGCCATTGTCAGTTTGAAAGATGCTGATGAGGTAATCAAATATCTGATTGCTAGTGGAGCTGATGTAAGCGGCAGAGACGGTTCAATGAGCTTGCCTCTTCATGTTGCTGTATCTGAGAATGATATCAAGATAGCAGCTCAGCTGTTGGCGGCCGGAGCAAATCCTAACATTGAGGACGATGAAGAAAAAAATGCACTATTTGGAGCCGTTGAAAATGGTAACGAAAGAATGCTTCTGCTTTTGCTGAATCATGGAGCCGATGTCAACCATGAAGATGAGGATGGATATACTCCGCTATCACTTGCGTGCGTCAAAGGAAATGTTGAACTGTGCAAGTTGCTTATTGAGCATGGTGCGAAGAGTGAAGGGGTGTACAGCGTATTGGGGAACAGTATTCTTATGGATGCTATATTGGGTGGTAATCCTGATTGTGTAAAGTTAATCTTAAAACAAGGCGTTGATGTAAATGTGGAAAACGATGAGTTTGATACAGCTCTGAGTATGGCTATTTTGTATAATATGGACGTGGATATTGTAGATCAAATTTTAAACGCAGGTGCGGACCCCAATGTTGAATTATCGTTGTGCAGAACGCCTCTGACGTTGGCTGTAAGAGCGGGAGATTACAATGTTATGAATCTACTGTTACGGAGAGACGCTGATTTTAATACAGAATCTGAGTATTACGAGGATTTTGTATTAAGCCATGCAAATGGGCTGCTTCTGTATAAAAGTTTGGTACGAAAAGGTTTCGCTCTTCGCACAGATGACGATGCCATTATTCTTTATGTCAAGAATGCTTGTTCCTATATGCTTCAAAAAGCTCTGGAGGCGGGCGCAAATCCCAATGCAACGGATTCCTCAGGCAAGAGCGCATTAGCGTGGGCTTTGGAGCATCCTCGCCATCCTCAGGGAGTCGCAGCCAGGCTGATTCGTAATGGCGCCGACTTTGCTCCGCCCTTGCTCATTAAAGCTATTCGGTTACGGTGGCGCGAACTTGTGACTGCTATATTGGAAAGAGAGCTTGATGTAAATGTGACGGATGAAAGAGGTTGTACTGCTTTACATTATGCTGCTCGTATGGGTAAAACTTATTTTATCTCAGCACTTATATCAAAAGGTGCAAATATCGAGCTCAGAAACAAATCGGGGTATACTCCTTTGCTGCTGGCGTTGCGCTATCGCAATACGGCAGCAGCAAAGGTACTCATCGAACATGGGGCTGACCCTTTGGCCACGGGCGGTAAACATAATGAGGATGCCTACGCTACATGCATGAGGTATCGTATCTGTTTATATGATTTTATCCATATTTTCTCTAGTATTCCAAATTGTGAACGTATGAAGGAGTGCCTTTTCAACTATTTACAAAATTCTATTTGTGCAGAAGAAAAGGATGTTCAAAACGAAGCCATTCAAGAGCTTCTCAAAAGAGGCATCTCAACGAAGGATGTAACATGAGTGTTATATTCAGCTATTTATATACGTCGGCTCGTCAAACAGCAGGAAATCATAGAACTTCTCAATAACTATGTTGAAGACAACACCCCGTCGATTTTTTTGCTGGTGAATCATAACTCATTCTGAAGGCTTGACAATAAAACCGCCGCAGCTCTCGGGGACCTGCGGCGGGGGAAAAGGATGCGGGGCGACGAGATTACTCGATGTAGCCGATGTAGGGCAGGTTGCGGTATTTGCCGTTGAAATCGAGACCGTAACCCACGAGGAAGCAGTCATCGCAGTGCAGGGCGCAGAAGTCGGCTTCATACTGCACATTGCGACGGCCTTTCTTGTCGATAGCCACGGTGGAGGCCACCTTGGCAGCGCCGTTCTCGAGCAGGGCATCGCATACGGCTTTCATGGTCAGGCCGGTGTCGAGCACGTCGTCAATAATCAGCACGTTTTTGCCGGCGCACTCGGGCAGGGCGTTGTGCCACTTCAGTTTGCCGGTACTCTCGGTACCCTCGTAGCTGGAAAGGCGAATGGTCTGCAGTTCAAAGTTGTCGGGCAGGCACCTGAGCAGGTCAGCAGCATACCAGATGGCACCATTGAGCAGGCAAAGAGCGACAACGGGCTCCTCCTTACCGAAGTAGGTTTCCACCTGAGAGGCTACGGACTGAACGGCGTCCTGAATCTGTTCTGCTGTATAAAGAGTTTTGATGTTCATAGCTTATAGACCTGAGGAGAAAAATGTAATGGGGTGGATTGTATCAATAATCTCAAAAATAGCAAGAGTGGATGTTATCTTGTATTGAAGAAACTGTGTTATCAGGAGAGCTTGTTGTCGGGATTAGTCGTTGCTCCGAATATGGAGAAAACTTTGTCCCAGAGCGGGCAGATGGCAAAGAACCAACCGATGATGTAACCGGTACACACAGCACAGATGACGGAGCCCTCGCGAACGCCTGCTATTTCGCCGAGGAAAATCAGGGAGCACAGAACGGCAGTCAGCAACAGGGTGCAGTCCACTGCCACTTTCACACGGCTGAAGCGCCAATTGAAGGTGCTGCTGAGAGCCAGACAGAAACCCTCGGCCGAGAGCGGAATCATGTCGGCCTTCACATAGGTGAATATCCCGAAGGCGGAGATGAAGCAACCCAGCAGCGTGTAGCCGATAGCCCCAGCATAGCCGGGGGTAGGCAGGAGTGATGTGTAGCTCAGGCAGACATCGAGCATGCTGCCCAGTATCAGCGCCATGACAATCTGCAGCAGTTGAATGGGCTTGTACTTGCTGCGCAGAAGTGCTATCTGCATGAGCACCAGCAGTACATGCACGCAGATGAGCATGCGCCCAACGGTAAAGAAGTCGTTGTTTTCCGCCGTGTCGAGAACCAAATGCGCAACCAGAGCCGGGCTTGTAATGGCATCCGTCCCCAGATTGGCCAATATGGTGAATGCTATGCCCTGAGCCAGAATATACAGGCCGAGCAGCAGAACGACAAGGCGAACGATGATTTCGGGCATTTTGCGCAGAGATTTCATGGCCCGGATATTGTACAAGGAAATAACATGTACGTCAAGCTTTCGGTCTCATGCGATTAAGGATGAGGATGGTTCGCATCATTTTACACCCAAATGGTCGGAAATAAGCTTGTCTTTCGGCGAAATATCTGCTATATAGTGAGCCGTGGTTAGTATTGACCGGGGTAATCGGCTGCTGCTGATTTCCGGCTCTGTCAAATGGGGTGAGTGCACCTGAAGATTATTGAATATAATGAAGATGAAATTCGTATATACTGCTGTTCTGTCCGCTGCCGTTGCTATGGTGGCTCCTGCTTATGCTGCCGATGGGTGGATGACCGATTTACCTGCCGCCATGCAGAAGGCAGCGAAGGAGAATAAGCTGGTGCTGATTGATTTTACGGGCTCTGATTGGTGCTCCGCGTGTGTTCAGTTGCGCCGCAATGTGCTCGATAACCCCGACTTCCGCGCGTATGCCGATGAGCGTTTTGTGCTCATGGAGGTGGACTTGCCCCAGCGCAAGAGCTTTGACCCGGTGCTGCGTGCCAAGAACGAGGCCATTGCTGCCCGCTATGGGGTGGCGGCCTATCCCACGATTATGGTGCTCAACCCGCAGGGCGGTGTATTGGGCGGATTTCAGGAAGGCGACAAGACCGTGAAGGAAGCCATTGCCGTGCTGGATAATGCGTACACGGTCGATGCGCTTTTCCGCAAGGCTGCCATGCAGAGTGGCTTGGAGCGCGCCAAGACCCTGTACGAGGCCTATTTGATATATCCCGATAGCAAGGGCTTTGCCGCGCAGAATGAAGCGCTGCGAAATGAAATTGTGAAGTGCGATCCGCAGAATGTTACCGGCATACACGATGCCGCTGCCGTCATTGAGCAGGCGCGCCTTTTCCTGAATCAGCGCTCCCGTTATGCCTATAACAGCCCGGAGCTGGGTAAGCTCTTGGAGCAGCAGTTGCGCGAAGCCATGCCCGCTAATCGCCCCTCGGTCATGTTGGAGCGTTGCCAATTTGCCATGACGACCGCCCGGACGGTGGAGGATATCGTTGCGACACGCAAAATGTTCGAGGAGGTCATCCCCCTGTTGCCGGAGGAACAGGCAGCAGAAATCCGGCATTATGTCGATACCTACTTCCGCGACCCTGCCGAACTGCTCCGCATGCTGAACGCCAGTCGCCCCCGATAAGGAAAATTGACAGAAACTGATTTTATGAAAACGCTTACAGTATTATTATTTCTACTCGGTTCTTTGAGTGTTACGGCAGCTCCCGAGCAGGCTCCTGTTGCAGCTCAGCTCAACGCAGAAGCTCTCATGAAGATTGAGAGCGATGCCCGTTGCGGGCAGATGCTGGTGACGGCCCTTGTGGGTGGTGAACCGATGCGTATGATGCTCGATACCGGTGCCACTCACACCGTGTTGCATGAGGAAAGCGCTGCCAAAATTAAGAATGCCCGCCGTATTAACCCTAACCCCTTGGGGATGTTCCTGCGCAAGAATACGAAACAGGCTCCTAAGATGCTGCTGGCCTCGCTTCTGGTCGGCCCGGGTGAAGCCGATATGCACCCGATGGCTGTCATGAACCTGAACGCCGTGCGTAATATGCTGGCCGAGAAGGTGGACGGTATCGTCGGTATGGATTTCCTCGGTGCATTGCCCTTTACCCATGACTTCCGCAAAAAGGAATATTACTGGGGAGTACCGGAGGGGGTATCCCTCGTGCCCTTGCGTACAGAACCTGCCGGTGGCGGTCGTGTGAATGTGCTGATGAGCTGCGGTGGTAAGGAGCTGAAACTCCTGCTCGATACCGGCAGCACCATCACACGGGTACCGGCCGGCGAGTGGGCTCCCGGTGTGGGCGGTGAGATTGTGGCCCAAATCGGCAATGTGGATTCTGCATCGGAGCAGAAACTGGTGGAGGGTAAGCCTGGCAATATGGAGCTGGCTCCCGGTGTGGTGTTGAAAGGCGTAGCCCCGCTGCTCGGTGCTGAAGGTGAACCGGCTATTCTGGGGCTGGATGCTTTGAAGGACGCTGTGCTTATACATATACCTTCCGCGACAGTGGAGGGTGGTCAGTTCTTCATGGTGGCGCAGTAAATGATAGTCATGCGGAAATTATCTGTTATCAATGTTAGAGTTTCTTCGTAAGCTATTTGTTTGCATTTGCTTTTGTTGTCTGAGCACGCTTGCCCATGCCGGTAATTATTTCCCGATGTGGAGGGGGCTGCATGTGGATGTTTCTCGGCACTTCTTTGAGCCTGCCGTTCTGCAGCAGCTCATGGATCGCATGGCCGAGCTGAAGTATAACCGCCTGCACCTGCACCTGACCGATGGCCCGGGGTGGCGATTGGAGATTAAGCGCTACCCCCGCCTGACCTCTGTGGGGGCATGGCGTAAGCGCCTGCCTGCCGGTCCATGGGATTGGAGAAAGCATGAAATCGGCAATCATTTCATCGAGTGTTACGGTGGCTATTACACGCAGGATGACATGCGGCAACTCATTGCCTACGGGGCGGAGAGGGGGATTAAGCTGGTGCCCGAGATTGATTTGCCCGGGCATGCCTATGCTACCCTCGTGGCGTACCCCGAGCTGGCCATAGAACCGCCGCCCGGTTGCAAGCTCGGGCGCGATATTCTGGCTGTACAGCGCCCCGAGGTTCGCCGATTTGTGCGTGGTGTGCTGGATGAGATAATGGAGCTTTTCCCACAGGGAACACCGATTCACCTCGGTGGTGATGAGGTCGATGAGCGCCTGTTGAGCAGCGAGCAGCAGCGTCATTTCATGCAGGAGATGGTGGACTACGTTCAGTCCCGCGGTTATCCTGCCATCACTTGGGATGAAGCCGCCTGTAATGGCGTGCGCAGGCAGTGGGTCATGCTCTGGCGGGCAGAGAAATATGAGCATGTGATGTCGCTGGGTCAACCGGTTATTCTGAGCCCCAACTCGCACTTTTATTTTGATTACCCCCAGTCGGCGGCAGAGGCTGCACCCGGTGAGCACGTCATCACGACCGAGACGGTGCGCTCCTTCCGCATTCCCGATTCTCCCCATGTGCTCGGCGTGCAGGCTAATTTGTGGACCGAGCATATCCGCACCCCGGAACGGCTTTTTTACATGGCATTCCCGCGAGCTGAGGTGCTGGCCGAGAAGTTTATCTCGCTGCCGGTTGTAGAGCGCTGAGGATGTTAAAATAATTGATGCGAAAGAGCTCAGGCGATTCAGTCGCCTGAGCTCTTTTAGATATTTGCTGTAGCTGCGGTATCAGCGAGCAGCGGGGCTATACGGTACTGCAGGCAGACCGGCGGAGTTCACGAGATTGGGCTCCATGTAGGTCAGCCAAGCATAGCGGGCGTAGAGCGGAGCTTTCACACCGGGAGCTGTCAGCACGATACTGTTGCCATCAATGCGGGCAGTGGCAGTGTGGTAAGTCTTGCCGTCTGTGGAGATTTCAAAGCCGACAGGGGCTGCGCCATTGGTGGTTTTCATACCCTCTGCATACTTGTAATGCAGGCGGATGCTATCGCCCTGCGGCTCAACCGTGCAGACTTCCGGACCCGATGCCTGTACATTTTTGCCGTAAACGGCTGCGGCAGCAAGGGCTGCCAAACGGGTGCCCACCTCGAGCTTGCGCGGGGGATGCACATCGCTGTTGCGTGAACCTAAATCAATGGTGGTGAGGGAGTAAACACCGGGGAGCTCATTGGCGGCACGGCGCTGAACGGTACGGAACTCCGGCCAGTAGGCGCGCAGCGCAGAGCGATCATTGATGCGGGGAAGCTCTACCTGCAGGAAGGGCAATGTGGCATTACCCAGTTCGGAGCGCCAACCGGCAATCAAATCGCTCAGCAGCTTATAGTTCTGCTCCATGTCCTGAATTTCGGCATCACTCTCGCCCTGGTACCAGATGACACCGGCCACCGGGAAGTTGCTCCACGGGGCTATGCCGGTACGGTAGAGGTAGGCCGGCTTGTACGGGTGCGGGGCATTGAGATCCTTGCCGATATTCTGGCGGGCACGACCACGTACCCAGGCAGACATGTACTTGCTGTCGAGCCACTTTTCGGTATTGCACTCAGGGTATTTGGCATCGAGCACGGCGGGGGGCATCCAAGCCATCATCTCAGAGCCACCGAGGGATGCATGAATCACAGCCACGGGCACGCCGAGGTGCTTCTGTAGTTCGCGCCCGAAATAGTAGCCCACAGCGCTCATGGTGGGGCGGGTCTGAGGGGTGTTGGTGTGCCAGCCACCCTTGTACATGTTGCCGCTGTTGAGCAGGTTTTTCTCGCGCTCACGGTAGGCAGCCGGGTTTGTATGAACCTGAGGTTGTGAATGATAGAAGCGGAAGGTCGCGGTGGCCGGCTCGCGCAGGCTGTTGGTGTCGCCGGTCTGGTTCAAGCGCCACAGCATGTTGCTCTGACCGGAGGCCAGCCAAACCTCACCGATTAGTACATCCTTGAGAACCACTGTATCGTTGCCTTGCTTGACGGTGAGCGTCTGCCCCTGAGCGTTGGCTGTCATGGGGGGCAGGGTGGCCTGCCAGCGCCCGTTGCTGACTGTGCCCTCTACCTCGAGACCATTGAAGTTGATTGTGACTTTGTCGGCGCTATCGCAGTCGCCACAGATAGGAATGCTCTTCCCCTGCTGCAGAACCATGTGGTCAGCATAAATGCTGTCTGTGGTGATTTCTGCGGTGGCGTACAGGGGAGCCACCGCCGCAAGCATGGAAATAAGGCGTGTGATTTTCATAATGTCGAAGAATGTTTATTTGATGGTATATGCGTGGGTGGGAGCCGTGCGCAGGGGACTGGCGGGTGCCAGTGCCTGTTCGAACTGCCTAAACTTACGGATGTTGATACTCTTGCCCTCTGTCGTGAGGTGAATGCCGTTGATGGCGTTGGACGGTGCAGGGGTGAGAGCTTGCCCGATGAGCATGTCACCCAGCCAGACGTAAATACCGGGCTGAATGTTCTTCTCGGGCTGTCCGGGGTGCCATGTAACCTGAAGGTCGCCCTGCAGTTCCTCGGCGCAGTAGAGCGGGGCTCCTTCCCAGCAGATTCGCTGCTTGTCGATGCTCAGAGTGCCACCGTTGGCGCCATCGCTCAGGTTCATGCGCAGAGTTGCGTTCCCGATATCACTTACGGGGAAAGTAACGGTAAAACCCTCGGGAGTTCCGAGCTTGCCGGCAACAAGACTGCATGCGCTATCTTTCGAAATTCTGACGGCTTTCCCGATACTCGGTGTTGTGGGGGTAATGCGGGGAAGCCCCGCGGTACGCCCGGCAATTCCCAGCGCTTGCGCCAGATTGCCGGCCATGATGAGGGAGCCCTGTTCGTTCGGGTGCAGGCCATCGCGCCCGGGGCGGTTGGACATGGAGTCCGGCCAGCTGAAGGGCACCTTGTGAGTCGGGTCAACCATGCCGGTGTTGATGTCGACATATCGCAGGCCAAGGCCGCTCTTCTTGCAGAACTCACGAACCCACTGTTGCAGCAGGCCGTTGTACTGCTGTACAGCCAGATGGCGGTCGGGCTGATTGTTGTTATTGTGGTTGCCCCAGCAGGGTACGCTCATGATGTAGAGTACGTCTTGGCTGTCTTTCAGCACATCAGTGGCAATGCGGGACATCGTGCCCCATTCGTCACCGGCGGACCATGTGTATTTACCGTTTTGGCAGCTTACTTTGCCACCGAGCAGGCGCTGCATTTTAGCGCAGAACTCGGCCTCAGTATAACCTCTGTCTGACAGCAGGTCGTTTGTACCCATCAGGCAGAACCAGGTGTCGCAGTTGTAGGTAGCAGCAGAACTGGCAGTGGAATGCCCGCCGTAGTTCACGCCGGTCATGCCGGAGTTGGAGCCGGTGATGATGTTGTGGGTACGCCCGGAGGATTGGGCTAGGTGAACATTCGGGAACTCGGTGCCACCATAGCTGCCCATGGTTGAATCTTTCGTGGCGAGTTTGGCATATCCGGGAGTATAGCCGCTGCGGGGCCCCACAATCTCGGCTTCCACACCGTTGTCTACCAGTATTTTGAAAAGTTGCCAGCGCCAAGTGCAGTCGTTCACTCCATGAGTGATGGAATCGCCCATGAACATGACTCGTTTCAGTGTCAGTCCGTCTGTTCTCTGGCTTTCAAAGGGGATAGTGTAGTCCTTCGGCGGGGTGTAGCTGTCGGTATCAAGAGTGGACGGGGTGAGCAGGTTTACCGCGGTCACATAGTTGAGGTTCACGCGATAGCTGTTCAGCTTTTTGTTGCGCGAGTAACGCAGCTCGGGTGATTTGTAGAGCACCTGTTCGCGGCCATCGGCTGCGCGGGCGCTGACACTTACACCGGCTTTATTACTGTTCGAGATACGCAGCGTGACGTTGCCATTTGCATCGGCATATTTCTGCAGGGTGGCATAGTTGATATTGCGCTCCGCCTTCCATATCTTGTCGATAGCATAACCGGTCAGAGCAGGGGTGCGGGAACTGGTCGGCTTAGCGGTATCGGCTAAATCGGTCAGACCGTAGTCGGCGAAGTCTGTATCCCACAGCAGCAGGGGATTACCACTCTTGTAGTCATTGGAATTGGCGTAACTCAACAGTGACGGCAGGTTGATAGTCAGTTCCAGCGTGGTCTCGGCCGCTGACTGAACAGTAAAATTACCCTTGCCATCGTATATCACGTGGTTGGTTTCATCGCACAGCGGGGTGGAAAGGTTGCTGTAGGTGGCAGCCGGGGCTTGCAGGGCAACCCAGCCCGATAATATTCCGGTAAGTATGCAGTGGCGTATCATGCTATGCTCCGTTGTTACGTCTATATCATACCAAAATAGGGATATATTGCAAGGATAAAGTGCCGAGTCCTGCCGGATTTTGGAAATGCCCATGGGCAGCATAGTCTAGGTATGCGGACGTAATTTTTGATTTGCAGGCGGCGGTCTGTATGGTATGGTAGAACCATGATAGGTGAAAAGTCTTTTCTGAAGCTGGCCGGACTACTTCAGGCTGTTATGCCAGCTGTTATCGCTCAGGATTTGGCAGACAGGCATCCTGTGTACGATGCTGCATCTCCGCGTACGGCTGTTACTCAGCAGCAGGCCCGGCAGCTCCGCATTGCTCCGGCAACAGAGCGCAGGCTGATAGTCGGTGATATGTATCCATTTAACGGTGCGGGGGAATATGCTGAGCCGATGAAATTGACAGCATGGCGAGGTGAGCGCTCCAGCGGGCAGTTGGCCGTGGCCGCCGATGGCGCAGCTTCTTGTCTGCGTGTAGAGTGTTCGTCTTTGCGCTGTGGGGAAAAGGAGCTTGCTGCTATGGCCACCATGATTCGCTATACGGCTGCCGGTAAGTCCATCACGGCAGATGTGATTGGACACGAGACCGAGTGTGAGCTGCCCGCCAAGGTGCTGCGTGGCGTGTGGTTCAGTGTGGATGTACCTCAGGATGCTGCGCCCGGTCTCTATACCGGAACAGTAACGGTGACCGCTCCCGGTTGTGTGCCTGCTGTTCAACAGGTGCAGCTGCAGGTGGTTGATGCAACTCTGCCGGCTCCTGCCGATTGGAAGTTCCACCTCGATCTATGGCAGCACCCGCAAGCCGTAGCCCGCTGGCACGATGTCGAACCTTGGAGCCCCGAGCATTTTGCTCTTCTGCGACCTATCATGCGGCGTTTGGCTGATGCCGGGCAGAAGTGCATAACCTGCACGCTGTTGGATGAAGCTTGGAATGGCCAGACCTTCGATGCCTTCCCCTCCATGATTCTCTGGGTGCGAGGTCGTGATGGCAAGATGCGCTACGATTATTCGGCTCTGGATGCGTGGATTTCCTTCATGCACGATGAAATCGGTATCCGTGAGCAGATTAGCTGTTATTCCATGCTGCCGTGGCACCTGAAAGTTCGCTGTTTCGATGAGGAAAGCGGACAGGATGTCTACTTGAGTGCCCATCCGAGTAAGCCTGAGTTTGCTGCCATTTGGGGGCCGTTCCTGCGCGATTTCCATCAGCACATGCATGAACGCGGCTGGGCTGAGAAAACCTGTATCGCCATCGATGAACGCCCGGATGCGATGGTGCGCGCTGCCATGAAATTGCTGCAGGAGAACGCGCCTTCTTTCCGAGTTGCCTCGGCTGTGGATAAGCCCTCGGCGCTCACCGGTGAGGTTTACAACATTTCCCCGGTCATTACCCATGCCGGTACGGCTCTGGGCGACCTGCTGCGTGAGCGCAAGGCCGATGGTAAGATAACCACTTTCTATGTATGCCTGCACCCCGCCCGCCCGAATACCTTCACCAACTCGGTTCCTGCAGAGGCTGAGTGGCTCGGCTATTTTGCTGCAGCCAATCAGTTGGATGGCTTCCTGCGCTGGGCTTACAATTCATGGAATCGCAATCCCTTGGCTAGTACAGACTTCGGCACTTGGCCCTCAGGCGACTGTTTCCTTGTGTACCCGGGCAACCGCAGTTCCATACGCTTTGAGCGACTGCGCGACGGTATTGAGCAGTACGAGAAAATCAATCTCCTGCGTTCCCGAGCCGGGGAATCTCCTGCTGCCACCGCTGCCGTGCAGAAGATGAACGAGCGCCTGACTGCCTTGTTCTCAGTCGAGCGCAGCAAGGGCAATGAGCATACGCAAGACGTTGAGCTTGCCCGACAGATTGTAGACGAAACACTTGAAGCTATCGAGGCTGAATAAGTGAATCCCGTAGGCCGATGCGCCGGTATGTGCCGGTGCATCGGCTTCATCTTTTGTTGTCTGGGCGACGCTGGTGCCATTCGGGCTGCAACATGTCCCTTTTTGGGCTTGCACCTATGGTGGCACTGCTGTAGAATACACTCATGAGCAAGCTGGATGACCTTTTCGCTTTTCTGAGTATTCCGAGTGTATCTGCCGTAGCTGAATATGCCCCTGAGGTGGAGCGCTGTGCCGACTTCCTTGTGAACAAGCTCAGCTCCCTTGGTTTTGATGCTGTTAAGCACATGACCGACATTCACCCCATTGTGGTGGCACACAGCCCCAAGGTGGAGGGGAAACCGACCGTTCTGATTTACGGTCACTATGATGTGATGCCGGTAGACCCGCTCAACGAGTGGGTAAGCGACCCCTTTAAGCCCGAGATTCGCGATGGCCGTGTGTATGCTCGCGGTGCTTCCGACGACAAGGGCGAAATCATGGCTCATATTCTGGGTGTGGAAGAAATCATCCGCAAGGACGGCGCTCTGCCGCTTAATGTCATCTTCCTGCTTGAGGGTGAGGAGGAGCGCGGCAGCACAAGCCTGTTTGAGTTCATGCAGAAGCCAGAGGCTAAGGAGCTGCTGGCTTGCGATGTGATTGTGGTGAGCGATACCGGTATGGCTGCTCCCGATGTTCCTTCTCTTTCCTATGGTCTGAAGGGCCTTTGCTGCTTCGAGCTCGAGGTGAGCGCTCCCAGCATGGACCTGCACTCCGGTATTTTCGGTGGCGCCGTGGCTAACCCCATCACCACTCTGTGCGAAATGGTGGCCGGCACGCACGATGCTGATAACCACGTGACTGTAGAGGGCTTCTATGACGGTGTGAGCGATATCGCCGACTGGGAGCGCGAGAGCTGGCGCCGTGTGCCCGGTATGAGCAATGCCGAGCTGGCTGAGCTTACCGGCGTGCCTGAGCTGCGCACCGAGACCGGTTACACAGGTGCGGAGTGTGTGTATGCCCGCCCGACCTTTGAGCTCAACGGTATTTCCGGTGGTTACGAGGGCGAGGGTTCCAAGACCGTTATTCCCACCAAGGCCATTGCCAAGATGAGCTGCCGTCTGGTACCGGGTCAGGATCCGGAGAATATTCTGAACAAGGTGGAAGCCCACTTCCGCAAGGTATGCCCGCCCAGCGTGCGCATGAAGTTCACCCGCCAGCACGGTGGCGAGGCTTACCTGAGCGACCCGCACTCCGCTTGGGGCAAGGCTGCTCAGCAGGCACTTGAGATGACTTTCGGCAATCCGCCTGTGCTGGTGCGCGAGGGTGGTTCCATTCCGATTATTGCCGAGGTGTCGAAGGTGCTGGGCAAGGATGCGATTTTCTTGGGCATGGACCTGCCGGACGCCCGCATTCACTCCCCGAACGAGAACATGCGTGTGGAAATCTTCGAGAAGGGCATCTGCATGGCAGAGCGTCTGCTGCGCCTGATGGCTCAGAATTGAGATTTCGGACACAGTAAGGTGCTGCGCCTGTGCCGATTGGGTACAATCAATTCGTTCACCAGCAATATGAATGCGGTAGAGATTCAGGATGTTCACAAGAGCTTTCCCGGCCATTGGGGCAAGGGGGGCGTGTATGCCGTGAAGGGCGTGAGTCTGACCATACCGCAGGGCGGTGTTTACGGGTTGATTGGCCCTAATGGCTCGGGTAAGAGTACCATTATGAAGGCGCTGGTAGGTCTGCTGGCGCCGGATGCCGGCTCCTGCCGTGTATTCGGCAAGCCGGCGACAGCTGCCGGCAACCGCAGCGAAATCGGCTTTCTTCCTGAAAATCCGTATTTCTACAAGTTCCTGACCGGCGAGGAGACTGTGCGTTTTTATGGCCGTCTGTGTGGTCTGCGCGGTGCTGAGCTGAAAAAGCGTACGCAAGACCTGCTGGAGGTGGTCGGACTGACGGAGGCCGCACACCGCCGCTTGGGTGGTTATTCCAAGGGTATGCTGCAGCGCGTGGGCTTAGCTCAGGCGCTGGTGCAGCAGCCACGTCTTCTGGTGTTGGATGAACCGACTGCCGGTGTGGACCCTATAGGTTCCCGTGCCATCAGAGATATTATTTTGAACCTTAAGGAGCAGGGGATGACCGTGTTCCTGTGCTCACACCTATTGGAGCAGGTACAGGAGATTTGTGACCGCGTAGGTATTTTGTACCGCGGCGTGATGATTGCTGAGGGGACGATGGAGGAGCTTACGCGTGATAATACCCGCACGGAGCTGACCCTGCAGAACCCCACACCCGAGCTATTGGCTCAGCTGCGAGAGCTTGCCGGCGAGTCCCTTATCTCGATTTCTCCGGCCAAGAACTCCCTCGAGAGCGTGTTCCTGCGCGGTATTCAGGCCAAGCTTAAAGAGCAACAAGCTCAGCAGTGATAAAACTGTAACAGATAGTGTCAAAAAAAGCGCCACCTCGAAAAAGGTGGCGCTCCTTGTTAAAACGTCGTGCGATGATTATTTGCGTCTGCGGCGTGCAGCCAGACCGGCCAAAGCCAACAGGCTCAGTGTAGCTGTGGTGGGCTCAGGTACAGCCTTGTAGCTGATATACACACCATTGTTCTCTTGCTTAATTTCGTAGGTGACATTATCGTTTGCATTAATCACCTGCAAACCACTGTAGTCGATGTTCTGCTGGTAAGCACCACCGCTCAGTGTGTAAAGAGCGATTGTACCTTCGCCCGGAGCAATGCCGGCAAAATCGAGGGTGCCTACCAAGTTTACAGCGTGACCATTGTACCACAGAACTCTATCGGTGGAAACATTGAAGCTGCCATAGGAATCTGCAGTGAATGTACCGAAATCAAGGGTGAGGCTATGTTTATAGCCCAAGTCGTAGGAGTTGGTCCAATTTACGACAGATCCACCGCCAATGGTGAGCGTTCCAATATTGATATCGCCACCGGCAGTGAGATTGAGGGTACTGTTCTGTCCCAGTGTAATGGCTTTGCAGCTACCATAATACTCACCACCGCTCCAGACTACAGTCTTGTTATCGCCGATGATGGCGTTATCGTACCATGACTGGGGGTAGTAGGAATTGTTCAAATCCCAGTTGGAAGGAACATTCCATTCGCCGTTTTCCGGGCCAACCCAGGTATAATCGCCCGCCATAGCGATACTGCTGAGAGCAAGAAGTGCTATGAATGTGTTTTTCATGATAATAAATAGATGTTGAATCGTTGCGATGAATCGCGTTGACCTCTTGCGCATGGATGTCAGTCAATTATCGCACACTGAGGATACATCATTGAGATCGCTTTTGCAAGTACAAAAATGTCAATTTGCCTAGAGGGGGAGCAGTTTCGATGCTCATTCCGATTGGTTAATCGTCGAGCAGGGCGCGCAGGGATGCAATGGCATCCTCACACTGGTCCTCGGTAAGCGGGGTTTTCATGAGCTTATCGTAGTCGATGAACTCGTACATGCGCTTGGGAATTTCGTTGATAAAGCAGGAGGGCTGGCAACGCTCTTCTTGCCCGTAGCGGGAGCGCTTGGCGCAGTAGGTCATGGTCAGTCGTTCACGAGCGCGTGTGATACCCACATAGAACAGGCGGCGCTCTTCATCGAGATTGCCTTCATCCACCGAGCGACTGTGGGGCATGAGTCCATCCTCCACACCCACGATGTAAACCTGCGGGAACTCCAAGCCCTTGGCCGCATGCATGGTGATGAGACAGACACCACTCTTGGCCTCGATGTCGTCATCATCTCTATCGTTGTCAAGATTGATTTTGGAGAGGAAGTCGGTGAGCTTGGCACCCGGCAACCAGAATTGACGCAGGGCGCTCTTAATGTCATCGATGGCGGCTTGACGGCGGTTTTTCTCTTCCTCTGTCTTGCAGTTTTTGGAGATATATTCCTCGTACTGCGTTTCTTTCAGGAAATCGGAGAGGATATCCACAAAGGGACGCTCGCTCTGGGCAAACTCCGTACCGTAGCGGGTGACCAGCTCGGTGAAGGCTCCGATGCTGTTCTGGGAGCGGGTGGAGCACTCGGAGAGGAATGACAGGTCGAGCAGGGTGGCCCAAATACTCTTCTTGTTGTCACGGCTCCAGTCTATGGCGAAAGATGCGGTGTTCACACTGATACCGCGGGGCGGCGTGTTGAGCACACGCAGCAGGTGCAAGTCGGCATCCGGGTTATCCATCATCTGCAGGTAGCTGATGAGGTCTTTCACCTCGCGTCTATCAAAGAAACTCTTGGTGCCGACCATACGATAGGGAATGTGGCGCTCACGCAGAGCCATTTCCAGTGCTCGGCTCTGAGCATTGGCGCGGAACAGTACGGCAAAACTTTCCCACGGCAGGCGATCGCGCAGGTGTATCTGCTCGATTTCATCTGCCAAGAACTCCGACTCCTCCTGCGGGCCGGGCATGGCCATGAGTCGCACGGGGTATTCGCCTATTTTGTTGGTGCGCAGCGTTTTGTCGCGTCGACCTGCATTATTGCGAATGAGAATGTTGGCGCAGTCGAGTACCTGCTTGGTGCAGCGGTAGTTTTCCTCGAGCTTAATGACGGTCGGATTGGGGAAAAAGCTCTCGAAATCCAGAATGTTGGAAATCTGGGCACCGCGCCAACCGTAAATGGACTGGTCGTCGTCGCCCACAACGCACACATTGTGTTCCGGACCTACCAACTGACGCAGCAGGCTCATCTGCAGGGAGTTGGTGTCCTGGAACTCATCAACAGTAATGTAGGAGAAGCGCTTGTTCCACTTATCGTGCACATCGGGGTAACAGCGCAGCAGACGCTCGGTGAGAATGAGCAGGTCATCAAAATCCACGGCGTTCTGTGCCTTGAGCTCTCGCTGGTATGCACCGGCTACGGCAGAAATCAGGGTGTCTTCAATCGCCTTGTAATCCAGGCCCTCGTTGCGCACGCGGGAGTACTCGGCTATCACCTGAGCGGGTTCCAGCTTTTCGCGGCGAGCACCGTATTCCATAATCAGTCGCTTGAGCAGGCCGCTCTGGTCGCTACCGGTGTAGATGGAAAAGTTCTCTTTGTAGCCGAGTTTGCCGATGTCCTGTCGCAGAATTCGCACGCAGAGCGAGTGGAAGGTGCACACCGTCATTTTACGGGCAGCTTTACGGTCAACAAGCCCGGCTACGCGGTCAGCCATTTCGTTGGCTGCCTTGTTGGTGAAGGTAAGGGCGAGAATCCCGGCAGGGTTCACGCCTTTCTCTATCATGTTGGCAATACGGCAGGTTACGGTACGGGTTTTGCCCGTGCCGGCTCCGGCCAGAATGAGCACCGGGCCGTTGAGGGTCTGCACAGCTTGGCGCTGTGCTGTGTTTAAGCTGTTGATGTCGAACTTCTCTGCCATAATTCTGCTGATTTGCTGCCGTGGGTCGGCGGGCTATGCTATCATATTTTGCTGATTTCAGCAAGAATAAACATGTGCTGAAAGGTAATGTGGAAATCGATACAAGAAAAAAGCTCAGTTCCGAAGAACTGAGCTTTCGAGTTGCGGGAGTAGGATTTGAACCTACGGCCTTCAGGTTATGAGCCTGACGAGCTACCAGACTGCTCCATCCCGCGATTTTATTAACCATCACCCACTGGGTGCGCCGCAATATTATCACCTTTCTGCGCGGATGTCAAGCTTATTTTTGTAAAAAATGGATTTTTTTATAAATTTTTTGATTTTTCTTGCTCTTCGTAGAGGTCTTCAAGGATTTCGAGAGCCTGTTCGTGGCCGAGTTCTGCAGCATTGGCCAACCAGCCCAGAGCTATACCGGGGTGTTGGGGGACACCGAGACCTTGCGCGAAGAATACGGACATGAGGAAGGCGGCATCCGGCGATCCTTGCATGGCGGCGTAACGTATGTAGGTAACAGCTTTGGCCGGGTCACGCGGGGCTACCTGCAGGTAGTGCTGAGCAAGATCGAGCTGAGCATGCGGGTGCCCGGCTTCTGCAGCGAGTGTGTACCATTGGCGAGCGAGTGCGGTATCGGCAGCAGTTCCCAAACCGTGAGCATAGCAAGCCCCCAAAGCGGCCGCTGCGCGAATGTTCCCCTTGTCGGCAGCCGTTCGCAGCCACTTGATTGCTTGTTCTCGATCCTGCTTTATCTTGCGTCCGGTGAGCAGTCGGTGACCGTACTCGTAGCAGGCCTCCGGGTCACCCTCTGCAGCCTTTGCCGCAATCTGCGGGGTGTTGTTTACTCCACAGCAGCAGAGCAGCAGTGCACTGAGGAGTGGCAGGATGTAGGAACAACGGTTCATTTGAAATAGTTGAGCTGCTTAGGGGTGATGTTCATGCCGAGTTGCTGCATGACGGCGAGCATGTCCTCCCACACAGAGCGACGTGCGGTGATGGTGTCATTGCGCAGCAAGTAGCTGGGGTGGTAGGTTACACGTGTGGGCACCCCGGCGCACTCGAACCATTTACCACGCTGACTGGCCACACTGGCGGCATGTCCCAGCAGTCCACGTGCTGCCGTGCCACCCAAGCAAACAATGCAGCTCGGTTGAATGGCGCGGATTTCGGCCTGAATGATGGGCAGGCAGGCCGCGATTTCCTCATCGCTGGGGGCACGGTTGGCGGTGTGTTGCTGTGGACCCATGGAGGGGCGGAACTTGCAGATATT
Source organism: Akkermansia sp. (assembly GCA_045651585.1). Lineage (GTDB taxonomy): Bacteria > Verrucomicrobiota > Verrucomicrobiia > Verrucomicrobiales > Akkermansiaceae > Akkermansia. The sequence goes on from JAZRSQ010000029.1 coordinate 37,206, forward strand.
GGAGATGTAGACTTCGGAGCGACTCAGCCCCATGGCACAGATAATCTGCGTGAGTTTCTGGCCGGCGGGGCCGACAAAGGGCTCCTGATGCAATTCCTCCTCGTAGCCGGGAGCCTCGCCAACGAACATGAGTCGGGCATGGGGATTGCCGGTGGCAAATACCATGGTATTGCGCAGGGTACCCAGAGCGCGGGCCGCTCGCCAATTCTGCGCCTTTTGTTGCAACCATGCCAGCTTTTCCTCAACCGTCTGCAGCGGTTGAGATTGCGTGGACAGCGTGACGGCAGCTTGTGGAGTATTTCCCTGTGGTCCAGGCAGGGGCGTGCCGTTGCGTGCGGCAAGCATCCAATTGCGCAATATGCCACGAGCCTCGGTATCCACAGCAAGGGTGCTTTGTCCCTGCAGTGGGAGGTTACTCAGAGCCTGAACTGCCAACTGTCGCAGTGTGAGCATGCAGGGAAAATCAGTTGGCAAGCTTGCGCAGCATGGCATCTACACCGAGTACGACTTCGGCAAACTCGCGGTAATCGAGTTTTTCCGGCGTATCGCTGGTTTCGTGGTAGTCATCGCAGCGCATGTAAGCAGTATCGGTGATTGCGAAGGAGGGGATGCCTTCCTTCATGTAAGACCAGTCATCCGACCATGCAATGCCACGGGTCAGGTAGCTGAACACGAGCGAACGAACCGGGAAACGGCTGACGGAGGCAAAGACCTCAGCACATTTGCGGGAGTAGTCGCGCCCGTCGTTGTTGCGCATGAATCGATTGGTACTCATGAAGGCTACGTAGTCGCAGCGGTCATGCAGACCTACCAGAGCCCCGGCTACAGCGCTGCGGCGCTTTTTGTTGACTCGCGGTGAATAGACGCCCAGTGTTTCAAGCGACATCATGCCGGCTACTTTGTCGGCACTGCCGAGTTCCTTGACCAACTCGCGAGCGTGGACACGAGAGCCCATCTCGTCTGTCTGGAAAAACGGTGCTTCCTCATTCGCATAGGCTACAAAGATAATGCCGTTTTTAGTGGGAACATCTTTCAGGCGCTTGGCTAAGCAGAGCAAAGCTGCCACGCCCGAAGCATTGTCATTGGCCCCGGGGGTACCGGTTTTACCCTCGATGACCGGGCCATGCACATTCCACTTCTCCATTCCGACTCGTGTATCGTAGTGAGCCCCGAGTACAATCCAAGGGGCGTTGGGATCGGTACCCGGTTTGCGAGCCTCTATATTGACAGCAGTTTTGCCGGCGGCGCTTTTATATTCCTCTTCTGCCGGTATGGTGTAGCTCTGTTGCTTTACAGTGTAGCCTGCGGCCTTGAACTGCCCGGCAATGTAATCAGCTGCTCGGTCATAGGCTGCTTGCTGGTAGTGGTTGCGCTCACCGATATCTGTTGCCAGAGCAGTGACATGCTTTCGCAGTTCCTGCTCAGTGGGGGCAGTAACGGGTATGGTGCCATCCCCCGTGGGTTGGTATAGCTTGGTACATGCGCTGAGCATCAACAGGGCTGAAAGGGCTGATGTAAAAAGGTGTTTCATGCTTTTCTTTATATTATACCACAGCATTGATGGGAGCAAGCTGCCAATGTGACATTATAGGCTGTAAGTATTTTATATCCGCTCTTTTTTCTGTGATTATAGTTGAAAAATGATAACATGACAGATATTTATGATGTTATTGATACTAAAACGGTGGGTATTGTGGGATGTTATGGATTCAATTTGTAAACTTTTGTTTATAAACGTATTAAAAAATGTGTTTAGTTGCTCGGTTATGTATGGGTATCTGTTGTAGAAAAAATATCATGATTTTATGCAACTATGGGTTCTTGACATGTCGGGTGAAAATAGTATACTTTCTGTGTCTCATACATATCCATCTCCGTTACACGAAATATGAAGCTTCATTTACCCTACGCTTTACGTCGCTCTCTTCTACTTGCAATGAGTTGTGTCACGATGACATTGCCTGTTCTTGCCGAGGATGCTATGCCGATGGCAACAACTGCTGAATGGGAGCTCTCGAATGGTAGTATTACTCTTGGTGCAGAAGGTACCACATTGCTCTATACCCCTGAGCAGAATAAGAGTGTGACGACAAATGGCTACACTATGCAGTATGTGGATGTGAACCGGATTGATGTTTTGGCCGGCAGTCACAATATTGTTGAAGTGAATGAGGGCGGAAATGAAGGTTATGGCGTGTTGGGTAACGGCAATACTGTGATAACCGTCGATGGTACGTTGGCAGATGGCAGTGTGCCGATGATTTCAGATACTTCGCTCCGATTGGAAGGGTTCCTGCGTATCCGCGAGCTCAATATTGCCGGTCGTGCTGTTGTAACCTTGTCTCCCGACATGTTCATGAATGGAGACATGGATCACGATCTTGCCGGTAAGGAAGGCTTGGAGAAGAGTGACGGTGTGGTGGTATCGGGGTGCATCAATTTGGGGCAGGGGTCTCTTATTCTCGATAATGGTAGCGGCTATCTGTTCGATAACGGTTACTATGACCCGACGAAAACTGACGGCGCTCATGTGGGTGATGCTGTGTCAAACAACGTGGGGTATACTCTCAACGTGACTCATGATGAAGCCTATCTTCAAATCGGTACTAATATGCGCTCTCGCTGGGCTCTTATCAATGGTATGGATTCGGATGGTGCTCTCCATGACCTTTCTATCGGTGGTTATGCCCGCGAGACCAATATCACGGAACTTCGTGATATGAAGAATCTGACCCTTTCGGGTGGACAGTTCAATATAGATAAGGCTACCGGTTCAATTCACGGCGACCTGACTATTGCTTATGGTGCTACTGTCATTCTTTCCGGCGGTGTTGATAACAACAATGTAATGGCCGAGGGCTCCGGTGTGTTATCGGTAGACGGTCTATTCGACATCGGCGGAACAACTCAGACCTTCACTGCCTCGAACAGCATTGATCTGAACAATGCCATCATTGAGAGCAGGGGCGGAACCGGTACGTTGGTTATTGCCGGTGCCGTGGGGGGAGGTAATACCGTGGAAATGACATTCGGCGGTATGCATAACATCGTATCGACCGACTTGCGTGTTAATGCAGGCATGACTCTCGCCCTGAGCAGTGACCAACAGGACGGTAATGTGCGCGATATGTTTGTTCATACCGGTGTGTTGAGCGGTGGCGGCAATCTGGCAATTACCGGTTCGGGTGTTGTGGATTTGGTGGGAGATAACCGTGAGTTCACCGGTAATATCAGGGTGAATGGCGGAGCAACCCTGACCGTTGGTCACCAGCATGCTGTGGCTCACGCCTCGGCAGTGTCAATCGGGAGCGGTTCTAACATGTTCTTTGATAACCCTGATTTCCCGGTGGAGTTCGTAGAGTTACGCTTGGGGGACGGTTCAACTTTGGCTATTGAAGGTTTGAGCACGACTCTGACGTACGATTCGTCTCAGTCTGCCCTCAGTGCAGAAAAACTGACCTTTGATGCAGGTGGTGCACTTAACATCGTTTTCAATGATGAGATTGCGCCCATGCGTGTGTATAACTTATTCCACACGGAGAATGATATCAGCGAGTTCGGGCAACTCTCACTTCACCTTTACATGAAGGACGGTGCCGGGCAGCATGAGCAGTTTGATCAAAAGCATTATGTGACCGGATATCGCCAACTCCAGGATGGTACCTACCTGTTCTACGTCGGCACTCGTTTCGGTAATATCTGGAGTGCTGCCGAAGCAAATTGGTCTTCATCTGTTTGGAACTCATATACAAGCGGAGAGTTGGCGTCTTACGATGCCTCGTCTTTCGACTACTCTCTGTTCTTGAATCAGGCCGGTGTGGCAGAGTCTACTGTGCACATCAATGAGCAAGTGAATACCCGTGGTATTTACATCGACAGCATTGCAGATGAAGTCGGGCACACCGATTATACCTTCGTGGGTGAGGTAGACGGTATTGATATTGCCGGCGGTACGCAGATTCACATGCGAGACGATGCGGAAGGTCGCGGTGCTGCAGATGCCTCTCTTCGTGGCACTGCCACATTTGTGAATGTTCAGGGTGGCAGCACTGATAATCCGCTGGGTTGGGTCACCGTAAGTACCGGCACCATTGCACTTACGCAGGGTTCTGAGTTCTGTTACAGCGCTGCGGATATGTTGCAGGTCGCAGCATACGGCACGGCAGAGGTTACGGTGGACGCTTCCTCCCGACTGAAGGCGCAGTCCGGCGCGACCTTTACGGCTACGACCGGTACGGTGGCATCGATTGCCGGTGTCAAGATGACCGGCGATGCTATTCTCGGTGGTAATTCCGTGGCTTCCCGCAATATCAGTGTGATGGAGAATGCCTGTCTTGATGGCTTTTACGTAGAAGCCATTGAGCTGCGTGGTACCGGTTCATTGACCAATGGCGGTATCGGAGCCGATACCGGATTGAGTACCGATACCAACGGTGTGACTTCCGTCGGCGAGGGTGCCTATTACTCATTGGGTGGTTCGCTCAGTTTCAGCCAGACTCTCGTGAACTATGGTACGGTGAGCATTGCAAACAACGCTACGTTTGAGTTCGGTGCGCTTACCGGCTCCGGTTCCGTCTACACATTCATTTCCGGTGGTACGGTTGAGGGTTGGTCGAATCTCAACAGTTCTGATTTCATGTTCAACGGCGTGAGGGTGTCTGATATCCTGACCGGTGCAACATTCCGCAACATGGGAAACGGGCAGATTTCGCTCTCTTTTTCCGGTATAAAAGCAATTCATTGGGACGATGCTTGGGGAGTATCATCTGCTCCGGCATTCGGCAAGACCTACACGGGTAATTCTTCATCCAATGCCAATCTCTTCTCTGCGTTGGCTGAGCAGAGTTATGCCTACGATTACGGCAAAATCGTGAATGGTGGCGGAGGTAATACCGTGGTTGTGATTCAGGGCGGTGGCAGTACGTCTACCTCCCTTTATCTGGCCGGCGGCGCTACTCGTGGCACCTATAACGGTACTCATCATCATTGGGTGATTGATGAGGGTTCTGATTACGCCTTCAAAATCGGTGGTATGATGTATACGGACTGGCAGGGCAATCCCCTGAGCGCTGCCAACGCAACCATCAATGGTGACTCGCACCTGCAGATTGATGGTGCCGGCAGCAGAACGGATGTTGAGGTATACGGCGGTAGTTGGGGTGTAACACAGACAGGTGATGCCTACCTCAGTATCAATGCCGGTGGATATCAGAATATTTATGGCGGTTCCCGAGATGTGGCATTGAACGGCAGCGTGGTGATGGATTTGAATGGTGGTCAGCTGAACACTTATTATTCCGGTAAGGTATTTGATAGCGCCGGTGGCTGGACGTCCGAAGGTGGCAATACGGAGTTTATCTACAACAGCTATGCCGATGCCGCATGGGCACTCGGTGGTTATTACGATCCCTCCGGTTATAATGCCGAACGTGTTCCGGTGCATTATGCTCTGCCTGCCGGTTCTGTAGCTCACTGGGGCGGTATATACGCCACAGGCTCCAATTGGGGGACTGCATCCGGCGCGGCGACTGCTGTTCTGGGGGATGCCGATATCTACCTCAGCAGTAAGTTTAATTTCTCAACAAACCTCGCCGTTATCGATGGTGGAGGTGACAATGTATCCGGTCTGAGTACGTTGCATTTCACCGATGGCGTTTACTATGAGAACCTGAATCAGGATGATGCGTATGTATGGATTCAGGCGGCTGATTCCCGTTACGTGTTCCTTGACCAGTGGTCTGCCACCAATCAGAAGGGTACCCAACCCTTCATAGGCAAGTTCACCAGTATCGAGATTCGTGGCTTCGACCGTTTCGAATTGGCCGATGGGGCCAAGCTTGTACTGCAGTCCAGCAGGTTCAATACTGACCGTGATATCACGGTTTCCGGGGCAGGTATTGTGGAATTGGTATGCCCGGAGGTGTTCCAGTTGAATTATTACGGCATCGCTCTATCTCCCTTCTGTGAGAAGGATTCTGAGCAGGGGCGCTCCATCGCAATCCCCCGTCGCAATATCACCCTTGAGAACGGTGCTCGACTCATGGTGTCTACGGATGCTATCACCGCATGGAATGCCAACTCCGGCTGGGCGCAGATTGCTGAAGATAAGTCCGAGGCTGAGCAGCTTGCCATGAGTAAGAACTGGAGTGCATATTACAACCCCTCCGACAATGGTCGTTCTGATATTACCGTAAACAGCGGTACCACCTTGGAAATTACACATTGGCTGAGTGAAGGCCAGGGTGGCTCCATGCTGGTGGACCTTTTCCTGTCCGGTCATGGTACCGACGGTCTGGGCGCTTTGTATAAGGGCGTGTCCGAGAGCGATAAGGATTCGGCTGCCTTCTATCAGTTCCCCTATATTGAGCTGAAGGATGATGCATCCATCGGTATTGACGCCGGTGCAAGTCCCATTTACATGTACGGTGCCGACAACGTGTACGATAACGCGCTCAATTCCACCACTGGTCTGTACGAGAAGAGTGATTATCTGGGGGATTACAACCAGAGCACTCTTAAGCTGAACAGCCATACACTCACTATTACCGGTGGCGGTACGTTGGTGATGGTGAACACGACTATCCCCGAGGAGGTAGGCGGTACTTTGTATGTTCAGGAAGGTACTCTGAGCACGGTCAATACTTCGGACCACCGTTTGCAGATGCTGCCTGAAGAGCAGGCGAATGATGCCCGTCACGTTACCATTGCCCGTACGACTGACATCGTGCTCAGTGATCGAGGTTTGCTGCATACCGACCTCAACAACGGCTCCGATGACCTGACTCATCCGCTCGGCAGTGGGCTGCAGGCTCTCAAGTTTGCCTCTCTTACCGGTGAGGGTGAAACCAACCTCGAGGACTTCGGCCTGAACGGTATTGAAGTTATCGTAGTGCGCGACCAGTTCTATGGTGAGTACATGGACTCAAGTCGCACTTACTGGAATGAAAATGGCTATGGCTATGCCGTGTACAGCGGTGCCATTCTGGGTGATGGCGATTCCTCCGTAACCAAGTCCGGTAAAGGTGTGCAGTATTTCTCGGGTTCTGAGAGTACCTATGGTTACACGCTCGACTCCACGCGTCTGGGTGGTACCTATGTTTCCAACGGTATACTGTATGCGTTGGGAACATCCTCTTTCCATAAGGTCGATGCCGATTCTTTTGTGGATGGCATGACCAAGACCTCCATGGGTGTATTCGGTGCCGGTGATGTGTACTGGACCAGCTATATGCTTGGAGAAGAACTGCAGGAGGGGCGTGTGTACCTGAGTGATGGTGTGCGTATTGTCAATCCCGGTTCGTACTATCTGAATCCGAACATGCCGGAGGACATGCAGCCTGCGGAAAAGAACATGATTATCGGTGTCGAGGCTGCACCTAACGGTACCTCACTGCGTGAGTGTGTGGATGGTAAGTATACCTTCCTTATCAATCAGACCGAAGTCATCAATCTTGCAGGCGTGGATTACGTGCGTGTGGATGTGCATAATCTCAGCGCTATCAATGGCATGAACGGTATATATGCCGATGGAGCAACTTACACCGCCGGTGAACTGATTGACCGCAATAAGATGCTGCTCATTACCAAGGCTGACTGGGACAGCCTGTCTGATAATGACGAGAGCGTAACAGTCACCGGTCTGGGAACCGCCGGTTACAATGAGGCTACTTGGAGCGGTCTGCTGCGAGATGTGGAGGGCTGCACTCCCAATCTTGTGAAAGAGGGTGCCGGTACACTGGTGCTAGATCAGATTACCACTTACGGTGGCAACACCCGATTGGAGGGTGGTACCCTCAGTCTGAAGGGATGGGTGGACCCCAATACCATTGCCGAGGAAGGCAAGTTCTTGATGGTCGAGGGCAGCTCGCTTAAACTCTCGTTTGACGGTACTTATACCGATGGGGGAATGGATGTGGAGCATTATGCTGCCACCGGGGAGATTGTGATGCTCGGCGAGGTGAACGAGGATACCGAACTTTCTGCCAATCTGACCCTCGTGGGACGTGGTGATGTGCGATGGAACGCCGAGAGTGGTTGGACTCCCTCTTGGGAGGATGGCGGGGCCGATGAGTCCTTCACTGACGGCGAGACTGCTGCTCTGATTTCAGACGTAGGTGCCGGGGTAGACTTCACAATTTCCGGTCTGTTGAGCGGTGAAGGTAATCTGCTGCACTCCGGTAACGGTACTTTGACCCTTACCAATGCCAACACATACAGTGGCGGTACGGTGATTACCCGTAGTCATGTTTACGTGGGGCATGACACTGCGCTGGGCGATACGGCCGGCGGTGGGGTATCTGCCCGTCTGGTCACATGGCGTAATTCCCACCTTCACATCACCGATGGTGTGCATGTTACTGTAGCTGCTCCTACGAGCAACGCTATCGAGGGTAGTGTATATATCGGTGAATCTATCGAGGCTCCGCAGGCTACTCAGCTTACCATGACGGGTAACGGTTATTGGGCTGAGCATACTTATGTTGAGAATTGGAACTCCGTGTTGCTCTTCAGTGGTGCCGGTGCTAGTAATATAGGCGATGATGAGGTCGCCGGTAATGGCGCCGGGATTCTGTATGGGCAGGGTACTGTAGCTGCGAGCGATGCCGACCACAGCGGTGAGCTGCAGACTGCTTTCAACTCCATGCAGAATTTCAGCGGTTCTGTTGTTGTGGAAGGTGCAGGCTCCTCGTTAAGCATTACCGAGTCGGAGAGTCCCTATTCCTACAATGTCAGCAGCGGTGTGAGTGATTCTGCCGGGCAGGTAACAGTTACCGGGAAATACGCACATTTCAATGCGCCCAAGGCAGATATAACTGTGATGGCCGGTAGCAGCATGAACCTGACTTCCTCCGGGTACACCGAATACAGAGAAGAAGGTAGCTCCGAGGAGTACGCTAATAGACAGGCCGCTACCGTTACGGCCGGTACTGTTACCATTGCCGAGGGGGCATCCCTCAATGTGAGCTACGGCGAGGAAAGTCTGCAGTTCAATAATTTGCAGAAGTTGCACGAGGATTCGACTTACACGCCGGATGAGCTTTTGGGCTATGGCTATGAGCGTGGAACTCAGTTTGCCATGGATGGTGCCACCGGCTATGATTATCACTACAATGAGGCTGTGGCGCTGAACCAAACAGCAGCCGGTGCAACCAATGTAACCAATCTTGTGTTGAAGGGTGGTTCTACCTACAGTCCCTCGATGGCCAACACTTCTCTCTGTGGTGGTACCCTTACACTTGATGTCGCAGCCGGACTCATTAAGCTCGACATCACACTCGATGGTGAATGGAAGAGTGATGGCAGTCGTCAGCAGATTGTTCTTTTCACCGGTGTTGATTCTATCAATTTCATAGGTGTAGGAGCAGCTGACACTTTCGCTATTGCTCATACCAATATCAATAATGTTTACTATACCATGGCTCAGGATTACTTTGATAGTGCTTATGTGAACGAAGTAACCTATCTGGTGTGGGACGCTTCCGACGGTATTGTATACCTCGATTATGCTGTGCCGGAACCGACGACTGCCACCCTCAGCTTGCTGGCTTTGGCTGCTCTTGCTGTCCGTCGCCGTAGGAAGTAAATACAGAGAAAAGATAAAGTTCAGTCCCGCAAGTGCGTATGGGCATTTGCGGGACTGTTTGATTGGACAGGCATGAAAAAGCCCTTACTGTCTGCATTTCTGCTTGAGCGGGCAGCTGTTTTGCCTTACTATGTTACCAACATTATGTCAGAGCCATTCTTAAAAGTCACGAACCTGGTGCGGCACTTCGGTGCGGTGAAGGCGGTAGACGGTATATCATTCGAGCTGAAGCCCGGACAGTCTGTGGGGCTGATTGGTGCCAATGGTGCCGGCAAGACGACGACCATGCGACTGCTTACCACGCTGGACTTGCCCGACAGTGGTGAGATTGTTTTTCAGGGAATGGATGCCACGGTGTGGCCGGAGAAGGTTCGTGCCCGTATCGGTTGGATGCCTGATGGTTTTGACCCGCCCGAGCATACGACTGTGTATGACTTTGTTGACTTCTTTGCGCGCGCTTACGGCCTGAGTGGTGAGAAACGCGTCATCGAGGTGGAGCGAGTGATAAAGTTCTGCGGTATTGCGGAGTTGAGGGATCGCCACGTAAAGCGCCTGTCGAAAGGTCAGACCCAACGCGTATCGTTGGCTCGCATGCTGATAGGTAATCCTGACTTCTTGGTGATGGATGAACCTGCTGCCGGATTGGACCCGCAGGCTCGACTGGAGTTTAAGCAGTTGGTGCGTGAATTGCAGAAACAGGGGAAAACGCTCCTCATCAGCTCCCATATTCTGACAGAGCTGGCTGAGATGTGCGATTACCTCATCTTCATGGATTCCGGGCGAGTGATTCGCACCGGCAGCAAGAGTGACCTGACGGGTGATCATGAGACCAACAGACCATACTCACTGCGCCCGCTGGGTGACCCGAACGAGTTGCTGGCTTGGTTGGCCGGGAGCCGAGATTGGATGGGAGCAACCCTGCAGCCGGATGGTACAGTGCATGTAGACTGCCTGGCCAAGACGGATGCCGAGATGGCAGAGGTGCTGCGCGCTCTGTGCAACGGTAATGAGTTGTTGGAAATCAGCCGTCGCAGTATCAATCTGGAGCAAACTTTCGTGAACATTTTGCAGGAGAAAAAATGAACAAGTACTTTTCTGACTATTTGCCACCGGCTCTCATAAGGGATTTGCGCCGTTGTCTGCGCACTCCTTGGTACCTGATTATGCTCGGTGTGTTTTTGATTTTTGCCGTGTGGGTTCAGTACGACTCACTGAGCGATTCGCCGACGATGAACTTTTACATGATGGCACTTGCGGGCGCTGTGCTGATGTGGGTAGTGATTCCCGGGCGCGCCGGCAGTTCTGTCGCGGATGACGGAAAGGTAAAGGGCACGAACTTTTTGATGCTCACACCGCTTTCCTCTCGCCAGTTGATATGGGGTACTTGGATTTCTGCCTGTGTTCAGCTGTTGATTGTGGCCGGAATAGGCGCCCTCATTCATTGGTGGCATGTGAGTGCCGGGGGGATAAAGGGTGAGCAACTCACGCAGTCATGGACATCATACGGCCTGATGGTGGCTGTGGGTGTTCTGATGTGTGCTGTGTTCCTGTTTACTGCGCAGTTGGGGCGACTCCTGCGCATACTGCTGACTTTGTTTGTGTTGATAAACGGCATCAATGTCGTGATTCTTTTTCTGGAATCGATGTTGTTTACCGGTAAGACACCGATGTTGATGTTCTTGGAGTGGTTCCAAGGGGATGTTGTCTATGTTGTAGCGGGCGATGTGTTGCTGTCAATCTTGCTGTTGATGGAGTTTGCCCGTCGCAATTATGCAGCCCCGGCAGAGAATTGCTCCCGCAGTGTGCGCCTGTTGGTGTTGCTGGCCGTTGGGTCGGTTACACTGATGCATTACTACGCAGATGCGGCGCTGGTTGCCGGTCAGCTGGAGTTTGTTACTTGGTATGCTCTGTTTGCCTGTATGTGTGACAGCTTGCTGCCCACGTACTCGATGAAGGCCCACGACAAACGCGCTTGGCCTGTGCTGCCTGCCTATCTGCAGGTGCCGGGCGTAGGTCAGTCTGCGTTCTTCCTGTTGCTCATGGGCGCTGCACTTTGTTGGCAGTGGTACAGTTATATTATGTGCAATGCCGCGTGGGCGGATGTTGTCTACTTGGGTGTGAACATGACGTATACGGTGCTGTGCCTGTTGTTGCTGACGGATATGTCGTGCCGTCGTGACAATGTGAACCGCCCGATGGTATGTGCGGTGTTTGCTCTGGTGCTGACCATTATCTCGTTTATCGTTTGCCAGTCCGTCCCTGAGGTTGCCTCGGAGTATGTGGCTGCAGTTATGCCGTTCGGCTGGACGAGTGCTGCTGTGGTAGACAAAACGCTGATGGTTGGTATCAGCTCCGGTTCTCTGTTGGTGGTGCTGTTGCTGCTGATGTTCTGGCGCGGTCGAAGATAAGGCTTCGCGCCTACAGGCAGATGGCACCGCTATAGCCGGGCATCGGTGTAAAAAGTTGTACTCGGGGTGCAGGGGAGAACAGGGGGTCTATTCTGCCGTAATGGCAGAGAAACGGGAACTCTCTGGCCTTCCACACGGTTGTGCCGGCGTGTTTTACGAGGGCTTCTGCCGCGCACCAGCAGGCAAAGAACTCGTCAACAGATTGACCGCGTACGCACCAGTTACTCAACTGGTCCTCGCACATGATACGTTCAGCCAATCTCAGAGATACTGCAGACGGGCGCAACTGCTGCACATCTACACCTATAGGCTCATGGTGAAAAGCCATGCAGAGCAGGTCTGCGGAGTGAGAGATATTGAAATGTAGCTCATTGCCGATAAGACGGGGTTTGCCGTGTTCATTTACTGCAAGCTCAATCTGCTGAGGTTTGCAGTTAAGTCGACGGGCGAGTTCGAGCCGCAGCAAGCAACGGGCCGCTATAGCATGAGCTCCCCTGTTGGCGTATGTGAGCCGCTCTTTCTCGGGCTGAAGCTCGGTATTGGCAACATCTGCCGGGAGTTCGCTGAATCGGTAGCAAAGGTAATCCATCAGATGCGGTGATAGGTGAGTGTGTTGGTCGTGGTGTCGTACACTGCGAATGATGGGCTGCAGCGTACCCCGCATATTTCGCCGGGATTCGCTATCAGCGTTTTGCCGTTCTCTCTCAGTTCCGCTTTGTGAGTGTGACCGTAAAAGATGGCATCGTACAGCCCGCTCCGCAGTGCTTTCTCGGCATCCTGTGGGTAATGGCTCATAAAAATGCGGCGCCCATCGAGCATGAAATCGGCCACGTCGCCGTGGTGTGTGAGGTGGTGAAACTGCTCAGCCATGCGCATGTGGGCACCACGGTCCCATTCATTGTTGCCGAAGACCATATCTATGCCGTATTCCCATTCTTCGCGCAGCGTACGCAGGGTGCTCAGCTCGGCTATATCGCCGGTGAAGAGCAGGTGCCTGCAGCCTGCTTTTTCTGCCTGCCATAAGGCAGCAAGCAGGTTGGTAATGTTGTCGTGTATATCCGATAGAACAGCAATCAGCATGGGTTAAAGTGCAGAGAATATGGGTGAGAACGGGGCGGCGTTTTGTGGCGCTGTGTCGAAGGTGGTGGATTTAAATCCATCATCTGTCATGTACCAAATAGCCGTATCGGCATCGAGCTGCCTGAATATGACGGCTTGGCCTTCCGTATTGATATAGCCGCAGTATTGTAAGCCCATTCGTACGAGCGGGCCGAAATTTTCTTTGATTTCGTTGCTGTAATCAACGCCCCTATGGCTTGCAAACCATTCGCGGAAAGCCTGTTCCGCTTTATTGCCGGTCGGGGTGTTACCCAGCCACCCACCGGGATAGTTTAATTTCAGTCCCAGTTGTTTAGCCAGACGTGTGAACTCAGCAGCATGGCGACGCATGGTCGGGCTGTAGCGCACACCAGTCATTTGTGGATGACTGTGCATGTCCAACAGGCTCAGCAAGGTATAGTAGACGTATGCCTGAGCCAGCGCCGGGCAGTCTGCGTGTTTGAAGTTCAGCACTTGAGTGAGTATTTGCGCTATATTGACCCGCAGAAAGAAATCTTCTCTCTGTAGTTTCAGGCTCCGCATGAGCGTGCCGGCATCGAGCGTGCGTATGCTTATGCGGTCAAGATCTTCCCAGCATCCCTCTCGGTTATTGAGATTCAGAACAGGGTCTAAATCCGAGCGGGTAAAGTATATACGGTTGTCGTCGGTAACTACTTTGGGGGCTTTCTCGGTGTAGGCTGTCTCGCCACCGGTGCAGGTAATTTCGTATATTCTTCGGTAAAGGGACGGGGCTGTAAATAGATCTTCGACAAGATGAATCTGTTCAATCGTTGCCGGGTAGGCCGGTGTGAATGTCGGACCACCCTTCAGCAGGGTCTGTACAGCGGCCGCTTGTTTGGCTTTGTCGATGACTTTGTAACCGGCGGATTGCAGCGCGTTCTTCACATTTTCCTCCGGCGGAAGGAAGGGGGAAATGTACATATAGGTTACTGCCGGCGTATAGACAGATGGTGTGTATTCCTGCAATGCTGTCCGGTGTTGACTATAGGTGCGACAGAGTTTCATGCCCGCAACGAGCATACGGAATGCTCTGATTTCATCTGCACACTGGCGCAATTGTTGCAGTCGCTCCTTAACAGGCGATATAAGTTGAGGGGAAAGTTTATAGCTGACCGGGGCATTTTCAAATTGCCAGAGTCGGGAATTGAAGTCGTCTATCTGTTGTTGGACAATGGCTAAGTCCGAATCAGTCTCTCCACTGTATGTGGGTGGCGGTGGCAGGGTAGCCTGTAACTGCTGCATGAACTCCGCTTTCTGCTGTTGTAATTCTTGCTCTTCAGTGGCGCAAAGAGCTTGCCATCGTTTGCTCAGTGGGGATGACAGCTCCCGCGGAAGTGACGCCAGCTCGCGTTCTATCATGCCACGGTCAGTGAGTGCCATGGTAGATATACGAATTCCATTATTTTCTATATGGGTAAGTTGTCGTTCTATTCTTTCCCTGCGGTTGTGGGTGGTCGTCATCCACTGGTTTGCAAGCTGAATCGCTGATTCCATATTGGGATTAATCAGGCGATAAAATGTCGTGTCGACAACCTTCACTGTAGCGTTGACCTTCTCCCACCGTGTTTGCTCCACAGCGGTGCGGAGTTCTTGTTCCATAGCTCCGGCACGATTGCGGCAAAGATACCAGCCACCTACTGTCAGCGCGAGGAGTAGTGCCGCAACGGCCAGTCGTGGCATCTGCTGTTTCAGGTTTCGTTTGCGACGCTTAGCGAGCTCAGCCCCAATTGCCTGTAGCAGCGGTGTGGTTGAAGGAACTTGCTGTAATTTAAGTCGTTTTGCATCCTGTAGCGATTGCTTGATTCTGTCACGCAACTCTGCCAGTTCCTCTACGCTTTGTGAGGAAAGGGAACTTTCGGGGTTTTGACGTAATAGTTCTGTGATTGCCCCCAGTGTTTCAGCACAGTGGCGTCTGTGGCGAGTTTCTGCATCCTCCATGACTCGCAGCTGTTTGCCGGAACGCAGGCGTTCCAGTTCGGCACCGGCCCATTCATGCTGCGGATTTTCCTGCAGCATGCGCAAAAGCAGTTTTTCCGCTGCAGAAGTATTGCCGCTCAGTAACAGGCGTTTAAGAGTGCGCTCCGGGGACTGTTTACGACTTCGGGCCATTGAGCTCTGTCTCTGTTTGCTGAGGTGCAGGGGGTGTTATGCCAATCGGTTGCAGGTATGAATAGAAGGGGGACTGAGAGAGCCATTCTACCATAGTGGGGAAATCCTCCAGCAATAATTGCCAGTCCGATATTTCTGCCCCGGTGAGGTGACGCTGCCAGTCCTCGGGCCTGCAGTTGTAAATGGCCTCATTCATGTAGAGTTTACAGATGTCGTCTTCTCGGAGTTTGAGAGCGGTGGCGCACTTTCGGAGCTGCCTCAGCCTGGCGGGGTGACCTTGTGGAGAAAGAGATGCCAGTCGGAGCATCTGAACGCAATCGAGTAGCTGGCTGCGGGTCTGGCTCTCGTCATTGGCCGGTAAATTGCGCAGGCGGGCCTCAAACTTGCTCAGATGTCGCTCTGTGCTTTCATGAGAATAGGTACTGGAGGCCAAACGTGACAGCAGCAGGGCGTCCTCTTCGGTATTGATGCGAGTGATGATGTTGCCGGTGATTTCAACGGCATCGTCCATCATCAATCCTGATATCAGCGATATACTCAACCACAGTAGAGCCGCTCCCCCCAGATAGCATGACCAACGAATCAGCTTATTGGGTTGAGGCATAATGTCGTATATATCCTCATCGGGAGTTTCGGTATATTTGTACGGCAGGTAGCTTGCTCCGGCTGTGGAATTGATAGCGGTCATTTGAGTCCGCGAGTGTACACCGTGGACAGGTGTGGATGATGCCGTCTCGGATAAGTCATTGTATACCAATTCCAGCTCGGCGCTGATGGGCAATATCGGACGTTTATCATTCGTCGGTGCCATGGCACCCGGTGCCAAAACGGTACGGTGATAATTCAGCTGTCCGCTGTAGGGGCCTGCCTGAGTTGTAAATGTTCTGCCCCAGCCGCGGGAGGACGAAAGCCAGTCGCTTTCGTGAAGCAGAAGAAGCAACGCTCTGGATCCCATGTCGTCCGGTACCGTTACCAGACAACTGCGATCGTATGGCGGTGTGAAGAAGGCTCGGGCATTGTTCTTGTGCCCTGTCAGTGATTTCCAAGTGGGCTGCAGCTCAGCTTCGGGAAGAGCTGCGGCGGTAAGGCGAGGCTCGTCGTCGATGTAGCCGAAACGATTGGCTGCTTCGCTTGTGCACCATAGCCCTATGTTGCTGAGAGCCAGTATGACGCCGGCCGGGGTGGGGCGTGATGCATTGCGACGCAGGGCTTGAACTTCATCGTGAGTAAGGGCCAGATGGTGCGCGGTGAACTCCTGAGAGTCACCCGTAAGGGGGGTCGTTTGCAGACTGCTCAGTACATGAAAAATCGTGCTGCAACATTCCAGCTGCAGATAACTGAATTGTGTGGCGGGGCAGGAGCTACGACCGGGGTAGAGCTGAGGGCTCAAAGCGATAAGTTCTTGCTCCAGTACTGCCAGTATGGTGCGACTGCGGGCGACCATCTGACCGTCGGGTTTCTGCCCTGAAATAACTCTGGAGTGGTATATGAGCTGAAATGACATATGTCGGGAGCCTGTTAACTGTTATATGACGGCAGAAGTTTGGGCTCGAGATTGCAGATGGACCAGAAGAATGCGTCTGTTACCCGAACCGGGGTCAGCGGGGCTCCGGGGGAGCCCAGAATTGTGGCGCCGTTTTCATCTGTGAAATCGATGGCTGACCTACCGAATGAAGAGGCTGCAAAATAGCGAACGTTCGATGAAATAGCTTCGACGTTAGCACACAACTGCGGGGCTATTCTGAACAAGAGTACACGCAGGCGCTCAGAATTGGCATCGACATTGTCCATTCGTATTTGGTTGTTGCGTACAATCGGGAGCAGAGGTTCCGGCCCGAGCAGGTGTAACCACGTATCGCATTTGCCGATGATGAGCGCCAGGGGCTTGTTGATTTTGCGACCGGGTGGCAGATTAAGCTCGGTACGCAGTCGAATTTCTGTTTCGGCCAGCAAACTGCTTTGTCTGCCGGGGGGATAGAGATTTTGTTGTATCTGTGGATCACTGCAGCCTTTAAGCAAGGCTCGGAACCCGGGATTGGAGGTCGGGTCGAAGAGGAAGAAGATACTGTCAGCCAGCTTGATATTGTCAATGTAAGGTCCGAAATCGCTATTACAGTTGCACTCGGCGCTGATAGCTGTATTGTTGTAAAGAACAATGGAGTGGATATCCTGTCCTTTGTTGAGTGTATAGATGAACGGACGCGGCATTTTGTAATATGCGCCATCCTTGTTTATGTGTCGAACTGAGTTTGTGCGCAGATTGGTTTTCCCCATGTGAGCCTCGAGCGGGCTGTCTGTAGAAAACACCTTGGTACGCATATCATTGAGTGGTCGATTTGCTGTCGGGTCTGCATCTCGGAAAGGAATGCCGAACCCCATGGGCAGAGTATGCTCCAGTTCCTGTACGAGTGCTGCTAAGAAATATGATTTGCCGGATGCCGGTACCCCGATGAGCGAGAACACATGCTGTTTCATCTGCTCAAAGAATGAGGGTAATTTATGGTGGCAGACCGGGCAGGCTATTTCTGTGCAGCGGGTACCATAGTCGTCGATAACAAATCCTTCGCTGTCAGTGGTTGTTGCTACGAAGCGTCGCATGGCATCGGCCCCCAGCAAGTCGTCGCCTTTCAGTTCCGGGTGTGTGGCGATGTTCAGAAGTTCAGATTGAGAAAAAGTGCTGCGGCAGGTCGGGCAGCAGAGCCCCTTATCCACTGTGTTATCAGCAAGACTGGCATCTATTCCCATTTCCTGTGCAAAAGCTGCAACGTGAAGAATATCCTGCATCAGGAACACATAGCTACCCAAGCCATCAAAGGTAGCCATCATGGTCGAACTCTCATCCGGCGATATGTGGCAGAGGTCGGTCAGTTTCATGCCTTCTGACCACTCGCCTGTGTGCTGGGAATAGGTGTACCAGATATGTGGCCTGAACGCAGCGAAGTCCGGCTTTTTATCTTCATCTCCGAACCAGAGCACAAAACATCCATCGGCCAGGACAAGCATGTAATAAGTATTTTGCTTGATAAGCAGGTTTTGATTGAGCTCGCAGCCGTTCAGAGAATTCGCTCCTATCTGCGTCCGCGGGAAAAAACGACAAAAACCGTTGCGCTGAGCAAATACCCCACCATTCGCTGCCCGCATGGTCAGACGAAAGGTGTTGCCCTCAGCGTTGCCAACGGTCATGAAGTCCCTATCCGATACGCGTAGCTTTGCTGTCAGACAATCGTAGATGTATAGCCGACTGTTCATTTATCCGGTTAACAGATGATGCATCATTATATAGCAGAAAAACGTCATTGAGTCAAGTAATTAGCCTCGGGCATTCAATGTGTCAAAATGCTCACAGAAAAGAGATGTCAATCAGCGGGATATGTGCTATAATGCGCACATGCACATTCTTATTGTCGAGGATGATGAAGATATCGCTGAGCTTGTGGCGTTCAATCTTGAGCGCTTGGGATGGTGTACCACCATTGTTCACAATGGAAAAGAAGGTCTTGAGCTTATTCGCAGCATCAGACCGGACTTAGTTATTCTCGATATCATGCTTCCCGGCATGGATGGGCTGAGCATTTACCGCGCTATGAAAGAAAGCGGCATGACTGAGAATATTCCGGCGCTGTTTCTAACTGCTCGTGCGCAGCTTGAGGATAGGCTTGAGGGGCTTAAACTCGGTGCGGATGATTACATGACCAAACCGTTCAGCCCCAAGGAACTGGTGCTGCGAGTCCGAAATATTCTGGCTCGTGCGAATGCCGGCGCCGCTGCTCAGTTGGTGGTCCGGTGCGGTTCTCTTGTATTGGATAAGAATACCTTAAGAGCATCTGCCGATGGTGAGCCGATAGAACTTACGACGGCCGAGTTTAAATTGCTTTCCTACCTGATGGAACGCCCCGGCAAGGTTCAGGGGCGCTATGAGTTGCAGAATGTGCTATTCGGCTATGCCGATACTACACAATCCCGTGCGCTTGATACTCACATTAAGCGCTTGCGACAGAAACTCGGTGAGTACGCCACTTGTATTGTTACTGAACGTGGTGTTGGGTATTATTTCGATACAGTCGGGCTTCCGCAGCAATAAAAAAAGGTGCATATTCTGCACCCTTTCTTATAATATATTCCGGTTTTGCGTTAATCTATGTGGAATAAGCCGCCACCGGCAATTTGCTTGGTGGAGTTTCCGGTTGTGCTGCTGCGCGCTTCCAGAATGATGGCTGTTATGTTTGCATCGTCATCATCAAAGAACTGCAATTTGTAGGTAACTGTGATTTCTTCGTTATCCAGATTGGTGAATGTGTATGAAAATGTTGCCTCACCTTGTCCCTGCAATGTATAATTATATCTCGCTGTATAGGAGCCTGCTCGTAACTGGTTACCTGTTTGAATGCTGAGCCTTTCTGCCAGATACATACTATCTGCAGGTTGAACATTGGTGCTCACTACTATTTCGTCTCCGCGTTCCAAGCGGTCGGGCGTATCGTCTGTACCGGGGATTCTCTGAGAAGTGTGTGAACTGCCGCCACCTCCGCCCCCACAGGACGTAAGGGTAAGGCTCGATACGACTACTGCCAGCATAACATTGAGTTTTATCCTTGCGTTTTTCATTGTTATATCTTTGGTGGTGTTTGATTTAGTTTGCTGCTCCCGGTCTCATTACTATTCGTCGAACGATAGGAATTCGGTGAGCTGGCAGGATAATATTATACAAAACCAATCAAAACAAGAGGAATGCTTTTTTTTGAAAAAACTTTATCAAAAAGCAAAAAGGTGAACCTGTAGAGGTTCACCTTTTTGGAAAATAACTCGAAAGTAAGCTTTACTTCTCGGTCAGGGAGCCGATACCGGGCAGAACCTTGCCCTCAAGCAGCTCGAGAGAAGCGCCACCGCCGGTGGAGCAGAAGGAGAGCTTGTCGGCTACCTTGAACTTCTTGGCAGCTGTTACGGAGTCACCACCACCCACGATGGAGGTGCAGTCGCTCTCGGCCAGGCACTCGGCCACAGCCTTGGTACCCTTGGCGAAGGAGTCGAGCTCGAACACACCCATCGGGCCGTTCCAGAGCACGGTCTTGGCGTTCTTGATGATGCCGCACATCTCCTCGATGGCCTTATCGCCGATGTCGATGCCCATGCCCTCAGCGGGAACCTGACCGTCCTCAGCCCAGGGAGCTGTGCAGAAGGTCTCGGCACCCTCTTCGAACTTGAAGGTGTAGCGAGTGTCGGCGGGCAGGATGAACTTCACGCCCTTGGCAGCAGCGGTAGCAAGAATCTCGTTAGCGAGGTCGAGCTTGTCAGCCTCGATCTTGGAGTTGCCTACGTTCTTGCCCTGAGCGGCAAGGAAGGTGTTGGCCATAGCACCACCGATGATGAAGGTCTGGCTCTTCTCCATGAGCTTGGAGAGCACCTGAATCTTGTCGGAAACCTTAGCGCCACCCATGATTACCACGAAGGGCTGCTCGGGGGTCTCGAGCTTACCCTCAAGGTACTCGAGCTCGTGCTCGATGAGGAAGCCCATAGCGGACTTCTCGGCGAAGTGGGTTACACCTTCAGTGGAGGCGTGAGCGCGGTGCGCAGAACCGAAAGCGTCGTTCACGTACAGAGTGGCATTGCCCAGCAGAGCCTTGGCAAACTCGGGGTCGTTCTTCTTCTCCTTCTTGTCGAAGCGAACGTTGTCCAGCAGCATCACATCACCGTCCTTCAGAGCAGCGCGGGCAGCGGTAGCAGCCTCGCCGATAGTCTCGGGAACGAAGGAAACGGGCTGACCCAGGTGACCGGACAGGCACTCGGCAGCAGCCTTCAGGGAGAACTCAGCCTGATAGCCGGTACCCTCGGGGCGACCCAGGTGAGAGCAGAGCACCAGACGGGCACCCTTCTCGAGAAGGTACTTGATGGTGGGCAGAGCAGCCACGATGCGGGCATCGTTGGTGATGGCACCATCTTTCATGGGAACGTTGAAGTCCACGCGCATGAGGACTTCCTTACCGGCAACGTCGAGGTCACGTACTGTGAGTTTAGCCATATTCGTGTTTTGTTTTTGGTTAGATAAAATCGGAAAGAATCTTTGGGAACCTACGCTCCCGCGCGGAGATTATACGCTCAATTTTCTCAATGTGCAAGGCTAAAATCGCCAATGACCGAAAATTTAAACATGATTGCATTCCATTGTTATCTACTGTTGCTCATTGGAGGTGTGAGAAGTGGGGAGATGTAGTGCAGTGCCTCTGTCGCTTCTGTTGAAATGGGGTTGATGTTGAGTGCACCGCTTTCGTGGCGTTCTTTGCTCAGCCAACAGACGATGGGGAACGCGGAGCGGGAATGCCTGCCGGCTGCTTGCAGCGCCTGAGCAAGAGGGGTGATTTCTCCCGGTTCGCATGGTCCACAGAGCGTGGTTTCCAGTTGCAGGAGCTCCTGTTTTTCTTTGTCTGTGTAGCCGAATTGACCATTGGGCAACTGCTTGAAGGGTGCCGGTAAAATAATGCATTGGCTCCATGTTTTTATTGCTTGCGGATGTGCCGCAACGTAACTCAGCAATTTGCTCGCCGGCGTGGTTTGGTAACCGGGCATCCCCTGAGTTTCTCCATAGGGGCAGCATACCACCAGCACCGGCAGATTCTCTTTTGCAGCCATGGCTGCAGCCTCGGTCGGTGTGGCTGCTATTTTAAGCCCGTCTTTCGACATGTATGAGTCGCAGAATTCTGCAGCTCGCTGAGCCTGAGTACCATTCAGCCCCAAACAGCGGAGCTGTGCGATATCGCCA
Source organism: Akkermansia sp. (assembly GCA_045651585.1). Lineage (GTDB taxonomy): Bacteria > Verrucomicrobiota > Verrucomicrobiia > Verrucomicrobiales > Akkermansiaceae > Akkermansia. The sequence continues at coordinate 59,179 of JAZRSQ010000029.1, forward strand.
TCTGGTTTTCTCACGCTGAGCATGAACTTGCCCGGGCAGGTGAAGTCGGGAGCGGCGGCTACGGGTTTACCCCATACCCGACTGAAGTTAGCTAGGTTCCATGGGGGATTGCTCCACTCCCACAAGTCAAAGCCACATGTTTGTTTCCATTCTTCGATATACGACGTGGGATTTTCTGCCAGTTCGCTGAGTAGTAATAAGTCGGTTTTACCGTTCTGTTTGAGTATGCGAATGGCTGCCGGTTGCTCGTAGAGGGCTACTAATTGCCCTGTTACGGAGGGTAAACCGTTCTTTCGCTTCCATTCTCTGGCCGGGAGTACAGCTGTATCGTACTGAGCTTGCACGGTTGTTCGGGTCGGTATTGCTTCGTTTTCGGAAGATGTCGCTTTTTTCCGGCAGGCGTCTGCTTGCTGTCGATAATGTGCTATATCTGCCTGAGTGGGACAATCGCCATAAGGTGTGGCTACAGATATGCCGGTAGCCAGCAGATACTCCCATACAAAGCGTTCCTTCTGAATGTCGCCCGCACGGTGATACATATTGGCCATGGCCGGGGTAATGCCGGCGCTGCGGCCATCGGTACAGATTAACTCCATCCTGATGGCCTCGAGCGGGGCTATTCCGCTTTCAATCAGGTAATCTCGGCATTCCCGGTATATCTGCTCATCTGCAATGTACCAGAGCATGGACAACAGCAGAGCATCCCTGATGCAGGATTTTTTCTGCTCCGGATTGTCAGCCAGAACGGCGGCTGCCAGTCGGGTCGCAGGATAATGAGCTTCATTTTGCATGATGGCGAGGAGTTTCTGTGCGGCCTCTATCTGATTATTTTCTTTGAGTGCCTGAATCAACCTCAGGCCGTTCATGGAATATCTGCCGCAGAAAAAGCGAGTCGGACAATCCTGCCAGGAAAGGATAGGCTCTGTAACGCCATGCCGTAAGAGGTGGGTGATAATGCTGCCGGTCAGTGTCGGATCTGCATCGTATGCATGTTGGCGCGCCAGTTCCAGCAGTTCCGAGGTTGCCTGACAGTGTTCGTCTTCATTGAGCATAAACACTCCGCTGATAATGGCGGCATTAAACAGGTTTATGCTTAGGTTGTCTTCATGTCCGAGGGCGGCTATCTGCATTTCGTGCGGCATACCCATGGCTTTGCCGTATTGCATCAGCAGCTCGGCATTGCCCTCATAATGAGAAAACAGGCTTATCAATGCCCGGGGGCTGAAGCCGCGGAGCTCTCTTTGGCAGATGATGAGCGGCCACAGATTGTGGCGATTGAGCAGGCGTGCAAGTGCGCTGCAATTCTGCTCTATTTCTGTGATATGGCCCTGTTGCTCCAGAACTGCCAGCATGAGTGTCAGCCTGTGAATGTGCTGGGGGATATAGAGCTGTGCCTGCTGTACAATAACGGGAATCTCCTCCCGAGTGGAGAAAAGGAGTTCCTCTTCATCCATATCGTAGTCGATAGTGATGCCGTCACGAGAGAAATCGAGGGCTATGCTCAGGTAGATGGGGAGTTGATTGCTGTTGTTTATGGGGCGAACCCGGGCGCATTCTTCCAGGGCCGCCGTCAGAATGGCGGACGTGCTATGGTATTCGCGGACGGGAATGATAAGCTGTTCTAGTTTTGCCAGCTCTTCCGTGAAAGCCTGTTCGATACTCTCCTTGCTTTCTTCGTTTAATCCCAATAGAGTAGGGGACCATTGCGGGAGCGTTGGCGCACTGGCATCCGGCCAATGAGGGTGGCAACCCCGGTTATTGGGGATAACGGGTTCCCAGACGGGGGCACTACTATTGCCCAGAGCAAGCATGCAACGCGGGACAAGTGCCTGCAGGGGCTGAGGTAGGGCGATGTTCTGCTCCTGTAATTGTTCAAGTGCGGCATTTTGGGAAATAAAATGCTGAGGATTCAGCGCTGTCAGGCAACTGTCCGGAATATCGAAACCATATTGATTGTAATAGAGAATACCTCTGCTCATGAGCCAGTTCGGTATGTTTTCCGGCTTCTGTTGAAGTAACTCATAGCCACTTAATCCTTTGCCACGGGCAAGCGCCAGAGCAGATGCCTCATCCTTCCATATCAGTGCAGCCAACAGATTACGCAAACGATATCTGCCATTGCTCAGCGAGCTTGGTATTCGGTCATTGAGGGTGCGCTCTGTCTGAATGAAACTGCTCAGGCAGTGCTCCATGTGTTCTGCAATATCGTGCTCAGTACGTTGAGTCAGTATTATCGGTCGACCATCACGAAATTCCGTTAGGAAATGATGGGCATATCGCGCATCTACCAGACGTCGCCCATAATTGCCGCACCATACCATGACGGCTCGGCGAATCATATCCAACTCTGTAAGTGTGAGTTCTTCAGGGGAGTTCAGCCATTGCTCGAGCCCTTGCATGCGCTCACTAAAAGTCTTGTGCTGCATGATGAAGTCGCGCATGCGGAGAACAAAATGTTTGTCGGGAACTTGTGCCTGTCGGGAACGCGCCGCATAGAGTTCACGGAAGGTGATAAGTGTACTCAGCTGCGCCTGTTCCTCCTCACTCCGCTTGCTCAGAGCTTCGTCTATTTTCGGATTTGGAGCACTGAGATTGTAGAATGCCTCGTCATGTCCCGGATTAGCCAGTAGGGTGTTAATCTCTTCTTCAAATGCGCAGAGCACAGAAGTTTGAATGAGGAGCAGGCTGCAGGCTATGAAATGTTTTATCATTGCTGTAAGAATCGGACTTGGGTGGGTTGGGTGTTAAGAAAATCCTCCGTTTTGATATTGAAAACAAAGATTCGTTGCAGTAAAACATGTTTTTTGCCGACATCCGGATTGCCTATCAAGGTTATGCCGGTGAGAACGTCGTTATTGAACATGGCTGTTCCATAAGCCAGTTCCGAGGGGATAACTGAGGGTTGCCACGATGTGTAGCCACTCGGCTGAACATTATGGTGGTTGGCCAGTTCGTTGAGCTCACGGCAAGTCTGCGGACTGTAAAGTCCGTTTTCCTCAGCATAAACGAGCAGAAAGACGTAGCTGTTGCTCCAAACAGCTGCGGCATTCGGGTGTTGCGTCAAATAATAGCGAAAGGCTGTATCTTTAGCACCACCTCGTTTCCCCAGAAAGAGCACAACGGTATTGACTCCCCTTAATTCACTGTAAACCAAAGCTTCATTGGGCGAGGCTGCTAGTGGGAGCGGTATGTTCCGGTTCGTAGTTGCTCCTTCCTGCTGCCACCTCTTTACCCGTTCCATTCCGGCCGGGGTGAGGCTCAGGCGTTGTTTTTTCTTATAACTTGCAGCTGACGGACGTTCGTCGATAAGCCAACTGTTTACTTTGCCGTCTGCATTCAGAAATTGGAGCGTCATTTCGCCGGTGAGTGCAGTCGGTGCTACTGATAGCAACCGCACATACAGCGTTCCCATGTTGCTTGTCTCCAATGGCTCCAGTTTGTTTTCCGTAAGCCAGTTTTCTACATATTGCCTGTCCTCATCGCTCATGTATGCTGCGGGCATGTGAACATTGCGATTACGTGGGGTTCGCAGTTGCAGTATGGCATTTCGTCCCCAGTTGCCCTGAATCCCCTGCAAGGTGGCACGAACCTTCTCCGTCCCACGCCCCCACAAACGCGGTTGCTGAGTACCGAATGTAGGGGTGAGAGCCAGTGGCGTACTTCCGAATTCCTCTGCTGTTCCGTAGTGCCCTTCTGCTGCAGTTAATGGGGTGAGCAGCAAGCCCCACATCGTCATGATGACTGCTGAAATATTTGACATATCATCGGATAGACGTTTGCCGATTGGCAATTTATTGAGCTGAATGTGTGATTTTGTGCTCAGCGTATATATTTTTCCACCAATTTTCGGTCCGGGCTGGCCATGGGGGTGGAGGGAAGGTCGGCAAGGGGAATGAAACTTTCGCCGGGCTGAGGGTTTGCAGCGTCTGCCCGGTAGAGGTGCCGTGTGACTTTGTAACGCGTAACGGTGTACTTCTGGTCGCACAGGTGGGGGAGTGTTGTCACATCTTTCAGCGCACGACGGGGCAGTCGGTACATACCCTCGTGGCGTTTACCACCGGGTTGTTTTTCCATGAGGAGCCCTTGCTCTGTGAGGTGCCAGATATCCCAATGCTCGAGGGTGGTGATTTCCTTTTTCGGGAGTTTGACAGGCAGCGTTTCGGGGGCTGTGGCCGTGCAGTATGGGCGCACCGGGCAGAGCAGGCAGGTGGGCGTGCCGGTGGTGCAGATGGTTTGCCCCAATTCCATGAGTGCCGAGTTGTAAGCACGCGGGTTGGTTCGGTGCAGCAGTTCGCTTGCCAGTTGCCAGTGGCTTTTGCGACCTGCAGGGCTGTCTATGGGGGTGGAGTCATTGAACACTCGCGCAAACACGCGGCTCACATTGGCATCCACCAGCGGAGCCGGGCGGTTGTAGGCAAAGCTGAGCAGAGCCCCCACGGTGTAGTCGCCTATACCGGGCAGGGAACGTATGGCTGCTTCCTCATCGGGGAAAATGCCCCCGTGTTTCTCGCAGATGGCAATGGCAGCTGCCCGCAGTGCTCGCACTCGGCGGTAGTAGCCCAAGCCTTCCCATGAGCGAAGGGCGGTCTGTTCATCTGCTGCGGCAAGAGCTGCCGGTGTGGGAAATTGGGCAAGCCACGCCTCGTAGCGCCCCAGAACTGTTGCAATCGTGGTTTGCTGCAGCATGATTTCACTCACCAGAATGGCCCAAGGGTCGGTCGTGCGCCTCCATGGGTAATCTCGACCATGAGCCGTGAACCAATCCACCAGTGCCTGAGCAAAATTGCCGTAGTGTTCCTCCTTCATACTCAGGCGGGGGAATGGTGCTCGGTGGTGTAGATGGAGATGTCGGCGTTCTTGGTACCGAGTAGCTTCTGAGCGCGCATAAGTGCCTTTCGGGTGGAGATGTTGGGGTTCTTGGGCTCAAAGATAAAGATGTTGCTCTCGCCCTTGTCGCGGTCGCAGTCGGCCTGCAGAACATTGAGCACGCCACTCTTTCGAAGAACTCGGTATACCTGACGGCCTGCGCCGGAAATGATGAGATGGCGCCCCTTCTCACGCGTGAACTTGATGAGCTCCTCGAGTGCACATACAGCAGTGGCATCCAAATTGCGAGCATTGCGCATGCGAAGTACGATGACAGCCAGACTGGGATCCTCGGCGATGCGCGATACCTGTTTGCGGAACAGGTCTGCCGCACCGAAAAAGAGGTCGCCCTCTACGTGTACAATGGAAATCTGGGGCAGACGCTCGGCTTTGTTGTTGAGTTCCATGAGTGTGCCCTCGTTGTCAAAGGTGTATTCCACCAGCTCGGGGCGGGCGGCCTTGCGCAGGAAGAGGGATACAGAGATGATAACACCCACGAAGATGGCTATGTGCAGCGGCAGCAGAAGAGCGGCTACGAAGGTGATGAGCAGCACAACGGCATCCCCTCGTGTGGAGCGGAAACAGATGCGCAGCAGTTTGCCATCGTACAGGGATACGGCGTTCGCCAGTACCAGCGCGGCCAATACGCTGTGGGGAATGCATGAAATGATGGGGAAACAGGCCAGTACGAAAGTAATACCCAAGCAGAGCAGACCGCAGATGACACCCGAGAATCGCGTGGCTGCCCCTGCCGTATAGTTGAGCATGGAGCGGGTGAGTGAGGCTGAGCAGGGGAGCGATGTGGTGAATGCTGAGCCGATGTTGGCCATACCGACGGCAAAGGTATCCTGATTGAGGTTGACCTGCTCACCGGTTTTGGCGGAGAGGGTTTTACTCATGACCGTCTGTTCGAGGGTGGAGAGGAAGGCAATACCGATGATGACCGGGAAGAGCTCTGCTAAGTGCCCGGGTAGTTCCCAGACAGCCGGCGGAGTGCAGGTCAAATCGCTCATCGTGAAGTCCTTAAGCATACGTACATCGGTGAAGAATGCTCCTGTCCACGGCTGGCAGAGTACCCAGTTGAGCAGGCTCATGGTCAGTAGAATGACAGCGAATGTCGGCAAGAACTTGAAGTGTTTTTTGAGCGGTATGAACATCAGGAACGACAGTACACCCAGCACGATGGGTTGCCACTGCACTTTGTCCAGATTGTTGATGATGGCCGAGCTCATGGTGAAGAATGAGCTGCCGGCGTTAACATCATTGATGCCCAGTACGTAGCGCAACTGTGATGCAATGATGAGGGTGGCAGCGCCTGTAATATAGCCTACCAATACACTGCGACTCACAAATTGGAGCATTTCCGTGGCTTTCACGAATGCTCCAATCACGCAGACTACGCCGGCCAAGAACACGATGAGCGGTACGAATATGGCCGGATTGTTCTGAATGGCCGGGGACGATGCCAGAAAGAAACTCGCCAGCATGAATGCCGTAGCGTTGCTCGGACCGCTCACGGTCATGCCACAGCGCGTGAAAAGCGGAGCAATGAAAGTACCCACGGTAGCTGCCATAATACCGTAGATGCTGTCCAACCCGGCCATGGCAGCAAAGGCCATACCCTGTGGCAGTCCCACCAGCGCGACATCCAGCGCGGCTTTTGTATCCTTACCCGCTTTCGCTAAGTTATAACTGCTGATGGCATGGCGAGCCGGCAGCGGGTCAATTCGACCCTCTGCCAGATAATGGCAAAAACCTTTCCAACCGAGTCTGATACGATGCGTCAGTGCTCCCATACTGCGTATATACTATCACTTTGCCGACATCAGTGCAAGGATTTTACTGTTGTGGGGCGGAACTATCTGCTGCCGGGGGCGTATTTTCCTGCTGATTCAGGCTGTCGAGCAATCCCTGTGCCTTGTGTTGCTGCTTTTGGATGCCTGCGTGGTCCGGGGTACGCCGTGCAATGTCTGCGAGAAGAACAATCGCCTGTTCAAGCCATATTCGGGCATCTTTCGTATTGTTAATTAAGATAGCGTGAGCCGCACTTTCGATGAGTGAATCGGCATACATAATCTTAAGACCGGGATTGGCCGGGGTTTTCTGGAGCAGATCTTGTGCCAGTGCTCGATATTCGGCAAACTCCTTAGTCGCTCGTCCTCTGTACTTTTCGGATTGGGAATGAGCCTTGGCCAGACCTCGGCAGGCACCGGCCTTCAGCATGAGGTATTCCGCGTTGCCGGGGGAGGTTTGCAGCAACTTGTCTATTTTCTGCATGATGATATTGCAGTATGCCTCTGCCTGGTTATTGAGGTTGCGGCGCTGCATGATATCGACCATGAATGCCATAGCACGACATTGCTGGTAGTCGTACTCTGTGTTGTTGGCGTCCATGGCTGCCAAATCTTCCGAGAGGGCGATGCTCTGTTTGAATGCCACCATGGCTTTATCATCGAGCTCGTAGCGCAGTTCGTTGTTATCTGTACCGGCGCTCATCAGCGTGTACATATTGCCGCGGGCATAGGCCTCGTTGGAGCGACCGGCTTTGAATGACAGTCGATAGGGGTGTTCTGCCGCAAGTGACGTATAGATGTCTCGAGCCTCATTGAGCAATTGGGTGGCAAGTCCGTAATTTTCGTTATTGGCCAGAATGGTGGCCTGATTGATGAGAGCCTGTGCCAGACCGAGGTTGGCTCCTTCGTGGCGGGGATATTGTGCCACAAGGCGCCGGAAAAGATCCGCCATGCTATCTGTGGCTTTTTTGCGTTGATCGGTGTTACCGGTATTGCCGGCAAGACGCGCGGTGTATTCCATGGCTCGCCCTAAATCGCAGTGGTAATCCGGGTTGTCGGGGGATTGGTCACAGAGCGCGCGCAGCATATTGAGCGCCTGACTGACCAGTACGCGAGCCTGCTCGGTCATGTTGCGTCGGCGCCCTACTTCCGCCCTCAGCAACCAAGTACGAGCCAGTTCGTAGCGGTACTGTTGGTTGTCCGGGTGGGCGTCGTGCAGTGATTGAAGCAGTTTGGTAGCGTTGCGGTACGCATCCGTTGCTGCGGCAAGTTCGCCTTGCTGTACGTTCACGGAACCGAGGTTTTTCCAAGCGATAGCGAGTGCACGTTGCAGCTTTTCATCTTGTGCCATGGGGAGTTTCTCCATGGAGTTGAGGTAATTTTTAAGGTTGTTACCCAGCTGCTGCTGCAATTCGGTTGAGCCCGGGATGTCAGCCAGTTCATCGTTGAAGTCATAGAGCATGCCCTCGGTGAAGTTGAGGCTGTTGTTGTAGATGTCCATGGCTTGCTCCTTTTCCTTGAGTGCCCATGCACTCAGAGTACCCAGTGCCACCACGATAGCCACACTGCCGGTCATAAGTATGCGCATACGCTTCACCAGCCCTGAGGGCGGGGGAATGATGCCACTCTCCATGCTGTCTCGCCATGCGGCTGCACTCTTCCAGCGCTCGGCCGGAGCCAGTTCCAAGGCGCGGTCAATAGCCTGCAGGAAATGGCGACTGTAGTATTCTTCCAGATGGGCTCGACCGGCCAGTGGTTTGTACGGGTCGGGCGAGGCCAGCGTACGCATGTCGGATTTCGGCGGGAGCAGGCGGGTGATGAGGTAGTAGAAGGTGGCACCGAGTGCGTAGATGTCTGTCTGCGGGCCGATGGCTGCACTCATCTGCGCATCTGAACGAGCGGTACTTTGCTCGGGGGCACAGAAGTCGGGGGTGTAGATATTGGTGAAAACTTTGCCTTCCTGTAGCTGACGGGCGGAGCCGAAGTCCAGCAGAATGGGGCGTCCCTCGGTGTTGATGACGATGTTTTCCGGCTTGATATCGCGGTGCACGATTCCGTTCTGCTCGAGATATTCAAGCGTGTAGAGCAGCGAGCGTAACTGCTGTTTAAGCTTGCGGGCCTCGATCGCTTGGCGTTCTTTGTCCAATGTCGGGGTGTCACTCAGGCTCATGGAGTTGCCGGCGACGAAGGGCATCACATAGTAGGCTGTTCCGTTGGCCTCGAACCCGGATATGATGGGCACAATACCGGGGTGCTCCAATCCCATGAGAATGACTACTTCTTCCATGAACTCCGCCATGGTGGCTTTGAAGCGAGCATCCGCCTCGGGAGATACACTGGTCACAAAGGTACTGCCCGACATGCGCATGGCTAAGCCCGAGGGCATGTGTTCCTTTACTACTACTTCCGACCCCAGGGTGTTGTGACGGGCTCGGTAGGTAATACCGAAACCGCCTTGACCTAATTTGGATACAATGGTGTACTCACCCACCTGGGTGCCCGGGGGGAGTGGGGCGCGCGGGTTGCTCTCCTCCGCCTGCAGTTCTTTTGCTTCCGGTTCCGCAGGGCTTGGGGAAACCGGGGGCGGTGGGGGAATGACTGGAACTGGAGGAGATGTTTTCATGGCGGGGAAGAGTTTTAGAGAGATTGGCGTAGTTTCAGGGTGCTGCTGTCGTTGTCGGAGCGGAAATCTACACGTTCCAAGGGTAAGTGCGGCAGCACGATAAGCGGGTTGAAATGGGGCTGATTGTAGGTGAGGTTCAGGCGTGCCTCCTGTTCATTGCAGCGTAGGTAGGCCTCCACCTCGGTTTCCGGGGGCAGTACGCTCATGATATCACCGACCGCTTTAAGTAGGTTGGTGATGCTGTCCGGTGCGGCTAACACGCTTTCCAGCTTTTCCTGCAGCATCGTCATGAGCGGAGTCGGGGTGGCTGCTGTTACCTTCTTTCGGGTGTGGATAGTCCACTTGCCACGGAACTCCAGAGCCAGCATGGTGATATCGTTGCTCTGTTCCTTTTCCCTTGTATACTGACGCAAGGCTGCGCGTACGCGGCGGGGAACGTCGGCTATGGTCGGGGCATCTGCTTGCAGCGCTTCCTGCAGACGTAAGGCACCGAAGGGGGTGTGGTCAACATCTGCAGCTGCCAGTACGCCGTGTGTATGCAGGAACAGTCTGTCACCCGGTTGCAGGGTAATTCTGCACTCTTTGTAGGTTGCTTCTGCACGGGCTCCCAGAATGACGCCGGAGTTCATGGCGAGCATTTCGTATTGGCCACCGCTGTGGCAGCGCAGAGCTTGCGGGGTACCGGCATTCACAAATCGCAGGTCGCCGGTGATGATGTTAAGGCGCCCATAAAAGAGGGAAAGACGCATGTCGGCACCTTCTCGGCAGAGAATCTTGTTCGCCTTGGTCAGCACATTCTCCGGTGTGGCACCTGAGTTAGCCAGTTCTCGGGTAATGGAGATGGCTCGCATCATATACAGGGCTGCCGGTATACCGGTAGCGGTCACGTCTCCCAGCATGAAGCAGAGATGCTTGCTGTCGGGCATGAAAAAGTCATAGAAATCACCGCCTACGCTGTGGGCTTGGTCGCAGGTGGCGTAAATGTCGAACTCGGTATTGTCCGGAAAAGCCGGGAAGGTACTCGGAAGTACTGTGTTCTGAATGGCTCCCGCCAGCTGAAGCTCCTTCTGCAGACGCTCTCGCTTCTGTTCACCGTAGGACTGGATGGAATCCACCATGGCGTTGATGCCGGTGGAAAGTCGGGTGAACTCCGGTGTTGATTTTTCATTCACACGTTCTTCCGTGTAGCCCTCGGTAATGCGGTGCAGGGCTGTATTGATACGGCGCATGCCACCCAGTACATAAATGCGCAGCAGGAGCCACACAATTGCGAACATGAGAGCAAAGAGCCCGATGTTACTTAACAGCAGATAGCGAAGTGATTTGAAACTGATTTTACTGATTTCCTGCCATGGCATGAGCCCGACCAAACGCATGCCGTTGCTCTCTATAACATAGGTTGCGTAGTCTGTGCCGCCGAGTGTTACTTCGCTTACTTTGTTGAGCGGTAAGGAAAGTAGGATGGAGGTAGGCAGATTGAGGGCTCGCTTGTTGAGCAAGCTGCCGTCCTGAAAGGCTACGATGTGACCGGCATCTTTTCGCAGAATGTTATCTGCCAGCTTTTCAAAGTTGATGGACTCCCTCACCATCTGCTCGTGCTGAACTTTGAAGCCCAGCTGAATGACACCGGGGGCGTCCGGTCGGGTTACGCCGGCGTATTGCATCAGTTCCCCGTTCTGCCCATTTCCCTGGGGGCGTTGGATTATCTCAAACCCCGGTGAGGAGATGCACTCCAGAAAGGGGCGGCTTTGTTCATGCTGCGTAAGGTTGTAGCCGATTACTGATTTTGGCACACCGGCTACAATCTGTCCGTCCTTGTCGGATATGCAGATTTGCGCAGCACCCAAGTCATTGCAAAGCCCCTGCAGGCCTTCCTGAGAATCGAGAATAGGCGGGTTCAGACGAATGATTTCAGCTGCTGCACGTGTGCGCTCCAAGGTGCTCTCATCGTTGATTTCCACCACATGGCGCATGTTGTCCTGACTGAACTTCACCAGCAGCATGAGGTCATGCAGGCGACTGCTCATCAAATCCTTGGCTCGAGCCTCGGACTGGCGCTGGAACTGCAGGAACGAAAGCGCTCCCGCTACGGCAAAGGCCGCACAGATCAGTACGAATAGCCAGCTGAGGAACTTGCGTTGCATGTGAAAGTCTTACTCCGACCATTCTACCATGATTTGCGTGTGAATGCAAGCCCTGTTTGTGGCAAAGAAGAAATGTTAGCCTGAAATGATACGGAAACTTGTATAAATAAATAACGGTAATTCTTTTGGCTTGACAAAAGGAAAAGTAAATAGTATAGTCCCGCGCGCATGGCTACGGATATCCGCTTCAAACGAAACTTTTCCATTATTGCTCACATTGACCACGGCAAGACGACCCTGTCGGATCGTCTGCTGGAGTTCACTAATACTATCGGTGAGCGAGATAAGCAGGACCAGTTGCTTGACGCCATGGACCTTGAGCGCGAAAAGGGCATTACCATTAAATCTCACCCTGTGACCATGCGCTATAAGGCCAAGGATGGCAACACCTACGAGCTGAATCTGCTCGATACTCCCGGCCACGTAGACTTTTCGTACGAGGTGAGCCGCTCTTTGGCCGCTTGTGACGGTGCGGTGCTGATTGTTGATGCCGCTCAGGGCGTAGAGGCGCAGACGCTCGCCAATATGCACCTTGCGCTGGATCAGCAGCTTGAGATTGTGCCTGTTGTTAACAAGATTGACTTGCCCAGTGCCAATCTTCCCAAGGTTTACAAGCAGTTGGAGGATGTTGTGTGCATTCCCCACGATGAGGCTATTCTGTGCTCAGCCAAGGCCGGTATCGGTATCGAGGACGTGCTCGAAGCTATCGTAAGTCGCGTGCCGCACCCGAAGCCTGCCGAGGATGACAAGCTGCGCGCACTTGTATTCGACTCTGTTTACGATTCTTACCGTGGCGTGGTATCGTATGTTCGCATGGTCAGCGGCACAGTGGCTCGTGGCATGAAGGTTAAGCTTTTTGCAACCGACGAAACTTACGAAGTGAAGGAGGTAGGTGTGTTCACTCCCAAGATGCAGGCCACAGACCAGCTCGAGACCGGTGACGTGGGCTATATCATAGCCAACATGAAATCTGCTGCCGATGTGAAGATCGGTGATACCTATACCAATCTGGCCAATCCCTGTTCCGAGGCTCTGCCCGGATTCAAGGAGATTCGCCCCATGGTGTTCTCGGGTATTTATCCGGTGGATTCCTCGGACTACGAGGCTCTGAAGGCCGCAATGGCCAAGCTGCAGATTAACGATGCCGCATTTACCTACATGGGTGAAAGTTCTGTGGCTCTCGGTTTCGGTTTCCGCTGCGGTTTCCTCGGTCTGCTGCACATGGAGATTATTCAGGAGCGTCTGCGCCGTGAGTTCAACATGGACGTCATCTCGACCTACCCCTCTGTGATTTACGAGGTGACTAAGACTGATGGTGCAGAGATGCTGGTGGACAACCCCAGTATTCTGCCTGACCCTCAGGAGATTCAGGAAATCCGCGAGCCCATCGTTAAGGTGTTCGTCATGATTCCCGCTGACTACATCGGTGATATCATGCGTATTGTGATGGAGAAGCGTGGTGAAGTTGTGCACACCGAGACGATTGACGATACCCGTGTGATGCTTACTTGCCGTATTCCCATGGCTGAAATCTTGGTGGACTTCAACGATAAGCTCAAATCCACCACCCGTGGCTATGGTTCCATGGACTACGAGTATGACGGCTATCAGGCTGCCAAGCTGGTGAAGATGGACATGATGATTGCAGGTGAGCCGGTGGATGCTTTCTCCATGATTGTTCACCGTGAGCGTGCTGAGTCTCAGGGGCGCGAGATTGCGCTTAAGCTCAAGGATGTGATACCAAGACAGCTCTTCACCGTGGCCATTCAGGCCTGCATCGGCGGTAAGATTATCGCCCGTGAGAGCATTTCCGCTATGCGTAAGAATGTGACCGCTAAGTGTTACGGCGGTGACGTGACCCGTAAGCGCAAGCTGCTTGAAAAGCAGAAGGAAGGTAAGAAGCGCATGAAGTCCATCGGCCGCGTGAATATCCCGCAGGAGGCCTTCATCAATGTGCTCAAGACCGGCGATTGATGCTGCAGCTTCCCGGCTCATTTTTCCGCCCTCATCATTTGCGTGATGAGGGCTGTTTATTTGAAAGATTGTGTCTTATCGGTGTTAGAGTGGGGTATAACTATGCTTAGACTTGCCTGAAATAGTAGAATATGGTAGACTGTCGGCACATGAAAACAGGGTTGATACTGGAAGGTGGCGCGATGCGTGGTATGTTTACCGCAGGGATACTGGATGTATTCATGGAGGCGGGCATACAGTTCGACGGCATGATAGGTGTGTCGGCCGGTGCCGCCTTCGGTGTGAACTACAAATCCGGTCAGATTGGACGTGCTATCCGCTACAACGCGAAGTTCTGCAATGACCCTCGCTATTGCGGCCTGCTCAGTCTGCTGCGGGATGGTAATATCTACAGTCGCGATTTTTGTTATGGTGAGGTGCCCCTAGTGCACGATGTCTTTGACTTTGAGGCATTCAGTCGCAACCCGATGCCTTTTTATCTCGTCGCGACCGATGTTGAGACCGGCACTCCTGTGTATCATCAGTTCCTCGGCAGGGAAGACCATGGCTTTGACTGGATTCGTGCCTCGGCTTCCATGCCGTTGGTGTCGCAGATGGTTGAGATTGAGGGTCGCAAGCTGTTGGATGGTGGCATATCCGATTCCATTCCGTTGCGCTATTTCGAGGAGCTTGGCTATGATAGAAATGTGGTGATTCTGACTCAGCCACCTACGTATGAGAAGAAAGAGAACGGGCTGTTGTTCATGGTTCGTTTAATGTACCGTAAGTACCCGAAGCTGGTGAAAGCCATGGAAGCGCGCCACAAGGTGTACAACGAAACGCTCCGTTACATAGAAAAGAAAGAGGCTGCCGGTGAAATTCTGGTGCTGCGTCCATACTCTGCATTGCCGGTCAGTCGAGTGGAAAAGAAAGCTGAGAACTTGTTCAGTGCTTACCAGATTGGGCGTGATATGGCTATGGAGCGCCTTGAAGATGTGCGTTATTTCATGTCTGGTGTGCAGGAAGTATTGCCTGAGCTTCATTGCAGCGGGTTCCGAGGTATGTATATTCGAAAGGCCGCGGATGGGCAATGTGAATACTGGTTTGAGTTTGAATCCCGTTGCCTGCATCGTTCCGTCAGTGGCAAGTTCAGGTTCTGCAATGCTGTGCCGGAGGATGCCGTAGCTGAGAAAATCGGAGATGAAGCGATGAAGACAAGCTGTTTTCATACCTCTTTCATTGGTGCCGGATTGACCGGCGTATTTGAAGATGACGGGTTCGAATATCTCCGTTTTGATAATGGCAATGTGATACTGATTCTGATTTCATGCGACCCGAATCCCTTTGACGAGACTACCAACAGCTACGCCGATTATTTGTTCTATACAACGGAGTTGTTGCAATCAGGCGAGGCCGACCTGACGGAGGGTGATATGCGCTTTATTTGTCGCGCTGCTAATTGTGCAAAAATAAAAGGCTGAGCGTTTGCTCAGCCTTTTTTATAAACATTTGCCTTATTTCTTGGGCGGGAACTCGTAGGAGACGCGCCCCGTTGTGGGGGTGAAGACAAGGTAGGCATCGAACTTCTTACCGCTCTTGTGGCTGACGAAGTCCTTGATGAGTTCTGTCTTGCCCTTGGTGAGCAGGCGCCCTACCACCTCGGCGGTCAGTGATATGCCACACATGGTATGAGGGATGACCATCGGCTTGCGGTTCTTGCCGTATGTCAGGCCTTCCACGTGCCAAGCCTCTTCCGTCTCCAACAGCTCGTGCTCGCCCTTACCCTTAACCTTGAGAACACCGTGACGTGTGGCCTTGGAGAGGTCCTGCACAGTGGCATCTGCCGCCGTGAACTTGCTGTCAGCGGTGGACTTGCTGTCCTTCTTGCGAGGTTCGCGGGGCGGGAACTCGAAACCGACATTGCCTTTGCGTGCATCGAGCACCAGATAGGCATCGAAGGGTCTGTTTGTGCGCTGGGACACAAAGCCGGTGATGAGTTCACTCTTGCCCTCAGCCAGTACTTTGTAGAGCTGGTCAATGGAAATCGTCTTGCCGAGAATGACCTTGGACATCGTGAAGCCGGTCTTGTTGCCACTCTGGGTGAATTCAGGCACGCTCCACTGCTTATCATTCTCCACGAGCTCGAGTTCGCCTTGGTCTTTGACCGTCACTTTGCCCAGACTGCTACGAATCTCGGGCTCGCTCTGAGTATCTGTCTTTTCCTCATCGAAGTAGAACTCGGCTTTCCATGCGCCACCCTCTTTTTCGGGTTCTTGCAGACGCAGACCGGCCTTGAAAGGCTTGCCGAACTTGGAGCGGAATCCCTCCATGACAGGCAGACTGCGGGTGGTGATAAGTTGGCTCAGGAGCTCGTCGTTCAATCCCAGACCGGCATGCACGCGACGCAGACGGAACTTACAACCGGTGCAGGATACGGCATCGACTCTGCTGCTGAGCGGCGAGGTGCCACAGGCAGGGCAGGCAATGCACAGGTCGGGGTTCTTGCCGTTGCTCATGTAGTCGCGCACAGCATGCACGATGTCAGCCGTGTAGGTGCGGATGTCCTTCATGAAGGAATCTCGCTCCAGCTTGCCACTTTCCATGAGCTTAAGGCGGTACTCCCACTCACCCGTGAGCTCGGGGCTGGAGAGGGTGCTGAGACCGATTTTGCTCAGCAAATCAATAAGGTCGATACCGCGGCGAGTTGCTACGAGATCCTTGCCGTCTCGAGCAATGTATTCCTGCGTAAGCAGACCCTCAATGATGGCTGCTCGCGTGGCCGGAGTGCCCAGTCCGCGTTCTTTCATGGCATAGGCCAGTTCTTCATCTTCCACCAGCTTACCGGCTGTTTCCATGGCGGTGAGCAGGGTGGCTTCCGTATAAGGTGCCGGGGGCTTGGTGCGGTCCTGAGCTGCGGTTGTTTTCTCTGTCAGAACCTTCTCACCGGCTTGTACGGGGCAGAGCTCATCTTTCTTGCGACGCTCCGGAGTGCTGTAGAGGGCTTTCCAGCCGGCTTTCAGCAGAACACGCCCATGGGTATGGAAGTGGTCTTTGGCTCCGGGGCTGCTGACAATGCTGGTGCGGTCCGTATCTTCGTATTCAGCATTGGGCAGGAATACGCCCAGGAATCGCTGCACGACCAGATTGAAAATCTTGGCGGCATCTCCCGTCAGGTTGACAAACTTACCGGTGGGGATGATGGCAAAGTGGTCGCTCACCTTGCTGCTGTCGAACACACGCTTGCTGGGGCGTATGCGGTGATTACTCAGAATGTCCTCGGTAAAGGAAGAAAGCGATTCGATGTTTTCGCCGATGGCTGCCACGGTGCGTGTAGCAATCTTCAGATAATCATCGGGCAGGAACTTGGAGTCTGTTCGCGGGTAAGTGAGAACCTTGTGCTTTTCGTAGCATTCCTGAGCTATCTGCAGGGTGCGACTGGCCGAAAATCCGTAGCGATTGCTGGCTTCCTTCTGTAGAGACGTCAGGTCGAAGAGCAGGGGTGGCGGCATGGATACCGGCTTCTTTACCTCTTTCACTTCGGCAGTGCGGCCTTCGCAGCGACGAGCAATGGCTTCTGCAATCTCAGCATCCCACAGGCGTTCGCGGGTACGCTGGGGATTGTTTTCGTCCTTTTTCCATTCCGGGTCGAACCAGCGGCCTTCGTAGCTGCCGGCCTTGGCCTTGAAAGTTGCGCGTACTTCATAGTACGTCTCGGGAGTGAAAGCAAGGATGTCTTTCTGGCGTGCGGCGAGCAGAGCCAGTGTCGGGGTTTGCACACGCCCGGTCGGGGTTATATTAAAACCGCCGGCAGACGATTGAAGAACGGTAAGGGCTCGCGTACTGTTGAGGCCCACCAGCCAGTCGCTCTCTGAGCGGCAGACTGCTGCATCTGCCAGATTGGCCATATCGGCATCACTCTTCAGGGTGGACCATGCCTCCAGAATGGCGTCATCGGTCATGCTCTGCATCCACAGACGACTGATGGGCTTCTTGATTTTGCCGTAACGTATGATATTGCGGAATATGAGCTCACCTTCGCGCCCGGCATCGCATGCATTTACAACGGCTGTTACTTCCTTGCTGCGTGCAAGTTTAAGCACTTTCTTCAGGCGGTCTGCTGATTTGGCGATGGGCTCCAGTTCCATGCTTTTGGGCATGACCGGCAGGTAGTCCATTTTCCACGGCAGACTTTTGCCGTCTTCTGTCTGGGGTTTTTTCTGCTCTACCAGATGGCCAACAGCAGAGGTAATGATAAGGGAATCGTTCTCGTAACTGCCGGAAGTGTCGGCTTTGCGGAACTTGCCGGTCTTTTTGCCGAGCACGCGTGCCAAGTCTCCGGCTACGCTGGGTTTCTCTGCGATGATGAGCGTTTTGGACATTCTGATGTCTGTTATGTGTGGAATTGAAAATTGTGGCACACTCCGCGCGGAGCGCCTTGCCTATCTATAGAAAGACAAAAAAACTTTCTCCTTGTCAAGTCTAAATCGGGACATGCCTGCGTTTTTATTTGTCCGAAGCATGAACTTGACAAGGGTGGAACAGCTGAGTATAATAAGCGACAGCAAAAGTTGTATGGCAAGTTTCTTATCATCCATATTCCGTCGCAAGGTGGATAGTGCACACCCCGGGGACAGACGCGTTTCGCAGTCATTACTGCTACTGACTGTTCTGGGGATAGCTATCCTGTGCCTGTTGGTATATTCGCAGGCACAGAGTCCGTTGCAGAGTGCCTATCGAGTGGTATGGGTTGTGTTGTGCTCTCTGGCTGTGACGGGGTATTATGCTCTGGGGCATCGCAAGGGCGAGCTGAATACAGGGCGTGTACTGTTGTGTGTGCTGGCCACACTGGGGCAGATGTTTGTGATATACCTTATTAACTGTATATGGCCGCGAGTGGCAGAGCTGCCCGGGGTTGAGGTATGGCACAAGCTGTTGGTGTTGCCCTACATGCTGGCACCTGCTGTGACAGCAGTGTTGATTAACCGTTCCATGGGCGTTTATGTGGCTCTTTGCTGCTCGCTCTTCGGTGTTGTGTTTTTCCCACAGTCATACCCGGCACCGTTTACAGCCGATTATATGGTATTGAGCTTGCTGACCGGCGTGGTATCCGCAGCTATCTGTGGTCATTTGCAGAAACGTCAGCAGATTCTTTATGCCGGCTTCAAGACCGGTTTTGTGGTGTATATTGTGGCACTTGCTCTCTCTTCGCTGCATGTGGACGGGGGGAGCATGTTTAGCAACGATACCGATGCCGGTGATTTGCTCACCATGCTGTTCATGGCATTGGGTGTCAATTTCCTGTTGGCTGTGATAGTCAATGGCGTTATGCCCATGCTGGAGAGCCTGTTCGGCATTTCCACTCATATCACATGGTTGGAGTGGGCGGATATGAACCACCCGCTGCTCAAGAAATTGCAGATTACGGCTCCCGGCACCTTCCACCACAGTCTGTATGTGCAGCGACTCTCCGAGGCTGCGGCCGAGGCGATCGGAGCCGATGTAACCCGCGCCGGTGTGTGTGGTCTGTACCATGATATCGGCAAGGTGAAGAACCCTCAGTATTTCTCCGAAAATATCATCGACCAGACCATGACCCCGCATGCCGACCTCACCCCCGAGGCCAGCGCACGCATCATTACCGGTCACGTGATTGAGGGTGCTCAGCTTGCTCAGAATGCCAAGCTCAATCCGAGGATTATCGATGTCATTCGTGAGCACCACGGCACGACAACGGCCTATTTCTTCTATCGGAAGGCGCTCGATAACTACGAGATGGCCAAGAAAAAGTTCGATGACGGGCTCACCGATACCTGCCCGGATGAGGTGGATAAGTCCATCTTCACCTATCCCGGCCCCATTCCGCAATCCCGTGAATCGGGTATTGTGAGCATGGCCGACGCGGTGGAAAGTGCAACTCGCTCTCTGCAGCATCCTACTGAGGACGATATCCGCAACATGATTGATGGGATTTTCAAAGGCCGTATTCTCGATGGCCACCTTCAGGACAGTGGGCTGACCTTGGGTGAAATCGCCAAAATGAAGACAGCATTCTTCAGTACTCTGCGCACCATGAACCATAACCGTATAGCTTACCCCAAACCTCAGGCGGGGGATGCTGCTACGCTGCTGGCTCAGAAACGCAGTGCCGAGGCTAAAACGGCTGATAACTGATATGAAACAGCAGTTGCGAAGTTTCCTGATGGTGCTCTCGTTCTTAATCGGGGGCATCTTCCACACTCCCATCAGCGAATATGGCTGGTTGTTGCCCTATGGCATTACCGTCATGCTGACGATTACCTTTTTGGGGCTCGATACGGCTCAGCTTCGCCCGAGGCTCATGCACCTGTGGGTTTTGCTGGCATTGCAGGCTGTGTGGGTGATAGCCTTTGCCGCTGCTCGCATGATGGGTAACCCGGACTTGGCGGAGGCTGTGTATTACTGCGGAGCCGCGCCCATTGCTTCAGCTGCGCCCATTATTGTGCATCTGTTGCGCGGTAACGTCGGCTTTATAACGACGGCTATGGTGCTCAGTCAGGTCGTCTTTGCGGTGCTGACTCCCTTTGTGCTTCCCTTTGTGGTTAACTCTCCCGATTTGAGTTATACCGAGCTTGTGCTTATGGTAGCCAAGCAGATTGGTGTTGTATTGGGTATACCGGCAGTGGCGGCTTGTGCTCTGCGCATGTTGTACCCGGCATGCAAATCCTGGTCAGGGAAGTTAAAAGATGTCTCCTTGGGAATCTGGAACTTTAACTTGATAGTTGTGTCTGCTATCGGTACTCACCGTATTTTGCAGATGGATTACTCCCTGTGGGACATGCTGCCGATGGCACTGGGGGCTGTAGTCGTGTGTGCAGTGGGATTCCTTGCCGGTTACAGGTTGGGATATCCTGAGCTGAAGCGTGAGTGCTCTCAGGCTCTGGGGCAGAAAAATACAATCCTGACTCTGTATATTGCCGGGCAGAGCTATGCATCCCCCATTGCATACATTGGACCCGTTTTTTATGTTTTCTGCCACAATATGGCCAATGCCATACAGCTATCGCTCGCTGCCCGCGAAGAACGCAGAAGATCAGCGAGCGATGAGCAGTGATAGGCTGTCTCCTGTCAAAACTGGCTCTTGAATGGAGTGCCGCAGCCTACGGCATCTATTTGCTCGACTAGTGAAAAGAGATCCAGCTCGGCCATGTCTTTTTGCTCGGCAAAGTTGAGGAACTCCTCGATTGCTGCGGAAATGAAGGCGGTTCTGGTTTCGGTGCTGCGGGTACGCATGGCCTCCTCGAGCCTGCTGACCTGAGGCACGGAACAACGGAATGTGATAGATTTGAGTCGCATGACTCCTACAATTTAACAGGGACCCACCGGATTGCAAGTCCTGTTGTCCGCATTACGGCTAATAACCGGATTGCAAGTCCTAGCCAGTTGTTCGTATTGCGGCTAATAACCATTGACCGCAGTCAATGGGTGCTTTATGATGCGTACGGTTATGAAAACTGTACGCAATATCACTCGGTTTACCTATGAGTTTACCTCCTTTCAGGGCTGGCGCGTAACGCTTTGCCGCAACCAGATACACTTTACTCGCTATTTCTCGGATAAGCAGTATGGTGGTGAATCCGAATCGTATGCCGCGGCTCTCTCGACGCGAAACCGCATTTTGGAGCAGTTGCGCAAGTCCCCGGATAATCCTGAACAGGTATTCGCCGAGTTCAGAGAGGAAGTGCAGAAAACCTGCTATCCCTGTGGCTTGCGCCCCCGCAAGAAAACGGCTTGCTGAGGGCGCAATCGCAAAGGGGCAGTGGCGTTTACGTATGCTTAAAGGTCATTGCCTCTTTCTCCTCCACATGCTGTGTGGGGGCATGTTGTGACAGAAACTCCATGGCGCGTTTCACGTCCTCCATCAGCAGGGCTGCCATGTCCATGGTAAAGCCTCGGCGTACCATGACGCGCATGACTACGATGTCTTCGACATTAGCCGGCAGACTGAAGGCCGGAACTTGCCAGCCACGCATGCGCAGTCTGTCTGAGAGCTCGTAAAGGTTGTAACCGGGGGTATAACCTTTTTTCATGTAGAAGCAGACCGCCGGTATGTTCGTTTTCGGGTTACCAGTCGCAATGAAGTTGAACTTGCCGAGCTTGTTGAACTCTTTGTGCAGGTAATCGGCAACTTGGTAGGCCGCGTTGTGAATACGGCGGTAGCCCTCAATACCGAGTCGACTGAAGGTGTAATACTGTGATATGACCTGACCGGCAGGGCGCGAGAAATTGAGTGCGATGGTGGGTATGCTGCCGCCCAGATAGTTAACGGCAAATGTAAGGTCCTTGGGGAGTTCTTTCACGTCTCGCCATATCACCCAACCGCAACCTACTGGGGCAAGGCCGTATTTGTGACCGCTGGAGCTGATGGATTTAATACGGGGCAGGCGGAAGTCAAAGGGGATATCCGGGGCGGTGAACGGAGCCAAGAAACCACCGCTGGCGCCATCCACATGAACATCGACATCAGGGCCTCCTTCCGCAGCAAGCTTGTCCAGTGCTTTGCAGACGGGTTCCGGGAATTCATATTGGCCGGTATAGGTAACACCGAATGTCGGTACCACACAAATGGTGTTTTCATCTACACGCTTCAGCATTTCCTCTTCGCTCATACAGAAGCAGTCTTTGCTCATGGGAATTTCTCGCATTTCAACATCCCAGTAGCGGCAGAACTTGTGCCAGCAGATTTGTACCGGGCCACACACAAGGTTGGGCCTGTCGGTGGGCTTACCCTGCATGCGTCTGCGGGCACGCCAGCGCCACAGGGCTGCCATACCGCCCAGCATGCAGGCCTCGCTGGAACCGATAGTGGAGCAACCGATGGGGGTATTCTCTTTCGGCACATTCCAGAGGTTGGCAATCATGCGCACGCAGCGCTGTTCGATTTCGGCGCACTGGGGGTATTCGTCCTTGTCAATCATATTCTTGGATATGCTGATATCCATCAGGCGGTGAACCCAGGTGTCGTCCCAAGTCTGGCAGAATGTTGCCAGATTCTGGCGGGCATTGCCGTCCAGCAGCAATTCATCTTTTATCAGTTGAAAGGCATCTTCCGGGCGCATAGCCTGCTCGGGAAATTGCTCAGTTGGCAGGGGCTTTGCCACATCTGCAGCACCGAAGATGCTGACCGTCTCGTTGTCGGGGGTGGATTTTTTCATGGTTATCGGGTGAGATTGCCTGTCTGCTTACTCTGTGCAAAAACAGTCTGAAATTATATTCGGTTCCTGTTTTTGAAAAGAATGAGCCCGGCGATTGTCACAGTCGGTGAGATGTGGAGGAAAATGACAATTTCTGCGACGGTGGCGCTGCTGCTCATAGCTTGTGGCGAGGATGGCGGGCAGCAGTCTGCCACTGCGCAGTTACCGGAATACACGGTAAGGGTGGCTCACCCACAAGTCGGTTCTGTGACGGAGTACCGCGAGTGGGTGGGCCGCCTGCAAGGTATGGTAAGTGCTGCGGTGCTGCCGCAGGTGAGTGGCTATGTGACAGAGCGCTTGTTCAGCAATGGTCAGAATGTTAAGACCGGGCAAATTCTCTACAGAATTGACCCTACACGCTATGAACAGGCTCTCGCCGAGGCTGAACAACGTGAGCAACAGGCGTTGGCTAATGAAAAGGAGGCAGCTCAGCATCTGGAATACAATGAGCCGTTGGTCAGAAGCGGTGCTATTTCACGCCAGACCTATACCGATGCTCAGCAGCAGCTCAGTGCTGCTCAGGCTGCATTGGCTGCGGCTCAGGCTGCTGCAGCGCAGGCTCGAACCAATCTGGGCTACTGCGTACTGAAATCGCCTATCGACGGTATTGTTGGTTTTGCCAATGCGGATATCGGCAGCTATGTTGCCCCGGGCAGTAGCCCGATGGTGGTCATCAATCAGGTGAATCCTATCCGCATACAATTCAGTATCAGTTCTCAGGACTGGCTGAAACAAGGAGGGGTAAATGGGGCGCTCCATCCCGGGGCTAAGGTGAGTATCTTATTGGCTGATGGAAGCCTGTACCGGTACCCGGCGACAATCGAAGGGGTGGATAACGCTGTGATAACCGGGACGGATTCGCTGCTGCTGGATGCCCGCACGCCTAACCCGGATGAATTGCTGAGACCGGGCATGTTTGTGCGTGTGCGGGCACAGGTGGCGGAGCAGAAGAATGCTCTATTGGTGCCTGTCGGTGCCGTGGTCAGCATTCAGGGGGTAAACATGGTGCTGGTGATAAATGAGAATGGCACCGTTCGTACCGTTTCTGTTGTTACAGGGCTGCAGCGTGACGGTTTGGTTGCTGTGCAGGGGGATTTATCACCGACGGACAGAATTGTCGTCAACGGCACCCAGCAGGCTCTCATGGCTGCTGAGGGACGGGCAAAACTGAATGTGGAAAAGCTATAAAAAAAGGACCGGTTTCCCGGTCCTTTTGATTAAGTTATTTGATGTTGACTGTCTTGGTTTCGCCTTTCTTCAACTCCAGCTCAGGGAAGAGGATGAAATCGTCGGTATAGACAGCATCGGGTGCGTCGCAACCGGTGGCATCCTTGCCGGTAGCGGGAGTGGGGAACCATACACCCAATCGGCCTTTGTAGTCGCGATTGGCTGTGATGGTCACCGTCTTGTCACCCTGCCATTGTACGGACAGTGCGCGGGGGGATTTGCTGCTGTCCACGGTGGCCGACCAGGCCGGGTCGCCATAGAATGCCACAACATCGCGGTCATATACCAGACCGAGTACGTCCCTGAAGTTATTCTCATTGACCGGTACGCCGGATTGCATGATGCTGCGGTGGAAGGTGTAGTCTATCCCCTCACCGTTGAAGACCACGTTCAGAAGAGCCGGACTAATTTTCTGCGTATTATGCAGAATAAACTGGTTGTTCAGGTACCAAGCCTCAGCCAGTGTGGTTTCATCTGACATGTCGACGAAGGAACCGAGCGTGCCCCAGCCACCGGCGCCGTACCAGGAGGGAACAGTGTAACCCACCACCTGATTGCAGGTGTATGCGGAGAGGGCTGTTACAGCCATGCTGTGGGGGCTGTTGTGGGCATCGCCAAACAGGCAGTTACCGGCGGCAATCCATACGCGGGTCTGACCGTCAGGATTGATGGCAGAGTCCTTCTTCTTTTCCGCAAGTTGAGCCAGCTGCTCTGTATTACCGCGCAGGGCATTGCTCAGCGGGCGGCCGAAGTCGTACATCTCGCCGGCCGGCAGCTGGTAAAAGCGGTTGCCGTAGGGGAAGATAAGACCGCGGGAAAAGGGCATCTCCAGATTGAACTGAGTGGCATGGCTCGATGTCACGACCAGCTGGCTGCGTGCATTGCTCAGGCGCTCGCCGAAGAGTGACTGCATGCCATTCTGCCCCTCAGGTGTATCTTTACCATAGGTGGTGGTGGTAGGCTCAGTGTAGCCCTCCTGCTCAAGCACGGGAGCATCTGTCCAGTCGGTGATGCAGTAGCTGTACTCGAAGGGATGCCAACCAAGGTTGGTGGTACCCAGCGCACGCTTAATGACGAGCGGTGTGTCGTCTTTGGCAATACGCAAGGCATCTGCTGCTGTGTAGCCGGTCACAATACCCCAGATGCAGTCGCCCCACATATCCTCATCGAGCTTACGGGTGGCGCGGTGCAGGTTGTTCACTGTTTCACGGCCGATTTCCTCCGGGCGAAGTACGGCTGCGGCATAGCGTGCACCGGCAGCACGGAGCGCCTGAGTTACATTCTCCTCGGTAATCGCATCCACTGCCACGACTTCGGCGCCGGGATATTTGTTGACGAGAGCGGCAATCACCTTCTGCCACTCAGGCAGTTGAGCTGTCTGGATGGTGGTGAGAACGGCATACCCCATTTCGGCTCCTTTGCCGGTCTTGGGCATGTCGGGAGCAGGGGCGCTCACTGCTTCCTCTTCCTCGGGGGCTGCGGCCGGTTCCTCAGTGGGTACTCCGTCCTGCGGTACGGTGAAGTAGAAGTTAGCATTATCCTTGCCGAATACCTCCTTAGCGAGCTCCTGAATCTCCTCGAGGGTGATGGAGCGAAGGTCGGGCAGCAAATCGCGAATGAGACCGGCCTGCTCGGGGTCGCTCTGCAGACCTGCCAGACTGCCACACCAGAAGCTGTTCTGGCGCAGGCTCTTCTCAGTAGAGGAGATGATGGGGCGAATGGCGCAGTCGAAGTCCTCCTGAGTGATGTTGCCCTTACCGATGTCGGTGAGGATGCAGTCCATTGCGGCACTTACCTTCTCGCGGTTGCGCTTCACACCGGCGCTGGAGCTGACGATTGTAGCCGCGTTGGTATACTCCTGATTGACTTCCAGTCTCACGCTGGGGGAGTAAGTCTCGCCCATTTCTGCGCGAATGCCATCGAACAGCTTGGCGCGTACAATGGAACTCAGTACGGTAAGGCGGCGGTTGCGATGACGATCCATACCATTGCCGGCCGGACGTACGTGAGTAACGATAGTCTTGTCGAGCTGGGTCGGGTAGGGGAAGAACTTACGCTGACCCCAGGGCTGGATGTTGATGGTACGCTGCTCGGCAGTGGGTTCGGTGAACTCAGTGTTGCGGGCAGGCATGGCTCCGAAGGTGCGCTCGATGATGGGCAGGGTGGCTTCGAGGTCGAAATCACCCACAAGTGTGACTTCAATAGCACCCTTCTGCAGGAACGGCTCAACTGCGGCTTTCACATCGTCCACCGTTACAGCCTTAAGCTCTTCCATGGTGGGGATGTTGAAGCGAGGATCATCGCCATACAGTGCACGAGCGGACTGCATGGTGTAGGCTCCATCGGGAGTTGTAGTCAGGCGGCGATAGAAGCTCGGCAGCTTGCTGTGCATGAGGCTGAGAGCATCCTGCTTGTAGCCGGGGTGCAGGATGTTGGCCACGATGAGCTTGCACTGCAGCTCGAGATCCTCCTGAGTGGTACCGCCGGAAATGGTGTAGCGACGGTCACTTACGCCGAAGTTCAGGTCAACATTGTGACCCATCATGATACGTCTGAGCTCATCGAGGTCGTGTTTAGCCAGACCACTCATGCTCATGAGGTTGCTCACAACCATGCCGAGACCGGGCTTGACGGGCAGGTGCATGCTGCCGCCATCTACAGCGGCGCTCACGGTCAGACCGCCCTTGCGGAAGTCGACCGGCTTAAGGTTTACGCGAATCCCGTTGGAGAGAGTGAGTGTAGTAACGCCCAAATCCTCCATGAATTCCTTCTTAACAATCTTGCCGGGTTCACCGATGTGGTCATAGGCGAAGGGAGGGGCGGCTTTCAGCTCGGGCTTCTCGACGGGGGTGGCAGCGGATTCTTCGAAGGTACCACGAAGTGTCTCGGTCGTTGTGCCCTCGGGGACAGCACCGGACATGGTGAGCTTGACTCGGGAGTAGTCGAAGGCCTCCTTCAGTGCCTGACGGCAGCAGTCCGGATTGGCAGAGATGTATTCAACCGCTGCCTTGAACACGCGCATATCCTCAGCGGGAGCAATGGGCACGCTGTTGTTCTTCAGGCACTCCACAAGGCTGTTGGCCATGTTGGCTGCGGGAACTGTCTCCCAAGACTGGATGGTATGGGTGATACCGGAGGCAATAGCAGAGAGAGTCTCCTGATACTCGTGAGCCTCGAACCCGTATTCAATCGCCTTGCGCAGCTCTTGTTCTACCGTGAAGAGAGCTTCTTTCCATTTATTGGGAGTAGCCGTGACGGAGAACCCGAAGGTTTCGGCCATGTGGAATAAATCGCTTTCGGACACATCGGCTGCCAGCATGGGAGCATCGGCCTTGCGGGCAATGCGGCTCAGACGGTTGTTGAGCATACGGCATGCGAGTTCCAGCGGGAAGTCCTTCACGCGGTTTTCAAAGGTATCTGCCTCATCCTTCCAAGGTTTGACGACAGATGCCATCACGCTTACGTTGGCTTGCTCGGTGTTGGAAATCAGTTTATCACTGGCTCCGAGGTTGGTGAGCTTGCCGTTGTCCGGGCGGGTGGGGGCAGGAGCAGCTACCATGCTGTCGAAGTGCTTGCGTACCCAGCTCTCAGCAGTGGCCGGGTCGAAATCACCTGTTACAACCACAGTCATGCGCTCGGGAATATAGTTCTCGCGGTAGTACTTGCGGAACAGTTCGTAGGGGGCGTTACGAATCACCTCTTCCTTGCCGATGGGCATGAACTTAGCTACTCGGGTACCCTCGGCAAGCTGGTCAATCAGGCTCAGCATGGCGCGGTAGCTTTCAGAGTCACGGTTCTTAAGCTCGCTGACAATGATACCACGCTCATGGTCAATGGCATCATCGGCCAGCGTAGCACCATCTGCAAAGTCGCGCATGATGGTAAAGGCAAAGTTGATGGTCTCGTCCTGCAGGTTCGGCAGGTCAAGCATGTAGACGGTCTGTTCCAAGCTGGTGTAGGCATTGGCATCGCCTCCGAACCCGAGACCGAGCTTCTGCATGGTGGGAATCAGTTCGCCTCGTTCAAAGGTGCGGCTGCCGTTGAACACCATGTGCTCAATGAAGTGGGATATGCCACTGGTTTCGTCTTGCTCGTCCAGTGAACCGGTTGCTACGTACAGGCGTACGCTGGCACGGCCTGCCGGTTCTGTTGTGGGGCGAATGATGTATGTCAACCCGTTCTCCAGCTTACCGCTGACAATCTGAGGGTCGCGAACCAGCTCAGTCTGTGCGACTGAATTCTGAGCTATTGCTTCTTGCTGTTGTTCTGCTGTGGCAGGAGCCTGGGCAAACAACGGCGTGACCGTGAAGGCCAACCCCAGTATGGCGGATGTTGTGCTCGTTTTCATAAAAATTTACTTGCAGGCATACTAGCATATTTCTATCCGTTTGTCGAACATTCTTTCCGAATTCGGTCGATTATGTCACAAACCCTACAAAAAATGTATGGTAATGTCCCGAACTATTGGCTTGCTATGTGCTTGTTATAAGGTTATAATTAAGCCTGTGAAGATACTGACACCCATACTCCTGTTGATAGGTCTGCTGTGCTCGTTCAATATGTTTACTTGGCATTGGTACATAGCCGGGGGAAGCGAAGGGGCTGAGAAGGCGTTTTATTCGGTGTGGGCATTGGTAATGGGATTGATTATGCTACTGACCCTGATGAGCTGGGTTGCCTATGCCATTACGTTGTGGCGTAGGAAAGGAGTGGGTTCGTTGGGTGTGATTTATCTGTGCATGTGGGTGGTCATGTACGGCGTCGGTCTGTTGTGGGTGAATTATTTCATTTGATGCAATAAAAAACGGCATGAGACGAACCTCATGCCGTTTTGAAACTTCCGGGGCTTCTGTACTTATCAGACGCGGGGCTTCTTCTTGCGGGAGTACTCGAGCAAGGCGAGTTGTTTGGCCAGCTGAGCTGCAAGGTAGGTCTGCTCCTCGCGAGAGAGCACTGTGCCACTGTTACGCAGGGCTGCCTGAGCTCGCTCAACGGCTGTCTGTACGGCTGAATTGTCGATTTCATCGACAACAAGGGCTGTATCTGTAACCAGCAGCACTTTTTCACTTTCAACCTGCAGGAAACCGCCACCGACAAAAAGGCTCTGAGCTTCACCGTTTTCAGGCTTGTATATCAGCTCACCGTTGGCAACTGCGGCTATGAGGTCAGCGTGCCCGGGCAGAATCTCCATCTCACCCGCCACAGCCGGCAGCTGAATGGAGCTAACGGTCGCTTGCAGAGCAGTACGAACCGGGGTGATAATCTGGAATTGCAGAGCCATAGTCATCAGGATTTCTCGACGGTGTCAATGCCACCCTTCATGTAGAAGTTGATTTCGGGAACGTCGTCCCACTTGCCGTCCAGAATCTCGCCGAAGCCACGAACTGTTTCGGCTACGGGGACGTACTGACCCTTGATGCCGGTGAATACCTCTGCTACGCTGAACGGCTGGGAAAGGAAGCGCTGAATCTTACGAGCACGGCTTACAGTGAGCTTGTCTTCGTCAGAAAGTTCATCCATACCCAGAATGGCAATCATGTCCTGCAGGTCCTTGTAGCGCTGCAGGGTCTGCTGCACGCCACGAGCTACGCGGTAGTGCTCTTCGCCTACCAGCTCGGGAGCCAGAGCCTTGGAGGTGGAGGCCAGGGGATCCACAGCCGGGTAAATACCCTGAGCAGCCAGAGCACGCTCAAGCACCACGGTGGAGTCGAGGTGAGAGAACGTTGTGGCAGGAGCGGGGTCGGTCAAGTCGTCAGCGGGCACATACACAGCCTGCATGGAGGTAATGGAACCCTTCTTGGTGGAGGTGATTCGCTCCTGCAGACCGGCCATTTCTTCTGCAAGGTTGGGCTGGTAACCCACAGCAGAGGGAGTACGACCCAGAAGAGCAGATACCTCGGAACCGGCCTGAGAGAAACGGAAGATGTTATCTACGAACAGGAGCACGTCGCGGTTCTCTTCATCGCGGAAGTACTCAGACATGGAGAGGGCGGACAGAGCCACGCGCAGACGGGCACCGGGGGGCTCGTTCATCTGGCCGTATACGAGTGCTACCTTGGAGTTCTCCGGGTTAGCCTGATCGATAACGCCGGATTCACTCATTTCCATGTAGAA
This sequence comes from Akkermansia sp., assembly GCA_045651585.1. Lineage (GTDB taxonomy): Bacteria > Verrucomicrobiota > Verrucomicrobiia > Verrucomicrobiales > Akkermansiaceae > Akkermansia. Next base: position 89,129 of record JAZRSQ010000029.1, read on the forward strand.
GTCGTTACCTTCGCGGGTACGCTCGCCTACACCGGCGAATACGGACAGACCGGAGTGAGCCTTGGCGATGTTGTTGATAAGCTCCATGATAAGCACGGTCTTACCTACACCGGCACCACCGAAGGAACCGGCCTTGCCACCCTTCAGGAAGGGGCAGATAAGGTCAATCACCTTAATACCGGATTCCAGCACCTCAGAAGAGGTAGCCTGCTCCTCGAGTGTGGGAGCCTCGCGGTGAATAGGATAGCGCTTCACGCCTTCGAGCTGGCCCTTTTCGTCCACGGTTTCGCCCAGAACGTTGAAGATACGGCCGAGAACCTTCGGACCCACGGGAACGGAGATGGGTGCACCGGTATCAATAACCTCCATGCCGCGCTTAAGACCATCGGTAGCACTCATGGCTACGGTACGAGCCCAGCCGTCTGTAAGGTGCTGTTCTACTTCGAGTACCAGCTGCTTGGACTCACCTTCCACGACATAGTTAACGGTGAGTGCATTGTAGATAGCGGGCATTTCGGACTGGGAGAAGTCGACGTCAACCACGGCGCCGATAATCTGCACGATTTTACCTGTGTTCATGATTAAGAATTAAGAGTTTAGTTTTTGAAAATTGTTGTTGTTTGTGGGATTACTCCATTGCCTTCATGGCTGTGGTGATTTCAAGCAGCTCGTTCGTAATCTGTGTCTGGCGAGCCTTGTTGTATTCCAGCGTAAGTTCGCCGATAAGCGTCTTGGCGTTCTCAGTCGCAGATTTCATGGCTACCATTCGGGCAGACTGCTCACTGGCCTTACCTTCCAGTATCATCTGTACCAGTAGGTGACCTATATAGAGAGGCAGAATCGAATTAAGGAGTGCAGTGGGACTGGGCTCAAGCAGGAAATTCGGAGCTGTTTCTGTAGCAGGTGCGGCTTCATCCTCCTCTGCGATACGGAGCAATTCTTCCTTGTTGATGGGAAGAAGCGATGTTGTCTGCGGGCGCTGCACCATGACATTGATGAACTTCTGGTACATCACCGTCACGCTCTTGTATGTGCCATCGGTGAAGCTGTTCCTTACGAAGTCAAAAATGGGCTTGAGCTCAGACTCCTCGGTAGAGTCACCCACGGAGAAGGTTGCAATCAGGTTGCGTCCGCAACGAGCCAGCTGGGAATTGAGCTTGCTGCCGATAGTAACATAGTCGGCATCCTTCGGGGCATTCTGGAGTACTTCTCTGAGTAGGTTGGAGTTTAAGCCGCCGCAAAGACCACGATCTGTGCTCACAACAATGATGAGCTCTTTGCCGGTATCACGCTGCGCCATGAGCGGAGTGTTGGCATCGGCGATGGTCTCCTGCAGGTGGCTGAGCACTCGGGCCAGGGCGCTCATGTAATTGCGCCCTTTGAGTGCCAGATCCTGAGCGCGGCGCATTTTTGCGGACGCAACCATCTGCATCGCTTTTGTAATCTGCGATGTGTTGCGTACCGACTTAATGCGGCGCTTGATGTCTCTGAGGTTTGCCATGGGGTTACTTCGTCAGGCGGGATTTGAAGGCAGTCATGAACTGCTTGAGCTTCTCATCGATTTCGGGGGTAAGTTCCTTGCCGGCCTCGATTGCAGCCATCAGATCAGAATTGTTGGTGGTGGCATCCTCTTCCATCTCGCGGCATACCTGCTGTACCTTATCTACGGGTACGTCGTCGAGGTACCCCTTCTGAATGGCGTAGAGGTCAATCACTTCAATGCTGAGGCTCTTGGGATTATACTGACCCTGTTTGAAGAGCTCCACAATGCGACGACCGCGCTCGAGCTTGGCCTTGGTGTTGGCGTCGAGGTCGGAACCGAATTGAGCGAAAGCCTGCAGTTCTTCGAACTGGGCAAGGTCCAGTTTTACAGAACCTGCGAGCTTCTTCACTATCTTGGTCTGGGCGGAGGAACCTACGCGACTCACGGAGATACCCACGTTAATGGCGGGGCGTACACCCTGATAGAAGAGGTCGGTATCGAGGAAAATCTGACCGTCGGTGATGGAAATCACGTTGGTGGGAATGTAGGCAGATACGTCACCGGCCTGAGTTTCGATGATGGGCAGAGCGGTCAGAGAACCACCCTTACGGCCACCTTCGGAGTTGATGCGGGCAGCGCGCTCAAGAAGGCGGCTGTGCAGGTAGAACACGTCACCGGGATAAGCTTCACGACCGGAGGGACGGCGCAGAATCAGCGATACCTGGCGATATGCCACAGCGTGCTTGGAAAGGTCATCGTACACGATGAGTGCGTCCTCACCCTGATCCATGAAGTACTCACCCATGGCGCAACCGGCGTAGGGTGCCAGGTACTGCATGGCTGCGCTGTCGGAGGCACTGGCTACCACAATGATGCTGTAGGGCATGGCACCGCTTTCCTCGAGCTTGGCAACCAAGCGGGACACGGTGGCGCGCTTCTGGCCGATTGCAACGTAGATGCTGTAGAGCGGGCGGTGGCCGGGCAGCTTGCCTTCCTCTGCCAGCTTGTTTTGGCGTGCCTGAGAAATCATGGTGTCGGTGGCAATGGCGGTCTTGCCGGTGGAACGGTCACCGATGATGAGCTCACGCTGGCCACGACCAATAGGAATCATGGCGTCGATGGGAAGAATGCCGGTCTGCACAGGCTGGTTCACACCCTGACGGGAAATGATACCCGAAGCAATCTTCTCAACAGGATAATAAGCGTCTGCAGAGATGGGGCCCTTGCCGTCGAGCGGGTTACCGAGGGTGTCCACAACGCGACCGAGCAGGCCACGACCTACCGGTACCTGCAGCAGACGACCTGTGGTTTTGCAGGTATCGCCTTCCTTCAGGGCGTTGCCGTTACCGATGAGCACGGCACCCACCTCATTTTCCTCGAGGTTCATGGCCAGACCCATGACGCCACCGGGGAACTCAATCATTTCATTGAGCATGGCACTGCTCAGGCCTTCAATGTGAGCCACGCCGTCACCGATGGCTTTAATGGTGCCCACGTTCTCGCTTACTGTGGCAGCTGTGGCGTTGCGAATCTGTGCTTCAAGTTCTTGTACGATGTTGCTCATACGCTTTGTGGTGATTTATTGAAAATTTCTGTTGAGAGGAGGTTGAATCTGTGTCAGGAGATAAGTTTTTCAAGGCGCTCAATACGGGAGCGGACAGAGGCGTCGGTCACGTTGTCGCCGACTTTTACCGTCATGCCGGCAATCAGGGCGGGGTCAGTGAGCCACTCGTAGTGCAATCCGGGGTGGCGGGCGTCAAGCTTGGCGCAGATGGCCGCTTTCTCAGTATCCTGAATCGGACGGGCTGTCGTTACGGTAGCTGTGTGGCGCTGCACCTCAATCCGCACCATGTCGGTGAATGACTTGAGGATAGCAATATAGTTGCGCGGTTTCTCCGTGCAGAGCGTTGTGGCCACTCGGCGCACATTGTCTTCCTGCAGGCGGCCGTCTGCACCCATGCAGAGTCGCATGAGGCGGCGTGCCTGTGCCTGAGCTTCCTTGGTTATCTTCATAGCGTTCTGGAGAAAGGGGAGATATCTGCGGTGAAATTACAGATTGCGGATGGCCTCCTCGTTAATGATTCGGTGATCATTTTCGGTAAGAACCTTACCGGTGACCTGCGCCGTTGCTGCGGCGACCAGACGTGCAAACTCGCCCTTGAGTGCATCCTTTTCGCGCTGGGTATCGAGCTCGGCCTGAGTGCGGGCATTCTCAATAATGGTACGAGCCTCGGCTGCGGCTTTGTCGGTCAGTTCAGCTTGCAGCTTGGCGGCAGTGTTGCGGGCATGCTCAATCTGCTGCTTACCTTCGGCATGGGCGTCGGCAAGAATCTTATCGCTTGTGGTTTTGACTTCGGCCAACTCTTTCTGACTGCGCTCGTGCATGGCTTCGCCCTCTTCAATGCGGGCGCGGCGCTCTTCGAGTTGCTTGATGATGGGTTTTACGCCGAAGAGTACGACAACCGCCACCAGAATCGCGAATGCGATGAAGTGGGCAATGAAAATATCTGTATGAAGACCGAACTTACCGGCCATTTCCTGTATGCTGGCGGCGATTACCGGGGTGTACATGGTGTTTTTCTGTTGAAGAGGTTAGGTGATGGAGAAAGTGGGAATCGGCGGTGCCGTTCTCCGCGGCACCGCCGGATTAAACGGGCTTAGCCCATGAAGATGGCTACGAATGCCACACCTTCCACGAGAGCGGCAAGAATAATGGAGATGATGAGCACCTGAGAGAATGCACCGGGGTTGCGACCGGCGGACTCAGCTGCCTTCATACCGATGAGACCGATGCCGAGACCGGCACCGAGAACGGCGAGGGCGGACTTAAGCGGGGTCAGGTCGGTACCTGCAACTGCGTTGGCGATTGTTTCGAGCATAATGTGTAATGTTTTGTTTATTGTTCAGTTGTCTTCTGCCTGCCGTCACGTCTTTGCTGCATGATCCGGCGCGGCGGGAAGGGGGTTAGTGTGCGGCTTCCTCGTCGCCGCCAACCTGAGTTTTCAGGAAGAGAGCGGTAAGCATCAGGAATACCAGCGCCTGCACAAAGCCAACCAGTAGCTCCATGCACATGAAGGGTAACATAGCATACCAGCCGATGGCTCCCATCTTTTCCAGAATGGCCTCGCCGGCGTAGATGTTACCGAAAAGTCGTGCGGCGAGCGCAACGGGACGCACGCAGATAGAAAGAAGTTCAATCATACCCACAAAGAAGAAGATGGGCATGAGGGCATATTTCAGGAAGCCGGTCAGGCCGCCCTTTACGCCGAAAATGTGGCCGAGGAAGTGCTTAATGCCTTGCTCGCGAATGCACCAGATAAACCAGAGTATAGCGTAAAGGAAGCCAAGGAAGAGGGTGACGTTCAGGTCAGCATTGGCACCGCGGAAAAGCGGTTGGCCATCATAGGTGATTTCACCCACGCCGGGGATGAGCCCCATGTAGTTGCTGGTGAGAATAAGAAGGAATACGGTGGCAAAGTACCAGAAATACTTTTTGGTGAGTTTCTTGCCGGCCAGACCTTCGATAAAGTTGTAAAGTGATTCGAACACCCATTCTACGAAGTTCTGTAAACCGTAGGGAATGCGTTCCATCTTGCGGGTAGCCAGTCGAAGCACTACAACGAGTACCAGCACCGCAAGGCAGTACATAACCAGCGAGTTATTAACAGGTATGCTATGCCCTTCCCAGAAGGGAATGGGTATCTCCCAGAGTACCGGGGCATCCATCGAGAGGCCCTCATGGTGTCCTTCCGCCAGTACCGGCCCGCCTGCAAGCAGAGCCAACGAAGTCAATTTCTGTACAATGCTCTTCATCGTCGCTTCTCTTACTCTAGCACTCGAGCTCTGTCACGTCAAGCAGGAAATCGTGTTAAAATCGTCGCAGAGCAAAAAAAGAGCTTGATATACGCGTGTTAGTTTCAATAGACCAAGTTTATGGAGTAAAATGGATAGTGATATTTGCTATGGAGGGGACCGGTTGGCCGTTTTCTCGTGCCGGAACAAACTTCCATCGCTTGCGAATACAGTGTAGCGCTGCCTGTGCAAAAGCAGAATGGGTGGAGTATATGATATCTACGGCTGTCGGTGTGCCGTCTTGCCCGATGTGTATTCTCACCCGCACCTCGCCACGGCGTCGGGTCGATTTCATGCCGGCGGGATATTCGGGTTGTGGTGCTGTCCGGCAAATGGGAGGCGTATAGGTAGGCGCGGGGGGCTTTTTATGCGTATGCTTTTCGGTGGGCGCAGCCGGAGCTGTGGCAATAGAAGTTTCGATGGTAAGGGGGAGAATCGTCTCAGTCGTCAGTTCTTCATCAGTTGTATCTATAGAGTTTGCAAATATGGTGTTCAGGCAGATGACTGATGCTGTGCTGATTTCCAAATCGGGTTGTGGAATGGAGCTCTTAATTTGGATCGGTTTGAAATGTCGTTTTGATGTTGCCTCTGTAAAATAGGCATTCAGCACGCCCCTTTGTTCTGTTTGTTGGGAATACCCACAGTACAAACCGGCAGCTACCAGAGTTCCCAATATCAGGAAGGTTATGGTCAGCGCTGCGAATGGATTACTGTGTCGGTGGTACGACATGGTTAAGGTGCAATCCAGAGTTGGTGAGATTCGGCAATGTCGTACACGCCTGCGTAATTGCCGGGCAAGTGGATGTGCTGCCATGCGGCAATGTTGGCTCGGTTTTCCATCCAACCCGGCAACCAGATAGCTTGTTGGTAAATGAGCGAATCCATCTGAGCTGCTGCAGATTGTGATTGTTCCTCTGTTACTGCTTGTCGGGCTTCTTCGATGGCAGCATCCATGTTGATGTTGTTCAGGCAGAACGGCGCATCATGCCCGGCGGCTTTACTGTGAAAGAATCTGCCGTAATCCGGCATGGGGAGTTCCGGCATCGTAGCCCAGAAAGTGAGCTGATGGCTTCTCTCATTGAGCTGCTGACTGATGTTCTGCCAAGGGAGAGGCTCAGGTTCAATTTCGGCACCGCAGGCAGCTGCACTCTGAGCCAATATGGTTACGATGGTATTGAGTTTTTCTGATGGAGTGAAGGAGAGCCGAACGCTCAGACGGGTGCCGTCCGGTCGGCGTAGAATACCGTCGGGGCCGGGTTCGGTATAGCCTGCCTGCGCAAAGCTGGCTCGTGCTGCCTCGGGGTTGTATTCATATTGCTCGCAACAGTGGTGGAGCTGTCTGTAACCGCTGGTGAAATGAGGTAGGCGTTCGGCATAACCGCGAAAGAGCATGTCAACCGCCCTGTTCATATCCATCGCCTGCAGAAGTCCACGGCGCAGATTGATGTCGGGTAGGGTGGCGGCGTTCAGTGCGATGCCATAGGGAGGCATGGGCTGTTCGATTCGCAGGCTGTGCAGGAGAATCCGCCCATCTTCAGCAGCTGGTACCCCATCGAGCTTGCTTTCCCACGCTGCCACGTTGCGAGTCTGCATCACATCGAGCCTGCCATTGATGAACGCCTGCCATGCCTGAGCTTCATCGGTGAAGAAGTGGTGCTCGATGCGGTTAGGATTGTGAGTGTAGCGGAATCCTGTTAAGTCTGCGGCCCACCAATTCGGGACTTTCTGCAGAGCAATGAGCCGCCCCCGTTGAACTTCCGCAACGGTATAGGCGCCTGTAGTGGGGGGGACGCGTTGGGCGTAGGTGTCGCTGTAATTGCTGCCGAAATCGGCATAAAACCCCGGTTCCGCAGGCTTGAGCATGCGGCTGATGGTAAGAAGGTCTGCGTATCGTGGTGGGGTGACGACTTCCACCACACTGTCGCCGTAGATGCGTATGGAGTGGATATGTTGCGCAGAGGATACGTCGCCGCATTTCCGGCGCAGCAGGGCACCCAATGCAAAATCGCGAGCTCTCAGAGGGCGCCCGTTGCTATAGCGAGCTTGCTGGTTCAGTCGGAAGTAAAGGCTGTTACCCTGTCTACACCAGGCGCAGGCAAGTCCTGCCATGGGTTGCCCGGTAGCCGGGTGTTCCCATACCAACGGAATGTCGATGCGCTCGAAGAGATTGTAGTGGAAGAATTGCGGGGTAGTACTGCCGAATGCAAGAAAGTTTGCAGGGAATGGCCCGACATTGCTGAGTCTCAGCGTGCCGCCTTTAACCGCATGCGGACTACCTATTATCGGAGCCTCCGTTTCGCATTCCCACGGTAAATCATTTCTGAGCTCGTTTTCTGCGTGAAGGGTTATTTTGATGTCGCTATTGCTGAGCTGTTGCTCAAAGTCTGACGGGTAGGGGGCGGGAGGGAGCAGCTGCGCTACAGCAGCCGTTGTCGGTGATGCCTGTTCTGTTACTGACTGATGGGCCAACCATAACAGCAGGCAAATGGTTGCCATTATCCATATACTGTAGCGCAGCTTTTTCATAATCAGAATTCAATGGTGCAGCCACCGTATACGCCCAAACCAGGTGAGAGCATGGCGTATTCCGGAGCAAAGTTGCTCTCGGTTACAAATCGCTGATTGGTAAGATTTTCCACGCGCAAGTGCAGGGTGACGTTGTCGTTCAACTGATAGCGTGCAAACCAGCGCAGGCTGTAGTAGTTGTCCACTTCCGAGGGGGCGTAACCATCGTAGTTGCTGCGCCCGATAGCAGCGGTCAGTCCCAGGCCGGTGGTGAAACCTTCAATCGGCGTGGTATGTAGCTCTGCTGTCCATGTCTGTCGCGATGTCCAGGGGATTTGTCGGTCGTCAGATGTTTTCGGCTGTGTATAAGTCCAAGCGAGTTTATAGCCGGTATTCCACGCTTGTTCCAAGGTGCCACGCAATGCTACTTCCGCTCCGAGTATAGTCCAGTGCCCGCTGTCGTTTGTGTAAGTGGAGTTCATCGCGTCGAGCGGTACAGTGGTAATTGCGTTTTCGCGTCGCTGCCAGAATGCTGTTACGCTGAAGGTATGCCCATCGATAATGTCGTGTTCGATTCCCACATCTGCGCTCAGGCTCTTTTCCGTTTTCAGGTGAGGATTGCCGTGGTAAGTTGTTCCCCAAGATTCGATGGCGCTGTTGCTGTGCTGGAAGGAGCTCGGGGCTCTGTAACCGGTGGCGGCTGAGGCAAACACGCGGCTTCGTTCTTCATTGAAACGGTAGCTGGTGGAAGCTCGAACAGTGGTTTGAGTATTGTAGAGATTGCTCAGCTCCATGCGTGCTGCAAGTGAACTTTGCCAATTTTCCGCAGGGGCATACATGTGCTCGGCGAAAAAGGCGTAAGTGTGCTCCAGATTCCCGTCTGTCCCCTGACGTTCTCCGGATGACTTGACTGCGAAATCGCTGCGATTCCATGCCATGCCGGCTGTCGTAGTCTGGTGCGTACACCATTCGTAGGCGTTGTTCCACTCAAGCTGCACGTTGCGCAGATTTTGGCAATATCCGCTGCCCAGAGTGGCATCGTACCCATAGTAGCCGGCCATCAGGCGGGATGTCAGTTTTTCTGAGAGCTTAGATTGCCACTTGGCAGTGAGAAGATTGGTGCGGAACCGATAGTTGCTGTAACTCTCTGTTCGGCTGTTAGTGAACCAATCATTGTACAAGCTTGCGTAGCCGTACTCTGAATCTTCGCGCCGGTAGGTGAGGGTAAGGAGATTATTATCATTCGGTTGCCAGTCCAGTCGCAGTGCCTCCTGCCAGCTTTCGTATTCACCCGCATTGCGGTGTTCGGGGCTGTACCCACCGGCAAATTTGATGTCATTGTCGGTGCGTGTGTAGGTTGATGTTACGAAATAACTGAGTTCACCCTCGCGTCCCTGTGCCGTCGTGTTGGTTGTGTAGCTGTTGTGGCTACCGGCTTCGTTGAAAAAGCGTATCACCGCTTCTTCTGTACCTCGGGGTGTTTCCATGTAGACAACACCACCCATGGCTCCGCCACCGTAGGTTGCGCCTTGGCTGCCCTTGAGCACTTCTGCATTGCCGATGGAAAAGAGCTCGGTTCGTCCTATGATGTTGGAGGTAATCAGTCCGGCTCCGCCGGTGTTGTACAGACGCATGCCGTCCAATATGGCCAGAGTGGCAGTATCGTTGCTCATGCCACGTATGCTTACATTGGCCACGTTACCTTGCTGGTTAGCGCCACCGCCTGCCTGTATGTTTACTCCCGGAATGGTTGTCAGCGCCTGAGCGAGGGTCAGATTTCCCGCTTTTCTGAGCTTGGGTACGTCGAGTACTTCTACCGCTACGCCGGTTTTATTGCGAGGTAAGTTCAGGCCTTCGTGCGCACTAACCGTCATGGTTGGCAGTTCAATTTCCGGCTTATTTGCCTGTGCATAGGCACACCCGCCTGCCATAGCTATGGCAGACACTACTGCTGCGACCCCGGTATGAAGGGCCTTATTTCTATTTGTCATTTTAATGTTGAGTCAGTTGGGTGGTGCATCGCCACCCGGTTCAGACCTAACTCCCCGGCTGGCATTCCGACTGAACCCCGTAGCAATCAGGCTACTGGGTATCACGGTTGCGGCACAGCGGCAGATTCTCACTGCCTTCCCCATCTATTTCCTGCGGCATCGACACCGCCTCCGGGGGAGTGACATCCGGTGAACAGAAGTCGCCGTGTATTAAACCACATGTCAGCCTGTGGTGCAAGGCATTTGTCGGTTAGGACATAGCAAAGTCTTGCAATCCGGGGGCAGGGGTGATATATTGCGCGCATGCAGACCGCATGTAGTAAGGATGAGTTGCGCGCACAGTTGGCACCCGTGCGCGGTAAGAGGATTGTGCTGGTGCCTACAATGGGGGCGCTCCATGAAGGGCATGCCACCCTGCTGCGCAGTGCTCGCAGTTTGGCCGGTGCCGATGGCTGTGTGGTGGCCAGTGTGTTCCTGAACCCGGTCCAGTTTGACAATGCCGGCGATTTGGCTGCTTATCCTCAGACCCCCGAGGCAGACCTGCAGCTGTGCCGTGAATGCGGTGTAGATGTTGTGTTCATGCCCACACCGGATGTGATGTATTGCGCTGACCGCTCCATTACTTTGGAGGAAACGCACCTTTCGACTGTTCTTTGCGGTGCCAGCCGTCCCGGTCATTTTGCCGGTGTATGTTTGGTTGTTAATAAGCTTTTCAACCTGGTGCAGCCTACGGATGCGATATTCGGTAAGAAAGATTACCAGCAGCTTGCCATTCTGCGTCGCATGGTTCGCGACCTTGACATTCCCATCACTCTGCATGGCGCCGAGATTGTGCGCGGTGAAGACGGGCTGGCTCTTTCCAGCCGCAATGTCCGCCTGACGCCCGAACATCGTGCTGCCGCTCCCACTATAAACCGCTTGTTGAAGCAGGCTGCTGTGGCTTATGCCGATGGTGCAGAGGCTGAGGCGGTCTGTGCAGATGTTCGCAATGGCCTGAATGCCATTGATGGCGTAAGGATTGATTATGTGGAGTTGGTGGATGCGGAAAATCTGCATGCTGTGACGGATGACGCTCGGCCGGCTCTGCTGGCAGTGGCTGCCTTCTTCGGCGAGGTGCGTCTGATTGATAATATTGAACTGACTCGTAACGTATGATTACTGCTGAAAATCTCCACCGTAGTTACACCATCGGGCAAAAGACAGTAGAGGTGCTGCATGGTTTGAGCCTGCATATCAAGCGTGGTGAGAAGGTCTTTCTTTGTGGCCCGAGTGGTGCCGGTAAAACGACACTCATGTACACCCTTGCCGGCTTGGAACAGCCCCAGCAGGGTAGAGTTCTTGTTGCCGGCGAGGATATCTACGCCATGAATCTGCGCCGTCGTGCTTTGTTCCGCAACAAGACCATGGGGTTCATTTTCCAGAACTACATGCTCATGCCCGAGCTGACAGCTCTCGAAAATGCATCTCTGGCTACAGCCGTTGCCGGTCGTGAGGCAACGGAGCGCGTGAAGGGATTGCTGGAGCGTGTGGGGCTCGGTGACCGTATGGATCACCTTCCCAATGAGCTTTCCGGCGGTGAGCAGCAGCGTGTTGCCATAGCTCGTGCTCTGGCACATGACCCCGAGCTTATTTTTGCAGATGAGCCCACCGGTAACCTTGATTCCCGCAATGGTCAGCAGATTCTTGACTTGTTGTTCGAGCTGGCTGATGAGAGCAAGAAGACGCTCGTGATCGTTACTCACGATGCTCAGATTGCAGCTCGTGGCGACCGCACTCTCATTATCCGTGACGGTGTCGTTGCCGGTTGACGCTAATTTTACAATAAAAAAATCCCGCAACCTTCTCACTGATGGTTGCGGGATTTTTATTGCGAAACCTGATGTTTATCAGAACGGAAGTTCTCCTTCTGTCGGCACCCAGACATCCTGATTGTTGTTGCTACCTGCAGTTTCGGGTGCTGTGATTGTAGCTCCTGCCGAGGTGTCCACCACCGGTGCTCCGGAAGTCGGCTCATAATCGGTGCGTACGGTTACCCGAGGTGCTTCTTCCTTGGGGGCTTCCTGGTTTTTAGGGGCAGATTTCTTCTGCGGGGCTTCGCCATTGGCATCGAAATCATTCATTTCAACGAGGTCTTCCTCGCCGAAAGCGTAGCGAGCCAGACGCGGCATATCCTTTTTGATAAGCTGGCGGGTGGGAATGCGAATCTGTCCTTCGTGAGAGCGCAGGGTAATGAGGTTCCCCTCAAGTCGGTAGATGTAAGCATCTTTCAGCGCTTTGCCTCGGTTGGTCACAGCGTCGCCGATAGCCATGCCGGGCAGCAGGCTCAGAGCAACACTGCGGTATTCATTGTCGGTTGTGCGGATTTCGTGCTGGAGGGCCAGAATCTTGTCTTTGTTTTCTGCAATGGACTGTTCGATGCCGGCGCATTCCTCCTGAACCTTTGCAAGTTCGCGGTCGAGGTGTTCCAAGCTCTTCTGCATCAGAATATGCTCGTCGGCTTTGTAATAGGCGTCAACCATGGCATCTCGCTCACGCTGCAGACGAGCGTTCTCCTGCAGAGCAATATCCATGGGGGAGGGAACACGGTACTCATCCATCTTAATCTTGATGTAGTACCCGCCAAAGCCCAATACTGCGAGAAGAATAGCTACCAGCAGAACGTCGAAGAATACAGTCCATTTCCCACTCTTTTCTTTGCGCGGGGCTGTCTCTTTCTCCGGCTTGGGGGCAGGGGCTTCGGTTTTTTCGTCTGTTGTTTCGGGGCTTACCTCTGCGGGAGCCGGGGCTTCCTGTTTTTCCTCAACAGCGGGTTTATCATTCTTGACAGGCTTAGGTCTGAACTCGATGTCAGCGAAATCCTCGTCTTCAGGGGCGGTGTTTTTTGCGGAAAGGCTCATGGCTTATCAGTTGGCGTTGGAGACTGCTTTACTCTGAAGGGACTTGAAGGTATCACGGAACTCCTTTAAACGGCTTTCCAATTCTATATGACGTAACTTGAGAGCTGTTTCTTTACGACGCAGCTCTGTTTTGCGAGCAAGTGCATCGTTAACCTGTTGGCGACGCTCTTCGATTTGTTCGCGCAGACCGGGAGTTACCTCGCCGGCTTCGCGAATACGCTTCTGCATGTTGTTTATTTCACTGCTGAGCTGTTGGTTATGCGTTTCAATCGTACGCTGTCTTTCCAAATCAGGAGCCTGCGGTTTGCAGCCTGTGAGAGTCAGGCTCATAGCCGCAGCGAGAACTACCGGTGCTATATAGAGAGGTTTCACGCTCTCTATCATGCGATATTGCGGCTTCGTCGTCAAGCATGTTTTGCGTCACATGTTCAGGAACTCCTGTCTGGCCTGTGGCCACAGAGCTGCAAGACGTAGCACGGCGGCATCTGCAGGTGGGGACAGGTGCAGCAGTTCTTCTTCGCTGAACCACCCGAGAGCATCGGATTCGTCGGATATTACATATTGCTCATGCGGCGCCTGCAGCAGGTAGCGAATATCGTAGTGCAGGTGCTCAGGCTCATTGCATTGCGGGCGAGCCGGTATGGTGTGTATATCAATGTCGTATATGCGAGTTGTCAGGGGAATCGGTGCTTCTATACCGCTTTCTTCCTGTGCTTCACGCATGGCTACACGAAGTACATTGCCATCACCGTCCGCGTGGCCGCCCGGTTGTACCCAGAGTTTCAGTTTTCGGTGCAGCGTGAGCAGAGTTTTATCTCCGTCGCGGTTAATGAGCCATGCAGACCCGGTAATATGACCACTTGTGTGGCTGCGCTCAAAACAATCGGGTGTATTGCAAACAAATTGCAGGACTTGCTCTGCCACAGCAGCTCGTTCGGGGGTGCGGGATATGTAGTCCAGCAGCTGTTCGCAGAGCTGCTTTCTGATGTCGCAGGGAATGTCCATGCCGTGTATTGTAATCAAGCGATGGGTAAAAGCAAGCCTGCTGTCGAAAAAAAGAAGTATTCAGGTAAGTCAGCGCTTGACATGTGGGGGGCGCTGTCTATAATATAGAGCAAGTTATTATGGCTGTCAGATTCAGAACTCGCAAGGATGTTACCGTTTTACTCAACGCTCAGAGCAAGCGTCGCCGCATAATGGCCTGTTCTCTGGCCGGTGGCTTGGTTGTTTTCCTGGGGCTGCTGTTCTGGATGGTCAACATCTTTATTGCGGATAAGGATGAGGCTAATTTCATTGTGTATCAGGTAGAGGAGGAGGCTGCCCCGGATTTGGCTCCCAAGCGTGAAATGTCCTCCAATGTGCGCCCTGTGCAGCCGAATGTCGATATTATCGTGTCAGACTCCGCATCTGATGTGTCCTTCATGACGGATGTTGAGATTGATACAGAAGGCCTTGCGATGGATAGTGATATGCTTTCCGAAGGTCTTGGCGGTGGCGATGGTATCGGTGAGGGGTTTGGCGAAGGCGGTGGTTCCGGTCTGGGTAAATCTGTAAAGACGGAGAATGCGTTCGAAGGTCGTTTCTGGGACTTCAAGAAAACTGCCGGTGGCGGTCCGTCTAAGCTTAAGGATGTCAGCGGCAATCGCCAAGTGCTCGAAATCATGAGCAAGTTCTATAACGGTGGGTGGAATACAACGTCTTTCTCCCCCTACTGTGAGGCAAAGACTCGTTTGTATTCCTCGTGTTTCTACCTGCCGAATTGTATGGACCACGAGGCTTCGAATGCGTATGACCCCAATGGAAAGATGGGGCTGAAACCCTGTCGCTGGGTTGCTCTTTATCGTGCTCGTGTACAGGCTCCCAAGAGTGGCCGATTCCGTTTCGTGGGTGTAGGTGACTCTGTGATGGCTGTTCGTTTCGATGGTAAAAATGTGCTTGCCTGCGGTTTCCATGACCTGAAGACAGCCGAGTGGAATGGTTTGCATATTGTCTCCAACCCCAATGCGCTGCAGGGCAAGGATGTTATTGATTACCAGTCCTGTGATTTCTGGAATGAGCAGGTAGGTGGTTTCGTGGCCGGTGAGCCCTTCGAGGTAAAGGCCGGTGATTGGTATGAAATGCAGGTTCTCGTATCGGAAATCGGTGGTGGTAACTTCGGTTTCTGTCTGTTGATTGATGATATGGATGAGGAAGGCGGTCTTGCTTCTGAGGATGGCAAGCCCTTGTTCCAGCTTTTCCGTACAAGTTTCATTGCACCCAAGGCTGCTGAGGTCTACGAGAGCATAAAGTATAAGGATATGGAACTTGCTACAGATCCTCCCTACGATGAGGATAGTATGGTGTGGCCGGCTCAGCCTCTTAAAATCGGTTCTCGAGGAAAATGATTTCTGTCACAATTTACTGTTGGCAAAGGGGACTTTCTGTGATATAAGAGCCTCCGGAACCAACCGGGAGTACGTATAACCATACTCATGCTGAAGAAATCATTCAAAGACTTTGTTCGCTATACAGTGCGTTTTTCGCTGCTGTGTTTCTGCGCGTGCCTGCTGACTTCCTGCGGCACCATAACCGGATTGTTGGGGTACTTGATATCCATTCCTTTCCGTATTATTGATACAGTTTTACCCGGTTGATTTTATGAATACGAGACGGAACCCGGTTCTGATATTGGTTGCTTTGCTGAGCATGCTTTTCGGAGCATGCCAACATCAATTTGTGAGCGGTGGCAGTCTGGGGTTGCGCGATTATCCGGATTCCGTTGTTCATATCAATCAGGTTGATCCTGCTTATCGTAGTTATTTTGCTGAGCAACATGGTTCGAGTTTCTCGCTGAGTGACCAGCGCAAGGCTTTCTCTCAGGCTCGTCAAACGGCTCGTACCCCCGTGAAGGAGTCCGCGTACAGACCGGCGAAAGCTTCCCCTCGCAAATCCTCTGCTCGTGGTAAAAAGTCTGCACGCGGTAAGAAGTCCAGCGCTCGCAGCAGATCTTCTGCCGGCAAGAAGAAATCTACGACTAAAAAGAAATCCACGGCTAAAAAGAAGTCAACTTCTCGTCGTCGCCGATAAATTATGAATAATGAGAGTTCAGCTGTGGAGCCTGTCGATACTGTGCTGAGCTCTTTGTCGGCGAAGAAAAAAGAGCTACCGCAGCCGGATGTAATGGGAATACCGGCTGTGCTTGTGTGGGCACTGGGGTGTATGGCTTCGTTGATGTTGCTATGTGCCGTTGGATTGTGTTTGTACAGCTACCGTGCAGAGTTGCCTACTGTCGCAAAGGCGGTGAGTATGTTGTTGCTTCCTCTCATATTCTGGGGGGCGTATGCTCTGGCGGCGAAAAAGGGACATAAATCGACCGAGGTTGTAGCATTGCTGACGTGTATGAGCTGGGCCGTGATTTTGCTGACGGTTCAGACCTGTGTATATGAGCTGCAACCTTGGCTTTGTGGCCTTATTTTTGTGGGTGGATTAGTCGTTTTGCCCATTATTCATCCATGGCGTTCGGGGATAGTAGCTCTGGGCATAGGTTCGCTTTTTGAGCTGGCCTTGCTGGCTTTTGCGTGTGCTACAGGGCAGATAGCCTATGCTACGCTCTGGCTTTGTTCTTTGACCGTGCTGATGCTCTGGACTCTGGGTGGCTGCTGGTGTATGCTGACAAATCGCAGAGGTTATCGCAGCTACGGAGTAGTAGCTACTGTGACTTTTACTGTTTTTCTGGTGTTGTATTGCACACTGGCAACATTCCCTCAGTTTCTCTTGCCTGACAGTACAGGGTATACTACCGGAGTTTGGCGTGGTGCGGTATTTCTGTGGTTGTTACCCATGCTCCTGTCGCTTCCTCTGCATGTACGCTTTGCCCGCCGTAATAACAGAGCTGCCTATACTGCTGCCAGTCTGTGCCTGTGGTTGAGTGCTGCTATTTCTGTGCCCTTATTGATGGTGGTTAATCTGCCATTTCTTTCGGCCCCGGCAGCGCTTGTTTTTGCGCTCAGTCTGATATATTACGGAGCTGTGTATAAGTTTAATTGGCCACTCTTGGCCGGTTGTATCACTTTTTTCGTATCTGTGATATCTATTCTTCTGCGTTTGGGTATTCACCCGATTGGCTCCGCAGTTGTGTTGATTCTTCTCAGCGTAGCGACATTCTATATCACACTCCGACTCAATGCACGCAGGCGTGTTTTATTGGCTGCAATGAAGCGTGTGCAGAGAAAGCGTAGAGCCGAAGCTTTAGCATCAAAGCCTGATGTAGAGTCTGTGCCGGTACAGAAAGTAGCAGAGCAACCATGCGAGCAGCAGAAAGCATGAGCTGAGGGCCACTCCCTGCCATGGTGCAGGAAAGAGCGCACTACAGGTGCCTCCGAATATGCGTGTTGTCAGTTTACCGAAGTCGACGATATTTGTTACCAGATAAATGAACAGGGCATTGCTCCCTATCACTCTGAAGGGGAGTGTCCATTTCCTCCAAGGTAGTACGTCGCACAAAAG
Organism: Akkermansia sp.; assembly: GCA_045651585.1. GTDB lineage: Bacteria > Verrucomicrobiota > Verrucomicrobiia > Verrucomicrobiales > Akkermansiaceae > Akkermansia. The sequence continues at coordinate 106,342 of JAZRSQ010000029.1, forward strand.
GTGAAGAACCATGAGCAACAGGGTCGCGATGCCGGCTGCAGTCGCGACGAAGCAGGGTGTCCATATTTTCTTGATAATCGGTCCCTGAGTGCTTATGAGCAGGCAGAGGACTGCAGCTCCGGTCCATATCAGCACTCTTCTCCCGGTTGAGACGGTACTGCTGAACAGCCAACCACTCAGGAAGCCAAGCAGGCTCAGAACTGTGGCCGATGCTATACAAAGTGGCCCTTCTGGATCATAGATGGTGTAGTAGAGTTTGCCGGGGCAAAGAACTGCATCAATAGCAGTGTTTACGCTACCGGCAGGGGTATAGTTGCCACCATATTGCTGAGCGACATAGATAACAATTCCCAATACCGAAGCTGTAATCCCTATGGGCAGTGGTTTGCGCAATATTATAGCCAGCGTACCGCACAGAGCTCCGCTGATACCGATAAGACCCAGTACGGAGGCTAATCTCATGTTCTGCATATCCCAGCTCAGTGGGCCATTTACAAGCCAGCCTGCTACGACCAGCAGGACCGCACGGCTCCATAAATGCCACAACAGTCGAGCTTTGCCTTGGCCGTTCGCCAGGCGTTTTCGCAGAGATAGATTCATGGCGACACCCGACATGTATACAAACAGGGGAAAAATCAAGTCGTGTATATGCAGGCCTTCCCACTCTGCATGTCCCATCTGGAGTATCAGCGTTTTGCCCCAATCTTGCTGTTCATGCATTGCCCCGATATTCCACAGCACGCCACCGAGGCCGATTATCAGCATCATGTCAATTCCCTTCATGACATCTAAAGATGCCAATCTTTGCTCCTTATCATCTGACATATATTGACTTATAGCATTTTTGCATAAAAGGTCAAGAATAAACTGTTTTAGAAAAAGCTAACTATTTTAGAAAAATTCTAAGAAAAGTCTTGCAATGTGATGGGAATTGTGGTAAATAAAGTGCAGCGAGCGCGGGCAGGGTGCCCGCAGAAGCAAAGAAACGATAAAAGAAAAGAAGTACCATGTTAGTAGGAAAGAAAGCCCCTGAGTTCAGAGCAAGTGCAGTAGTGAACGGCACCATCGAGAGTGATTTCAGCCTGGAGCAGTATCTGGGCAATAAGTACGTGCTACTGTTCTTTTACCCGAAAGATTTTACCTTCGTATGTCCGACAGAGCTGATTGGTTTCCAGAATGCGCTGCCCGAGTTTGAGAAACGCGATACGGTCGTAGTAGGCTGCTCGACTGATAGCGAGTTCTGCCATTGGGCCTGGGCTAACACACCCCGTAATCAGGGCGGCATTCAGGGTGTGACCTACCCTCTGGTTGCTGATATCAACAAGGAAGTAGCAAGTAAGTTCGATGTGCTTGCAGAGGATGGCGACAAGGTGGCATACCGCGGTCTGTTCCTGATAGATCGTGAGGGTGTAGTGCGACACATGCTGGTGAACGATATGCCGCTCGGTCGCTCCATCGATGAAGCTATCCGCATGGTCGATGCACTTCAGCACTTCGAGCAGTTCGGCGAAGTTTGCCCGATGGGTTGGCACAAGGGTGAGACCGCCATGCAGGCAACGCATGAAGGAGTAGCAGGTTATCTTGCCGACAAATAAGCCGACCTTGTGCGGTATTGCAGAAAATTGTTCATAAGAGACAAGAGGAGAGATGGTCTCGGGAGAAATCCCGAGGCCGTTTTCTTTTCTGTAGATAAAAAAGAGCCCCGACAGGGGGCTCTTCGAAAGATTGCTTTATGGACGCTTACTTCATGTCGCGGATTGCCTTGGCGCAATCGTGAATGAGCTTGGGTCCATTGTAGATGAAGCCACTGTACAGCTGCACCAGACTTGCGCCGGCCTGTATTTTCTTCACGGCATCGCTACCACTCATAATGCCACCCACACCGATGATGGGGATGCTACCCTTGAGGGCTTTGGCAAAGGCCTCGAGTGTTTCATTGGCTCGGTCGTAGAGCGGAGCTCCGGAAAGACCACCACTCTGTGTGGCTGCCGGGTGGTTTTCTACACCCTTTCGCGTGGTTGTTGTATTGGAGCAAATCAGACCATCGAGCTGGCTGTCCATGAAGACCTGAGCGAGCTCATTAATCTGAGCTTCATCCATGTCGGGGGATACCTTCATGACAATGGGCACGTAGCGTCCTGTATCGTTTGCGAGGTTGGACTGCTCGCTCTTGAGTGCGGCAAGAAGGTCTGCTGCCGGTGCTGCCTTTGCAAGATTGCAGAGATTGGGGACATTCGGGCAGGAGAAGTTGATGGCAATGTAATCCGCTACACCCCATGCTGCGCGCATGCAGGCCAGATAGTCCATGCGAGCCTCGTCATTCGGCGTGACTTTATTCTTGCTGATGTTCACACCCAGAACGCCTTTGAAACGAGTCGTTGCCATAATGTTATCAACGCCCTTATCGATACCCGGGTTATTGATACCCATGTGGTTGATAATAGCGCGTTCTTTGATGCAACGGAACAGACGCGGCTTGGGGTTGCCGGGCTGGGGGCGAGGCGTAAGAGTACCCACTTCAACAAAGCCGAAACCGAGACGGCCGAAGGCGGCCACGGTATTGGCTTCCTTGTCCATGCCGGCAGCCAGACCCACTCTGTTGGGGAACTTAATCCCCATGACTGTCACGGGATCCTCAATAGTGCGCGGAGCAATGAGGGGAAGAAGATGTGTTTTTTCAGCCATACGCAGACCCGCCAAGGTCACGCCGTGGGCCGTTTCCGGGTCCATGCTGAAAAGAAATCGCTTGCCTATGTTGTAGAGTATCGGATTCACGGTGATGATAGAAAGTGTGGCAGAAGTTCCGGACTCCTGCCACCATTTCTGTTGTTGTTAAATGGTAAAATTGACGTTGTAGTTTTCTTTGAACCAGCGAGCAAAGAGCGGTACGGCTTCCTCATAATCCCATACAGGTGAGTATGCTAACTCGGTCTCGAGGTTGGTCGTGTCGGCATACATCTCCACATGCTCACCGATGGTGAAGGGGTCGGTGGGATCCTGCTCAATAATAGCAGACTTACCAAGTGCCATTTCGATGCTTTGAATGAAAGAGAGGTACGGTACCGGAGTGGAACGACCTACGTTGTAGAGTGCGTAGGGAGTCTGCCCGGCCTTGTGGCTCGGTGTATTGATGGCGAACATCATGCCGTCAATAACGTCATCGATGTATGTGAAGTCGCGCACCAGATACCCATTGTTGATGACCGTGATGGGCTTGCCCTCTGTGATATCGTGTGCAATCTGCATGGGGATGGTGTTCGGACGGCACCAAGCACCATACACAGTGAACAGACGGAAAATCGTGACAGGCAGGTTGTAAGAATAGGCGTAGGTGTAGCACAGCAACTCAGCAGCTCGCTTGGATGCTGCGTACATGCTCATGGGAGTATCGACATGGTCGAACTCCTTCATGGGTGCCTGGGACAGCTTGCCGTGTACTACCGAGCTGGAGGTAAAGAACACATGCTTAACCCCGGTAAGACGAGCAGCCTCGAGAACATTCAGCGTGCCTGTTGTGTTGATGTCGTGGAAGGGAATCGGATATTGGGAAGATATCGCAGCCCCGGCAACAGCGGCCAAGTGAATGATAACATCGAACTTACATTCATGGCAAAGCTGCAGAATCTTCTCTCGGTCGAGAATATCGAGCTTAACGAAATCAAACGGGGCTATAGAGCTGCGAATAGGAGCCTCATCTCGTATGGAATCGGGGCTGATACCCAGCAGGGAAAGACGTACTTTCTTCAGGTCGACGGTGTCCGGGTTGCAAAGGTTATCAATGCCAATGACTTGATGCCCCTCGTTGATTAGACGATTGACAGTATGGTAGCCGATGAAGCCGGCCGCTCCGGTGACGAGGATTTTCATTTGAAACAGGAGAGATGGTGGTGAGAGATGTGGTCGTAAGCGAACACGATTATTCTACATTGTTTTGCGTCGATTGCAATCTTTTTCTTTAAAAATTATTCCTGTTCTACTACTTGTTTCATCCATCCGATAGCATCGCATCCTAATTCAACGACATCGCCCGGTTTAAGATATTGAGGCGGAGTCATGCCCATGCCAACACCACCTGGTGTTCCGGTAGAAACAACGTCACCTGAATTCAAGGTAATGAAGCGAGAGACATAAGCGACCAATTCAGCCACAGGCATGATAAGTTCGGCAGTGCTGGCATTCTGTCTGATTTCGCCGTTTACTTTAAGTTGCAGTGTGAGGGAGTCCGGGTTGGGAATTTCATCTTTCGATACGAAAACAGGGCCGAATGGTGCGAATGTGTCGTAGCTCTTTCCCTTGGTCCACTGTCCGCCGTGCTCTAGTTGGTAGGAACGCTCTGAATAGTCACACATGATGGTATAACCAATGATGGCGCGCTTGGCCTCAGCGGGCGTTGCATTGTGAAGGGTGTCACCCACGATGACTGCAAGCTCCACCTCATAATCCAACTTTTCTGCCCCCGGAGGGTTCAATACGTAGGATACGTCGGAGCTGATGGCAGAGGTCGCTTTCAGGAAAAGAGAGGGTTCTTCCGGCGTGTCACCACTGAACTCCTTAGCATGAGCGGCGTAGCACTTACCCAAGCAGGCAATTGTGCAGGGCTGCACGTGCAGAGCACTGGAAATAACGAGCCCGTCCATGTCGACGGCTACACCATCGGGAGCGCCCTTGGAAATCCAGGTTTCTATTTCCTTACGCAGTTTTTTGCCATCGGGCTGCAGGGCTGCCCATATTTGATCATCCTGCCCGGTTACGTCTATCCAGCATTGGCGCTTCGGCACCCACAGGCCAATGACGCTCTCGCCCTCTTCATCTACATAGTATTGAAGCTTCATAATAAATAAAATCGATGGGGTGTTTTATCAGTTCCAGCCACTGATGTCATCCGGGATATCCTCCAGATACGAGGGGACGTCAGGAGCATCGGTCGAGGTCGGCTTTACAGGTTCCGGCTCCGGTTCGGTATACGTGGGCTCGGAGTCACGCTCTTCGGTGTTATCTGCTGCTTGCTGAGCCTGTTCTGCTGCTTCAGCCTCCTTAATGACGCTATCGGGAATCGTGTCGAGAATGGGGCGTTCGACGTTGCCGGATTCTGAGCCCTCGGCGTCATCCTCGTTCTCAGCGGCCGATATGCTGCGATATTGGAAAACTCTGTCACCCTTCATGACTGTACCTGAGCGGATGTCGGCAGCAATGATGTTGTTTCTCGTTGCAAACTCCGAGGAAACAATGAGATTGCCGATGCGCGAGTTCGAGCCATCCATGGGGTGAGATATGAGCACGGTTCCACCCTTCGGCACGGGGCCGATAATTCGAAGTAGCGCAAAGCCCTGTTCCGGGTACACCTGATGTACGGCACCGAGGTGCAGCGGGGGTGCCATTTCCTGTTCCTGCTGCTTTTCGTTCTGGGTGTCACTGATTTGCTGTTGTTGCTGTTGCATGCAGGCAACGGGCAGGGTGCACATCAGCACTGCAGTCAGCATAACATGGATTCTGCTCATGCCTATAGCCTACACCAAAATGAGGGTGGAGGTCAAGTCTGATGTTTGGCAAACTTGTTGCTTGTATTACAGCTGCCTATTCTGTATAATACCCGCATGAGTTCCGAGGCTACATACGAAATCGATTCCGAAGCTCTGACTGCTGCTATCATAGAGCTGAACTCCATGTCCCCTTGTGATGGGGTTATTATGAATCGCGACGGCAAAATTAAGGTCGGGAATCTGACCGATGATGATTTTTTCTGCATGCTTATACCGGCTGGCAAATTGGCTCGACAGCTTACGGCAGATGGATTAGCCTCGTATGCCGGTAAGGAATTGAAAGCTTGGGCGGATAAGTATGATATAGAGCCCTTAAAAGAAATTATTCAGCAAAATCTATAATCGGCGTTCATGCGCTGAAGTGGAATATAGCGAATAGGATTTACTATAGGTAAAAAAAGAATCCGCAGCGACGATTGCTGCGGATTCTTTTTCGTTTCGAAATGTTGAGCCTTATTATCAGCTGCCGGCCTGATCGGCCAAGGCCTGATCGATAAGTGCTTTGATTTCCTCAGCCTGCTTTTTGAGGTTGGCCATTTCCTTCATGGCGTCGGGCAGTCGGCGAATAGCGGCAAACTGCTTGCGGGCTTCAGAGAAGGGAGCAGCCGGAGCGCCCCAGTAAATCTTGCCACCTTCGAGGTCAGACATCACACCGGTGCGTGCAGCCATTACAGCCTTGTCGCCCACTTTCAGGTGACCGGCAATACCGCACTGAGCTGCTACAGTTACGTAGTCGCCAATGACTGTGCTGCCGGCAATACCACTCTGGGAAACAATGACGGTGTGCTTGCCTACTACGACATTGTGGCCAATCTGCACAAGATTATCAATCTTGGTGCCTTCGCCGATAATGGTGCGACCGAAGCGAGCGCGGTCGATTGTCGTGTTGGCCCCGATATCGACATTGTCGCCAATGATTACGACACCCACCTGGTCCACAGTCTCGTAACGGCCGGTCTCCTTGTTGAGCAGGAAGCCGAAACCATCGGAGCCGATGACGGCACCGGGCTGAACCACTACCTGTTTGCCCAGAATGCAACGCTCACGAACGACAACGTTGGCATACAGCTTGCAGTTCTCACCCAGTACAGCAGACTTGCCGATGGCGCAACCGGGACCGATATCGCAGCCGTCGCCGATTTCTGCTCCGGCCTCAATAACTGCACCGGGGGCTACACGGACCTTGTCGGGATTAAGCTTTGCGGTCGGGTCAACATAGGCATTCGGTGCAATACCGGGTACGAAATCAGTAGCTGCCTTCATGAAATAACCCACAACGGCATTGAATGCCAGAGAGGGGTTCTCCACTTCAATGAAGACAACGCCCTCCGGGTACTCCGGCAGTGACGGCGGAACCAGAACAACAGAGGCTTTGGTCGCGAGGAAGTCTTTGAAGTATTTCTCGTTGCCGAGGAATGAAATCTCACCGGGGCAGGCCTCTGCTAACGTTGCGACTCCGGAGATGCTGAGCTCCTCCGGAGTCGGGTTAAGAACCTTACCCCCTGTGAGCTCGACAATCTGATTGAGAGAGAGGTTCATAGTCGTGCTCTAATTAGGGTTTTAATATTAACTTACATTTTGCCGGGTACAGCATTGCTGCCATACAGGCGCTGCAGCTCGGCCTTGGGATCGAAGCCGGCAGGTGCTCCGGCGTTGATGTGCTTAAGAACTTCGGGGGTGATATCGAAGGTGCTCTTCACGTGGGGGAATACCTTCATACCGGTGGTGCTGTTAGTAGCGCTGGAGTCGATAACCAAATCGTAGCCACCCTGAGTAGCGCAGTCGGTGATTGCCTGCTGCACCTCGTTGAAGAGAAGAGCCATATCGCGACGGAAAAGCTCCTTGAAAGCCAGAGAGCGGCGCTGTACATATGTCTGCAGCTCCTGCTGAGCGGCCTGAATCTCGTTCAGCTTGATGTTGTGCTGCTCACGCAGTTTCTTCACCTGAGCCTCGGAGAGGGAGGGGTCGTTCTTAGCGATAATTTTCTTGTCCTCCTCCTGCAGAGCCTTCAGCTTATCTTCACGCTGCTTAATCTCGGCTTTGATTTTGGCCTCCTCTTCCTTCAGGCGCACCTCAGTGTCAAAGCGCTTGTGGAACATGGTGTAGACCTCGGTCACGTTGACGGAGGCAATCTTAATTTCGGCCTGAGCTGTAGCAATCAGGGCGCTGAGTGTTACTGCAACGGTGGTGATGATGGTTTTGAACTTCATAACTAAATTTGAGGTCTATTGACTCTTTTATTTTAGCCAAACTCGACCGCAAGTCAAGAAATCGCTGCGTCAAAATTTCAATTTGGTAGGGAAATGACACAAAAACGCTGTGTTCGCCGGGAGCGAGAGGTGTCGCTGTAAATATGCTTCCGTGGTCTTTACTGCTGCTGATCTCGGGATGAATATTGCCGCGCTTGTTTATTTTTTAACGAACTTGGCATTCTTTGCTTGCAATCAGGTCGGGGATGCTTTATTATGGGGGCGTTAACAAACAATATTTTTTCTATTACCATGAAAATTCTTATTACCGGCGGTGCCGGTTTCATCGGTTCCCATATCGCTGAGCACTATCAGGGTGTGGCAGAAGAGATTCGTGTGTTGGACAACCTTCGCACTGGCTACAAGAAGAATCTGGACGGTCTGAATGTGACCTTCATCGAGGGTTCTATCACTGATCGTGAGCTTGTTGCCAAGGCTGTGGAGGGCGTTGACTACATTTTCCACATGGCTGCTCTGGTATCTGTTCCCGAGTCCATGAGCAAGATTCGCGAATGTCTCGACCTGAACGTGAATGGTCTGCTGGTTGTTCTCGAGGAGGCCAGTAAGGCAGGTTGCAAGAAGGTCGTACTTGCTTCTTCCGCTGCAATTTATGGTGACAATCCCATCGTTCCCAAGGTGGAAACCATGTACCCTGAGCCCAAGAGCCCCTATGGTATCACCAAGCTTGACGGTGAGTACTACATGGACATGTTCCGTACTACCGGTCAGATTAACACGGGTTGCTGCCGTTTCTTCAACGTGTTCGGTCCCCGTCAGGATCCCAAGGGCGCTTATGCAGCCGCTGTACCGATTTTCATGGAGAAAGCCATCAAGGGCGAGGATATCACCGTATACGGTGATGGCGAGCAGACCCGTGACTTCATTTATGTGAAGGACATTGTAGGAGCTCTCGCATACGTGGCTGAGCATCCTGAAGTGACCGGCGTGAACAATGTGGGTTACGGTGGTCAGATTACCATCAACAAGCTTGCCGACATCATTATCGAGGCCGCTGGTTCCTCCTCCAAGGTGGTTCACCTGCCTGAGCGTGCCGGTGATGTGAAGCACAGCCGCGCCTGTGCTGACAAGCTGCGCTCCACCGGTTGGGAGCCCAAGTACACTCTCGAGGAGGGCCTTAAGACCACTCTTGAGTACTTCAAGAGCGTAACCAAGTAAGCTCAACTCGCATCAATTTCGCACCGCAAGGTTTGCTACGGCAACTTTGCGGTGCTTTTCATGGCTATATGTATGATGAGGACTACAGCCCGCGCTTGAGTATTAAGCAGTTGGCCGCGCTTGCCGCTGAGCGCTTGGCAACCTTGTGTGCCGATGGTGCAGAGTTGCATCCTATTGTGAACTCGACTCGCAAGTTGGCTGCAAACTTCTGGGGAAGCGCGTGGATGAAGCATCTGGCTCGTTGTGAAGCAGGGGGGCTGTGCCTCGCCCCTGGTCGCTCATTATTGCGCCATGGCTGTGTGCTCGATTTGAACATAGGCCCCGGATTGATTACAGCACTTGTCAGTGCAGATGAGCTGTATGAGGTGAATTTACGCATCGAACCACTTGCAGATGAGCAGCTGGAATGTCTGCGAAATGCTTGCTGTGGCCGAATAGATTCTCTCGTCTCCCTGCTGGAGGGTAAGGTCGATTCTGCTGTGCTCGAGATTCTTTGTGCTCCCGATGGGGGGCTGTTACCGGAACCTGCTGACTGGCACATGAGCTGCAGCTGTCCGGATTGGGCGGAGCCTTGTTCACATGCAGCCGCTGCCATCTATGCCGCCGGAGTACTGATAGATGCTGACCCCATGTTACTGTTCCGTTTGCGCTCAATTGACCCTGCTTCACTCATGACAGCGCCAAGTATACCCGTTATCGAACCCGCTTTTGATGCAGATGCTCTTTCTTCTGCATTCGGTATAGAGCTTGATATTGAGATTTAGCGTCATGTTATCATGCTCTTGTTTGATTATTCTTTACATTTCCAAATTCAAACGTTAGACTGTTTTTACCATGAACTGTAAAACTACTCTTGTCTTTCTTTCTTCTGTCATGCTTTCTGTGCTGCATGCAGCACCGCAGGATGCCGCAGCTGTGTATCGTTCGCTCTCGGCGCCTCCTGCCAAAGTTAGTGCGAATGTAAGCATGAGGGCCGAGGCGTATCCTGCTTTGGAGTTCATACCTGCAGATGCGGAGGCGTTCCTTGCTCTGAATGAGTTTACTGATAAGGCCGCTGCGTTACTGAGTGCCCCCATTGTGAAAAGCGAGACTGAAGAACCTGCCGCTCCCGGGCCTTTTGATAACCCCGAGGTCGCTGCTCTGGCAGATAGTTTCGCTATTGGTATGAGCAAGGGCTCTACTCAGACCTTTTCCGCTTTTCAACCAATCTACACATATTTGGCATCCCGTCGCGAGGGGCACCTTATGGCTCAGGGGTGGTCAGAGTCCGCAGCGGATGACTATGCGGATATTATTCGCGATTCAGGTTTTTCTCTTTCCCGCAGCGCTGCAGCTGCAGCGCTGCCTAAGGTAAAGGCTGCCTCGCTGAAACCTATTTATACCGTCCTGCAAATCAAATATGAGGCAAAGCATCGCCTTTCCGGGTTAATGAACTCGTGCATAGAGGCTGCGAAGGGACCGGGCGCAGAGAGCGTGACAATCAATGGATATAAGGGTTGGAAGTACAGTGCTGCGGCCCTTATGGCCGATGTCGATACTTCCGATAAAGTCGGTAAACAAGTGAAGGACGCAGCTTCGACAAAATCTGTCTATCAGCTCTATAAAGTTCAGGGGAATGCTCTCATTATGGTCATCTGCGAGAATCCCGCAGAAATTAAATTGGCAAGTAATGCGGAGTCCTCCATTCTCTCCGGTGACAAAATGGCATTTTGTGACCCTGTTATCAGGCGCAACGGTGTCGGGGTGGCTTACGTGTGCCCTGAATTGCTGAATGTTTTCTGCGCGTATAGCAACACCGGTATTAACATTGTCAGTGGTTTTGCTGCCAATGCGTTTAAGTTGCTTTCAACTGAATATCCCAAGCAAGCCCAGCTTTTCAATTCCGCGGGGCGTGGTTCGAGAACTCTTGGCTCTTGGCTGGCATCTTTTGCTCCTACCAAGAATACAAAACCGCTCACGCTCGCTGCCTGGCGTATGCCCAGTGGAGCTACCCACGTTCGGATTAACAGAGATGCCTGCGGCGCTAAATATGCACCGGGTACGATTAAACTCTCTCGCATGGGTGCCAGTTCCAAAACTATCTTTTACACCGAGAGTACACCCCTGACGACATCGGTTAATTACGCCACGCCTGACCTTGTCACGGCTGCAGCTCAAGTATATGGTGCTGTAGATGCAACAATGGCCGAGAGTTCCACTGACGGGAAGGCTGCGCAACTCAGTTCGCGTGTGCAGTCTACCATGATGGCTCTTAAGAACGTAAACAAAACCTTTGGCTCAAACTCAGCGTTCGTCATTTTCAATGTTAAAGGGGCACCTCATGTTTCGTATTTCAGCACCTACAAGGATATTAAGGCTCTGACAAAAGCTGCCGAGCGTTTAGGCTCTTCTGCCGCTGCCTTGTTCGGAGTGAAAACGAAAAAACTTTATAAGGTAACCAAAGGCTCCAGAGCAACAAGTATCAGTATTTCTCTGCCGGAAACATTAGGTGCGTTCAAATCGAACGTTCTGATGACTCCCGATCGCATTGCCATCGGTACTGTACCGGCTCTTAATAATCTTGTTTTGAAGAACGCCACCGGTAAGACACCCTTTACCGGCGCCGTCTACAGTATTCGCCCTGCGGCCGTTGCTTCTCTGGCCGGGGCTGCAGCATCGGCTGATCCTACCGCTGTTATGGTTGCGGGGATGGCCGGCGCTGTACTCAGCGGCATTGGCGATATTCACGCTGTCGATACCATTCGTGACGGTGTTCGCGATACTCACATTCTCATGAAGAAGCCCACCGGCGAGGCTCCTTCGCTCGTGATGCCCGGTGCAACACCGGTACCCTCCGGAAAGAAACCCACCATCGAATCTACCGATTCCTCCGAAGATGAGGATGAAGAAGCAGACGATGAGGAAGAGGATGACGACGATGACGAAGTGGAGGATGATGAAGAACCTGCTAAGGCTGAAGATGCCTCCGACTCGGATGATGAATGGATTTCTGATGACTGGGAGTAATGATTATCCCCATATAGAAACATAACAGTAAGGGCATGTTGCGGAAATATCGCAACATGCCCTTCGTTATTTCTCAAATCTGACAAGTTGTTCCGAGCTCAATCCCAGGCCGTCATACGGCGGAAGTTCTCAACTCTTTCAGCCAATTCTCTTCGGGTGAGCGCAAAGAGGGAGACAGTGCCGAACTTTTCACAAACAGCGGCAGCGACTACCGTAGCAATAGCTACACCGCGTTTCATATCCTCCCAATCCGGGTTTCCTCCGTTAAGGCAGTGGGTCAGATACCCGGCCAATGCTCCCATGTACGAATCTCCCGCGCCGGTGGGGTCTGTAGCATTGACCAAAGGCCATGCAGGGCAGCGGAACAGGCGAATCTCGCCTTCCGGCGTGCGATGATAAAGGGTAGAACCGGCGCTGCCGTGTTTCACGATGACGTAGCGTGGACCGGCCTCCAGCAATTTGTAACCGGCTGCCAGACTGTCGTCTACTCCTACGTATTCACGAGCTTCTTCATCATTCATCAGCGCCAAGTCAACCATGCCCAATAGCTTATGCGTGTACTCGCGCTCACGGATAATCCACGACTTCATGAAGTCAGCCATACGGAATGTAGCGTGAGTGCATTGCTCGAGCATGCGGCACTGCAGGGGCGGGGTTACGTTGGTAGCCACAGCCAGAGTGCATTCCTGCAACTCGTCGCTGAGCTGCATGCGCCAGTGCTCCTGTACTCCCTCAATGGTACTGACCGTGGTACGGTTGTTCATGTCGTCTTCATATTGTCCGGTCCATGCAAAGGTTTGTCCCTCTACCTGTTCGACATAATCCATACTGATACCACGCGCCTGCATGGCCAGACTGTATTTTTCATCGAAATCCGTGCCGACTACACCCACCAGAGCCATGTCCTCCGTTACCAGTCTGGCTGCCAGGGCAGCGTATATTCCGCTGCCACCCAATACGGAGTTTGCTCTCCCATTCGGGGTTATCAGGGTATCAATGGCGATGGTGCCGTAGATTAATGCTTTGTCGCTCATGAGAAAAAAGGTAATTCATTTGCTGCTGCCAATGCTTTTTTAAGGGCCTCCAGCGTGACTGCAGGCACATCGTATAGCTGGGCATCCTTGGCCTTTCGACTGATTTTCTGCTTGTGATTTACGCCAATGACCAGATAATCTGCCTGACTGACAGTGGTGACGTTGATACCACCGGCTGAAATAATCTGCTCTTCGTAATCACTGCGCTTTTTATCCAGCTTGCCGGTAATGATAATTCGCTTGCCTCGGATGCTCATGGGTATATCAAGCCCCACTGCTTCTCCATTTTCATTCAGCATGCCTTCATAAACAAAATTATCATCGTCTGTGGATTTTTTCTTGCTAACTCGTTTTTTATTGGGGTCCGCTGCACTTTCTTGCTTTTCCTTTTTCCTTCCACTGATGATGTCAATGTACGTTTGCCAGTGACCGGCACCAAAGTTATCGATGCGCTTAAAGGTACCGGTCAATCGATTGAAGAGACGACCCAGCATGTAGATGCGGTTTGCTTTGTTCTCCGGGTTAAGGTAACTTTCAATCGGTTCAGCATTCTTTCGCGGATGCTTGTTGTCGGCAAAGACTACGTCCGGCCATTCCGGCAATTGAGTGAGCGCATCCATGAACTCCTCTAGGTCAAAGGTATATCCGCGACCGGAAGCCAAAAGAACTTGTGCAAAGTCACCTAACTGCCAATCCTTCGGAGACTTGCTTGTCGAGAACGGGGCGTGGAATTCTGCTATGTGCTTAACCACTGTGCCGGTGCGGGCATAGATGCGACTGCTGCAGTTCGGGCAGGTCATGCGAGCCAACCCGTATGTGTCGCGCGGTATTTCATATGCAAATCCACAGTTCTTGCATGCTGGGTGCAACATTCCTTTCTTCGTTTCCTGCTCAGCATCTGCAGGCTTCTCATCGTTTTGTGGTGCGGGGCCTTCTTGCTCCGGTTCCTCTATCGGCAGAACTTCCGTCTTGCTTTCTTCATCTTCAACAGTGGGGTGTGAATCTTGCGGGGGATTGCTTGCGGAATCAGAAGAGCTCTGCATCATAGCACGCAGCTGTTCTTCGTTGATAATGGGTACACCGAGCTTTTCTGCATCCTTGCGTTTTTTGCCACCACCTTCACCAGCCACTAAGAAATGGGTGTTTTTGGTGACGCTGCTCGCGACTTTGCCACCTGCTGCCTCAATCTCTTTTGCTATAATGGGGCGGGGCGCGCTCAGTGAGCCTGTGAGCACGAATGTGAGGTTTGCAACACTTCCTTTATTTTTATCATTATTCTGAATAAAATCACTCTGCGGAGAAATGCCTAATTCATTGAGTGTTATTAATACCTGTCGACCTGCCGGAGATTGGAAGTAGGAGTATAGACTATCTATCGCTACAGGACCGAGTGGTGAAATAAATTCAGGCTTGGCATTGCAATAGGAAATCTGACTGAAGCCGACTTGCTCCTTAGCCACATCTGCGTCTTCAATGCTTGTAACGATGAATTCTTCAGAATAATGAGATAACAATTTCTTTTGGCTCTTCAATTTATCGGGAGGTGCGCCAATCACACTGATGTCGCGCCATAATTCCATTTTAAGACAATAATCAGGTTTGTTTACGCTGGTGGAAAGCTTGCTCTTACATTCGTTGACGTATGCCTCGTATGATATAGAACACTCATCGCTGATATCATTTTTGCGCTTGTAGCGGTGGTCGAAGTTCAGCACGAGAGGGAATCCTTGTTGGCATGCCAAAGAGATGATTTTGCGACCAATTTCTTCTTGCTCTTTAGTCAGGAGTAGTTTGTATTCTTCTTCCTGTTTGACTATTTCTTCACTTTCTCGAGCAAGTTTTGATGCCGGCGTAAAATGAAGACGAATTTGGTTTAACTGTTCATCCCGGAAATTTTCTGCGTTTCGATCGAGACGTCGCAGTAGTTCGTTGCATTCCTGTGCTTTGTCTGGATTTTGTGTTTTATACAACTCCAGTACGTTATTCCTCCATTTCCATTTGAGCGCAACAGCTTGCTTTTGTGCATCTGTCATATTGGCTTCAATTGGTGTGCAGGGAACGGGTCTTGTGGATTTGGGGCTCAGGTAGGTGTATAGTTTGATGTCCTGAGCCAGTTGTTTTAGTGTTGTAAGAAACTCAGAGTTAGCAATCTCTTCCAAGGTTGTGAGTTTACGAGTAATTTCTCGGCTGGTGGTTTTTCCTATGCCTGGAATACCGAACGCTGTGAGCCAGCGGTCGAGGGGGAGGGAGCGGGCTCGGTTGAGCGCTTCGAGAGCCTTAGCCGCGTTCTTTTCGCCGAAGCGTCGGGGCTCGTCATCGGTGCCGAGGTTGAGGGCACCGAGTTTTTCGACCGTGAGGGAGAAGAGATCGAGCGGGGTGGAGATGTAGCCATGGCGCACGAGGGCTTCGGCTACGGTACCACCGAGGCTTTCAACATCCAGCGCCTCGCGTTTGCAGAAGTAGGTTGTGCGCATGGCAGCCTGCGCGGTGCAGGTGAAGTTCGTGCATCGCCAAGCGACCTGACCTTCTTCTTGCGAGATAGGCTCGCCGCAGCAAGGGCAGACTCCCCCCACAGCATCATAGAGGCTGTAGGGCTGTGCGTCGGCGGGGCGTTTGGCTTTGTTGACCTGAACGACGGCGGGTATGATTTCGCCGGATTTTTCCACGAGCACAGTATCGCCGATGCGGATGTCCTTACGAGCGATTTCGTCCTGATTGTGCAGGGTTGCGCGTGATACGGTGGTGCCGGAGAGTGGCACGGGCTCCAGCTCTGCTACAGGGGTGAGCACGCCGGTTCGTCCCACTTGAATAGTGATGCCACGCAGGATGGTTTCCTTCTGTTCCGGCAGGTATTTGAACGCAGCTGCCCAGCGCGGGGCTCGGGCGGTTGAGCCGAGAGATTCGCGCAGAGCAAAGTCGGAAAGCTTGATGACGGCGCCATCGGTACCGTAACCGAGGTCGTGGCGCAGGGTATTGATATCCTGCACAGCTTGGCGCACAGCGGCAAGACCTTCGGCGCGAATGATGGGGGAATTGCACGGTATACCCATGCGCCGGAGCAGGGCTTCGAAATCGTCGGCAGAGCGCATGGACTCGCCTTCGTATTCGCCGATGCCGTGTGCCAGGAAGGCAAGCGGACGGGCTGCTACTTCCTCCACATCCAGTAACTTGATGGTGCCGGCAGTGGCATTGCGCGGGTTGGCGAGAGCCGGCAAGCCATCGGCATCGCGCTGTTCGTTCAGGCGATTGAAGTCAGCAAAGGGCATGTAGACCTCACCACGTACTTCCAGCACTTGGGGGGCTCCCTCAGGCAGCTGGCGGGGAATGCTCTTAATGGTGAGGATGTTGGCTGTGATGTCGTCGCCGGTGGTGCCGTCGCCACGCGTTGCTGCATAGGCCAGACGTCCATCGCGGTACATGAGGGTGACAGCGCAACCGTCGATTTTCGGCTCGATGACGACTTGCGGGGTTTCTTGCCCCAGACTGCGACAGAGTCGGTTGTAGAAGTCGATGAGCTCGGCATCCGTATCTCCTTGACCGGGTTTATGCTCGAAGATATCATCGATACTCTGCATGGGGCGCGGGTGTGTGACCTTGCGGAAGCCTTCCGTCAGGTCGTTGCCAACGCGCTGGGTGGGGGATGAAGGGGTGATGAACTCAGGGTGCGCGGCTTCCAGTGCTTCGAGCTCACGGTACAGCGCATCGTATTGAGCATCTGTAATCTCTGGGGTGGCCTGAGCGTAGTAGAGCTTGTTGTTGTGGTTGATAATGGAGCAGAGCTCGTTATAGCGCGTTTCAGCGGAGTCCATAGGCCTTGAAGATGGTATTGCTGTTGTTGGGTGCGGGGTGGTCAAACTGCTGCAGACGATTGTCGGTGAGCTCTTGCAGCAGAGCAATGGCTTGTTCCCACCCGCGGGAAAGATGCTCGGGGTAGTGAGCGTCGGAGTCGATGACGATGGGGATGCGGCGCTCCAGCAGTTCACGGAGCAGGGGGACGGTGGGGTATTGCTCGGCGCAGTGCTTGTGCCAGCCGGCGGTGTTGATTTCCACAGCAGTGCGGGTTTCCTGCAGGGCATCCAGTGCAGGCGCATAGTAGGGCATGAGGTCACCGGCGGGCACACGTCCCCAAATCTTAACAAGGTCTATATGGCCGATGATATCGAACAGCCCGCTTTTAATCATATCGGTCACTGCCTGCCAATATAATTCCCAGTCCTTTTCTGTGTTGCCGGTTATACTTTTATCGGCGTACAAGGCATCGTCTACTGAACCGAGGTGTGGCAGGTAGTGAACGGAGCCGATGAGATAATCGCAATTGAAATTACGGCGGAGCTGTGGAATCCAAGGTGCAATCCCGGGAACCCAATCGCATTCCAAACCGGTGAGGATGGTCAGCTCGCTGCCTGCTGCAGCTTTGGCTCGCTCTATCCATGCTTGGTATTTCGGAGCATCGGCGCAGAGCATGCGCCAATTGTCAAAGGGCTCTTGTTCAGGTGGCATCGGAGCGTGGTCTGCTATGCCATAGGCGGTTAAGCCCAGCTCCAATGCTTTGGCTACAAATGACTCCGGCTTTCCTCCTGCATGCATGCAGAGCGGTGTGTGGGTGTGATAATCAGTGCGTAGCATGGCTCACTTCAGCAGGTTTGAATATTGCTCCAGCATGATTGGCAGGTCGGGATCATCATAATACGCGGCTTGCTGCAGTCGGGTGATTTCTTCTGCAACTTTGTTTCTCAATGCACTGCGTTTCTCTGCATTTTCTATCGATGCTAAATGAGGCTCATCGGTAGAGGTCGGGGGGAGGGTTGCCAATTCATCGGTGCACGCAATCAGCTCTATCAGTGCCGGGCGCAGCATAGCTGCGGCATTGCGGGCAGAATAGTTGTCGGAGGTCTTTCGAAGCTCGTAAAGAACGTCACTGAGAATCCTGTCGATTGTGGCGTCGAGCTCCTCCCTGCGGGTATGAGTATCTTGTTCCCGGGCTGCAGTCTCGCCGTAGGGATCATCCGACCCAAGTACCTGCAACACGGCTAGCAACGGCTCTGAACCATAGGCATTTTCAGCCTGCAGATGGGTAATGATGGGATTATATCGCTGCGCGATGTGGGTGATAGTCACCATCGTGCGGGTGATTTCTCGATTGCTCATCAGGTCGCCGGGAGCTTCTTCCAGCTGTTGAAGAAGTGTGCGAGCTTTGTGCTGAAGCTGCCGCATGTGCGGAGCTGCGTCATCAGCACTTTTCCTGTCTTTCACCTTCAACAGGCTCGTTTCGATAGCTTCTGTCGTCTCGGTCAGTTGCTTGCAGATTTTGGTGACCTGCCGGGTGTTGGGGCTTTGTTGCACGGTCACCGTATCCCTTGCCACGACCGGAAGGGATGCAGTCAGCAGAATAGCCGTGATAATTGACCGGAAAAGCATGCGGAATCCGTGGTGTATCTTACCTGCCGAATGGTGTAATGTCAAGGTTATACTGTATCAGCAGAATCCGAGCTCAGCATCTCCAGCGCTTTGCCGGCCATCATAAAGCCGAATGTCCCAGTGATGTGGGTTGCAGAGCCGAAGCCGGAGGCGCAGCCGATTCCACCTTTTTGCCCCGGGGCACGCTCTGTGCTGACTGAGCCATCGCACTTGGGGAACTTGGGGCGTTCTGTGGAATACACGCAGGGAATGCCGATTTCGGGGCAACGGTCGTAGAGCGGGAAGTCGTAATCCTTGCGTAGATTTTTACGCAGCTGGGAGAGCATGTTATCGCCACAGGTTCGTGCCAAATCAGCCATGGCGATTGCTGCGGCATTTGTCCTACCACCGGCACCGCCGCAGGTCACGAGCTTGATTCCTCGGCGGTAACATTCCGCGATAAGGTGGGTTTTCGGGCGCATGGAATCGATGGCGTCAATAACGACATCGGGGTTAGTGTCAAACAAACGCTCGGGAGCGGCAACTGTGTAGAAGGACACCAGCTGTTCAACACAAATAGCGGGGTTGATGAGTTTGAGTCGCTCGGCCATAACTTCTACTTTCATCTGCCCGTATGTACCCTGCAGAGCATGAATCTGTCGGTTGGTGTTGGTTATGCAGAGGTCGTCCATATCCTGCAGAATGATGGTGCCCACTCCACTGCGCGCCAGCGCTTCTGCCGCCCAAGAGCCTACGCCACCGATTCCCACCACTGCCACTCGCGCTGCTGCAAGTCGCTCAGCTCCTTTCAATCCGTACAGGCGGGCAATCCCGCCGAAACGCTCTTCATCGATCATAATCAGAATTGATTGCTTGTATGTTTACAGCGCGACCTGTATGTGGGTCGACTTCTACAACGGCTCCGCTTACGCGTGCAGGCCAACCGCCTATTGGGTATTTGCAGGGCATGGAGGTGATACAGCCTTCCAGTACAGCGGCTGCGTCTCGCCCTATGATGCCGTCTCGGGAACCGCACATGCCGACATCTGTCATGCATGCTGTACCGCCGGGAAGTATTCTGGCATCTGCCGTCTGCACATGTGTGTGTGTGCCGAGAACGGCGGAGGCTATGCCATCCATCCTATGAGCCATGGCAATTTTCTCGCTGGTCGCTTCGCCGTGGATATCGACAATCAGAGCACAGGCACCTTGCTCTCGCAAAGCTGATGCTTCCTCCGCGCCGGTGGTGAAGGGATTTTCCGGTCCGGGACCCATGAAGGTTCGTCCACTCAGGCAGAGCACGGCTACTTTACCCTGGGGCGTATCGATGATAACGCTGCCTTTGCCCGGAGTGCCGGCCTGCAGGTTGTGGGGGCGCAATACGCGCGGTTCTCTGTCAATCCAACCTGCCAAGTCTTTCTGGTCCCATACGTGATCACCCAGAGTGATGACATCCACGCCGTTGGTAAAAAACTCCTCGCAGAGTCGGGGAGTAATGCCGCGACCTCCCGCGGCATTTTCTCCATTCACAACAATAAGAGCAGGGCTGTACCTCGCTCTCAATTCAGGTATAGCCCTATAGAGGGCGAGTCTACCCGGCTCACCCACAACATCTCCCAGAAATATCAGCCTCATAAATTGACTGCAGGACCGCAGGGAACCACGGTAACAGGAATTTTTGCGGCTCGTACTAATTTCTCTGCTGTGTTGCCCAGCAGCAGGGAGGAAAGAAGAGAGTGGTGGCGGTTGCCGATGACGAGTATGTCTATCTTATGCCGGGAGCAGAAGGCATGTACGCATTCTACGATATCATCTGCCTCCTCGGCTTTGCCATAGATGGGTATATCCCATTCCTTGCTGATTTGGTCAGCCAGCATACGAGCCCTCTTGTCAGCCATGGCCAATACAGTTGTGGTCTGGTCGGCACATTCCATCGGGGGCATTGCTGAGAAGCCTCCCAGCATGTCGTCTGCTGCCATACACCCGGCTGCATCCATCATGCAGGGCTCAACGGCATGCAGCAGGTACATCTTGCCACCGCATCGTTTTACCATGTCTGCGGTGAAGTCGAGTACCGGCTTGCCTTCTTCAGAAAAATCTGTCGCTGCGAGTATTCTTACCATAGCTTCATTTTATCAGCAATTCTCATCTAAGCAAGAATAAAATGAATCAAAATTGCCCTCTGTTACCTTGTTTGCTCCGCATTGGAGCGTGATATCGCGACGAAGTCATAATTTTGGCTTGAAATAGGGGAATTGAGTTGCTAGTATAACCGCGCAATGTTGTTTGAACGGGAACCACTGACGCCTGCCGGGCGCAAGGAAGTGCTGATGCGCCTATTCGGTGCAGCAGCTCGCCGAGGTGAGGAGTGGTCTGTTGCCAACCATGTGCCTGTGGCTGTTCTCGAGGCTCACGGAGATTTGGCAGTGCATGTGCGATTTATTCTCGATGCCGCACGCAATAACCGTTCGCTTTCGCGTGAGCAGCAGCGCATGCTGCACAAGACGGAGCGCCTGCTGGACTCTCTGCCTGAAAGTATTCTCGAAACTCTGCCGGCCGGCCCCGAAGATAACTGGCTGCAGCTCTACCGCAAGTTGGTGGATATGCACGGGTTGTTGGAAGATGCTCTGCCTGATTTGGATGAGGAGGAGTATACTTCCATTGTGCAGAAAATGGTGCAGCTTGCAGAGGCTGTGGCCGATTGCGCTGCTGTGGAGGTAAGCGCTGCCTCCATGTTCGCGCTGATGCTGGTTCAGGTGCATCTCAACAAGTACGAGTCACCCAAACCGCGTCCTACCCGCCGGGCCAAGCGTAAGCCGGCTCCGCGTAAGAAATAAGTTGTTTATCGCAGCAAATCGGTAGCCATCGCTCGGCTCAGTTTGCCTGTAGCTGTGCGCGGTAATTGGGGCAGGTGTCGAATAGTACGGGGGCGGTGGTATTGTGGCAACGTCTCAATGGCGGCAAGTAGAGCATTTTCTGCATCAATCGGGCCTTCCCAGAGTAGCGCAACGCATTGTCCCAGTATAGCGTCCGTTTCCGGAACCACTAGGAGAGTAAGTCCGGTAGCAGCACTGAGTTGCTGCTCGATTTCCTCTGCCTGAATTTTAATGCCGCCACTGTTGATGACAGCATCCATTCTGCCGAGAATGCGGAAGGTGCCGTCCGGTCGTATTTCTGCAATATCGTTGGTGACAAGTTCGCTGATGCCCAGGTGAGGTGCGGTGATAACAAGCGTATCGTCGGGCGAGAGCGACACGCTGACTGCTCGCAGTGGAGTGTACCGGTCGGAGCGTTCCTGTCCATTGACCTGTCGCAGCGCGATATGAGACAGCGTTTCAGTCATGCCGTATGATGCATAGATACGGCTGGAAATGTGTTGAAGCTGTGCGGTCAGAGTCGGGTCTATAAAGCCACCACCAAGCAATATCGATTTGGCTTTGGCAAGTTGCTCGGCACCGTTCGGCTGTTGTAAAGTAGTCGCCACCTGCATGGGGACGAGTGGCACGAAGTCAACCGGCTCGGTGAGATTTGCGAGTGGCGTGGAGCAAGGTTCCTGTAGGTGCAAATCTGCCCCACTTACAATGGCTCGTACTACCATCATTTTGCCGGCAATGTAGCGCATGGGCAGGCAAAGGAGAACCCGACTTTCGGCAGTCAGCCCGAAGTACTCACAACTTACGGCAGCGCTGGCTCGCATAGCTGCCTTTGTTGCGCTCATGATTTTGGGTTTACCGGTAGAGCCACTGGTCTGCAGTTCCATGGTGGGGCTATCCGAGAACCAGTCAGTCAGGAAATCCGCCAGTTCTGCAGCTATGCCGGTTCTGCCTTTCCGCCACTCGGGCAGTGTAAACGCATTAACCGATACTCCGTCAATGATGAGCTGCTCACACATTGAATCGATGCTGCAGGAGCACATTGAAATAATTGCCCGCACCGGGTACGGCTATGAGGTGAGCCTCCTCAGGTATGCTCGGGTCTGCCAGTGGCTGCAGAAAATCCCGCTGGCTCATATACTGAACCATATCGCCACTACCCTGAGCCAGATTGATTAAATCTGTAAAGTTCACATCGCAGGTGATATCGCAGTGCCCTGCGAGTGCCGGTAGTTCATCCACACTCAGCAAGGTATGTGCCTTGTAGCCGCGCATGCTGCCCTGCGGTCGGCGGTAGTACACCTTGTCATTGGTCTGCCCGTAGTCAATAGTGACCATGGTGCCGAGTTTCCAGTGCTTCTCCCACTCGCTGTACCACTCGAAGTAACTTTCGTGAACTTCAATAATCTGCCCCTCCTGAGCCCATTGATCAAAGGCCGAAGAACCGGGCAGCGGTTTGCAATCGGCCTGACGTACCACCTGACCATTCAGAACGGCCAGACCGAGCTCAAGCCATTCGCCGTTCTGATATACGAACTGACGAGCCGGGAAGGCATCCGGCAGTTCATTGCTGAAGATGAAGGCACGGCCATCGGTTTTCTTGAGAGCTTTTTCCATGCTGCTCAATACAGTAACAGAATGGCCACCTACCATGCCCTGCAGATTGCGCAGAGCCTGAGAGCGGTCGACCATGATGTACCGCGAGCAGAGCCGCTCCCACATACTCATGTTGCGGCAAACGGCCATGGCCAAATCACCGTTGCCACCACCTATTTCAATGATGGGCAGGCGACGGTTGTGGACTTTGTTGGCCTCTCTCCATTGCTGCACGATACGACGTGCCAGAAGGTCACACATCGTGGCAGAAGTGGAGAAATCGCCGCGAAAGCCGATATTGGATATGTTTTTGCTGTAGTAGCCCCCAATGTCATCATACAAGGCCAAATCCATGAAATCCTCCATGGAAATCCAGTTGCCGTGAGCCAGTATGTAGGGGACCAGTTTCACTATCTGCTCAATCAGTTGGAGAGTTCAAGCATGCGCAGCAGGGGCATTTCGGCACGCAGGCGCAGTTCCTCGGGGACTTTTACCTCGGGGGACATGTCGCGCAGGCAATCGCGGATTTTCTGCAGTGTGTTAAGCTTCATGTACTCACACTCCGCGCAGGAGCATTTCTCTGTGCCAACACCGATAAACTCCTTGCCGGGTACCAGCTTGCGCAGGCGGTGAAGTATGCCGCTCTCGGTTACAATGATGAAACGGTCTGCGGCGCTTTCACGGCAGTAGGGAATCATCTTTTCAGTCGAGCAGATGTGGTCAGCCAGCAGGCGGATGACTTCCTGACATTCGGGGTGACAGACAATCTCGGCATCGGGGTATTGAGCCTTAACCTCGAGAACTTTGTCGCGGGTGAACTGCTCATGCACGTGACAGGCTCCGTTCCAGAGAGTCATTTCTCGACCGACTTTGCGGGAGGTCCATGCGCCGAGGTTGCGGTCGGGTACAAAGAGAATCGGGCGGTCGGCGGGAGCGGTTTCGATGATGCGCTGGGAGTTGCCACTGGTAACAATGACATCGGCCAAGGCCTTTACGCCGATGGAGCAGTTGACGTAAGCAACAACGTAGTAATTTTTGTCAGCGTTTTCTTTCAGGAAGGCTGCGAGCTCATCGGCAGGGCAGGATTGCTCAAGTGAGCAGGCTGCGTTCAAATCAGGCAGCAGCACCTTTCGTGTGGGGTTGAGGATGCAGGCTGTCTCGGCCATGAAATGTACACCGCAGAATACAATCACATCGCACTCAGCCTCTTGCGCTTTGCGTGCCAGAGCAAGGGAATCACCCACGAAGTCGGCGATATCCTGAATTTCGGGACGCTGGTAGCTGTGAGCCAGAATAACGGCGTTGCGTTCTTTTCTGAGCTGTTCAATCTCCTGAATCAAATCTGCGTTTGACATGGGCAGAGCCTAGCACTGAAGAGCCGATTTGTCAATGACAAATCGGCTCATGGTGAATCTTTGCAGGACTGTTACTCTGCGGATATGCCTATCGCTTTGCGGAAGTAGGCTATTGTTTTGTCCAAACCTTCGTTGAGAGCGATGGTGGGTGCCCAGCCGAGTTTCTCTGCAGCAAGCGAGATATTGGGCTTGCGCTGGGTCGGGTCGTCTGACGGCAGCGGGCGCTGAACAAGTTTGCTCTGAGTGGGGATTTTCTTGAGCACAAGTTCTGCCAGCTGGCGGATAGTGAACTCGCCGGGGTTGCCGATATTGACGGGGCCTATGAATCCCTGTTCGTTTTCCATCATGCGAATCATGCCTTCAATAAGGTCGTCGATATACTGGAACGAACGTGTTTGCTGGCCTTCGCCGTAAATGGTGATATCCTCGCCTCGCAGCGCTTGACAGATGAAGTTGGAAACCACGCGCCCGTCATCCGGGTTCATGTAGGGGCCGTAGGTGTTGAAAATACGAATCACACGAATGTCGACTCCTTCGTGGCGGTGGTAGTCGAAGAACAGACTTTCTGCGCAACGCTTTCCCTCATCGTAGCAGGCACGAATGCCGATGGGGTTGACATTCCCTCGGTATGTTTCGGGCTGCGGGTGTTCGATGGGGTCGCCATATACCTCGGAGGTAGAGGTTTGCAGAATTCTGGCACCTTTGCGCTTTGCCAACTCAAGCATGTTGATGGCACCGAGCACGCAGGTCTTGGTTGTAAAGATGGAGCGGGCTCCCTGATAGAAAGGCGGGGATGCCGGGCAAGCGAGGTTGTAGATGTAGTCGAGCTCTTCGTCGCAATCCCATGGCTCGATGACATCGTGCTCTACAAAAGTGAAATTGGGGTGGGGAATGAGTTCCTCCACATTGGAAAGCGAGCCGGTATAGTTATTGTCGAGACAGATGACGCGATGCCCGTCTTCGATAAGTCTGCGACAGAGATTGGCGCCGATAAAGCCGGTGCCTCCCGTGACTAGAATTCGTTTCATACCTCGGTCATTATAGAGTACAGTTAGGCTGTATGCAAGCGGGAAATGCAAATTATCGCGTACGTACCCTTTGTTAAGCTTGCAATTTCAGGGGAATTGTGCTAGGCTCGGCTCATGTCACTTGCAAATATACAGACTGCCTTTGAGCTCATTTCACAGAACTGGTCTGCATTCCTGATGGATGCCGGCATGGTTATCGGTATTTTGGTACTGATTGAAGGCTTGCTCTCTGTCGACAATGCTCTCGGTATTGCTGCAATGGCTTCGCACCTTCCTGAGAAGCAGCAGAAGCAGGCTCTGCGATGGGGCTTGGTCGGTGCTTATGTGTTCCGCGGTATAGCATTGGCCTTGGTATCCTGGCTGATGGACAACGTGTGGGTCAAATGGTTCGGTGCCGTATACCTGATTTATCTTGCTTGTGACCACCTGAGATTCCGATATATAAAGAAGGTGAAGAACGCTACCGGTCATGCGGTTGAGTTTGCCGGTAAGAGCCTCTTTGCCACTATCTGCAGCATTGAGTTGATGGACTTGTCTCTATCCCTCGACAACGTAGTGGCTGCAGTCGGTGTCGTTGCCGGTTCCAAGGGTATTCCCGTTGAACTGCACATCTGGGTAGTATGTTTGGGTGTGTTCATCGGCATTGCGGCCTTGCGAATTGTTGCCGGTTGGTGTATCGGCATCATTAAACACTATCCGGTGCTGGGCAGTGTAGCCTTTGTGCTGGTGGGCTTTGTAGGTTTTGTGATGACCCTTTCTCTGGTACTGGAGAGCGTGTGGGGTATTCACTGGCATATGGCAGTGGGACCCAAGTTCGGCATTATTGCTGCCATTCTTGCTCTGAGTATCTGCTACGACAAGTATAACTGCGTGTATAAGGTCATGCACCCGATTGTGTGGGTGTTCCGTGCATGCTGTACGGCTTTTGCGTCTACCGTGCATGCCATTATCATGCCCTGGACCCTTTTTAAGAAGCACAACTGATTTTTAATTGCATAATTGATATGAGTCAGCCCGAATTATCACCGGCTCTTGTACGAGCCGCTCTCACAACGGTTAAGTATCCCGGTTTCAGCCGAGATATTGTGTCCTTCGGTCTCGTGAAGGATATTACGGTATCACCCGAAGGTGCAGTGGTTGTAGAACTGCTGATTGAGAGTAAGAATGCCGATGTCCCGCGCTTCATATACGAAAACGTGATGGCCACGGTGAAGGAATTGCCCGGTGTGAAGAAACTCGATGTGAATATCGAGCACCACGCACCCAAGAACAACCGCGTAGCATCCAACGACGACCCCGCCGACTGGAAGTCCAGTGTGCCGGGCGTTAAGCATGTGATTGCCGTATCCTCCGGCAAGGGCGGTGTGGGTAAGAGCACGGTGTCTGCTAACCTGGCAGTGGCGCTTTCCCGTCTGGGTTACAAGACCGGTCTGCTCGACCTTGATATTTACGGCCCCTCCATGGCTCTGATGTTCGGTACCAAGGAGCGCCCCGGTTGTTCCGATAAGGAGCAGTTCCTGCCGGTCGAGGCTCACGGTGTCAAGCTGCTCTCCATGGGGCTGATGATTGATGAGGCCTCTCCCGTTGCCGTGCGTGGCCCTCTGGCTACCCGCTACGTGCAGCAGTTCCTGCGCGACGTGGAGTGGGGTGGTTTGGATTTCCTCATTCTGGACATGCCTCCGGGCACGGGTGACATTCAGCTGACCATCGTGCAGACGGTGGACCTTTCCGGCGTAGTTGTGGTGACAACCCCGCAGGAGGTGGCTCTCATCGACGCCCGCAAGGCTGTGGGACTGTTCCAGCGTGTCGAGACTCCCATTCTCGGTATCATCGAGAATATGAGCTACTTTGTATGCCCGAGCGATGGCCTGATTTACAACATCTTCGGCGAAGGCGGTGGCGAGCGCGAGGCTCAGAAGCTCGGTGTGCCGTTGCTGGGCCGTATTCCGCTTGATATTGAAACTCGCTCCTGTGGCGACAACGGTGCTCCCGTGGCTCTTAAGGACCCGGGCCAGAGCATGGTGTCTGCCGCTTTCCAAGGCGTGGCTTCTATGCTGGCCAGCGTGCTGGGTGAGTAAGCAGCAAGTTCAGGATAACATTCAACAGAAAACCCCGACCGCTCAAACGGTCGGGGTTTTCTGTTGCATTGAATGTTGTGGAAATCAGAACTTGTACTGCTCACCGTAGCCGTAGTGCTCGGCAATGTAGTCGACATCCTTGTCGCCACGACCGGAGCAGTTGGCCAGAATGGCACCGGTGCCCATCTCGCGAGCCTTGCGCATGGCAAAGGCCACTGCGTGAGAACTCTCGAGAGCCGGGATGATACCCTCGTAGCGGCTGAGTTTGAAGAAAGCGTCGACGGCCTCCTCGTCAGATACGCCATCGTACTGCACACGACCGATGTCGCGTAGGTAGGCGTGCTCGGGGCCGACGGAGGGATAATCCAGACCACTGGCAATGGAGTAAACGGGAGCCGGTTCGTCGTTCTCGCCCTTAAGCATAATACTGTTGAAGCCATGCATGATGCCCTCCTCACCGAATTTCATGGAGGCGGCGTGATCGCCCAGCTTCTCGCTCTTGCCCATGGGTTCAATACCGTAAATGTCCACCGGGTCATCGAGGAAGGCCGGGAACATGCCCATAGCGTTGGAGCCACCGCCTACGCAGGCGCACACTACATCAGGCAGAATACCGGTCATTTCGATGAACTGCTCGCGGGCTTCGGCTCCAACCACCATCTGGAAATCGCGAACCATCATGGGGAAGGGGTGTGGCCCCAGCACGGAACCGATGCAGTAGATAGCAGTCTTGTAATCGCGCTGGTAGGCCTCGAAAGCAGAGTCCACAGCCTCCTTCAGGGTTTTCAGCCCGTGCTTCACACACACCACATTGGCGCCCAGCATCTTCATGCGGGTTACGTTGGGGGCCTGCTTGGCGATATCAACCTCACCCATGTGGATTTCACACTCCAGACCGAAATAGGCTGCTGCTGTCGCAAGCGCTACACCGTGCTGGCCGGCGCCGGTCTCGGCAATAATCTTCTTCTTGCCCATGAACTTGGCCAGCAGACCTTCGCCCATGCAGTGATTGAGCTTGTGAGCACCGGTGTGGTTAAGATCCTCGCGCTTCAGGTAAATCTGAGCACCGCCGTTCAGGCGGGAAAGGCGCTCGCAGTGGTACACAGGGGTGGGACGACCCTGGAACTGCTTGCGAATGCGGCGCAGTTCGTTGATGAATTGAGCCGAGTGACAGATGCTGTTGTAAGCCTCGGTAATTTCCTTGAAAGCGGGCTCAAGCTCAGCGGGCAGATATGCCCCGCCGAAGCGACCGTAAAAACCGTTTTTGTCCGGGTGGTGCCGGAGATATGTTCTGAAATCCATAAGTCTGAAATAGATGACGGTGCGCGAATTGTAGCTTATTCTCTATCTCATGACAAGTCAAAATCATGTCGGTAATGACTGTAATTTTGACTTTTTCGGCGGTTGGCAGAATACTGACTTGAAAAATCGGATAAAAGGCGTATAATACCCGCGACAATGAAGTTCCCTCTCTTTACAGTCAGCACAGCTCTCCTGCTGGGATTGAATATCCCGGTCGGTGCAGCGGTTGATGCTCCTGTGAAGCCGGAAGCAACGGCTGAGCCTAAAATGAAAGGCAGCCCCGGTCAGGAACTGTTGAGGGTGACAAATGACATGTGGTTCCTGCTTTCCGGTGTGGTGGACAGGAAGGGTGCCGATGCTGCTGCTGAAAAGTTTGATAAGCTGATTACCGAGGCTGAGCATATTGGTAACATGTTGCAGGGTGAGGACGGAATGGCCCAGGATTTGGACGCGCTCGATATGATGCATTATCGCATTGCCGAGGCTCTGGATGATCTGAGCATGGAGTTCAAAAGCCTGTGTCGCGCTCGCTGCTATGGCTCGCCCAAGCTGATTAATACTTTTCACCGAGCCGTTGAAGCCGGATTGGTGGGTGAGGAACTGGTAGAGGACTTGGTTTTGCCCAAGCCCCCGCTTTCTGAGAGCGAATCGCGCCAGGAACTTGTGCGCTACCGCCGTCTGGTTGAGCCGGATAAGGCTTTGCTGGCTACCCTGCAGGCCGTGCAGGATGTCGAGACTGCCAATCGCATGATTGCCAACCTCAAACAACTGACTGTTCGTCTGAATAGTCTGCTGCCCCAGAAAGCATATGCGGATCGCGGATTAGCTGCATCGACCATGCGCTCCGCGAGAGAGGCCTATGTCCCGATTGAGCAGTTGCTCTGGGGAATTCGCTCTGAGATTGTTCGCATAGCCGGTTTGCCGGGCTATGACGACAGCGCATACGACAATTTTTCCGATGCTCTCGACGGGGTGTACGAGAGTTTGGGCAATACACACAGTGCTTGGTTCGGTGACGTGTTCGACGAGTCGTTCCGCACGGACCTGGACGAGGCCCTGCATGAAAACGCAACCACTTCAAACTGAATTTTAATCCATTAACTCCTCCGCATACAATGCCTGTATCTGATTATCTGGTAACCATCGGTCTGGAAGTTCACTGCCAGATTAAGACTGCCACCAAAATGTTCTGCTCCTGCAAGGCCGGTTTCGGCTACGAGCCCAACACGAACGTGTGCCCCACCTGTCTCGGTATGCCCGGTGCGCTGCCGGTTCTCAACAAGTTCGCCATCGAGCGCACTGTGCTCACCGGCTTAATGCTCGGTTGCAGCATGCCCCCGGTTTCCAAGTGGGATCGTAAGAACTACTTCTATGCCGACATGCCCAAGAACTACCAGACCAGCCAGCTTGACCTGCCGCTCTGTATCGGTGGTGAAGTGCCGCTCTATTCCTGGGCTTATCCGGCTGACAGCAAGGTGAAGGCCGAGGGCGCCGTGGTTCGCAGCGTTAAGCTCGACCACATCCACTTGGAGGAGGACGCCGCCAAGCTTACCCACTATGGTTCCTATTCTCTGGTTGACTACAACCGTGGTGGTACTCCGCTCATGGAGATTGTTTCTGCCCCCGACCTGACCAGCCCCGACGAAACATACGCCTATCTGAAGAGCCTGCAGCAGATTCTCATCTGTGGTGGTATTTCCGATGCTGATATGGAAAAGGGCCAGATGCGTTGCGACGTGAACGTATCCCTGCGACCCAAGGGGCAGAAGGAACTGGGCGCTAAGATTGAGATGAAGAACATCAACTCCATGTCCGCTGCCCGTCGTGCTCTGATTTACGAAATCGCCCGTCAGGCCGATGAGCTCGACCGTGGCATTGCTCAGGTGCAGTCCACCCGCCGCTGGGACGACGATTTGGGTGAAAGTATCGTGATGCGCACGAAGGAGAACGCTCACGACTATCGCTACCACACATGCCCGGATCTTATTCCTGTGCACACGGCTGAGTATGTCGAGAAAATGCAGAAGGAGCTGCCCGAGCTGCCCGATGCCCGCCAGCAGCGCCTGATGAACAGCTATGGTCTGCCCGTGGCCGATGCCAACACTCTGGTGGCAGACGCTCAGCTTTGTGCCTATTTCGAGACAGCCGCTGCTGCGACCAAGGCTCCCCGCAAGGTTGCTAACTGGCTCATTAACATTTTCCCCTCTGTGCTTGCCGAGAAGGAGTGCGAGATTGAGAGCTGCCCCGTACAGCCCACCACTCTTGCCGGTCTGGTTGATGTGGTGGAGGAAGGTATTTGCTCTGTCAGCCAGGCACGTGAGGTGCTGGAGGTTCTGTGGAATAATCCCGAGCAAACTGCAGCTGCTGCAGCCGCCGGTCTGGGTTACAAGAAGGCCGACAGCGGTGCGCTCGAGTCTTTGGTCGAGAAGGTGATTGCCGAAAATCCCGACGTTGTTGAGCGAGTGAAGGCCGGAAACATGAAGCTCGTGAACGCTCTGACCGGTCAGGTGATGAAGGTCAGCAACCCCAAGCCCAATCCCAAGCTCGTCACCGAGATTCTCATGGCAAAGCTCGGGCTGTAACACGAGCGTGTATTTACTTTTCGACTGCAATAATTTCTTTGCGAGCTGCGAGCAGGTGTTCCGTCCCGATTGGCGACGGCGCCCGCTCGTGGTTTTGTCGAATAATGATGGCTGCGTCGTTTCGCGCAGTGCGGAGGCTAAGGCTCTCGGCATCGCAATGGGAGAGCCGTATTTCAAATGCCGTGAGCGTCTGGAAGCCGCCAATGCGGTGGTATGCTCTGCTAATTTTCCGCTCTATGCCGATTTGTCGGAGCGCATTATGATACTGCTGGAGGAGGCTCTCCCCTCAGTGCAGCAGTACAGTATCGACGAGGCTTTTGCTCGTGTGGATGATGCCCGCGATTGGGTGCAGTACTGCCGTGAGCTGCGTGCCGCTATTCGCCGAGGAACCGGTGTGACGGTGAGTGTGGGGATTGCTCCCACCCGTACGCTCTGTAAACTGGCGAACGAGACTGCCAAGCATTGCCCGCATCACGATGGAGTGCTTGCGTTGTGTACGCCGGAACAGTGGCAACCGCTTTTGGAGGATACCCCTGTGGGCGATATTTGGGGCGTGGGCCGTCGCTTGGCTCCGCGCATGAATGCACTGGGAATTCGCACTGCTGCCGGTCTGGCCGCAAGCGGCCTGCAGTATCTGCGCAAGCACTTCGGGGTTCATGGTGAGCGCTTGGCGCTGGAACTGAACGGAACTTCCTGTCTGGATGCCGAGGAACCTCCTGTTCGCCAGCAGATTATGGTCTCTCGCTCGCTCAGGGAAGATGTTCGCGACTTGCCCACGCTGAGGGAATCTCTCTGCAGGTTTGTTGAGAAAGCCGGGCGTATTCTGCGGCAGGAAGGAATGATGGCCGGTGCGCTTTATGTTATGCTGCGAACCTCACGCTACAGGGATGAACAGAATCTCTACGCCGCCAATCAAGGGGTAGCATTACCATGCCCGACGGATGATACCCGCGTGCTGACCACTCACGCTACAGCTCTGCTGGAAAACCTGTACCGAAATGGCTTCGAGTACAAGAAAGTCGGTGTGCTGCTCACCGGGCTCGAGAAGATTGAGCATGTGCAACCGACATTCGAGCACCCCAACGTGGCACCCAGCAAGCTCATGGCTGTGCTGGATAAATTACAGCAGGCCGGCCACCATATCCACTTTGCCAATCAAGGTGCCGTCGAACCCTGGCACCGTTCGTTTGTGTCGCGCGGGTACACCACCCGCTGGGAGGATATTCCCGAAACCTCCCGGCGGTGATATGAAGTTATCGCTTATTTACGCTTGGCTGCAAACTTTTCCATGAGTCTCGGGCTCATGGTCAGCAGTGCCAGTAGGGCACAGGCTACAACAGCCCAGTCACCCAAAATGGCGTAGATGGTGAAGCCGGCATTGCGGTCAACCGGCAGAACGGCGTAGCTGTACCCGGGCATGTGTGGGGTGCCGTCTGCTTTCAACAGAGCATGGATGAAGGCACCATTGGGGGCGATGGAACAGCATACACCACGGTTGGCGGCACGCACCATCGGACGGCGAAGCTCAATGCATCGGAATGCCGCATTTCTGGCTTGCTGTACACCACAGACTGAGTTACGGAACCATGCGTCATTACTTACGTTCACAATGACCTGCGGGCCCTTGCGCACATACTTGGTCAGCAGGTTGCCCACGGTGTCCTCGTAGCAGATGGCGGGAATGACGTCCACCTTTTCATCCGTTCCGGGTATGGTCATGGGAATGGGGGTGTCGCCGGTGCCGGGTTTAATACCTTCGCCGACCTGAGTGCCGGTGATTTGGGAGTAGAGGGTACCTATCCAGCTGATGGAATCAACCAGCGGCAGGTACTCACCGAAGGGCATGAGGTGCTGCTTGGCCGTTGTCTGTATGCTGTCAAAATCGCCGGGAATACAGGCCATGGAGTTATATTGGCCCCTCGGGAACAGATATTCACCCTCCGGCTTCAAGAGTATTTCATCCACGCCGGTGAACAGCGTAAAGGACGGGCCACCCATCTCCTTCACAAGCTTTCTCACCATGGGTAGGCCTTCTTCGCCGAAGAACTCCTCCGTGGTGTACGGGTCGATGTGGCCACCGAGCAGCTTCCCTGTCTCTTTATTGCGCCAAATGGGCATACCCATGGCGCTTTCCGGCCAGACTACCCAAGCAGGCAGCTGCTGAATGATACCCAGCTCAGGGTTCTGCATGGCCAGTTTGACCGTATCTCGCTGGATTTCATTGAAGGCAGCCATGGTTGCACGCAGGTAAACGCCATACTGGGACAGGCCATTCTGCACGCGCATGTAGCGGGGGACATTCGGAGCGTTGTCGGCAATGTGTTCGCTCTGATCCTTGTTGATTTGCACGGCCATGACCGGCAGCTTCAGCGTGCTTTCCTTCTTCATGAGGCTCAGCGACGAGTTGTGCCTGCTGAGGGTAAGTCCTACCGAGAATGCAACAAAAATGACAATCAACGTGGCATAGAAGTCCCACGGGCGGCCGGCTCTGCCTACGCCCTTGAAGTGCAGGTAACAGCGGCGCATAGCGCAGTAGATGACGACCGATGTGAATACCGGCAGGAAGGAGAGAGCCGCTGTTCCCACGAACTCAGCCCATTGCGCGAAGGCAAGCCCCTTGTACAGTGCCATGCCCAGACTGTTCCAGCTGAAGCCCAGTGTGCCGTTGGCTCGCAGCCATTCGATGCATACCCAGAGGGCTGCACAGCCGGCAGCCGTGCGCAGCGTGGTGGCGATATCTTGCCAAGCCCAGCGTCTCCAGACGGCTTTTTTCTCCTCATACTTCAGGTCCGTCACCACCGGGCCGGGAGAGAGTGTCGGGCGCAGCAGGGTAGCCACAACGGCACCCCAAGCACCTACCAAGCATGAGTACACGGCCATCAGCGGTATGAAGGCGGCTGCAATGAAGAGCAGGGGGTGAATGTTGAAGGTGTAGCCCACCTCCGTAATCCACGAGAATGTTGTGCAGTAATAACCCATGCCGAACAGCCAACCCAGTCGGAACCCGCGCCACCATTTGGCCGGGCCGGTCCACAGTACGTAGAGCAGGGGTAGCAGAGCTATCCACACGAGTTCGGAAACATCGTACGGCAAGAAGGCGAAAGCCGTTACTACACCGGCAGCCGGGCTCAGTAGCCAGTGCCACCATGGGGCGGTTCTATCGGGTTCGGGCAGTTGTTGGAAAGGTACCGGTCTGTTTTTCTTTCTCATTTATTCAGCAATGGGTGAAATGGTGGTATAACCGAGGTAAAAAGTCTGTTGTGTGCCGGCAGGACGCTGGAAAAGCTGAGCTCTCCACAGGGGCTCTCTCTCTGTGAGTTGGTGCAGGCGGTAGTCCTCGGGGTTATTGAAGCCTTCCTCGAGCAGTGCTGTCGCTGTCTTTCCTTCTGCCTTCAGGTTGAAATCATTTTGGGAAACGAATTGGC
The DNA here is from genome assembly GCA_045651585.1 of Akkermansia sp. Taxonomy (GTDB): domain Bacteria; phylum Verrucomicrobiota; class Verrucomicrobiia; order Verrucomicrobiales; family Akkermansiaceae; genus Akkermansia. The sequence goes on from JAZRSQ010000029.1 coordinate 140,983, forward strand.
CGTCCTTATACGGAATGCCTATAATGGCACCGTGCTGCTCAAATCGCTTGTCGATGAACTTCACCAGCAGCATGCCGCTCCCTGTGCCATTGCCGAGCTTTATGTCGACGCTGGGATAATACTTCGTGCGCAGTTCCAGTCGTGCATTACCCTTTGCATTGTTCCAACGTGCCTTGAAATCATCTATGCTGAGCTCGGCCGCTCTCATGGGAAGCTTATCTCCGCTTTCTCGCCAATGAGCAGTCGGAATGTTTCGGTATGTATAGGCAACCGCTGCCAGAACCACCAGCACCATTCCCGCAAACATCGTCAGCCAAATCAGGTTCATAATCCCGATTTTTTTGAGAAGTCCAACCTTACTTTCCGCATTTTGCTCTTGCATGCGCACATTTTGTACCGAAAATTGCTCCGTTGCAACAAAAAAAGATTGCATTCCAGAGAAAAATGGTAAAAATAGGGGTGGGCAACCAAGCCCCATACACATTATGGCCGATATTGACTCCAAAAACGAAAAGAATGTTCCCGGTAAGTTCTACGTCGACAGCAACTGCATCGACTGTGGTCTTTGCCGTGAGGTAGCCGGTGATTTCTTCGCTGCTGATGAAGACGAGGGCGTTTCCTACGTTTGCAAGCAGCCTGAGACCGATGAGGAAATCGAGCTTTGCACCGAGGCTAAGGACGGTTGCCCCGTCGACTCCATCGGTGACGACGGCGAGTAAAGACCGCCGGGTATACCCGATACTCTCATTTTAACCCATCAATCGGCCCCGGCGGAACCTACCGCCCGGGCCGCTTTTTTCAACTCATGGCAACATCTCCCCGACGTCGCGTGCGAAAGGCTACCCCGGTAGAACCGGTGCCGGATGCTCCGGCTCCTGTAAAGCGCCGCGAGCCCGCCGGGTTGTATCACGAGGAGATGTTCCCTGATGGCTCCGTGCGTCCCGTCCGCAATATAAAGCGAGCTGAGCGAGAGAGCGATCAGGCCCTCTCCGATTTCTTCGGCGTTCAGCCCCAGCTCAGTACAACGGCCAATGTCCGCACCATGGAGTCTGTGCTTGCTTCCTTGGTGAGTAAAATGGACATTTCTGTGGCGGAGCATGCGCCTGAGGTGTTGGCCGATGCCTGGAGCAAAGCCGTCGGTCCTTTCCTTGCCACAAAGGCGGAGCTCCTCTCCATCGCTCGCAAGCAGGCGCGCATCCGTACCTCACACCCGGCCGTGCGCTTTGAACTCATGCGCCAGAAAGCCGCCATCATCCGTGCCCTCAACAAAACGCTGGGCGAGGGCTGCGTGGCAACCGTGCAGATTGTGCATGGGTGACAGTGATTAATGCTGAAGCTTACCCATCATAACGAAAAAAATGTTCTTCTGCTACCCTTCGAAAATCCCCGTGAGAAACAGAATTTTGTTTCTCTTCTGTTCCTTTTTCTGTTTTCTCGTCTGGGCCGGTTTTATATACCTGTCGAAGAGTGAGTATTTCGACAGCTTTCTGCCCACTTTCTTTGCCGATGAAATAGTCGATGTCTCGCCGAATCGGGTAGATCCGCGAAACGAAGGCCGAATGGTGTATCTGGAGGGTGAACTTTCTGCAGATGAGACGCTGCGGGATTCTTTGTTTGGGGTGGAAGTAAAGGCCGCGGTACTCTCCCGACTCGTCCGAACTGAGGGCACAAAGAGTGCTGCAGAAGCCGGGCGTGAGGATTACCAATCCCCTGCGATATATCGGGCCGATGAGCGGCATTGCAGATTGGGTGCTTACAAGCTACGCCATTTTGATGAGGATTTGTCCTGGGACTTTGTACCGTTGCGGGAGGAGAATATTCCCGAGTCTCTGAGGGGGCGTTCCTGCATCAAAAGCGGGGAGCTCTATGTCGCCGAGCCTGATGCCTCAACGACGATTGTGTCCTTCGTGGCTGTGGGTGCAGCGCCCGAACAGTATGGCCAATTTGTAGGCCGGCAGAGCGGGGATGCGCTGGAGCTTGTCTTTTATTACATGGGGACACAGGACTATGTGAAGGGAATACCCGGTGGGCCGAAGAAGTATTTCCGATACAGCAGGTATGCCGTTTCCGATATGGTCATACGGCTGTTGTTCGCGTTTGGTATGGCTGCAGCTTCTGCGTACTTTTGTTTGCTCTTTGCCCGCAAGGCTATTTCAGGGGGTGGCAATTCCTACGAGGGGGCGTTCGTGCTTCTTTCCCTGATTCTGACTTCCGCATGTTTGATGCTCGAGTTGAGGCACATGCTGGAACTAGGCATTGAATACGATGGCTACAAACTGGCAGAGTCGCAACAGTGGATGCTGTATTGTGAATGGGGCGTTGTGTTCATGGGCATCTGCTTGCTCCTGACTCTGCTGTACACAGGTATCCGCGCATGGCATCGGCGGGGTTCCCGGTCACCGGCTTTCCCTCGCAGGGACTAAAAATCCATGCGGTCAGACTCCGGGCTTGCTTTTGCGGGAAAATGGTGTAAATGCCCGCTCACTATAATACGTTATACGAGTACTGATTTAGCCCGGAGGGCGAGGGCTGTGTGGCAACGGTGCAGATTGTGCATGGGTGATTTTATTCTACCGGGGGTAGCACTTTGTGACGACCTGTTTTGCCTGCAGGCGTAATGACCTCGCGCTCCACCATCATGTCCATGATGAGAGCTGCCCTCCCGTAACCGATGCGGAATTTCTTCTGCAACAGCGAGCAGCTGGCTTTCTGAGTTACCGTTACATATTCCACACTGCGGGCATAGAGCTCTTCTGTATCTGCGTCGTAGCTGGTTTCGTCTGTAGCATTGAGCTCCTCTCGCGCTGATTGGAGCAAGAACTCACAAATCGGCAGAGCCTCATCCATATCCTCTTTGCTGACCCTCTCATTGAGCAACGTAGTGATGCAGGCATTCAGCACCTCTTGGCATTTCTCCAACCGTTTTAACAGACTTTGTTTGCGCATATCGCCATTATACCTACCCATCCGCGCAGCGTAAAGCGATAAATCCGACTTCCCTCGATTTTACCGGAAATTGCGTATCCTGTTGGGGCGTTTGACTATAAAATATTCATACGGTCAGACTATGGGCTTGATTTTGTGGAAAAATGGTGTATAATACCTGCTCACCACATTATTTTATCATGAGTACTGATTTAGCCCAGAGAGCTCTGAATTACCACGAGACACCGCGCCCCGGCAAGCTGGAGGTGCTGCCCAACAAGTCTTGCTTCACAATCGATGACCTCACTCTTGCCTATTCTCCCGGCGTGGCTGTGCCCTGCATGGAGATTGCTGAGGATCCGAACAAATCCGCCTGCTACACCGGTCGCGGTAATCTGGTGGGCGTCATCAGCAACGGTACTGCTGTGCTGGGGCTGGGTAACATCGGTGCTCATGCCTCCAAGCCTGTGATGGAGGGTAAAGGCCTGCTGTTTAAGATTTATGCCGACGTTGATGTATTCGACATCGAGCTCGATATCAAGAAGCCCGAGACTCTGATTGAGGTCATTAAGACCATGGAGCCGACCTTCGGCGCCATCAATCTGGAGGACATCAAGGCCCCCGAGTGCTTCATCGTGGAGCAGCGTCTGCGCGAGGAAATGAATATCCCCGTATTCCACGACGACCAGCACGGTACCGCCGTTATTTCCGGTGCTGCTCTGCTGAATGCCGCTCACCTGACCGGTCGTCTGCTGCAGGATATGAAGTGCGTGGTTTGCGGTGCCGGTGCTGCCGGTATTGCCTGCGCCAAGTTCTACATGGCTCTGGGTATCCGTCGCGACAACATCTTCATGTTCGACTCCAAGGGCCTTATCCACACCGGCCGTCTGGACCTTCACCCCACCAAGGCTATGTTCGCTCAGAGCGAAGACTGCACGCTCGAGGTTGCTCTGCAGGGTGCCGATATCTTCCTCGGTCTGTCCAAGAAGGGTCTGCTGAAGCCCGAGATGGTGAAGAGCATGGCTCCCAACCCCATCATCTTTGCCTGCGCCAACCCCGACCCCGAAATCACTTACGAGGAGGCCAAGGCTGCCCGCCCCGACTGCATCATGGGTTCCGGTCGCAGTGACTGGCCGAACCAGGTGAACAACGTAAGCTGCTTCCCCTACATGTTCCGCGCTGCTCTCGACATGCAGGCTACCAGCATCAACGAGGCCATGAAGATTGCCGCTTCCCGCGCTCTGGCTGACCTTGCCCGTGAGGAGGTGCCCGCCGAGGTGGTTGCCGCCAATGGTGGTGTGGAGCTGAAGTTCGGTCGCGACTACGTGATTCCCAAGCCCTTTGACCCGCGCATGATTGAGTACCTCGCCCCCGCTATTGCTGAGGCTGCGGTTATCTCCGGCGTAGCCCGCCGTCCCATGCCCGACAAGGAGACCTACAAGGCCGAGCTGCGTGCTCGCGTGCAGAAGGTGCACGAGCGCACTCACGCTCTTGTAGACAGCTACAAGGCTTAACCTCTTCAGTTGCCGTCAGTGCCATGAACAAGAAATACTTCAGGGCGCTGGCGCCGCTCATTATTTCTGTGGCCTTCTCTGCATGTGGTGATGCAGAGAAGGCTGCTCCGTCTACTCCCGAAGCGATGTATGCACGAGCTCAGGAGTTGTTGAAACCCAATGTGGCCGGGGATGCCTCGGACTTTGCCGGTGCGATGCAGTGGTTGACTCGTGCTGCAGAGGGAGGCTGGCTGCAGGCTCAGCTTGACCTTGCCGGTGTTTATCTGGAAGGTGGCAAGGGCGTAAATGCTGATCCGGTGAAGGCCTTCGACTGGTTTACCCGAGCTGCTGCCCAGGGGAGTGCCGAGGCAGAGTTCTACTTGGGGCATATTTTATATAACGGTCTGGGACGCGCCGCTGACAAGCCTGCTGCCATGGCGCATTGGCGCAAGGCTGCCGATGCCGGTATAGGCGAGGCCCAGTACCGACTGGCGCATCTTATGCTGCAGGATTCCGCCACCGTGGCAGAAGGCCTGCAATTACTGCAGAAGGCTGCCGCAGCACCTGCACCCAAACTGGCGGCTCAGGCTGCCTGTGATTTGGGCAACATCTGCGCCAAGGGACAGCATGGCGTGGCGGTCGATATGCAGAAGGCCGCTGAATGGTACGCCCGCTCGGCTCGTGCCGGCAATTCCCGCGCGCAGTTGGTGTATGCTATTATGTTGCTTTCCGGTGATCCTGTAGAGGCAGACCCGCAGCAGGGCATGGCTATGCTGCGCCTTTCTGCCGGTCAGGACAACCCGCAGGCGATTGCCTTGCTTATTAACCTGCTGCGTAACAGCGATGATGCCGAGGCCAACGAGGAGGAGGCCGCTGCTTGGGCCACCCGACTGGAATCGCTGCGTAAGAAGTGACTATACCCTCAATCCCCAAGGCGTCAGCCTTGGTCTTCACTCTGCGCGCAGCGCAGTCTTCACTACCGTGCGCACCACGGTTCTTCACCGCGGGCAAAGCCCGCTTTTCACCCGGCCGAAGGCTGTTGTAAAGTTGGATTTTGAAATTGAAAGTTCGGCTCGCAAGCTCGCGGGGTAACAAAAATTACCCGGCCGAAGGCTGTTAATAGAACTTTATTCATTATCCGCGAGCGAAGCAAGCCATACTCTTAACCCGCGCTTGCGCGGGTGACATATAATAGACTGGGGTGTAAACCCCAGTACGTAACGATAAGAAAAAATATGAACCCACACTTGTGTGGGTGGCATAAACCGTTGCTTCAAATGTCGCTATGTATTCACTGCATTATATTAGTGCCACCGCTTATGCTACCTGCGCAAGCGCTGGTTCTATGTAAGCGCTACTTACGTGGCGAGGAGAGAAAATTGAAAGTTCGGACTTCGCCTCACCGTGAAGAACGGCCGGAGCCGTGGTGAAGAATGGTCGTGCCGACCATGGTGAAAAATTCCCATTCGGGGATGGTGAATATTTTAACCGCAAATTGTCCATATCTCTATCATCGCGCTTTGCGCCAGAACTCGGCGGCTTGTCGGCGGCGGGCAGGGGTGATATAGCGAGTGCGCAGCAGCCCGGCATCCCGGTGGCCCATTTCCTGTTGAAGCGACGCCAGGTCTTTGTAATGTGTTGCGTAATAGCTCGCGAAGGTGTGGCGGCAGACATCCGGCACCCAATGGGTGAAGCCCGCTGCACGTCTTAGTGCAAGCCAGCGCTGTTGCCAACCGCGGGGAATGTGCCGCTCGTGTGGGAGCAGGGTACTGATGCCCCTCAGCGGCACCACGCGCCCACCGCCTGTCTTGCTCTTGTGCGGGCGTATGATGACCGTGCCTTCCTCCCAGCAGAAGTCATTGTCGCTCAGTCGGCTTACCTCCGTGGGGCGTATGCCACTGTACAGCAGGAGATGGAGGGATAACTTCATGGCGCGGTGCTCCGGTTGCTCGGCGGTGTGTTTCAGCTGCTCTACCATGTCGGGTGTGAGTGGCTCAATCGGTCGCTCTGTCACACGCGGTACTTCAATGCGCGACACCGGGTTGTTGTCGCACCATTCTTGCCGTATACCAAACGAGAACACGCTGCTCAGCATCGCGCGCCCCTTCACGTAGCAGCTCTTGCTGTGCCCGAATGCCGCTTGTAATATTCGCCGACATTGCGCGGTAGTCATGGCTCGCAGTGGCATGTCAGCGGCTCCTTCTACCCGCAGAATTCGCCGCAGATTGTAGCGCAAATCCCGCAATGTTGTCTTGCGACAGTCCCGCCGTGCCTCGATACTCGCCCAACCGGCCTCCGCCAGCGTGCAGGTGTGCTCCCGCTGCTCCTGAGACTCAATCCCTAACTCGACGATTTGCACGCACTGATCTGATATGCTGAGTGCAGTAGTTACCCCGGTATCATCCGCCAGATACCCTTTCCTCCTAAGCCGGGCAACCACTGCGCATGCTACCTGCGCCGCCTCCAGTACGTCAATACCCGTGCTCCTGAGCAACTCCAGCGCAGCTCGCTCGCGCCTGCGCTCTGATGTAGCCTTCTTCTGTATTAAGCTTGTGTCTTTTGTGGTCATAATCATTACGAAAGATGAAGTCAAGAATAAAACTGTTTTTAGCTTAAAATGCTTACAGTAGAGTATAATGAGATAAGGCGAAATCTTCAAAATTAATAGAACTCTTCGTCGCAATTGTAATGCAGTAAGGATTTTATGTTTAATGGTTAGTAGGACATCTTTCGTAAAGCGTATAGTCCAATTAGAGAGTTCCTTAACTGGTATTCTCGACTTCACTAACTCAATCAAAATCATGAAAAACAATACATTTACAGCTATTTCCGCACTTGGTATTCTCTGTCTGGGTGCTCAGTTGACTTCTTGCTCTTTTGTAAGTCAGGCCGTTTCGTCTGTAAGAAGCATTGATCTGTCTCAATATCCTGGGCTTAACGTTGTCGCTAGCGCTCAGAAAGGGATGATGAATACCTATAGTCAGTCAGCTATGCTGATTCTGCGCTCCCGCATGGCCGCACTTGATGCGCTTGTGCTCGATGCTGAAGCGATTGCAGCTAATGAAAAAGCAGGAGATATATACAATATGGCCACTAAGATTGCGGCTGATGGCAAGGAGAAACAGAAGCTACTGCAGGCTCAGATTAAAAATATCACTAACTCTCAGGACATAGATGTAATTAACAAGGCGAAGGATGAAACCGCCTCTGTTGACTCCATGATTGCAGAAGGTTACAGCGAATTGTCCAAAGCAACTTGTAAGACCAACGCTAGTATTGCTAACACCAATAAGAAGGGCGATATGTACATTGCGCAGAGTATGAAACATCAGGCTGCCGCAAAAGCGAAGATTGCTGAAAGTTACTCCCTACTTCAGGATTCCCAGATTATGGAGCTCAAGCTAGCAGCAGTAGCTGCTGCTCAAACAACTGCTTTGGTTAACGGTATGAGTGGTGCCTCTACTCTGGATAAAGCAATACTTGCCGTTCAGTTTCGTCCGATTATATTCTTCTTGACGGGGCTACCCGAAGAATTCAATCAGCAGAATGAAGTTTGCGCTATGTGGGAAGAACACGCAGCCAATAGTAACATTAAGCTGAATACCAAGAAGGTTGGTAGCATTAGTGAAATAGCCTCGAAGGCTGCCGAAGAACTTACTGGTTCTGTTTCTCTTGATTCATTCGGCTTATTCTAAAAATAATTACTTCTAATGAAACGCTACACTGCTTATATATTGACACTCCTGTCAATCGTGACTTCCTTTGTTGATGCTGCTGAGACCACCATGCGTTTTGCTGGGATTTGGTTTTATAAGACGCAGGATGAGCTGGCTGTAGCAAAACAGTTTCCCGTCGGTCGCCATTATGGCGACCGGCGGGAGCAATCTGCAGATTCAACTTCTGTGCAAACACAGCACACTGACCTGACTAGAAAGCTGTATACCTTCATGCAGAAAGAAAAACGAGCAGGAGGTAAACGTATTCTAGATTACTTGGGCGAAGGTGATGAAACTATGGTTTCATCGCAAGGTGATGCTCTGGTAATGGCCTGTGCTCTCAACTATGAGCACGTGGAAGTGCAGCGTCTGCCTTTGGGCAAAAAGACCATCAGTAAGATACTTGCTGAAATAGGCTTTGACATGGTCCTGTGTAACTTCAATGACCGCAGAATCGTTGCAGTTCTTCCCATGCGCGCGCAGATTGTTGACGCTTGCGATGAAGTACCCACAGAGCTGCGGAAACAGGAACTGCTCAAGAAGCTGTACGAAGAGAAAGTTTGTGACCTGTTCATGAATACCGCACGCATGGAGTTTGATTTCAGCAAGGCTCCCAAAACGATCGGCATCGGTGAACTTGTCCTGCATGATAAAGCAATGAAAGCCGTACCCGAGAATCTGAAATCCTCTATTATGACTTACTACTCATCGTGCATCTGCTCCGCATTCTACGAGGCTACCGGCATTCCTGTATTACCCTATTCTGGAGGCAATGAGCTGTTATACTACTCCATGCGTGAGCAGGTGGATGATGTAGCGCAGCTCGATGTGCGAACAGCTGAGGATGATGCATCTGCTCCTAAGGTCACCGCCGATGGCACTCGTTCATTTGTATTGAAAAAGCCGGACTATACTATAGATGTAGTTATACCCGGATATCAGACACAGGTTCTTGCCAAGAAGAAATATCAACGACATCTGGCATTCGCCGCAGCATGCCGTCTCACTATCAACGATAATGAAAAAGCTGTCTATACTTCCAAATACATTGACTCTGTGCAGGCTATGTACACACACGATGCCAAGCTGGGTACGCCTTGGATTTATTATCAAGCAGCTACATACAAAATGCTGCTTGAAGCAGCGAAGAAGCTCTCCAAACAACACGAAACCAAATCTATTCTATTTACCTGTTCAACAAAATGATATTATGATTAACAACTTGAAATCACTGATTAAATGTGGCGCACTCCTTCTCATAACGAGTCTTGCGAGTGCTGCCGATCTCCCCGTTCTTGGTAAAGCGAGCGTCGAATACAATCCAAAGATTAACGCAACGCGCCAAACCGCCGCGGAGCAAGCTCAGCAAGAAGCAATTCGCAATGGTCTGGATGCCATGATGTCCTCACAACCCAGTGCTATTCGCCAGCTGTATGAAGAACGCAAGCCTAATATCTACAAGCAGCTTATCGACTTAGCACGCGATATAGAAAATAAGTGCAAGGATAACAAAGCCACGCACAGTATGGAAGTCACGGTCTCAGGAATCATTGATGAGGATGCAATGAAGGATACTCTGATGAACCAAGGAGCCGTTAAGAAAACTGTGAGTCTCGACGATACTCAGGTCGCCGTGTTCTTTACCGCTCGTAACGTTGTGTCTGTAGAACAGCATGGTGTTGAAGTAAAGTCCACCAGCAACAGCAGCGCAACTTCTGAAACTTCGGTTGCTGAAACTGCTGCGGATTCCTCGCTTTCTGCCGCGGAAGCACGCGCAGAAAAGAAATCTTCTGTTTCCTCTACCTCTAAGATTCAGAAGTCCGATACCTTTGCATACGAGCTTGATGGACCCTCTCGCGAGGAGTTTGGTGCGGCACTGAGTGGTCGTATGCTTGACAAAGGATTCGAGAACATCATTGACGGTGCCATGTTCGATGTCGCAGCCGTGCTTGACGATGCATTTGGTAAGGGTGATGTAGTACCTGCATCCGTATGGCGCCAAGTGGTAAAGGCCATTAAAGAAGAAGACCCGTCTATCACTTACATGATTGTAGGTACACTAGATCTTGGTGCACCCCGTAAGGACAGTATGACCGGTATGTGGGTGGTTGAAGCAACTATGACCGGCAAAGTCTACCAGCTGACCGCTCGTCTGCCTCGAATGGTGGCAACTTTGCAGCCTCTGAGCATTAAGGGCAAGGCTCCCGACCAACTACAGGCTAAAAAACGAGCTCTTTCCAGCCTGACCCCTGTGGCCGTTGATGAGATGCTCGCCAAGATGAAGGCTAAGAACATTATCAAGCCTTGATTCCCACTCTATCACGCCAGTTCAATGAAAATCAACTCTCTCATAAGTGCTATGCTCGCAAGTTCAATGCTTGTTGCTTGCGGCAAAGAAAAGTGCGACGACTCAGGTACGCCTGTTAAATCTAAACAGGCTGTAGAACTGCGGTCCACATCGCTGGACGTAAAAGATGTCATAGCAACAGGATACGGTAATGACCATTCTGCGGCTGTTGCAGATGCCTGCACTCAGGCTGTATCTCAGGTATGTGGAGCCAATGTACAGAAAGCTATTGTTTCTGCACGAGGAAATTCTGCAGATATCGGAGCTACCATATATGAGGGTATATTACTTTCTTACAGCATTCTGGAAGATATAAAGAATGCTGACGGAACCTTCACTATAAAAATCAAAGCTCTGGTTAAACCTCCAGCTAGCGACATGTTCAAGGAGCGAATCGGAATAGCGTTACCTTCGGATTCTCATCTAAATGTCATGTTTGCCAAGAGCGGTTTGAGTCAGACTACAGCAGCAGATGTTGCACGCTGTGTGGAAAAAAGCCTCTTCGATATAATCTCTCAGGATTCTCGCTTTGTCATTCTTGACAGAGAATCTGGAATCGCTGTGACTGAACGACACTTAGCTAACAGTTCGCTTTCAGCCAGTACAGAGATATCTAAAAGCGGAAATATGAAGGTAGCAGATTATGTGTTTGAGGCCACTATGGAGAGGGGGGAAGAGTCCGTCCAAGCCCAAGAGTTCAAAGTGGCCAAGCGTACAAAATATACATTTAATCTCAATGTCGAACTAACCATCAGGCTGGTTGATGTCGCAACGGGAGGTGTCGCAGCCATGGAACGAATTAATATCAAACGAGCCGGTGTTGTCTGGAGGCAGGAAGAATGTGCATCTGCCATGAAAAAAGGTCTGAAGGAGGAATGCGCTAAAGCGTTATCTGTGAAATTGTCAGAGATGCTCAAGAAATTATCAACATAACCTCAAATTATTATTCATATGAATGCGTATTGCTTAAGAGCTGAGTTGTGTCTGTTGGGCTGTGTTTTGTTATCATCATGTCAGCAAAACATTCCTCCACAGGTTGTTGCACCAGCACCGATTCCGGTGAAGAAAGTACCACCCCCAAAGCCCAAGAAGAAGGTACCGGAGGAAGATTTGGTTCCCGTGTTACCACTTCGCCCTAATCAGATTGATAGTAGACCCTCCATTCTTCACTGATACAATTGTATGTTTACAAACAGAAGAGCCGAGCTGAACCCAGGTCGGCTCTTCTGTTTCAAGCAATTCGTATGATATCTATATCGAAATCCGGTAATTGTTATTGTGGAGAATGCCATTACCACACAAATGATGATGCGCGAGCTGTTGACTTGTCGTCCATGCTCATGGAAGTGTGGAGGCGGTGGAAAATGGAGTAAGACCCTTTCACCGTCAATCGGAGGATTGATTCATGCTGATAATCTGCCTAACCTGTATCAAAATCCTCTCTTTCGGTAGCCGAATGTTTCGCGTCTGGGTGAGAGTGGTATCTGTCTGGTATCCGGATAGTGTGATTATCCATGAATTGTACCACAGCGTAGCTTAATCCGGATTCTTCGAGTCAGTAATTTACGCATGTTTTTGCTTAAACAGCTGTATTAAAAATCAGGCGACACTATAACCAGAAAGAAAGTCACAGTCAGCACCGTTGTCTGAAAAATATGCTTGCCATGGGGATGTTGTATTGCTAAACTGGGCAAAACGATACCGGATATGAATGCCCACGAACCCACCCCAAGTACCGCAGATAAGTCTGAATTGAGCCGTTGGCGCAGCTGTTGCGCTTGGGCGACAGCGAGTGTTCTGGCTGCCGGGCTGATTTCGTGCACAGGTAGCAAGGAGCAGATGCAGGCTCTCAGTGAGCTGAGCGCTGCCGGTGTGGTGACGAGTGTGGAGGAGCTGGAGAGTAAGCGCACACCGGGTGGAGCGACTTTGCTGATTGATGCCGTTGAGAAGGATGACGCTGTGGCGGTCAAGCGTTTGTTGGCAGCCGGTGCCGATCCGAACGGGCGTGGGTACAAGGTGAATTCGGTACCGCTGACGCGTGCTCGCTCTGCTGCGGTGACGGCGCTGTTGCTGGAGCAGGGGGCTGATGTGGATGCCGTGGATAGTGTGGGCACAACACCGCTTGGCTGGGTAGCCGGCTTGGGTGACATGGAGAGTGCCCGCGCTCTACTGAAGGCCGGTGCTGATGTGAATCCTGCTCCGCCTGCAGCACCGCCCTTGCTGTATGCTGATTCGATGGGTGTGGTAGCTCAGTTGGTAGGAGCCGGTGCCGATGTGAATATGGGCTCGGCCGCCGGGGTGACTCCGCTTATGCGTGCTGCAGCTCGCGGCAATGTGGCTTTGATGGAGCTGTACTTGGGGCTTGGTGCTGACGTGCATGCCAAGGATGCCGCAGGCAACACGGCGCTGCATGTGGCGCGCACGGTACCTGCGGTGAAGATGCTTGAGAAATATGGTGCTGACCCTCAGTTGCTGAATGCTAAGGGGGAGACGTCTCTCTTTGAAATCATGCACAGTGCTGAGATGGTGCGTGCTCTGGTAGAGGCCGGTGTGCCGATGAATGTGGTATCTGCCGAGCGACAGATGACCGCTCTGCAGGTGATGCTGGCCGATAACCGCGAAGATGATGATGCTATATTGGCTCTCATTGCAGCAGGTGCCGATGTGAATGGTCGCACCCCCGAAGGTCTGACGACGGTTGAGCAGGCTGCCGCCCGAACAGGTAAGAAACGCTGGACCATCAGTAGGGCGCTCATGCGTGCCGGAGCAAAAGCTGAGTGAAGCTGAATATAAGCGGGCATAGCCCGCGGAACTTATAAATCAAAAATCCAAAATACAAAGAGGCCGCAGTCATGGCTGACTGCGGCTCTTTGTGTATGCTGGTTCTACTTACTTACTATTCCGATTATTTGGAGAAATAACGCTTGAGGAGGCCATCGAAGCCCTTGCCGTGGCGAGCCTCGTCCTTGCACATCTCGTGCACGGTGTCGTGAATGGCATCGTAACCGAGCTCCTTGGCACGCTTGGCGATCATGAGCTTGCCGTTGCAGGCACCGAACTCAGCGTCGGCACGCATGGCTACGTTCTTTTCGGTGCTGTCGGTCAGCACTTCGCCCAGCAGCTCAGCAAACTTGGCAGCGTGCTCGGCTTCCTCGAAAGCGTAGCGGCGGAAGGCCTCGGCTACCTCAGGATAACCCTCGCGCTCGGCCTGACGGCTCATGGCCAGGTACATGCCCACCTCGCAGCATTCGCCGGTGAAATTGTCGCGCAGCCCCTGTACAACTTCGGGGTCCAGACCCTTGGCTACACCCACGCGGTGCTCGTCAGCATATACTTTCTCGGCGCCCTCCTCGATTTCTACGAAGGTGTCTACGCCGCAAACGGGGCAGGTTTCAGGCATGGTGTCGCTCTCGATGACTTCGCCGCAGATGGTGCACTGGTACTTTTTCATAATCGTGTATGTAATGTTAAATTGGTTTGTCTGTGTGTGCTGTGTGTGTCTGCCTGTTTTGCAGGTGACGCGCAAAATATAGCGGAAAAATAGGGATTTGTCAATAAGAAATCTTAGAAAGATTCTAAAAAGCGCAATTTTTTTTGTTAAACATGACAGAAGTGGGGGAAAATCTTGCCAAAATGGACGCGATGTAGTAGAATGAGGAGCGATGAGAAGACCACCAATACCCGGGTTGGTGCTGGCAGATGGCTGGCTGGCACCGTATGAGCGAGAAATTAAGGGTCGCATGCGTCTGTACGATGGGCGCCTGCAGAGCCTGTGCCGTCGCTATGGCTCGTTGCTGGAGTGTGCGAACGGCTTTGAGCGACTGGGCTTCAACCGCGATGTCGCGACCGGGGAGTGGATATACCGCGAATGGGCGCCGGGCGCGCGCGGATTGTACCTGATTGGTGATTTCAATAACTGGGATCGTGGGGCTCACCCCATGGAGCAGAACAGCGACGGCGTGTGGGAACTGCGCTTGCCGGCCGAGGCTCTGCAGCATGGCCAGCGCGTGAAGGTGCATGTGGTCGGCGCTGACAATGTGGGCAAGGACCGCATACCGGCATGGATTCGCTACACCGTGCAGGATCCGAGCAGCTTTGACTACAGCGGTGTCATCTGGGCGCCGGCAGAGAGCTATAAGTGGAAGAACACTCGCTGGAACCCATCCAACGTGAAAGTGCCTTTTATCTACGAGGCACACGTCGGCATGGCCGGTGAAGAAGAGCGCATCCACAGCTACCGCGAGTTTGCTGACAATGTGCTGCCGCGCGTGGCGAAGCTGGGCTACAACGTCGTGCAGCTCATGGCCATTCAGGAACATCCGTACTATGGCTCGTTCGGCTACCATGTCTCCTCGTTCTTTGCGCCCTGCAATCGCTTCGGCACGCCGGATGACCTGAAATATCTCATCGATACCGCCCACGGATTGGGTATTGCCGTCCTGCTGGATGTGGTGCACTCCCACGCCGTGAAAAACGTGGCCGAGGGGCTCAATAACTTCGACGGCTCCGGCGGGCAGTACTTCAATGCCGGCAAGCGAGATGCCTTCCACCCCGACTGGGACAGCTGCTTGTTCGACTACGGCCGTACCGAGGTAATCGAGTTCCTGCTCAGTAACCTGCGCTGGTGGCTGCAGGAGTACCATTTCGATGGCTTCCGTTTTGATGGCGTGACCAGCATGCTCTACCTGCACCACGGCCACGAGCCCTTTACCGACTTGGGTTGCTACTTCAACACCCAGGTGAATGTTGATGCCGTGGTGTACCTGCAGCTGGCCGCCACGCTGGTGCAGCAGGTGCGCCCCGGAGCCTTCGCGATAGCTGAGGATATGTCGGGCATGCCCGGGCTCTGTCGCCCGGTGGATGAAGGCGGTTTCGGCTTCACGCACCGCTTGGCAATGGGCCTGCCGGATTACTGGATTAAGATACTCAAGGAGAAGAAAGACGAGGAATGGAGTGTGGGTGATATCTGGTACACCCTCATCAATCGCCGCTACGGCGAGCCCAATATCGCCTACGCCGAGAGCCATGACCAGGCGCTGGTGGGCGACAAGACCATTGCCTTCCGCCTGATGGATGCCGAGATGTACACCCACATGAGCTGCAGCACGCCCAGCGTGGTGATTGACCGTGGTATGGCTCTGCACAAGATGATTCGACTGGCTACACTGTCCGCCGGCGGTGAAGGCTGGCTCAACTTCATGGGCAATGAGTTCGGACACCCTGAGTGGATAGATTTCCCGCGCGAGGGCAACGGCAATTCCTACAAATACTGCCGCCGTCAGTGGGGGCTGGTTGACAACGACCTGCTGCGCTACCGACATCTGAATGCCTTCGACCGAGCCATGGTCGACCTTGCCAAGCGCACCGATTTGTTGTCGGCACCGCCAGCGCGTCCGCTCAATATGGATGAGAAGAACCAAGTCATGGTCTTTGAACGCGCCGGACTGGTATTCGTCTTCAACTGGAATGCGGATAAGGCCATACCGGACTACAAGTTCCCGGCTCCTGCACACGGTGAGTGGAAAGTCGTGCTGGATTCCGATGCCGAAGAGTTCGGCGGTCTTGCCCGACAGGACAGCAGCGTGAACCACTTTACGGATAAAACTCAGCACCTCTCGCTGTACCTGCTGCCTCGCACCGTTATGGTGCTGGCCAAGGCCTACCGCGGTGGCTGGATGAGATGAGGTCGTCCCGACAGATGAAGTACTTTCTCAAAAAAGACGGTGTCGAGACAGGGCCTTTTGAAAAGTCAACCCTGCGGACATGGGCCGAAGCCGGCGCTTTGAGCTCGGACCAGTCGTACCGTGAAGACGGCTCTACAGAGTGGTTGCCTGTCAACCACCTGATGGCCGTGCTGGGAGTGCCTAAGGATAGGCTGCAACAGGTTGAGTCCCCGCGAGCGAAGGGGGCTCACAGCGGTTGCCTGACGCTGGCGCTGGGGATTATTGCTTTGCTGAGCTGCCTGCCATTGGGCGCGGTTGCTCTGTACTTCGGCGGGAAGGCGAGCAGCTATTTCGAGCAGAACAAGCGACGGGAAGGGGAGCAGGCCGAGGGAACGTCTCTCATTTGTTCCATCGTAGCTATTGTGATTGGGTTTATTGTAGCCTTTCTCCTGAACTGAGTTAACCGATATGCCGAACTCGGATTTTTACGAGCAAGCCCGCGCTAAACGTCGGGAGCTGCGGCTGCAGTATGAGTATGGGCTCAGCCCGGCGGATGAAATGCTGCAGCTGGCGTACGATGAAAAAGATGACGCTGAGTTGCTGAAAGCCATAGGAGATGGTGCTGACCCCGAGTTGTTGTCGAGTGACTGGGTGTATCCCATACTGATTAAGGCTATCGACGATGGCCGCCCCGAGGTAACGGAACTCTTGCTGGATGCCGGAGCCGACCCGACGATACGGGATAACGACCTGTTGTGGGCTCTGTGCGAGACCGGGAACGCTCGCTTGATGCGGCGTGTGTTGACCGACTATGATGTGCTGCCAATCAAGCATATCGGCGATTATATTGAGCACATTATAGAGAATGGCCACTTGGATTGTCTGCGCGAGTTTCGGGCGGCCGGAGTTGATTTGCTGGCCGATGACGGCAGGGCGCTTTGCCGGGCTTGCTTGGCCAATAAACATGAAATCGTAGCGTACCTGGTGCACGATTGTGGAGCCGAGCTTGAGATGGAGCACGATGACTGGAGTCCCCTGTTTTTTGCAGCGCAAGGCAATTCCATGGAGAGTGCGCGCATATTGCTCGAAGCCGGGGCTGACCCGACTCACGAGGATATAGTCGGTCATACCCCCATGCGCTGGGCTGCATCGAAATCCATGCTGGGCTTGTTGGAGCGTTACGATAAGAAATAATCAGTTTATGAAGAGAGTCAAACGAATCATTATCTGCGCAGCGGTAGCACTTCTTTCGCAGTGCGTGCCGCTTAACCAGCCTGTTACGGTGATACAGACACTGGCGCTGCCGGCGGAATTCTGCTATCTCGATACCGTAGCGCCCACTGTGCGAGTGGATTTGAAATACAGCGGGTACGATAATTTTGTGGGGCGCCCGATAGCCGGCTATGAGGGGCAGCGCGCCATTCTTCGCAAAGATACCGCGCAGGCCATCAAACGAGCGGCAGATATTCTGGCGAAGGATGGAATCGGTCTGCTGGTGTGGGATGCCTATCGCCCCTCCGGCGCTATGCGTGATTTCCGTCGCTGGTCTCGCACGGCAGATGAACGCATGAAAGCGCGTTTTTATCCGAATATCACGAAGCAGGGGATATATGACGGCAAGTATATCGGCAATATTTCTGAACACAGCTGGGGCATAGCTGTAGATATCACTCTGGTGGATCTGCGCACCGGTCGTGAACTCGATATGGGCGGTCACCATGACCTGTTAGATGTTTCCTCTTCCACGACCAGCCCGCTCATAACTGCCAAACAACAGGCTAATCGATTGAAGCTCAGAGATGCTATGATAGCCGCCGGTATGCGTAATTACAGCAAAGAGTGGTGGCATTATTTCCTCGCTGAGAAGGGTACCCTTTATTCTTACAACTTTGCCGTGCGCGATGACCTGCTCACTACCCCGTAAAAAAACGCGTAAAGACAGTTTATGGGCTTGAAATTAGTCAAATTTTCCTTATAATTCCCCCAGAGTTATGCATGCGATGTTCATATTAGCCGAGGCCGCCAAGACGGCAGAATCCGCAAAAGGTTTTGAAATTACAGAGATTTTCGTGAAAGGTGGTCCGTTGATGTACGGTCTGCTCGGACTTTCATTCATTGCCTTGATGGCTGTGTTTGTCTGTCTGTGGACAACCCGTGCCTCTGCCGTGTTGCCCCGCGATATCGTGCTTTCTGTAGAGTCCTACATTCGCCGTAAGGACTACGGTGGTCTGCTGAGCCTTTGCGAGCGCGATGGTTCCAGCT
Source organism: Akkermansia sp. (assembly GCA_045651585.1). GTDB lineage: Bacteria > Verrucomicrobiota > Verrucomicrobiia > Verrucomicrobiales > Akkermansiaceae > Akkermansia. The sequence continues at coordinate 159,389 of JAZRSQ010000029.1, forward strand.
TTGCCCGTACCGTGCACGTGATTGTGATGTTCATGCAGCGTAACCTGCGTGCCAACATGGATGCTGTGCGCGAAGTGGCCTCTGCCGAAGCTACCCGTCAGGCCAACATCCTGACCCGTCAGATTAACTGGCTGTCCGATATCGGCTCCATCGCCCCCATGATCGGTCTGCTCGGTACCGTGCTCGGCATGATGTCCACCTTCTGGGAAATGGCTCAGGGTAACTTCGAGGGTGTTAAGCAGATGCAGATGGCCAGCGGTATTTCCGAAGCCATGATTACGACTGCCGGCGGTCTGGTGCTTGCCATTCCCTGTATGCTTGCCTATGCCGTGTTCCGTAACCGCATTCAGAAGCACATTACCGATATGGAGGTGGCCGTAACCCACATTCTTTCCGTACTGGCTGTGCAGGCTGACCGTGAGCAGCGCTTCGGCAACGTAACGCAGAAGGGTGCTCGCACCGAGCAGATGGATGATGATGAGTATTGATAACGCTCTGTCTTTTACATGAAAATCAATGCCAAGATTCCGGAGCCAATCGGCTTTCAGCTGGCGCCTATGCTTGACGTGGTGTTCCTGCTGCTCATCTTCTTCGTGGTGACGCAGAAGTTCATTCTCAATGAGCAGGACCTCAAGGTGAAGGTGCCCACCGCCTACGACTCCTCCAAGCCTGAGCCCCGTGCCATTGATGAAATGATCATCAATGCCCGCGAGAATGAAAAGGGTGAATTGGTGGTAACCATTGACCGCGTGGAGTTTACTCTGGAGCAGCTTAAGAACTTGCTCCGCCAGCAGGTGCTGGTAAATGAACACCAGCCTGTGCGTATTCGTGGCGACGCCGAGATGCGCTGGCAGAAGGTGGCTGACGTTATCTCAACCTGTACTGCTGCGGGTGTGTACAATGTCAGCTTCTCCAAGCAGATGCCCAAGTCTTCCGAAGAGCCCAAGGCCGCTCAATAGCGACCTTGGGGCATTTACGTATAACTACTGATAGCTTTACCCACGGGTGAAGCCTTGATTAAATCCTGACCAGATATGATAATGATGAACAAAAGCTTTATATGTCTGACGTCTCTGACCCTGCTGTGTGCACCGGTGGTGGTGGGGCAGGGTGCTGACGACGAAGATGCCCTTACTGTTGACCGCGAGGCGGACTCCTATGCTATTGCGGAGCACCTATACCAGCAGGCTCGCCAGCCCGGTATGGACAACCAGTCTCGCCGTACCGGCCTGGCTCGTGCTGCGGCATTGTTCGGTGACTTCGTGAAGGAGTTCCCCTCATCTCCGAACGTTGCAAAGGCTCATTACATGCAGGCTATCTGTCTGGAGGAATCCGGCGACAGAGCCGGTGCCGATGTTGTGCTGGAGCAGGTGGCCAATCGCAAGAATGGCGGTGAGTTTGCTGCAGCTGCTGCGTATAATTTGGCTACTCAGGCGGCATCCCGCAACCTTTGGGAGCGCGCCCGCAACTACTTCCGCATCACACTACAGGAAAGTAAGCGTGCCGATATGCGCAATGATGCCACATTCCGACTCGGGCGAGCCTATCTTCAGCTCGGTCAGAAGAATGAGGCCGAAACCTGCTTTAACCAACTGAGTTCCGCTCAGGGGGTAAATCCTGTGATTATCAACGCCTCTCTTTACGCACTCGCTCAGATGAAGACCGAGGCTCGTCAGTTTGAGGAGGCTTATGCACTTTTCCGCCGCTTGCTGGAGCGCTCCGATGTTGATGCCGCCATGCGTGGCACCGCCACCCTGCAGGCTGCTCGTTTGGCCACTCAGTTGAAGAAGACGGACGATGCTCATCGCTATTACTCCAGTCTGGAAGGAATGTCCGGTATGGAGAAGTACAACGGTGAAGTGATGATGCACAAACTGCAGGTCCTTTACCGCAACCGCGACTACCAAGGTGTAGTGGCTCTGGCTATGAGCGACAGAAAGCCGCTTGATGACCCCGAAAAGGAAGCCACGCGCGCCTTAATCGTCGGTCAGTCCTGCATGGAAATCGGGCGCTATCAGGATGCCTCCAATTGGTTCTCGGCTGCGGAGGCTTCTAAGCCCGGTACTCCCTTTGCTGCAGATGCCGCCTATCGTCGCCTGATATGCCTGAAGCAACTCGACAGTGCATCGTTTGTTAAGTATGCCATGGCATTCCTCAAGAGCTATGGCCGCCCCGGGACGGAGACCGCTACGTTGCCCTGTGTGGATTTGGTGCGATTGATGTATGCTGACCGTATTGTGCTCGGCGGTGCGCAGGAGGCGCTCATGCAGTACGATGCCATTAATTTTGACAACCTCAGCGGTCTGTCTGCTCAGGTTCGTGGCGATGCCATGTATAAGCGCGCCTGGTGTGCGGCTCAGGTTGGTGGAGCCGACATAAAGGCCATCGATGTTCTGAATGTGTATATGAAGAGTTTCCCTGAGGATCCTCATATGCCCGAGGCTATCGCCCTGCGTGGTGCCTGCTATATGCGCCAGAACAATGTAACGGCTGCCCTTGCAGACTTCGAGAAGGTCATTCATGACTATCCGCACTCTCAGTCGGTGCCCTCTTGCTTGCAGCAGGCTGCACAGGCTGCCAATGCCGCCAAGGATACGGCTAAGATGATTCACTACTACAAGGAGCTTATCAAGTGCGATAAGCGTGCGGTGAAGCCCTCTGCCATTGCCGAGGCTCACTATCTCATCGCACGCGCTCTGGTGGACAGCAATCCGTCCGAGGCTATTTTGCATTTCAAGGAGGCCCGCAACATTAACCCCGACCAGTATGCATCGTCCGTTGACCTTTGTCTGGTGCAGTGTTACTTTAAGTTGAAGGACATCGATAATCTGCTGAATGCACTGAAAATACTCGAGACAAATAACCCCGCCTCCTACAAGGCTCTGCCTGCCGGTGTGCCGCTCTGGTGTGGTTGGATGTGCTACCAGAATAAAAAATATCTGGAAGCTGATAAGTACCTGTCCGATGCTGTGGATCGCGCCCCCCGCGAAAAGTACACCGCAGCTGATGGGCAGACCAAGGAGCGTCCTTCTGTGGAGGCACTTGTGTGGAAAACTTTGGCCCGCAGCCGACTGGAACTCCGTCAGTTCGAGCGTGGCCTCGAGGCTGCAGAGCATTATGTTTCGATGGAGGAACAGCCCTATCGCAAGGCCGAAGGTATGCGCGATAAGGCTCAGCTGCTTATCGGTATGCTCCGCACACAGGAGGCTCGTGCCCTCTGTGAATCTGCCATCGAAATGGGTGTAGACGGCCCGCTGAAGTCCTCTACATACATTACACTCGGCGATTCCTATTATGCCGAGCGCAATTTTGCAGAAGCTGCGAAGTATTATGGCCGCAGTGCCAACGTGGTGAGTGATAAGGAAATTAAGCCCTTGGGCCTCTACAAAGTGGCAGCAGCTCTGCGCCACAGCTCCCGTGCCGGCGAGGCTGCTCAGTACGAGGATGCTCTGCGCAAGGAGTTCCCGAACTGGATGCCTGATGCCAATACTGCCATCTTCGTAAAGATGCACGATAAACAGTAATCGATACGTTTCATGTTTTATTCTCACGGGGTAAATCGGCGCAAGCGCTGGTACAGAATGCTGAGTATCGGCCAGAAAAAACTTCTGGCCATCGGCATTGTGCTTTTCTTCGTATTGGTGGTGGTTCTGACGGTCTTTATTACCTATACCTGTCGAGCCTTGCAGTATGATTTGGGGAGGGTTGTTCGTGGTAGTTCCGAGAGCGTGCTGTATGCATCGGACAACACGCCACTGGCATCACTTTCCGGTGGCGTGCTTAAAGTTGTCGAGCGGAAAGATATCCCTCAGGATTTGGTGGATGCTTTTGTCGCTCGTGAAGATGAAACCTTTTTCGAGCATGGCGGGGTTGTTTATTCTGCCGTTTTCAGATCGCTCTTGCGGAATGTAGCTTCCATGAGCTACGAGCAGGGGGCTTCCACCATCACCATGCAGCTTACTCGCAACGTCTATGAGATGAACGAAAAGACGTTGGACCGTAAGCTGCTGGAGGCTCTGTTGGCTCAGCGAATTGAGCGCGAGTACGACAAAGATACCATTCTGACTCAGTATCTGAACCGCATTTACTTCGGACAGAATTGCTACGGTGTGGCCGCTGCTGCTCATAAATATTTCGGTAAACATGTATCGGAACTCAATCTCGTAGAGTGTGCAACCTTGGCCGGTCTTGTGAGAGCGCCTTCTCTCTGCAATCCTGTTACCAGCATGGATAATGCCATGGGGGTGAAGAAGGAAACACTCGCTCGCATGCTCGAAATGGAATTTATTACTCAGGAAGAGCATGACCTCGCAGTGAATGAACCGATCGTGCTGGCAAAATCCGATACGGATGAAGCACCTGTCATCTCCTATGCCACCATGTGGGCTCGCCGTGAATTGGATGACCTTCGTGGTGAACTCGGCGAACATGTAGGCGGTATTTCCGTTGTGACCAATCTTGACCTCGAGCTGCAGAAACTTGTGGAGATTTCCATGGAGAAGGCTCTGGTTGCCGTGGAGAAACCCGGTAACATTCCGGATGAGTGGTTGCCCTATCTGAATGAGAATGAGGATGAGGCAAAACGCTTGCGGAAGTTTTATGATGAGTCTGTACGTCGACCTTCTGAAATGAAGGTTCGCGGTATGGAAAATGATATGGCGCATGTGCTGCAGTGCTGCGTGATGGTGGTGGATTCCCGACGTAACAACAAGGGGCGCGTGCTTGCCATGGTCTCCGGTCGCAGTGCCGTTGATGGCCGTGACCGCTGGGGTGAGATGTGCATGCCCGGCAATGCGATGGCTCCGTTCCTGTACTCCTGTGCCTGCTTGCCCGGTGGTGACAATACACACATTGTTGCCCGCAAGCCGGATGTTACCGGTCGCAGTCTTGGCTATGATGTTGTGCGTGCCGCATACGAAAAGCTTGCTCTCGGTATTGAGCTGCCCGGGCGTGAGGAAGAGCTTGCTCTGTACCGAGGTCTGTTTAAGATGCGTCGCGTTGACCTCGCTCGTATTCTCTTCGATATCCAGAATGAAGGTCGCAATTACAAGTTCAGCGTCCTGAATCGTGTTTGGAGCCGTGGTGGAAGAATGCTGTACGCTATGGAACCGGTTGAAAACGGTGAGTACATTCGCCGCGAAGGCGCCGGAACTGTAGCGGGAATCCCTCCGTTTATCGTGGAGGACGGAAAGCCGGTTGTGCTCAATGAGACACTGCCCGAGAACCATGGCATCATGTGCATGGTATTCAATCACCGTGGTGTTGCGGTGTTTGTATGGATGGGATTTGATGACCCCGCCGATATGCCCTCCGGCAGTCGCATGAGCGGCCTGATGAAGAAAGCGGCCTATTGCTTGGCGAGTGAGCTGCATACCGCAGCACGCGCCCGATTGAAGGCGCGCGCAGAACAGCAGAAAAAGTCATGACAGCGGATTATAGCGCAGAGCTCAATGTGGCTGTGGAGGCTGCTCGTGTTGCAGGTGAGTTCCTGCGACAGCAGTTCGATGCGCCCAAGACTGTGAACGCTGAGTTTGCTCACGACCTCAAGCTGCAGCTCGACAAAGATACTCAACAACTCATTACTCAGCGGCTCAGGTCAGCGTTCCCCTCGTACTCTGTACTGGGTGAAGAGGGAGAGACCGGTCAGATGACTGCGGAGGCTGTGTGGATTGTCGACCCCATCGACGGTACCGTGAATTATTTTTACGGCATTCCCTTGTTCTGTGTAAGCATAGCTCTGCAGGTTCGTGGTAAGATGGTGCTTGGTTGCGTATATGACCCGATGAGGGATGAGTGCTATACGGCCATTGCCGGTTCTCCTGCTCAATTGAATGGGCGTGAATTGAGGGTATCGCCCCGCACATCGATGTCCCAAGCCGTGGTATTCGTAGGTCATGGTCGCCATGATGGTTCCGGTGAGGCCGGTATTCGACGCTTTGCTCATATTTCCGCTCAGGTACGTAAAATCCGTATATTGGGCTCGGCAGCGTTGACAATCTGTTATATCGCAGCCGGTCGCTTCGATGCTTACATCGAAAATCGCATCAACTTGTGGGACTTTGCGGCAGCTCGTGTTATTCTTGAGAGTGCCGGTGGGTGTCTGGAGTTTACGCCCGATGCAGAGTGTACTTATACCGGGGCTGTGATTGCCTGGAACGGAGCTCTGCCCATACACGAAGCACTTCAATTACCGGAATAAACTCATGTCGTACCAACCGAAGAAATCAGAGAATAAGTGCGCAGAGAACAATCCGCGCCGAATTGCGTTGAATTGTCTGCAGCGCTGGGGTCGTGGCGGTGTGTTTGCTGAGACTCTCATAAACCGAGAGTGCGACTCTGCTACTCTTACATCTCTAAACCGTTCATTGGTACAGGCTCTGGTTTTCGGTGTTATCCGCAATATGAGGTGGCTGGATCACCTCTGTGACCGCCTTCGTAAGGGGAATCTTGAGGAATCCGCCCGCTGGCTTGTTTTGATAGGGCTGGCTCAGTTGTTTGTTCTGCACAAGCCTGACCACGCAGCTGTGGGTGAGACTGTAGCTATGGCTCCCAACCGCCTGCGTGGCCTTATCAATGGCATTCTGCGCAATGCTATACGTCGCAGGGACGAGTTTATGGCGGAGTTGCCTCAGCTCCCACTCGGTATTCGTTATTCCGTGCCCGATTGGTTGGCTAATCGCTGGTGCGCTGAGTTCGGACAAGAGGGTGCCGAGGCGATATTAGCGTGGAATATTCAGACTCCGCCGGTGTATCTTCGCGTCAACCCTCTCAATCCGCCGGACATTCAGGAGGATTGGCAAGCTTTGGAGCATGTGCCGGGATGGTACAAATTATCCGGTGGGCTTCCGCACAGCGCACTCAAGAGTGGGCAAGTTTATATTGCCGATCCCTCCACTCGCTATTGTGTGCAGCTCCTGAACCCTCAACCCGGAGAAAAAGTGCTCGATGCCTGCGCAGCGCCCGGTGGAAAATCTGCCGCCATGATTGCAGCGACTCTCGGTAAAATAGATTTGTTGGCAACTGATGCCGAGGCTCATCGCCTGCCACAGCTGCGTGAAAATCTGCTCAGAGCAGGGGGCGACAGCGTGGAGGTCATGCAGCATAATTGGACCCAGCCCTGCCCGAAGAAGTGGCAGGGAGCATTCGACGCGGTGCTTTTGGATGTCCCCTGCAGTAACAGTGGTGTGTTGCAGCGACGTGTGGATGCTCGTTGGCGCCTGCAACCTGTAGAGTTTGAACGATTGGCGTCTCTGCAGCTTCGCATTCTTTCCTGCGCTGCGTTTGCTGTGCGTCCCGGTGGTAGGTTGGTCTATTCGACCTGTTCCATTGATCGAAGTGAAGACCGGGCCGTGGTGGATGCTTTCCTTGCTCAGAATCCGGATTTTACTTTTGAGCGTGACTATCTGGCACTTCCGCATATTGAACAGGCGGATGGCGCGTATGCTGCACTGCTGCGGAGAAAATAATCTTTACGCTTTTCTGAAAAAAAGCTGGAAATTGGTAGCGCAATGTCGTATACTACTGCGTGAACCGTAATTAAGCTTATAAGGATATGATAACAAAAAAGCTCACCATTCTCAACAAACTTGGTATTCATGCTCGACCTGCTGCTCAGTTTGTTCGAGTCGCCAGTCGTTTTGCGGCTGATGTTACAGTTGAGAAAGATGATGAATCTGTTGATGGTAAGAGCATCATGGGATTGATGATGCTCGCAGTCGGCTGTGGTGCCGATATCACTGTGACGACCGATGGCTCTGACGAGGCCGCTGCTATGGCCGCTTTGGAGGAACTGGTCAGCAAGAAGTTCGGCGAGGAATAACGAGCTCCAGTATAAATTCTTTTCATATACTCTGGCGGTTGGGAGATGTTGAAGTATCAGGAAGGATTTGAGCGCAGATTGAAAGGCTTGCCCGTATCTCCGGGTATTGCCATGGGTGTGTTGAGAGTTGAGGCACGAGGCTGCGCATCGCCTGTTATCAGGAACATTCTGCCGACCGAGCTGGAAAGTGAGTGGGCCCGCTTTGAAAGCGCTCTGGCCCGTACAGAGGAGGAGCTGCAATCACTGCGCGCCAGAGTAGAACATCTCAGCGGTGCACAGGAGGCCGCTATTTTTGATGCTCACCTTCTGTTTTTGCGTGACCGCACGATTCTGAACAAGCTCAGGAAAGAAGTTCCTGCGCGACTGCAGAATATTGATGCTGTCTACTACGCTGTTGTACAGAATTTCATGGAAGTGATGCGTCATGTCGATGACGCTTACCTCCGCTCGCGAGTGGCTGATATTGAGGATGTGCTGCAGCGAGTGCTTAAAAATATGGCACCGTCGGAGCGCACGCCGATATGTGGCGATTGCGAAACTCCTTGTGTGTTGGCTGCCTATGATTTAGCCCCCAGCGATACTGCTGATTTGGATCCCAAGAAGGTGCTTGGTTTTGTGACCGAGGCCGGTTCCGCCGTGTCGCACACCGCCATTCTTGCCCGCTCTCTTGGTATGCCCGCGGTGGTGGGCGTGGCGCATCTGGTGATTGAATCCCGCGTGGGATGCCAGGCGATATTGGACGGCTACAACGGCGTGTTGATTCTCAATCCGACCGAGGAGACTCTGCAACATTACCGTGAACTGCAGGCAGAAAAAGATCGTGCTTACAAGGCTCTCATCGAGATGAAGGACCTGCCGGCTGTTACGACCGATGGTCGCAGAATTCGCCTTGCCGCTAACGTAGAGTTCGCTCATGAGTATGGCGCTATACAGCGAGCCGGTGCAGAGGGTGTCGGTTTGTACAGAACAGAGTTCTTCCTGCTCGGTGGCGGTAGTTTGCCCGATGAAGAAACCCAGTACCGCCATTATCGAGATTTGGTAGAATGTTGCTCTCCGGAGGAAGTGATTTTCAGAACTCTTGATTCCGGTGGCGATAAGTTGCCCTTTGAGGTGCTGGAAGAGAAGGAGGATAATCCTTTCCTTGGCTGGCGTGGTATACGTGTGTCTCTCAGCCGTGTGGAGATTTTCAAGGAACAGCTGCGTGCAATTCTTCGCGCATCTGCTCATGGTAAAGTCGGGATTATGTTCCCCATGGTATCCGGTATTACCGAGGTGAAAGATGTTCATGCCTTGCTTGATGAATGCAGAGCAGAACTTCGGGCCAAGGGGCAGGCATATGATGAGAAGATGCGCGTCGGCATCATGATTGAGGTACCCAGTGCTGCCATGATGGCAGATGTGCTTGCTCGTCATGTTGACTTCTTCTCTATCGGCACCAATGATTTGACTCAGTACACCATCGCAGTGGATAGAGTGAACTTCCGTGTGTCCAATATGTTCCGTCCCACGCATCCCGGTGTAGTGCGCTTGATGCGGCACACGATTTCAGCCGGTATTCCCACTGCTGTGTGTGGTGAAATGGGCGGCGATATCAATCTTGTACCCCTGCTGGTAGGTTTGGGTGTGGCTGAGCTTTCTGTAGGTGCTCACCTGTTGCCGCTTGTACGTTATGCCATCCGTCATTTGAACTATGAAGAATGCCGTAAGATGGCAGAGCTTGCACTGCAGGCGGAGGATAGTTACACAATACGCAATTACTCGGTTGAGATGGCTCACTCCGCTTACCCCGACTTATTCGAGTAATTTTATAGACTCAGAGCTCAGGAGCAATCTGAGAAATAAGCTGCAGTACCATCTGACCGGTTTCTGAGAGCGATTTCGGGCAGATACGGGACATGTCGTCCTTTACTGTGTGCCACCAGCCACCTTTTGTGAACTCGCAAATCAGATTGATGGATTTCACACCGGCTTGCTCGAACGGTGTGTGGTCGTCAAAATATGAACCGGGATGTACATTCCAACGGCTGGTTGAAAATCCGAGCGCTTCGATGGCTTTCTCGTATTCTTCCAGCCATTCATCGCAGGTATCGACTAAGGGTACGGCAATGGTTTTATTGCGAGCGCCTACCATATCGAGGTTTATCTGGTAAAGGGGCAGAGCATGATTGCGTCGCATGACTTCATAGCGCGAACCATAGAGGCCGTCAGTAGGTGTCATGCGCGGAGCAAAGGATTCCTCCCCGTCGAAGAAGATGAGCTCAATCTTGTCCGCACAATTCAATTTTCCGGGCAATACACGGGCGAGCTCGAGCATGGCAGCGGCGGCACTTGCTCCATCATCTGCGCCAACGAAATTGGGGCTGATGCCGGTTTTTGTATCGATATGGCAGGTGATAATGAGACTGCGCTCTGATTCCTGTGCTCCGAAGACGGCGTGAAGATTGGTCATCTTTGCCCCGTTGGAAAGGGAAAAAACACGGGGTGTAACAACCCAGCCTGACTTCTGCAAATGCTCAGTCAGATATTCAATCTGTTTGGCGTAGGCTTGCGACCCGGTGGGGCGGGGGCCAAGTTTGCACAAAGCATCGCAATGTAGGTAAGCATTCGCCCCGCTGAAATCAGCAGTTTGCTGCCATGTAAGTTGCGGTTCTGTGCGAACCGTTGAAGCTGCAGATTGCTTGGTCGCCGTGTTGTCCCCACAGGAGCACAGCAATCCGGCTATCAGGGGGAACAGTATGGCCTTAGAGCGGAGCATTTACGCCGAAGAGTTGAAGTATGCGCACCAATTCATCTCGCCCTGTGTAGGAAATTTCAATAGTGCCGTTACTTTTGCCCTTGAGTGAAATATTGACCCTGGTGCCGAAATCGTGAGAAAGTTGCTGGCAAACAGACTCGTATGCAGCAGGCAGAGTCTTTCCGACTATGGGGGCTCTGCCGGGATCGGGATTGAGAATATCCTTTACCAACTGCTCAGTCTGACGAACGGTAAGCCCCTGTTTGACGACACGAGTTGCAGCAGAGGATTGCTGGGCATCATCCTTCAGCTGCAGCAATACCTTTGCGTGACCGACACTGAGTTCACCACTTTCGAGAAGGGAACGGGAAACGGGAGCCAAATCAAGTAGGCGAACCATGTTGGCTACTACGGCACGAGATTTACCTACATGTTGAGCAATGACCTCTTGCTTCATGCCGAAACGGGTCTGCAGCAGTTTGTACTGTTCTGCTTCTTCCAGCGGGGTGAGATCTTCGCGCTGCAGGTTTTCAATCAATGCCAGCTCAGCTGCCTCTCGGTCTGTGGCATCCATCATGACCACTTTCACCTCGGGCTTGCCCAGCTTCTTCATGGCGCGCAAACGGCGCTCGCCGGCAATCAATTCGAACTTGCCGTTGACTTTTCGGACAACCAGCGGTTGCACCAAGCCTCGCTCGCGAATGGAGTCTGCCAGTTCGGTAATCTGCTCATCATTGAATGTACGGCGCGGCTGGAAGGGGGAGGGCTCGATATCCTCCACTTTCACCAGTAGAACCTTGCTCTCATCTATAGTGTTCTCCGAAGCCGCTGCTGCGCGAGCTTCGTTTTTTCTGATAAGTGCCCCTAAACCTTTGCCTAATGCTTGCCGTGACATAATGCGTGGCAGCATTCTACCGTATTCATGAGTGAAATGCAATCTCTTTTTGTGACTTTTCAACAAAGAAAGAAGCGGTCTTGCCTGCGCAGTACCGCTTCTTTCTTTGCGTTTGAAAATGAGTGTGTTACTTACTCTTCGGAGAAAGACTGATTTTGAAGGCTTTCTCGGGATTATTTTTCCATGAGGTGCAAGTCATGATGCCGTTGATATTACCCTTGGCATCGAGAGTGAGCTGCATGACGCCGTCGCTGGCATCGTAAACCTCGGCGGTAGGCTTATCTTCCTCATAGACACCATCATAGATGGTGATATCCACGCGGGATGTGCCGTCTTCGTTCTTCGTGAAATCGCATCGGCCGTATATGTCCATGCGTGCCTCCTGAAGTTGTGTATCGAACAGGCAGCCCAAGAACTGTATGCTGTTCTCATATTTACGAGCCTTGGCGATTTCCAGAGTTATTTCGCCGAAGTTGTTACCACGAACCCACTCACCGGAGAACAACTTGCCGGCTGCAATGGTGGTAATGCAATGGTTCATCCACTGTTCCTTTTCAGCTGCAGCCGCGGTTGCTTCTTCTGCGGCTTTGCGGTTTTTCTCCTCGGTGGCAGATTTGAACTCCATCCAAGCTGCTCTGGCCTCATCCTCTCGAGACTTGATGTAAGGGGCTGCTTCGGCTTCGAATGCTGCAATTTTGGTCTTGATTTCCTGTTTGCGGGCTTCGGTGAACTCAGGGGTGAGAATTGCGCTACCTTCAGGGATAGCTGTTGCGGGTACCGCAAAATCCGGAGCGGGCAAATTGCCGGTCTGGAGGCTTACGTCGGAGATGTTCCAACCATTTTCGCCTTTTGTTGCTCGCATGGTAGCAGTAATCGTGTACTGAATGCCGGCTCGTGTATCGAGAGTGTAGACTTCGGACTCTGCCAAATCGCGCAGCTCGTTGGAAAGCTGCTTAAGGTTCTCGGGCAGGGGACGAGACTTCCTGTCTTCCTCTGTGATGCTATCGGTTGGAGCACCAATCTGAAGAAGGTAAAGAGAGTTGGGCTGAATGGCAGCATTGGCGCAGGCGTTGATGGCCTTACGTTCCTCATTGAACGCAACAGGAGCGCTTTCTCTGCGATACATGTCCTCCTTTACCGTCAATTTAATCTGGGCTGAAAGGCTCTGTATGCCACTATCAGTTGTAGTGAGTTCAGAAGTTACCTGAGAAATTTCCAACCAAGTGTAGGGGGCCAGCATGGGTGCAACGGCGCCGGATATATCCTCCGCGGCCGGAGCTAAATTATCCTCGGTTGCGGTTTGCGTCGTCTGGGCAGATTCTTCGGTCCCGGGCTCAGTCGTTGAGGGCGTTGCCGGCTGTTCATCGCATGCCGAAATCATGAGGACGGCTGCGGTTGCCAGAGCTGTATGGATGAGTCTCGTTTTCATAGCAATTCTGAAGGTAATGCTCACCTGCCTATGGTCAGGCAGGAGTTATTGTGCACTAAGATTATTTTTTTGTCAAGCTTTCTCCCCGGCAGAGTGGCATTTTCTCCGTTAGGTATAAGGATTTATGAGTCTTCTTTTTTTGAGTCTTTGTTCTTAAAGAACCCCCAATCAGCCACACTTGGCATGGTGGGCATTGATACTGTGCCGAGTCTTGCTCGAAGCAGGAACCATAACTTGCGGAAGTTGTTTACGCTGTATCGGCGTTCGAATACCCGGTATTCGTCATCCTTCATTTTAGTGAGGATGGTATGGTAAATCAAGCTCATAGCCTGAGCCGGAATGAGGGCATTCCTATCTTCGACCGAGAGTTGCTGGTAGTAGGACTCGGCGTCTCCGAAAAACTTTTCGGCAAGAGCTGCCTCATACGCCAGTAATTGACGCATGCGATAATTATAGCGCTGGTTGCGAATGTCGTCCTGCGTTACGCCGAACAACTTCATGTCATCTGCGGGCAGGTAATATCGACCGTATTTGCGGCAATCCTCGGCTACGTCTCGCAGGATGTTCACGAGCTGCAGGGCGTAGCCCAGAGAAATGGCGTAATCCTTAGCAGCCTCCGATGCTCCCATCACAGTGGCACTGGTGATGCCTACGCAGGCTGCTACTTTGTATGCGTATGCCAGCAATCCTTCTCGGTTCTGTGGCTGAACAGGGCAGATGTCACCGCGGCAACCTGCAATCAGCTCCAGCATGGGAGAGATATCGAGCTGCAGATCCTTTACGAGTTTCTGTACTTCTTCCTCGATGCCGGGAGCAGCTGTTACCTTCATGGAGATAATATCGGTCCAGCGATCCAGGGCAAGATGTCGTTCTTCTTCCGTCATCCCGGGCTCGTCAACGATATCATCGACGATGCGGCAGAATGCATAGAATTGAGCCATGTGCATGCGTTTCTCAGTCGGCAAATCCATGAGAGTAAATGCCAGATTTGATTTCGCATTTTTGGTGATAGAGTCTGATTCAGACATAGAAGAGTGAGAGGTGTTTGAGAGGTGTTTTTGTCTGTTGAATCAATTATTCTACGTAGCCCCAGTGCTCGGTGAATGGCCAGAGAGCAAGGAATGCGGGGCCTAGAATATTGAACTGGCGCACCGGCCCCCAGTAGCGGGAGTCTTTGGAGTTAACAGTATTGTCGCCGAGCGCAAGATATTCGTTAAGATTGGGGTCGTTTGAGTTTTGTTTAAGAGAGACCGAGGAACCCTCCGTCATATATGCCTGATAGTACACAGAGGCATCCCTCGTGCGGTTGATGGCGTTGTATCCGGTGCTGTTGTACGGAGGCTTGCAGGCGGCAACATCGCATACCTTTTCTTGCGTGGCTGTTTTGCCATTAACAACAAGATTGGGAGCGTCGATGCTGACCGTATCTCCGGGAAGGCCGCAAAGTCGCTTAATGTAATTGCTGGCACTGCTCTGATCGGGCATGGCGGCCGGCACGTTCGTGTTAATGCCGCGCGTGTCGAATACAAAGGTTTCACCAAGTTTGGGGCGACGGAAGTGGTAAGCCATACGATTGACGACAACCATGTCACCGGCATCCATGCGGGCGCGGACGATGACTTCACCGGGCATGAGCATCTTGCCCAATTTGCCTTGCTGCATGAGGTATTCGGCTACTGCACCGCTGGCGCAGGGGACGGTTTCCTGACTACCATCGCTGAAGTAGATGCGGGTGCGCGTGAAAAGGAAGAAATAGCGCTCCGTCTTCAAATCGACAATCTTCTTGGCATTGTTAGCAATGATTTCACTGTAGCTGCTGCCGAGGGTGATGGCGTTCCACAAACGCTCGGGGGCAGAAGGCATTTCTTCATTATCGGCCAGTGGCTTAATCGTGATGCCGTTGAGTGAGGGCTGCATGGAGCCTGTAGGAATACGGAACGGTTGGGCATAATAGGTGCGAATGCCCAGAAAAATCACCATGATAACGAAGAGCGATTCAACCGTTTCAATGACAGCGCCTCGCTTAAAGCCTCTCAGACTTTCGCTGAGACCTTCCACATCTTTCGTTGCAGTGATAGTGTCTTCCTTTTTCCAGTAGAGCAGGGCGTTATTCAGCCGCTCCTGAACAGCAGCAATCTGCTCCTTTCGCTCGTCTGAAATATGAGGTTTGTGGTAATTGCTGTAACGAACCAGCGCACTGCGTGCCTCGCAGCCTTTTCTGCGCCAGGTTGGGGTGAACCAAGCAAACAGGTTATCTGCAAGCAGATTTGCAATTCTGATGATGTGTCGATTCATGCTTTCACCCATTCTACCTGCATAAGGGGAGAATGAAAAGCACAAAATCCGCCATCGTTATTTTTATTTCTTCTCGATAAGATGCGCCTGCTGCGGTGCCGGGGCACTTTCTTCTTCGTAATCGAACTGAAGACCGGTGTAAATGAGACCGAGCATGACGCAGGCTGCGGCAATGCGATACCAACCGAAAATGGCCAAACTGTGGCGGTTCAGGTAGCCTACCATCCATTTCACAGCAATAACAGCACTGATCCATGCGGTGAATGTGCCGACCAGAAGCGGAGCCCAACCGAGCGTTGTGAGCATCTCACCACCGTGCTTCCATGCGTCGTGTACAGTTGCTGCACCGAGTGTGATGAGCCCCAGCAGGAAACTGAACTCAACAGCGGCAGCAACACTTAATCCGGCGAAGAGTCCGCCCAGCATGGTCATCAAGCTGCGGCTAACCCCCGGGCACATAGCAATACACTGCATGAACCCTACCTTCAGGGCCCCGAGCCAGCTGAGCTCATCGAGCGACTTACCTTCAAAGCCTTTACCACTCTTCTTTCGAGAATGGACGTAGAGCAGAATAACCAGACCACCAAGAGCCCAAGTCGTAGTAACTGTCGGAGCGTTAAAAAGGACGCTCTTAATGAAATCGTTGAAAATCAGCCCCAATACAAGCGCCGGAATAAATGCGACCACCATATTGACCAGCAGGCGAGCACCTGCCGGGTAGCGTTCTTCATCTGTAGCCTGTTCGTTGCGTAAGTTGCGGATTGCGGTCAGGGTGCCGGTAATCATGGCACGCACGCGTGCATAATAAAGACCCAGCACGGCGATAATAGCGCCACTCTGTATGCAGATGTGGAATGCCTTTATGGCATCAGAATCCGGTAATCCCAGCAGGTACTGAGTGATAATCAGGTGCCCGGTAGAGCTGACAGGCAGGTACTCAGTGAGACCTTCTACTATGCCGAGAATTATCGAATCTAAAATCGTCATGACGCGCCTTCTGTACTCTATTTTCCTGAAAAGGTCAATCAAAAAACCGAAAATGACCCGCTTTTGTGAAGAAAAATAAAAAAATGGTTGAAGCGAGGGGGGAAATCTGCTATGAATAGTGAAGGCGTATTTTTGAATACGGTAAATTTTCGCAGTTTATGAAAACGTTCTTCAGCAAGCAGAATAAGGGTTTTACCCTGATTGAACTATTGGTTGTGATGGCAATCATCGGTCTTTTAATGACTATGTCTGCCAACGTGTTACGTGACGCCGGCAAGGGGCGTGGCTTGGACTCAGGCGTGGATATGCTCGAGACTATGGTGCGCGAGGCTCGCGCTACTGCTCAGGGAAATGACTGCTATACCCGACTTATCATTGCTAAGGATGAAAAGGATAAGACGATGAATACGCGTCACTTGCGCTACATGACCGTGCAGATGAAGCGCAAGAACGAGAACACTCGCGGTACCTATGACGGTACAGATGTGGAGGGCGATGGCGTGTGGGTATCCACCTCCGCCGGTGTGACTCTGCCGACAGGCGTATTCTTCAGCCCCACCTACAGCACCACCCTTAAGTGGATGGATCATGCCGGAGGTGATATGCTTGGTCAGGAGGTAACCCGACTGGCAGGTAAGGGGCAGACAGCTGTATACTATATTGAGTTTGACGAGAAGGGCCGTTATGTCACCCCGCAGTCTGACCCGCTTAACTCTCCTCCCGCTCAGCGTCTGGTAGTTATCAGTGGTCGACCCGGTACCGGCAACCGAGCCAAGGATGGCATTATCCCGACCGATTTTGATTCTCAGCGTCGCCCCGCTGCAGCCAAGGGTATTGTTATCTGGCCCTCCGGTGATATCGGCCAGCTGCGCACAACAGAGCAGGTATACGAATAAAGAACATTGATACCTGGCCTACTAACTTACACTTACACTGAAACATGAAGAAGAAAATCACGCGCCGCTGTGGCGGTTTCACGTTGATGGAGACATTGCTGGCCGTTGCTTTGGTCGGCGTTCTGGTGTCGATATTCCTGACCGTCTTTGTGCCGGCACGCGGCTTGGTGCAGGAGGCTCTCACTAAGCAGGAGGCTGAGCGTATTACCGGTATTCTGCGTGCTGAGATGGGAACGATTCGCCCCAATGAGCGAGCCGGTGCCAGAGATAAGGCTTCAACCGACGGCAAGTATCTCACTCCCTTCGATAAGGGCTTCTACTGGATTATGAAGAGCAAGCGCCCTTCAACTTCCATTGTTATTTTTTCCTATAGAGCAGATACGAGCAAGTCTCCTCGTGCAGATGGTACATATCCTCCCGTGAAGGCTGCTAAGGCTGTACCCGGTCAGAACTCTCAGCTGGTAGCCATTGCATGCCCCATGAATGATAATCTGCACAAGAACGATATTAAGGATGCTGTGGGTCCTGTGTTCGTGGTGAAGATGAGTCAGCTTATCGACCAGCAGAACGGTGAGTTTAAGCTTTCTGCCAATCCCGGCGTGATTGCCGAAGCCAGCAAGCCCGAGGATTATTTCTCTGAATCTGAGAATGGTAAGCAGTACGGTGGTGCAGTGTTCTATCGTGCTGACTTCTACAAGATGTCGCCGCCCAATCCTGCTCGCTATGGCGATAGAAATTGGAAGCGCATGGGGCGCCCGCTTTTCTCTGCAAACATGTCTTTCCACCGCTAATCTTTTCTCTCCCGTACATGAAGACGAATACTTACAAGAAATATCGCGGTTTTACGCTTATTGAACTTATTGTGGCCATGGCCATTACGGCCGGTCTGGTTCTTATCATCATGCAGCTGACCAATCAGGGTATCTCCCTGTGGCAGAAAGTGCGTGAGGACGTGAGCACCAGTACAAGTGGTCGCGTAGCCATGCAGATTATGTCCCGCGATTTGGAGTCTTTCCAGATGAAGGGCAATAATCGTTACGAGTGGATGTTTGCCAAGACCGAGCAGGAGCGTCAGGGTGGTAAGCTGCCTAAGGGGCTCAAGATTCCTCGCTCTGTGCAGATGGTGTTCTTTGCCTGTGCTCCCGATCGCAATCCCGCCGTCAGCAGCAGTACCTCTCTTCGTACAAATTATCGCGACGCTCGAGCTCACAATATGGAGACTCAGGGCGATGTGAATGCTATCGGTTATCGTCTGATGTACCGCGACCAGGTGCTTAACGTCGATGCCAACGACAAAGAGAAGGGTATTTTCCCTATTTTCTCACTGTATCGTCAGATTATTCCCCCGCGCGAAAGCTATGACAACCTGATGTGTCAGGACAGTCTGGAGCAGGCTTACGTGCCGTACGAGAAGGATGAAAAGGAGAACTTCCTCTGCGAAAATATCCTTGAGTTGAGTCTGATTTTTAACATCGAGTACGTCAACGATTCTGCAGATGCTGAGAGTGGGCGAGTGGGTTACGAGACAATCAGCGTTCCTGTTATCTCCTCGTCTTCTGCCAGCATGAATAAGTCAATTTCGGTATATGGTGACCGAATCGTGGCCGGTTCTGCTACCTATCGGAATGCTCGTGTGATTTCTGCCTCGATGTCTATTACCGTTCTGACTGCAGAGGGTGTGAATTTGGTAGAACAGGTGCGACAGGGTCGTCGTCGCGCTCCCAAGCCCGAGGAATTCTTCCGTTCCTACACACGTTGCTTTACCAGCAGTGTGCTCATGCCCCAGCCTATGTAAGTTGAAACCTTTGAACATATACGTGCATGAGCTTTGACATGCAACAGTCTCAGCCTGATGCTCTGCTCCCGCAGGTCATCAGGCTTTGGTGTGACCCGATAGCCCGAACCGGGTATCAGAATATGGCTGCCGATGAGCTGCTGAGTCGCCGACCGGAAGCTTGGCTCCGCATTTACGGCTGGGCTAAACCTGCTGTCAGTTTCGGGTACTTTGATTCTACCCCCGTTGCTGCTTCTATTTTCCCCGGCGTAGGAATTGAGTATATTCGTCGCTGGACAGGTGGTGGTATAGTTGACCACCGGAAAGGGTATACCTATACAGTTACCCTGCCTGCGATTGAGGGGAATATCTACCCCGCGGCAGATAAGTTGTACAAGTGGATTCACGGTGCGCTTGCAGTTGCTCTGCAGGCCAGCGGGGTGGAGTGCGAATTGTTGATAGAGGATGCACCTGATGGAGGTCGCGCTTGCTGGGCAAGTCCTGTAGCAAGCGATATTGTGGATGCTGCAGGAAACAAACTGGCCGGTGCCGGTCAGCGCCGTTATCGTGGCGCAGTTCTTCATCAGGGGTTGATTCAGGAGTGTGAGCCGGCTGACGGCTGGCCCCAGTTGCTGGCTGCTGCTCTGGCTCCGCTGGTTCTGGAGGTGCAGGGGGATGAACCTTGGCCCGGTTTTGCCGATGAAGTTGAGGAACTGTGTCGCACGAAATATTGCACCGAAGCATGGAATGACGAAAGTCACGGGCGCAGAAAGCCGACTGTATCATGAGTGAGGATGCCTACAGATGGAGGCTCAATGTAGCTGCTGTTATCATGGATTCTGCGGGTAATCTATTGCTCGCTCGCAAAAATCCCGAGAGTAAGCACCTGCATTTTCCGCAGGGCGGTGTTCGTAGTGGTGAAACGTATGAGCATGCCATTGTGCGCGAGGTCGAGGAGGAAGTGGGGTTGCCCCGTTCTGCCTACACGATTGCTGCCCGCTGGGGTGGTTTGAGGTACTTTTACCGTGATAAAAATCGCAAAAGCGATGATTGGGATGGCCAACAGCAGACCTGGTTCCTTCTTATTTGCAATAAGGAGAAGCCTGAAACTGATTGTACTTACAGTTCCGAGTTTGAGGAGGTGGTGTGGCTCCCATACATTCAGGTGAAACCGGAGATATTTGTTTCCTTTAAACGTGAGGTCGTCATGCGTGTGCTCGGGCATTTCCTGCCCAAAGGTAATACGCCACTTCACAAACATCTTCCCACGCTTGATATGGCGGTGGCGTATCGCTATCGCCCCGACCGTCCGCACCCTCCGTCAGAAGACCGCACGTTCTTTGCCGGTGGTAAGGATGAAATGGTGGCAACCATGGAGGAACTCAATATGCGTATGATGCACGCTCAGCGACGCTTGGATTACCTTTTCCGCAAGGAAAAGACCCCGCCGCTTCGCATGCTGATACTTATATGCGGCTCTCCCGGCAGTAATCGTAAGAGCTGCCTGCGTCGAATCGCATCCTGCTGCGACCCGCTGCTTACTCGAGCATTCCGCCCCGAATGGCAACCCGAGGAGTATGATATGGTCGCGCTGCAGCAGTACCCGGCAGATAGCGAAATCCGCCTGATGTGCCGCCGAATGCAGGATAGAAATTTTGACCCGGAGCTCATCGATAAGCACGAAATGGAGTTGGCCGGAAGTGGTGTGCGCTTGTTGCATTTCCACCTCCACCCGCCGGGTGGCACCTTCCAGGAGCCCGATACCATGTTGCCTTGTTATTACGTCCCCTGCGAGAAAAAGTGGTACCGTGACTTCGTAATCACCAACATCTTGGTCGAAACCCTCGAAAAATTACTGGCTGAGTCAGAAAAAATACTCGCCATGCGGGGTTGATGGTGATATAGTGTTGCCATGAACAGAACTTTGGTCAAACACGCTCTGGCCAGCGATGCCGAGCAGGATTCCATTCTGGTAGAGGGGTGGGTACGTACCCGCCGCGACTCTAAGGCTTTTTCCTTTTTGGAAATCAACGACGGTACCAGTCTTGCTTCCATTCAGGTGATTGCAGATGCCGGCATTCCCGGGTATGAGGACATCGGCAAGATGACTACCGGTTCTTCCGTTTCTGTAGAGGGGCGCTTGGTTGCCAGCCCCGGCAAGCAGAAATGGGAAATTCAGGCAACTGCTATTAAGCTGGTCGGAACTTCTCCCGAGAGCTATCCTCTGCAGAAAAAGGGTCACTCTCCTGAGTTCCTGAGAACGATTGCTCACCTGCGTCCCCGTACCAATCTGTTCGGTGCTATTTTCCGTACTCGTTCACGTATTGCCCGTGCCGTGCATCGCTTCTTTATGGAGCGCGATTTCATCTGGGTTCATACTCCCATCATCACGGCCTCCGACTGTGAAGGTGCAGGGGAGATGTTCCATGTCACGACCCTCGATCCTCTCGCTGAGAATAAGAGCTACGAGAAGGACTTCTTCGGCAAGGCTGCAAGTCTGACCGTCTCCGGTCAGTTGGAGGGCGAGACCTTCGCCTGCGCCCTGAGCAATATTTATACCTTCGGCCCGACTTTCCGTGCCGAGAACAGTAATACTTCGCGTCATGCTGCCGAGTTCTGGATGATTGAGCCCGAAGTTGCTTTCTGCGATATCTATGGAGACATGGATTTGGCTGAGTCCTTCATTCGTCATATTGCCGACACGATGCTCGCCGATGAGAGCGGGGACTTTGATTTCTTCTGCAAGTTTGTGGATAAAGGCCTTCGTGCCCGTCTGGAGGAGGTGAGCAACAAGCCCTTCGTGCGCTGCTCCTATACCGAGGCTATTGACATCATGCTTGCCAGTGGCGAGAAGTTTGAATATCCACCCTATTGGGGCATGGATCTGCAGAGCGAGCACGAACGCTTCCTGACAGAGCGTCACTTCAAGTGCCCGGTTATCGTGTACAATTATCCCAAGGAGATTAAGCCTTTCTACATGCGCTTGAACGATGATGGTAAGACTGTAACCGCTATGGACGTGCTTGTTCCCGGTATTGGTGAAATCATCGGTGGTAGCCAGCGTGAGGAACGTCTGGACGTCCTCGAGGGTAATATTGAGCGTTTGGGCATGGATGCCGAGGCTTACTACTGGTACAACGACCTTCGTCGTTACGGCACAGTGCCGCACGCCGGTTTCGGTGTCGGGTTCGAGCGCCTTATCATGTTCGTGACAGGCGTGCAGAATATCCGCGACGTCCTGCCTTATCCCCGTACTCCCCGCAACTGCGAATTCTGATTTTAACTCACTATACTCACTTTTTAGCTTGTCATCTGATAGATGGCATGATAATATACACCCAGTAACGTTATGAATATCCAACCGAAATTCACACCCGTGCTCGATCCGGACTTCGTAGCTCCGGTTCTCTGGAACAAGGCATTTGAGGACAAGGTCGCTGCTGACCCCGCCTCTCAGGCTATCGATATTGCTCTTACTCGTATGGATGGTACCTGTTTCCGCTGGAGCGGTAAGGTTCTTCCTTCCTCTGAGGAGAACGATGCTCTCAACAACCAGTACATCGAGCGAATTGTTAAGTTCCTGCTTTGGATGAAGGGCGGCTGCACCATCATGGTGGCCGGTGCCG
Source organism: Akkermansia sp. (assembly GCA_045651585.1). Taxonomy (GTDB): domain Bacteria; phylum Verrucomicrobiota; class Verrucomicrobiia; order Verrucomicrobiales; family Akkermansiaceae; genus Akkermansia. Next base: position 181,844 of record JAZRSQ010000029.1, read on the forward strand.
ACAAGGTTGCCGACATGCTTGCTGCTACCTATTGCGCCGGTGGTGCCCGTGAGTTTGACTGGGATTTCATCGGTAAGAAGATTTATGACCAGCCCATTCAGGTGGTGAAGGTGGCATGCCCCTGCGAGCTCCCCGCCGAGAACTCCACTTCTGTATCTCTTGGTCGCAATCTGGACGGCTACCGCATCGGTTTCGACCTCGGTGGTTCCGACCGTAAGTGCGCTGCTGTTGTGAACGGTGAGGTTGTGTACTCTGAGGAGGTTGTGTGGGACCCCTACCACCAGACTGACCCCATGTACCAGCTTGAGGGTGTGGATGACTCCCTGTTGCGCGCTGCTAAGCATCTGCCTCAGGTGGACGCTATCGGTGGTTCTGCTGCCGGTGTGTACGTGAACAGCGAGCCCCGCGTAGGTTCCCTTTTCCGTGGCATTTCCCCCGAGGACTTCACCAACGTGATTCGTCCTATGTTCAGCACGCTCAAGGATCGCTGGAGCGAGCGCATGGGCAAGGAGGTTCCCTTCGAGGTTGTGAACGACGGTGAGGTTACTGCTCTTGCCGGTGCTATGGGTATGAATGATGATGCCGTGCTCGGCATTGCCATGGGTACCTCTCTGGCAGCCGGTTATGTAGACCCCGAGGGTCACATCATGCCTTGGCTCAATGAGCTTGCCTTCGTACCCGTCGACTATCAGGAGGACGGTGGCGTGGACGAGTGGTCCAAGGATAAAGGTGTTGGTGCCATGTACTTCTCTCAGCAGGCTGTAGCCCGTTTGGCTCCCCGTGCCGGTTTTGAGTTCGGTTCCATGCCTTATCCCGAGCAGCTTAAGAAGGTGCAGGCCGCAATGGCTGAGGGCGACGAGCGTGCCCGCAAGATTTACGAGACCATCGGCGTGGAGTTCGGTTACACCATCGCCTACTTCTCCAAGTTCTATGCTCTGCGCAATCTGCTGTTCCTCGGTCGCGTAGCTACCGGTGACGGTGGTCAGCTCATCATCGACAAGGCTAATGAGGTGCTGAAGGGCGAGTTCCCCGAGCTTGCTATCACCCTTTGCGTGCCCGATGAGAAGACCAAGCGTCACGGTCAGGCTGTAGCCGCTGCTTCTCTGCCCAAGCTGGCCTGAAGTAATATTTAAAACAAGCCGGGTAGTGTGCGTTAAGTGCCTGCCCGGCTTTCTTTTTACCGTAAGCGCATGAACAACCTCGATATCTGGCAGTGCCCCGCCTGTGGTACTCAGCTCGATATTTCTGCACTTGGCTTTTATACCCAAGTCAGCTGCCCGGAGTGTAGTGCGAGTGAGTATGTGCATACGGTTATTTCCGGTTGTAAAGTTGAGGGTGTTCTGGGAATTGGTGGCATGAGTGTCGTGCTGCGTGCGAGGGATTTGGTGCTCAATCGCAGTGTAGCCATTAAGTTGCTGAATGATGCCTATCGCGACCAGCCCGAACGAATTGCTCGTTTCGAGAACGAGTCTGCCATGATGGCGAAAGTTCGCCATGATAATGTCGTAGCGGTTTATTATGCCGGTCATGCCCGCAATCAGTTCTATATTGCGATGGAGCTGATAAACGGTCGCGACCTCGAGACCTTCGTTCATGAGTCAGGACCACTGTCTGCTGCCCAGGCTGTGGACTATACCATTCAGGCTGTGAAAGGGCTGCAAGCTGCTCATCAGGCCGGTGTGCTTCATCGTGATATGAAGCCCGGTAATATCATCATTACCGATGAAGGTAAGGCTAAGGTTCTCGATTTCGGTCTCGCTCTCGGGAAGGCTGATGAGGATACCGAAGAGATTATCTGGGCTACTCCCTATTACGTACCTCCGGAAACTCTGGAACGGCGCGATGAAGATGCTCGTACCGATATGTACGCCTTGGGCATGACACTGCGCTATCTGTTAACCGGTGTCGGTGATTTCAGCGTGCCTATAACTTCCACCCAACAGCTGTTGCAGTTCAAACTTAACCTACCGAAGGCTGAGGATGTCTTGCCTTTTGGAACCAATGCCAGCCTGTGTGATCTTATCGATCACATGACGGCATATGAGCCTCAGGACAGACCTGCCAATTATGCCGACTTATTGGCGGAGCTGAGCTGTGTGCAGGCTGCTCTTAAATCGTCGGATGAAGTGAGTACTCCCTCCGGTCGCCGTAACCTGATTATCAAAGCCCTGAAGTATGGGGGTATCACTCTGGGAGCAGGTGCTGTGGCTGCTGGTCTTGCTGCTTATTTGTGTGTGCCGGAGCCACAGCGTCAATATGTGGAGGCTCGCGAGTTAGCAATGCCTGCTCCCTTGGTGGGCGCTGAGCAAGCTTTGGCCCAAGGCGATTATGGAAAAGCTATGGCATTGTTAAAGCCACTTGTTGATGAGAAACAGGAGCCGACTTTAGCCGTTTGGGCTGCATGCCATGTGTCGGTGCTCTCTGAGCTGTTGAGTCAGCCACTTGATGCAGATTTCGGTGAGCGGATAGAGCGAATTGCTGCATCTGCCGGGTCCCCGGCAGGCAGACAGATGCTCGAGCAGCTCAGAAAGAGTCATGAGCATCCCTATCTGAAACTACTTCACAACGCTAAGCTTGCGTCCTCTCATTTCAGCCACGGAGAAACCGAGGAAGCAGAGCAACTGTTAGCGCATGCCCGCCAACAGCTCGACTCTGTCCCGGCACAATATGCAGCTTTTGCTCAGAAATTGCTTGAATCAGTTCGGAATAACAAGACTGATGCTGCGCGGAATAGTATTCAGCTGGCTCGTGAAGCATTCCGTGAGCACGATATACCCGCTGTGCGTGCGTCCCTCCGGCGTATTCAGGAGATGAGTGGTGCTACCGCTGAGCAAAAGGAGGAAGCTGCAGTGCTGCTCGAAGCTTGTGATGTAGCCGAAGCTGCCTTTGCCTTGCTATCGCGCAGGTGCGGTAATATTTATTCCCCCGGCTGTTCCGATTCCACCGTGAGACAGGCTGCCGGTAGCCTTGGAGACGCGCATCTGCCCGATGAATTGGCAACACTGTGTCTGCTGCTTTCCGGCGATTACACATCAGCAGTGATTACTGATCCCTATAGGAATAACGAGGAGTCGACAGCTCCTTTCGCAGTGATGATGCGAGACTGGAAAGCGAGATTGAAATTATGATGGAGTTCCTGTTCGGGAGTGGAGGTAAGTTTTCTGCTAACTTTGCCGGTGGCTATACCTGTCGTAAAGGTAATCATGCATTTGATTTTGAAATGTATGACCCTGATGGGCAATTGTTGTTCCGCTGCAGCTGTCCCGGTAATTTCTTCAAACGCTTGTTTGCTCCGGAGCCGGTTATCATGTCAGCCGATGGCACGGTTGTCTGCTATCTGGATTTGTCTGTTTTCGATCAGCCGTATTTTACACTTCGCATGCCTGACGGCCACACCGAGCGCATATCGACCGCGTCTCGGGGATTCTTGGGATTAACCAAGCATTATGGCCGTACTGATTATCGAGTGGAAATGCTTGATATCGGATTCCAAGTCAGTAGAAAGGGGATAGATTCTCTTACCCCCGGCCTGCCCACACAATTACCACTTGCCGGCGCGTTGGCCTTTTTTACCTGCCTTTTTCTTCGGAAAATGAATGACGGTATTTTGTGGTTTGACTAATTGACAGATACTCCGTTTTTTTGACACGGAAAATGATTGTTTTGCCCGGTGATTTATGCTATGCTCTGTCCACATTAAGCATAGCTTGTCGCCATGACCTCTGAACAGGAAGAAAAATCACTTGTGCCTACCGAGCAGGAGACTGCAAAACCTATTGAATTGCAGGAGCCTAAGGGGATATCTGCTTTTGCTCGAGCACTCTATCGTAAATTAAAAAACTCGCTTGATGCCGGGCGCGATGAGGAATGCTTCAATATGGTGCAGCAGCTGCTGAAAGAGAGCCCTTACGATGAGGCTCTCAATGCGCTCTCTGCTAAACTCGGCAAGCAACTGTACAAGACTGCCGCTGCTCAATTGCCTGCTGTTCTGGATGCCGGTCGTTTAGCACATATTACGCAGTTAGTCACTCGCCTGCGCAGCATGGCCGAGGAGAGCGAGCTGGAAAACCTTGTCGGCTATAGAGATGCTGCTGCGATGGTTGATGCCGCTGAGCGCAAGCGTTGGCAGTCTGCTCTGATGTCTGCTCTCTGCAAGATGCGCGAGACGACTGACCTGAAAGCCCGAGAGGAACTTGCTCTCAGTATCGAAATGTTTGCTCAGGAGAAACGCCTGACGCTTACTCCCGAACAGACCGCCCTCATTGCTCGAGTTCACGAGGATTGGTGCCGTTTCTGCCGTCTGCAGAAGCTCCGTGATGAATACAACAAGCAGTTGGCTGCATATCATGCGACTGAGAAAAAGGTTACTCTGCGTCAGGACTTGGCTCAGTGTGAGCATGATTTGCATGAACACCACAAGCGCACCGAGGAACTCAAGGAATTGCCCGAAGCTGTGGATTTGCTTGCCCTTACCGAGAAGCTGCAGAAGAAGGTGCGTGCCATACTCGTTGCCCAGCACAGGCGCAAGGTGATTATTCGTTCTTCCATCTGTGTAGCTGTTACCACGATTCTTCTTATTCTGGCCGTGCTTGCCTTTGCCTTCATGAGAGGTGGTTCTCTGAAGGACGATATCGAGCGTGGTATGGCTGAAAAGCGCGTGCACGATGTAGCCAATCTGGTGGGCGGTATCGACCCCATGCGTACCTTCTGCAAAGCTGTACACTCCGGTTACGAGGATGCCCTGGTGGCTGCTGACGCGTGGATTAAGGTGCACAACGGGTATCAGAACGACATTAAGGAACTCACACCCCAGCTTTTCGATGCTACAGAGAAACTCATCAGTCCGGCTGTGACCGCTGCCGAGCTTACTTCCGGTTTAGTATTGGTGGATAAGGTTCGCAAGATTGAGGACAAGCTCAAGGCTGAGTTCAACGCATCTGTAGCAAAAGAACCGGCTGCTCTCATGGCTAAGTTCAGTGAGCGACTTGCCGAGATTCGTCCCAAGGTGCTCGACCGTTTCCTTAATCCCGCAGTCGGTGAGGATTTAGACGCACTCAAGGCGCTTCACGAGGAGTTCCGTGCCTGTACCTCTCTGCTGAGTATCACAGAGCAGGAGGCCGCTGATGTTCGCAGCGCTATGCAGGATGTCGCGGCTGTAGCTCTGCGTCGCATGAGCCGTCGTTCTCTGGAACCGCAGATTGCGCAGGACGCCGTCGATACCTACGACCGCTACGCAAAGGAACTGCCGCTGCGCCCGGAGCTGCGTGATGAACTTCTGGCCTACGCCGACAGAACCCGAGCTTTCGCGGAACTGCCGAATACGTTGAAGACAGTCACCGATATGCAGGGCTATGCCGCTGCGATTGAGTCCTGCTCGGATTGCTATTCTTCCGTTCCTCAGGCATTCACACCGCAGGAGGCTCGAGACCTCATGGGCAAGGAGAATGACGCTATGCATGCCTATCAGTTGAAGGAGTTCCGCTCTGCTGATAGTCATCCTCTTGCGCCGGAGCAGATTCTGCCGCACCTTCAGGCGGTGAAGGGAATTTACGCAAATGGGCAGAGTGTCTATCAGATCAGTAAGCCTGCCGGTGTGGATAAGTTTGTATCGCGCGTGTTTGCCAATCGATTCAATGTGTGGGGTGATGGTCTGCACAGTGTGAAGAACGGGAAGGATATTGTGGTTGGTACTCTCAACAAGGGGGCTCGTACAATTCGAATTCTCAACGATCAGAGAAAGCCTTACGGAAAGAAACCTCAAAAGCTTTCCAATGCTGAAGTTGATACGGGTGTCGCTCTCAAACTCTCCGGTGCCCGCAAGGCTATGGGGTTTGAACAGAAGGCTCTCAATGAAGGCTCCATCACACCTGCTCGATTGATGCTCAATATCGCTGAGTACAATGAACCGGGATGTCCTGCATTGGCTCGTGCTTATCTGTTTAATATTGTTGTAGGCTTTGTACAGGGTATGGATCCCTATTCTTCCGGTCTTGCATTCTCTCAGAGTATGCGCGAGGATATTGCTGCCTTCGAGGCTCTTGCTGCGAAGTATAGCCTTTATCCCGGTTGCTGGCTGAATATGCACAAAGCTTCGCAAGATGAAGAGTTCAAAGCATTCTTTGATAAAGTAGCTTCGCACGACTACTATGCAGAAATTCTCAATTCTGTGATGGTGATCACCGATTCTCGTTGCACGTATGCCGGCTATGTCAATGCAGCGGGTAAACCCGTCCGGTGTCGTGAGGGCGAAGAAAAGCTGTATCTCATTAAGGATGGCACTATTGTTCCTTATGCCGGTACTCCTGAGCGTCCCTATACGCCGCTTTTCATCGTGTCGATGCCACGCAAGTAAGTTATCGTTTCATCTGAAAAAATGCAGGTCAGCTTTTCAGTAGGCTGACCTGCATTGTTTTTATGATGGAGACCCCGCAATTCATGATTTCTCATCAGGCACAAATCCTTTAGCTGGGGTAAATCGAAGTTTTCCCTTATCATTCAAACTGAATGTACCGAAGCCGGATATGTGAAGTTTAGGCTCGATGTTTGCGGCTTTTTGAATGGAAAGCAGCACCGCATCTACTGCTGCAGAGGCGGTGCTGCCTGTGGCGCCCGGACCCATATAGCGCTGAACCCGGGCAATGAGTTGCTTTTTATTCACCGGTTGGTGAAGTTTGATTATACGTGTTTGAAAGCCTTAACACCCCACTCGGTGCACTGCCAGGTGGTGCCATCCTCGCTGGTAAAGATGCACACGCCGCCTGTAGCGACCTTGATGTCGTGAGTGGCACAGAAAACGGCATAATCTCCGGTGATGTAGGGAGCAAAGCGAATCGTACCGTTGGAGGAAACGCAGAGCAGCACCTCGCCCTCCTGTACTTCGCCGGCCAGAGCGGTCCAGTTGTCAATAATCTGCTGAACGTCGACCTTCCAGCCCGGGGGCACGATAGCCTCGGCATTCCATTTATCGATGGCAGCGGCGCCGATGGCGTCGAGCTCCTCTGCGGTCAGGGTGGAGGGATCCTTGCCTTCGGCAGCAGCGATGTCAGCACCGAGGCGAGCTTTTGTATCCTCCTCGCTGTGGTTTTCATCGGGACCGTAGTCTACCTCGATGAATCGGGCATCGGGCTGAACGGAGCAGGGATTGCCCAGTTCTTCAGCAGCCAGAGCAGCTGTGCCCATGGTGCGCTGCAGCGGGGCTGCCAGAATGCGGGTAGGCGTGAGACCGAGCTTGGCAAGGTACTTGCCGATACCGCGACCTCGCTCCTCTTCTACGAGGGGCAGGTCGGTGCGAGAACCTACGCGAGTGGGTGTTTCCCCCTTGCGGAAGGTATTGCCGTGGCGTGCAATGATGAGTGTTTTCATGGTTGTTTTCCGGTTGTAAGTTAAGCTAAATCTTCTTCAATACGCAGGTTGTCCATGATGTACTGCCTGCGGTCGGGGGTGTTCTCGCCCATGTAGAAGCGCAGCAGATCACGCAGGCGCTTGGCGTTCTCGAGGGTGACTTCCTCCAGGCGGATATCCTCGTTGATAAAGCCCTTGAACTCCTGCGGGGAGATTTCACCCAGTCCCTTGAATCGCGTGATTTCGGGGTTCTTGCCCAGCTCCTTCACGGCTTTATCGCGCTCGTTCTCGGAGTAGCAGTAGATGGTTTTCTTCTTGTTGCGTACGCGGAAGAGCGGGGTCTGCAGGATGTAGAGGTGGCCTTCCTGAATAACCTCGGGGAAGTACTGAATGAAGAATGTCAGCAGCAGCAGGCGTATGTGCATGCCGTCCACATCTGCATCAGTTGCGATGATGACTTTGTTGTAACGCAGGTCCTCGATATTCTTGTCAACATTGAGAGCCAGGTGCAGGAAGTCGAGCTCCTCGTTGGTTTCGAGGATAGCATTCTTGTTCATGCCGAAGCTGTTGGCGGGTTTACCGCGCAGGGAGAATACAGCCTGAGTTTCGGCATCTCGAGCTGTAGTAATGGAACCGGAGGCAGAGTCACCCTCGGTAATGAAGAGCATGGTATCCTTGGCACGCTTGTGCTTGGTATCGTAGTGCACGCGGCAATCGCGCAGTTTCTTGTTGTGTACACGGGCTTTCTTGGCTCGCTCTTTGGCCACCTTGCCCTGAACATCTGCCACCTTGCGGCGGGTCTTTTCGCTGTCCTTGATTTTGTCCTCCAGGATTTCAGCAACTTCGGGATTACGGTGCAGGTAGTTATCGAGCTCCTTGGCCAGGAAATTACCGACAAAGGTGCGGATAGTTTCCTTGCCGGGGCCCATGGTGTTGCTGCCGAGCTTGGTCTTGGTCTGCGACTCGAAAATGGGGTCGATGACTTTGATACTGATAGCGGCCTCGATGCTGGCGCGAATGTCGGCGGCATCGTAATTCTTTTTGTAGAAGTTCTGCAGGGTTTTGGCAATAGCCTCGCGGAAGGCACTTTGGTGGGTGCCGCCCATGGTGGTGTGCTGACCATTGGCGAAGGAATAGTACTCCTCGCCGTACTGGTCACTGTGCGTCAGCGCAATCTCGATATCATCCGTCTTCAGGTGGATGGGCGGGTAGAGCGGCTCGCTGGTCATTTCCTCCTTCAACAGGTCCAGCAGGCCGTTGCGGGAGACGATGTTCTTGCCGTTGAAATTGATGGTGAGGCCGGTGTTGAGGTAACAGTAGTAGCGGCACATGCGCAACACATACTCGTGATTGTAAGCAGCGTTCTCAGCAAAGACCGTGCGGTCAATCATGAAGGTCACCTTGGTGCCGTCCGGTTCATCTGTCGGTTCCGTGATGTCGGTGCCCTCAATCATGACACCTTCGGAGAACTGAATATGACGGCACTGGCCCTCACGGCAGGCGCGAATTTCAAAGAAGGAGGAAAGGGCATTCACCGCTTTCAGACCCACGCCATTCAGACCGACGGACTTCTTGAAGGCCTCGCTGTCGTACTTGCCACCGGTGTTAATCTGGGCAGCGCAGTCATAGAGTTTGCCGAGGGGGATGCCACGGCCGAAGTCGCGGATCTCGCACAGACCATCGGGGGCGATACGGACAATGATTTTCTTGCCCGCGCCCATCACAAACTCGTCCACACAGTTGTCTATCACCTCCTTAAGCAGTACATAAGGGCCGTCATCGGCCATGCTGCCATCGCCCAGCTTACCGATATACATACCCGCTCTCGCGCGTATGTGCTCCTGCCAGGCCAACGATTTAATATCGTCCTCCGTATATTCTGCTGCCATATTTCGCACGATATATTACCACAGCTCGCCAGCCCTTGCAAGTAGTAAATCAACGAGTGACGCGGATAAAAAGCACTGGTTGAACGCTAATATGGGGCAGACACAAAAGCTGCAAGGTAAATCCAAAGAAAAAATCGGCCACAGGCTTCTTGTAACACCTGTGGCCGATTGAATTATGGGGAAATGAATCAGTTCATGCGCTCGCGGGCATCCTTCTCGACGGCGGTCCAGAGGGAATTGATGCAGGATTCGACTGCAGGCTTGGCGGTGGCAAGGTCGGCACCCTTTTCGCCGTGGGCAAAGAGGTAGTACTTAATCTTGGGCTCAGTGCCACTGGGACGTACTGCAAAGCTGCGGCCGTCTGCCAGGTCAAAGAAGAGCATCTTCTCGGCGGGGATAGGATCGCCTTCTGCATCGGTCAGCGTGCCGGTGGAGAAGTCGCGCACGGCTGTTACAGCCACACCATCCATTTCGGTGGGCGGGGTCTGCATGTAGCTGGCGGTCAGAGCCGCAATCTTGGCAGCGCCATCGGCGCCTTCCATCACGATGCTCTTGCCCAGCTCCAGATAGTAGCCCAGCTCGGTGTAGATATTGTTCAGGCACTCCAGCAGGCCGATGCCCTTGGAAGCCAGATAGGCGTTCATTTCAGCCAAGCAGAGAGCGGCGGCGTTGGCGTCCTTGTCGCGTACGAAATCCTGAGCCAGATAGCCGTAACTTTCCTCACCACCGAAGATGAAGTACTTGCTGTACTTCAGGCGCAGTTCGCGGGTCTGTGCTTCGGTCATGTTGCGGTATCCCTCGCGCTCTGCGACGGGGATAGCCTGCTCGTACTTGCCGAGCTTGGCTGCAATATACTTGAAACCGGTGAGAACATTTACCGTGGAGATACCGAAGGAAGCGGCGATAGCGTCCTGCAGCGGACTGGTAACAAAGGTCTTCACCATCACGGAGTTGTTGATATTCTGCGGTGTGATGATGCCGAGCTCAATGGCACTCATGCAGCGGTACCATGCCATCAGGCAGCCGGTCTGGTTACCGGTGAGCAGCTGCATTTTACCGGTGGCAGTGTCGCGCACGGCGATGCCCATACGGTCGCTGTCGGGGTCTGTGGCAATCACAAGGTCGGCATTCTCGGCGTCGGCCTGAGCGATAGCCATGTCGAGAGCAGGGGCGTTCTCGGGGTTGGGGCTGGCCACGGTGGGGAAACGACCGTCAAGCACATCCTGCTCGGCAACAGTGCTCACATTGCAGCCAATCTGCTTGAGAATGGGCACGATGCAGCGACCGCCGGTGCCATGAAGGTTGGTGTACACAACCTTGGCAGAGGCCTTGCTGAAAACGTCGGGGCGCAGAATGATGCCCTTGAGCTTCTCGATGTAAATGGCGTCGAACTTCTCGTCGAGGATAGTCAGTTTACCCTGCTGTTCAGCGGGCAGGGGCTCATAGGTATCGCCGGTCAGAGCGTTAACCTCGGCGATAACTGCCTTGTCATGAGGGGCAATGAGCTGAGCACCGTCATTGAAGTAGGCCTTGAAACCATTATCGTGAGCCGGATTGTGGGAGGCTGTGAGCACCACGCCGGTGTCAGCATTCAGCTCGCGAATAGCGAAGGAAACCTCGGGTGTGGAGCAGGGGCCGTCGAACAGGGCACAATCGCAGCCGAGGTCTGTGGCGATTTTAGCGCAATACTCGGCGAAGTCGCGGGAGAAATGACGTGTGTCGTGGCCCACAACGATAAGGGGCTTGCGGCCTGTGCCCTCAGCCTGAACGAAACGATTGACGTATGTGATGAGACCACGCATAGCGCGGCCAACGTTGAAGTAGTTCATGCAGGCAGTACCAACGCAGGGGAACTCGGGGCGACCATTAACACCGCCTTTACCCTGTTCAGAGGGGGCTACAACCATGCCGATGGTGCGACCGCGCAGACCGCCGGTGCCGAAGGCGAGGGTTTTGTAGAAGCGGTTGTTGAGCTCAGCCCATTCCCCGGCTGCGGCGAGTTCAGCAATTGCAGCGGGTGCTACCGGGTCCTGAGTGCCGGCAAGCAAAAGCTGAATGTTGGTGAGTGTATCTGCCAGCAGGCGGCCGTCGGCCACAGCCTGCTCGAGTGTGGAAAGAAGTGTGCTATCCATCATACGTGCGCGCATTATACTCTACACAGGCAGCTATGGCAAGTCTTTTTGAAGTCAGGTGTACAGGTAACAGAAAGCCCCGCAGCAGTACTGCGGGGCTTTGAGATAACAAGTGGTTAATTTTCGAATTACTTGCGATTTCGCCGGGCCTGCACACCTGCTGCCAGTGTATCGAGGATGGCAAGTGTGCCTTCCCAGTCGACGCAGGCATCCGTTATGCTGACACCGTATTTCAGGTTCTGGCGACTGTCGCACTTCTGGTTGCCGCTGTTGATGTTGCTCTCAATCATGACAGCGCCGATGTGGTCATCGCCTGCGGCAAGCTGCGTGGCAACGGACTCTGCCACGAGGTGCTGCTCCTGCCACTTTTTGTGGCTGTTACCGTGAGAGCAATCAATCATGATGCGGTTGCTGATGCCTGCCTTCTGCTGAATCTCCCAGGCAGCTGCCACGTTCTCGGGGTAATAGTTCGGCCCTTCAGTGGAACCGCGCAGGATGATGTGGCAGCTGTCGTTACCGCTGGTGGAAACGATGGCGCTCACACCCTGCTTGGTCACGGAGAGGAAGCAGTGCGGATGGGCAGAGGAGACGATGCCGTCCACAGCAATCTGCACACAGCCGGTCGTGCCGTTCTTGAAGCCGATGGGCATGGACAGACCGCTGGCCAGCTCGCGGTGAACCTGACTTTCGGTCGTGCGGGCACCGATAGCACCCCAGGCAATCAGGTCACTGATATACTGCGGGGTGATAACATCCAGAAACTCCGTAGCGGCGGGTACACCCATTTCTGCCAGATGGAGCAACAACCCGCGGGACATACGAAGCCCGCTGTTAATGTTGTAGCTGCCGTCCATGAAGGGGTCGTTTATCAGCCCCTTCCAGCCCACTGTGGTGCGCGGTTTTTCAAAGTACACGCGCATGATGAGCAGCAGATCCTTTTCGTATTTCTTCCTTGCCTCTGCCAGACGACCGGCATAGTCGATAGCGGCCACTGTGTCGTGAATGGAGCAGGGGCCTACCATGACGGCCAGACGGTCGTCTTCTTTTTTCAGAATACGTCGGAACTCCTGGCGAGCATTGTAGACCACTTCGCTGGCCTGATGGCTCGCAGGAAAATCCTGCATGAGAATGGCGGGAGAAATTAACGGGCGGATGTCCGTTACGCGTACGTCGTCTGTGATGAATCGATTCATTATTTATTTGCTGACCTTCTTCCAGGAGTAAATGTTGTCGGCGATGGCTTCCTCAGCCTCTTCCTGTTCGATGGTCATCTGCTGGTTGGGTTTGCCACCTTTCTTGCGGGTGGGAATAGTCTCGGGAGCTTTGCCGGTGCCATTGACACCCATGGAGTAAGAGATGCAGTTCTTACCACGGAGCTTCTTGCCGGTGAAGGGGTCGGTGCAGCCCTCGTTCTCTTCGCACATCAGCACATAGTAGGGCTTGCCCCAGGGGTCATACAGACCTACAAGGTCGCCGGTGGAGGGATCTTCGTACAGACCCTCGGCCTTCTTCTCCTGAACATCGGAGCGCAGGTAGTACTCCTTGTTGGTGTTCATGCGGTTCTCATCGTCCTCCTCGCGGTTGAGCAGGATGGCGAGCATGCCGGCGTCCTGGCCGACCTCGGTGGAAATGGAAACCTGATAGTTGTTTTCTTCGGTGGGCTCAGCCTCGTCGACGCGGAAGGGGAGCACGCCGTAGTCGGTGCGGAACTTGGTGGCGCCTTCTACGATATCAAGGCAGGTTTTGCGGGCGGTGGATTCGCGGGCAGCCTCCATCTGGCCCATGATGATGGGGGAAGAAATGCCGGCGAGGGTTGCCAGAATGGCAATAACAACGAGGAGCTCAATCAGAGTAAAGCCCTTTTTGGAGTGAGTGGTGAAAGTCGTTTTCATACGTGAGTTATTCTATCATATCGGTATGGCGGAGCGCAAGCAAAATCAGCGACGGTGGCATAACAAACCGCATTTCGGGGAGAAAAGCCAGGCCAGCAGAAAGATACAGCCGAGTACCACAATAATGGTTGCGCCGGGGTGCCATCCGAGCGGATAGGACAGGAAAAACGCCAGCACGGACCCGCCACAACCGATGAGTCCACCGCCCCAGAACATGTGCGAGGCCTTGTCGGAGAGCAACCGCATGGTGGCAGCAGGAGCTACCATCAGTCCCAGCGTAAGGAATGCCCCAACAGCTTGCAGCGATGACACCAGCACCAGAATAATCAGCGAGAAAATGCCGTAGCTGAAGGCTCTGGTCGGTATGCCCATCGCCGTTGCGGCTCGGGGATCAAAGAGATAAATGAGCAGGGGCCTGTAGAGAATCGTGATGCTCAGAACGGCGATAGCTCCGGTAACCCAGGCAACCCAGAGGTCAGTATTGCTCATGCTCATGATGTTACCGAAAAGCCAATCGTCGACTTTCTGCTGCAGCCCCAAGCGAATGAGAATGATGTAGCCGAGAGCAAAGGCCGTAGTGTGCAGGATGGAGAGTGCAGTGTCGTGGTCAGCCTTGCCGGTGCGGGAAATGAAGAGCGAGCCCAGACCGACCATGAGCCCTGCAATTACAGCCCCAATAAGGATGCTCCACTGCATGAACCCAAACAGCAGGATGGCCAGTGCAATGCCGGGCAGTAGGGCGCAGGAAATTGTGCCAATCTGCAGCGACGAGCGCCTCAAGACCACCAGAGCGCTGACAAAGCCGTTGGAAAAACCGATGACCGCGCAGGCCCACAGGCTACGTAGCGCTATGGGTTCACCCAGAAACTGAAGAAAGTCGTTCATGATGTGTGGACGATGTTGCGCTTGCCGAAAGCTGTGAAAAGATTTTGCTCCGAGAGAACCTCTGCCGTTGGGCCACTGGCAATGAGCTGGCGATTCAGCAACAGAGTGCGGTCGAATATCTTACCGGCGGTGCTCAGGTCGTGGTGGGAGGCAATAATCAGGCGACCTTCAGCTGCCAGTGAGCGTAGCAACTCAGCAAGCGACTCGGTACCGGGCACATCAAGCCCGGTAAAGGGTTCATCGAGCAGCAGGATATGGGCTTCCTGCGCCAGCGCTCGTGCCAGAAAGGCCCGCTGTTGCTGGCCGCCGGAGAGTGCGCCGATTTGCCTGTGTTGAAGCTCATTGAGGTTGAGCGCATCGAGCGCTTTGTCTACAATCTCAGTATCGTGATGACTCAGCTTTTTCCAAATGCCGACAGTAGAGAAACGCCCCATTTCCACCAGCTCGCGAACGGTGATGGGAAAACGCCAATCCACTTCTGTACGCTGGGGCATGAAGGCCGTTTCGTGTCGGTTCGCATGCAGGGGCGTGTCGTTCCAAGTCATGTCGCCACTGATGGGCTGCAAGAGGCCTGCCAGCAAGTTGAGCAGGGTGGATTTTCCGGCTCCATTCGGTCCGATGAGTGCCAGCGTGTTACCGCAGGATGCCGTGAACGAGATATCGCACAGAACTTTGTTGTTACCGTATGCCGCAGTCAGATGCCTGACCGCGAGCGTATGCGCCCCGCTGTGGTGATGGCCACCGCCCCAGCAAATATGATCATGTTCGGTTACCATTGGAAGTAGAATACATTGTGCTGGCCGGAGTCCTCGGGCAGTGACCACATGGTTTCGCTTTTCGACTCGAGCCCGTCGGGTTCAAGATGCAGGGTGAATCCCTTCATGCCGGGTGTCGAGTCATCCCACACAACCTCATATTCGATTTCTGCGGAATCGATGAACGGCAGGTTAAGGGTGAAATGCTGTTGCTCTGCCGGAGCTGAGAAGGTGGCGATTTCCTCGGCATTGTGCCAGAGGGTGATTTTCTGCGGCTTCCCGCTGAAATAGATGGAGGCGTGAATGCTGCGGTTTTTCGCAGTGGTCGTGTTTTCTGTTACCTCTTCAGTCTGAACTCGTGGCGTCGCCGTCAGCCACAGCAGGGGCAGACCGGCGAGCAGAACGCCGACCAGAGTCAGAGTGGCTTTCAACGCAGGGCTCATTTACTGAGGTGTTTGCAGATAATGTCGATGTTGTAGTTGAACATGGCTTCATAACCGGGTGCTGCGGGGTATATGCCATCCATGACCAAGGGAGCAGTGGGAACTCCCAGTTGGTCGGCAATCACCTGAAGCATGCGCGGGGCGGCATTCACCTCGGTGAAGATGCAGCGCACATTCTTGCTTCGGAGGTCGGTCAGAAGTGCAGCCAACGTGGCCGGGTCGCCCTGACTTTCGCGAGCCACGCCCTGAATGGAAATCGGGGTAAGGTTGAATGCTGCACAGAAATGGCACATGGCGGCATGACCCGTCACCAGGTAACGGGCGTTACGCGGAATGCGACTGAGTTTCAGGCGAGCGGTGCGCGTGAGCCGGTCCATGCGCGCGGCATAGTCTGCTCGCCCCTTGTTGAACTGCTCTGTATGTTCAGGCGCGGCGTTGACCATGGCGGCATGCAGAGTACGCGAGGCACGCTTCATGTTGTCGGGGGTGTTCCACCAGTGAGGGTCAGTGTAGGATGTGCCGGGAACTCGTACATTGGGAATCTCGGCACCAACCTCCACAATCTGACTATCAAGCGGAAGACTGTCATTCAAATCGGCCAGATAGGGCTCGACCCCCTTGCCACAGGCAAGTACCAAACGGGCCCCCGCAGCTGCGGCAAGTGATTTTCCGGTCGGGGTAAAAGAATGCAAATCACCGTTAGCCGGGAATAAATCGACGACTTCTACCTGATTGCCGCCTATACTGCGTGCCATCTCACTGAGCAGCGGGTGCAGACTGGCTATTTTCAGAGGTGCCGCCTGTAGTACCGCTATACCAAGCGTCATCAGCAACATGCAGAGCATCTTTCTCATGGCTTGAATTATAGTTTTCTGCGTTTGTGTCGTCAATCCCCTATCAGGTCAGTAGGTAGAAACTATGCTGGAGTATGACACTGAAGCCGGTGGCTCAGATGATTTTCTCGAGAATCTCGGCGGTATTTCCCATGTTCAGGAAGGCGTGCAGTCGCTCGTTTTCCAGCAGGGTGACATAGCGTCCTTCCGCGACTAAGGTGCGCAGCCCTTTGTCGCGGAACAGCTCCAGAAAACGAGGCGGATGAGGAACGCCACTGTGAGCCAATCGCTCATTGTAGAACTTCGTGAACTCAGGTTCTGAAAGGCTGCAGCCATAGGCAACCAGACAGGCAAGATTTGCCTGTGCCGGGCTCTCGAGCGGGTCGATGCTCTCGAGCCAAGCCGTGGCATTGGCCTTGCGAATGGCGTTTTTAGCGCGTGTGAACCACGGCATGGAGGGATTTGGCTCACCTTTGCTGTGGGCTACTGCAAGGTCACAGTAGTAAGATATGCGGGCAATATTGCCGTAGTATGATACGCCTACCGTCGCTACCCATATCATCAGTGCAGACATGAGGATGGTTGTGATGATGCCACCGGGGCTTGCGCCCCCTCGTCGCCAGGAAAATAGCTGAGAAAACCAATTCATTCCGTGGAAGAAGACCGCAAAAACAAAGAGCGAGAGCCCCCAGGCCAGTACCTGTACCATCCAGTTTTGCGGAGAATCCGTCAGCAGAGCCAGAAGAGTAAAGCCTTTGTTCTGCAGGAATATCCACACGGCGATACTGCCGATAACGGCTATGGCAAGCAGAATCATGCGAATCACCCCCTTTAAGACGGAAAAGATGATGATGAAGAGTAATAGAACGGCAAGAGCCAGCAGGATGGTTGTTTGTGCGTCGAAGGTCATGAATGTGAAGCGGTTGGAGGATTTTGGAGTGCGCGGAGAATTTCCTGTTCTTTGGAAGCCTCCTCGGAACGTCCCATATGTTGGAGAATAAGGATTTTATTGTAACGAGCCCGATGGAAGGTGGGCTGCAGCTGCAGCGCTTTGTCAAAAGCGCTTACCGCATATCCATATTGCCCGACTTCAGCAAGAACTAGGCCGAGACGGTAAAATCCCTCGGGATTCTGAGGAGCTGAACGGGTACAATTGAGCATCTGCTGCAGGGCGTCCATCAGGCGATTCTGCCTTGCGAGGAAGACTGCGAAATCCATGTAGGCGACAGCAGATGATGGGTCCAGTTCAATAGCTCGTTTGTATTGCTTTTCTGCTTCTTCCGGATTTCCTTGTGCATCTGCCAGCATGGCAAGCAACATGGCTCCGGTCGGCTGGTCGGACTGGTGGCGGGCTATGTCTGCCAGTTCCGCCAGAGCAGCGGCGCCCTGAGGATGGTTGCTGAGCTGATGGATATTGGGCCAAGCGGTGGCTCGGCGCACAATTTTGACAGGATCCTGAATCATGGGGAGCGCCTCCTCTCCCAGCACTCGGGCGGCAGCAGCTCTTACCATGGCATTTTCGTCTTTGGCGGCAGCACGAGCTGCCTGCAGGATTTCTTCCGTCGGTTCCTGACGTGCGAGCAGCTCGAGCAAGGTCGCTTTCCAGCCGGGGATAGTCTCTGCAGCCAGAGCTGTCAGCAGTTCTTTGCTGTTATTCTTTCCCGCAAGCGCGCGATGTACGGCTCGGGTGCGGGCATGGTCGCGAGCGGTCTTCTGCTCGGGGTATTTCTGTTGAACCTGAGTGACAGCCCATGAGATATCGCGGTCAGCATGGCAGGAAGAGCAGGCATTGGGTATGCCCAGTTCGCCTGTCAAAGCTGGTGACGGAGAGTTGAAGGAGTGATCGCGCCTCGGGTCACGAGCCATGTAGTTGCTCTCGGGCATGTGGCATTCGACACAGCGTCCGCCTTTGCTGTCAGGTGGGCAGGGGGTATGAGTGACCGGGTCGATAATCGGTGTGGCAGTGCTGCCGACCATGGTGCCGGCAGCGTGGCAACGCATGCAGAGCGAATTATCTTCCTGCGGGAGTTTGAGGGTTGCGGTGTGTGCGTCGTGGCAGTCCAGACAGGTAACACCGGCAACTCCCATGCGGCTGAGTCTCAGACCAGTTTCACAGTAATCCTCATCTCTCTGCATACCGTTTGCCCAGAATATCCCCGGAATGATGGGCAGCTCCAGTCGGAAGTGGTTGTCAAAACTGTCGCCAACGGTAAAGCTGTCGTCCAGTTCCTCACGACGAGCATGGCAGGTGGCGCAGTTGTCGTGCATCTGTCGCGGGGTGAGCTTACGGTCAGCCGTGGCTACCAAACAGCCATCTGCGGCGGGGGACGCTGCAAGTTTGTGGCATTGGATGCAGCTGACACCCGGCTCTTTCCAGACGGAGTTATAACGATTGGTCTCTGAATCGTAATTCTTGCGGAAGTGCGAGGTGTGGCACCATGCGCACTGTGAGTTCCAGTTCATACCACGTCCGAGCCAATGCCCCCAATCCCCGGCTTTTCGTGTAGCTGCGCCTTCGCTGCTCAATCGGGCATCCCCCTCGAACATGTCGAACCATTCGCGTCGTTCCGTGTCCCATGCGGCGCTGGGGGTATGGTATCCACCGTCTTCGGCCTTGACAAGGTATTGAACCAGTGGCCGACGTCCCAGAACAGACTGTACGACAAAGTTGCGCTTACTTTCGCTATCTGCAAGCAACAACTTGCCGTCTCGAGATGTGCTGAACCTCAGTTCTGAGCCATGAGCCTGCAATCGCTGACCGTGAAAGGGCTCGGAGTCCAGCTCGGAGTTAATCTCGCGGTATGCCCAAGCATGGTCGCTGCCGGCCCAGTCTTCAAATTCCTTGGCGTGGCATGCGGCACATTGAAGCGAAATAGGTACGGCGCTTTGCTGCCAGTGGGCGCTCTTGCCGGTATACGGCTCCGCTTTCTGCCCCTCATCGCAGGCGCAGAACAGCAGGACAACCGATAGTGGCAACAGCTTTTTCACGCGAATCATTGTAATATTAATAACTAAAGCTGTTCAGCCGCAGCAGCGAGTTTCTTGGCCGAGGCTCGTCCTTTCACTCCAAGCGTGGGTGCGAAAACGGAAAGTCGGAACTCTGCTACCATGAGCCCGTATGAAATCCAAGCCGGTGAGTGGCTGTGGTTCGGGAACTCTGTGTAAAAATCAGCGCGGACGGCTGCGTTGAAGGTATCGATACGTTCCAATTCGCGGATAGCCGGCTGCTGGGCAATCTTCTGTATTCTCATCTGTAGCCCTCGAGCGAAGCGATGAATATCCTGCAGATTGGAAGGCTCGATATCGGAGATGAAATAGTTGCGGGTCAGCCAGCCCCATTCTTTCTGCAGGTCCTCAGCTATGCGGGCCGCATAGCGATCGCGAGCGGCGGTCAGGCAGAACTCACGTATGAGTGAATCTGTCGCGGCGAGCTGTTCCCACACTTTGCTGATGGGGCCACTGATTGTATCATATAAACGCTCACGCATGCGCAGACATGCGCTGTCAAACTCTGTTGCTGTGCGTGGGAGCGGTGCCAAGGTGGCATCCATGGCGGCGTAAATGCAATCAGCAACATTGTTTTTCGGCTGAGCTCCGAGTGTTGCCATAGCCAGCTTGGCTTCTACGGATTTAATGGGCAAACGCTTGCGAATGCTGTTGATGAAGTCGCCGTGTCGAATGAGAGCGAGTCGTCGTACGCCGAAACGGTGAGCTCGCAGTGCTTCTTCCTGAGTAGGATAGACTTTGATACGAACGCGTTCGCCATCATCGCAGAGCGCGGGATAGCCGGTGCCGTTGCCAACATCGACAGTAGTCGGTAAATCACCGCAGTCCCAGCGAGTCATGGCAGTGGCGGAGAAACTGCGCGATGCCTTCTTTTTGAAACGCTTTTCCTGATAGCTTTGCAGGCGATCCCTCAGCTCGGCCATGTCGTGCCCCATGGCCAGAGTTTTACCTTCGTCATCGCCGACCCATACCTTGGTAATCAAATCGGCAGGCAAACGGGTGAAATCAAATTGTTGAGCATTGCAGAACTTCTGCGTGCGGCGCATAACAAACTCTGCCATAGCCTGACCTAGCGGTCTGTCGGGTTCGCGGTCATACCAATCCTCAGCAAAGTCATCTGCAGCTTCGGCTATCGGCATGAGGAAGGTTCGCACGTCTTTCGGCAGGCTTCGCAGCAGTATTTCCACACGGTCTGCCAGATGCGCCTGAACACCCCACTCCGGTAACCAGTCCGGGAACTCATCGAGCTGGTCAATATGCATGCCGATTGTTACGCCGTCATCGGGCTCACCTGGATTGTGGGAGTAGTACACATCGTACTCAGCCCCGTCGATTTTCAACTCGTCCGGGTAGAGATCCACCGGGGCGTGATCTTCGCCGGGGTAGATGCAATCCTCGTATGGAATGAACAGCACTTTAGAGTTTTGCTGCTCGGCTTTGTCACGCCAGCGGCGCAGTGCTTTGGCCGAGGCGCAGTCCTTCGGAAGTATGCCGGCAAAGAAGGAATAAACACCTTCGCTGCACCACAGCAGGTCACGACGGCGCAGTTTGGCTTCTGTTTCGCGAACCTTATCCCGCATGCGCTGAAGGTGTTTCATGAAGGGGGGCTCATCCTTCATTTGCATGTCTAGAATGCCCTCGCGAATCATAATTTCACGAGCTGCAGGCAGGTTGTAGCGGGCATAGGAAATACGGCGGCCATCGATGATGGTAAGACCACCGCAGGTTACGCGTTCTTTGGCATAGACGACACCGGCTGACTTGTCCCAAGTGGCATCGTAGGCGTGGCAGGAGCAGAGCTGCGGTGCAACCTGTTCTACCCATGCCGGGTCGAGCACGGCGCAACGTCGCATGAATAGGCGACTGGTTTCCACCAGTTCCGTGCCGAAAATCCATTCTGCTCGTTTATTGCGGCGGAACATGCCACTGCCCGGGAAAATCGAGAAATCTCGTCCACCCGCACCTCTGTAGACCTTATCCTCCGGACGCCACACACCGATTTGAAGCGGAGCACCGGCAAGCAGCGAGCGGTGAATCATATCAGGCGTTGCCTGTTGCTCTTCGGCCGGAAGCTCAGGAATACGCCAACGCAGGGTATCCTGCAAGGCTGCCGCTAAATCCTGTGCGAGATTATGCCATTCGATGGTTCTGAGGAAATTGACGTAATTCTTGGTGCACCATTTTCTGAGCTGGTTGCGCTTGAGAGAGCGTTTTTCCTTAAACTCGAGCGTACTGCGCCACAGGGAGAGCATGGATAGGAAGTCGCTGTCTGCATTTTTCCATTGAGCGTGAGCTTGGTCAGCCTGAGTGGCAAACTCCTGCGGACGCTCTCTCGGATCCATGATGCTCAGACCGGCAACAATAACCACCATTTCAGCCAGACAATGCTCGTGCTCGGCTTCCAGCAACATGCGGCCCAGTCGCGGGTCGAGAGGAAGGCGGGCAAGACTGCGCCCGGTGTCTGTCATTTTCTTGTTGCGGTCGAGCGCTCCGATTTCCCTCAGCGTTTTGTAACCTTCGTTGATGAGTCGCGCGCTCGGCGGGTCGGGCAGGGGGAATTCGCCGAGCGGGGGCAGGCGCAAATCAGCCATGCGCAGAATGACTCCGGCCAGCGCACTGCGCTTGATTTCCGGGTCGGTAAAAGCCTCTCGCCCCTCAAAATCGGTCTCAGAGTAGAGACGTATGCACACACCTTCGGTCACACGGCCGCAACGACCGGCTCGCTGGCGGGCACTCGCCTGAGAAATGGGCTCGATTTGCAATCGCTGAATTTGACGCCCCGGGAGGTAGCGTGAGATTCGAGCCAACCCGCTGTCGATTACATAGATGATTCCCGGTATGGTCAATGATGTTTCTGCTACGTTTGTAGCCAGAACAATGCGTCGTGTGCCTTTTTGCGGGTGGAAGATGCGCTGCTGTTCGCTCAGACCCAATCGCGCAAAGAGGGGTAGAATGTCGGTGCGCGGTAGGTTCAGAGCCGTGAGTTCATCTGCACAATCACGAATTTCGCGCTCACCGGGCAGGAATACGAGGACGTCGCCTTTCTCATCGTACTCGGATAACCATGTAACGGCTCGAGCTACATGCTGCGGTAATTCCTCATCCGCATGCCGTTGTGGCATGTAATGGAAGTCCACGTGATAGGTACGCCCCTCCACGTTGATGATGGGAGCACCACCGAAGAACTCGGAGAAAGCCCCGGCATCCATCGTGGCCGATGAGATAATGAGCTTGAGGTCGGGACGGCGGGCGAGCAGCAATTTCATGTAGCCCAACAGAAAGTCGATGTTGAGGCTTCGCTCATGCGCTTCGTCCAGAATGATGGTGTGGTATTTACGCAGGTCCCGGTCATCCTGTGTTTCGGCCAGCAGAATACCGTCTGTCATGAGTTTCAGGCGGGTATCTCTGCCGGTTTTATCATCGAAACGCACCTGATAGCCGACGTACTCGCCCAACTCACAGCCCATTTCATCGGCTATGCGGCGAGCTACTGCTACAGCAGCCAGACGGCGGGGCTGAGTACACCCCAGCATGCCACGTCGATTTCCCGCCACTTCAAGAGCTATTTTCGGTAACTGTGTGGTTTTACCGCTACCGGTTTCACCGACCACAACGACAACCTGATTCCGGCGCAGAGCTGCCGCAATTTCCTGTCTACGGCGCGATATGGGCAGATCAGGATAACGGAATGTAGGTGTACTTTGTTGCGTGTCAGGTTCTGGCATGATGAAATGTGCGGGGCGTTACCAGTCCAGCATGGCACCATTGGCCAGTCGGGATTTCTCGGCCAGGAAGACGATGCGGTGGCCGGTTACGGAATCCTCCAGCAGGGTTTTGCCGGGGGATGTAGGTTCGCCTCGCATCTCGGCGATAAAGTCAAGTACCACTTCGCGGTCGCCGCCACCATGATGACGGCCTTCCTGAGCCTCCGTTACGTCGACTACGTGCTTCACGCGCCCTTCGGGCGCATTCGGCGCAATGGAGGAAATGGTAAAGCGTCCGGTTTCAAAAGTACCGTAAATCTCGCCCTTGGTTCCTGTAACGTGAATAAGACGCGTAGAAATGGAAGCTCCACCGGTCATGGAGAATGTGCCTGTTGCACCATCCTGATATTCGATAAGGAGAGATTGGTGGTCGACGATATCAGTCCGACATTGATAAACGCAGGTACCATAGGGATTCTGCGGGTCGCTGAGGGCAGTTGCCTTTTCCTCGTCCGTTTCCGGGGGGCGCATGTTGCAGTCATGCCACACATTGTCAGCCCACCGCTGGGGTTGCTCGATATAAAGACGTCTGGCGGAGTAGGGGCAGTCGCGCTCTACCGGGCAATCCGTGAGGCAGCGTGTGCCGGCTCCTTCAGGGGCGTTCTCGGGCACGAATTGGAACATGCTGCCAACACTGGATATGCGGCGAGGATGATTATCGCCCATGAGCCATGCCATCAGGTCGAGGTCGTGACTGCATTTGGTCAGCAGCATACCAGAACCGCAGATTTTGGCAGAAGCGTACTTACCACGAACGAAGGAAACGCTCTCATGGAAATAATTCACCTGAGCGGACATGCGGATGTTAATGACCTTGCCGATTTCGCCACTCTGCATCACCTGCTTGAGTCGTTGATAGTAGGGGGCATATCGCAGCACATGGCATACCATCACAGTGCGACCGGTTACTCTGGCGCATTCCAGCAACTCCTGGGCTTCCTCTTCGTTGATGGCAAAGGGTTTCTCCAACAGCATGTCGTATCCATGGCGGAGAATGGGTATGCTGGTTTTCACATGCAGCCTATCCATGGTGCCATTGATGACTGCATCGGCAAATTTGGGTACAGATACAAAATCTTCGACCGTGGCAAAGCATTTGTCTTGCTCCAGCCCGAAGGTCACTCTCGCGTACTCGCGGCGTTTTTCATCTACGTCGACCACGCCCACGATTTCCAGTAGCTCAGGATTTGTGAGAGCCACTCGAGTGTATATCATTGAGCGCACGCCCATACCTACCACGACAACGCGCAGCGGTGGTTTTTGCTCGCTGATTTCAATCTTGCCCATATATTGATATTATTTACCCCAGCGCTGCGTTATACCACTGTAGGAATCGATGCGTCTGTCACGGAAGAAAGGCCAGATGCGTCGGTGGTCCTCCAGAGCAGCAAGATCAAGGTCAGCGTAAAGAATGGTTCGCTCTTTCACCGGAGCCTTTGCTACGATTTGACCGCAATAATCACTCACGAAGCTTTGTCCCCAGAAGGTGGTTTCGCCCTCAATGCCACAACGATTGACCGCACAGATATAGCAACCGTTGGCTACACCATGACCACGCTGTACTGTCTCCCAAGCGCAGTGCTGGGCTGTGTACAGCGCCTCTTCGCCGGGAATCCAGCCGATGGCGGTGGGGTAGAAGATGATTTCTGCTCCCTGCATGGCAGTGAGTCGAGCGGCTTCGGGATACCACTGATCCCAGCAAATCAGTACGCCGATGCGACCGTACTTTGTATCAAAGCATTTGTAGCCCAAATCTCCCGGGGTGAAATAGAACTTCTCCTCGAAACCGGGGTCCTGCGGTATGTGCATCTTGCGATACATGCCCAGGAAGGTGCCGTCAGCATCGATAACCCAAGCTGTATTGTGGTAGATGCCGGTAGCGCGTTTTTCAAAACCGGCCGCTACAATAACCACGCCGAGCTCGCGGGCAAGCTCACAGAGCTCATCTGTCCATGGCCCGGGAATAGGGTCGGCGGTGTTGAACAGTTCACAATCCTGAGTGCGGCAGAAATAGAGTGTGGTACACATCTCCTGCGTGCAGATAATATGAGCTCCGCCGGCTGCTGCTTCACGCATGGCTGCCATTTGCAGGCGCTTATTTTCTGCAGGATCCGCTACGGCCTCTTGCTGGATGAGTGCTATTCTGGGCATACCGCAATATATCACATCATTGAACAATTTTCAAGCCGACTACCGCATTTACAGACACAAAAACGCTTTGTCGGGAGAAAATGCTTATTAAAAAGAAAGGCATCCCCTCATCAGCTGATGAGGGGATGTATAACAATATCAAAACTGGTCAGCCGCAACGCGACGCAAGTGAGCGGCTACGGTTTGCATGACCTCTTTCTGATTTTTACCGGCCATCATCGCCTGAATCTGCACACGCTGAATGTCGGTCTCCTGCATCAGCATGAACGAAATGGATATCTGAGCATCGGGCTTAAAGTAGCGTGCGGCCTGAGGATACTTTTCGTAGAGAGCATTCAGTTCATTCTGATAACGGGCGCTGACGGCAGATACGCCACGAACATCGGTGGGCTTTTCGACCTTCAGGTCATTCACTATTTTGGTATTGATGACATTGGCTGCCTTTATGAACTCAAGATATTCACCGGTCAGGCTGTCTGTCGGAGTGTTGTCCATGACTTTCTGCATCAGGTCGAACTGCTGTTCGGGTGTGGCTGAGATGCCGCCCCCGGGAAGCTCTGCGCTCAGTTCCATGGTGACAGCGGACAGGAGAATCAGGTATGTTCTCACACCGGGATCGATTTCATACCATGTCAGCTCCGCAACTTGTGTGAGCCCGGGTACGTTGTCGGGAAGCTGAGGAGTATCGGTCTCTGTAGCGGATGCACTGAGCAATGAGCTCATGCCAATAAGCACGCTGATTACTTTTTTCATCGTTTTATGGTGTCGTTATGTCTTGGTAAAGCTTTCTGTAAGTGCTCGTCGTATCTGACATGCGGTAAGGATAGGGGATTTCAGAAATAGGCGTGGGAAGATAGGTTGCCCACTGAATCACAGTATCCAGAACCCCTGCTATGTCACCCGGGGCAACTCGCCCCTCCGGCAAAAATGCGCTCAGGTATTCACCCACTATGCCATGGTCATACCCCACCACAGGGCAGCCGAGAGCCAGAGCCTCGAGAATGGGGCGGTCATAGGTGGCAGGTTTCTCTGCCAGTGATAGGGTGATATCGCAGGCTTTCAACACATCTCGGAGATCTGTGCGAGCTCCGGTCCATGTGATATGATTTGTGAGATCTGCATTGGCAAAAAGCGTTTTCAGTTCCTCTAAGTAAGCAGTTCTGGCTTTACGAAGGTCGCCGACAATGTACACGTGTGCCGGTATTCCCGATTTCAAGAGCCCCATCAGAATAGGCGCGATATCCTCCAAACCGTGGAGTGGAGTCACGGGGCACGGCACACAGATGGAAAGTCGCTCGGTGTAATGCGGATTGGTCGTCCTCCATTCTTTCATCCAGCTATCAGCCGGTCGATAGGAGGGGTTACAGAGTCGCTCGTCGATGCCATGAGGAATAACCCAAGGATTGCACTTGAGCGGTGAATTATCTGCCTGCAGAATCTTTCGCATGTGCTTGGATCCGGTTGTGAAATAGTGGCAGCGACTCCAGCTGAGCGCAGATGACCCTATTTTGGCATAACCGGTGAGGGCTCCTACTATCTTCGGCAGTTTTTTCATGCGCGTGGGATTTTTACAAGCCATGTAAACAACCCAAGCTGCATCTGCTGAATAGACCTGAACGACATCGGGTGCCTGTCTGCGAATAAGTTTTCTCAGGCGACGGATCTCTCTCAGGAACGTTAACAGATTAGGCTTGCGACAGGAAAAATGTTGCACGCCTGAGGTATGTAAACGGCTGACAAGCTCGCTTGCAGGAGCGACTACAATGTTGTGGCAGTCTTCACTTTGCAGAGAACAGGCCAAATCAACAGCCTGAGCGGAAGTTCGCCCGGGGCTTATCTGAGGACTGTAATGCAAAATCTTCATGGCTCTATGCTTGTCAGAGAGAACGATAGAGTTCCATGTGCGCGTTTATCATATCCTCTCTTCTGTACGGTGCCGGAACAGGCAGAACAGGGGTAGGGCGCTGCTTATACCAGTGAGCCAGCAGTTCGGCCATGGCTTGCGTGTCTTTCGTGGGAACTCTGCCCTCTGGTAGGAAAACATTGAGCTGCTCACCCACACCACCGTGCTCATAACCGGCGACAGGGCGTCCCAGAGCCAAAGCCTCGAGAGTTGTCTTGCCGAAGGATTCGGGTTGGAGAGTCAGTGACAGCGTAACATCGCAGGAGCAGAGGACATCTCGCAGGTCGCTACGATGTCCAGTCCACGTCACGTTGGCGCTTTGACCGGCTTGGGTAAGTGTGTCCTCAATTTCTTTTCTGATAGCTTCTTTCCCTTTTTTTGTTTCACCTACAATAACGGCATGTGCCGGTATTCCCCTCTTATTCAATTCTGACAGAATGGGAGCCAGATGAGTGGCTCCTTTCAAACGGGTGATACGCCCCGGCAGGCAAAGGGTGTATTTGCCAGAAAGTTCGGGGTATGTCTCCTGCCACTTGGCTGTCCATTCTGCAGTCGGGCGGTACTCCGGGTAATTCTGTGACGTATCGACCGAGTTCGGTATCACGACAATGTTGTCGGGCGATACTTTGTCGGGATAATTCTCCAGAATGTGCTCTTTCATACATTCTGAGACTGCAATAACGCGGTCTCCCTTGGCCATAATTGCCGAATAGAAATTGACAGAGTGGAAACCGTGAAAACTGGTTATAATGTGAGGGCGTTTTTCCGGCTTCAATCTCTTACAGGCAAGATAACCCACCCATGCAGGTACGCGTGAATGTAAATGCAGGATGTCAGGTTGCTCATCCTTGAGGAGTTTGGCCATTTTGCCGACCTGAATAAATGTTTTCAGGCTCTTCTTACCGATGGGGCGGGTAATGTGACGCGCACCTGTGGCCTCGATTGCCGGTACCATTGGACCACCGGCAGACACGACCACACAATCCACCCCCTGCTCACATAAGCCCTGACAAAGCTCGAGCACTACTTGCTCGACTCCTCCGGAAGACAGGGATGGCAGGAGATGCATGACTTTCATGACAAGAGTTGAGGGAATGTGGTGAGTATGTAATCGGCAGCGCGTCCGGCTTCGTTGAGAAGGGTTTTGGGTCTGGCTATTTCGTTGGTCTTTGCCCACTCGGTAAAGGTGGTGGTGCCACCGTCGGCTATGAGCATGTTAAGACCTCGAACAACACGTGAGGGCTTGTTTTTGTGAGGATCGCCCTTGCGGAGCATTTCGATGATACCGACAGGTGCCCCGCTGGAAAGTGCCTCGTATACCATGGATACGCTGTCCTGAGTGACCCATACCTCATGTGCTGTTGCAAGGTTATCAGCCACCCAAGTGGGGCCGGTCTGTTCAACCGGTTCAACCTTGATATTGGGGCATGCCGCTGCAACGTCCTGCACAAAATCAACGGGGGTGCGTCGGGATGTTGTCAGAACAATGGGGTAACTTGTTTTTCTTGCGATAGTCGTCAGCTGGTTGAGAACGTGCTCAGCTTCCCACTTGAATTCCTTGCTGGGACCACCGATGAGAACCAAGGTGTGTTTCTTGGGGGTATCGGGCTGCGGCTTGATGCAATTGATAGCGCCATTGGTAAGGAACGTGCGTGATGAGGGAACTCCACCCTCAGGCACATCATGTCTCGGCATGATGCAGAGATTGAACATGCGCGAGGGAAGACTGGGTTTCATGCACACCATGCAGAGGGCTTTGGTGTGACGAGCCAGACTGAGTGCAGCCAAATGAGTGCTGTGACCGGCACACAGAATAAGATTCGGACGAGGGAGGTTCAAATCTTTCCCTTTGTAGAAAAGCTTGCTGAACCAGTTCTTACCTTGAATAGATACTTCGTGGCATGAATGCTGAACTTCCGGACAGCTTTTCACAGCACGCTCCAAAAGGGCTTCGGCAAGGCCTCGGGTTTGAGAGAGGTGGCCTTTTTTGCCGTCACTGATGATGTAGATTACCATAATGAGAGAGAAGATGTCGGGTGTAAATATTAGTTGATGGGGAGCGTGACTGTACCTTGCACCACTGAGCCGAGCAACGGGCTGTTTGTCGTGCCACAGCTCAGGGTTTCGGGGGTTACGAGTTGCTCTTCATCAGGAGCAAAAAGAAGAAGAGGCGCGGCAACGGGGGTGTCTTCCTCGCGATCGTAGGGATTGACGATTGCAACCGGAGCTGTGCAGCAGGCCTTGATAACCTCTGTCCAACTCAGTTTGCCCGGCTTAATCAGGTACGTATAGATGGCAGGCAGGAAGGTATCCAGAGCCACCATGCCGTGAGGAGCGCTGACGAAATCCTGTTTCTTGGCAAAGGGTAGGCACGGCGTATGATCGGTTACAATGCAGTCAATTGTGCCATCCTTCACAGCTGCAAGCAATGCGTCGCAATCTTGCTTTTCACGCAGCGGGGGGAGTGTTTTGAAGGTGGTATCGTAGTCGCCGACATCTTCATGCGTGTAAAGCAGGTGGTGCAGAGCGACCTCTGCTGTCAGCCCCTTCATGCCGGAGGCTTTGGCTCGACGGATAATGTCGGCGCCTTCTGCAGTGCTGACGGTTTGGATATGGAGACGAGCTCCGGCATCCTTTGCCAGACGAATAAGGGTTTCGATGCCGATTTCCTCGGCGCAGGCAGGAGTGCCATGCAACCCGAGATTGTATGAGGTTGTGCCGGGGTGCATGTAGGTGTTCTTGGTCAGGCTGGGCACATCGCCACGTATGGCGAAAGTCAAATCCATTTCTGCGGCATACTTCATGGCACGGTGCAACATGAGCAGGCTGTCAGGCATCTTGCCACCGTCACTCAGAATGGTCACGCCTCGCGCTGCCAGAGTATTGTAGGGAGCCTGCTGTGCTCCGGCCATGTCTTCTGTTATACACCCGGCGGGTACCATGGTTGCAAAAGAACGCTGGCTCACTGCATCATCAAAGCTGTCGAGCGTGGCTGCGTTGTCGAATATGAAGCCCTTGGAGGGCATAACGAGCATGCCCCACACACCGCCATGGTTGGCAGCCTGACCGGCTCGGTAAATGCTCTCGCGCTTGCTGTGCCCCTCCAGATTGATCGTGGTATGTAAATCGAACAGAGCGGGCAGCAGAATTTTACCCTCAGCATTGATGGTGCGGGCGCCTGCCGGTATCTGCATCTCACCGGCAGGGGTAATGCCGTTGACCCCGGGCAGGGGAATGTCGCTCATGTATTGGGTGACCGGCTCATCCCCATGCCCCATGCGAAGGTCGATTTTCTCGCCTGTCAGGGCCCAGGTTGCATTGGTTATGTAGGTATTAGTCATTGCTCTGAGTCTGGGGGGTAAGGTGGTAGAGTATGCTCATGCGGGCAGCGATGCCGTTTTCGACCTGATTGTTAATCAAGGTGTTGCGATAGTCCATTGCGGCATCGCATATTTCTACGCCACGGTTAACCGGACCGGGATGCATGATGCTGAGGTTGAGGTCATCGATTCGGCGCAGGCGTTCTTCCGTAACGCCGAAAGCACTGTGATAATCGGATGCAGGGAAGAATGGAGTGTCTATGCGTTCATTCTGAACGCGCAGTAGGTAAATAACATCGGGCTTCCATTCAAAAATCTGATCCCAATTGGTAAAGCGGGGGATTCCTGTGTGCTGCTGCATGGGCACCAACGGACCGGGTCCCATGTAAGCGACTTCTGCACCGAGTCTGCGCAGAATTGTGCTGGTGGAACGGGCCACGCGGCTGTGGAGGATATCACCGATAATAACCACACGCTTGCCGGCAACTTCGCCGTATTTTTCCTTGATGGTAAAGGCATCCAAGAAAGCCTGACTGGGGTGAGCGTGTGAACCGTCACCGGCATTGATGACCGAGGCCTTGCAATGGCGAGCAATGACGGCAGGAATACCGCTGTTCTTGTGTCGCACGATAATGTAGTCCATCTTCATGCTCATAAGCGTATCGATGGTGTCGTGCACGCTCTCACCCTTGACAACCGATGAGGTTGAAACAGTGAAGGTTGTAACATCTGCCGAGAGGCGATGTGCGGCAACCTCAAAGGATGAGCGGGTGCGGGTACTCGGTTCGTAGAATAGAGTGAGTACCGACTTTCCCTTGAGAGCCGGTACTTTTTTCACACTTTTCGTAAAGATGTCCTTCATGGCCGAGGTGCTATCCAATATGGTACGGATATCCTCGTCGGACAGGGCATCGATAGTAATTAAATCTTTGCGCGGGTTCATTGCGTTATCGGATGAAATCAAATCAGTAGCTTATATCCTCTTTCCCATCAATTTCCTGCAGGTGAACTACCACCTTGCCTTCAGAGACGGTAGATAAATCAAAGGCGACATAATCGGGCTGGATGGGTAGTTGGCGACCGCCACGGTCTGCCAGACAGTGCATCTCGACGCGAGCCGGACGACCGTATTCCCACAGAACCTCGAGGGCAGCGCGGGCTGTTCGACCTGTACTCAGCACGTCATCCACCAGAATCAGCGTCAGATCATCTGTCGAAAAGGGGAGGTGTGAGCTGCGAAGAGCGGGGCGGTTCCCCCTCAAATCCAAGTCGTCGCGATACAGTGTGATATCAATGGCTCCGTACTGTGCGGGGCAACCTGCTGCAGTGAGTTTCTGCACAAGTCGGCGAGCCAGCACATCGCCATGGCTCACGATGCCCACGATTGCGAGATTGTCGCAGCCGGTTGCGGCATGCGCCTGCAACAGGTGGTCAGCCCAGGCATCCAGAGCCTTTTCTATTTCCTTTTCGCTGATCGTGGGCATGGTGAGCTCGTGTTATTTGGCAAGATTGATGATGCGGTGTGCGGCCATGGCTGCATTGATGGGGGTCTTCTTGTGCAGACCCACAGTGGTGGCCGGTACGCCACCGGGCAACTGAGAAATGGCCAGAAGGGCATCTACGCCATTCAACGGACCGCAGGGAACCGGTACACCGATGACGGGCAGCTCGGTATTCATGACTACAACGCCCGGCAGAGCAGCCGAAAGACCGGCTACACAAAGCAGTACAGCCTTTGTACCACTTTCCTCAAGCCCCTTCAGATATTCAATCAGAGCGGGCAAGTCACGATGTGCGGAATAGATAACCTCCTCGTGCTCGACATTGTTCTCTGCGAAATAGGTGCGAGCCGGTTCCATGAAAGGAAGGTCGCTCTTGCTGCCGTAAATGGTGATAACTTTCATGCTAGCCCGCATTCTACCACGGCGCGCACGCGCATGCAAGCAAATTCCATGTACGCGACAGAGTTAAACCGAGAATTCAGGCAGGGTCAGTTACCATCTACCTCTGCTGATATTTTCTTGTATGCAAGAACCTGTCCGTCCCGCATGTCTACGTAATACGGAGTAGCATGCTTGAACCAAGCTCCGGTATTGAGAATGTGGCGGTTCCCGAGTTTCCAGTTGCCGAATCGGTGAAAGTGCCCCAGAATTAGCACCTCGGCCTGAGGAAAGTAGCGTTGAGCAAAGCGTTCGGCCCGGCGTGAACAGGTTAACCAGCTCCATACGATGTTGAATGGCCGCTGCGGGGGCCAAAAACAGTGCATAAAGCCGCGCAAATACTTATTGCGAATTCCCTCGCGGCGCAATATCGGGGTGGTGAGCTGGCACATTTCTCTTGCCAGCTCGAGCCTGTCTGCTAAATTGTGCTCTCTGTCGCGGTAGCTGGCTATGAGCGCTTTACATTTTTGTTTGTTGCGCAGGTATTCCCAGCTCCACGGAGCTACTTCGCGATAAAGGGAATGACCATGCATGGCAACAACTTTGCCACCCCAGAAGTTAATGAGCAGGGGCTCGACATCCGGGTCGTGATTACCGGATATTTCAACCAATTTCACGCCTCGATTCCGGCACTCGTTGCGCAGTTCCTCACGCAGTTTCATGCCACGCTCCTGCCAGTCGCATCGGCGCGTTTCTGCCAAATCGCCGACAACAACCAACATACCGACATTATCACTCAACAGCATTTCAGCCAAGCGTGCGGGAGCGGGAGCTTCGCACCGCTCGTGACCGTAGTGCAGGTCGGAAATAAACCGCACCAACATGCCCGGAGGGGGCTCAATGCTCGTGATAGTCTGCATTCGCTGTTATTTCTGGATATTGCGCTGGCGCACAGCTTCGTACAGGCACACGCCGGTAGCAACAGATACGTTCAGGCAGGGAACGCTGCCATACATGGGAATGCGAATGAGGAAGTCGCAATTTTCCTCCGTCAGGCGGCGCATACCATCACCTTCAGCCCCCATGACAAGTGCTATACCGCCCTTCATGTCCATATCGTACAAATCACGGTCACCATGGTCAGATGTGCCGACAAACCAGATACCGGCATCCTTCATGGTTTTCATAGTTCTTGCCAGATTGGTAACCTGAACAAAGGGCACTTTCTCAGCAGCACCTACAGAAACTCTCAGGACGGTCTCAGTAATGCCAACTGATTTATCTTTCGGGGTAATGACTGCCGCTACGCCTGCGCCATCAGCCGTGCGAAGAATTGCGCCCAGATTGTGAGGATCCTGCACACAATCAAGCACGAGATAAAGCCCCTGAGGCTGAGCCTCCAGGATATCGAGCAGAGCGCCTTCATCCAGAGCTTTGACCACATTGCGAGTGGGGGCTTTTTCGAATCGCTGGTTTTGTTTATTTTCCGGGCGGGATGTATGCTTGTTGGCTCTTGCTGTATGTTCGTTGAATTTCTTTACCATATCACTGTACAGAATTAACGAGTTTGATTAAAGCTGCAGGGAGGTTTGCTGAACCGTAAAACTCTGCTGCGGCAATACGGTCTGCCTGAATCTGTATGCGTTCGTTGAGTTGATTGATGATGGGGAGATAACGCTTCTCCAAGGTGCTTTGCGTCTCCTCGTCGAGCGGAGGAAGAGCAGCGAAGCCTTGCCCCCAAGTAGGCAATTCTCGGGACAGACGCATAATAACCGGCACGGCGGCTTCGGCACTGTCTTTGTCGAGCACGCGTGCCATGGTGTCATGTAGCGCCCCCAGGAGCACAATACCGGCGCGAATGCGCGACTCTCCTACTGACAACTCAGGTTGTGCTTGCGTGGACTGAATCTCTTGTTTGACCGGCTGTTGCTCTATGGGCTGTGTCGGCTGTAAATCCTGAGCAGAGGCCGACGCCATTGCTGCAAGAAGAAACAAGGAGCTTATTTGTCGAGCATCATACATAAAGCGTGAAATTGTTTGAAGAATGAAAGAGAATTGTAACAGCGAGCCTGCTGCAGGCGGAAAATCTGTTCATACACTTTGCCCCAGTTTGACTGCATATCTTTGCCGTATTTCTTAATGACTTCGGTTTTCACGGATGCCGGGAGTGCCGTGATACGCTGCATGGCCGTACGGGCATCGTATACCTTCGGCAGGAGGTTATTGAGTTTTTCAGTCGCTTCGTCAGCACTTTCTCGATCGGTAACCCCCTCCAGTACGGGTAACAACTCGTTCGGAAGAGCAGTGAAGTCTGAAAAGGCTTGGTCTATACCAGCCGGAATAGCTGCGTGAGCTACAGCAAACAGCAGGGGAGAAACTGTAATCGCTACAGGAAAATTCATATCTATTTCTATACAGCACGGCCGGGCGGAAAGCCGACCCGGTCGTGACAGTAGGTTAATCTGTTATCCTCAGCTCTTGGCTTTGTCTTTATCTGCCTCGGCTGCGGGAGCAGGGGGCGGTTCAGGCTTTTTCTCTTCAATTTCAATGCTTGATGCCTGAGTATCTACCTCCTTTTCGCGAGCAATCTGTTCGAGCATGGCGTTAATCTGAGCCTCTGCAGCTGCAGTTGCACTCTCGAGTCGGGAGATGGTACGCTGCAGTTCTCGCTCGAGCTTCACGCGGTCACGGGCACGCTTCTTAATTTCCTGAGTAAGCGCCTGGCGCTGAGAGCGCATGGGGGTCTTGTAATCGTCCGGCAACAGGTTACGGTTCAGACGCAGGATGGTCTGGTAGGCTGCATCATCCTCCAGAATCTTCTCTGCACCCTCATAATCACCGTTAATCATGAACTGGCGAGCTCGGTCGTTGGCATCCCAGTACGAAGCGATGAGGGTAGGAACAGTGCCGATAGCGGGATCTTTCAAACCGTTTTCGTTACGACGCAGAGCATCCTTCACTTTAGTGGTAGCTGCTTTCAGCATCACGAGGTTGCGATTATCAGGGTTGTACCATACCTGAGCAATCTGCTCGTTATTCTTTTTGAATTGTTCCTCGAGTTTATCGTAGGCCTCCTGATCGCGCTTCTGCATATCGGCCTTCTTGGGTGCATTCAGCTTGGCTCGCTTTGTTTCCTCGCGCTTAAGCAGGTTGTTCCAGCGCTTGGAGAGGTCTTTCAACGTCGTCATATACCACTTGTATGCCTCCTTGTACTCAGGGATGCCCTGATAGCGGTCACGCAGGATATCAAACTTATCAAGACCACCTACCTTGCGGGCGTTCTTGTACTCCTTCACGTCAATGAGCATAGCCTGATAGGCAGCCTGAGCATCGCGGGTGTACTTATCACGGTCATTGGAATTGATGATAGTGAACTCATAGGCGCCACTGGTCACATCATTGTACTGAGTCTGTAGCTCAGCAACCTGAATTGCTACACGGTCTATCTCTGACAATTTAGCGGTAAGTGTACGCTTGCGGTTTTCGCAGAGGCTCTTGAGGGAGCGAGAAGGAGCAGAAAGGGAGGCAAGCTCAGCATCTACCTGAGCCAACTGCTCACGCAAGCGCAGAGATATGTTCTTGACCTTGGCTGCTTCTTCATCTTCAGTAACAGGGGGCTGAGGGGCAGGGGCCGGTTCAGCAGGCTGCTCGCCTTCAGCAGCAGGAGCTTCTGTACCTTCTGCGGGTGTAGCAGTTTCGCCTTCAGTAGGAGTCGATGTTTCAGCGGGTGTATCCGTAATTTCGGGCTCTGCGGGTGTTGCTTTCTTTACAGGCTTGGGTGCAGCCTCGCGTTTGTCGAGAATGCTTGATGTCTTTACCTCCAGAGTGACCGCTTTACCGGCACGATCATAACCGGTAAACTTGGTGTTACCACCGGCCTCATATACGATTCTGCACTGAGTATAACGTTTAGCGTTAGAGAGCGTGATATCAAACACATCTGCGGCATTCAGGAGAGAAGCACCACAGGCCAGAATGGCAAGTAGAAATGTAGGACGTTTCATGATGTTTTGAGCTACTGAAGAAAAGTTTTCTGATGATGGCTGCATGTTATCACATTTCTGTTGAGAATGCAAACATCAAATGTGTAACATGGCGTAAATAGCAGTTAATTTTCGCAGCTGAGCAGATTACAGGCATGTGCATAGGCTGCATCTCCCCCTGTACCAAGCATACGCATGAGTTCCTGAATACGTTCTTCGCCGTTCACTTTATTCAGGCGAGAGACGGTTCGATCTCCGCTTTGATGCTTTGATATGAGGTAGTGATGATTGGCCAACGCTGCGACCTGAGGAAAATGAGTAATTGAAATAACTTGATGGTTAGCTCCAAGCTCCCGCATTTTCATGCCAACGGCTCGGGCTATTTCGCCACCCACATTGGCATCGATTTCGTCAAAGACGAGCAGGGGGGTATCATCCCTGCTGGCAAGGGCGCTTTTAAGAGCCAGCATGACTCGTGCCAGCTCACCGCTGGAGGCAATGAGACGAAGGGCTTTGAGAGGCTCACCGGGATTCGGGCCGAACAGGAAATCGGTCTCCTCTGCGCCATGCGGCCCCGGTTCTGGCAGAGCCTGTAGGCTGACTTCGAAAAGCGACTGTCGGAACCCCAGCTGCCGGGCGTGGTGCAGGAACAACTCCGCAAGCTTGGGTGCTGCTTTTTTACGAGTATTGCTGAGAGCTGCAGCTGCGATTTTCAGCTCAGCAAAGCGCTCTCGTTCTCTGTCTGCCAGTATGCGCAGCATTTCTTCGCGATTGTCTATGGCATCCAGACGTTGACGGCATTCATTGAGATGCTGCATGATGCTCTCAAAGTCAGCACCGTATTTACGTTTGAGCGTGTCTAGGGTGCTGATTCTCTCTTCCAAGCGAGCTAATTCTGCCGGATCGCCACAGAGTGTGTCGGCGTAGTCCTGCAGGTTAGCGGCCACATCTTCCAGCTCCTCGACGATAGAGGGGAGCGGAGCCAGCCATTCGGCGCAACCGGCATCCAGTCTTTCCAACTCACGAGCACTGCGAACCAACTGGCGTAGCCTCGAGAGGATGGAGTCATCAGCCCCATCAATCATATTGGCCATAGGCAGCGCGGTATCGCGCAGTCGACCTGCATTGCGGGCTCTCTGCCAGTTAGCTTCGAGCTCACTGGCTTCATCGGCAGTAAAGGCAGCGTTCTCGATTTCCTGAACCTGATGTCGCAGGAAATCCAGTTCTCGCTCGTTGGCCATTTCACTCTCCATGAGTTCACGGTATTCCGTTTTGGCGCGTAGCCATTCTCTGTAGGCCTGTTCATAAGCCTGAAGTGCTGTATCGTTTTCGGCGAATGCATCGAGCAATTCCAGCTGTCGCTCTTGCGAGGTGAGTGATCGATGAGCCTCCGGGTGGTGCATGTCGACCAACCCTGCACCGACTTTGCGCAGCAGGTTGAGTGTAGCCGGGGTGCTGTTGATAAACTGCTTGTTGCCTGTAGCAGTAATAACGCGTCGAATCACCAGCATACCATCTTCGCAGGGCGGCACACCGGACTCCTCGAGAAGCGCATTGACATACTGCGGACGACTGAGGTGAAAAACGGCCTCTATGCTGCACTGAGTTTCGCCACTGCGAATGCGACCTTTGTCTGCACGTTCGCCCATAACCAAGGAAATGCCACCCATAATCACCGACTTGCCGGCGCCGGTTTCGCCGGTTATGGCAAGAAAGCCGGATTCGGGTTCCCAGACCAGTTCGTCGACAAGTGCCAGATTGCGTATCTTTAACAGTGAGAGCATATTTTGCTTTGCGTTGCGGGCATATTATGGCATAATGTCGCAGCGAATAAAATAAAAATCTGAAGATGAAAGTACTTTTTCTTGGCAGCGGAACTTCTACCGGTGTGCCTGTTATCGGCTGTCACTGTGATGTGTGTCGCTCCGATAACCCTCGAAACAAGCGTCTGCGGGCTTCTGTTCTTGTTTGTTCCGAGAGCACCACTATTCTGGTCGATTCCTGCCCCGATTTGCGACAGCAGGCCCTGCGCCACAATCTCACGGCTATTGATGCCGTCATTTACACGCATGAGCACCTCGACCATACGACCGGTTTTGATGACATGCGAGCCTTTTGCTGGAGAAGAGATGACAGGTTGCCACTCTATGCCGGCACGAGCTGCTTAGCTCACCTGAAGCGTATGTTTGCTTGGGCTTTTTCTGAACAGAACACTTACAAGGGGTATATTCGCCCGGCAGCTCACGACCATGAAGGCAACCCCTTTGTGATAGGTGACATTGAAGTAACACCTGTACGGGTAGAGCACGCCACGGTGGAAACTTATGGTTACGTATTCCGCTGTAATGGAAAATCGTTCGGCTATGTGCCCGATATTAAGGTGCTACCTGATGAATCAAGTCCGCTTTTACATGGTCTCGATGTTCTTGCGATGGATGGTCTTACAACGAAGGAGCATCACACCCACCTGAATGTGGCAGATAATGTGGAGCTGATGCTCCGTCTTGCCCCTAAGCGCGGATTGCTGACCCATTGCGGTCACGCTGTTGATTATGATTCCACTTGCCGCATGCTGCCGGATTTCATGGAGCCGGCTTACGATGGGATGGAACTGAATATCTGACAGATTCTCAATAAAAAGAAGAACCCGCAGCGAATTGACTGCGGGTTCTTTTTTGTGGTAAAGTTACCTAAAAGCGGCTTAATAAACGTCCTTCTGGTAGCGCTTGGCCTTCTTCATATCGGCGAGATAGGCGGCGGCCTCTTCCTCGCTGCGAGCACTCTTGGTGGCGATAATGTTGAGCAGCGTCTTTTCTACATCCTTGGCCATGCGATTTGCATCGCCGCACATGTAAACAGCTGCGCCGTTTTCGAGCCACTGCCAGATTTCATCGGCTGCCTGTTCCATGAGGTTCTGCACATAAATCTTGTGTGCCTGATCACGGCTCCATGCAACGGAGTACTTGAGCTTACCACTCTCGATAAGCGGGGCCAGTTCATCCTCGTAGCAGCTATCGGTTGCTTTGTAGGGATTGCCGAAGAACAGCCACATGGGGCCGGTGGCGCCATCTGCTACACGCTGCTGCCAGAATGCACGGAAGGGGGCAATACCGGTACCGGGGCCTACCATGATGATGGGGGTATTGCCATCCTCGGGCAGACGGAAGTTCTTGTTGCTGTGCACGAATACGCGCACCTTATCGCCGGCGGTAATACGGTCTGCCATATAGGTGGAGCATACGCCACCACGCTTGCGGTCGCCGGTGGTATAACGCACAGCGCCTACGCAAAGAGATACCTGACCGGGTACGGCATCGGGGCTGCTGGCAATAGAGTAGAGACGGGGAGCCATCTTACCCAGAATGCCTACAAAAGCAGCGGCATCGGCAAAATCAGCCTTCATTTCGGGGTCGGTTGCAACATCGAGAAGGTCGCGCCCCCAGCAGAAATCCTTCAGAGCATCTTTATCCTCAAGAATAGCAGCCAGCTTGGCGCTGTTAGCCACGGCGTTCCACTTGGTGAGAACAGCTTTCTTAAGATTGGTGATGTCGTAGGAAGTAGTGAGAGCCTCCTTCAGGGTGGTTGCGCCGGTAGGTGTTGTCACCTCTGCTGTGGCATCTAGACCGACAGCTTCAATCAGAGCGTCGACAAGTGCTGAGTCATTGCAAGGAATTACGCCCAGAGCATCACCGGTGACGTAGTTCATGCCGGAGCCTTCCAGAGAGTAATCCACATGAATGGTCTCTTTGGCACTGCCGGGTTTGGTAACGGAGCGAACCCCCACCACAGTGGCGGGGAACGGGTTCTTCATGCTGTATGCTTCCATGGTTTTGTGGTTGGTTTATATGAAATGGTTTGCTATTATTGTATGGCTTTCAGACGACGGGCCTCCAGAAGTGTCGGGGCAAGCATCTTGCGGGCACTGTGGCAAAGTTCGATATCCTGCTCGGCTGTTGCAATGGAGCGACCGGTCTGTTCGGACTGCTCATAGGCAGCAAGTTCTGCGGCAAGGCAGCTTTCCAGAGCATTAACTCTTGCAGAGATGAACATATCGAGAGCTTCGCCCACCTTGCGTTTCCATGTTTCCATGCGTGTGGCTATTACCTCGCGCCCGGCGCGACGCCACTGCGGCACTGTCTCATTGTAGCTGCATCGACGATTAATCATGCCCATGAATGTAGTCTCTTTCAGCTCACCGAGAGATACAGGGGTGCAATCCAGCGGCACATCCTTCCATGCATTGAGAACAGCTTTGATGTAATCCTTTCGAATTTCATCAACCGTACGTCTTTGAAGTGTGTCGGCACAGGCCTGAAGTTTTTCTTCTTCCAATTCAGTGAGTTCGCAGATTTTAGCAGGTGCCAGAATGTGGGTTTCCTGCTCAGCGAGCAAGTCGCCCAAATCGTTTTCAACCTTCAGACGGGTAAGATTAAGTTCCTGAGCAGGCAAGTCATTACCCATCCAATCCTCATGGAAATAGCCATCCACGGAGAGGTCGAGAATGGCATCCAGACGGGTGTAGAGAGTTTGTTTTGCCTGATCTGCCAGATATCCACAGCGGATTCTGCCTTCGTGTAGGTTATTGCTCTCAACGGCTTCGCGCAGGCGGGCAGAGTCCATCAACTTACGGATGGCAGCCTGTATGGAATGGATGTGAGAAATGTGACTCTGGCTCTTCTGAATGAAATCCTTGAGTCTTGTGTCAATGCCTTCGAGAATTTTGAGAAGATAGTCAGACGAGTTGCGACGCAGAGTAGCCTCGGGGTTACGCAAGTCTGCCAAAATCTCATCCTCCAGCGGGGTAAGATGAGAATCCCGCTTCATGGATTCATTGTTCTCTTCATTCGGAGCGAGGGGGCGGAACTTGCGCTCCTGCTGCCACCAAGCAAGACCTGCATTGACCCAGCTACCGGGAATAACCTTGCGAATGAAGTCGCTGAGCTGACGTTGCGTGTTGTACTGCTGCTTCTCCTGCTGTTGCTGCTGTTCCTCGGGGGTAAGCCAGTGCTGAGCTTCAATGCGGTTCTGAACAACACGAATGGGGCGCTGGGAGCGTTCCATGGCCGTGCGCAGGTAATCACGCGTATCGGGTGTGAGGGCAGCAAATGAACTTTGCACAAGCAGGAAGTAGTCGGCGTTCTCGTTCATCCACTCGTGCAGTTTTTCATCGTGCCAGTTGGAGGTAAGACCATCCATGCCGGGCATATCGACAATACCGATACCGGCCTGAAGAAGGCGAGCCTCGGGCTCTACCAGGAAAATAGCGGCGCAACCGGCACTGGTGTGTCCCTGAGCCCATGCGTCGAGATTGGCCTGATTGATATTACGACGCTCGATGGAGACTTTTTCATCGAAGTCCTCGGGGGCGACCTTGCGCAGATAGTCAATCACAAGCTCAAAGAGCTCCTGATCGCCGAGAGAACCGGCAGCCAGAGGGGAGAACAGCTCCATGCGCTCAGTGCCGTCATCGCTGGCAAGGATAACCATGGGCAAACGCGTAGTTTCGATGCCGAGTTTTGTAGCGCAAAGATTACGGTGTGCAAGACAGTTGGTAAGAGTAGACTTGCCGCTCTTTACGGAACCGATAGTTGCCATGAGCAGCAGATTGGAGCGGAACCTGGCCAGACTGCGCTGAATTTCACGCTCACTACGGGTCGTGAGCTGACGCAGCTCGGGGGAGGCTTTTACCAGCTCAGCGAGTTTTTTACCATATTGCTGAGCTTCTTGACATATTTTGTCCAGTTGTGCATCCATTGGCGGTATTATACGCGGTCTGCTCGATATCCGCAAGCAAAAAGCACGTTATGAATGCAGAAAATCCCGCTAACAATCAGTGTGCGTTGAGCATACGGTGAAGCTCGATGGCCTCGGTACTGAGTCTGGCAACCTCATCTCCGCTGAGCGTACCGCTATTGATACGAGCTTTAATAATATCAATTCGGGCAATGACGGCCTCTCTGGCAGCATGAGAACAGGCTTGTTCCACCGTCGCATAAGCATTGGTTAGTTCCTGCTCTGCATTGCTAATCTTGCGAAGAGCAGCAGCCTGTTCAGGGGGGAGTGTATCGATAAAAGTCTCCCAAGCTTCAGCATTTCCGGGAGTCGGCAATTTTTCGAGCAATCGTTGCAATACCGGGCCGCCGGCCAACAGAGAAATGGGATCCTGCAACTCCTCAATTCGCTCAACCAAAGCTCGCTGTACTTCTGCGTTTCCGGCAGCCAGCGAAATGAGGTCGCGCATTGTGGGGTGCAGGCGGATGGGACGCACATTGCTCACTCGGGCTATGACTTGTTGTCCTTCTATCGGCGCGAACTCATCTTCCGGGAACTCCGGCTCCTCAGCGCGGGGCTCACGAGGAGCATCTTTTCGAGAACGTATGATTTCATCCACCGTTTGTCGCAAATCCTCCAATCCGGTGTTGAGTCGGCTCGATAAATCGGTCACAGCCAC
Source organism: Akkermansia sp. (assembly GCA_045651585.1). Classification (GTDB taxonomy): domain Bacteria; phylum Verrucomicrobiota; class Verrucomicrobiia; order Verrucomicrobiales; family Akkermansiaceae; genus Akkermansia. The sequence goes on from JAZRSQ010000029.1 coordinate 224,472, forward strand.
ACCACGACGGATGGGGTCAGTGATTTCAGCCGCCAAATCAGCCATACGCGGAATGAGTGCTGCGCGGGCATTGGCATCTCCCTTAACTGCCTGCATTTCAATACCGGCTCGCACCTCCAGATAGGGGCGGGCATCTGCTATGGCTTGCTGCAGAGCTTCTGCACCACGGGCTTTGATGAGCGAGTCGGGGTCTTCGCCGGGAGGCAGTGAGGTCATGTACACATCCAGACCGGCGGCGGCTAATTTGCGGAATGTTTTCTCACTGGCTTTGATGCCGGCGTTATCTCCATCGTAGCAGAGTACCGCTCGCTTGGCGTACTTACGCAGCATGCTCGCGTGTTCATCGGTGAAAGCTGTGCCCAGACCGGCAACGGCATTGCGAATATCGGCCTTCTCATGGCAGGCGATTACATCAAGCTGACCTTCACAGACGACAACCGTCATGCCGGCTTTTGCAATGGCTCCGGTTGCTTTATATAATCCGAACAGCAATTCACCTTTGCGGAAGGCTACAGTTTCTGCAGTATTGACATATTTACGCGGGTCTTGTCCTTCCGCCATGATGCGACCGGAAAAGCCCACAACTTCACCACGCACATTGTGGATAGGGAACATCAGACGGTCACGGAATACGGGGTAACTACCGCGGGAACCGTTGCCGAGCAAGTTGGACTCCAGTAGCAGGCGCTGATCCATATTGGCAGCCGCTGCCAACTGTTGCAAGGGGTGAAAATCGGGTGGAGCCCAGCCGAGTTGCCATGCTTTGGCAATCTCGATATTGAACTCGCGCTCTTTCAGATAAGCTCGCACGTGGTCAGCCTCCCGACTTCGACAGAGCTGGCGGTGGTAGTAGTCGGCGGCCAGCGTGTTGGCTTCAACCACCCGACTACGCAGCCATCGGCGGCGGGCTGCTTCGGGATTTTCTTCTTCCTCGATAACAGGTATGCCATTCATATCCGCCACACGGCGCAGCGCTGTGGGGTAATCGAGGTTTTCGAACATCATGATGAACTTGACGGCATCGCCGCCAACACCACACCCGAAACACTTGAATGTCTGCCTGGCCGGATTGACGCTGAATGAGGGGGTTTTCTCATTGTGGAAGGGGCAGCAGGCTTTCCACGCATTTCCTGCGCGTCTGAGCTGTACATAACGCCCCACTATCTCTACCACATCGGCAGAGTCCTTAATGCGCGCCACACATTCCTCTGTAATTCTGGCCATGTAGGTGAGAAAATCAGGCTCCCGTCAGGGTGTGCAGATGCTGCTCAAAGCCGGGATAGGAGGTGTTGATATTGGCGCAATTCTGCAGGGTAGTTTCGCCGTCTGCGTTGAGTCCGGCCATCAGGAAGCCCATGGCAATTCGGTGGTCGTGATAGCTATCCATGACAGCGCCGTGCAGGGGCGTTCCACCTGTGATAGCCATACCATCCTCGAACTCTTCAACAATACCACCCATAGCTCGCAGGTTGTTGACGGTAGTGGAAATACGATCGCTCTCCTTCACTCGCAGTTCTGCAGCGTTGCGGATGATGGTTGAGCCCTCGGCAAAGGCTGCAGCTACGGCAAGAACAGGAATCTCATCGATAAGGTTAGGTATTTCGTGTTTGCGGATAACTGTACCGGTCAGGAGGGAAGCCGTGCGAACCGTAATATCGCCGTAGGGTTCACCCTCATGCTTTTCATTGGTGATGGTGATGTCTGCACCCATGCGACGCAAAACGGTGATGATAGCATCGCGCGTGGGATTGAGCCCGACGTGACGCAGCGTAATTTCGCTATTGGGAACAACCGTAGCTGCTACCAGCCAGAAGGCTGCAGATGAGATGTCTCCCGGAACAATAATATCCTTTGACTGAGGAATTGCGGGGCCATCCACTTCGATATCAAGACCGTCCTCGGAAACACGGCAAGGAATGCCGAAATGGTTAAAGAGGCGCTCAGTGTGGTCGCGGGTAATGGCAGGCTGGTGGACGGAGGTGGTGCCATCGGTCAGCATACCTGCAAGCAGAACGGCACTCTTTACCTGAGCACTGGCCATGGGAAGGTCATAGTGAATGGGGGTCAGTCGCGTACCCTCAATACGGAGCGGGGCACAACCGGGTTTCTGTCCGCAAGCGGTGATGTGAGCGCCCATTTGCCCCAGCGGGTCGATGATTCGCTTCATGGGGCGGCTGCTGAGTGACGGGTCGCCGAACATGCAGCTATTGAAAGGAAGAGCAGCCATTACACCGGCCATCAGTCGCATGCCGGTACCGGAGTTACCGCAATCGATGTCCTTTGTCGGAGCTGTCGGCTGCATGCCTGTGCCGGTCAGAGTAAAGTTCTGTGGGGTATCGCTAGGGGTAACATCTGCACCGAGCTGCTGCATGGCACGGAGAGTGTTCATGCAGTCCTCACTGCAAAGGTAGTTACGCACCTGCATGCTGCCACTGGAAAGAGCACCCAGAATGGCTACACGGTGAGAAATGCTTTTATCGCCGGGTACGGTAATGGTGCCACGCAGACCGTTTGCAGCACGTTTTACTGTAATGGTGTTACTTGACATGAGTTATGATGCGTTTTTTTATAAATCCTTCTCTGACAGCGCCCTTAAACCAAGCGTTGACTGCTTGCTCTCGTCGGGAACTGATAATAGCTGTACGAATGCTCTCTCGACACTCCTCAAAGGAGCGATTGCCGGCAGGGGTAATTTCACCGGCCAACAGGATGTGCCACCCCCATTTACTCTGAGCTACAACAGGAGTACCTGCAGGAATGGCATTCTCTCCGAATAAGGGAAGTTCCGGCAGAGGCCGACCGGTCGTATCCTCAATCATTCCCAAATCACCACCTCGGGGAGCACTGTGTGCATCCTGACTCTGCTCACGGGCAAGTGTGGCAAAATCTGCACCGGCCTGCAACGTAGCGAGCAGCTCCTGCGCGCGCTTCTCAACCTCGACAGGGTCCTTATGTAGGGTTTCCAAGAAAATATGGCTGACTTGTCTGCGTGCCGGAGCAGGCAGCTCGTTCTTCAGTTGTTCGTAAACTCGTGCTACTTCCTCATCGCTGACAGCACAATGGGGAGCAATAGCATTTTCCAACAGCTCGGCAGATTCCATTCGGACCTCCAAGCTATCGGAATAGTGAGCCAGGTTATCGTACCCCTGTGACTGAAGGTAGAGCTCGAAATCAGCCGTGCTTTTTGCTCGTCTGCTCAATTCTGCGATTTCCCCGGAGGCAGCAGAATGGTAATCCGACAGGCGGGTGTCGTTGTAACGGGTGCGTATGAGTAGCAATTTGCCACGCACCAAATCCATGAGCATAGAAGCCCTTCGAGCCGGCTCGGGAGCAGAGCGCCCGGCAAGAGCATCCTGCTCAGCTTCGTGACGATTCAACTGGTCAATGGTAATGGGCTCGCCATAAACCACCGCCACAAGGTCTTCCGGATTGACAGCAGGAGCTTTTCCCCCATACATAAAGTTCCAGATTGGGCCGTGCCATACCAGCAAATCGATGGCAAGATAGAGCAGCACACTGCCAAATACGGTCAGTTTGACAACATGGTACTTGAGGGAAACGAGCTTCACGCCCGCCATTCTACAGGTTTCGTATGAGTTTTGCAAACAAAAAGCGTGTTCGCAACAGGTGCTCGTTATTCTGCGTTCCTATCGTGAACAGGAATCATGAGCAGGCGTAATAATGCCCAAACCGGTAATTGAGCCCAAAGGTAATACCAAGGAGCCGGGCCCAGATAGTCCAGTAGCGTGCCTGCAATCGGTGGTCCCATGGTATAACCGTAGTTTGTATGTAACCACAGGTTAATGGGGTGAATCAGCAGAACGTAGGCGTTCATGATGAGGAGTGTGCGCAGGTCATCCCACCCGCGGGCACGCCATCCCAGCAACACGGGTATAGCCAGAGCTACGAGCAGCAGCAGACTGTGGGCAACAAAGAAAACAAAGAACGCCAGACTGGGATAGCCATTGGCCATGGCCGGCGTGATGAGTCCCTGTATACTACCGGCAAGAACGCCGAAATACACGACAGCGCAGGCCCATCTTGCCCGCCACCAAAGAGCGATGAAGGCAAACACGCTCATGAATGAGCAGAAATGCAGGGGGAGATTGTACTGCCAAGGACCATAGTCATCTGCAAAAGAACGCCATATAAACTCGCTGACTAACTGAAAGAGTACAATAGCGCCCAAGATGCGGCATAAAAGGTAGCGACCGCGTTCCTGCATGCGACTGCCGAGCCACAACAACAGAATGGCTACCGCAACGGTCAGAACGAGTGCAACGATGTGAGGCGTAGACCAGCGAATGAAAGGAATGGTTTCCATGTGGGGAAGTTATGCTTTTTTACGTGCAAACAGGTACATGAAATAAAAGAGTACAATCAGCGGCAGCTGAAGCCACAGGTAGTACCAAGGGGCCGGTCCCAGTTGAGCAAGTATACTACCTGCCGGTCCTTTTGTAGTAAAGCCGTAGTTGCTGCCCATCCATAGATTAAAGGGGTGAATGAGCAGTACGTAGGTATCCATAATCAACAGGGCAAGCAGAGGGTCACGTCGACGGGCTCTCCAGCCAAGCACTCCAATCTGTAGCAGAGCCGTCATCAGCAGCAGGGTGTGCGAGATGAAAAAATTGAAGAATGCTATGCTGGGGAAATCATCCTTCAAAGCCGGTGTGAAAATCGCCTGAATACTGGCACTGAGTACACCGAAATAGACAAGCGAACAAGCCCACGGCTTTTGCCACCATAGAGCTACGATACAAACCAAACTCATGAATGCACAGAAATGCAGTGGCAGCAATTCTTGTTCTACGCAGGTCTCAAATCCGAAAGTACAGAAGCGCCATGTGTATTCGTAGATAAAGAAAAGCAATATGAATAGCCCGAAACGACGTCCGAGAAAAACACGATTCTCGCGGGTTTGACGACGCCCATAAAGAATAAGAAGGAAAGTAGCTATTGCAATCACCCCAATGGTAATGAGGTGAGTTACTGACCACATTTCGAAACGCTCTATCGTCATGATGTTTGTTGGTTAGCTTTGCGCTGCCACAGTTGTGCCAGCTGAGCACATGCCATGAGTTGTACCTGATGAAAAACCATGAGGGGCAGCAACAGATTATTGTCGAGCTCCCCGAAAATCGCCATCATCATCGGGGCGCCTACAGCCAGGCTCTTTTTGGAACCGCAGAATACGATGGTAATACGGTCTTCGCGGTTGAACCCTAACCACCGGCTGCTGTAATACGTCGCAGCAAAAGTGATGCAAAGAATAATGCTGCACACTACAATCAAACCAAGAAGATGGTTCAGAGAAAGCTGCTGCCAGTAACCATTGGCTGTTGCATTGGAAAATGAGGTATAGATAACAAGCCAGATGGTCCCTTGGTCATTCCACTTGATGAGGGATTTATGCTCGTTGACCCATTTACGGAGCCATCTCTGGCTCATTTGTCCAAGTGCGAAGGGCAGCAAAATCTGATAGCAGATTTTGAGAATGGTATCGAGCCCGACTTCAGCACTCCCGGCGCTGCTATGAGTAAACAGAATACCAACGAGCAGGGGGGTAAGAAATACACCCAGCAGGCTTGAGACGGAGGCTGAACAAACAGCCGCCGGAACATTCCCGCCTGCAACAGCTGTGAAAGCTATGCTGCTCTGGACTGTCGATGGCAAACAGGCAACATAAATGAGCCCCATGTAAAGCGCAGCTCCTACCAGTGGTTCCAGCAGGGGGCGCAGCAGTGGAGTGATAATGGGAAAGAAGAGGAAGGTGAAGAAAAACACCATGAGCTGCAGGCGCCAGTTCAGAAGCCCGGCTATCACACTTTCGCGCGATAACTTCACCCCGTACAGATAGAACAGCAGAACGATGGCCGCATTCGTCAGCCAGTCGAAGCCTGTAGCTACCGAACCTTCGCAGGGCAGTATAATTCCCAGAATAACGCTGATGATGATACCGGTGGTGAATCGATCTGCGCGGGAGAAAATCTGTAAGAAACGGCTCATGTGCTCGGTTATTCTAGCATAAATATCTGTTACTGCAAGTCCGAACCCACCTGCGGTGCCGGCGCGAAATCAACAAAGCGCGATGCGATATCGACGTTGGTGGGCACTACGTCTATGCGACTACCGGGCAGCAGACTGCGGCCATCTGCAGAGCTCCAGCGGCGGGCATGCGATTCGAAATACCAGCGTGACCCCAGTCGTTCGGGGAGTTCGGCACCTGAGATAAATCCTTTCATTTGCAGGTCGGTGATTTCGACAGCAAGGCCTTGTGGGTAAGTGTCGGTAATCACAGCTTGCCAGTGGCGTGGTGAATCGCTTTCGCACTCTGCAGCCAGATAGAGTGCCAGTTTAGTCTGGTGAGCTTCTCTTTCTGCGGCTGCGGAGTTGCGTTCTGTTTCGGAAATATGGTCAGCAATCTCGGCAAGTCTCCCGGCTGAGGGCAGGTGCGTGCGAGCATGTTTGCCTTGTGCGAGTTTAGCGAAGCCTCTGTGAACGATTAAATCGGCGTAACGGCGAATGGGGCTGGTAAAGTGGCAGTAATCCCCCTTGGCCAGACCGAAGTGGCCGATTGCTTTGGTTGCGTATCGGGCACGCATCATGGAGCGAAGGAGAGCAACAGTCAGGATTTCGTAATCGTCGTGTTCTTTGATAGCAGCAGCGACGCGAGTGAGCTCCTCTCGTGAATTGAGAGCACCGGCTGCAATTCCGTAGCTGCGAGCGGTAAGGGCGAAGTTATGCAACTTGGCGGGGTCCGGCTCTTCATGTACTCGGTAAATGGTGGGAACGAGAGCAGCTTTCAGGGCTGCAGCTACTGCTTCATTGGCAGCCAGCATGAACTCCTCAATCATCTGGTGTGCAATATCCTGACGTTCTAATTCCACCCCTGTGGGCGTGCCGAAATCATCCAGAACAATGCGGAGCTCCGGCATATTGAGGTCGAGAGCCCCCATCTGTATGCGTCGCTTTCGCAGGCATTCGGCCACACGATGACCGAGATGAATCATGCTGTCCAGCTCATCATCGCCGGTTGATTCTCGATTTTCGAGAACTGCGAGTGCCTGCTCATAGCTCAATCGAGAGCGAGAACGTATAACAGCATCGGCAAATCGGGCATGTTTCACACTACCATCATCACTCACGCGCAGCACACACAAGCGCGTGGGTCTGTCACAATCTGCTTTCAGCGAGCAGAGGTCATCACAGAGCCTTGGCGGCAGCATGGGCAATACCCTATCCGGCAAATACGTTGAGTTACCACGCAAGGCAGCTTCGACATCCAGAGCGCTGCCGGGTTTTACGTAGTAACTGACATCAGCGATATGGACAGCTAGCTCAACTTCATGCTTGTTCAGCTCTCGCAGCGAGATAGCATCATCATAATCACGCGCTGTCGCCGGATCAATCGTCAGTACACAGCGATTGCGCCAGTCTTCACGACGTGCAATTTCCTCATCGGGAAGAGTTTCCGGCAGTGCCGCAGCTTCATCGAGAACGGCTTGCGGAAACTCTGACCGCAGCGTGTACCGGTGCATGATAGTGGTGATATCCACACCATTATCATCCGGCCAGCCCAATACTTCCTCCACAATCCCTGTCGCCGACATTTTACCACGGGGATAATTCTGCACCTGAACCGTGATAGCCATACCGATAAGCAAGTTTGGCGGTGGCGGTGCTGTCAGCATGACTTGTTCAGGGGAGGTGCGACCATCTCCCACCATCATACCGTAACGGCCACCCGGGCGATAGATACCCACCCATGTTCCGCGACGGCGCTCCTCGATTTCATCGACACGAACCTCAAACCGGACATTTTCCGGTGAGGGACGATGTCGATGGCGACGGTGGTAAGTACCACTTTCTGCCGTGCGTCGCAAGGTTACGCGCACATTGTCGCCATCCATGGCGCCACCATCTCTGTGTGGCATAACCGGCAGTTCAATCTCGCCGGGTTCGTCGGTTGACAGCATGGGGCGCAGCAGAGCTTGCCCCTGTGCGTTGGGAATAAATACGTATTTGCCGGCTTTAATCTGACGTATGCGACCTCGCAATGGTTCCTCCGCCGGAGCTCGTAACACATAGCGGGCTTGTCGCAACCGGAGCAGTTTACCTTTGCTTTCCCACTCTTTTATGAGTGCTCGCAGAGCAGGGCGCTCACGGGAGTCAATTCCGAGCCCTCGGGCGATTGCCGAAACGTCTTGCGCTTCATATCCGGGAGCTTTCATATAGCCGAGCAGGAGCTCAGCAAGTTCGTTATGAGAAGACGTCATCTTTTAACATGCGTGTTCTGTGCTTCACAACGTCAAAGAGATTCATTTCCTCCAATCGCTGTTTCATGGGGCGACCTTGGCTACGGTCTGCAGCGGCTTCTCTGATAATAATCGCCAGCTTGAGAGCCCAAAGTCTCATGCCGGCAATTCCGTTGCCGTAGCTTTTATACGCATCTGATTGGAAATACCTGGGCTTACCGGGATTGGAATCCTTGAGCGCCATAATGAGCTCATTGGTTCTTGTGTCACGAATGGTCATTTCGATACAGATATCGCCTTTCGACAATGGGGAGGCCAGCGATGATGTCATGGGAACCGGTGACCAGTTTGAGGCAATTTCTGTAAAGATACGCAAGAATGGCTTCTGTCGTTTGAAATGAACCACGGCTATGTCAACTCGAAGGTCAGCATCTGAAGCGGAATCGGTAATATCCCAGTCCGTGTGATTGGCATTACGGATTTCCGTAAAACATTTCCCCAGGAACTCGTTGACGTATGAGCCCATCATTTTCTTCATTTCATCGGCAGCCTCCGGGTCTTGCTGAGCAATAGCGCTGACATCCAAAGGAGCTACATATATACGTCCCTTCGACCGATGATTGTATTTTGTTGCCTTGCCACTGAACCACACTCCCTTGACCGGCAGTTTATAGCTGCTCTCAAGTTGCACGTTGTAGAGACCACTTTCAGATTGCAATGTGTGCCCGCAGGAAGACAGCAAGAAACAGAGCAGTAGTACGGGCAAAATGAATAATGATGGGAGTTTTTCTCTCATTGCGCGGTTACTGTAGCAGTTTTTTATGCAAAATCAATACTTTTTTCATGCGGAATATTAAATTTCTCTTGACTTTTCAACCCATTAGTGGCATCCTGCGTGTCCGCTCTGACCTAGTGGCCGGGGCGAGACCAGCCCGGCGGGTGACAATATACGCGCACCGACGTCGGAAGAACGACAAACAAAACATCAATTTCTAATTCTTTATTAAGACTATGACAGATCTTACTCTTAAGGTTAGCAAGCGCGAGGTGCGTGGCACCGGCAAGCTCAATGCTCTGCGCGCTCAGGGGTACATGCCCGGCGTTGTATACGGTCCCGCCGTTTCCGAGAACATCAACATTCAGGTGAAGGTTTCCGACGTTCGCGCTCTGCTTAACAGCGTTGACTCCGACAGCTTCCTTGTAAACCTCGACCTCGATGGCACCACCATCTTGGCCATGGTGAAGGACGTGCAGCGCAACTTCCTGACCGATTGCACCAATCACATGGACTTCGAGGCCGTAACTCCCGACACTGTGGTTAAGACCAAGGTTGAGGTGAAGCTTACCGGTACTCCCGTGGGCGTGGGCATGGGTGGTGTTGTACATCAGATTGTGTACGAAGTACCCGTGAAGTGCGCTGTTAAGGACATCCCCTGCTGCATCACCGGCGACATCACCGCAGTGAAGCTCGGCGAGTCCTTCCGTCTTGCTCAGGTAGAGCTGCCCGCCAACGTTGCTACTCCCTTCAACGGCACGGTGGTTCTTGCTTCCGTTGTGAAGCCCTAATCCTACAAGATACTATTTCTTTATGCAGCCCCGGTCCTCGGATCGGGGCTGTTTTCTTTCAAGCGTAATGAGAGTCAAATAGCAACTGTTACCTTCGGCTCTCTCTCATCAAATTGGGTGAACATAAACTGCACCGATAGCACAAATAAAATGGGCAACTCCCGTGAAAGAGTTGCCCATTGTTTTTGAGAATGGAAACGTACGACTCAGCCTCTGTACTTGGCTTTGGCATGCTGCCAGATGGCATAGGCAGCGCAAAGTACGTTGGGAATCCACAGCACAATGAAGGGCGTGATGCCACCGGACTTACGTGAAAGCTCACAGAATACAAGTGCAACGAAATATACTGCAGCAACAATAATACCCAGAGCAAAGCCTGTAGAAGTATCCTTACGACGAGCAGTAATGGCAAGAGGTACACCAATCAGTGAGAATACAAGACAGGCGCAGGCGAAGGACGCTCTCTGCACGCCCTCCGTTCGGAAGGCCCGTTCCTCCTTCTTTCGCATGGAACTTATATAAAAGCGGGAATCGCTGTACGCAGCATCCCAGAGGTTGGCAGCGCAGGGGAAGGGTGATTTGTCAGCCTTATCCGCAGCCTCTGCCGCCTTGCTGTATTCGTTCATGTCATTGAGCGTAACGTCGCGCACAATCTCCCAATGTGCCAGCTCGCTTGCAATTTCGGCATTGGTGAAACGGTTGGGTTTCATCTTTCGGCGAGTTCGTATGGGAATATGAACTTGGAAGGGCAATTCTTCAATCATAGGCAGATTGACAGCATTTCCCTGCTTATGCTCAATTGTGGCGTAATGCAGCACAAGACTGAGCTGACGGGTCTTAAGGTCAAACGTGCCGATATCAGCGCTTTTGGCATGCATGGCCGCAAAACCGGACATGCCGTTCTTGGCGGCACCATTCTCATCAATAGGGTAAATATGCACGCCCTTCAATTTATCACCATCACGGCCTTCAACGTACAAGCGCACGCCGTCAAGTTTTGTCTCGCCGCCACCTGCTGTAAGCAGATTTCGGGGGTTATCCATAGCGGCTTTCATGACCAAGTCACTCATGGCATTCTTACCCCTCGGCGCCACTTCAATATTAATATAGTAGCAGAGCAGGGAAAGAGCCAAGCCCATACCGATGGCGGGCATACTCAGTCGCCACAGACTCAGGCCGGCCATACGCATGGATGTCAGCTCGTTGTCTGCAGCCAATCGACCGTATACCAGAAGAACAGCTGTCAGGAATCCCCACGGCACGGAGAAAGTCAGGGAGAAAGGAATAACCTGAACTATGAAATCAAACACAATGGAGGGCGGGGCACCACTTTCTACCAATAGGGTGTGAAGCTCTTTGAAGAGCTGCCCCAGCAGCATGAGGAGAGTAAGCGACATCACACCGAGGAGAGTCACGGTAATGAGTTGCTTAAGTATGTAGCGATCGATGGTTTTCACGATGAGATAATAAGTCAGAGAGTGAGAAAGTTCTGTAGCAGGCGGAGTCCGAGTATTTGGCTCTTTTCCGGATGAAACTGTGTAGCAACCAGGCGACCCTTTCGTATGGCAGCCGCATAGGTCACGCCGTAAGTGCTTGTTGCAGCAATCAATGAGTCGTCTGTTGGAACGGGGAAATAGGAATGTACGTAGTAAAAGTGAGGAGCTTCCCCCATTTCTGCCCACACCGGGTCAGCCGGATTGAGCGGGTGAACGGTGTTCCAGCCCATGTGCGGTATTTTCAGCTCACTTTCCGGGAAACGCTGCACATGACCTCGAAAAACTCCCAGACCGGTTGCACCGGGGGACTCATCGCTGCTATCAAAGAGGATTTGGTATCCTATACAGATACCGAGGAAAGGTTTATCCTGCTCAATCCAATGACGGATGGGTGATACCAACTCCTGTCGCTGCAGCGCCGAAGAACAATCTCCGAAAGCACCGACGCCGGGAAGTACCAAATGAGTGAGTCCTTGCATGTCATCGGCGGTACGAACCAAGCGGCCTTCCACACCAAGAGCGCGGAAGCTGTTGCAGACACTGGAAAGATTGCCTGCGCCGTAATCGATGATGCCGAGGTTAATCATGAAGAATCAGAGTGAGCCTTTGGTGGAGAGAATGGTATTCGCTATGCGAGGATCTGTTTCAACGGCCTGTCGCAGAGCGTGAGCCAGACTCTTGAAAACAGCTTCTGCTATGTGGTGCCCGTCCATGCCATAGAACACTTCCACATGCAGGTTGCAGCGTAAATTATTGGTGAGAGCTCTCAGGAACTCCACTGTAAGCGAAAGAGGCATATTGGGGGCATCTGCAGCTCCGGGAAATGCGCGGAACTCCAAGTAAGGACGGTTCGAGAGGTCGATAACGCAGCGACAGAGCGTTTCATCCATGGGAATATACGAGCAGCCATAGCGGCGAATCCCTTTCTTGTCGCCGAGAGCTTTGAGAATACAGTCGCCCAGCACAATGCCGGTGTCTTCAATCGTGTGGTGAGCATCTACCTCCAAGTCACCTTTTACGTCCAGTTTAATGTCCATGAGGCTGTGACGAGTAAACAGGTTAAGCATGTGGTCAAAGAAGGCATGACCGGTGCGCACCTCTGCACACCCGGTGCCATCAAGATTCAGCTCGAGAGCGATATCAGTCTCTCCGGTGGTACGTTTGCAAACTGCGGTTCTCATGTGCAATCATTCTAGCACATTTATTTAAGCTTTGCCAACAGAAAATGCACCGAGCTTATCAAAATTTGCTTCACCGACAATTTTTTACTTGTCATTTTACGGTGATTATGGCAGATTTTTGGCATGAACACAGCCATTTACCGGATGTTGATATTTCTGCTCATGATGAGTTTTTCTGTGCTGAATGCTGATCAGACAGAATACAAACTGGAGCAGAAAGAGGTTACCAAGGTTGCAAAAAATAAAAAACGTAACGTAGGTAAGGCTGCTCAACAGAAAAAGAAAGCACTGCGCGAGCAGGGGGTGCGTAATGTAAGAGTGAAATCGCCTTCCGATTGGCCGGACAGAATCCCCGTGCCGGAAGATACCGAATTGAAAGAGTCGCCCAAGAAAGGCTCTGTGTTTGTATATGAGACAAACAACTATGTTTTCCATACACCCGTAGCACTCGACATTAATGCGCGCACGACTATCGGACGACTGTTCGAGTGCGCTTATGAAGCCAATAAAGCAGTGGGCGAAGTGTTGCCGGTTCCTCGTACGGAAGAGGACAGAAGCACCAAGAAATACATGGTTCAGCTCTGGCCCACTGTGGAGGCATACAGACAAAACGGTGGTCCCAGCGATTCCGCCGGTGTATTTACCTTTGCTCTGCGCCGCCAGCCCGGTAAGACGACCATTACAGCAGAAAGTGTAGTGCAGGACAAGGTGATGGTGCCGTTCCAATCTCTCGGACTTAACGCAGCCGGCAAGGTGGTGAGCAACGATATTGAAACACACACACTTGTGCATGAGCTGACTCACCAGAATTTCCTGTACAACAATCTACCCATCTGGTGCAACGAGGGCTGGGCTGAATATATCGGCTCCGTGCCCTATATCGGCGAAGATCTCGAGTTCTCCCGCTGTTATGCAGTTATTCTCAAACGTGCACAAGAGCGAGAAAAACAGAGAGCACTTGATTACCCTTTCTCATTGCAGCAGTTCTTAACAATGAGTCAGCAGGAAATGTATTCCTACATGGCTCAGGGCAAGGATACTTACACACTGGCTACCCTCATTATCACCTTCTACGTACACTTGGACGGTAAAAAGGGCATACAGGCACTGAAGAAGTACATGCAGGCTCTGCTTGATGGGGAATCCCCCGAGGATGCTCTTGAGTACCTCATTGAGCCGCACAAGAATGCTAAACAGTTACAGAAGGATTTCATTAAGGCGTGGAAGCGCAAGAAGGTCAACATCAGCTTTGCTGATGAGGATTAATCCCTGTATCGGTGTTGGGTATAGTGTAGCTCGCTGAGATTAAAACCACGCATTAGGGCAATTGTTTTCAATTGCTCCAGTGTAGAATCATCTACAGCTGCTGTTCTGCTCAGGAACCACAGGCACGAACCACTGTCGTTGCTGACAACGGCAGTACTGTACATCTCATCTGTATAAAGAATATTGTATGGGGTCGACATAAACGGCAACAGTGGCACGAAATTAACCTGCATTTGCCCCGGCGCTGATGGTGTTCCAATCGCTTGGGCAGAATGGCGATGGTGCTTAGAGTCTATCCCGCAGTTACACACATTGATTTTTCCATCTGCTCGGAGAGTGTATTCTGTATAGACTTCTTCGAGCCCATCTTCAAAGGGATTATTGAATCTTGCTAACTCATACCAGCGCCCCAAATAGCGATTGAGGTCAACACCGGGGACAGGCGTGGTGTCAGCCTGTCGGTTCTTGTTTCGCTGGAATAGATAATAGAACAGGGCTTTCAGATTCATGGTATGAGGTTTGACGCTCCCGATTCTCGCGCTGTTCGATGCCTGTTATCGGTTAAAAATAGCCATCCATGACAATTTTATATGATATTGAGCTTGTCAAGAGCGACCTAAAGGCGTAAACTCTTCGCCCATGAAAGCGCTCGTCAAGACGAAGGCCGATAAAGGTCTCGAACTGGTAGAGGTGCCGATGCCTGAGGTCGGCCCCAATGATGTTCTCATTAAAATTTACAAAACAGCCATCTGCGGCACAGATTTGCATATCTGGAACTGGGATGCCTGGGCTCAGCAGACCATCCCTGTCGGCATGCACGTCGGCCATGAGTTCTGCGGTGTTATTGAGCGCGTGGGTTCTGCTGTAACAAGTTTTGCTCCCGGCGATGTCGTGAGCGGTGAAGGCCACATTGTCTGCGGCCACTGCCGTAACTGCCGTCGTGGCGCTTTCCATCTCTGCCCGAATACGATGGGCGTGGGTGTGAACCGCCCCGGTTGTTTTGCTGAGTACCTCTGCATTCCCCAGAGCAATGTCATTCGCATTCACAAGGACATGCCCATGGAGATTGCCTCCATTCTCGACCCCTTGGGTAACGCTACTCACACCGCTCTCTCATGGGACTTGGTGGGTGAGGACGTGCTTATCACCGGTGCCGGTTTGATTGGTTCTATGGCCGCAGCCGTTTGCAAGAAGGCAGGTGCCCGTACCGTAACCATCACCGACGTGAGCGACTTCAAACTCGGCCTTGCCAAGAAGCTGGGTGCCGATCGCACCGTTAATGTGATTGGTGGCGACAGCATCGCCGCTGCACGTGAAGACCTCGGTATCGATGAGGGCTTCGGCGTGTGCCTTGAAATGAGTGGTGCTCCCGCCTGTCTGAAGGATATCATTGCCCACTCCGCATACGGTGCCAACATCTCTCTGCTCGGCATTCAGCCCGGTGGCTCCGGTATCGATTGGAACACCTTCGTGTGGAAGGGTCTCAAGATGAAGGGCATCTACGGTCGCGAAATGTATGCCACATGGCAGAAGATGGACGCCATGCTTCGCAGCGGTCTCGATGTGTCCGCCATCATTACTCACCGCATGCACTACACAGACTTCGAGGAGGGCTTCAACGTGATGAACTCCGGCAAGTCCGGTAAGGTTGTTCTGACCTGGGCTGAGTAAAGCGTTTTCAACAGCAATCATAAAACCCCGTGCTGATAAAATCGGCACGGGGTTTTAAAGTTTTATGATGAAGGCTATCAGTCTTTGCTATCAATAAATTTCACCGTGATGGGTCGACCGAGAATGCGCTCTGCAGCGGGAATATCCTGCTGAATACTGATGGTATAGTTAAGCCAAGACCCCTGAGTGGCTCGGCGCTCTACGTCCAGAGCAGCATTCCGAAGCTCTTCCATCGTCAACACAGAACGGTAGTATTTGCTCGATCCATGATGCTCCTCGGGAGATGCGTTGTTGAATACATATTCAGCGAAAGCCAGATTTTCCTTTTCATCAAATCGGCCGATACTGAAATCTGTGAGCTTGAACTTCCAGTGCGGGTGGCTGCCGACATACATCATGTTGAGGGAACCGGCCATGCGAGCAGGGGAATATGCAGTAAAGGCGATACAGGTAAGCACTACCACCCCCAAACAGATTTTGGTATACTTCCAGAATGCTCCGTTGGTGGACATGTATATCACAAGAACAACCAGACCAATCAGTCCCAGAAGCATGCACTCGGCAGCTTCGATGCGGCGGGTGGTAAATCCGAAGTCGGCAATCTGGTAATACAGGCGCATGTATACGCTCACGGCCAGAAGCGCGGTCTGGATTACCAGCACATAGCCCAATACTCGGGAGAACGCAGATGTGCGGGCTACGCCACGACGGCGGAAGAGTAGCACCAGCAGACCGGCAGCAAGAACGGAGGCCCAAGTGATGGATTCGGCACCTTCGTGCAGATATGCTGTCTGAGAAATGCCCTCAGGAACATTCCCAAACCAGAGGTAGGCGATATCAGTAGCCGTAGCCACCAAGAATGCGGCGTTCACGCCGAGCAGTACGCAGAGCGGCAGATAGGGCAGCATCGTAATGCCTGCGGGAGCCTCCTGCTTAGTCGTAGCAGCAGGCTGTGGCTGTTTGTAGCAACTAGGGCGAGAAAAGCAGTAGATACCGAACCAAAGGAAGCCAACAAGCCAGAAGAGAACATGCAGCCAGAAATCCCAGCTGATATGCAAGAACTCTACCAGTTTGTTCCACCACTCCACGAGGGTATTCCATACAATCTCCACTACAGGGTTACCGGCAGCAAAAATGCAGAGGAATGCTACGAAGCAAACCAACCCGATAAGAATGCAGATGAGCAGGGGCATGATACCTCGCAAGGCCGCGAATCGACCTGTTTTCGTGTTTTTCGCAGGACGCTTTGCTACCCAGAATGACCACCAGTTACGGTAGGAAGAGTTGGGCTGAGTCATGTTATCCTTCGTTGGAATCATGACGACAATGAAGGGCAGCACCAAACTGCTGAACCAGCAGATGGGATTACCGCACATAATCAGCACCAAGCAGTTCAGGATAGCCAGTCCCTGCAGGAACCAGTACTCACCTCGAGTGAAATCCTTTCGCAATAACAGCAAGGCGTTAATTGCAAGAAAGCACCCCAGACCGGCGCCGATACCGAACCCGTGTTCGCGAGGCCAAGCCAAATCAGCAGCAGCCGCTACCATCAGGAGGACAAAAAACGGAATCGAACCCAAGTTCCACCAAGAAGGATCATCAGGAGTTTTTACCGGTGGTACCGGCGGTAGGTTTGGTTTAGCAGTAGAATCAGTACTCATAACGAATTTATGATGTTAGAACGATTTGCGTTGTTCAAAATAATTTACACTAAAAGTCCATCAGAATAATCTGCTGCCATCAGCCCCGCACCTATTAAGCCGGAATCTGCGCCGAAATGGGCAGGTTTCAGGCAGAGTGCTGCGTAGTGAACCGGGAATAATTGCTCGCGCAGCTTTTCCTGCAAAGGAGTGAAAAGCAAATCTCCCGCTTTGGCCACACCGCCGCCAATGATAATAGCCTCGGGCACATAGGAATACATGAGATTCATGATAAGGCACGCCAGCTTTTCCGCAAAGCTGTTGTACAGACCTCGGGCAATGGGGCAGCCATTGCGAGCAGCTTGCTCCAGCAGATAAGGCGTACACTGTTCCGGTGTACGCACCTGACCGACTGCAGCATAAGCCTGTACAGCATCTGCAGCGAACTCATTATTGCCGATATATTCCTCAATCGCACCACGATTCCCGAAGGGACCTGTACGACCACACCAGTCAATACTTGTTTGACCAAGCTCTGCTGCAGAGACGGTACGCCCGCGCAACATGCGGTTGTGAATAATGATGCCGCCACCGATTCCGGTACCCAAAGTCAGACAGGCCAAACTTTCCAATCCTTTTCCAGCACCCAGTTTCCATTCGGCATAAGCCATGCAATTAGCATCGTTATCCAGAACAACCGGGAGCCCGAGGGCCTGCTGCATGATATCACGCACAGGCACCTCGTGATTCCAGACCGGTACATTGGTAAGCTGGTACAGCACACCACGGTGAAAATCCGTCCAGCCGGGCATGCCCAGCCCGACGGTTGCGGCATCGGGGTGGAGTTGCAGTAGATCCCGGGCTGTGGCGCACATAGCATCGATGATAGCGCTGGGGCTATCATAGGCAGCCGTGCGCAATGGCTCAGCCTTATGAAGAATATCGGCACCCTGCGTGACACCCATTTTAATGCTGGTACCCCCGAAATCTACTGCAATCGCCTTTTTCATGATATCAGTATCCTCTCCAGAACTGAGGTTGCCCCATATCAATGCTGCCCTCGGCAGGCACTTTGCTTAAATCAAAGGGCACACGCCAGCGGAAACGACTACCTTCATTGGTCTGAATAAGAATATCCAGAGCCATACTGCCACCTTTGGTGTTTTTCAATTCTCTCAGTTCATCCAGAGGAATACTCACAGCGGCCACGGTTTTGCCATCGGCCGTTTTGCTCATATTGCAGGCAAAAGGAACGGCATCATAGTCTTGATTCACCGCGAAGGGCGGATCCTGCACGTAGGCGTTTACGTTCACAACCTCGGGGGCTGTACGAAGGTAGAGCTCGAGCTTGTCACCCACGCGTTTGAAGTTTGCTTCCTCTATAGCCGGAGCCGTGAACCGGGTGTAGAACTTGGTCTTTGTGCCTTCCGAAACAAAAAGCTCAGAGTTTGCCAGAATGCGGCAGCTGGCCAATGTCAGGTAAGTGGGGCTGTACCCGAAGGTGTAATTGCCCGCACCCATCAGGGCTGTACCGAGAGCCTTGTTGTCGCTGGCTGAGCCGAGGTTATGCGGCAGGTTCAGGCCATGCCCCAGCTCGTGAGCAAAACCACCATACCATTTGGTCAGCAGTCGACCTTCTTTAGTGCGTTTCCCGATGTGTTTGATGTCAAAATGAGCATAGTCGAGAGCAAAACAGTTAGTTCCCAAACCGTAGAAAGGCACGCCACCGGGATTCAAATCGTTGTACTCGGCATCATAATGCGTGGGCATAATCACAAAGGTGTGCTGGCTGGTACGACGACCGGGAACAGCATCGAGATAGGCATTCACTTCTGCCAGACATGGATTGTGCCCGGAACCGTACGAGTACTCCGTGTGAGGCTTTTTACCACGAACAAGGTGTATCAGCACATTGCCGTTATCTTTCATTGAAAGTCCGAAAGAATGTGCACCTTGCCCATTGCGTACCATTTCCTTACCGTAGTATTGCTGAAGATAAACAAGCAACTCGCTGATTCGACGCTCATAATCGGCTATCGGTTCGCGGTCGTTGCCGATAAAGTAAATCACATTGAGCTTATTTTCGCTGGGAATAAGTTCGATACTGTCAGCCAGCAGCTCTTTGGCGCGGGGGTGAAAATGCTCAGGTACAGCACCCGTGGCGGCTACACTGAGCCCCAGGGCGCACATCATTGCAGTAATGGCTTTCATGCACATACGCGCATATTCTGCCATCTTTGTATGATTTTGTCAAGAACTTGTGTTATGCGGTCCTGTGGCGAATCGGTTCAGCAATTCCTGAATTTCAGCTTCCCTCAGTTTGTTGAAGTTGAGTTCGGGAAGTAAACCGCGCAACTTAGTAGATGCATTGTAGCGTATTCGCTCAGCCAGTCGCGAGCTCATAGGGGGCATGTACAATTCGATGCTGTCAGGAGCCATCGTACAGGTAATGATTTGCAGCAGACGGGCGGTCATTTCCTCCACCATACTTCTGTCACTGTAATCGAGTGTCACCCAATCCGTCGGCATGGGCAGCAAGTGCAGGGGGCCGGTTTCACAAACAACGCCACCGCGCACCATGGCACAGGTCGGATTATCGCCGGGACGTATGCAGAGAACAGCTGTGCCATTCGGCTCGCCATGCGCCAATACACTCGCAGTATTCGGACTGCTGACGGGACATCCGAATCGCGATTGAAGATGAGACTCCATTTCCGCCGGCATAGTATCATCCGGGAATATCAGTGTTATGCTGCGCAATCGGTGGTTGCAAAGAGCTTCTGCCAATATACCATCCAAGCTCTCCTTTTCCAGATAGGCGAACTGAGCTGTCGTCGAGCGACGTTCATGTCCATGTAAATCAAGGATACTCACCCGACAACTCAACAGCGGGCCTTGCCTGTGGCATTCGACCAGTGCATGTCGTGCGTAGCTGACATTGTAGCGATACAACATAACCGGACGTCCACCACCGGAGGGAACTTCTTCAGCAGCCTGCAATTCGCCTTTTCGGCAGAAATAATCGACCGCTTTGCAGACTGATACAAGGCTCAGTCCGGTTGCTTGCGCTAACTGAGGGCGAGTGGCCTCTCCTCGTTCGTGCATGGCTCGTAATACAGCTTGTTGTGCTCTGGTTAACCCCATCTTTATAAACTCGGTTAAGAAAGTGTAGCATTATTAAGAACCTTTGGCAAGCATTTTTATTTCATGTTGCAAGTCAATAACATAAGAAATGCTGTGCTTTTTACGCAACTATGCCTTTTTTGATATTAAAAACACAATTACTCGACAAGACACTCGATATCTGGTAGCATAAGCTCAACATAACAGAAACACCACACAGACACATGAAATACATCTTCGTAACCGGCGGCGTAGTATCTTCTCTGGGTAAAGGTCTTGCAGCAGCATCCATAGGCACATTGCTCGAGCACTGCGGTCTGGACGTAACCATGCAGAAGTTCGACCCCTATCTTAACATCGACCCGGGCACCATGAGCCCCTATCAGCACGGTGAGGTATACGTGCTCAATGATGGCGCAGAAACTGACCTTGACTTGGGTCACTATGAGCGCTTCATCCACTGCCAGCTCTCCCGCCTGAACAACCTGACCAGCGGTAAGGTGTTCGAGCACGTTCTGGAGAAGGAGCGTCGCGGTGATTATCTTGGCAAGACTGTTCAGTACATTCCCCATGTGACGGATGAGATTAAGCAGCGCCTGTACGATTTGTCCGAGGTAAACAAGGATTGCGACGTGATTATCACAGAAATCGGTGGTACCGTGGGCGATATCGAAGGTTACCTTTTCCTCGAGGCTCTGCGTCAGTTCGCTCTTGAGGTCGGCCGCAACAACTGCTGCTTCATCCACGTCACCCTGCTGCCGTACATCAAGGCCGCAGGCGAGACCAAGACTAAGCCTACTCAGCAGAGCGTGGCCAAACTCCGCGAAATCGGTATTCAGCCCGACATTATCGTGTGCCGTACCGAGATGGACAACCTTACCGATGAAGAGAAGCGCAAGATCGGTATGTTCTGTAACGTACCGCCTCGTAACGTGGTTGCCTTCTGCGACGTGAAGCACAGCATTTACGAATGTCCGCTGGACTTGGGTCGCGACCGAGTTGACCGCATTGTTACCGAAGTTCTGGGCATTACTGTTCCCAAGCCCAAGATGGACGAATGGCAGAAGTTTGTGGGTCGTGTGATTCACCCCTCTCACAGCGTTCGCATTGCTGTAGTTGGTAAGTATATCTCCCTGCAGGATGCCTATAAGTCCATCTACGAGAGCTTCACCCATGCCGGTGCAGCTAACGATTGCCGCGTGAATATCGTACGAGTTGATGCCGAGGCTCTGGAAAGCGCCGATTGCGAAACTCTGATTGGCGATGTAGATGGCATTCTGGTTCCCGGTGGTTTCGGTGAGCGTGGTGTAGAAGGCAAGATTAAGGCCGTACAGTATGCCCGTGAGAAGGGTATTCCGTTCTTCGGTATCTGTCTGGGCATGCAGGTGGCAGTCATCGAGTTCGCCCGTAACGTCCTGGGCATGACCGATGCCAACTCCACCGAGTTCGATAAGTTCAGCGCTCACCCGGTTATCTGCCTGCAGGAGGAGCAGAAGACCATCACCAACATGGGTGCTACCATGCGTCTGGGTGCATATCCTGCTCATATTCAGGAAGGCAGCCTGTGCAGCAAGCTCTATGGTGGTGCCAAGATTATCTCCGAGCGTCACCGTCACCGCTACGAGTTCAACGCTGATTTCCGCGAGGCATGCGAGAAGGCCGGTCTGGTTATCTCCGCCGTCAACGATGAGCACGGCCTAGTAGAAGTTGTGGAGCTGCCCGGTCACCCCTACTTCATCGCCTGCCAGTATCACCCCGAGTTCCAGAGCCGCCCGACCGCTCCGCACCCGCTCTTCAACGGACTTGTGGCAGCAGCTCTTGAAAAGAAGCAGGGCTGATACAGAAAACCTAAATCACTCGGTGGTCAGTTGCACTGTGCAAGCTGACCACCGGGTTTGCTATTTTTCACAGCCATGATTGATATACTGGTCGTACTCGCTTATTTCTGCGCCATTTTCGGCGTAGGCCTTTATGTGGGGCGCAAGCAAGAAAGCTTGGAGAGCTATGCTCTCGGAAACAGAAATCTGCCTTGGTGGGCAATTCTGGCTTCCATCCTCGCTGCGGAAATCAGTGCTGCTACCTTTTTGGGCGCTCCCGGTGAGGGCTTTGCCCTGCGCAACTTCACCTATGCGCAGCTCGCACTCGGCACGATTTTGGGACGAATCATTGTAGGTCGCCTCTTCCTTAAGCCGTACTACCAGTACAATGTGGTCTCCATTTACGAGTACCTCGAGAAGCGCTTCGGCCTGAGCACACGTCGGTGGGCGAGTATCACGTTCCTCATCAGCCGAGTGCTTGCCAGTGGTACCCGACTGTTCTTTGCCGGCATCCTGTTGGTGATTGCTTACATGATGGTCACCGGGCAGGAAAGTGCCGGACAGGTGGAGACCGTAGTGATTTACATTGCTGCGCTCACCTTTATCACGATTGCCACTGCCGTGTATACCACCTTGGGTGGATTGAAGGCTGTTGTGTGGACCGATGTGCTGCAGGCATCCATTTTGGCAATATCGCTAGTAACCACAATCGGCGTGTTGCTCTTCAGCATCAAAGCCGGCGGCAGCTGGAGCGATGCTTGGGCAAGTATCTGCCACCACCTCGGCAACAAAGACTACAATCCTTGCGCCATCAACAACCTTAAGCCTTGGGCTTTCTTCGACACCGGGATTACCGGTCAGGGCATTGTCGCAGATATTAAGAACATTCTTGGTAGTGAATACACCCTGTGGAGTGCCGTGCTGGGCTCAACCTTCATAACCATGGCAACCCATGGTACTGACCAAGATATGGTACAGCGCATGTTAGCCGCCCCTGACAGCAAGAAAGGTGCCCGTGCCGTTATCCTTTCCGGTCTTATGGACATGCCCATCGTGCTTGTATTCATCTCCTGCGGCATGTTGCTCTTCGTATACTTTGCTCAGCAGGGAATCGCCCCGCCTGAAAAGCAAATTGAGATTTTCCCCTGGTTTATCATTCACTGTCTGCCTGTAGGTGTGCGAGGTCTGCTGGTAGCTGCGCTTCTGGCCACGGCGATGGGCTCACTCTCCACCGCACTCAACGCCCTTGCCACCACGGCCACACGCGACTGGTATGTGGATGTATTCCGCCCGCAGGCAGGACAGGAAGAGCAGCTGAACGCAGTTCGCTGGCTCACGGTATTCTTCGCCGTCCTGCTGATTCTTGTCGGGGCCGGTACAGCATGGCTGACCGTCATGGATCCCACGGTGCGTATTCTGCCCATCGCATTGGGTATCTTCGGCTACACATATGGTTCTCTGCTCGGCGTGTTCCTGCTGGGTATGCTCACTCGTAGCCGTGGTAATGATTGCGGTAATATTATTGCTATGTTGGCCGGTTTTGCCACCGTTATCACGCTAGAGATTCTCACGCGCAACGAGCTTATTACACCGATTGCTTTCCCCTGGCGAGTGACTATCGGCACTATCGCAACCTTTGCAGTAGGGTGCTGTTTCCGTACTCCCTCATGTTGCATTGCTGAGGAGAAGCAGAAATAAGCTTGTCAAGCGAGCAATCAATCGGTAGAATAACAGCATGAAGACCATCCTTGGTATCGGACTTGCCGGTTTTCTGTGTGCACCTCTGTTCGCAGGCGATATCGCAGAGATTGTGAAAAGCGGTGAAATATGGGAAAAGAACCGCACAGAACTCGCAGCCGGCGAGTTCAGAGGTGTTCGCCACGCTGTGGTGGATGCCGATAGCATTCGTGTGCCGCGCGGGGGTGGAATCACCCTTGGCAAGCTTGAATTCGGCGAAACAGTTGTTGCTTGGAAGCCGGAGAACGGCCCGACTCAGAGCTTGGTCATCATGGTATACAACAAGGGCGACGATACCAAAGTAGACAGGGATGAATATATGGACATCTTAGAGTCTTCCATTTCTGCCCTTAACGAATTGATTGGCGTAAAAGGCAAATCGAACAGAGTCAGCAAAAAGGAAACCGGGGTAGCCCTGCGCAGCTGGGTATGGGAATGGGAAGCCGGCATGATTCGTTTGGACGCCTCATTCACAGGCGGAAAGAAAGATTTTGAGGGTGAGTTCATACGCCTGAAGCTCGGGGCAGATAAAGAGAGTGTGAGCGGTGGTGGCGCAGCAGACACAGTCAAACGCAAAAGCCTGAAAGAAAATATTCAGCGAGATGAATCAGGGAACGATGTTTGGTTGAATATCCCCATGGTAGATCAGGGCGATAAGGGGTATTGCGTGCCGGCAACGGTTGCTCGTATTTTTGCCTACTATGGTATGGATGGTGTCGATCAGCATGCGCTTGCCCAGCTTTGTGACAGCTCAGCAGATGGTGGCACCTCCTACGCAGCGATGCAACAGGCGCTGGAATCTATCAGCCGAAAGTTCCATGTGCGATTGCAATTGCTGGAGGGCAAGGATATTCAATCCGTATTCATGACTTATATTGCGGATTATAATAAGGCCGCAAAAAAACTCAAAAAGCCGCAGGCTACGCCAATGGACTGGGTAGAGGTCTGCCGTGACAGAAAGGTTCTGCTGGCAGCCCGAGGCAATAAGAAGTACGTCAAAAAGTGGTTTACCCCCATTAAGAAGAGCATTGATTCCGGAATTCCGGTGTTGTGGAGCGTCGAGCTGGGTATCTTCCCTGAGCAGGGAAGTCAACAGCCGAGCGGTGGTCACATGAGACTGATTGTCGGTTATAATGAAGAAGAGGGCACTATCTACTACAGCGATTCATGGGGAGCCGGGCACGAAAAGAAGTCCATGCGGGCAGATTATGCTGCAGCAATGACTCGATATCGCTATATCCTGCGCCCCTCCCGTTAACACGCAGGCCGTTCAATGGTGAGTACAGTGGTGATCGCGCCCCTCATGTGAATGGCTCTTGTGTTTGTGCTTGCAGTTTCTGTGATACGAGCCCTCGAGCTCTTCACGTCTACGGATTTCCTCACGGAGATTATGCTCTGCCTCTAAATCGCGTTCCGGTGTAGTGGCAATTTCGTAGGGCTCCTTGTATTCCGGAAGTTCAGTAGGGTTAGGCTGCAGCGCAATGGGACGACTGCTGCTCACTTTCATGAGTGAGTGCCACGCAGCGGCTTCTGTAGGAGGCAAACACAGGCGAGCCCCCTCAGCATAGCCTTGCGGACTCACCATATTTTGAGAAACAACGTCTGTGTAATACAGTTGGGCAATCTTTCGACCGGAGGCATCCAAAAGTTCCAAGCGAGTGTTGACACCGCTATAGGGATAGGTAGCGGGGGCGTATTTCACTGCGCTCATCATGGCAATCAAGCGTCGTAATTGTTCAACATCGTAGCCGGTGAGTTGAAGGTGCTTCGGGTCAATAGGACCATTCGGCCCGTGAGTAAGGTACAGTCGCATGCTCTTGCAATTTTTGGCAGCGGACTGTAAGTTGCTGAGCTCTCTTTTACTTTTATTGAGGTTCTTCTGTTGCTCTTGCGAACTTTCGTGAACGACAGGAGCCAGATAATAGTAGGCAGAAACGGGCAGAGCGCTACAGAGAAGCGCAAAGGGGATAATGGAGAATAGGTTCATTGTTCGGGGAGCAGGGGGTAAACTTACACTCCCGGCTCGAGTATAAGCTCAAGCCGGGAGTCAGTGGAAGAAATCAGGCTTTCTTCTTATCTACGCCTATGGTGCGTGCTGTCCAGTCACGCATGCGGGCAAAGATAGAATAGAGACCGGGCACCATAAAGATACCGAAGGCGGTGGCCAGCACCATACCGAAGAATGTGGTAATGCCGATTTCCTGACGGCTTGCAGCACCGGAACCGGTAGCTACCACCATGGGGAATACACCGAAGATGAAGGAAATAGCCGTCATGAGCACAGCACGGAATCGAATACCGGCACCGTTGATTGCTGCTGCCTGTACGGTGTTGCCGGCAGCATGGTCTTCCTTACTGAACTCAACCATAAGAATGGCGTTCTTTGCAGCAAGACCGATAAGCATCAGGATACCCAGCTGTACATAAATAGACATCGTCAATCCACAGAGCTGAGCCCCCATAAGCGCACCCAAGGTTGCCACGCTGACCGAGAGCATGACGGGTACAGGAGTGGTCCAGCTTTCGTACTGGGCAACAAGGAACAGATAGGCAAAAAGCATAGCCAGACCGATAAGAATGCCGATTTTGCCGGTGTTCTGACGTTCCTGATAGGAAAGGTCTTTCCATTCAACGGCCCACTGGCGGTCAAGCCCCTTGGCTCGTTCCTCCTGATTGATTTGGGCAATGGTGTCCTCGATGAGTTTCATTACCTGACCGGAACCGACACCGGCCTGAGGCATAACGGTAACATCTGCACTCATGTACTGGTTGAAACGGCCATAGTTGGACGGGCCGAGACGGTAGGAGAGGGTACATACTGCCGAAAGCGGAACCATGGCGCCTTTTTCGTTGCGTACCATCTGGTTGAGAATATCATCTGCCGTACGACGATCCTTCACATCACCCTGAATCTTAACCTTGAAGTTAAATCCGTTGAGTGTGAAGTCGTTCACGTAGGAGGAGGCCATGACGCTCTGGAGCGTTGTGAAGATACTCTTCACGTCCACATTCAGAGCCTGAGCTTTCTCTCGGTTGATATCGAGACGAATCTGCGGGGTTTCGGCATTGAACTCAGAACGCACCATCATAATAAGTTCGGGGTGAGCCTGCAGGCGCTTACGAATCTCCTTTACCATGTCGCTCAAATCGTTCGGAGTGGCATTGCCACGCCCTTCCAACACCATGGACACACCACCATACAGACCGAGGCCTTGGATAGCGGGCGGTGTGGTTGCCATGATTGAAGCCTCGGGGATATCCTTACAGGCCTCGCTGATTTTGGCAGCCATGGCAGTAGCATGCATGTCCGGCGTGGTACGCTCAGACCACGGCTTGAGCATGATGATAACCATACCGTTACCTTCACCGGAACCGGAAGCAAAGCTGAAACCACTGGTGGAGGTCACCATATCGATACCCTCGATTTTGGAAATACGCTCTTCAATCTGGCGCATTACCTTATCCGTACGCTGCTTGGCAGTAGCAGAACCTTCGAGGTTAACGATACAGAAGATGGCGCCCTTATCTTCTGTGGGAATGAATGAGCTGTTGAGCATCTTAGGAGCGATGAGGCTCAGCAGGTCATACTGGCTCTTGGCTTCTGCTTTTTGTTGTTTAGCCATCATGGCAGCCCCCGGCTGAGGAGCAGGGCGCCAGATGTTATTCCACCAAGCAGGAGCACCGGCGTAGTATACGTAGTTCAGATAAAGAACTGCTGACAAGGTCAGAACAGTCAGCCATGCATTGCGCACCAGAATACCGGCACCTTTCAGGTAGAATGCACGGCATTTTTCCATAAACCAGTTGAAGGGACGGAACACCCAGTACGAGAAACGTGTTTGCTTGACATTTGCCGGGCGCAGAATAAGGGCGCAAAGAGCAGGGGAAAGCGTAAGTGCATTGAAGGTAGAAATGCACAATGCCACGCACATGGTCACAGAGAACTGGGTATAAATCACACCCACCATACCACCGTAGAATGCAATGGGAACATACACGGCAAGCGTTACGAGAGTTGTGGCAATAATAGCACCCGTAATCTGCTTCATGCTCTTTACTGTGGCCTCTCTGGGGGAAAGTTTTTCCTCCTGAATCAGTCGCATGACGTTTTCTACCACCACAATGGCATCATCCACCAGTGAACCGATCACGAGAATGAGACCGAACATGGTCAGCACGTTAATGGAATAGCCGAATGCATACATGAATGCAAAAGCACCCAGCAACGAAACAGGAATGGCCAAAGCCGGTATAAGTGTGGCACGCCAATCCTGCAGGAAGATGAATGTCACCAGAACCACAAGGAACAGTGCCAGTACAAGGGTGATACCGATTTCTTCCATCGTGGCGGCAATAGCCTGAGTCGGGTCGTAACCCATGGTCCATGTGACACCCTCGGGCAGCATGGGCTCAATTTCCTTCATTTTGGCTTTCAGTGCATCAACGGTGGCCAAGGCGTTGGCGTCGTTATTGCGCTGCACCATCATACCGACGGCGTTCTTGCCGTTCAGTCGGCTGTAACCGGAGTTATTTTCGGCACCCAGTTCAATGGTGGAAATGTCCTTGAGTTTAGTAACGTGACCGGCTTCACCACGCTTAACCACAATGTTGCCGAACTCCTCCACAGTCTTAAGACGACCGGAGGCCGTTACTTTGTAGGTTGCATAAGCACCTTCGTCCTGAGAACCCACGGAACCGGCAGCAGCCTGGATATTCTGGCCGGCAATAGCATTGCGCACATCGGCGGGGGTGATGTTGAGGGCATTCATGCGTGTAGTGTTCATCCATACGCGCATGGAATAGTTTTGGCTGTGCATGATATCAGCAACCGAGACACCATCGACCTGAGTAAGCGGGTCTTTCACGTTCATGCGCAGCCAGTTGGTCAGCTCGAGAATATCCATCTTATTCTCATCGCACATGAAGTTCAGGAAGCAAAGCATGTCACTGGAGCGCTTGCGAACGCTGTAACCCATTTGCTTGATTTCCTCGGGCAATTTGCTCTCCACCTGTTTGATGGCATTGGAGACGTTCACCATAGCCATGTCGTCATTGGTGCCGGTCTCGAATATCAGGGTAAGAGAGTAGGAGCCATCATTGGTACAGGATGAGTGGAAATACAGCAGGTCATCCATACCAATAAGGTTTTCTTCCACCGGTGCGGCTACTACCTGTGCCAGTTCTTCAGCACTGGCGCCGGCGTAGGTCATACGCACGGAGATGGTGGGGGGAGATACCTCAGGATACTCCGAGACCGGCATCTTGGTCAAGCAGAGCAAACCTGCAAGCATCATCACAATAGAGACGACGAAAGCAAACTTGGGTCGATGAATGAAGAATTGTGAAAACATGGTTGTATGAAAAAAGTTTTACTTGGTTTCTTCCTCAGTGGCTGTTGCGGTGGGCTCCGCCTCGGGAGCAAGAGTTACAGGCGTTCCGTCTTCGATTTCTGCCAGAGGTGAGGTGATGCAGCGGTCACCATCGCGCAGGCCGGCGAAGATGGGGGTGAGCCCATTTTCATCGGGAGTACCGGTCAGCACTCTGACTTGGACGGCTCGATTGTGTCTCACCGCGTAAACATAGTGGCCACTCGTATCCGTAAGGATTGCTCTGGAGTCCACGGCCGGAACCTTGCGGTCAGACTTGCGGGTAACACGAATCGTGACCACACCACCGGGGCGTAATTCACCATCCTCATTTTTAAATACCGCCCAGAAGTTCTGGGTGTCCGTCTCGGACTGGATGATGTTATCGCTGAAATAGACACTACCTTTCTCATGATACACGTTACCGTTGGCTGTAACGAGCGTCACTTCCGAGTTGTCCTTCAAACGGTCATCTGTTCCATAATTGGACAGAATGGCGTTCTCACTGAGAGAGAAGCGAACATAAATCGGACTGACCTGCACCAGAGTGGCAAGCGGGGATTTTATGTCTGATATATAGGTACCTTCTGAGTGAGCAACTCGACCGATACGACCGGTAATGGGAGCACGCATACGGCAGCGGGAGAGGTCATCTTCTGCCACAGTAAGAGCGGCTTGGGCATTCTTTCGCTGAGCGATTAATTCATCGAGAGTGGCCTTGGCGCTCTCCATGTCATCTTTACTCGTGGCATTGGTCTGAGAGAGTGCAACCTGGCGTTCATATTTACGAGTTGCATCCTTAATTTTTACATCCAACTGAGCCACAGCAGCGCGGCGGGCATCTACCACAGCCTGATAGCGAGTGGTATCAATCCGGAACAATTCTGTGCCTTCCTGCACGAGGTCACCTTCGGTAAAGCAGGGGGCGTCGAGCACACCTTGCACAAGCGGGCGAAGGTTAACCTTGTTAATGGCTTCCAATCGGGCACCCTGACATTCAAGCACCGTGGTATCTTGCGCCATAACAACCGGGGTAGTAACCACTTCGGTGGGGCAGGCCTCGTTGACGACATTGCCACTGGCATCTACCGTTTTGTCAGGCTCAGCGAGCACGGGGATAATGGTATCACCCACTCGAATCTTATGAGCTCCGTCCGTAATAACGGTTTGCCCTTCAGAAAGTCCGCTGTACACAGACTGCAGGCGTCCCTGAATTGAGCCGACATATACAACTTGGCGGGAAACCACGTTATCATCGCCCACCACAAACACGTATGCACCGTCGCCGTCATAGTGGATGGCAGTGAGCGGCACCATGCAAACCTGCTGGGTGTCGGTAAGGGAGATGTGCATAGCACCTATACCCTTGGGGGTAAGAGTATTGTCTTTATTGGGGAACTCTGCCCAGAGTGTGTAGGTATCTGTTCCGGAGGTAAGCAGGTTGTCAACAATGGCAACCTTACCGGCATGGTCATAACGACGGCCATTGGCTGTTGTCAGTCGCACGTCAGCCACGTGACCGATTTCTTTGGGGCCGCGGAAAATGCCGTTAACATCGGATTGACTGAGGGGGAAACGCACGTAGATAGGATCCATCTGTTTGATGGTGGCCAGCGTTTCGCCACGGGTGATATAGTTTCCTTCAGAGAACTCCACGCGCCCGATACGACCGGTGATTTCAGCTTTGATGGTGCAGTCGTCCAAATCCTTACGAGCTTTTACGAGGTCAGCCTGAGCACCTGCAAGACTGGCTTTAAGCTCCTCGAGTCGAGCCAGAGCACTCTCTGTTGTTTCGACAGAAGTAGCCTGCGCTTCAGCAAGTCGAGCCAGTCGCTTGTAGCTTTTCTCGGCGTAAATTATACGAGCGCGGATTTCTTCTACAGCAGCCTCTGCTTGTTGAACAGCAGCTTGATATCTGACAGGGGAGATTTCAAAAAGAACATCACCGGCTTTTACGATAGAGCCCTCTCTGAACTTCGGTTCGAGCAGGAACCCTTCTACTGCAGATTTTACAGCAACCGAGCGTATGGCCTCCATGTGGCCGATACTCTTGCGAGTAATACTGTCTTTACCGATTGTTACTTTTTCGACCTGAACATGTTCCTTGCTGGCAGGTGCCTGAGCAGAAGCAGTCACCGCCATTATCGGAAACAGGAAGAGCGGGAAAAGAGTTAGTCTCATGTGCGTCATTATACCAAGTGAGTTTCATTAATCAACTATATTTTTGTGAAGATTCAGACATCTCTGTGTTATTTAACCGCCTCGACAGATAGAGCGCAAGCGAGAGGCTGCGACCAATATGGGGCAGATGCCCATAATGAGCAGGTAGACGGCATTTCTCCATATCGTGGAGACAGAGCCCTCATCTGTCTCCTGGTCAATTCTGCTGAATGCCATGGCTTGTCTGGGAGCAAGGAAGAAGCCACGGTATTCGTTTTTGCGGCCATCCTTACGCGCGGTTTTTACACCTTCACGCACTACGTTCAGCTTGCGATTCGAGAAGAAGAACTCAACCGGCTGATCAGTCTCGTGCTCCTGTCGCTCCTCCAGCTGCGTGGTAAGGCGCTCCAAATAATCCTCATCCTGACTGAGGGCGGCCTTTCGCACCCATCGAAGGATATCCTTGGCCTCGGAGGCATCTT
The DNA here is from genome assembly GCA_045651585.1 of Akkermansia sp. Lineage (GTDB taxonomy): Bacteria > Verrucomicrobiota > Verrucomicrobiia > Verrucomicrobiales > Akkermansiaceae > Akkermansia. Next base: position 256,232 of record JAZRSQ010000029.1, read on the forward strand.
TTGCCGAGGAATTGAGCAACAAAGCAGCGCGCTGAATAAAACGAAGCTCGTCGAGACTGCCATGTTCCTTAAGGTATTCTCGCTGGTTATTCACACGCCCACTTTCAACTTCCCACAGGTTACTGTCAGTCTGCGTGACGAACATCATTTCAAAGGCATATCGCAGAGGACAGAAATCAGCAATCAGCGGAACCGGCTTGGAGGAAATATTATGTGTGCGTTCATCCTGATAGGCTACACGATGGCGCAGATTGGAAAGGCGCTGGTCGATGGAAGCCGGCAGGAAAGTCGGAATATCCGGGCAAAACTCGTTCATTTCCTCAAACCTCACAAGTGCACCGGCCAGCAGAATCTGCGGAACCAATAAGAGGGGAACAATATTCAACGCGGTTCTCTCAGAGCGAACCAATGCCGAAACCATAAGCGACAGAGCTATACCGACAAAGGCAGTAAGAGCCATTACCCCCATGTGTTGCCAGAACATCAGTTCTATGCCAAGTATGAAATTGCCGACCAGAAGATAAAGAGCACACTGCAATGTGGCAATTCCGGTGAGCACCAGTATCTTAGCGAGAAGATAACCGGGAATGAAGAGCTTATAATTACTCTCACGCCGTATGAGCGGACGGTCACGAATAATCTCGCATGCCGAATCGGTCAGACCGAAAAACATGGCCAACACCAGAGACAGAAAAAGATACTCGTTGATATGTAGTGATTTGTAGAAGGTATACGTCTCCTCACCGGCCGCACGTAACGTTCCGGCAATGAGCAAGGCCAGCACGGGGCCTTCGAGCAGCAATGCATAGAGGCCCGTTCGGCTGCGCACGCGACTCAACAGGGTGCGATTCATCCACAGCATGAACAATCGCCAATGCTCCAGCAAGCTGCGCTTCGGCAATGGGGGAACTGTTTTAGCAGTAGTGTCGGCATCAGCGGTGTTTTCAACAGCTTTACGGCGGTAGCTGTAGTTCTCGAAACGCTCCTGCCACATGGCAGGACTGGGTTTCTGTATGTTACCGAGTCGGGTGTACGGAGCTTCCAACACTTCGAACACATAATCCGCGCCACCGGCAGAGACAGCCTCACGAGAGACATGAAGCCCCATTTCCTGCGCAGACTTCCTGAAATAGTCAACCATTTCAGTCGGTGTACCCCAAAAAGCCATTTGACCATTGGAATTGAGCACCATCACTTTCTTGAAGCGATTCAGGATAACCTGCGCCGGCCGATGCAAGGTGCACAGCAGTATGCGCGACGTTGACATGCTCTCCAGTGTCTCAATCACGCGCTCAGCATCGCCGGACGACAGACCGCTGATGGGTTCGTCAATCAAGAAAACCTCGGCAGTGCCGGTCAAATCCAGTCCAAGATTCAAGCGAGTACGCTCACCGTCAGACAACATGCGGGCGCCGGCTCGGCCAACATTGCGATTGGCCAAAGCACCGAGCCCGACATAGTTGAGAATAGACAAGACCCGTCGCTTTCTGTCTGCATCATTCAATCGAGGACGGCGCGCAATGGAAGCATGATAAACATGTTCGCCCACTGTCATGGACTCATCCAGAATATCCTCTCGGGGAATATAGGCAATATGACGGCGCAGATTCGTAGCATACGGGGTCATACGCTCGTTATTGTAATGAATGGAACCGATTGACGGGGGCAGATGGCCGGCAAGCATGCTCAACAGCGTACTTTTACCGGAACCGCTGGGACCCAGAATACAGGCCATTTCACCTCGTTTGAGGGTGAAGTCAATGTTATCAACCACTCGACCGGCTCTTACAAAATCTCGAGTAAGACCTTGTACTCTGAGGGAATCAATGAGCGACGACTCTTCATCGAGAATACCGGCGGAAAAACGGCAGCGCAGGGATTGAACCAGACTCAGCCCGATAAGATCGCCATCCTTCAACTGAGTGTCGCCTTTTACCAACACACCGTTCACGGTAAGATTGGTGCCACCTTCGATAATTCGCAGGGTGCCGGTGTTGTCAGAGCAAGAATAACTCACCTCGAAAACAACAGCTGAGGAGAGCCCAGGAGTGAGCATCAGAGCTGTCGCACTGTTAATATAGGGAAGATTCGTGACGAGTAGCTTGCGAGCATCGGGGGCCAGCTGATAACTTCGACCCGGGGCCTCTATATTATGAAGTTCTGCAAATCTGTAGGGGCCAAGGCCCTTTACCGTAAAGGGGGTATAATACGTAGTCCGTATAATGTCACCATTATCCAGTAATTTGCCATCCAATTCAAACTCTGCCTCCTTACTGAGCACTTCAATCTCGACCTGTAGGCTGAAACTGACGCGGGCAAGCGGGTTTCTGGGGCGCTGGCGGGTAATGCTGACCTCGCCGTTTTCACTGAAAAGATACCCTGCGTAACTTACACCGCTGTAGCGGTTCTGAATCAGAGCTCTTATGGTGCTGTAGCTGAGTGCCCATTCCGTAAGTTCGATATTCTGCCCCGGGGACAGCAACTGCATGTCATCCTTGTGCAGAACTCGTCCACATATAATGAACGGCTTGTGCGAATCATTGATAATCAACAGGACACGAACACAATGCAAGGCTCTGAAGGATATATCGCCCTCGTCCCGGGAGAGTGTAACCATGTTTTCTCCCGTCTTCTGAGAAAAACAAAGACTTTGGATCGGGGACGGAGCATCCTTGCCCGGCGTATGAACAAGCTCAACTATTGCCTCTGCCGTTATCGGAAGATTAAGCCCCTTCGTTACACGCTCGAACAGTGTAGGATTGGTGAGGTCACCGCCTACACGGTGAAGCATGGTATAAATCTCGAGGGCCAGAGCCAATCGTTCCTCTTCTGTTCGATGTGCTGCAGCAATTCGCAGTGTATCATTGAGAGAATAACGGGCTGTATAGGCTGCTTGGAAACGCTCAGCCAGCCAGCTATGCTCAACATTGGGAAAATCGTAGCGCAACATGTCCATCGTGGTGTCCATGTCCTCGATTCCAATTCCATCAACTCGAAGCATGATGGAGGCAAACAAGTCCACGACCACGCCGGCGTGACTGCGACGAGATTCATCTCGAGCGGCGAGACGTCGTGGAGCCCGTGATAAGAACTCAGCAAAAAAACGGCGAGTAGCCAACGTTTGACGTCGGCATGCGTGTATAAATCGGAGGCCGTTTTCCTTTAAACGATTAATCATGCATCAGGTCCTGTAGTCTTACCGGCACCGGGACAACGCTGCTCCCACCCGGGGAAGTTCCATTTGTAAGGAAAATCTCGGCATTGCTGCGGTTTAACCGGTTGAATACGACAGCCGGTATCGGTCAACATGCAACAGGGGCCGTTCCCATTGTCAGCATCAATGAGAGAGAGCCCACGTCTGTTCCTTTGCAGTCTGCAATACTGCTCAATGAAGGCCTCTTCCGTCATGCCGAGGAAAGCAGCAATAGCCGTTATATCATCATCCGTCAGACAAACATCGCCCTCCCAACGACAACATGCCCCACAGCGTTGGCATGTGTGAATAATAGCCGGTTCTTCACTCATATCAATGACCGATTTCCCAGGGTTTGCGTTTAGCCTCTGTAATATGGGGCGGACGAACGTAAATCGGCTCTGCCGGTTTATCGGCAAGTGCAGCCTGCTGTTCGGGGGAGAGCTGAAGCCAGCTTTCCACCAAACCTGTAGCAGTCGGCACAAGTCCGAACTTTGCAACAGAAATCCCCTTGTCCGTTAACAGCTCTTTCTTCTCAATGGAGTATACTAACAAGCCTTGCTCGATTTTCTTCTGCAATTCCTCCGTCGAGAGTACAGTTATCTCCCCATCAGAGTAGCGAATGGTCCAGCCACCGCGACGGGCATCGGAAATAATGGCTGCGCCATCCATAGCAAGAGCATCCCAAGAGCCGATAGCGACTACCCGAGTTTTCTTGACTGTAGCAATACCGACTGCCGCAGCAAGAGCTACACGAACTCCACCATAACTGCCGGGGCCGGCCCCGACCAACACAAGGTCAAGCTTATCTGAGCTCAACAAAGAAAGTGCGCTTTCCAGTGCGGGAAACAGGAAGGAGTCGTGATTGCGGGATGTCTCCCACGAGGTTGAATACTTAATCTCCCCGCCGGAAGAAAGACAGAGAGACGCCGATGGTTGAGAACACTCTATGGCCAGTATATTCATGCAATAGAGAGCTTGGCCGTAGTCCACTTACCGCGTGATACGACTTTGATAACCTTCAGTCCTGCCGCTTCGGCTGCTGCGAGAGTTTCATCCTTCTGCGTATTGAGAATGCCGGAGATAATGAGCACGCCATCGGGTTTCATGGCAGCAATCAATCGGGGGAATGCCTTCTGCAGAACCGTTGAGAAAAGATTGGCCAATACAACATCGGCCTGCTGACCCGGAGCAGGGGCCCACTCAAACACATCCGCCCGGAACAGTTCCAAATTATCGGCACCACCGTTTCTCTCGATATTACGAGCGGCGACCTCGACAGCTACAGGGTCAAAGTCAAAACTGATTGCATGCTGAGCCCCCAGACGCAAACCGGCAAGCGCCAGCACACCGGTACCACAACCTATATCCGTAAGCGTCCACGGAGCTTTGCGAGTTTTTACCTCATCGCAAAGCATGCGCAGGCAGGTCGAGGTGGTGGCGTGATTGCCTGTGCCGAATGCTCTTTCTGCCGGGAAGGTCAGAATGATGCGATCTGCATATTTCTGCCGAAGTGCCTCCAGCACATCGGAATCCGCGCTTGCTGATATAACAAGCCTGTCACGAATAATCAAGGGCGGTGTGTTTTCCGGAGCTGTGGCAGCTACCCAGTCAACAGTCTGCACAGGCTCAGCCTTGCCACCATAGCAAGCAACCAGTACCAGGGTTTCCTCCTCTGTTTCTGTATAGACTTCCAAATTCATGCGCTCTGCATGAAATGCTTCCGAAAATACAGCTCCCGGCAGCGAGCCTACCTTCTGCTGCCACTCTTCCTCATTAGCCTTGGCTATTGTCTTTTTCCAGACCCACATAAATTCAGTACGATAATAAATTACATATCAAGTATGCTACCGGCGAGTCCCTGTGCATCATCATAAGGCAGAACGAATAATTCGCCGGTTTCAACAACTCTCCCGTAGAAGAAAGGTTTGTCCGAAGCCTCTTCCGAGGGGGCTACTTCGATGGTAATTGTCTTGCGCTGAGTACTGCGCTCCATAAGAGCAGCTTCTCGTAGTGCAGCATCAGTCTCCGTTTTCTCAGTCAGAGCATCCTCTGCCTTATCCTTGCGGGAATCACCGAACTCGGGAGTCAGAGAATCATGATCCTGTTCCGATGCATCAATCACGACCGCCTCAGCGTCAGAGTAATCTGTCATCTCCAAGTCAATCTTTACAGAGAAAACCGGATTTTGAAGGCTGCGCAGAGCGTACTCATCATCTTTATCCAACCATTCGGAGACCTTGAGTTTCTGCAGCTGTCGCACATAATACTGAGCACGGTGCGGGTTGATGCGAGGGGTGACATCTTCATCGCCCAGCTTACCCTCCCAACTTTCACCGATATAATCGTAGGTAAGGCAGAGGGGAGCCTGAGCAAAGCCCAGTGTCAGGTTGCGCAGAGCCGAGATGGGGAAGTTCACCAGGTTGCGTGCGCGCCAGTTGTTGGCATCGAGCGAGAATGTGCGCGTCAAACGTGTGCTCAGCCAATAAATGGTACTCCCACCTCGTTCCATGCCGACCCATTTGGACTTGCCGGTGGCGGAGTCCTTGTAGCGGGAAATATAGAAGATGCGAGCGTCGCGGTCTTTGACAAGGGGAAGATCAAGACCGAAGAGCATGGCTCTGTACTGGCAGGATTTCGGTCGTATGTACAAGCTGTAGAAAGGCTTATCTAGCCCGTAGCGAGCTGCAAAGGCCTGCTGATTCTCGCCGGGAGCCAAATCGGCTTCAACACCTCGCACGGGAATGTTGCTCAGACCATTCAGGAAACGTCTCACAACTGCCTCCTCAGCCTTCGCGTAGGGGCGATTTCCCAGAGCGTACATCCAAACGTCGTTCACTTCATTCTCTACGTCACCGGGAATGAGCAGCATCTTGAGAGAATCGTTGCTGTCATGCACACGCATCACCACACGCTCGACGTCGCGGTCAATTATATCCGAGAACTTCAATGAGCGCAGCTCTGCAAGGGAGAGGGGCAATTCGGAGGTATATACCACACCCGCACCGGATTTAATCTGAGCCATCGAACGAGCAGGCAACACAGGCAAGTTGCAAATGCTGTTCACGATACGGGAATAGCTGCCTTTGCGGCTCACTCTGGGCTCTGCCTGAAGGGTGAAAACAACAGGGCGATTATTGACGGTAGCATGGCAAAGCGGCTGACCATCAGCAGGCGAAGCAAAACTGCTGTACAATTTCAGGACCACAGGCTCGCCACTTTGTGTGATGAACTCGACGGTATGCTGAAGCTCACCCTGAGGTGTTACCTGACTGCTGTCCTCAACCTTAACAGCTGTCATGCTTACAAGGGATGCAGCCATGTTGTTCACCTTGTCCTGATCTGCAGCTGTGATACAGGGGGCAGTAATATTCCACGGAGTTTCGGCACTGGCACGACGCAGAACAACAGCAGGAGAACCTTCTTCCCGGTGATTCGTTATGCGCATTTCCATCAAATCATCGGTCGAAAAGAGCAGCGGACGGGGGTCCCGCAGAGAAAGAAGCCCTTCGCGGAAAAGACTCAATATATTACCACTGACTACGTGAATGCGCTTATCCTTGCCATAAAAATCCGTACGGAGATATGTGGTGGGCATCACACTCTTACCATCGCCTGCATCTGCCAGCCAAGGGGAGGCGCTGCCGAGCGTATAGCGAGCGATAGTCGTCAGGTCATTGCTATCCGTATTTTCCGGGGCCTTGAGAGTAATGGTGTGGGGTTTTGAATGAACCCCGTACTCACGCATGCGGCTTCGCGTCACTTTATTGTAAGGCAAGGTATCAACAACTCGGGCTTTTTCAGTGAAAGCAAGAATTGTTGAAGCGACTGACGGATTGAGGCGATCACGGAAGGGATGAGTAATCCACCATGTACCATCGGCTTCCTTACGGCACTCGATGGTATCATGCAAATCTTTGATTCGCATCCATGAAACGGAGCCAAGTCGCTGCGTATTCTCCGCCGTAAACAGGGGCATGCCGGGTTTGAAGCTGTACCAACCTGTAATTCTGGCCAGATTACCGTCCACGGTCAGGAAGACTGCGGCGGTCACGGCCAGAATGGCACAAAGTACCAGCAAAACTGTAGAAACAATTCTCATTTCGGTCTCAGTGGCGGCGTGTATTCCAGATTCCAAGAGCAATCAACAGAGCCAGCAGCGGCATGATAATGAGGGTAATATGCTCAACAGCGCTGCGGGTATGACGATTGAGGTCAATCTTGACGGTCAGGTCTTGGTTGGAGCTCTTACCGGCATATTCGGGGCGATGTACCATCCAGGCCCAGAGAGAACGCAGGTAATCGGTCTGTTCTTTTCTGGCATTCTCTTTGTTGAGCATGTCAATGTTGCCGGTCACAATCATGGTGGAAAGATTGTTCGGGTCATTGTTGCTGCCACGGGTCACTGCAGCCTGCAGGCAGAGGGGGCCTTCCAAATCCTCCTTCGGGTCAAACTTCGGCTCCAGATCGCGGCTTGTTTCGCCGTAATACTCAGCAGTCGAAAGGAGCAGGGGATATGTTGTCAACTTGCGGAAAGCGGCCATGTTCTCATCACCGTGTTCCAGTTTAAGGGACATGGACTGACCGTCTACCTGAGTTGTGTTATTCCAGAAGGCCTTTGTGCAAAGCAGGCCCTTGGGCATAACGGCAGAGATATTGTAATATGCTCTCTTGCGATTGCGCAACAGTACGCGATCGGCATTCGGGCGTATACCTTGCTCGCGCAAGAAACGATAGAGCATGGGAAGTTTGGTGTTTGTCGGATCCAATGCAATGTAAACAGCATGGCGCCCCTCGCGATCCCAGAACTCACGAACCACACGCATTTCGTCTTCCGTAAAGTCGGTCTGGGGAGAAATGATAACCAAGCCTTCCGCATTTTCAGGCAGCATTTCAATCTCACTCAGGTTGACCCATGAGAGCTGAATATTGAGGGAGGAAGTAATAAGGCCGAGATTTTCCAGAAGGGCTTGGTCGTCTCGAGATACACCGCCTTTACCTTCCACAACATACATACGGCGCATGTCGCCCTCAACAGCCTCGGTAATGGCTGAGCAGAGCACTTCGTCCATCATGAGCGCAACGATTCGCTTGCTCTCATCGGGCAGAACATCATACTTCATGAATGATGCACCGGGGCGAATACGCACATGCTTGCGGTCGCTGCGATCCTTGTCCTCAAAGGTCTTCAGCGGTATCATGTGGTTGTCGCGAGCGTCGACCACGCAAAGGTTCTGGTCGAACTCCACACCGTAAATCTGCGAAATCTCACGGGCGCGGTTCGGCTCTCGCAGCGGGTCAAAGCACTCCACCACGACCTTGCCATTACTGTGGCGCATATATTCCTCGAGCAGGGAGTACATGCGGGCATAGCCCGTAGCAGTACGCTGGAATGCAAAAATGATATGAATGGGTTTCTCGCGATTCTGAATGCGCTCGCTGGAAAGAACGTTGAGGGTACGATCCGATATGGAGTAACTCTCCTGCTCGGAAAGGTCAAAACGGGCGTATTCCCGACAGCCGATGTAGTTGCAGGCCAGTACGATAACAGCGAGTAGCAGCAGGTTAATCCAAGCCAAAGGATTCCCCTTGGGTTGACGAGCATCCGGATGTCCTGTCTTTTTCTTATTGCTCATGAATGTGGAAAGTTTGAATTAAAGATAAAATAATCAGCGTGTCCAACGTCTGTAGTCAACAACTCGTTTGGTCAGAGCCAGCGTAAACACGCTCAGCGAGACATAGAGAATAAGCGGGCGAGTGTCAATCACGCCACTGGCAAAGGACTTCACCTGTTCAGTGCAGGAAAGATAATGGAATATCGGAGCCGCCGGGAACTCCCCCCACAACTCGGTCACACGGCCCATGAAGTAATACATAATCATGAGACAGGTACAAAGAATTGCGGCGATAATCTGGCTGCGTGTCATGGCTGAGCAGAGAATGCCGAGCGAGACAAAGAAAGCACCGGAAAGAGCCAGAATAGTATACGGACCGACCCAGTCTGCAAGCATGTAGGTAATAGCGCCTTCCGGCTGAACACCATAACGAAGCTCGGTGTAATAGTTGCCGATGTCGCTCACAAGCGGGTACAGAAGCATGGGCAACCAAAGCAGCAGGTAGAAGGTGTAAGCTGCAAAGTACTTACCGAGAATAATCTGTGTTGTCGTTACAGGTGCGGTCAGCAGGCCTTCCAGAGTACCCTGTCTTTCCTCCTCAGCCAAGCAGCGCATAGTGATGAGCGGAAAAATGAAGATGAAATAGAACCAGAAGTTGAGGTTATCGAGCATGTGGTACATCACACCATTGCCGGTGGCATGGGTCATAACCTGCAGTACGGCTTGCAGAATGAAGCCTTGCAATGCCATGGTACAACCGAGAATTACCCAGCCGAAAGGTACGCCTAAGTAGCCTTTGAGCTCTTTGTTGTAGATGGTACGCAACGTAGCAAAATAGCTTGTGGTGCGTGATATCGTATTAGTTTTGGAATCCATTATGAGAGAAGGGCTTTAACTGTTTGAGAGCAGGGGGTTAGTCTCGTCTGGTCATCTCTACGAAGACGTCTTCCAGACTCGGGATATGACGGTAAATATGGCGCATGGGATAACCGTAAGCAGCTATGATTGCAGCTGCTTTTTCTCGGGTGTCGGTGCCGGGTTCAGCACGCACCAGCAGACGATTCCAGCCATCTTCGGGCTCCTCCAGAATAACTTTCTTCACAGGAGCAAAGGCTTCCAATTCAGCAACAACCGGAGCGGCATCGCCCTTAAACTCAATCGACACACGCCCGGCTGCACGCAGATTACGAGTCAGATTCTCAGGGGTATCTGCGGCTTTGATTTCGCCTTGGTCAATAATGATTACTTTGTTGCAAATCATCTCCACCTCGCTGAGAATATGAGTGGAAAGAATAACGGTGTGGTTTTCCGAAAGCGCACGAATCAGCTCGCGAATCTGTCGTATCTGGTTCGGGTCAAGACCATTGGTCGGCTCATCGAGAATCAGCAAATCCGGGTTGCCCAGCAAGGCATCTGCAAGGCCAACACGCTGGCGATAGCCTTTGGAAAGTGTGCTGATGAGGTTTTTGCGCTTAGGTTCCAGACCACACTTATCGATTACGTCGCCGAGCTGCCGGCGAACAGATTTACCGCAGATACCTTTCAGGCGTGCGCGATATTCCAGATATTCAAATACGCGCAAATCATCGTACAGCGGAACATTTTCCGGCATATAACCCAAGTGACGACGAGCCTCCAACGGATTGTCGGTTATATCGTAGCCGGCTATTGTCGCTGTGCCGGCTGTCGGTGGCAGATAGCCGGTCAGCATTTTCATTGTCGTTGTTTTACCGGCACCGTTTGGTCCCAGAAAGCCCACAATCTCGCCTTTGTCAATCGAGAAACTTGCGTCTTTAACCGCTGTAAAACGTCCGAACGTCTTGTGTAAATGTTCTGCAGTTACCATGCTCATACGCGATTGCCATTCTACCAGCTTTTTATCGCTTTTCAAGTTGAAAGTACGTTATCTCATATCTGCTGTCAGATTCATTATTTTATTTTTGCATTACACGTATTATGCGTAGTTGTAATTTTGTGTAGAAAGTCAGACTTTTGGTGTCAGAATCGTGATTCTACCTTGACGCCCCTGCCTGCAGCGTGTAGAATGTTCGCATGGTAAAGTGCAATATGACATATGTGGGCGGTCTTCGCTGCGAATTGCAGCATGGGCCCAGTGGCGCAACAGTAAGCACCGATGCTCCTGTTGATAACCACGGCAAAGGCGAAGCTTTCTCTCCGACAGATTTGATGTGCTCAGCAATGGCTGCTTGTATGGCCACCATCATGGGCATCTATGCTGAAAAAGAAAATCTCAATCTGAACGGTCTTACCATTGAAGTCGGCAAAATCATGAGTGCTAATCCCCGTCGCATAGCTAGGATTGAGACGACCATCAACGTTCCGCTTCCGGCCGACACACCGCACCGTGAGGCTCTCAACGAGTGTGTAATCGGCAGCCCGGCCATGCGCAGCCTTCATCCGGACATCGAAGTCCCCATAACTTGGAATTGGCTTGGCTGAGAAATGAAGCGTCTCAATTTCATTTACAGCGCTGTACCTTTATTTGTACTGCTCAGCTGTGGCCCTTTGTTGACCGGCTTACTCGGAGCCACCGCCGTGATGTTGGCGGTGGTATTCCTGTTCATCATCATTGCTTGGGGCGTTGTATGGATGCGCTTGTATACCGGCGGGCGCCTTCGCCCGGAGTTTGGTATTCTCAGCGTACTGCCGCATTCCATCTATTATCTGTCAGTATACTTTCAGACAAAAACTTTCACTGATCCAACCTGGCAGAATATCTACGGTCTGTCATGGTTGGCATTTGTAGTGGTCATGCTGATAGCACTGCGCCCCGGTAAGCCAGATGAAAATCACGCCAGAATGGCCAAAGACCGAACTTTCATCATGATGGCCATACTGACGGTATTCTATGCCTTTTCCACAATGGCCTCTTTTGCATCTCAACTCTTTTACGTTCAATAAAACAATGAAACACTCATTTCTCCCATATGCCGGCATTGCAGTAGCGGCTACCGTACTTTGTTCCTGCAGCTCTGACGAAGGCTGGGGCCGCCCGAGAGTTCACGGTCGCGAAGTCCCCACACTCACGCCATTGCCCCCTGAGCTGGATCCAGAGGTACAACAAAGAGAGGCCGCCCGAGCTGAACGCAAACGACAGGCAGCAATTGCTCAGAATCAGCCGACACCGGAAGCTCAGACCGCAGTAGTAAGTCAACCGCAACCGCCGGCAGAGGTTCAGGCCGCTGCTATTGTAGCGCCGCATGTTGCAGCAAACGAAGCTCAGGCTCTTGTACAAGCAAAGCCTGTGCAGATTATTCCGCCCCCGGCACCGGAACCGGTCAGCGCTCCTACGGTTCAACATAAAAAAGCGCCTCAAGCATCAGTCGCCCAAACTCAGCCTAAGCCCGAGGCTCAAAAACCTGAGGCAAAGCCTGTAACCGCCCAGACTCAGCCCAAGCCTGAAGTTCAGAAACCCGAGGTTAAGCCTGTAACCACTCAACCTGAGCCACAGAAGATACCTTCCAAGACCTCCGCCACTCAAACTCAACCCAAACCTGCTGTGCAGGCTCCTGCCCTCAAACCTGCAGTACAAGCCCCTGCACCTAAACCTGCGGTACAGCCTGTGGTACAGCCTGTTGTAAAACCGCAGCCCCGTCCGGTCTTCAGCCCGGCACAGAAGAAACGTTACCCTGTCATGCCCGGCCAAAACCGAGGTCTGAAGTTGCGCGACTAACATCGTTTAATCCCTTTTATGCCAAAGCAAAGACTTGATGTCCTTGTTACATCGCTGGGCCTGTGCGACTCTCGCGAACAGGCTCAGCGCCTGATTATTGCGGGGGAAGTTCTCGTTAAGGGACAGCCTATAACCAAGCCCGGCACAAAGGTAGATGACTCCCTACCCATTACGGTCAAAAATAAGCCTAAATATGTGAGCCGAGGTGGCCTTAAACTCGAGGGTGCGCTCAAAGCATTCCCCGTTAAGGCAGAAGGGAAAGTATGCCTGGACATCGGCTCCTCAACCGGTGGTTTCACGGATTGTCTGCTCCAAAACGGAGCGCTCAGGGTTCATGCCGTGGACGTCGGAACCAACCAGCTGGTATGGAAACTCCGCAATGACCCTCGTGTAATTGTTAAGGAGCAATTCAATGCCCGCTACATGACACCTGCAGATTTGGGTGAAAAGGTTCAATTGATTGTGAGCGATGTTTCTTTCATATCACTCACCAAGATTCTGCCGGCAGCCTACGACTGCCTGGAAGAAGGTGGCGATTTGCTCGTTCTCATTAAGCCTCAGTTTGAATTGCAACCGGAAGATATCGGTCCCGGAGGCATTGTGAGAGACGCAGCTCTGCACCAACGAGCTGTCGACAAAATACACGATTTTGTTGTCAATGAACTTCACCGTGAATGGATGGGAGTGGCAGATTCCCCCATTACCGGAATGGAAGGTAATAAGGAGTTCTTAGCCTGGCTGCGCTGAAGCCGGTCAGGCAAAGAACTTCAGCGCGGCCTCGTGAATAAGAGGCACGGTGTCCTGTATGCTGATATTCGAGGAATCTAACCTCAGATGCGCAGCCTCAGCATAAAGCGGGGTTCTCTCGTGGTGAAGACGGGTCAGGATGTTAAACCGATCCGGTGACTGCAGTAACGGTCGGTTCTGGCTGCGCGATGTACGCTCCAACAATGTCGGAACATCGACATTGAACCACACCACAAACCCCATACGGTGCAGAATTTCTCGATTGATGGCTTTGAGAACCACGCCACCACCTGTGGAAATAATCACGGCCCCCTTTCCGGATACGATGGTATCGTCTTCGATATAACGGAGCAACGCCGTTTCCAGAGCTCGAAAATGCCCTTCACCCTCATCCCGGAAGATGTCGGAAATCTTCTTACCAATTTGCTCCTCAATGATTGAGTCCATATCAATGAGAGGCATACCGGTCATCTTACTGAGCTCTTTACCTATGGTCGTCTTACCACTCCCCATCAGACCAATCAGAATGATAGGGCGACCCTTGGTATCTATGGGCATGCAAGGCTCCATGTCAGAAAGAAACTCAGGATGAAAACTTAATATTTCATTTACTTCGCGCTCATATTGGGCATGACAACGTTGACCTTATCATCATTCCGTTGACTGCAGCAATCCTTTATCTGTAAGCGAAGTATCATAGCAGGCGGATTTTATCAGATTTTTTGAGTCTTGGCAAGCGTGTAGTACTTGAAATCTGTGCTCTGCTGTGCTACACTCGCTGCGTGATAAAAGAGGAGCTCCCCAAAAACGACGATATTATTTACGGTAAGCAGACCAAGAAGGTCATGAATCACCAGCGCAATGCTTCCCGCCATCAGGTCAGGCCTGCGGTGATTATATTCTGGTACCTGCTTGCTCTGATAGCTATTTGTCTGTGGGCCCTCCAACTTCTGGGGTATTTGCCCGCTCTCTGGTAATCAGCATATTGCTCAATACATCATAGAGGGATACACCTTGCTTGGCACCTCTGCTGACCAACAGCGACAGAGCGTTGTCATGTATATAGTGGAGCCCTGCTTCATCCCGCTTGCGCCCATCGAATCTCAGGTTGATATCAGCCTGTTTGCAGGAATTCCACCTGCCTCCCATGACAGCAATATAATCGTGACCGGAAAGCGAATTGGTCACATAGGCATTGCCCCACCATTTCACAGCAGGAGCGCGATTGGGTTTGTAACCACGGTCTGCCGGGTCAAGCGTCATGACGTATACCCCACCATCAGCCGGATTCAGCAAATGAGCGACTCGCAGAGCCATCGAGGCTCCCATACTGTGACCAATCAGAACGACATCCGCACCGGGATTGTTGCGACGGTAAGCTGCTATATGACTGCAGATATCCGTAGCCCCCTGCTCTATATCGGTCGGTTGACCGGCATGCCAGTGATAATAGGCTCTGGTTTCCGCCTCCCCGGACAAGGCCGGCAATCTGAGCATGGTATACGGCATAATCCTACTGATTTCATCGCCAAAACCGCCAATAAAGATAACCGCCGGACCTTTCCCTTGCTCCGGCAAGGGAACCTGAGGAAAAGGTTGACGATGAGCCTCGCTGACTACAGTAGGGACAGGCTGCTCTGCCACAAGGACAGAACAGCCTGCAAGTAAACAATAAACGCTGAGCCGATTAACGACCACGGCGCATGAGGGGCATGATGGGGTGAGACTCCTCCTTTGCAGCAGGAACTTCAGCCTTACCGTCGAGCTTTTCAATCTTGGTAACGGGACGGAACGGCTCCACAACCTTACCGAAATCACCATAGTAGTGATCCTGAGTCATGCGAACCTTATCGCCGGCGCTGAGGGTGGAAATAAGCTTCTGCACATCCTCGCTCTGGCCGGGAACATCCTGAAGCATATCAACCATGACAATAGAACCGGGTTCAGCCTTGTCATCACCATACTTACCGGGCTTCTTGTAATCCTCGTTCGTAATCACGCGGAAAGAAGCAACCTTGGCAGCATGGCCACAACGATTGGGGCAAAGAGCTGTGCGGAACATGCAGGGACGCTCTTTGGTGCCGACATATACAGCCACTACGGTATTGCTGGCCAGAAGATCAGCCTTGGCCGGCATGGGGGCTGCAAACAAGGTGGGGACTGCCAGAACAGCCACAGCTATGATTGAGTTAATCAGTTTCATGGTTATTAGGTATTGTGAGAAAGTTTTATTGTTCAGTATTCTTTTTCAACAGACAGCAAAAGCCCCCTGCTCCGAAACCGTGCGAGGGCAGTAGTCTGTAACAGGGAAAATCAGCCAATGATGAACGGAAATCAGCCAGTACCGGAACTTCCACCGCCTGCCATCCCGGAACGCGACGCAGAATGTATGCCATGACCTTCTCATTTTCATCCGGGTCATAGGTACATGTGGAGTACAGCAGGTAGCCACCGGGATTCACGCACTGCACAGCTGCAAGCAAAATCCCCTTCTGGCGCTTGGCGTTGCCATTTACCATCTGCTGTCCCAGACAACCGGGATTTTTAATCCCTTTACAGAGCAATGATTGCCCGCTGCAGGGTGCATCTGCCAGCAATAAATCGAACGTTCTACCGTCGGTCGCCCACTGGTCGGGCCGCAGACCGGTTACCTCTACATTCGGCAGAGCACATTGCTGAACATTCTGGCGCAGAATACCACGGCGGGAGGCATTCACCTCATTGGCAATATGATTTTGCGGCAGATAGCGTGCTGCCATCAACATAGTCTTACCCCCGGGAGCAGCGCATAAATCAAGACTAGAAGTCGGTGCAGGAACAACGGATAAGGGAGCGGATTCCCAGCAAGAGGACAAATCCAGTGAGTAATATTTACCCTCTGCGTAATCAGGATATGTCGTGGGGCGTTCTCCCTCTGCCGGCACATACACTCGGGGTGGCAACCATCCCCATTCAGAGGTATCGACACAGGCAAATGGCGGCTTATAGTCCTCGGGGGCCAGCGGTGAAAGCACAACAGCCGAGCGAGAGGATTTCCCCTCTCGCATAGCAGTCAGGAGCAGCTGAGATTCAACCTCATTCAGCTGCAGTCGCTTACAAAGACGCAATTCCGCCTTAGCTGGCTCGATGTCCGCCATTACGAATCTTCGTTATTGGCCACACTGAGTGCCAGACGGGCTGCACCGATAATGCCGGCATCATTGCTGAACATTGCGGGAAGAATCTTAATCTTCTCATAATGAGGCGGATAGAGCTGAGCCTTGAGATAACGGCGAGTCGGCCCGAACAGCAAATCGCCGGCCTTGGCTACACCACCGCCGATAATAAAGGCCTCCGGGTTCAGAATGTAATGGCAATTCATCAGACATGCAGCCAACTTTCTGCCGATGTCATCCCACAGAGCAAGCGCAATCGGGCAACCGGCTTTCGCAGCTTTCTCGATATCGATGGGACCACATTCATCAAGCGAGCGAGGCTGTCCGGCAGCGGCATAGGCAGCCTGAGCTTCGGCCGTGATTTCGCGGTGACCGATGTAGTCTTCTATTGCACCCTGATTGCCATAGTAGCCAATACGACCCTTGTAATCAATCGTCATCTGCCCCAACTCACCGGCAGCACTCAGGTGACCTCGCACAAAGTGACCACCGGCAATCACACCGGAGCCAATGCCGGTACCGAGAGTCAGACACACCAAATCGTTCATGCCTCGACCGGCACCGAGTTTCCATTCAGCATAGGCCATGCAGTTGGCATCATTATCTACAGCAGCAGGCAACCCTGTGGCATTGCTCAGAATATCGCGGATGTGGATATCATACCAGCCTGGAACATTGGTAAGGGAATCCACCACTCCGGCCTTGTGGTCAACAAAACCGGGCAATCCCATACCTACAGCTTTGACAGTCGGGTACAAATCCATAATACCACGCAGGCGATTGCCGATTTCCTCGACAATGCAATCAGGCGAAGGATAATCGCCGGTCTGCATCGGCTGCCCCTTGTATACAATATCTGTTCCCTGAACCACGGCAAACTTAATAGTCGTGCCGCCCATGTCCACACCGATAGAAAGTTCTTCTGCTACCATACGCATGTATTCTACCACACTCGGAAAGAGGATTAAAGTACTAAATGCCGAAACCTACAATTTTATTGAGATTGGAACTTGCGAGCAAGCTCATTGAGCGATATCGGTACCATAGTCGGTTTTCCGGCCGGTGTACAATAGGGGATTTCGCAATTCAATAAATCATTCAGCAAAGGAATAGGAGCCTGCAACCAAGGGCGCAAATCTTCACGAGCGGCATAATGGCGAGCCAATTGAATGGCATAGGGCTCGAAAGGATTGCGTGAGCGCTTGAGTCTTAACTCGCCACTGGAAAAGGTACGTATGAGTTCATGTAGAAACTCGTCAACCTTGGGCAGGCTGAGCATCATGGGCACGGCATCGACTCGCAGAGTGCGCTGACCGAAATGCGAGATTCGGAACCCGGCCTTCTCCAGCTGGCGACTCACCTCGAGCGCAACGCCTACATCTCGGGCATCCAAATCAAGCATGACCGATTGCAACAATCGCTGCGAGTGAAGCGGACGATCATGACTGGCCAGCAAACGCTCGAAGAGAATACGCTCACGAGCTGCTCTGGGGGACAGCAACACCAGCCCCTCGGTATTTTCAAACAGGAGGTATTTGCCTGCGCATGTACCAACGTAGCGGAACTTATTGGCTCGTGAATTATCCTGACTTCTCGGCGTTGTTTCCCGTTGCTCAGCAATGGGCTCAGCTGGGGGAGCAACTATCGGCTCCGGAGATGTTGTGGCTGTATGCTGAGTAACAGGCGGATGTTCTGCTTCAGGAACTTTTTCCTCCACCTTTCGCTCCGGCAATTCCAATTCACGCTGTACCGGCTCAAGCACAGGGCGAAGCACCAAAGGCTGAATAGGCTGCTGAATTTGCGGCTTAGGCTGTGCTGGTAATACCGGTTTTGCAACAGGCGTCGGCTGTTGGGGCTTACTGACAACCGGGAACGGAGGTTCCGGTTTGACCACCGTAGGTTGCGCTTCCTGTTGCTCACCTCGGGCATGGGTGGCCAATGTGGCGGATACAGCGTCGATGATGGTGTTGGTTATGTCAGACGGACGCAGGAAACGCACTTCCTTTTTGGCGGGATGTACGTTAACATCCACCAGCGCCGGTTCAACCTCAAGGTACAGAAACAGCGCGGGATGCAGTCCGGTCGGGAAACCACCGTAGCCATCTCGTATGGCTCGTGCTACAATCTTATCCTCAATCGGGCGCGTGTTCAAGAACACGAATTGCAGGCGGCGGTTACGCTTTGCTTCACTCAACGGCATCAGGAACCCGCTCACATGAATTCCCGGACCGAGCTGGGGCTTGATTCTCAATAGACCTGCTGCGAGCTCACGCCCGGCGTAGTCAGCAATACGCTGTCTCAAATCGGCAGTTCCGGGCCAGTCGAACACAAGCTGGCCATCTCGCACATACACAAAGCGCAAGCCCGGATATGCCAAGGCGTGCAGTTTGATTTCATGCTCAATGTGACCGGCCTCCGTCTCATTACTTTTCAGGAACTTGCGGCGAACCGGAGTATTATAGAACAGATTGCGAACCGAAATATCGGTACCGGGAGCACAGCCCACGCTGGTCGGCTCTTGGTTAATCCCCCCGCAACAGCAAATGAGAGTGCCCTCCACATCTTCCTCGCGGCGGGTTGTAATGCTCAATTCTGCAATGGAGGCAATACTGGGAATAGCTTCCCCTCGGAAACCGAGTTTAGCAATGCAGGAAAGATCCTCGAAATTGACTAACTTACTGGTAGCATGGCGTTCCAAGCACATGAGTGCATCTGCACGGCTCATGCCACTGCCATTATCAATAACCCTTATGAGAGAACTGCCACCGCGTATAATCTCCACACGAATCATCGTCGCCCCGGCATCGATACTGTTCTCTATCAATTCTTTGACAACAGAAGCAGGACGCTCCACCACCTCGCCGGCAGCCACCTGACTGGCCAGCACATCACTCATGCGGTGAATCAGCTGTTCTTTTATTTCCTCCATGTTCGCTGCGTCATGTTAGCACTTCGCAACACAAAGGTCAACTATTTCACTTTGTTTAGTGTGACTGCATGCCTAAATTGACTTGACTTGCATCGTCCAAATGGGCAGAATATCGCACACGAAGAACTTGACACATCATGCTGCTTTCCATTACAAAATACGGCAACCCGGTACTGCGTGCGGTCAGCGCACCGGTCGAACACGTCGATGAAGCCATCAAGGCTCTGGCCTCCAACATGATTGAAACCATGTATGCCGCCAACGGAATTGGTCTGGCAGCCCCTCAGGTCGGCGAGAATCTGCGACTTGTTGTGATTGACATCCCGGAGGATGAAGAAGAAGGCGCCGAGCCGGAAATGGCTACAGTCAACGGCGAAGTGCGCCCCATCCGCGATATCATGCCCCTCGTCTTCATCAACCCCGTCATTGAGCCCTACGGCAAGGAGTACCTTTTCACCGAAGGTTGTCTGAGTGTGCACAATATCCGCGCCAATGTGTCCCGCCCAGAGTTTGTAAAAGCCACCCTGCCCCAGCTCGATGGCTCTGTGCTCGAGGTTGACTGTGGTGGCCTGCTGGCTCGCTGCCTGCAGCATGAGTGCGACCACCTCAACGGTTTCCTGTTCACTGACCGCGTGTCGTCAGCTGCAAAAATCACTCTGGCTAAAAAGCTTAAGAAACTCGCTCAACAAGGCTGAGCCACAAGGCTTTCAGCATGCAGGCGTAAACAGCTTTGCGCGGGATTTTAACCCGCCCATTTTCCGGCCTTGCTCTACGGAGCAAGGCTATTGTTTTCTTTCCGATGAGTGCCGGCAGCATGCTGGCAAAACGCAATCTGAATCCTTTCAGCCTACGACAGTAATCAATACCATCGTTCATGTAATAGTCTGCCCGATTAAGCCACTTCGTCGGCTCGGAGCAAAGGTAGGAACGCCCCCGTTCCAAATCCTCTTCATTGTCCCTCAGTATATTGATAAGCTGCAATCCGCGACCATAGCGAATACCGGCTTGCGTCATGAGTTCTTGCTGTCGGCGGGAGCAGAATCGCTCACCGAGAGCGGCATAGCCCAGTTCAGTCCAAAACTCGCCTACACAACCGGCCACCCTATACGTGTAAAGCTCGGTGTCGGCATCTGATTGAACGGTAGGATGATTCTGAAAATACGTAATATCCCACAACTGACCCTCTATGATGGTGGCAAGCACCTTGCGAATACAGGCCTGCTGTTCCGGTGGGAAAGTCGCCAAAGCAGTCAAGCAGTCACCGAATCGCTTCAACAGAGTACTCTCTGCAGGAGCAGCCTGAGCCCCTGCCATTTCTCCGGCCAGCCGAGTGAGGAGCTCCTGCCGCTCTGTATCATTCGCAGTACCTGCTATAGCCCGTCCCATGGCTTGCAATACAGCTTCCCTTACCTCAGGAGACGCCTCGGAAGTGTCGGCCACGCTATCAGTGGCACGAGCCAGCATATATCCCAGAGCCACGCCGGCGCGCATCGACTCCGGCAACCAATAGATGGTGAGATAAAAGGAACGCGAAACCGATTTCAGAAGTTCGCCTGTTAAATCTTTACCTTGGCTCATGCCGACATTATGCTACACTTTATCGACCAAAGCAAGGTAAATATGGGCAAAAAAGCCCCGCAACCCGCACCGGAAGTCGCTTTTCACTTGCAAACCCACACAAAATAAGTTATATAAAGCTTAAACGTAATCTTATAACATGCTGAAATCTGCACTCACCACTTTTATACTGTGCTGCGCGGGTCTCATACAGGCTGCGCAGGATGGGGTGACTGTGCAGTTACGCAGTTGTCGCACCGAGTATAGAACTCACGACAATTCTATAGCGCCCGGACTGGTCTGCACTCTGGAACTGATTCCGCCGAGTGGCACCTTCATGTGTGAGAGCGCCAGCCTGACCGGTACCATTCGAGTGAAAGACTCCACCGGTACGACTCGCATGGCAGATAGGCGCAGTGTTGAAATCCGCGACAACAATCGTGCCTTTACCACCTTTTCCATTTCTCAGCGTCCCACCGGTGGCAATATAGAGATTCAGGGCGAACTGCTGGTGACAGTGGCTCAGTCCCGCACCGCTCACCCTGTAACAGCTATCAGCCTGATAGAGCAATCTGAGCTCAATATCGGAAAGGATGAAAACATACGCCTGAAGCCGGGTGCGATTAACAACACCTCCCGCAATCGCGAAGGTACTAAGATTCGCCGAGCAGAGCTCGAGCTGGTTAGCCCGCAGGGAATCACGATTCGCCGAGTGGAGCGTGTGTGGAGAGGTATCAATAACGAAGAGTATTCCCAGCCGGTTGAACTTAACCAGACAGGAAAATCGACCTACGAAATCGAACTCTGGGACGCTAATCCGACCGAATATCTTCGCATCGTCACAGTCAAAAAGCCCCGTCGAGAAAAAGTAAACTTCCGACTCAACGTCTCGCTGGGTGATGTTAAATCAAAATAAATCCTGTTCATGAAGCACATCTTGATGAGTTTAGCAGCTTTGGGCCTACTTATCAGTCAGGCGCAAGCCGACGAACGCACCGTCAAAGCGTCGCCTCAGAGTGTTGAATGTTTCTTCCCTGAAAAGGATAACGATGCTGTGCTCTGTACGGTGCGTGTACACCTCACCCCTGCTCCCGGTCATATTATCCGCACTCGCAACGAGGCAGCCCATCCGCAGAAAGCCCTGACCGCCACAGATGGCACTGGCCGTAAACTGGAAGGCTATTTCCGCGAATGGGAACTCTGTTACGATTCTGATAGCAACTGTGTGATTGCTGTCTACGATTTCAAAACGCGACCTCAGGGCGGAGAGATGCGCGTCGATACTGCGCTGGATATTCCTGTAAGCAGTGAGATTGAGTCCCATGAGCCGGTAAACTTCAATCCGGCAGAGAAAGCCACCCTTACTTCAGGGGCGCTGACCTTCCTCATTACCCCGACAGAGTCAGGGACACAGGATCCGGACAATACCGTGCTTCATATCGAATACGACAATACCTCGGATATTGCGGACATAACACTGCGGAATGAGAACGATGAGCTTCTGCCAACCGAAATCATTGATGGCTATATCCATTCCGACAACGGAAAGGCCAATGCGCTTTATATCCTGACAGGTAAATACAAAAGCCTGAAATTCTGTCTGCGCACTTACAAACAATGCGACAAGATTGAGGTTCCTCTTAAGTTCAGAGCGACCATTGGGCGATAACCCGAAAATACGGTAGAATAAGCTGGACATCCGCTATTACCGCTGTTATAATACTTCCGTATGAATCCTCCTGCCATTGCAATAGACGGCCCGGCAGCTTCCGGCAAATCCACAGTAGCGAAACTTATTGCCCGCGAGCTGGGCTATACCTTCATCAACACCGGTGCAATGTATCGAGCCGTGACTTGGTACGCTCTGCAGCAAGGTGTTGCGCCAACCGATACCGAAGCAGTCAAAGCCCTGCTTGCCGGCATTCCCCTGTCTTTCGGCAAGGATGGTGCCGCTTCTACTGTGATGTGCGAGGGTCGCGTGCTGGGTGAGGAACTTACTCAGACGGCAGTGAATGATAACGTATCTGCCGTAGCAGCTATTCCTGAGGTTCGTGCATTGCTTGTCGACAAACAACGTGAGTACAACACCACAGAGCCCGTCGTAATGGAGGGTCGCGATATCGGCACTGTCGTATTCCCGAACACGCCTTTCAAATACTTTGTAACCGCATCCGAGGAGGTTCGCGCTGCCAGACGTGCAGCCCAAGGGCTTACGGATTCTATTGCCGAGCGTGATCGCAAGGATTCAGCTCGTGCCTGCGCCCCCCTGACCATGGCCGATGATGCTACATTGGTGGACACCTCAGAGTTGACTATTGAACAAGTGGTGCAGAAGATTGTTGCAGATATCAAGAGCCGCATTTAACCCCAAAAAAGGAGATTTGAGCTATGGAAATCAAAATGAATCCCATTTACTTTATAGTCATTACTTTGGCAAAAGCAATGGCTAAGTCCCTTTTTGACGTAAAGGTCATCAACCGCGAAAAACTCATTGAGCACGGCCCCTGCATTTATGTAGCGAATCACCAGAGTTTCCTTGACCCGCCCATGATTGGCCAGCTTTTTGAGCGTCAGGTGTTCTATTTAGCTCGTAAAACACTTCTGGACCACCCGGTCATGGAGTTTGCTCTTCCCTACTGCAACGTTGTACCGATTGATCAGGAGCGCCCGGATCCCGGTAGCATTCTGAAAGTGCTGCGCCTGGTTCGTAAGGGTGAGAGTATCGTGATTTTCCCCGAAGGTTCCCGCTGTGAAGATGGCAAGATTCACGAAGCCATGCCCGGCATCGGGCTTATTCTCGGACGTCTTGCCGGCGTTCCCGTGCAGCCGATTCGTATTGAGGGTGCTTATGACTGTCTGCCTCCGCACCGGAGCAAGCTGGAGCTTCATCCCATCACCCTGAGTATCGGTGACCCCATCCCCTTCACTGAAGCAGAGCTTAAGGCCAAGGGCCGCGACGCACAGCTTGCCATAGGCCGCAAGATTATGGATGCCATTAAGGCACTGCCCCTGCAGCCCTGACGGTAGTAAATTACACATGCTCCGCACGCTGCGACTCAGGCATTTTCGATGCTATCGAGCCCTCAACTGGGAAATCCCGGCTGAGGGCGCTTTGCTGTGGGGAGCCAACGCCGAAGGTAAAACCAGCTTGCTGGAAGCCCTGTGTTTTGCCCTGACGCTCCATACGCCCCGAGCCCACAAGCTCGATAGGCTCGCCATGCATGGGGAAGACAATTTCGGCATCTCTCTTACAACCCAAGACGGCACCCGCCGTGTTACTTGGCAAGATCGGAAATTGAACATGGTGGTCAACGGTGCTACCAGAAAGGACTACAATGATTATCTGGCAGATGCCCCGCCGGTTGTCTGGCTGGGTAATGGTGATATCGCCTTGGTAACAGGTGGTGCTGAGGAACGCCGCAATTACCTCGACTTTCTCGGCGCACAGTGGCACCCTGCCTACCGAGGGGCGCTGAGGGAATATAGGAAAGCCCTCAAAAGTCGCAATTTACTGTTGCGCAATCCTCGCAGGAATACCGCTACCCTAAGGAGCTATGCTCAGCTGCTGAGCCGCTATGGTGAAATACTGGTACAACTTCGCAGACAATTACTGAACCTGCTACACCCCCATATCTGTGATTATCATACCCGCATATCTGACGGTCGGGAGAACGTAACACTATCATACGCGCCGTCAACCGATATCCCCCTGTCAGACGCATTAGAGCAATCCCTCGCAGCAGATGAGCGCGCCGGGTTCACGACTGTCGGCCCTCACAGAGATGACTTCAGACTGCTCATCAGCGGTGCAGCTGCTGCGGACTATGCCTCCGAAGGACAGCAGCGAACCCTTGCCACAGCACTGGTGCTTGCACAAGCAGGGCTGCTGTTGGTGGAAACAGGGCATGCTCCTATTCTGTTGATAGATGACATTTTCGGTGAACTTGACCCGGCACGACGCATAGCGCTGCTATCATTACTGCCGTCGGATTCTCAGGTGTTCATCACCACAACCCATTTGAATTGGTTGGAAGGCAAGCCTGCGCCCCTGCCCGTCATTCGTATCAACGACGTGCGAAACTAAAAACTTATTTCATCTTACGGGCGAGCAAGCCGGCACCTACTACCGCCAAGCCACCTGTCAGGAACACCAGCTGAGGCCCACCGGTATGAGCCCATATAAGACCACCCACAACACCGTATGCAATGGACGCAACGTGATTGATGGCGATACCGGTATAGATACAGGGGGTAATATCGCTGCGACGCTCACCACAGATACGGGCAATGTAGGTGGTGCGTGCCATGCCCATGGCAAACAGCACTTTATCGAGCACAAAACAGCCGGCTACAGCAATCACTGTCCACTGCGGGGGCAAAATATCAGGAGCGAAAGCATACACCAAGCAGAGTAAGGAAAGCACGGTGCTGTCGAACATCGTAATCTTCTTTTCTCCATACCGTTTGATACACCAGCCAATCAGTGGCTGAACAAACAAGCCGATAACACCGGAACAGAGAACAATCATGCCGATACGGCTCGGCGGCTGCTGAAGAGTATTGACCAACAGCCAGAAGCCGAAGGTCATATAAAGCTGTTTGCGGATACCGTGCAGGGTCTCAATCCCGTAATACACGGCATATTCACGCCGCAGAATGAAGTTCTCGCGCACGCTCTTACGACGGGGGAACTCCGGCGATTTCATGAAAAACAGCATGATAGCAGACAGAATAAACACGCCGATGACAAGCGCGTAGTCCCATGCAAAATCGTGATTGAACTTCCACTTAATCCAGATAAACAACGCACCAATGAGCGATGCAGCCGTTCCCAGAGCACGCATCTGCCCCAGTCGCAAGCTGCGATTTTCCGGGCGAGCAGTATGCATAACGATGGAGTCTACCGTGCCCATGAGTATGTGCAGCCCCAGGCTTGCTGTCGTAACACAGAGACTCAGCTCCCACATCCCGGAGCCATCACCGAGATACATCATGAAATAGGTGCCCAGCGCAGCCAATAAAACAGATACAGCAGCAAGGCGAATCTCGTTCAGGAAGAACAGCGCACTCATCACAAACAGGCTCAACACGCCCGGTAACTCGCGCGGTAACTCCATGAACCCGCGCTGCTCTGCATCCAAATGCAATACGTCGCTCAGGTAATTGCTGAACAGAACATCGTACAAACCACCACCCAACTGAGCAAGAAACAGTGCCACAAGCACTATGACCATTACCTTTCTTATTCCTGCGCCCTCTCTCATTGCAAGCTCAGGATATAACACAACGCTCAATATTGCAATAAAAAATCGCGTTATCTTTCTTTTTCCTATCTTTTTACTATATATTTCTTGACATCGGGTTCCCGATGAGTTAAATTACAGCCAACGAAAGGAGAACATAGAAATGAACAACAAAATCAAACTTATCGCCGCACTTGCCACGCTCGCTATCGGAGCGCTGGCTCCCCAAGCTGCAGCCGACACTCCCTACAACGCCCCGCAGCGCGTTATCCTCCGAGCAGCAGATGACAGCGCAGAGGCCTTGCAGAAAGTATTGGCCGGAGGTCTGAATATCAATAGTACAAATAATGACCGAGAGACAGCGCTGATGAAAGCCGCGGACGATGGTCGCCGAACTGCAGTAAGAAACCTGATAGCAGCCGGTGCTGATGTCAATCTTCAGGACGAGGATGGCGAAACGGCCTTGATGAAAGCTGCCGATGAAGGCTATGCTGACATCGTACAGCAGCTGATTAATGCCGGAGCAAATGTTAACCTGCGCGACGAAGACGGCGAAACCGCATTGATAAAGGCCCGCAAGGAGAGACAGCGCCGAGTTATCGAAATTCTGCAGCAGGCCAACGGCAGATAATCGTTCTGCCGCAGAAAATTGTCAGAATGAGTTCGGGCTTCACGGAACCCGAACTCATTTTTTTCAGTTCAAGATATCGGAATATTCAAGATAATCTTGGCCATGAATCAACTCAGCCAGAACAGGCAAACCAGTTTGCTCTGCTACTACGCGGGCATTTGTTACCGAGGCCGTGCTCCACTCTTCGCCGATATGATTCAGAACAATACCCTTGCAGGTAAGTCCTCGTTTTTGAATGGCCTCGACAGTCAATTTTGCCAGACCGGCAGCCCCGGGGCGATTATTGACGACAAGAATCACGGGTAAATCGAGAACCTGAGCCAAATCTGCCATCGTTACACCGGGAGCCAACGGTGTTTCCCAAGCTCCGCAACCATCTACAAGAACCGTGCTGTGCGCTGCAGCCAATTGCTCATAAGCCTGAACCAGCTGCGGTATTTCTATGGCTGCTCTCTCCATCTCTGCGGCCATAATGGGTTCAGCCAGAGTACGCAGATACACAGGATTGATGGATTCCAGTTTATAAGTCGGCAGCTCAACGGCATTACGAATATCTCTGGCCTCGGTTCTGTCTCCACAGGCTACAGGTTTAAAGCCCATGGCATCAATCCCCTGCTCACGAAGACTCCGCAACAGCAGACAGGTAACAAAAGTCTTGCCCACCGAATAATCAGTTCCGGCAATAAAGTAATTCTGCATCATAAATCTTACTCCGGTAGAGAGAGACGGATTTCATCCAAGCCCCATTCATCACTTCCACTCACATAGCGCGTCTGTACCCAGAACCACACAAAAATAGCTAACAGCAAGCATATCAGCTTAGCCTTCCAATTGTTGGTGATTCGCGAGCGAAGGCTGCGCTGCTCAGGATTTAACAGACGTTGTATTTTTTTCAGTAGAGGCATGGCTGTAAATAAGTTCTGTTAATCGTGTTTCGAGCATCTGTACAGAAAGATCTCTCTGTACCACATTGCCCACCACAAGAGACACCGAACCGGTCTCTTCAGAAACAATAATGACCACGGCATCGGAGGCTTCGGCCAGACCGATACCGGCTCTGTGTCTCAAGCCAAGCGAACGATCTTTCAATTCGCGGTTAGATACCGGTAAAATGCAGGCAGCCGCAACGATTCGCTCATTGTTAATGATAACAGCACCATCATGCAGCATCGTTTTGGGCATGAAAATAGTACCGATAAGCTCACGGCTACAGATAGAGTCGAGCTCCGTGCCGGTTTTTGCATATTCAGAGAGCTTATTATTGCGGCAAATGGCAATCAGAGCACCATATCGCTTGCTCACGAGGAACGAGACAGACTCGCAGATGCAGGAAATAAAGTCCTCATTGCGCTCGCGAGACCACAAGCTGCCCAACACACGGTGAGCCCCCAGTTTGGCGAGTGCCGTCCGCAGCTCAGGGTGGAAAAGGATGAACAGAATGACCAACAGCGTACCCGGTCCCACAAATGAGCCAGCAATCTGCTGCAGCACAGCTGCATGTGTGAGTTCCAGCAGGACTGTAGCCAAACCTATAATCAGCACCAAGCCGGCCATGATGGCCGCAGCTCGCGAGTCCTTGAATGCTCTGTAAAGCTGATAAAAAACCAGCCAGAGCACGATAATCTCAAAAACGGCTCTCAGTACGAACAGAACATCCATGGCGCAGATAATACCCTTTTTCCTACTCTATGGCAAGCTTAATCACACCTCAATCCTCATGTTCCAATACCTGCTGCAAGCGTTCAGAACCATAAAAGGGCGGCTGCACTTCATCCTGCAGATAGTGCGTGATACGATCCATAATGAAAGCCTTCACCTCAAGCTCCGGCGATACCAGAAATAAATCCTCCTCAAAGCTTCGACTCAGTCCGTGTGTTTCGGCACATGTTCTCATTTGCTGCTGCAAGCGTTGTAATTGAATAGCAGCAGCAGATGCACTGTCTTTATCGCGGACGAGTGAGATAACAGCTATCCATTGGCTCATGAGTGGCTTAAACTCCTGCGCTGCGGACATTACCTCGCCGATAGCCTCCGGGTCAATGCGCATGTCCATGTTTTCAAACACGTCCCGCACACTCAGCAGAGACTCCACCAGGCGAGCAGATTCATAATACTCTGCATCTCGCTTCTCAAGCTCGGCCCATGTCTGTAAAAAACGGGAGACACTGCGACGGGTGTTTATCTTGTAGCGCAGTCTCAGCTCCATTCTCGCAAGCTCATCTTCCGGGGGCGCCAAGGCTGCAATCTTGTCGGAACAGGATTCCATGTAGGGGACAAAGGATTCCAACTGCTCTGCAGCAGAGTCTGCCGTCTCTTTATCCTGCACACCCTCCAGCTTTGCAGCCAAATCATTCACCGCCTGACACATATCGGACAGTATGTTCAGATGTGCCTGCAATGCCTCAATATTCTGCGAGGTCGGCTTGGGAATAAATGGCTCCATCACACGCTGCAATTCGGCAGAACCGAAGCAGGATGTGCCATGCAGCAACATGAGGTCGGCAGAGTCAACCGATAGACCATTTATCCCTTTTTGCTGAACCAAAGCAGCTATGCGAGGAGCAGCGGCATCTGCACTGTTGCGATCGGCAACATACATCAGGATGGGTGATAGCGACACCTGCTCCTGAGTTTGAGCAGGCAGCGGAGCAGCTGTTACAAGTAAGGCGGAGAGAGCTATAGCGTACTTCATATTCACTATTCTTCGGTAAGATAATTGATAGCATGACCGAATTCACGGTACACCTTTTCTGCGGATTGACGATTGTCTTCATTCTTCCATTCAGCCGGAAAGGCCTGGGGTGTTGCGCCGTATTGCAACAGAAGGCGAATTGTTGCCAAGGCGGAGTTTACACCATCAGAATCGGCCTTTTCCTGTTCTGAGAGGAAATCCAGCACCAGCTCAAGCGGAGTTTCCTCAACCGAGCCGTATGCTTCACCATCGGCAGCTGTTTCGCTGTAGGGTTCGGGCAACAAATCTGGCTTGGCTCCCATTTTGAGCAACCACTCAGTTACATCGGGGTGCGGGGTACCGGTTTGAAGAAGCTGAAGGTAGGTCCAGTTGGCACGACGGTCATTGACATCTATTTTACCCTCTTTCATCAGGCGTTCGATAACACTGAGCCCACGCCCGCGCTGAATAAACACATCGAACGGCAAACCTCGCAGGACACCGCTTTTCCAGGGCTCCAGAGAAACATCATGAGCTACCAACCACTCCAGTATGGCGGTATCCTCCTCTGACCAAGCCATGCTCAACATGATGTCATATGAAAGAGCTTGCTCCAGTGTGGCGCCCCTCGCGAGAAGCCATTCGGCCAATTCAAACACCTGAGCAGATTCGCAAGTCGACAGAGCCGTCAATACACGCGCAAGCAACGGATTGCCCAGAGAATCTTTCATGTGAATCATGGTGGCATCATGCTCAACAAATGCCTTAACAGCATCGAGATGCCCCATATATGCAGCTACATGAGCCGGACTGCCGTAGACCGCAGAAGTGGGCAACTCTGATTTCCCCTCAGCAATCAACCGAACATGGCTATCAATCGCTGCAACATACGGCATACTGAGTTCCGCCATCTGCGAATCATCGTCCGGCAACATCTCAGCATCATGGAAAGAGAGGTATATTAAACCGGCTTCACGCGGCAGATTTTTACGAAACTCTTCAATTGCTTTTCGCTGTTCCGGCGACCATGCAGCACTATAAGCAACATCATCGTTCAATAGCCAACCATAGCGTTCATTGAGCTTCACTACCCCGCCCACACCATACACAACAAATAACATGACATACATGCTCATCATGGCATAAGCCGTCACACACAGCATCACTCGCAAGGGTGATAACTCAGAAGCGCCTGTTCCAACATTGCTCATTGCACCCTATTTATACCATAAAGAGTGCTTGCATGCAAGCGGATTCAATACTTACATTCGAGGAGCGGCAGCATTCAGCTGCATATTAATGTCCTTGTGCTTGTGCTGCAGCGGTCCCAAACTGGCCTCATGACGGGCAACTTTTTCACGCGGTTCGGTATACAGTCGACGATAGGCAGCCACGCGCGAAACAATCAAGCGCTCTACAGCATTGCCGATGCTCTTCTTAATTTTGTCCTGTAACTGCAGGGAATGTTGTACGATTTCACTGCATAAACGCTTAGCCACGAAGTAGTGCACAACAGACCCCAGCATCCATACAATCCCGGCCATAATTACAGAAAGAATCGCAAAAGTCTGCAGCTCCAAGATACCCAGCACGCCGGCTAAAATCAAAAACAGGCAGATAAATATACAGCAAGCACTCATCCACCCGACGTGGGCATTGAATGTTTTACTGAAGCTGCTGCGAAGCTTAATTTCAGCAAACGGCTTGTAAAGTTCACGCCCCATGCGCACTCTCAGCTCCTCAAGCTCAGCCCTGAGCTCTTCATCCGGGAACTCGCCGATTTCGCACTCAAGTGTCTTCTTCATGCGAGGACGAACACTGCGCCAATGGCTCATGCACGACATCACGAAATTACCATCACTTGTTTCCTGCTGGAAGAGGACCTCGCTGCGCAAAGCTCTGTAGTAAAAGCGCTCTGTCCCGGTTCCCATAAGCTCCAAGCGCAACAATGTCACCGGTGAAAGGAACCAGCCGAGCGTTTTCTGCAATTTGTTAATGGTGGACGGCAGAGCGCGCATCGCAGCTTCGGCGTACGCCTCCGTGCAACTCTCCAAGCTGTCACGCTGGCGATCGAGGAAGTAGTCGATTTCCTGCTCAATACCGGCAAGGAACCCGCTGTCCGTACGAGCCACGCGTTCGCGAGCTACCAGAATAGACCCCTGCTTGCGGGTCAACTCTTTGCCACATTCCAGCAGATGCCTGATTGCCGAACGTATGCCACCGGGCTGAGCAAGGGCATCCTGAACCAGCTGCAGGAAGGACTCCAGATTCTCAGGACTGCTGTTAGGATTGATAAAACAGAGGGGTAACGGAGCACCGACATGCTCCCGACAGAAATCACGCAGATTATCCTTGAGCTTAAGGGAGGCATCGGCACCCAGCGTCTCTGTATGGGTAACGGCAACCAAACTCGCTGCACGTTGCGTTTCTTTCAGGGCTGCCATCTGAACCCATACGGGAGACGACTCATAGCTGCGGCCGTCCACGACGGCGATGACAACATCAGCCCCTTTCACCAGACGCGCTACGGTCGAAGCAACCGCTTCATCCGCACACGAGCGGGTATCTACCAGCTCAAGGCCACTGAGATTTTCAAGCGGGATGAAACGGGAACAGGTGGCATCACCATCCTTACAGCGATAACGCCAACACACATAGTCCTCGGTAAGCGGCACCTTGGCAATAAGAGGATAGCCGGCAATCGCAGCCAAAAGCGTGGATTTACCACACTTTTCACCACCAATGACCATAATACGGCGGTCACGGTCGAGAGCTATATCAGCCTTGTAGACAGCCTCTATTAACTCGTTAAGCGATTCGTCCTCAATCTCAGAGCACAGTTCAACAGCCTGCTGCGCCCAATATCGCGCACGGCTTTCTTCTGTTCTGAAACTACGACTCAGCATATCCGGGCGTATTATAAGCGCTTGCCCCCCTATTGTCCATACCAAAAATTATCTAATTGCGTCCGCATGATGACAACGGCTCTTTTCAAGTCATGCAGCCAGAGCAGAGTTGCAGATATGATAGAAATGTGCTAGACTCTCCGCCGTGAAAGTAAGACTGGCCATCTTAGCGGTTGTCCTGAGCAGCCTGCTGACAGGTTGCGGTGAGCGTAAGAGCTCGGCGCAGCGCTTTGCCGAAGATGGCATTCTACTGATCGGTAATAACTCCGAACCGCAAAGTCAGGATCCTCACAAGGCGACCTCCGTTGCTGACGGCAAAATCATCAGCGCTCTCCTCGAGGGATTGGTGCGTCCGTCTGCACAGAAAGATGGAGAGGTGCTGCCCGGAACAGCTGAACGCTGGGAACACAATGAACGCGCCGATGTGTGGACATTCCACCTGAACCCGGCGGCACAATGGAGTGATGGCACTCCACTGACAGCTCAGGATTTTGTTTATGCTTACAAGCGACTGCTGCACCCGCAATTTGCAGGTCGATACGCAGAAATGCTTTACCCCCTGCTCCACGCCGAGGAGTTCAACAAGGGGCAATGCGAATGGGATGATGTTGGCGTGAAAGCTCTGGACAAACACACCTTGCAGCTGACTCTCATCGGCCCGACCCCGCATTTGCCGCGATTGATGCTGCACTTCACTTGGTTCCCTGTACCTGCGCACAAGGTAGAAGAATTGGGCGGCATGCTGGATCGCCGCAGCCTTTGGACACGCCCCGAAAACTGGGTCGGCAACGGTGCTTATGTGCTGGACAAGCACAGATTCAACGATTACCTGAGTGTCAAACCGAACCCACTCTATCTGCGTGCCGGTGAAGTACGCAACAAGGGCGTACGCTTCCTTCCCATCGTCAACGGTTATACCGAAACCCGCATGTACCGTGGCGGCAAACTCCACATTACCAATAATGTTCCCCCGGAGATGCTGGCACATGCACGTACAGAAAACACGAGCGATTACTGTCAAGACCCTTATTATTGCACCATTTTTTACCGATTGAACACCACACGAACTCCACTCAATGACCTGAGAGTGCGACGAGCACTGCATCTGGCAATCAATCGGGAAGCGCTGGTAGGCAAGGTTGTGCGAGGTGCGGGTAAGCCCACAAGCACCTTCACGCCACCCGGAGCCGGATATGAGGTAACACAACCTTCCGAACCTACCACGCAAGCAGAACGCGAAGCACTTGCCCGCCGATTACTGGCAGAGGCCGGATACGAGGGTGGTAAGGGATTCCCTGTGCTGGAGCTCATGACCACTTCCCGCGATGTGCAGCGAGTCATGGCTGAAACCATTCAGGCCATGTGGGAGGAGGTTCTGGGCATACACGTTGATATTCGTTCCTGCGAATGGACTGCATACAAAGCAGCCCAGCAGAATATGGAGTACGACATCTCCTCATCCTCCTGGAGTGGCGACTACCTCGACCCGGCGACCTTTGTTGAGCTGTGGCGTTCCGGTGGTGGCAATAACTGCACCGGCTGGGGCTCGGATGAATGCGACGCTGCCCTTGCTGCAGCTCGAGCCACCGGCAATGCCGATGAACGACGCGCCCACCTGCAACGGGCCGAAGAAGCCATGCTGAGGGATTTACCCGTTCTCCCGCTCTACCACAGTGAGCGTACCTATCTGCGCTCCTCCCGTCATATCAGTGGGTGGCAACCCCGCCTGCTCGATAATTTCCCACTCGACGCAGTTGAAGTAAAGCCATGATAAAGTTACTGTTCAAGCGTTTAGCGCAGGGCGCACTCGTGGTTTTCGTGCTCGAAACGATTACCTTCTTTCTGGTGCGCATGCTGCCGGGCAATCCTTTCCTCGGCGAAAGAAAGTTGCCGGAGCATGTCATGGAGCAGCTCAATACCCTCTACGGTCTCGACCAAAGTGCTCTCGTGCAGTACTTCAACTATTGGAAAAACATCCTCACTGCCGGCGATTTCGGTCCTTCACTGGTGCGCGAGGGGCTACAGGTGAGCGACATTATTGCAGAGGCCTTTCCCGTTTCTCTCTGGCTCGGCATACTCGGTATGGCGATTGCCATCGTTGTGGGCATACCGGCAGGCATGCTGGCCGCTTGGTGGAAAAACCGCTGGCCCGATGCAGCCCTGATGTTTGTTGCCATGCTGGGCATCTGCATGCCGGCCTTTGTGATTGCCCCGATTTTCGGCAAGACTCTCGGCATGCACATACCCGGCCTGAGTGTTGCCGGCTGGGATAACCCGCTCTGTGCCGTACTGCCTGCACTCACGCTGGGGCTCATCAATGCAGCCTACTTGGCACGACTTACGCGTGGTGGCATGCTCGAGGTGCTCTCGCAGGATTTCATGCGCACAGCACGCGCCAAAGGCGCCGGCCCTATTCGCATGCTGTTTGTACACGCGCTGCGCAGTGGGCTGCTGCCGGCTGTATCGTATCTCGGTCCGGCATTTGCCGCTCTCATCACCGGCTCCTTTGTGGTTGAAACCTGTTTTCAGGTACCCGGTATGGGCTTACACTTTGTGAACGCAACAACAGACCGCGACTACTTCCTCATTCAGGGGCTCGTACTCTGTTACGGTGTTCTGATTGTAACCGCCAACCTGACGGTTGACCTTGTATTGGTAGCCCTTAACCCCCGACTGCGCACGCAAGGTGCAGCTTAATGAAGATGGCAGCTAAATCATACACCCAAGGTAATTCGCTGTGGAAAGATGCTTGGCTGCGTCTTTCCCGCAACCGAGCCGCCATGGCATCGCTGAGCTTCCTTATCCTCATGGTGCTGGCCTGCTTTGCGCTGCCCCTGTTCCCCTGCATTGCCAATCCCAATGCTACGGACTTAAACAACATTGCCGGCCCTTGCTGCTGGGAACACCCCTTCGGTACAGACCAACTGGGACGAGACTTACTGGCACGTGTGCTCTATGGTGGCCGCATCTCTCTGTTGGTAGGCTTGGTTGCTACGGTGGTAGCACTCATTATCGGATTGGTATACGGCCTGATTTCCGGCTACGTCGGAGGGCGGACGGATGCCCTGATGATGCGTACGGTCGACGTACTGTTTGCGCTCCCGTTCATTGTTCTTGTTATCGTCTTCTCACTGAGTATAGAAGAACCCAGCCGTCAACTTACAGCCTACATTGTGGAACTGACCGGGTGGCGACGAGAGGCTGTGGCTCCCATACTGGGGCTGGTGCCACTCTTCATTGCCATCGGCGCACTCGGCTGGCTAACCTTGGCTCGTATCGTCCGCACCCAGACTCTGGAGATTAAGTCTCAGGAGTATATTATGGCCGCGCAATCACTCGGATTGGGCCACCTGAACATTCTTTTCCGTCACATTGCCCCCAATCTTCTGGGAACCGTGGTTGTTTACACTACGCTAGCCGTGCCCGGGATTATGCTCACCGAGTCCACGCTTTCCTTTATCGGATTGGGGGTAAAGGCTCCTAATTCCTCCTGGGGAACACTCATCAAAGAAGGAGCCGACCGCATGGAAGTCACCCCGGAATTGCTGATATTCCCGGCAGCATTCTTCTGCCTGACTCTGCTGGCACTCAATTTCCTGGGCGATGGCCTGCGCGATGCCATCGACCCGAAATCAGCCAAAGATTGAACAGTTAGACCTAACTTCTTGCTCAGGAGCACGTCATGTAGCACAATAGCGGTGTATGAAAAAATCGCCGCTCCACTCCCTACACCAACGGCTCGGCGCCTACATGGCACCGACTGCCGGTTGGAATATGCCCCGGCAATATACAGATTTGATTCAGGAACATCTCGCGGCTCGCGCAGCCTGTGGATTATTCGACATCTCTCACCTCGGCAAGTTCAGCTTATTGGGTAAAGATGCCCTCGCTTGGCTCGAAGCTCACCTGAGCAATAAGATATCTGATTGCCGCGATGGGCAGATTCAGCAGACCCTCATGCTGCGTCAGGACGGCGTTATTATCGACCGCATGACCCTGTTGCGCGAAAATAATGAGAGTTTCTTCCTCATCGGATCAGCATCTCTGGCTGAATCGGATTTTGAAATCCTCTGTCGGCAAGCACAGAACGCAGATGTAAACATACGTAACGAGACCGACTCGCTCTGCATCCTTGCTCTGACCGGGCCTGACAGCAAAAAAGTATTAGCTGCGACTTGGCACGAAATATCCATTCCGCCCCCGAGAGGATTCTGTACATTCCGCAGGGGAAATCAACGCTGCATGTTACTGCGTGCCGGCTTGTTGGCCCCGGATAGCATGGAATTGATATGCCCTTCATCGGTCGGCATTGCTTGGTTTGAACAGCTCATGGCCGCCGGAGCTGTTCCCTGTGGGCAAATCACCGGCGAATACCTGCGCATACGCAATGCTAGGGCAGACATGGAAAACGATATCGACAATCTTACCCCGGCCGCCGGTTCTCTCCAACACCTCTGCGCTGAAAGCAAAGATTACCAAGGAGCAGATGCCGCACGGAACGAATCATCCCCGGCTCGCCGAATTATATCCCTGCGCAGTACCACTCCCGGCATGACTTTCGAACCGGGTAGCGATGTCTGCAACCAAGCCGGAGATGTTGTGGGTAATATCACAAGCGCCACTCAGTCCACCGCGGGCGGTCACAGCTACGCTTTAGCGTACGTCAACTCTGCTCATACAGCCCCAGGCACACGCCTGCATGTTACGAATGGCGAGCACTCCATTCCGGCACAGGTTGAGGATACCGATGTCTGCTGAAACCTATTACTTGAATAAAAAAAACCGGGGCGAAGCCCATAAGCCTCGCCCCGGTGAGATGAAACAAATCAATAGCTGCGAGCCCAGAGCACGCGACGCGTGGTGGGGCGACCGGTAAGAATACAGGGAGCCTCGGGGCCGGTGCCCATCTCGCCGTGGGGGATACAGCGAATGGAGATACGCAGGCTCTTGCCGAGTTCCTCTTCTTCCTCGGGTGAACCATCCCAAGGGCAGAGCAACCAGTCAGCATCGGTACCGGTGCTGAAATTGGCCTTGAGGTCTTCGAGGTTATCGCAGGGGCGAATGTGACTGTCGCGGAAGTTGAGCTGGCGCTGCAGCAGGCTGTTCTGCACATCTTCCAGCAAATCAACGATACCGGCAACAAACTCATCTTCAGTAACAAAGCTCTTATCGTTGCTGGCCTTGTCACGGCGGGAAATGCAGACGGAGCCCTTCTCAAGGTCGCGCGGACCGATTTCCACACGCACGGGCACGCCCTTCTTCACCCACTCCCACTTCTTGGTGCCACCGTTGAGGTCGCGGGTATCCACCTGCACACGAATGGGCAGACCATGGAAAGTCTGAGCACTGAGCTTGTCGGCCAAAGCCTGGCAATGGTCAAGAATTGCCTGTTTGGTGTCAGCCTTGGGAGTGACGGGAATGATGACAATCTGACGGGGAGCTACGCGGGGCGGGCAAACCAGACCATCATCGTCAGAATGGGCCATGATAAGCGTACCGATCATGCGGGTTGATACACCCCATGAGGTTGTCCAAGCATACTGACGCTCGTTGGTGCGCCCGGCAAAGGAAATGTTCTGAGCCTTGGCAAAGTTCTGACCGAGGAAGTGGGAGGTGCCGGCCTGAATAGCCTTGCGATCCTGTACCATAGCCTCGACAGTGTAGGTGCGAACAGCACCGGGGAAACGCTCGTGAGCGGTCTTCTCACCGGGAATGGAGGGAACAGCGAGCACATCGCGCTGGAAATCCTCATACACCTTGTGCATGATAGCAGTTTCCTCCTCAGCCTCGGCCTGAGTTTCGTGAGCGGTGTGACCTTCCTGCCACAGGAACTCTGCGGTACGCAGGAAAATACGCGGGCGCATCTCCCAGCGCATGACGTTGCACCACTGGTTGACCTTGAAAGGCAGGTCGCGATAGCTCTCGAGCCAGCGAGAGAAAGCAGCACCGATTACGGTCTCGGAAGTGGGGCGAATCACGTACTTATCTGTCAGTTCGCCACTGGGAATCATCTTGGTCTTGCCGGTTTCGGGATCCTTAACGGCCTCCAAACGGTGGTGAGTCACCACGGCACACTCAGTCGCAAAACCCTCAGCATGCTCAGCCTCTTTCTCAAGGTAAGAAACCGGGATAAGCATGGGGAAATAAGCATTGGTGTGACCGGTGCGCTTGAACTCGGCATCCATCTGCTGCTGAATAAGCTCCCAGATAGCATAGCCCCAGGGCTTAATGACCATGCAACCGCGCACCTCGGAGTTTTCCGCGAGGTCGGCGGCTTTGATTACCTGCTGATACCACTCGGGGAAATCCTCTGCACGAGTGGGTGAGATTGCGTTCTGTTGTGCCATACGGAATTGATTATGCTATGTTGTTTAGAAAATGTCAATAATTTAATCGGGTTGATTCTGCATGCAACGGTAATTGAAAAGCGCCAGAGCACCCATGACAAAAACCATCCACAGCGAGCCGAGAATCAGGAAGAAGAATGTCAAGAAGCAAGCAAAAGCGAGACTCAGGCGGTGCATGGACTGAGCCGAGCGCATAAGGCCATGCATAATCTGCCCTCCGTCCAGCGGAAACACCGGCAGCAGATTCAGCAAACTCCACCAAATGCTGATTTGCACCAGATAAAGTGCAAATACCATCACCATCGGCGGATACACCTCCATTAGGGTTGCAGGAATCTGCCCCTGAAGCAGTCCGCCGACCACAGCGAAAGCATCCAAAGGATTGCCGAGCATGCAACTGAGAGCAATCACTACAAGCAATACCGGCAACAGAGAAGCCAAAGGACCGGCCGCAGTCATCAGAATGCCCTGAGTGCGGGTCAATCGGGCACTCTCGTTGCAGGAATCGGCGCCAAGCCAAGCCAAATAAATCTCAGGCTGGCCACCACCCAGATATCGCCCCACCAATGAGTGGCCCATTTCATGCGTCAGCAGACAGAGAAAAAGCGCCACAGCAAACAGCGCCACTCCCGGCACACCCGCAGAAAAACCGGTAAAAAGGGCACCCAACAGTAACAACATCACCCACAGTGAGGGATGAATGGTAACCTGTACCCTGAATAAAGTGAAGCTAATCATGTGTGCTGCTTATTTTATGTCGCGTCAAGTCAGTAAACAAGCCACACGCACGCCATACAGCCCATCATGTCAGAAAAAACAGACATCAGAAGCCTGTTTTTTGTTGATTTTTGCCGAATATTAAGCTTTCACACCACAAGAGCGAAGTCATCGCAGCAGCGCGTAGGCCAGAATATTGGCATTTATCTGCAGAGCATTGCCGAGCTCACTGCCACCGCAACAGCAGCAATTGCGGGAATTGGAGCTATCATTCAAGCCATCGGCGGAGTATATGATAACAAGTTTCCCATTGTACGTCACGCCCTCCAGATGCCCTGAAGTTGGTCGAGCGCCGGCCTGAAGAGCAGTAATGGGAAACACGGTAGAAAAGACCGGGTGTGACATAGCGATGGGTTGCAGGGCGTCCCCGCCGAACAGAGCGGAAATCTCCCTGCGGAATGACCTGTCCCACTTAGAACTGGAGCAGCCGGCAGATGCGAGTAGGAAACCGCCGCCTTCCACGTACTTCTTCAGGTTCTCGCGCTCTTTCGCCGTCAACGTAAAATCCCCTTCTCCCGTCATCACGACAAAAGGAAAACGGAACAGTTCGTCATTATCCATACGCACGGCTCGAAAGCGTCGAGCCGTATTAATCCCCGTACGTTGCTGAACTGTACTCAGGAACTCATCGCTGAAACATCTCGATGTCTTGGTTCCGGCGTATATGAGGTTGCCGCATTGCACCACCCCTTCCTTCGCCATGAGGGGTAACGTCAAAACTAAGAATAAAATGATTATGATTTGTTTCATCGTTAATGTGAGAAATATGAACGTACGGCGTCACGATAAGGTGCCGGTACCATCTCCGTACCGGATTTAAGGTACGCAGGAGCCTCCGGCAAGGGAGAATTTAACGGTGTGGCTGATGGAGTCCCCCCCTGCTTCGCAGTTTGAGATTGCCCTCCGGAAGCCAAATGACCACGCCCATGAGGTTGGCGTTGGGACATGCGCGAACGCACCGGGCCTATCAATTTACCACCATGGGCATTTTGGATATAAGAAGAACCATTCCCACTGCCGAGCCCATAACCGGGGCTCTTAGTTTCGTTGCGGTTCTTCATCGCATCGAGAAGCTGTTGCAGAGTGTTGCCGGCAGCAGCGCCCATACAGTTGCGACATTGCTGAGCAGCATCTGAGCACTTGCCGGAGGAGCACTCATTGTTCAGCAATTGCTGCATACTCTCCATGGCCTGACGAGCATAGGAATGAGCATCTGCCGGGTGATGAGCAGAACTTTCGGCAACGGCCTGGTCCATAAGCCCCTCTACCCCGGCCTGTTCGCAGGCATGACGCATGGCAAACACCTGTTGATACATCGGCAGCAGGCTTTCATACCGCCCCAGTTCCTCCAGCAGCGGGCTCAAGGAATCCTCCCATTCAATATACTCCTGCATAATAGTCGCCTGTTCTGCCCCAAGACCTTCCAATTTGCCGGGTTCCGACGTGGAGGCAGCGCCATATTCATCCATAAACAAGCGATACAGTCTGACCTGTTCGGACTGTCGCTCAATCAATTGTGCGAATCTCTGCCACGCCTCCATAGCTTGCGCAAGCAAGGCCACCTCTTTCGCCTGCTGAGTTTCCGCTTTCAACTCGCCACTGAAACGGCCCAGTCTGGCAAGCATGCGCTCTGTTGCAGCTGAATCCATGGCATCCATCTCGCGGAGATTTTCTTCCAGCACTCCGTCAATCTGTTCTGCAAGCTCAGAGAGCTTTCCATCCATATCAAATACAGGGAAATCTGCAGCAAATGTTCGGCACAGGTCGCGAGCTAACTCCATTTCCCTGCGAGCGGCATCCCTATCACCCGCTTCAAGCGCAGCAACCGCTGCAGTGATGGCTTCCTCAAGCTCTTCGTAGCGAGACAGGAACTCCTTGTAGGAAAGCTCCAGCTGCAGAATTCGAGCATATTCGCTCTCGGAAATTACTGTAATCTTCGTGGTCGGGGACGAAACAATGTTGAAACGGAAGGGATTATCATCCCCCACCTCGGCTCGCAGTTCCAGCACATCACCGGATTTCAGGCCCATAGCCACGGTATCGTAAGTCCGGGTTGCTGTATGTGAGCGGGCCTTTTCCGGCAGAACAGAGCTCCCGTGTTGACGGAAGGGAGCCAATGCCTTGTAAAGATTAAAGCGATTGAGAGCATAATCATCCTCGGCCTTCACCTCGACTACAAGTGGCTGAGCCACGACAAGATAGGAACCGTCCTCGGGTTTATTGATAGTGACCGTGGGAGGAGCGTCCGGCAGCACAGCCAGACGAATGTGGACAGGAGCCTCGGCTTCGCGACCGGCGACATCTTTCACCTGTAATGTCAGAGAGCCGCTCTGTCGCAATGCCAGCGAGGCAGTCAATGATTTGCCATCAGCACGAACGTCAACGGGCTGCGACTCCGTTTCCCCGACCGGAGTAAAGAAGCCAGAGCCCCCCACAATTTCAGAGCTGCAGTTCAGAGTAAACTCAACCGTTGCTCCATCAGGCACACGGATTTCACTGCCACCCAACACATGCTCAGTCGGCGGAAGGCCCGTGTAGGATAAGGGCGTGATAACAGCTCGTCCGGCCAGAATGCGGGGGCTATAACTCACCTGAACCGGTACGTAATGACTACGCGCACGACCATCGACCGTTGCAAAAGCGACTTCACAAGGGGCAGTTACCTTCTCGAGAACACGCACAAAGCTACCATCCTGCGTACGGAACGCCGGCAGTGACTGCAACGGCACGCCTTCCGCCCGCAGCAGCAAGCGTAATTCGGATGGAGGCATATCTCCTTCCACGCGACAGGATAGCGTGATGTCCTCACCGAAATGGACAACTGGCTTCGTTGGCAGCAGCGAAAAACGATAGGGCGAATAGGGCGGAATATCTTCGTGAGGCTGCAAAAGACGCGCCGCCAATGTTGTAAAAATAACAGGAGAGCTGCTATACAGGCCTATGAAAGCAGCAGCCGCCACAGCCGGCACCAGAACAGCCACCAGGTAACGACGAAGCGCCGGAAAATGACCGCGAGCCCGACGGACAGACTTGGCAGCCTGTTGTTGAGCCTGCATGGTCAACCAGCCGGTGAGCTCACTCGGTGAATGGGCCGGCAATTTCAGCGCGCTGCTGATTGTGTGGCGGTCGTCCTCATTGAGGGAATCCAACTCCATGGGGAGTCTATATGCCGTGAGAGCCGCAGACCACAGCACCGGCAGCAACAGAACAGCAGGCACCCACAACGCGTATTCATACAGCGCTATACGGGTAGAATCACTCAGAACAAATCCCCAATCCAGCAGTGCAACAAGAACCAACACCCCTGCGAGAACAGCAAGCACCCAGCTCAATCCACAGAAGAATTGAGCCACAAAACAAGCCAGACGAGCCCGGCTTAACTCTCTGCGAAAATTCTTCATGGCAAGCCTTTCCTTCTGCGAATGAACCACATAATCCCCAGGCAACCGACCATGAAGGCCAGCACCTGCCATTCAGCCCAAAGTGGGCAATAAACATCCTCTGTAGCACTGACGCCGGGAGGCATGGCGAATATAGCAGCCAGTTGCTCCTCGCTGAGTACAGCCGGTAACACCTGGCCACCGGTGCGCTCAGCCACTTGCGACGGAAGTTCAGGCCGGGCATTCAGATTATCCTCCTCTGTCGGCAAGGAGCGCACCGTCAGACGGCATTCAGGAGAAGGAGTCCCCTCAGCCACGGCACGCAACAGGTATTCCCCGGGCGGCAACGGTTCAAATGCACATTCAAAGCTCGGCAGTAAGGTGGAGGCCGCCGGTACAGCCACACGAGTACCTACCACTTCGCCATTCGACAGGTCAATAACTTGAACACTGACATTTCCGGGAGTTCCCAATCCTCGCCAAGCCATACGGCAACGAACGGATTCTCCATCCTGAACAACGGAACGACCTGCATGCAGCGACAAATCGAAGCCGGGCATGAACTCAGCAGCGGTCTGAATCCAAGGAAGGAAGCGTCGCCAAAACTCACGGTACATGTTGCCGTGGCTGCGAGCCTCGGGGTAGAAATCCCATTTCCACAAGCCTTCACCATTCAGACAGGCAACTGCCCCCAGCCCCAGCGGCATCATCGCCAGCATGGGCGTCTTCCCATCTCCCGCAGCCGCCAAAACCTGAGTCCGGGGCTGCAGAGATTGAACCGGGTAAACATCCTCAAGCTCCGGCAACTCCTGCCATACTCGGTGAGCGGCATCAGGCAGCAAGCGCCCGAAAAGCCCGCCGTCCTCGCCGGAAGAAGTCGGGTGCAGGCGGTGTACGCCGGCAGGTTCATCCGTCCCCCATACAAAGGGAGAAAGCTCATTCAATGCAGCAAGATTCCCGGCATGGCATCGTCCACGAGCCAAGACCAATATACCGCCCTGCTCACGCACCCAGGAGCAGAGAGCCTGCACAGCCGACTCATCGAGCAAATGCTCCATCCCCTTGCCCAGTACAACAAT
Organism: Akkermansia sp.; assembly: GCA_045651585.1. Classification (GTDB taxonomy): domain Bacteria; phylum Verrucomicrobiota; class Verrucomicrobiia; order Verrucomicrobiales; family Akkermansiaceae; genus Akkermansia. Next base: position 300,156 of record JAZRSQ010000029.1, read on the forward strand.
ATCATAGCGCCGCAGCCCCTCCGCCGTCATGGGCATGTCGGGCGTTTCGGAAGGAGCCGCGTCATCATCACCACTGTTGATGTGATAGAAACGCTTCTCATTCAGCCTGTGAACGGAGCGTACATCGAAGACCTTCTGTTCACGCAGGTACTGCGCCAAGAATTTGCTGTCCCAGTACGGAGCACCCTCGGCCAAAAACACTCGTATGCGCGAGCTGACCTCTCTGACGGTTATGCGGGTGGAGTTGTTATCACTACGTGTTTCTCCCTCCTGCGGAACAACACGAACCCTGTATTCACCGGAGGCTGCTGTCAGGGGGAAATCGACAGATTTCACAGCGTTCTCTGCCAGATTAAGTGTTTTCTGCAGCACAAGGGTATCGTCCTTCGCCAACAGCTCCACCTGCACCTGCAGAGCTCCCATGCGAACATTACGCACCGTAGCCGTCAGCATGGTCTGCACACCGGGATAAGCATGAACAAAGGGATAAGCGGTTGTCACCTGAATATCGGGAGCCTGCCATGTGCTCCCCAGTGGTACAGAGTGAACCGGACATGCTGCGGCACCGGCACGGGCCACCAGTTGCTGTAGTGCCTGCGGACGGGTGTCTCGGCCATCGGTAATCAAAACAGCACCCGCTACGGTTCTGCCACTCCGTCGGAGTTTTTCAATACTACCGGCCATTGCAGACATTACTGCAGATGCTTTTCCATCAGTAGGTTGAGCGATCAACTCCTCGGCAGAACCGAAAGTTCGGGCAGTACCATCCAGTGCAACCCAGCGCACATCACGCTCAGAAACCGTGGCCAGTTGCCCCACCACACGAGCAGCTACAGCCGAGCGTGGTTCAGCCTGAGGGTCGTCTTTCACCGGAGCGGCCATCGAGGCCGATACATCAAGCCCGACCAGCCATACAGGAGCATTTGCGGAGGGGCGTTGCTCCACATGGCCGGGATTCAATAAAAGAAGCAATCCCGCAACGGTACTCAGAATGGCCATCATCAGGCACAGGCCACCCCGCCAAATGCCCAATCCGCGACCGGCACGCACGCAAAGCCACACCACGACCATCAGCACAAAAAGCGCCAGCGGCAGCAGTACAGGCAAAGGAAGTATGGGTTGTATCATCATGCAGGGGTATGCGTTTTCTTTGCCACCGGTCGGCGACAGATAAGAAGTTCCAGAATAAAGAACAGAAGCGCAGCAGCCAGCAACCAAGGCCAGAGAGCAAGTCGCCCGGAAAAGGCAGAACTATCGGCTGCAGTCTGAGCTTCAATGACAGGAGCATTGACAGAAGGTGTAAACGTCTGCAAATCAGATTCAGTCGATGGGAAGTTCACGGCAACAGTGCGCAGAACTTTATCACCTGCGACCCATCGGTACACACCGGGCATAGCCGTCTGATCCGATTGCAGTTGAGTGGCATGAGCCTTCACCGACAGTTCCGAGCCATCCAAGGCAATCAGACGCACGGATGAAGGCTCCACACCAAGGGGGAGATTAAACAGCAGGAAATCACGGCCGGCTATAAGCTCCGAATCATCCGTGCTACTACGGGCATGAATAAGCTGCTCCGCCAGAATAGGCAGGAACATGGGTGAAAAGCCCAGTCTGCTGTAGCGAGCCGTTACGGGCATATTCCATATCAGCAGATGGGAGCGCCCCATGGGTACCCGTACCAATGCCGGGACAGAATCCTGGTAAGATAACAGCACTCGGGCAGACGACGGCAGAATCTTCTGAATATCAACTCCGAGTCTCGAATACATTCCCGAATTCTGCAATTCCTGAGCAAGTAAGTTTTCATCGAAGAGCCGGAACGAAGCATCGTCAGTATCGCTGATACCCACCCGCCAACTTTCACCATCCGTACGAGTCTCACCGGCCAGAGACCCCGTCTCACCGGTCAAAAGCGGAATCAGTGCTGAATCTTTCTGCATATCGGGGATAATCAACACCGTTTCTCCGGCAGCCAGTCGGGACTGAATGGCAGCAACGTCATCAGCACCCGGAGCGAGCCACACCACGAAATCAGACTCAGTCTCTGGAATTGCCGGCAGATGCAGAGTCCTCAGGAAGGGTATATTTTCCAGAGCACGCTGCATGAAGCCCATATGCGCCCGGTCTGCGGCAATCGTCAGGCAATCCAACTTATCTGCCACCGGAACAACCAGATGGCGAATATTATCCCCCGAATAGGAATCGGGTTCAATTCCGGCGCTCAGCAGCCAGTCACCGGGAGTTTCGGGGGCAATCAGGTCGAATTGCACCACACTACTGCTGCCATAAGCCAACTCACAAGGGTGTGAAAGGCGCAAATTGCCCGCAGCCAGCGACACGTTGAGTGGCACCGTTCCACTGCGTGGGGATGCCCCCTGATAATGGCGGAGCTCAACCTGAAGCGTAACCCGCTGACCGGGGAGAGGCTCTGCGGGGGTCATGCGCATGGCGGCCACAGCCATATTCTCAACAGCATTAGTTTGAGCCACATTGATACAGCAAAGTTCTCCATCGCGCACTTCCAAGGTATCCAGAGCGTCCTTCATGCCGGTAGTCTGAAAATCAGAAATCAGCAACACCTGACCGAGCACATTGTCCGGCAGATTCCGCACCTGAGACAGAGCGGCGGTCAAAGTCTCGCTGACATCTCCTGCAGCAGCTGCACGGCTCTGGGTTCGGGCAAGTTCGCGCAATATCAAAGGTCTGGCACTTTCGGGCTTGTCAAAGACGAAATGGGCATCTCCTGCAAGTGTGGCGAGATTGAACCGATCATTGGGAGCAAGCTGATGAACGATGGATTGCGCCGCGGCCAGAGCAGCATTCATGCGAACCTGTTGCCCGTCTGCAGCCCCCATCGACGCCGTATCATCCAGCACCAGCACAAGCGCACGACCGCCCTCACCATCGCGACTGCCACCATAATAGGGCAATAGGAAAGCAAGCACCAGACTGAGACAGAGCAAAGTACGCAGAACCAACAGAAGCATATCCTTCGGCCTGGCATGACGTGATTGCAATTTCACCAATTCCTGCAGCAATGCCACCGAGCTGAATCGGCGTTCCTTCGGGCGTGTGCGAGCCACCAAGTGCACCAACAGGGGCACCAAAGCGGCAGCAGCAAACCACCAAACGGGGTTATCGAAGGAAATCATCATTGGGCAAGCGCGTCGAATAAGGGATAAAAAGATCTGTCGGTTGTCGTACTCAGGAAAAGCATACCGCGAGCAGCAGCCATGGCGTGCATACGTTGCTGAATATCCTGTATACGCTCCGAATAGACTCTGCTCAGTTCCTCAGGATTGCAGATAACGCGGGCACCGCTCTCCATATCAACAAAGCGGGCAAGCTCATGCCCGCTCAGGCTCAGCTCCCCCCTGTCCAGCACCTGAACAAGAACAACTTTACAACCACGGTGCAGATAGGCATTGAGAGCAGACTGAAGTGCAACCATATCGCACAGAAAATCACTCACTATCATTATCGTGCACGGCCGTTGAATCAGCCCCTTTGAGCATTCCAAGGCCTGTGGCAGGTCCGTTTTACCGCCGGCTGTGTTCTTCTCCAATAGGTTCAGGCAGCAATTGAGATGTGCCGCTGTGGTACCGGGCTGGATATAGTGACGAACCTTTTCATCAACCAGTTGCATAGATACTCGGTCATTCCCGCGCACGACAAGCCATGCCACACAGGCCGCAAAGTGAGAGGCATATTCCAGCTTGCTGATGGGGCCGAGTTCACGGTATCCCATCGAGGCCGAACTATCGACAAAAAGGTGACACTCAAGGTGAGTTTCGTGCTCAAATGTCTTGAGTTGCAGCCTGTCCGTACGGGCGTATGCTCGCCAGTCAATCAACCTCGGGTCATCTCCCGGAGAATAGGCCCGGTACTCCAGAAAGTCGCTGCTGCTACCACGTCCCTTTGCTCTGTGCCGTCCACTCAGCCACCCCTCGGTCATCATACGCACGGCAAAGCGATAATTCGCCAGCCGAGACATATCTTCCGGTCGAAGGATGGTGGGAACCTGTGCCATGGGGTATTTTTACATCAGAGAGTCAATGACTTTTTCCATGCTGACGCCCTCACCCGTCGCAGTGTAATTGGGAATCAGGCGATGGCGCAATACAGGGTGCAACACCAGTTTAAGCTCCTGTTCGCTCACACTCACACGCCCGCGCAGCAGAGCCATGGCTCTGGCGGCTGCAACCAAGCACTGCCCGGCTCGGGGGCCGGCACCGCAAGCCACATACCTGCGAACCATCTCGGGAGCATCGGGATTCTCCGGGCGAGTACTCTGCACAATCCGCACAATTCGGCGGTAAATGTCATCCGGCACAGGAATCTGAGTAACAGCGCGCTGCATTTCCAATACCTTTTCTGCCGTCAGAACCGCCTTCGCTTCGGGTTCAGTCGGGCCGGAGGTGCGGCGCAGTATCTCTTCCTCTTCCGCAGGGGTGGGATACGCGATATTAATCTGGAAGAAGAAGCGGTCAAGCTGAGCCTCGGGCAGCGGATAAGTTCCTTCATGCTCCATGGGGTTCTGCGTAGCATACACAATGAAGGGTTCACCGAGGGGCCGAGAGGTGCCGGCAACGGTTACTTGCTTCTCCTGCATGGCTTCCAGCAGTGCGGCCTGTGTCTTGGGAGGAGTACGGTTAATCTCATCTGCAAGCAACAGATTCGTGAATACCGGCCCCGGCACAAACTCGAAACTGCGCTTCCCCTCTGCGCTTCCCTGCAAAATCTCGCTGCCTACAATATCAGCAGGCATCAAATCGGGAGTAAACTGTATGCGCCTGAACTTCAATCCCAAAACATGCCCCAAGGTCGATACAAGCAGGGTCTTTGCAAGCCCCGGAACACCCACCAGCAAACAATGCCCACGGCACAGCAAAGCGGCCAGCATCTGCTCAACCACATTATCCTGCCCAACAATAACCCGGGCTATTTCGCTTCGTGTTTCCTTAACAGCCTGCTGCAGCTGTTGCCAGATTTCTTCGGGGGGGTGTTTCATACGGTACAGATATGAGGGGTAAAATATGGTGTATCTTTTCGTATTCTACCACGCGTCTGTGCTGAGTCAAGCCACGAATGGGCTGTTTGAGCCTCTTTTTGACGTATTCTTTCATTTTTTTCTCATTTCCTATTGACATGATATGGTAATACATGTATTCTTCACTTGTTCCTACCATACAAGTAGGCTTTCCTCTTATGAACAGAAAATATCGATTCGAAACACTACAGGTACATGTTGGACAGGAAAATGCCGACCCGGCAACAGATGCCAGAGCCGTCCCCATATACGCCACAACGTCGTATGTATTCAAAGACAGTGCGCAGGCCGCCGGGCGATTTGCACTGACAGAACCGGGAAACATCTATTCCCGCCTGATGAATCCCACATCAGATGTGTTCGAACAACGAATAGCTGCGTTGGAGGGAGGCGCAGCAGCATTGGCTGTAGCGACCGGCTCTGCGGCTATCGATTACGCCGTGCGCAACATTGCAGGAGCCGGCGACCATATCGTATCAGCTGACTGCATCTATGGTGGCTCCTACAATCTGTTTGCTCACACCCTGAAAGAATACGGCATAGCCTGCACTTTCGTCAACCAGCGGAATGCTGAACAAATTGAACAGGCCATACAGCCGAACACGAAACTCATTTTTATTGAGTCGCTGGGGAATCCGAACAGCGATGTAGCTCATATCGAGGCCATTGCGGATATAGCCCACCGCAACGGCATTCCCCTTATCGTGGACAATACCTTCGCCACCCCCTACCTGCTGCGTCCCATCGAGCACGGTGCCGATATTGTCGTACACAGTGCAACCAAGTTCATAGGCGGTCATGGCACGGTCATGGGTGGAGTCATTGTCGACAGCGGTAAATTTGATTGGACGGCGAATGACAAGTTCCCCGGCATCACACGCCCGAACCCGGCTTACCATGGATTGGTGTTCAGCGAGGCCTGTGGCAACCTGGCCTACATTATCAAGATACGTGCAACCTTGCTGCGCGACCAGGGAGCAACCCTCAGTCCCTTCAATTCATTCCTTCTGCTGCAGGGATTGGAAAGCCTTTCTCTGCGTGTGGAGCGCCACGTGTCGAATGCTCTCAAAGTTGTCGATTTCCTCAGTTCTCACCCTCAGGTCGAAAGAGTCAATCACCCGAGGCAAGCAAATCACCGCGACCACGAGCTTTACACACGCTACTACCCGAACGGAGCCGGGTCGATTTTCACCTTTGAAATCAAGGGCGGAGGCGATGCTGCCAGAAAATTCTGCGAAAATCTCGAACTGTTTTCTTTACTGGCGAACGTAGCCGACGCAAAGAGCCTGGTCATACACCCGGCAAGCACAACACACAGTCAGCTCAGTGAATTAGAACTGCAAAAATGCGGCATAAAGCCCAATACAATACGACTGTCTATCGGCATTGAACACATTGAGGACATCATTGCAGACCTTGACAGTGCGTTTACAATAGTGCAGGAACCATGAGCATTTATACCAATATCGCACAGCTGATAGGCGGCACGCCGCTTCTTGAGCCACTCAACTACAACCGCCGTCACGACCTGAAAGCGCGCCTGTTGGTCAAGCTTGAGTACCTCAACCCCACCGGATCAGTTAAAGACCGGGCAGCTGTCGGTATTGTGGATGATGCAGAAAGCTCAGGCCGGCTCACCCAAGGTGGTACCATCATAGAGCCCACAAGTGGCAACACAGGTATAGGTTTGGCAGCAATCGCTGCAGCCAGAGGCTACCGTACTGTCATGGTCATGCCTGAGAGCATGAGTGTTGAGCGTCGCAATATTCTGAAGGCATATGGTGCAGAAATCGTGCTCACTCCGGCAGCGGAAGGTATGGCAGGCTCCCTGCGTGTAGCAGAAAAGCTTCAGTCAGAGATTCCCGGATCCATCATTGCCGGACAATTCGAAAATCCAGCAAATTCCGAGGCTCACTTCGTAACCACCGGCCCCGAAATCTGGGATGACACGAAGGGACAGGTCGACGTGTTGGTGGCAGGCGTCGGCACAGGTGGCACCATTACCGGCACAGCTAAGTATCTGAAGCAACAGAACAGCGACATCAAAATCATCGGCGTAGAACCCGCAGCTTCCCCCCTGCTCAGCGCCGGTCAAGCCGGCCCCCATGCCATTCAAGGAATAGGTGCCAACTTTGTTCCACCGGTGCTGGATGTAAGTCTGATTGATGAAATCCTGACTGTAGACAATGAATCCCCCTTCACTGCAGCTAAAACGCTGGCAAAGACAGAAGGAATTCTGGTGGGGATTTCATCCGGCGCAGCACTTCATGCAGCCACACTTGTAGCTCAGCGCGACGATATGGCCGGAAAAACCATTGTAGCCATTCTACCCGACAGTGCCGACCGTTATTACTCAACTCCGCTCTTCGCATAAAACATGAACGCAGCAAATTATCACCTCTATCTTGTTACCGACGAAATTCAGCGTTGCCGCTACGGACTGGTCGAAACGGTTCGTCGTGCTGTTGAGGGAGGAGTGACTATTGTACAATATCGCTCAGAACAGCTCAGTCACGAAGAGCAGCTCCGTGAAGTGCTCCCGCTCCAAGCTTATCTGCGCAGCGTTGGTATTCCCCTTATCATCAACGACAATGTTCAGCTGGCTGTCGAAATAGATGCCGATGGAATTCACATCGGCCAAGACGACATGCCGGTTCCGGAGGCGCGCGAACTCATCGGCCCGCATAAAATACTCGGTCTCACTGTCACCACGCCTGAGCAAATGGCTGCAGTGAACACTGAATTGGTCGATTATCTCGGTTGCGGACCGGTATTCCCGACCATCACCAAAGATGATGCTCCGCCTCCCATGGGCGTTGAGGGTTGGGCTGAGCTGGCACGAATGAGCACGCTGCCGGTAGTAGCCATCGGTGGTCTTAACAAAGAACGCACAGCTGCAATTCGAGCCACGGGTTTAGCCGCAGGCGTAGCCGTTGTATCCCACATCTGTGCAGCCGAAAATCCCACAGAAGCAGCTAAGGAGCTATTATGAACAATATCAATCACACAGCCGCAACAGTGCTGAGTAAATTGAGAGAGCAACGGCCACTCATTCTCAGTCTGACCAACAATGTTGTGCAGAACATTACCGCCAACATGCTGCTGGCAACCGGTGGCGTGCCGGTCATGCTGACTCACAGCGAAGAAATCAGAGATTTGCTGCACAGTTGTGCCAACGGCATGCTGGTGAATGTGGGCACACTGTCAGAACAACAGGCTCAAACCATGATAGGTGCTGTTAAGGAAGCCCGTCAGGCAGGTGTACCGTGGGTGCTCGATCCGGTGGCTGTAGGGCTGTTGAAATACCGTACTGAAGTCTGCAGCACACTGTTGCAAACACCCCCGGGCATGATTCGTGGCAACGCCTCTGAAATCATAGCCCTGGCCGGTGCCGAGGGAGCCCTTTGCCGAGGTGTAGAAAGCACAGCAGAAAGTGCCGCTGCACTGCAGGCGGCCCAATCGTTGGCAAAAAGAACAGGGGCTGCCGTGCTTGTGACGGGCGAAACGGATTACGCGACCGATGGATTCACTACGATAACCTGTCGTAACGGCGATGAAATCATGACCCGTGTGACAGGTGTGGGTTGCGCTATGGGAGCACTGGCCGCGGCCTGTCTGGCCTGTGCCGATACACCGTTGCAGGCAGCTGTTGCGACGGCAGCCATTCTTGGCATCGCCGGTGAGCGAGCTGCTGCAAAATGCCCCCTTCCCGGGAGCTTTGCGGCACAACTGCTCGATGAATTGGCTGCTCTGAGTGCAGATGACGTGGCAAAGTCGGCTCTGCTGGAGCAAATCTGACAGTTTACGCTTGACTAAAACACTACAGATAGTAGTATTATCTTAACATACACAATTCTCTCACCATGGCTACAATTCGCCCCTTCGCAGCAGTGCGACCGCCCAAACAGTACGCAGAGCAGGTATCCAGCCTGCCCTACGATGTGATGAACCATCAGGAAGCCTGCGCTATGGCTGCCGGCAACCCCTCCTCATTCCTTCATATCTGCCGTGCGGATATCGACACCTCTGAGGAGGCTATTCATGATACCATCACCTACGAGAAGAGCCGCGACAACCTGCAGGAGTTCATTCGCAAGGGCTTTCTGGTGAGAGATAATGCCCCCTACTACTACATCTACCGTCAGATGATGTGGGGGCGTGTGCAGACCGGTATTGTCGGCTGTGCCAGTGTTGATGAATACCTTAATAATACCATTCTCAAGCATGAGCTTACCCGCAAGGAAAAGGAGCTCGACCGCATCAACCACTTCGACACATGCTCCGCTCAGACAGAGCCCGTCTTCTTAGCCTACCGCAAGCACGAGGGCATTTCCACGGCAATCCGTGAGTGGATTAAGTTCCACAAGCCTGAGTATGATTTCACCAGCGAGGATGGCGTGACCCACCTGCTGTGGCCCGTCACAGACGCCGAAGTCATTGAAACCATTCGTAAGGGCTTTGAAGAAGTACCGACCCTCTACATTGCCGACGGCCACCATCGCACAGCCAGCAGCGCAGCAGTAAGTGCCAAGCGTCGTGCAGAGCATCCGGACTACACCGGAGAGGAAGAGTTCAACTATCTCATGGCTGTCACCTTCTGCGATGAGGATTTGTTCATCATGGACTACAACCGTGTGGTGAGCGACCTTAACGGCATGACTGCCGAGCAGTTCCTGACAGCTATTGCAGATAAGTTTACCATTGCCCCCGCACCTGTCGGCAGCCCCTATGCCCCGCGCCACAAGCACGAGTTCGGCATGTGTTTGGGCGGCACCTGGTACAGCATTACCGCCAAGGATGGCAGTTTCGATGCATCCCACCCTATTGAGAGTCTGGACTGCGCCATTCTGCAGGCCAATCTTCTGGCTCCCATTCTGGGTATTGATGATCCCCGCACCAGCAACCGCATCGATTTCGTTGGCGGTATTCGTGGTTTGCAGGAACTTGAGAACCGTACCGGCGAAGGCGTTGCATTCGCCCTTTACCCGGTCACCATGGCAGATCTTTTCCACGTTGCCGACAGCGGCGAAATCATGCCGCCCAAATCCACTTGGTTCGAACCCAAACTGCGCTCCGGTCTGTTCCTGCATGAAATTGAGCGCTGATAACCCTCTCACTATATTCACAGTATGAAGATTCTCATTCCTACAAAACTCGACAAAGCCGCCGCAGGAGCTCTGCGTGCAGCCGGTTATGAAGTTGTTCAGGACGATAGTACCCCCATCGACGAGCTTGTTGCAGCCAACCCCGATGCAAGCGGGTTGATTGTGCGCTCCGAGAAAGTCACTCCTACCATCATTGATGCCCTGCCCGGCCTCAAGTGCGTTATTCGCGCCGGTGCCGGCTACGACAATATTGACTACGTCTATGCACGCAGCAAGGGCGTAGACGTTATGAACACACCCGGCGCAAACTCCAACGCTGTTGCTGAAGAGGTAATCGCCATGATTCTGGCAGCATACCGCTACGTGGTTCCTGCCGATGTCACCACCCGTGCCGGTGAGTGGAACAAGAAGAAATACATGGGGCGCGAACTCACCCGCAAGACCGTGGGTATTCTCGGCCTCGGCAACATCGGCCGACTTCTGGTTAAGCGCCTGCAGGGCTTCGAATGTACAGTTCTGGGTTACGACCACTTCCTTTCCAAGCAGCGCGCTCTCAATATCGGAGCTACCCCGGCCACTATCGACGAGATTTTTGCCAATGCCGACATCATCTCGCTTCATGTACCCGGAGGTCCCTCAACCAAGGGCTTGGTCGATGACCGACTTATCGGCCTGATGAAGGATGGAGCTATGCTGGTGAACTGCTCTCGCTACGGCGTGGTGGATGAAGATGCCATCCGTCGTGCTCGCGCAGCCGGTAAGAATATCATTTACTGCACCGACGTACATCCCAAGGACACCGCTGCCCAGCAGCCCAGTGCCGATGTGGCAGACATCATGCTGCCCCACCTCGGAGCCAACACCAAAGAGGCCAACAAATTGGCAGCCATGCGTGCCGCCTCGCAGATGGAGGCATACTTTACAAGCAACGATACCTCTTGCGTCATCAATGCAGAGAAACCCACCAACCTCAGTTCTGCCCACCTGCAGCTTGCTGCCATGCTGGGTAAGATTTGCTATCAGGCCGGTGGTTGCAAGCCGATTCGCAAGATTGAATGCACCTTCTACAACAACCTGCGCTCCTACCGCAAGTGGTTCACACCGTGGATTCTGCAAGGAGCTGTTCCGGGAGCAGAACATGGGCTGATGCCTGCTGCTGCCGAGGCCAGCTTCAGAGAGCACGGTATCGTCTTCAAGGCTCGCGAGCCCATGGATGACAAGCTGTACGATGATGCTCTGACGCTCGATCTTTTCATGGAGGAAGACGGCGAGCAGAAAATCACCAGCGTGCGTGGTGTTGTGATTGACGGCGAACCGGTTGTATCCCGCATCAATAACTTTGACCACCTGTATGCCACTCTGAGCGGCAATACGCTTGTACTGCGCTATTCTGACCGTCCGGGCGTCATTGCCACCATCAGTCAGATTATTTCACAGGCTGACATCAACATTGAAAACATGGTAGCCCCCCGCGACCACGTCACCGGTGATTCGCTTGCCGTTATCAAGACTGACAAGCCTATTGACAATGATCGTCTGGAGCTCATCGGCAAGGCCATTGCAGCCAAGCAGGCTTTTGCTCTGACGCTCTGAAACTGAGTTATTTCAATCAACATTCAGAGCGCGGGTCAATCGGCCCGCGCTCTGTCTTAAAATACATGGTGGATATCAGACAGGGAATGCAACAGAACATGACGGCTACGGCCGCCGTGCAGATGTTCATGAAAACCCTGCAAGCAACCACCACCGAGCTGGCAGAATTGGCTGCTCAGGCTATGGCAGCCAATCCCGCCCTTGAAGAGCTGCCGAATAATCGGGATGAGGACGACAACATCGCCGCTCCGCTCAATCGAGAAGCCACTCTGCGCCATGAGCGTTTCATGAACACGCTCACAAGTGAAATAACACTCGCAGAACACCTTGACGAACAGATTCGCCGCAGTGCCCTCCCCGAAGCAACAGAAAAGGCAGCGCTGGAACTCATCCCCTATCTCAATCATCACGGCTTTTTCAGCGAACCGGTGCAGAATATAGCTGACGAGCTCCGATTAAAACCCGCTTTATTCCGGAAAGCGCTGAAAGCAATTCAGGATATGGATCCCGCCGGCATTGGCGCTCAGGACTTGCGCGAAAGCCTGATTCTGCAGCTCCATCGAACCGGCGAACACGGGGGTATTCCCATGCAACTGCTCACCAATCACTGGCATGAATTGGTAAATCATCAGTACGAGGCCGCAGCACGTGCTCTTGATGTGGAGGAGGAAGCGGTGACTATTGCCGCCCGACGCATTGCCAAACTGAATCCCGACCCGGGAAGCGGGTTCTCCCGTGCGGAGCTCAATGTCATTTCTCCCGATTTAATCGTAACTCGAGAGGGTGATGAGCTGACGGTCATGTTGACAGGAGAAGATATTCCTCAGCTGACGATATCGGCAGAATATCGCGAAATGATGTCTGAACATGCCGAAAATGCAGAATTGAGGCGTTATCTCTCCCGATGTTTCCGCGAAGGTCGCGAACTCATTCGTGCCATCAACGAACGACAACAGACCATTCTCACAGTAGCGCAGGCCATTGTCCGGCGACAGCGCGAGTTCTTCCTACATGGCCCCCATAAGCAAATCCCGCTACAGATGGAGGATATTGCGACGGACACAGGAGTCAGTATATCAACAGTATCCCGCGCGGTTCGTGGCAAGTATCTGCGCTGTCAGTACGGCGTGTATGAACTGAGGCGCTTCTTCGGGGCCACACTGAGTGCCCGAGATGGTGCCGTCGAGTCTGCCGGCAGTGTACAGGCACGTATTCGTGCGTTGATAGATGCAGAACAACCCGATAAACCACTCAGCGATGCAGCAATAGAAGCAGCCCTGCAGGCAGAAGGAATCAGCGTTGCACGACGCACCATCGCAAAATACCGAGAGCAGATGAAAATCCTGCCGGCTAAACTTCGAAAGCGATAATGCCCTGGCAGGAATAAATCTTGACCTCACATGCAGCCAACGGTATAATCCGCCGTCAATCCAACATGAGCAGCACAATACTCAGCGTCAAAAATCTGAGCGTGGAGTTCCGAACCCGCGCCGGTGTGAACTATGCTGTGAATGACGTCAGCTTTGAACTGAAGCGCGGCGAAACGCTTGGTATTGTCGGCGAAAGTGGCTCCGGGAAATCAGTCACCTGCTCAGCACTGATGGGCTTACTGCCGAGCCCCCCTGCTCATATTGCTCCCGAGGCCAAAGCAGAGTTCGAAGGTCGTGATTTGTTGCGCATGAAATCGAGGGATTTGGCCATGCTCCGAGGCAATCGCATCTCCATGATTTTTCAGGATCCGATGACCAGCCTGAATCCCTGTATGACCATCGGAGATCAGGTAGCGGAGCCACTTATCATTCACCGTGGCATGAAGCGCAAAGAAGCGCTGGAGTTGGCAATCGAAGAGCTGGCCCGCACCGGTATCCCCAATCCCACTGAGCGAGCAAAAGCCTATCCTCATGAGTTCTCCGGTGGCATGCGTCAACGAGTAATGATTGCCATGGCTCTCATTACCAGACCTCAATTCCTCATTGCAGACGAACCGACAACAGCTCTCGATGTCACCGTACAGAAACAGGTACTTGATTTACTGCGCGCCCGCCAGGAGGAGTTGGGTACTGCCATCATCCTCATTACTCATGATTTAGGGGTAGTGCGACAATATGCTCACCGCATTCAGGTTATGTATGCCGGTAGCATCGTGGAAAGCGCTCCGGCTGAAGAACTGTTGCATTCACCGCTGCATGCCTACACACGCTCCCTCATGGCCTCCATTCCCGGCATGCACAGTAAGGGGAGTCGCCTACAGACCATTCCCGGACTCCCGCCCACGCTCCGACGCCCCATCAATGGCTGTGCATTCCGTCCGCGCAATATCTTGGGTAATCCCGAACTCTGTCTGACGGACAGCATTCCGCCGATGGTAAAAATAAGTCCCGGACACTTTGTCAGGAATTGTCCCGGCTGTCTCAGCAAAAATAGTTAAACATTCCATTACGCTCACCGACATGAAGATTATACCGGCATACCTCACAGCCACTCTACTCCCGCTTATCGCTATCGCCGATGAGCAAGTAACAACGGAGAATACGGCAGAGGTGCCACAGCCTGTAATTGAGCCACATCCCGGAGCTCCTTATCTGGAACTTGCTACGGAATATATGATGGCATACGATGAGCTGGGCAGTGTGTTGGCCGAAGTGAAGGATTTCCTGACAGCAGAGAAAGCGACACCGAAAGTTCAGGGCATCGTACAACAACTGACTGAGCTGACAGCAAGAGAGGCCGTGTTGCCGGCACCTACACCATCCATCATCGAATATGTGAATGAACAGCTCAAAAAAGTTGACAGCAAGGGGCCTGCTGAACGCTCGCTGGGCAAGGTTATTGATTTGCTGACGTTGACCGATCCTCCCTGCCACGGCTCACGCACGCTGGAGAAAGAGCTCTACTTGCTGATAGGTGTGCTTTCCGACAATTAAAATCTGAAAACAGGAAGGGCCTCATTCACTCGCTGAACTTCCACCCCGACTGTGGGTTCGCTTCCCACATATGACGGGACGTCAGGCAGCAGAATACAGTGAACGGCGCCGCTTTCTGACAGCAGCTGTTTCAATTCAATCGGCACATCATCATTGCGGCCGACAATGATGATATCTGCACGTTTTGACTCTGCGGGAATATGCTCCCATGTCAGCGCAGACGCGGCCCCCACATACAGAACTCTTGAGCCATCCGGTCGATTCCACAGGACTATCGGGCAATGATTCTCGGCCAATGCGCGGGATAAATCAGGAGGAGGCGGGAAGATATCATACCGCCCGGCTTCAGTTGAGATATGCAGCACGTTGCCACCCTGCTCATCTGCAGACAGCAACTGCATTCTCGGCCAGCTTTCCTTCAACACAGAGGCCGCTTTATCCCACTTTTCACCGGCATGCACCTGTAACAAAGCGGCCGGTCTGTATCCACCAAAAAACAGCGATGGCTCTGTTGTAAACCGTGCGGATGATACACTCCCGGTTCCTACAACCACCCCCGGATTGCCCAGCACGGCATAGCTTTCTCCATAGCCGAGATTGCACACCATGCCCTGAGCGACCTCCGCCTGAGGAGCAATCGGCATATAAGACATAGGCAACGAGGCAAAAAAACTCACTACAGCAATCAGCATGGAGCTACACTTCAACGCCAACCACTGAGCAACTGCACCAATCAAGGGAATACCACCCAACAGCGATGCCATAAGTCCTGCCCCCATCACCAAAGGTAAAAGCGGAGAAATAGCGATATTGGTCAGGAAGCTGTATGGGGTAATCGTATAAAAAAACGCAGCTGTTATAGGCAACGATACAAGCCAGGCCGAAAATGAAACAATAACCGTACCTCGCAGAATGTAGTCAAACTTGCAAAGCCTATCATCCCATACTGTATAAAGTCGCCTCGGTAAATAGCTATCAGGTTGCAGCCAAGGTCGCACATTCATACATATACGCACGCCTATTCCAATTGCAGCATATACAGCGAAGGAAAGCACGAAACCGGCGTTCCCCAACTGCCAAGGCTCGACGAGCAATATCAAGAGGGCCGGCAAGCTCCAGATATTCACCATATCCACGCGCCGTCTCAGCTCTCGGCCGACCAGAGCCAGAGCAACCATGACATAGGCTCGCAGCGCCGGAACCGCCAGACCGGTCACCATAACATACAGCCCCACCAGTATCAGCACCAGTACAGCCTGCGTGCGAGGGCTGAGTCGCAGGCGGAAAGCCAGCAGGTAAAACAATGCACTCACAATACCGACATGCAGCCCGCTTACAGCGAAGGCATGAAGACAACCACCGCGCTTAAAAACATTGATAACCGATTGCTCTGCCACACTCTTATCCCCGAGAGTCAGGGAACACAGCACCTGTCGCCGTGGGTCTTCCTCTGTTCCGGGAGGCATGAGATTTCTCACCAATCGCTCCCGAACCGATTCTGCCAAGCCTTTGAGCCTGAGCCAACCGAACGATGCCCCCTTATACTCAGCTCGCTGTACTCGCAGGTTAGCAGCGAGCCCCTGACTATGCAACCAGGCATCAGTATCAAACATGCCATCAATCGGCGCAGGTGTGTACGGTTGAGGTTCAGCATAGGCGGTTATATTGTCACCGGTCTTCCAAGGAATATCCCCACGCAGCGCTACACGAACACCATTAAAACCGGTATCAAGAATACAACCGCGGGAAAGCTTGCGCTCAATGGTGCCCTCAAGGTAAACGTGTCCTTTCTCCTGTAGCTGACGGAGCAGATAGGAGTTATTATGTTCCTGTCGATGATCCTGTACCCATCCTATGCCCACGCACAGGACAGTACAGAGCAATACTCGCCAAGCACGAGCCAGATGCGACACCAGCAGAGCGACAACAGACAATGCCCACCATTGACCGCCCAACAGACAGCCAACTACCCCCAACAAAGGCATGAACAACGGAGCACGCAGAATCAAGTGCCTGACGGCTCGCAACAAGCTGTCTTCCTCCTGCATGCTCTGACGTTGCCGGGGGTTATCGATATACCATAACGGGTCCGGTCTTGGCAGACTGGACTTCACGAACCTTCCGCACGACTCGAATGAAGATATCGGCGGCTCTATCAACCTCCTCGTCGGTAGTAAAGCGGTTGATGGAAAGACGCAGGCTTTCTCGAATCGCTTTGTCGCTCAGCCCCATCGCCTGCAGCACATGACTGGGGTGCGGTTCGGCGCTTGTGCATGCCGAGCCGGTAGAACACAGGAAACCGGCAGGCTCCAACAATAGAGAGAGCGACTGAGCACTGCAACCGGGTACCCGCATATTGAGCACGTGTGGCAGACGCGGCGCAGCAGCGCCATTCACCTCGATTTCAATCCCTGCTTCGCTCAGAGCAGTAACAAAACGGGCTCGTTTATCGGCCATGGCAGCACACTGCTCAGCAGCAGCCATCGCAAGTTCAGCAGCTTTACCGAAGCCAATGATACCCGCGACATTCTCGGTACCGGCGCGACGGTAATCTTCTTGCGCACCGCCGGTCACCCACGGACGGAATGAAGTACCACGTCGGACATACAGGCACCCAATGCCCTTGAGACCATGCAATTTGTGAGCCGCGGCAGAGGCAAAGTCAATGGAATACTCATGGAGATTCAGCGGCACTTTACCGGCAGCCTGCACCACATCGACATGTACGCGGGCCCCGGCCTGAACTGCAGATGCACACAATGAACGCACCGGTTGAATAACACCGGTTTCATGATTCGCCCACGCAAAGCTCACACCGTCATGTCCGGGCAAAGCCTCCTTCCATTCCGGTAGGTCAGCCAGACCGTTGGAGAGAACCGGAGCAGCCTCACCTTTAGCTGTTCTGAGAGTGGCGGGGTGCTCCGTTGCAAGGGTCAACACATTGCTGAACTGGGCCAACGCAGTGTTGGTAGCTTCTGTACCTCCTGCGGTGAAGATAATTTCATCGGCATGAGCCCCCAGAAGTGCAGCTACTTGCTCACGAGCCTTTTCAATCGCTGCTCTCACCTGACGAGCAGCAGCATACGCAGCAGAGGGATTAAAAAACTCGCTCTGCATATATGGCAACATCGCCTCAAGCACCTGAGGTGCAAGAGGCGTTGTTGCATTGTTATCCCAATAAATCATGCTTATTTCTTGGCTGCTTCAATACCTTTGCGCAGCTCATCGGTCATGATATCATCGTTTGAAGAGGTACCCATAGCGCTATCACTGAGAGACTCGATACGCTCAACCTCTTCATCGATGGCCTCATCAAGCTTCTCGATGTGAGACAGGAAGCGCTTCTCTGCAGCGTCCATGTACTCGCTGTCTTCAGGCTTGGGAGCATCCTTCTTCTTACCGCTGAGATTGTACAGCTTTGCAAGGCTCTTACCTGCCTTCTTGGCAGATTTCTCGTCCTTCACCTTCTTAAGAATAGCCACGGCCTTCTTCTTTCTGGCCATCTTAGTGGACCAATACTTATTGGCGGCCTTCTTGAGAGCCTTCACATCAACTTCGGGCTCGGCCTGCTCTTCGCTTACCTCCTCAGTTTTCTCCGGCTCTGCATCATCCTGAGCATATACCATGGGGGTGCCGAGAATCAGACCGAATACTAACAGATATGCAATCGCTTTCATGTTATTTACAGAGTTTATGTTTGTTGAAAAAATTATTATACCATCTCTTTGCTATGTACGCCCAGAAAAAGTTTACTACGCACGGATGATAACACAGATATACCTTCAAAGTCAAAGCTAAAGTTCAGAAATAGCCTCAAAAACGCATTCAGGCACGCAGGCTTTTACCCAACGTTCCCAACCGGGTAAACCTACAAACCCTCGAACAATGGATGAGCTGATTTCTTCCAATTCAGACGGGGGCATCAGAAACACTGTCTGAATTTCCGGTTGAAAGCGTGCATTCATGCGGGCCATTGACTTTTCATACTCGAAATCAATGGTGTTCCTGATACCTCGCAATAAGTGTGTAGCGCCTATACGCGACGCAAAATCCACTAGGAAGCCCTGAGGAACCACCTCTACGCGAACATTCCCGGAAAACTCAGCAGCCATCTGCTCAAGAAGTTCTTTGCGCACTTCCATCGGCAAAAAGCCATTCTTGTCGGGATTCACTGCCAGAACCACCACCAATTCGTCGAACATCGCAGCTCCACGCCCCATCATCCACTGGTGACCGTTGGTGGGCGGGTCAAAACTACCTGCGTAAATAGCTATTCTTTTCATATGGAAAAACGGCGCAGCAGAGTTTACCCCTACTGCGCCGCAGGATTTCAGAGAATCAGATTAAGCGCCACCGGCATTGGCAAGTACAGCCTTATCGGGCGGCAGGAAGTTCTTGAATCGAGCCTTATCAATGGCCTTCATGTAGGCTTCCTCAGGTGTTACGAGCCCCTGCTGAAGCTTCTGCCAGATAGCATCGTCCATGAACTGCATCCCCAACTGCTTACCACCGGTGATAACGTCGGCAAGCTTCTGAGTAGCACCTTCGCGGATAATAGCACCTACAGCAGGCGTAGCAAAGAGGATTTCATTCACAGCAACACGGCCGGGCTTATCGCAACGCTTCATGAGCAACTGTGCTACCACACCACGGAGCGAACCGGCAAGCATGGTACGAGCCTGAGCCTGCTGCTCAGCCGGGAACACGTCGATAATACGGTCAATGGTCTTACGAGCATTGTTCGTATGAAGTGTACCGAACACGAGAAGACCGGTCTCAGCAGCGGTAAGCGCCAGAGAAATCGTCTCGAGGTCGCGCATCTCACCCACCAGTACAATGTCAGCGTCCTCACGGAGAGAAGCTCGCAGGCCGTCGGCGAATGTCGGGCAGTTCACAGGCACCTCGCGCTGAGTGATGATACTCTTCTTGGAGGGGTGCACGAACTCGATAGGCTCCTCAACCGTAATGATGTGACGGGCGAAGTTCGTGTTGATGTAGTCAATGAGAGCGGCCAGAGAGGTGGATTTACCGGAACCGGTAGGACCGGTTACCAGCACCAGACCGGAGCGCATTTCACCGAAGCGCTTAATCTGCTCGGGCACATTGAGCTGCTCCATGGTGAGAATCTTGGTGGGAATGAGACGGAATACGCAACCATAACCACGCTGCTGCTTAAGGAAGTTACAACGGAAACGGGACTGAGCATCCATCTCGTAAGCGAAGTCAGCATCACCACCCTCGGTGTACTCCTTCCAAAGTCGGGGCGGGCAGATGGGCTGCATGAGTTCAATCATATCCTCGTGTGTGAGGATTGTTTCCTCGATGGCTACAATATCGCCGTGCACGCGCATTTTGGGCGGCTGGCCCTCAGAAAGGTGCAAGTCAGAACCACCGTTCTCCACAAGAGCGGTAAAGTATGTATCAATGCGATTTTTCATGTCGTGTATAAAGGGGCTTGTGGTTTACTGAGCAGCGGGAGCAGCCGGTTCGGGGTGATCTTTGAGGAACTTGTCCATCATCGTCTTGTCTGTTGCACGAGTGGTGCATTCTTCGGCGCTGATGATACCCTTCAGGTAAAGCTCCTGCAGCGAGTCGTCCATCAGGCGCATACCCTGAGCCTTACCGGTCTGAATAAGGCCGGGAATCATGAAGGTCTTACCTTCACGAATACAGTTGGCGATAGCGGAGGTGTTCACCAGCATTTCAAGCGCCATCACACGACCGGTGCCATCCTTCTTGGGAACAAGCTGCTGGGAAATCACGCCACGCAGAGATTCGGACACCATGATTCGGATGTGCTCGCGTTCATCGACCGGGAAGGCATCCAGCACACGGTCAATAGTACGGGCAGCTGAGCCGGTGTGCAGAGTACCGAGCACCAAGTGACCGGTTTCAGCAGCGGAGAGAGCCAGACAAATTGGCTCGAGGTTACGCATTTCACCGACAATGATAACATCGGGGTCCTGACGCAGAGCACCACGGAGAGCGCGGCCGAAGGACTCGGTATGCTTGTGCACCTCGCGCTGGTTCACCTGACAGCCGATGGGCTCGAAAATAGCCTCGATGGGGTCCTCAAGTGTAATGATGTGGTCGTGGCGATCCTTGTTGATGAAATCGATAATGGAGGCCAGCGTGGTGGACTTACCGGACCCCACGGAACCGGTCACCAGAATGAGACCGTTGGTGAAACGGGTAAGAGGCACTACATACTCCTCGGGCAGGTTGATATCCTGCATGGTCAGCAGCTTGCTGTTAATGATACGGAAGCACAGGCTGTATCCCAAGCGCTGGTCAACCACGGAGGAGCGATATCGACCATTCGGATTCTGATAGGCAAAGTCCACGTCACCCTTCTCCTTCAATCGCTCCCACTCCTTCTCGGTCAGGAAGCTATCCACGAGAGCCTCTGCATCCTCGCGGGTCAGAATGGGAGCACCTTCCCACATGGGCTGAAGGGTACCGTAACGACGCCAGGAAGGAGGACAGGAGGCAGGAAGGTGCAGGTCAGAGCACTTGGCATCAATACCCAGCTTCAGGAAACTATCCACATTCAGCATGAGAATAATGACCAGATAGCCCACTTCCTGCTTGTAGATGTAGGCATGGTACTTACCGGAGGGAGAGTCACCGATAAAATCCACCACACCGGCAGTCTCAAGGGTAGCACGATGTTCTTCTGTTGTGCAACTGTTGACCAGAGACACAGTATCGGCCTCGCTGAGCGCAGGCGCATCGTCAGCCATCGGCACATATGCAGCAGCCTCCATCCAATAGGGCTGCAACCCAACACCCAGATACAGAGAGGGGCTGTACTTAGTACGCGCCGCCTCAAGGTATTGATTGACGTTATCGAAAATGTATGTATCGCTCATGATATCCTCTGTACTCTATCACGTTCGCCCCCCGCTTTCCAGCCAAAAGTGCCGGAAAGAAGCAAAAAATCGACATTTTTACAGGATATCAGTATTATTTTGTTAATTCTTCAAGGAATCTCCATTTCCCTTCCTTCACAATCATATCGTAAAACTCGGGAGCCTGAGAGTCACCATTGGAAACAGCCATCTGCAGGAACATACGGGCTCGGCGTTCATCGCCCTTGGCAGAACTGTTCCCCAGCGCTGTGATGGCAGCCATGATAGCATAAGCGTGACGAGAACCACTCACATAATCATCTGTCAGAGCAGATATGGCTTTGTTCATATCGGCAGGCACACCATCACCATTGAAATACATGCTGGCCAACGCCTGGTTCACCCACTGAGCCCCTTTGTCGCGAGCATTCTCCATAAGGGCGAGTCCGGCTTTGGCATCTTGTTTGCACCCTGCTCCCAATACCATGCAATACCCCAGACCGGCAGAACCATTGGGGTCGCCACAACGATGCGATAAACGGAAAAGTTCACAGATGTAATCGCAAGGCACATTTTCGCCGTAGCCCTCTGCGTATAAACCGGCTAGGGAACCGAAAGCTGCAGGCGTGCACAGCATAGCAGAAAGGCTCATCATGCGCAGTCCCTCAGCTGCGACCTTGGCGTCGTACTGCTCCATACGAGCAGCCTCTCGGCGTACAATACCCAGCCCCATATGCCCGAGAGCTGCCGGCAAGTGACGGTCAACAGCCAACTTCAGATATTCATCGGCCTTGTCTGAATCTACAAACTGACAAAGGGTAAAAGCGGCAAAACCACTGCCGTGCTCAGATGCACGCTCCATCCAGATGGAGAATGATGTTTCATCGCTCTGAGCGGCAGCTATCATCTCCTCAAGATAGTAATTTTTCTTCTTGAGCTCCGACACAATTTCAGGAGATGAAAGCCCACTCGATTGCATGCGACCGGAAACCATAAGGTAAAGCGCACGGGCTTTCGGGCTCCCCTTTCTACAGGCCTGCATCAAGACATTGAGTGCTTTTTTACGCTCGCTATCGGCACCGGGACGAGAATAAACCAAGCCGGCATACTCCACCATGGCCGGCACATAACCGCCAGCTGAAGCTTTTTCAAGCAACTTCAAAGCCTTATCTACCACAGCCGGTTCGGTTTCTGCAAACATTTTCAGGTAGCGAGCCTGCCATAACTGAGCTGCAGGGTTCCCTTTATCGGCGGCTGCAGTCATAAGAACTGCAAAGCTTGTGACATTCCCGCCGTTGTCGTACACACGAGCCGCTACATCATAAAAATCTTCACTATTCTTTTTCACCATATCCTGCAGAGCAGCGTTGACTGCAGTTTCAACGCTTTGAGAAACAGCCGGGGTTTTGGCTGCAGGTGCAGCTTGGATCAGACCGGCGGCACAGAACAGAGCGAGCAGAATCGTGTTTTTCATGTTCAGTATTATATCTACCCCCTGCTCTCGTAGCAAGTGATTTTTGCGACAACCGAACTGATTGTTTTATTGACATATCTCCTTGGAAGCAGTAAAATACAGACATGACTCAAGAAAACAAACCTCTGCTTGCTCGACTTCTGCACAAATTGCTCTGGGGCTTTCTCTGGTTGATTACGGCACTTGTCATTTCAGGGGCCGCCTGCTATCTGGCCAATACACTCGCCGAAGAGTATAACCTGGGCCCCCTGCCTCATATTGAGCAGCAGTAAAAGGAGCAAAAGCAGTCATGACGCCCCAATCCGCCCACTCTACCCGAATGCGGCGCCTTCTGAACACCGCTTTGTGGTTCGTGCTCTGGCTTATCGCTGCGCTGCTCATTTCCGGAGCTTCCTGTTACCTGGCCAATATACTGACCGACAATGACAAGAGGGAAACCATACCACTTGCCAATGCCATTTTCAATCCGGAGGATATTCAACCTTTGCCGGTACGAATAAAACAGGTTGAAGATTTGCTGTCGAAGGGTCACACCCCCTTTGCTGATTCGACGCTCTGCGAAGAACGTCTGGCTGAGTCTGCCCGTTATATGCCCGATGGGGCCACCTACGACATGGTAGATGTTCTGAAGAGTCACATCAATTTCCCGGTGCATTGCGCCCCGGAAAGCGCATCCGACCTCACACGCCGCCTGCTCGTCGCAGCTCCGCTTTCGGCCTTGAAAGCATGGCAGGATAAAGGACTGATTGATGTCACAAAACCATGGATTTGCGACCGCTGCAGTCCGGCAATCATTCTATCATCGCTCACGATTGTGTGTAGCGAAGAAAATGTGAGGGATGCCGCAGCAAAAGCCGAATGGCTGGTACAACAGGGCGCCGATGTCAACGAAATCCGTTTCCGCCACTGCTATGGTTATGAGCAGGATAAACCACACATTGATTTCTGCAGCCCCTCTAATCTTTATTACTGCCTGACACCGCAGGATGGCGGCGAAATCAACGAGGAGTTACTGCGATACCTACTGCAACAGGGAGCGCACCTCATTGAGGGTGAAGAAGTGAAGATTACCCCCGAGCAAAGCGCCATCATTACTTTACTCTCAAAATATAAAATTCCCTTCACTCTGAAAAAATGAAACGCCTGTTCTACATACTTGCCATCCTTTTCGGCTCATTACTCATACTGCTGATAGGCAGCTGGTATGGCTTCTGCTACTGGGCAAAAAACAGCTGGCAAACAATCGAACCGCCACCCTGCCATGAAAGCTGGAACGAACAGCAATGCGCAGATTTGCTCGAAATAGACAACGCCCTGCGCAGCCCCGACATTGCAGCAATCTCGTTCTTCTGCCGAGGCGACCTGTTATCCCCCACCACACAGTGGATGATGGAAAGGAAATGGTGCCAACTGCCGGCCCTGCTGCTGGGTTGGCGGGATTTAGGCATGACCGCCCGCGCAGCTCTGCACGAAACCATGCGCACCGGCAAGGGTGACGTTCTGCTGCCCTCCGGCATACCGGTGGCCGATTTCGCCCTTAAGTGCCACAAAACCGAGCTACTCAAAGAAATGATACGCCGAGGTGCAAATCCGAATCACGTCTACATATCATGGCACACCGCGGGATATATAGGGGAGAATCGCACAAACCTGATATGGGAGACCTTTGCCGGCAATTCCCTGAACTTTGAAAGCCGAATTTCTCAAGAAGAACGTCTGGAGTTGCTGGAGTTCATGCACGCCAACGGTGGCAGCGTTACCGCCGTACCGAATCAGCGGCTTGCCACACCCCACCTGATGCTGCCCATTGCTCAATCACACGACAATGATGGCGGTCGAGCCACGGCCTGGGCTCTGCGACACGGCATGAAACTGAGCGATGAGGACAAGCAAAACTGCGTGCAATTCATGCAGAAGCATGCACCCGAGCGCCTGCGTGAACTGCAACAGGAAGGACTGCTGCCAACAATCCCCTGATTATTTCATACCCAATCGGGTCAGGTAGCGCCATACACCCTCGAACGGACCGTAGCGGAAGCGGCGCAGCCATACATTGCAGGCGGTCAATTGTAACAGGTAGAGCACGAAGGCTATGCCCATAACCCCTCCTATGCTCAGTTTGCCGACAAGCCCGCCACCATAGCCGCAGATAAGCCACACCATGATAATGTTCTGCGTGATATAACAGGTCAGCGTGCAGCGCCCCAACTTACCCAGCGGAGCTGACAACCACTGAACTGATGGACGGCTGAGAACCAATGCCAACAACGGCACAAACCACAGCACAAAAAACGATGGCTCGATAATACGCAGCCAAGCAACATCCGGAAAACACCCGTTCAGCACTTTCACAGCCACCCACACTGGGGCAGCATACACCATGAGCTTGGTATAGCTGACCTCGCCCTGAAACACGCGAAGCCGTCCGGCAATCATGCCCAGCAGGAACATACCCACCAGCGCCCATATACGATAGCTGTAAATAACATACAGCAGACTGTGCCACACACCATTGGTGATATTCCACCAGCCCATATCAATAAAGGGCGCTGTCTCTGACGAAGGGGCCCAGGTGAGCTGATAGGTCTCGCGTATGCCATCGTACCACTGGCGCATGGCATCGGGTGTACCGATGGCAGTGTGATACAGCGCCAAAGGCTGCAGCAGACAGATTGCACACAACACCGCCAGCACACGCGTGGGACAACGCCACAGCAATACCGGTATAAACCCGGTAATGGCGAATATCAACAGAATATCGCCGCAGTAAAAATAACTGTGAAAAAGCCCGAAGCCGGCCAGCAATATCAATCGCCAGCAGAAGCGCCCGCGAAAGTCAATTCCTTTCGCCATGGCTCTGTCCATCTGCAGGAAAAAGCTCAGCCCGAACAGAAAGGAGAATATCAGGAAAAACTTCTCGACAACCAGAGTGACGTACAACCAGCCCAGAATGCCGTCCAGACAGCCATCCGGCACGACAGGCTGGTGAATGTTGAAGAAATTACGGGCATGAGCCATCAGAATGCCGAAGAGTGCCACAGCACGCACGGCATCGATAGAATGAATACGCTGCGCCATACTGAGATTATGCAAAAATCACACGACGTGCTTCTTCTCTTGCCCAAGCATCATCTTCAAGAATCATATCCAGCTGGCCCTTGTAATCTCGGGCAGTGGCGTTGGAAAGCACCTTTTCAACAGTCTCCCATATACCGGTGAAGCTCAACTTGCCATCTACAAAGGCCTGAACAGCCTCTTCATTGGCGGCGTTGAACATAGCAGGCATGGTACCACCGACCAGCCCGGACATGCGAGCCAGATTGAGCGCGGGGAAATCATCCCAGCGGGGTGCTTCGAACTTAAGGGAAGCAATCTGTGCCAAATCAAGCTTCTTCAGACTGTTGACCGTTCTATCCGGCCATGTGACGGCATACTGAATGGGGAAACACATATCACTGCTGCTCAGCTGAGCCAGAATGGAGCCATCCTGATACTCAACGAGAGAATGCACAATACTCTGCGGGTGCACAATGACATCCACCCTCTCCATGGGAATACCGAAGAGCCAGCGGGCTTCAATCATTTCAAGCCCCTTGTTGAAAAGCGTGGCGGAGTCAATGGTAATCTTGCGCCCCATCTTCCAAGTCGGGTGATTGAGCGCCTGCTCCAGTGTAACCTCTGCCAATTTCTCGCGGGGAGTTGTGCGGAAGGGGCCACCGCTAGCCGTCAGAATCAGGCGACTCACCTGCTCAGCCCCGCCTTGGTGCCCCTGCAGGCACTGGTAAATGGCGTTGTGCTCGCTGTCCACAGGCAGCACGTTGATACCCTTTGCTGCAGCACGATTCATGACCACCTCACCGGCCATCACAAGAATCTCCTTCGAGGCAATAGCCAAATCCTTCCCTGCCTCAATCGCCTGCAGCGTGGGCTTAAGGCCGGCGGTACCGATAATGGACACCAGCACCATATCCGCCCCCTCGAGGGTAGCCAGCTCACACAGACCATCCAGACCGGTAAGCACGCGGGTACCGGCAGGCAGGCGGCGCTGCAGCTCGGCAGCTTTGGCGGAGTCATATATGCACACGTCCTTCACCCCGAACTCCACAGCCTGAGCCACGAGGGCATCCACACTGCTGTGAGCAGCCAAACCCACGACCTCCATACGTTCGGGGATATCGCGTGCCACCTTGAGAGCACTGGTACCTATGCTACCTGTTGAACCGAGAATAACTACCTTTTTTCGCTTCATGTCTGCGGTTACTATACTCTTATTCCTTACATTTTGCAAGCCGGAACGTATTTTGCGCTTGCAAAAGGGGCGTTTACGATGTAGATTAGCTGCGCCGTTCGGGTTCGGGTGGTCGCTGTGCAGCCTGCTGCATAGAGGAAAGTCCGGACATCACAAGGCAGCGCGTCCTTTGAAAGGAGGAGACGCCCGGAGCCAATGCCGGGCGGACGGAAAGTGCCACAGAAAACAAACCGCCCGCAAGGGTAAGGGTGAAAAGGTGGGGTAAGAGCCCACCGCTCCGAAGGTAACGACGGAGGCACGGAAAACCCCACGCGATGCAAGACAAACAGGGGAAGGGTCGCCTGCCCGCTGTATCCCCGGGTAATAGTTGCACCCTGCTCTAAACGCAGGGTACGGGTTCGCCCGTAAGAAAAATGACCGCACAGCCCGCAAGGGTGGACAGAATCTGGCTTACAGAACCCGAACGGCGCCTTTTAGGCGAATCTGTTGATTACCGCGGCAGAGGCGGAAGTACCGCAGCCTTCTTGAAACGCCCGTATTTAGGTGATTCGCCATAGCGATTGGCCGCGTACTGCGAGTCCATCAGCCCACAGCAGCACAAAAAGAGCTGAACCACGATGACACCGAAGCTCCCGACTTCCGATGCAAACGGAATAAGGGGAGAAAGCATCAGCAACCCCAGATAGAAACACTCAGCCACCACCCATAGGATAAACCAAGCGCCTGTCATATCAATATCGTGCAAACGCCGCACGTACCACGGGCCGGTTATCCACCCATACAGGACAGCAGTAAGCAGCAACCAACCGCCCATCGGCATCAAATAGTCATATGCAGCGCTCAATGTCTCCTGAAAATAAGCTATAGTCTGAGTACCACTCATCTCAGAAGGAAGCCCCTGCTCCGTGCAACCATATTTGGCATCGACTGCCTTGGTGGCAGTCTCCATACCACTGCCATAGTAAACAATCAGTACTCGATTCGTAATACCGAACAGAACATTCAGTGGCAGAATGCGATACCAAAAATCGCTGCGACGTATACGACCGCTGCAGCGAGATGAAAAACTGAAAGAGAACCGCCCCATAATATCACCAGCCCATCTTAGCCCGCAAGCGTGATGCGTAATCAGAGTTCGGCAGAGTCAGCAATTTGAGCTGCATGTCGGCACGCTTCACCGTCAATGTTTCATTCACATTAATCGGGTGTGTGGACTGCCCATCGATGGAGTAGATGATGGATTCCTCCAGCCTGCCACGACGGGCACAGGGGCGCAGCTTAATTTCGTGCGTATCGGGCAGCACAATCGGTCGGCTTGTCAGGCTGTGCGGACACACCGGGGTCAGACTGACCACACCGGTTGAGGGCCAAAGCAACGGCCCTCCGGCAGAAAGAGAATAGGCGGTAGACCCCGTCGGAGTAGCCACCAACACACCATCGGCGTGGTACTGATTGAGCATAAGCCCGTTCAGCTCGACGTCCACATCAATCATGCGACCGGTCTGAGCACGCATGAGAGAGAGTTCATTGAGGGCATAACTGGTTGTCTTTACCCGACCGGCAGAGCGATGCTCCACCTGCAGCAGAGCTCGGTTCTCGACAGTGAAGGTGCCATTCTTCAGCGCGACTACCAATCCGGGAATATTGTTACGACTGCACGTCGTAAGAAAACCCAGATGGCCGGTGTTTATGCCACCGAGAATAATACCTTTCCGGGCAGCCTCGACTGCCACAGCCAACATGGTACCATCGCCCCCGAGACATATCAGAACATCCGGCAATATCGATGAGCGAGGGTCATAGGTCACCACCTGCATGCCGGCCGACATACAGTTAGTAGTCAATGTCTCACGCATGGCGACATTAACATCGGAGACCATACCTGAGTGAACGGCAATGACGCGGGGACGTGGCATATCGGAAATATAAAGAAGCTACTCAATTCAATATCAGCGCTGCTCACGCACAATCTCCGTACCGATACCCTCGGGAGTGAAGATTTCAAGCAGCAGGGTGTGCGGCAAACGACCATCCACAAAGTGAACCTTACGCACACCGGCATTCAGGGCGTCCACTGCGCTCTTCACCTTGGGAATCATACCGCCGGAAATCACGCCCTCATCGATAAGCTGGAAGGCCTCCTTACGGTTGATACTCTTCACGATCGTCGAGGGATCATTCGGGTCGAGCATAAGCCCGGGCACATCGGAAATGTAAATAAGCTTAACAGGTTTGAGCTCACATGCAAGAGCAGCAGCAGCCAAGTCTGCATTCACATTCAGAGCCTGATTGGTGCCCAGCTCGCGGGCGAGAGGTGAAATCACCGGAGTAAGCTGCAGAGAAAGCGCCTCCTCCACGCGGCGGAGCTGGCTGCCGATAACACGACCTACCATGCCGATGTCCACAGGGTTACCCTCGGCGTCTTTCTCCATGAGCTTTTCGCCCACAAACACGGTGGTACCGGGAATACCCACAGCCTTGCCACCGGCAGAGCGCATCATCTCCACCAACCCCGGGTTGATAGTACCGGAGAGCGTACGCTCCACGATATCGATAGCCTCGGGCGTGGTCACGCGAAGACCATTGACAAAGCGAGCCTCAAGGCCGGCATCCTTCATTGCCTTCGAAATAGCCTTGCCACCGCCGTGTACCACGACAGGGTTCAAGCCCATAGCCTCGAGCACGACAATATCGCGCATGAGCGATTTCACCAGGTTGGGGTCATCCATTGCGGAGCCACCGAACTTAATGAGGATTGTCTTGTCGCGGTAGGACTGCATGTAAGGAAGAGCCTCGATAAGAATATCGGCCTTCTGGATTTCCTGCTCAGGCTTAATAACCTTTCGTGTACTGATCATGGGTTCAGATGTAGCGTTTGAGTTTGAAAATGATAAGCGGGATAGCGCCTGCAAGCACCATCATAACAATGGAAAGCCAGAATCCCCAAGGGGAATCCAGCAACGGCATGTGCTGGAAATTCATGCCGAAAACACTTGCAATCAGCGTGGGCGGCAGGAAAACAACACTCATGATGGTGAACACCTTCACGATATCGTTCTGCTCGATATTAATAAGCCCCAGCACGGCATCCAGCATGAAGTTAATCTTGTTGGAAAGGAAAGAAGCGTACTCAGAAAGAGAGTTCACATCTCGAGATACCGGGCGAAGTGGCACATAGAGGCTATCGTGAGAACTCATGCAGGAGTCCTCGTTGCCGGCGAAGGTAATCATGCGCAGAAGGTTCACAAGGGCATCTCGCTGGCGGGTAATAAGGTCACCCACTCGCCCCAGCTCCTCAAGGGCATCACGCAGGTCATCCGTGTCGGGGGATTCCTCCTTTTCCCTGCGACGGCGGGGAGAAAGGAACACTTTCTTGGAAAGAGCATCCAAATCTGCACCGAATCGTTCCAGCACGTCAGCCTGTCGATCGACCAGCGATTCCAGCAAACCGATAAACACCAAATCGCGATTGGTATCCTGACGGCGCAGCAACTGTTGAGAGAACATACGGAACGAGTACGAATCCGTATGGCGAATCGTGATGAGCACGTTCTCTTTCAGAATGAAGGTAATTTCAGCAATGATTGGTTCATCGGTCTCCACTCGCGACAGCACCGTGGTTGTCATGAATCGCCCGCCATCCTCGCAATACAAACGCGAGGTTGCCTCAATCTCTCGCATTTCATCCTTTGTCGGCATCTCAATCGAGCAGAGCTTCTCAGCATACTTCAGTTCCTCAGCAGTGGGTGTGAGCAGGTCAATCCAGAAAATACCACCTTCGCGGCGATTCTCCGGCATATCATCAAGACCGACGGTGCGGGTTA
The DNA here is from genome assembly GCA_045651585.1 of Akkermansia sp. Classification (GTDB taxonomy): domain Bacteria; phylum Verrucomicrobiota; class Verrucomicrobiia; order Verrucomicrobiales; family Akkermansiaceae; genus Akkermansia. The sequence continues at coordinate 331,226 of JAZRSQ010000029.1, forward strand.
TTCCCTGCTGAGATTGTGAATAGATGCGAATCATACCCGTTGACTCACTCAGTATGCCTGTTTCGAGTCCGAAAATCAAGCCTAATCTCACCCATGGACTCAGGAATGGGCTTTTCTTCGCATTTTTCTGATAAAAATAACATCGCTTATACTTTATTTATTGACTCATCCTGCAGACATGATATAGTATAGACTCAAGGCGTGTACAACAGCGCGCCCCATTTACTACAGTGGACGACGATATCATTTGTACAGAAAAAATCATTGCAGACCGCAAAACATTCTTCATCGACCTCAAGAGCAACTCCCGAGGCCGCGTGGTGCGCATCACCGAAAAAGTCAGCTCCAACCGTGACCGAATCATGGTTCCGGCCGAAATTCTTGATGACTTCATCGAAGCTCTTCAAGACATCCGTCGTGCTAATCAGGAAAACTGATTTTTCTTTCGCGGCAAAGTCGGCATTCAGGCGCAGATTGAGCCGGAAATCACCAATTTTTCGTCAGCCAAAGCGTTGGCGGACATAAAAACATAGTGTTATTGCAGGATTTTGCACTGACAGGCACAAATTTGGCTTTACAAATGCTGGACAAAAGTGTTTAATTGGGCAGACGCCGGGGAAGAACCGGCGGACACAACAGGTAACCAAAGAAAGAAGGAAGAAGATAGAATGAGAAGGATAAAAGTATTGAAATTGGGCTGGGAGTTCCCGCCGCTCATCAACGGTGGCTTGGGTGTCGCCTGCATGGGTATCTCCAAAGCATTGTCACAGAAGGTAGACCTGTCAGTTATCGTCCCCAAAGCCAAACCCGGTGCCACCTACGACGGATTCGGGCTCATCGGCATCAATAACCTGGAATACCAGGAAATGGAGACCCTTGAAGAGGGGTACACCTACGAGAGTTTTTCAGTTGTCGGGAAAGCACCCGTCAACCTCGACCCATACGCCTGCGAGGAAGGCACCCCCGGCAATATCATTTTCACCAAAGAGGGCAAACTGCTCTTCTCGAAAGTCCACAAGGCAGACCTTGCCCTTTTCACCAGCAAGGAGGATCTGTACGCAGGCGATTTGGCTCGCAAGGTTATCGAATTCTCGAAGATTTGCGCCGTCATGGCTCGCCAGTATGACTTCGACGTAGTACATGCTCATGACTGGATGACCTATCTGGCCGGCGTGGAAGTGAAAAAGGCTACCGGCAAACCGCTCGTAGTACACCTGCACGCCTCTCAGTTTGACCGCGCAGGCGCCGATGCCCGTGGTTGGATTTACGACATCGAGAAATACGGCATGGAGCAGGCAGACGCCGTCATCCCCGTTTCTAAGTACACCGGCACCGTAGCAGCCGGCCACTACGGCATCGATCCGTCGAAGATATTCCCCGTGCATAACGGCGCTGACCCTGTGGAGGTATTCCACACCAAGAAGAAGTTCCCCGAAAAGCTTGTGCTGTTCTTGGGTCGTCTGACCGCCCAGAAGGGGCCGGAGTTCTTCCTGCAGATTGCCGCAAAGGTACTTGAGCAGACCGATAATGTTCGCTTTGTCATGGCCGGCACCGGTGAGAAACTCCGACAGCTGATTGAGACGGGAGCCTTCCACGGCGTGGGCGACAAGTTCCACTTCACCGGGTTCTTGAACAAGCAGAAGGTCAACGAACTACTGAGCATGACAGACGTGTACTGCATGCCCTCGGTGTCCGAGCCCTTCGGTCTGTCCGCCCTCGAGGCAGCCCAGTTCAACATTCCCGCTGTCATCTCCAAGCAGAGTGGCGTAGCGGAAGTAATGAAGGGCGCACTGAAGGCTGACTTCTGGGACGTCAACATGATGGCAAAACACATCGTGGATCTCATCACCGACGAAGAACTCTACAGCAAGGTCGTTGAGCAGAGTGCTCAGGACATCAAGAACTCCAACTGGGAGACCGCCGCCGACAAGATGCTGCGAGTCTATCATCACGTACTTGGTTGGTAACCCCCTACCTCGAAAAGGAATATGAACATATCTCTGACATTCCACGCTCACCAGCCGAACCGACTGATTCCCTACGATTTCTTCAAAATCGGCGAGCACGCATTCTATGAGGACGACCACTTGAACGGTCGCGTTCTCAGCGAGGTGGCAGAGCGCTGCTACCTGCCAGCCAACAGGCTCATGAAACAGCTCATAGAGCTCTCCGACGGCAAGTTTAAGTTCTCGCTGGCCATTTCCGGCGTTATTCTGGAGCAGGCAAAATACCACCGCCCCGACCTCATCTCCTCCTTCCAGGAGCTGGCCGAGACAGGCTGCGTGGAGTTCTTGGCTATGCCCTATTACGCCTCCCTGGCCTCCCTCTACTCCACCGGCGAGTTCGCTGAGCAGGTAGAGGAGCACTGCGACCTGATTGAAGAACTGTTCGGTCAGCGTCCCACAGTACTCTGGAACACCGGCATGCTGTATTCCAATGCCATTGCCGCACAGGCCTACGATATGGGCTTCGAAGGCATCGTGGCAGACGGCAGCAGCCGCATGATGGCAAACCTGCACCCCAACGAACTGCAGTGCGCACCCTTGATTGCCAAAACAAAGACACTGGTACGCAATCGCCATCTCTCAAACGACCTTGCCAACCGCCGTGTTGACCCCAGCTGGAGCGAATACCCCCTCTCCCCTTACACCTTCGCTGATTGGTTAAGTCAGCAGCAGGGCCAGGTAGTCAATCTTTCCATGGACTACGAAACACTCGGAGAGCGTCAACCCGACACCACCGGAGTCTTCGAGTTCTGGCGCAGCATGATTATGGCAGCCCTCTTCGCCGACAACAACTTCATGACACCGACAGAGTGCGTGCGTACATTCGACTCCACAGGTACTCTCGATGTTCCCAATCCGGTAAGTTGCTCCACTTTCGGCACTACCACACACTGGAACGGCAACGTCATGCAGCGTGAGGCTCTCAAGAAAATCTACGCGCTCGAAGCACCGGTCAAGGCCAGCGAAGACCGCGACATGATTCACGTGTGGCGCAAGCTACAGAGTGCAGACCACTTCCACTACATGGAGAAGAGCAACGGATTCACACCGTACCCGTCTCCTTATGATGCCTATATATATTATATGAATGCACTGGCCGATCTTCAGGTACGAGTCAAGAAACAGGCCGATCTCATTCACAAGGCACATAAAGTCACCACAGCATAAGCAAACTTACACAATAAAATTAATAAGAGATATCGCGATAGGCAAGGTCAGACCCGCACTGACTATCACCTTGTCTGTCGCGATTCTCTTTTAAGCAGACCGACAGCATGATCGAAAAACTCACATTTCTCCCCCTCTACCAGAGCATTAACCTCGGTTTATTGTTCGGCTCCATGCTGCTCTGCATCTTTCTATGGCTTGCCGGGGTCATCAAGCAAGCATTATTCAATACCAAACTACCACGCATACCCCGATTTTTCGGTTCGACATTCCCACACCCGCTGGAGGAACTGTACACACAACTTTTTATCGTCTTTTTCGCATTTCTCAGCGTCACCAACATTTTTGCCGAACAATCAACGGAGTCTTACACAGCAACCGGCACATGGTTGACAGCTGCTCTCACCGGCATGATTTATATGCCGATGGCCTTGCGCTACATAGCGCTCCCGATTCCCTATGACGACCAAATACTACGCCGTCTGGGAATAGTTGCCGGAGCTCTCGGCACTGTCTACCTGTTCAATATCACATTGACAGTAACCGGAGCTCTTGATTGGCTCTGCGAGGTCACAGGCTCCCCCGAACGCCAGCAGCTTATCGACGACATGATAAGCTTGGAGAACACCGGAGTTCTGTCAGCACTCTGTTTCAGCAGCATCATTATTGCGCCCATCATGGAGGAGTTCGCCTTCCGCGGTTTCATTTACAACATCCTCCGCCAGCGCGTGGGAATCATAGCCGCAACCATCAGCTCCGCCTTGTTTTTCAGTGCTGTGCATGTATCTCTGGCCCAAACCCCGGTTCTCTTCGTTTTCGGATGCATTCAGTGCTGGCTGTACGAGAAAACGCAAAGCCTGCGTTACCCCATACTTCTGCACATGATTTTCAACACGATTTCCACTGTCGCAGTACTCGTGTTTGTGAAATAACCTACACATGTCCACCCCACTCTCCCAACTCGGCGAAAACGCCGTACTGGAGCGCTTGCTCCGACAGCTGACAACGCAAGCCCCCATGCTCACCGGGCCGGGAGATGACTGCGCAGTTGTTCCGAGAGACAACGAGTGGGACACCTTACTCAAGACGGACGTCGTTATAGAAAACATCCATTTTACCCCCGATACCACCCCTGAACGCATAGGCCACAAAGCCCTCGCAAGAGCAGTGTCGGACATAGCAGCCATGGGCGGACTGCCGGAATATGCCCTTGTAACGCTCCTGATGCACCCCTCTCGCCCGGTTGAGCAGGCTGAGGGCATCTACCGCGGAATGAACGCGCTGGCGGCACGCTGCGGGCTTTCTGTCGCCGGCGGAGAAACATCATCCCTTCCATACGATGGCCTTGTCATCAACGTAGCTCTGACCGGCAGAATAGAGCACAATAGAGCCATTCTGCGCTCGGGTGGTCACCCCGGCGATATCATCTGCGTCAGCGGGCCACTGGGAGGCTCATTCCCTAGCGGGCATCACCTCGACTTCGAACCCAGACTGCAATTGGCACGCCAATTGATGAAGCATGGCCCCCGCCCCTCCGCAATGATGGACCTATCGGACGGACTGGGAACCGATTTACCCAGACTCGCCAAAGCCAGCTGCTGCGGGTTTGAAATTCACCCCGACAAACTTCCTCTCAACCCCGGCTGTACAACACAACAGGGCATAAGTGACGGCGAGGATTACGAGCTCTTGCTGACATTCTCTCCTCAAGACTTCGAAAATCTTCCTGCGGACATCCGCCACACCATTTTCCCCATTGGCATCCTGACCGAATGTGCCACAAGCGCCATCCTCCCCGGTTGGCAGCACTTCCTTGCCTGATAATCAGCGAAAGGAACAGACCCACTCTACCCTCATCGCGCACCAAGCGCCACCGGCACCTCAACCCGGCTATTTTCTAATTGTTTTCTAATCGCTTATTTTCAATGTTATAAACATTAGCTTTTCTAACACACATAGCCTATTTCAATTTCGTTAAAATTAGTTCAGTTAATTTACTGTCTGCATGTTACATATATTGCAATTTTTGTTCCACAGCACTCTACCGTTATTTTTCACAACGGGGCAAAAATATCAAGTTCCCTTAACTATCTAAATCAGGTATGCCAAAAAAAATAAAAAGTCGTGGAACGCCGATGGAACAACAGTTAACGTGTATGCCACGTGACCACGGAAATAAAAATTTCTTTTCTGAATGCCACCATCATGGCATATTCTCCCTCGCAACGCCGCCCCGGTCCGAATGAGAGGGCGAGCGAAGGACAGATTTAACGAGGATACAAGCAATGAACCAAACGGAAAAGGAAAGCAAGCTCTGGAGCGCTATCAAAGAGGATATGCGCCGTCAGGGCAACGTGGGTGAGTATGGGTTCGAGTCTTATATCTCTCAACTTACACTGAAGAGTGACACGGGCACCAAGCTTGTGCTCGAATATCCGGCCGATATGTTCATCGACTGGGTAGAGACTTACTACTCAAACGACATCAGAAACTCCGCCGCACGAGTGCTCGACGCAGCACGTGAACTGGAGTACGTAGCAGCCAGCACAACAGAAACCGCCGAAGCCACCGAGCTTACGCTTGCCATGGAAGAGGAGGAGGCCCCTGCACTGACCATCGCAGCACCGGTCCCGGCAGCCGACACCAAGCGCGCTAAGCGCCGTAGCAATCGCAGCGTCATCAACAGCGGCTTAAACTCTGACTACACATTCGACAGCTTCGTGGTGGGCTCCAACAGCGAGTTTGCCGTAGCAGCAGCCAAGGCTGTAGTAAATGCCCCCAGCCGCATGTACAACCCCCTCTTTGTACACGGCGCATCCGGTCTGGGCAAGACTCACCTTCTGCAGGCCATCGGCAACGCCATTCAGGAGAAAGACAGCAACACTCAGGTTCTGTACGTCACCAGCGAGGATTTCACCAATACCTACATCGACGCCATCTCCCGTCAGGGCGATTCTCTGAGCAACTTCCGCCGCAAGTACCGCAAGGCTGATGTGCTCATTATCGACGATGTTCAGTTCCTCTCCCAGAAAGGCAAAACCCAAGAGGAGTTCTTCCACACCTTCAATGCTCTTTTCGCCAGCGGCAAGCAGATTATCCTTTCTGCCGACTGCCCTGCCAGCGACATCACCAAACTCGACGACCGTCTGACCTCCCGTTTCGAGCAGGGGCTAACCGTTGCCCTGAACGTCCCCGACCTCGAGACCCGCATCGCCATTCTGCGCAAGAAGCGTCGCATGTGGAAGAGCACCCTCATCAGCGACGAGGTAATCAATTACCTTGCCAAGAACATCACCCGTTCCGTTCGCCGTCTGGAAGGCGCTCTGGTTCGCTTGGCTACCTTCGCCTCCTTCTCGCAGAAGAGCCCCAGCATTCAGGATGCCCGAGTACAGCTCAACGACTTACTCAAGGAGGAGAAAACCACAGGTGATGTTACCATCGCCGACATCCAGCGTCGCGTGGCCGAGGAGTTCAACATCCGCGTAGCTGACATTAACGGTCGCCGCCGCACCGCCAATATCGCCCACCCCCGTCAGCTGGCCATGTTCCTCGCTCGCCGTCACACCCAGAGCTCCCTGCAGGACATCGGTGCTGCTTTCGGTGGTCGCGATCACGGTACCGTCATTCACGCCACAAAAACAATCGAAGAAAAAATGGAGACTACGCCGGCAGTTCGTGAGCTGGTTGAGCGCCTCTCCGCATCATTTGCCGGTTGATTTCAATCATTTATCCGCGTTAAATCACAAAAGCCGCTTTTTTCCTACCAGAAAAAGCGGCTTTTCTCTTGACTTGAGCATATCCTATATGATATATAGAAATACGAAAAGTTATGATGAGAATATCCACTAAGGGCCGCTATGCCCTGCGTATTATGATAGACCTTGCCCACCAGCCCAAGGGTGAGCCGGTATCTTTGCGTTCCGTAGCCGAGCGCCAGTGCATTACATTAAAGTACATGGAGGGCATCATGACCCACTTGTTGCGAGCTCAACTAGTGGTAAGCCTTCGTGGCAAGTCCGGCGGTTACTACCTTGCCCGCCCGGCAGAAGATTATACCATCTACGAAATTCTGAATGCCGCAGAGGGTGACCTGTCAACAGTACACTGCCTTTCCACGCCGACCAACCTCTGCCCCATGAGTGACTGCTGCACCACCCTTCCGCTGTGGACGGGCCTGCAGAATGTCATTCGCAAATATCTCGAGGGATTCACGCTGGCAGACCTCAAGGGTAATCCCAACAACCAGTTCATCTGCGATCCCTCCTGACGGTGGATTGCAAGCTTTCAATCAGTAAACAAAAGAAGAGGCGCTCAAGGCGCCTCTTCTTTTTTCTCATCATCCGAAGACTCTTTTTTATCCGGAGCTTGCTCAGCTTTCATGAGCTCCTCCTCAAACTCACGTCGGGCTTTTTTGAACTCACCCAGACTGCGACCGAGATTGCGGGCAATCTCCGGCAGACGGCGAGCACCGAATACCAGCAGAACTATCGTAAGAAAAATCAGCCAATGAGTAGGCGAACCAAACTGAGCAAGAACAGGCGTCATCATGCCCGATATGCTATCACCGCACGCGCGTGCGTGCAAGCAAAATGTCAGCCATTCGTCCTTTTACTCCCATTTAGGCATTTCACAAGCTGACTCAATCAGAGCTTTACTTATGGAATCAAGTATGCTAGTGTTCTGACTTCCATCAGTCGGGATAATACCATGAAGCAGTTACTTTCCATCGAAGAATTGACAGGCGAGCAGATACAGAACCTGCTGGCTCTGGGACACAAACTCAAGGCAGAGCGCGGCAATCACAGCTCACAGCCCCTCGCCGGGCAGACTTGGGCTCTGATTTTCTCCAAATCCTCCACCCGCACCCGCGTTTCCTTCGAAGTAGGTATTTCCGAACTGGGTGGTCGCCCGATGTTCCTTTCCACCCGCGACATTCAGCTGGGTCGCGGTGAGCCGATTAAGGACACCGCCCGCGTGCTGGGTCGCATGATTCACGGTGCCGTCATCCGCACCTACGGACAGGACGAAGTGGTCGACTTCGCTCGCTACTCCAAACTGCCCACCATCAATGCCCTTACCGATCAGGAACACCCCTGCCAGATTCTGGCTGACCTGCTCACGCTCGAGGAGAAGTACGGTGTAGGCTCATGGAAAGACATGAAGATTTCATTCCTCGGTGATGTGGACAACAACATGGGCCGCTCCTGGATGTGGGCAGCCAAGCGTCTGGGCTTCACTCTGGCACTGGCCGGCCCCGCCCACGCACTGCCCAAGGCTGAAACTCTGGCTGCACTTGACTGCCCGAACATTATCTGCACGACAGATGCAGCCGAAGCCGTACGCGACTGCACCGTCATCAACACCGACACGTGGATTTCCATGGGCCAGGAGTCCGAAAAAGGCACGAAAGAAAAGGCATTCTTCCCCTATCAGGTGAACGACGAGTTGCTCCGACTGGCAGCTCCCGGTCACAGCGTGTTCCACTGCCTGCCGGCCTATCGCGGATATGAAATTACCGACGAGGTGCTCGAAGCCCACGCCCCGATTATCTTCACAGAGGCTGAAAACCGACTGCACGCTCAGAAAGCCGTGCTCTACACACTTGCAACATCCTGCTGAACCGTCGCCTCATGAGTTTTAATGATCGCATAGAGGAACTGCTGGACGACATGTCCGTGTTCGAGGACTGGACCGAGAAATATGAATTTATTATTTCTCTCGGGCGCAAGCTGCCCGCCATGCCCGACAAATACCGCAAGCCCGGCAACCTGATTAAGGGCTGCCAGAGCCGTGTGTGGGTCGGCACCGAGCTCGAAGACGGAAAAATGATTATTCAAGCCGATAGTGATTCCCTCATCACAAAAGGCCTTATTGCCCTCTTCATCCGTCTGCTCAGCGGACTGACACCGGCTGAAATTCTCACCGCCGACCTTCACCGTCTCGATGAATGTGGCTTGAAGGAGCACTTGGCCTCCACGCGCGCCAATGCCCTTTCCACCATGGCCACTACCATCAGAAAAGCAGCGGCCGCTCTCGCCTGAGCACCACAAACATGTCAATACTCACCGATTTAATTGAGAGCCGCGCCGAGCGACTGCCGCAGCACACCGATGCCTACCGCGTATCGGACGGCACGCAATGGCCCGGCATCTTTATTGACGCACTGGCTGACCGTCTGCTCGTATCGGTGAGAGATACCGCGATTCCTCGCGGATTGCGTGATTTACTTGCCGAAACCGGACGCCCGGTTTACCACAAGCGTCTCGATAAGGATGTGAAAGATGCCCCCGTTCAGCTCTGCGGACCGCAGGCACCACTGCGATTCGAAATTCAGGAGAACGGAGTGCGCTATATCATGGATATGGCAGCAGGCTACTCACAGGGGATTTTCCTGGACCAGCGCGATAACCGAGCAACCGTGCGTCGACGCTGCCACAAGGGCATGCGCCTGCTCAATACATTCTCCTACACCGGCGCATTCTCTGTCTGTGCTGCTCTCGCAGGAGCCACCACCACTACTCTGGATTTGGCTCAGCCCTGCCTGAACTGGTGCCGAGAAAATATGGAGCTCAACGGCATTGACCCGTCGCAGCATTATTTCTGCAAGGGCGATACCCTGCACTGGCTCGACCGCTTTGCCCGACAAGGGCGCACATTCGATGCCATCATTCTCGACCCTCCCACATTCTCCCGCGATGAAAAGGGACACATCTGGCGCGTGGAAAAAGATTACGGCAAGCTTGTAGCCAAAGCCATGTCCTGCCTGGCTCCGCATGGTTGGTTGCTCTGCACCACCAACTGCCGCAAGGTCAGCCACGCCCAGTTCCGCAAGTTGGTTCTCAGTGGAGCCCCCGGCTGTCAGGTGACAGCCTCTCCTATGACTTTCGACTTCGACGGTGAGGATTATCTCAAGACGTTGTGGGTACAAAGTTAAAAAATCGAAAAAAACTGCAAAAATTACCACCACAGCAGAATAGCGGATTAATTTTTTTCGGTCTTTCGTACACCCACCATATCTGGTGTCATTTTTTTCCGGAGCTTGCTAAACGTACGCATATCTTGCGTCAGCCGCCCAAGCGTCAGATACCGTGACATCAAAGACTTTGAGACCAACCGTCTCAACTATATTTTTAGACTTATTCTAATTTTGTTAATAAGCAAAACATACAATATATAGTAGCACAAGGCGCACTATACTACCACATTTGGAAAATAAAAAGTCACGACGAAGTCATTTTTTCTGCTTGCCATGCTCAGAAAAATATGCTAAAGTCTGCGCCACAGTGAACGCGTAGACTCAAGGAAAGCCTTACACCGCGCGGAAACGAAACCTGAAACTTTTAAAAAAAGACTCTCACGACATGATTATCAAGCGCAACGGAAAACGCGAACGCTTCGAGGCCTACAAAGTACAGCAGGCCATTGAGAAAGCATACCACGCTTCGCAAGAGGAATACAATCCCTTGGTTTACGCCAACGTACTGGATGCCCTCAAGAAAGAAGAATACCTGCCTGTAGAAAAGGTACAGGATACCATTGAGCGTGAACTGATGCGCGCGGGAGCCTTTGAAACAGCCCGCAATTTCATTAAATACCGCTTCCTGCACAAGCTGCAGCGCGAACAGATTGCCGGCGTATACCAGGGCAATACATGGGTCGATTGTAAGCAGACCATTGAAGAGTACATCGGCAATACCGACTGGCGAATCAAGGCCAACTCCAACACCACTTACTCGAACGCCGGTCTGGTCAACAACACCGCCGGTAAGGTTATTGCCAACTACTGGCTCGATCAGGTTTACACTCCCGAGGAAGGCGCTGCTCACCGTAACGGCGACTACCACATTCACGACCTCGACTGCCTTACCGGCTACTGCGCCGGTTGGAGTCTGCGCAACCTGCTCAACGAAGGGTTCAACGGCGTGCGCAGTCGCGTGAACAGCCATCCGCCCAAGCACTTCCGCGAGGCTCTCGGCCAGATGGCCAACTTCCTCGGCATTCTTCAGTCCGAGTGGGCCGGCGCTCAGGCATTCAGCTCCTTCGATACCTACCTGTCCCCCTACCTGTTCAAGGATCAGCTGCCCTACAAGGCAGTCAAGAAGGCTCTGCGCAACTTCGTATACAACCTGAACGTGCCTTCCCGCTGGGGTCAGAGCCCCTTCACCAACGTGACCATCGACTGGACCGTTCCCCGTGACCTTCGCGAGCAGTCCCCCTTCTCCGGTGGTGCCCACATCTTTGAAGGTCTTAAGAGCGACGAGCTGCTTGCCAAGGCTCAAGAGCGTGGCGCAGAGTCCCTCACCGCCATGACCTACAAGCACTTCCAGCCCGAGATGAATGTCATTCAGCGTGCATTCTACGAAGTGCTTACCGAGGGCGACAGCACCGGCCAGCCCTTCACCTTCCCGATTCCCACGGTGAACATCACCGAGGACTTCGACTGGGATGGCGAGAACGTACCGCTTCTGTTCGAGAACGCCGCTAAGATCGGTTCCTCCTACTTCCAGAACTTCATCGGCTCTCAGTACAAGTTCGACGAAAACGGTAACCGCATTATCGACGAGGACGCCTACAAGCCGGACGCCGTTCGCTCCATGTGCTGCCGTCTGCAGCTCGACCTGCGCGAACTCCTCAAGCGTGGTGGCGGTCTGTTCGGTTCAGCCGAAATGACCGGTTCCATCGGCGTGGTAACCATCAACATGGCACGTCTGGGCTACCTGTACAAGGGCAACAAGAACCTCATGTACAGCAAGCTCGGTGAGCTCATGGACCTGGCCAAGGACACACTGGAGAAGAAGCGCGTGTTCATCAACACCCTCTATCAGCGTGGTCTGTACCCCTACACCAAGCGTTACCTGCCCCACCTGCGCAACCACTTCTCCACCATCGGTCTGAACGGCATCAACGAAATGCTGCGCAACTTCTCCGGGGATACGCTCAACACCGCCAATCCCGAGGGTATTGCCTTCGCAGAAGAGGTACTGCACTTTATGCGTGAGCGTATTCGTGGCTACCAGGAGCAGACAGGCAACCTGTACAACCTCGAGGCCACACCCGCCGAAGGTACCACCCACCGCTTTGCCCGCGAAGACCTCAAGCGCTACCCGGACATCATTCAGTCCGGTACACCCGGCCACCGTTACTACACCAACAGCTCCCAGCTGCCGGCCGGTTACACACACGACCTTTTCAAGGCACTCAAGATGCAGGACAAACTGCAGTGCTGCTACACCGGTGGTACAGTATTCCACATGTACATGAACGAGGCCATCTCCTCCCCCGAGGCATGCCGCGACATCGTGCGCAAGGTACTTACCAACTTCAAGATGCCTTACATCACCGTGACCCCGCTCTTCTCCGTGTGCGACAAGCACGGCTACCTGAAGGGTCGTCACGACTACTGCCCGCTCTGCGACGAGGAACTTATCGCCAAGGCCCGCGCAGAAGAGCAGCCTGAGCTCCCTCTCTTCTGATTCTTATAGAACAACACTATAAACCATTAACACCTAACCTCACATTCACATACTATGGAACCCGAAGTAAAGCCGGTTGTTAAGACCGATGAGCAGATTCTTGCTGAGCATGAATCCGAGCGCACCAAGTGCACCGTCTACACCCGCGTGATGGGCTACCATCGCCCCGTTGAAACCTTCAACGCCGGCAAGCAGGGCGAGTTCGAGGAACGCGCCCACTTCCAGGAGCCCGGTTGCGGCTGCGGTTGCGACGCCATCCTTAAGTAAATCACCTGCTATTGCAGAGTTTTCAACCCTGCAACGGCCGCAGAAAACAGCGCCAGCTCGATTCTTAGCCGTTGCGGGGTTCTGTCTACACAAATAACTTCACAATGAGCCACCGCCACCCCGTTGACATCACCGCCCTCACCTTTCTCGATTACCCGAAAAAGGCTGCGTGTATCATGTGGTTCAACGGCTGCAACCTGCGTTGCCCCTACTGTTATAACCCCGAGCTGGTGACAGAGAAAAACACCTCGCAGGTGGACGAGATGGAATTCCTGCGCGAGCGTCAAGGATTCCTGGATGCTGTAGTACTCTCCGGTGGCGAAATCACCCTACAACCCGGTTTAGCGGAGCTTTGCGAAAAAATCAAGCAGCTCGGCTACCTCATTAAGATAGACACCAACGGCAGCAACCCGCATGTCGTGGCAGAACTGCTGGAGCGCAAGCTCATCGACTATGTGGCGATGGACAACAAAATGCCCTCAACCCGCAGCTGGCAACTGCCCGGAGGACACGCGCTTTACGAGCGCTTTGCCAAAACACTGGGGTTGCTGAAAGACTCCGGCATCCCCTACGAAATCCGCACCACGGTGCACCCCGATTTGCTGGATGAAGCCGACATTCTGCAAATGATTCGAGAGGCTCACGCCCTCGGTTACAACGGCACCTATTATTTGCAATACTTCTTCACCGGAGTACCCACCATCGGTAACATGCCGGCACCGACTCGCCGCTATGATCGTGGCATGCTTGACCACCGCTCCCCCCTTCCCATCGGCTACCGAAATTTCCCGGAAGATCGAGGCAAATGACCCCTGTCACCACCTTTCTTCTTCCTAAAAATGTGCCATACGACCTCTGTGCCTGTAATGGCGCTTGAATTACCTATTTAAAAAGTGTAAAATAACGGCGATATGCAGTCTACGGACGAAAAAAACACCACACAGAAGATGCAACCCGAAGGTTGGGGTGAAGGCGCACGCTTTATGCTGACAGCAGCCTGTGCACTCATCATCCTTTTCGGACTGAGAGAAGCCAGAGATTTGCTACTGCCTATAGTCATGGCCATCTTCTTGGCGGTTATCAGCTACTCCATGACTGACATCCTGCGCCGGTGGCTTCGCTTCCCTCACTGGCTGGCCGTGTTCTTCACCGTCGTGGCAGATGCAGGCCTTATTTACGCCGCAGGCTCCCTCATCAAGTACCTTGCCGCCGATATGAAAAATACATTTGAGGGAGAGTTTCTCGCTCAGATGCAGGAGAAATATCAGAGCGTCATGACCTTCCTGAACGAATGGGGGTACGGCGCAGAAGCACAGCAGTTCATCCACAATCCGCAGGAATACATCAATCCTAAGGTCATCCTCTCCATCTCCCAGTCTCTGGGCGGTCAGGTCATCTCCATGACATCCGTAACCACGCTGGTGCTGATTCTCATGACCTTCCTGCTGGGCGAAGCTCCTCTCTTCATGCGCAATTTCCGCTCACTTCCCAACAGTGTGCAGGGTAAGAGCAAAGTAATTGACGCACTCAAGAGCATACAGCGCTACCTCTTCATCAAAACCATCGCCAGCGCCACAACAGGTCTACTGGCATGGTGGCTCTGCTACGCCATGGAGGTACCCTTTGCCTTCCTGTGGGGGCTCATTGCCTTCCTGCTCAACTATATTCCCACCATCGGTTCCATCGTTGCAGCTATCCCCCCCATCGTGCTCGGGCTCATTCTCGGCGATTTGGGAGACGGTGTCGTCGTTGCCTTGGGCTACATTGCTATCAATTTCGCCATCGGCAACGGTATCGAACCGCTGTTCCTGGGCAAGCAATTCGGCATTGCCACCTCTGTCGTACTACTCTCCGTGTTGCTCTGGGGGTGGGTCTGGGGTCCCTGTGGCATGCTACTGGCTGTCCCTATCTCCGTTATGCTTAAACTGGCGCTGGAAAACTCCCGCGACCTCTATTGGGTAGCCGCCATTATCGATGACAACTCAACACCGTCATCCGAAGATTCAAAAAAATAAATCACACACACAACATGCATACATTCGCATACAAAAACGGCTCACTGTTCTGCGAGGATATCAATCTTGCAGACATCGCCGCCGCCGTCGGCACTCCCACATTCGTCTACAGTCGCAAGACAATCTTAGACGACCTCACAGAGCTGCAGCGCGAGCTTGCTCCGCTCGATGCTCATGTAGCATACGCCGTAAAGGCCTGCTCCAACAAGGCAATCCTCAACCTCATGGCCAAACAGGGTGTGGGGTTCGACATCGTTTCCGGTGGCGAACTCTGGCGTGTGGTCAATGCCGGTGGCGACCCCACCCTGTGCACCTACGCCGGTGTGGGCAAAACAGAAGCAGAAATCCGCTACGCACTTTCCCTCAACATCTACTGCTTCAATTGCGAGAGTGAGAATGAGCTCCGCGAAATCAACCGCATTGCCGGCGAAATGGGGGTGAAAGCCCCTGTAGCTGTTCGCGTGAATCCCAATGTGGAAGCCAACACGCACAAGTACATCACCACCGGAACCAATGAAAACAAGTTCGGTGTGGATTTCTCCCGCATTGAGGAGCTATACGCCATCATCGCTGCCGAAATGCCGAACCTTTACATCCGTGGCCTGCAGATGCACATCGGCTCTCAGCTCACGGAAATCGCCCCCTTCGTGAAGGCCGTCACCAAGGTGGCCCCGCTTGCAGCCAAGTTCAAAGAACTTTACAACATCGAGTTCTGGAGCATCGGCGGCGGTATCGGTATCGTATACGATGGCTGCTTAGCCTCCGGCAAAGAAGAATGGTGGGCAGCCCACCCGGAGCAAATCACCTTCAAGAGCTATGCTCAAGCACTCATTCCCTTGCTGCAGCCGCTCGGTCTCAAGATTCTGCTCGAGCCCGGTCGTCGTCTCGTCGGCAACGCAGCCTGCATGCTGACCACCTGCCTGTACGAAAAGAAGGGCGAAGCCAAGACCTTCAAGATGATTGATGCCGGCATGAACGACATCATTCGCCCCGCTCTGTACGAGGGTTACCACGAAATCTGGCCCGTGAAGGAGCACAGTGGCGACACCATCGTGGCCGACATCGTAGGCCCCATCTGCGAGAGTGGCGACTTCCAGGCTCAGAACCGCGAAATCGCAGACGTGAAGCCCGGCGAGGTTCTGGCCGAGATGAGCGCCGGCGCCTACGGTTTCAGCATGGCCAGCACCTACAACTCCCGCCCGCTGGCAGCAGAGGTGCTGGTGGATGGCGACAAGTGGCACATTATCCGCCGTCGTCAGACGCTGGAGCAGATAGTGGAAGACGAGTGCCTGCCCGAGTAAACACCGCGCCATGATTACACTCACCAACTTAACAGCAGGCCCTGAAATCGGGGCCAACTGTTACCTGCTTGACATGGAGGGCTCCCGCATCGTCCTCGATTGCGGTATGCACCCCAAGCAGGATGGCAATGCAGCCAAGCCGAACTTTTCGCTGATTGGCGCAGCAGACCCGGATGCCATCTTCATCACCCACTCCCACCTGGACCACATCGGCACCCTGCCCGTGTTTCAGGATGAATACCCGCGTGCTGAGGTCATTATGACTGTCGGCACCGCTGAGGTGGGCGACGCTATGTTGCACAACTCCGTGAACGTGATGACAGCCAAGCGCATGGGTGAGGGTATCATTGAGTACCCCTTCTTCACCCACGGCGAACTGCAGCGCCACGTGAATGCCTGGGTCACCCGCCCCTACAACGAACCGTTCCGTACCGGTAACAACGGCACCATTCTGGCAACCCTGCACGACGCCGGTCACATTCTCGGCTCCTGCGGTGTGATGCTGGAGGGTATGAGCGGTACCACGGTATTCTACACCGGCGACGTTCAGTTTGATAACCAGACTATTATCGGCGGCGCTGATTTTCCGCAGAGTGGTGTGGACGTCCTTATCATGGAGTGCACCCACGGTCTCACCGACCGCGACCCGTCCTACACCCGCGAAAAGGAAATGCAGCGCTTTGCCCGCGCAATTCGCGAAGTGCTCGAGGCAGGCGGCGCGGTCCTCATCCCCGTGTTCGCCCTCGGCAAAAGCCAGGAACTCCTCTGCGAACTGGGGCGCTTCAAGCGTCAGGGACTCATCCCCGATGTACCTGTTTACTTCGGCGGCCTGAGCTCCAAGATTACTCAGGTCTACGATCGCCTGAGTGACAGCACCCCTCGCCTCAAGCCCGGCTACCGCATCAAGGAAGATGTCGAGACGCGCGGTCTGCCCAAGCAGGACAAAGGACCGCTTGTTGCCACCCCCGGTAACATCTACCTTGTGTCCAGTGGCATGATGAGTGAACATACCGTCTCCTACAAGATGGCTGCTCAGGTACTGCCTCACAAGAATGATGCCATCCTCTTTGTGGGCTACAGTGATCCGGAATCCCCTGCCGGACGCATCAAAGCAACCCAACCGGGTGAAAATGTGAAGCTCAACGGCAAGGGTCAGGCTTACCCCCTGCTTTGCCGAACCGAGTGCTTCGACTTCTCCGGTCACGCCACTCGCGCCGCGCTGGTTGACTACGCCTGTCGTCTGCGCCCGCACACCGTTGTGCTCGTGCACGGTGATGAGGAAGCCATGGCCAGCATGCAGGCCACCCTCACCGAAGCGCTGCCCGACAGCCGTATCCTCTGCCCCCGACCCGGCAAGACCGTGCGTCTGGCCTGATATTCGACACCTTGCCATGTTTTCCACACTTTTTGGATAATCAAAAAAACATGGCAAGGTGTTGCTCCTTTTGAAACAAAGAGCAAAGAATGCGAAGTCAGCTTTGCAGAATAAATTCACCCAATGCCCACAAACAATAAAGTAGACGCTTTGTTCAATGCAGCGAAGCGAGGCGATGCGGAGAAAATCGCAAAGCTTCGGAGAAAGGGGCTTCAGGTTACGTGGTATGACGATGACGATAATACACCGCTACACCACGCTGCGCAGGGAGGCCACACGGCAGCGGTATATGAACTTCTGAAACGCGAAGGTGCTTCGGCCATCAATACGTGTAATCTGGCAGATGAAACACCCTTCACTCTGGCAGTACAGCATGGACACACTGAAATTGTGCGACTGATGCTCAGCGTGGGAGACGTTGACATAAACAAGCAGAATGCACTGGGGCGCACAGCTCTGCATATCGCGGTAGAGCACAGATCAGGCGCGGATATGATACACCTGCTGCTGTCCGCATACGCCGACATACACGCGAAAGATTTTCAGAAACGCACCCCGCTTTCTATGACCCGCGAAATGGGTGATACAGAGATTGAAGAGCTGATGCGACGCGAAAATCCCGCACTGCGACGGGCGGCGCGAGAGGGGAATGTCGACAAATTGCGCAATCTGCTGGCAGAAGGTGCAGATTTGAACGCTCGTGACTTGTCCGGCAACTGTGCACTTGCCGAAGCTCTCGATTTTGAACAGTGGGAAGCTGTGGACATGTTGATAGCGGAAGGTGCGCGACTGACTCTCGGTGAAATGATTGGACGGGGAGATGCAAATGACGTGAAGGTCCTGCTGCAGAGCGGTGCCAAGGTCAACGAGCAAGCACTCGATTTCAGCACACCGCTCCTGAGTGCCATTGATGAGCAGGATGCAGAAATAGTAGCACTTTTACTTGCTGCCGGCGCAGATGTGAATTTGGCCTCTATGAGCGGCAATCCGCTCACTGCTGCAGCATGGCGAGACAACGCCGATATCGTTCAAATGCTTATCGATGCCGGAGCCGATGTCAATGCACTCGATTACCATGGCAAGACAGCATTGAGCGAAGCAATTTTGCTCGGCAAATCACAGCATGTTTCGCGCCTTATCCACGCCGGGGCCGATGTCAACCTTGCCAATTCCAATGGCACAACTCCCCTGCACCAAGCCATCATGCAGGATTACGACACCATCGTCCGAGCACTGCTTGCAGCCGGTGCCAACCCCGACGGAGCTCGTCTGTACGGATTAACGCCGAGGGAATGGGCGAGCAGCAAGCCGAAAATCGCGGCTATTATTCAGCAGCAAGTTCCGCTTCCGCCTGTTCAATAGCAATTGTCAGCTCCTCCCAGCGTGTATAGAGAGACTCTGATTCGCGCTCCAAAGTCTGGTATTGCTGGGTGAGTTCCATGAGCTTCTGGTTATCGCTCATGTTGGCCGGGTTCTCCAGCTCGGCAGAAATGGCATCTTTTGCCTCATCCTTTTCGGCAATTTCCATTTCCACCTGTTCCAACTCAGTTTGCAGGGGCTTCAGAATGCGGGCACGGCGTTCGCGCTCCTGAGCACGGGCACGGCGGGCATCTTTCTTGTTAGCAATACCGGCAGCAGGGTCTGCCGAGGTTGAAGTTGAAGTAGCTGCCACTGCGACCTCCTTCATGCGACGCTCCTCAGCCTCCACGGTCTCAATGTATTGCGACACATTGCCATGGAACAGACGCGGAGCATGCCCCAAACGGAACTCCAGCACCTTGTTGACGATAGGGTCGAGGAACTGACGGTTGTGCGATACGATGCAATAGGAACCGGGGTACTCCGCCAGAGCGGCCTGCAACACATCCTGACTCTGGAAGTCCAAGTGGTTGGTCGGCTCGTCCATAATGAGGAAGTTCGCGGGCTTCAGCAACATGCAGACCAAGGCTACACGAGAGCGCTCACCACCGCTCAAGACACCGATTTTCTTGAAAACGTCATCCCCACGGAACAGGAAACAGCCCAGAATATTGCGCACCAAAGGTCTAGTCTCCCGACTGGCAGCAGCCTCCACACACTCGAGCACCGTCTGCTCGTTGTTCAGCACATCGGCATGAGTCTGAGAGAAGAACGCCACCTGAGTATGGTGCCCGAACGAGAACTTACCGCGGTCGGGCGCCTCCGTTCCGGAAATCAATCGAGTGAAGGTGGATTTACCGGAGCCATTCACGCCCACAATGGCGATGCGGTCGCCCTTATCCATGCGGAAGTCATAGCCTTCCAGCAGGCGGATAGGGCCATACGCCTTGTTGACTTTCTCGAGCTGCACCACGGTATTACCACCGGGAGGAGGAGGCGGGAAATGGAAGCTCATCACGGCATCATCATCTTCCACCTCGATAAGCTCAATCTTTTCAAGCTGTTTGATACGACTCTGAGCCTGACTGGCCTTGGTCGCTTTGGCTCGGAATCGGTCGATGAACGCCTGAGTTTTAGCAATCTCACGCTGCTGAGTCTTGGCCTGACGCAGCAGGATTTCCTTACGGGCCTTGCTCTCCTTCAAGTAGAAAGAGAAATTGCCGGAGTATTCCTCTGCACGACCATGATGGAAAGCAATCGTGCGAGTAACAAGGTTGTCCAACAGAGCAATATCGTGGCTGATAATGCAGATAGCACCGCGGTAGTTACGCAGGTTCTGCTCCAGCCAACGCTGACTCTGAATATCAAGGTGGTTCGTCGGTTCGTCCAGCAACAGGACTTCGGGCTCCTGCAGCAACAGACGAGCCAAAGCGATGCGCATCTGCCAGCCACCGGAAAACTCACCGCAGTCACGCGTAAAGTCAGCATCCGCAAAGCCGAGACCACGCAGAATAGACTCGGTTCTCGGGCGAAGCGAAGCGGCATCTCTGTCCTGCAGAATCAGCTCAAGACGGCCAATTTCCTCGAGCGTATCACGATATTCCTCACTATTGGCATCCAGCTGCTGAAGGTCGGCAGAAAGTTCATCCACAGTCTGCTGAAGCTCCACGATATTACCGACAGAGCCCAGCACCTCATCCAGTAACGGACGCCCGGAAATATGAATGCCGTCCTGAGGCAGATAACCCACATGTGTGTGCTTGGGCAACAACACCTTGCCATGGTCGGGCTCCTGCACCCCCACGATACACTTCATGAGAGTAGACTTACCCGCACCGTTCTGTCCCGCAAAAGCGATGCGCTCCCCTCGTTCGACAACGAAGGAGAGCGAATCGAAAAGTACGCGAGGCCCGAACTCAATGTGCAGGTCCTGGACGGCAAATACCATTACTTACCGATTTTGCTGTTCCAGCGAGTAATGTTGGCAGCCTGCTCCTCGAAGAGGTCGGCGCAGTCATCGTGAATCTCGATATCGGTAATCTTGTCACCCTGACGTACGGAATCCACAACCTTCTGATCCTCGGGAGAGCAAACCTCACCGAAGATGGTGTGCTTACCATTCAACCAATCAGTGGGAACGTGGGTGATGAAGAACTGAGAACCATTAGTACCCTGACCGGTCCACGTCTTACCGGCATTGGCCATGGCCAGCAGACCGGGACGATTGAACTTCAGGTCGGGACGGCACTCATCATCAAACTTGTAGCCGGGGCCACCGCAGCCTGTACCGTCAGGGCAGCCACCCTGAATCATGAAATCGGCAATCACGCGGTGGAAGTTAAGGCCCTTGTAAAAGCCCTTGGTGGCCAGATTCAGGAAACTGGCGGCAGTCATGGGGGTCTTGGAAGCGAAAACAGTCAGATTGATATCGCCACGGCTGGTCTTGATGGTGATTTTCTTGTCAGTTGCCATGCTCAGACCATAACAGTTCCCTGCTCCCTATGCAAGCACTATGAGTGACAGTATTTCAAAACACTATGTTGACTTAATGCGAGTGGAAACGATTAGGCAAAGGGTAATTTGTAGAAGGGCAAGCTCCAATAGGCTGTCAAAACAGATCTACACCTCTAATTATTTTAACGCGTATGTACCTTATAAAAATCAGAGCAAAGTACGGAATGGAATAATAATCCAATAGCAACGGCAACAATACCCAATAGCCGAGTTCATAAACCGGATTAATGTATAATCCCAGACAGCCGACCAAACCACCCAAAAAAGGTATGAAGGTAAAGTTTTGTCTGCTTAATATCCCTCGATACCAGGCAACAATAACCCCAAAGGCTATGTAAACAAGAACAAGGGATACTATTAACTGAAAATAAAACATTACGGTTTATAATCACTATGATTAGACTCCGTTCATGAACCTTATTTCATATCATTCAGCAACATGTATTGTACAGTTAGGGCTCAGGCCATAGACCTGGGGTTCATACATCATCTGCGCCTGAGCGGGTGGAGCGGTGGCGGTACCGGCGCGCTTCACCCGAGCATAGTAAGTCATGTTCAGGAGGTTGCGATTGTACCAGCGGGTACAGAATCCGCGCACTCGATCAGCCAAATACTCCCGATGCTCAAACTCCCAACTCCAAGAACAGGGTTCCAGACCGGCTGATTGAGAAGGAACCGCGGGATTGATTGCCTCCATACAGGCCGGGAGGTAATCTTCGAGCACCAAATACTCCATCTCATCGGCCACCTTGGCACAGGTCAGGGTCACGCGCACAACATCCCCCACTTTCAGCACATCGGGAGCGGGGCGCCACTTACCGTCTTCGCCCTTTACCTCATACTGACGTGTAACCTGCAGCCCCTTCTCCGTCACACCGGGGAACTCGCGTTGCTCCGGCTGAGCCTTGGCACGGACAAGTACAAATACCGGTCCGCCTTCTGCGCCAAGAGTCGTCGGCAACTCGGCAAGGGTACGGAAAGCCGGAACCGCTAGCGCAACCGCTTCGCGACCGGCCTGCAAGGTCGCATCCTGCGTCTTTACCGTTACCGTAGCCCCCTGCTCGTCATTCAGTTTCAGGTAATCATGCAGTGCCAGCAGAATAAAGGAGGAGTTAGCCGTCGTTGCATGGCGATAATCCCTTGCAAGCGTTTTCATCCAAGTACGGAAGGCGGCATGCGTATCTGCGCCTGACTGTTGCAGAGTGAGCATGAAATCCACTGTTGCGCCGAATACCCCGGGGCGTTCCCATTTCTCCACCACCTTATCCATGCGTTCCAACTCCCGGCGCAAGGCACGGCGATTTCCCAGAGCACGGGCGGCCATCACCTGCGAACAGAAGAGAACGCCCTCGTTATCATCGACAAAATCAAGCAATCGCTCCATCTTGTCCTTGGGCACCTCATAGCCGCGTTCCTGAGCAACAGTCAGAGCCATTGCTGCATAGCAACTGGCCCAACCGCACCCTCTTTCTTCTTTAGCCCAATAGCCCAGACCACCATCCTTGCATTGGCGGGCAAAAAGGGTGGCAATCTCTCGCTGCACCACAGCGCGCACTTTCTCTCGGGGAGTTGAGGCCAGCTTCGGACAGAAGGGAGCCAGTTCATCGTAAAGCAACCAAGGCATAAGAGCCGAGGCCCGCTGCTCCGTGCAGCCATAGGGATATGTGAGCAGGAAATCCATACATCCCTGCAGGTGCAGCAAGGGGCTGGCCGATACCTGTACTTCAAGCTCTGCACGTGTGGACTGTGCCACATCCGCAGCAAACAGTGAGCTCAGCTGTACCGGTTCCTGACCGGGTTGCAATTCCAAATGATGCACTTCGCGCAACACGGGAGCGGGGAAACGAACCTGACAAGTTCCCTGTACAGCATCTGCACCGGTTTTCCCCACAGCCTGCCATTGCAGCACGCAATCCCCCTCCTGAGTGGGGGCGATGTCGAAGTACAGCGTGCCGGTTCCGCCGGCAGGCAAATCTATCTGCTGCGGCGTATCACAACCTTGCATGCTGACAGTCCAGCTACCGGCCTCGTCGGTGGCATTGGAAATGCTGAGTGGCAGACGCAGCTTATCTCCCGTGCTCATGAACAGGGGCATGCCGGGCGTAATCATCACCGGCAGATTGACCTTAAACTCTGCCTGTGCCGAACCGAAGCGAGCCCCGCTGTCATCTGCAGCAACGGCAAACGCTCGATATGTGGTCAGCGTATCGGGCAAGACAGCCTCGGTCGAAAAACGCCCTTCTGCATCCGTACGCAGCGAGGCTTGCCAGACAGCAACCGGTGCAAAATGTCGGCGCAGGCGCGGGGCTGATTCGGGCTCAGATTGCTCAGGTATAACCGGACAGGGAGCCGGAGCAGCCTCATAGCAAGGCTCATCTTCGTCTATAAGCCAAGGTGGCAGCTCCGAATCATCTATCGCGCCGGAACCACTTCGCAGGCCGGCTGTCATCATAGAGTAAACCGGCATTTCCGACCGCATTTCCGATGGCAGTAACCAACGGGAACAGCCACGCCAAACTTCCCCTCGCCAGACGCCGGGAAGCATACTGTAGGTCAATTTCTCTTGCGCATTCCGATGCGAGCCCGCAACTTCCGGCAGGAAACGCCAAGCCTTGCACGAGGCAAAAAAGCGCTCCGGGTCAGGTTTCTGATATCCGGCCACAGACAGCATGCCGGCATCCACAGCATAGAGTGTCACCTCTGCAGTGGACGGCTTACCATCTTTGAGAACCTGTCCGCTGAGCTGCACCTTCTGACCGGGGCGTTGCGCCTCTACCGGCACAGTCAGAGAAACGTCGAGGTGCTGACGACGCACCGGCACATAACATTCGGAGCTACCACGGAACATCCGGCCATCTGCAGCGGAGCACAGAATAACGGAACAACTCAGAGAGCCTTCCTCGCGTTCCTTCAAGTCTATCGGCATGGACAGCTCACCCTCCGTAACTCGATGTTGAATATGGCGCAGATTCTTACCACAACCAATAAAGATATGGGCCATACCACGAACCGGGGATTTAACATTCAGGAGCAAGCGCCTCTCCTGAACCTCGGTTTTCAGGGTGATTTCCTCCTCCTTAGTTTCGGCATAATCAGCATCGCAACGGTATTCCACAGTTCGCCCCTCCGCATCGGTTCCAGTGAACACGAAATCGGTTACCTCCATGCGTGACAAGGGCAAACCATCGCGACAGCCTGCAGGGACAGTCAGCTCACAGCTGTACTTGGTTTCTTCCCTTTTCAACATCAGCGAGAACATGGAGCGGGTATTCTGGGGATGGGTTGACACCTTTACAGCACGCAAGGAAACCTTCTGTTCACGAGCCAGTGGTTCACCGGTCACAGCATCGGTCAAGTAGAGCCTACCATCGCGGAAATCTATGCGGAAATCCCCGGTACTGAATGTCAGCATTTGCTCAGGCAAGCGAACATACTCCTGTCGGTCATTACAAATGCTGCCACTGACTGTTACGCTCCCCTTGCTCAGCCACTCAGACACCATCGGCAATTCCAGCTGAGCAGCACCTGCGGCATCCGTCACTAAGCGATGCTTGGTATCCCCCACTTCCAACTCAACGGGAGCAGCTACCAGCGGTACTCCACTGTAGTCATCGGCCTGAACTCGCAAGACAAGCTTTTCAGGCGCTACTTTCGCGGTCTCGGCTGTCAGAGTTGCCACAAAGGCATCGCGACGGAACACCTCGCACGTCACCGTAAATTCATGAGAAAACTTACCGACAGTCACTTCGCCTTCATACTCCCCCGTTACATTATCCTCCCCCTCAGGCAAGGTAATGTCTGCGGAGAATGCGCCAACGGAACTGAGTGGGACCGTCTGCGTACTCAGAACCTCGCCATTCGGGCGGCGCAACTTCAGCTCAGCGCTCTTCACTCCGGGCAGAGCAGGAAAATCGCCGGTTGTACGTCGCAGCAGAGCACGTATGTGCACCGTGTCGCCCGGCCTATAGAGCGGTCTGTCGGTAAAGAGGAAACATTTCAGGTCGGGAATACTTTCATTGTCAGCCTCCTCATATCGTCTATAGACTGAAGGAGTTTCCGCAAAAGCGACATCATCACCATGCGAAACCGTAATCGTATTACCATTGAACTCATGCCTCAGGAATCCCTGCGGCATTGTCTTCTGCCACACATCCCAGCGAGATTGCTCGGAATTGTATGTCTCGTGAGTCAGAATAGCACCATTCACAGCAGAGCCATCAGAATAGCGTGTGACCAATACACCGTCTGACGAAGCGGCAACATTGAGATCAGTCACCAGCACGGGAATATCTATCTCGTAATCAAGAGCATCCGCACGCACACCATTAAGCCCCAGCCCACACTTGACGTGCTGATTAGCTTGCGTTTTGAGTGTCAGCACATAAACACCGGGAGTCAAGCGCTCACCGGCCAGGTTGTCAAGGTCCAGAACCATTTCAGCACTTTTATAGAGTGCACATTGGGCGAGTTCATAGCGGCGGGTCGGGTAGGCATGAGCAGACGGCAACCAGCGCTTACGCAGCTTCTGAGCCCTCTCAAGCCTATCTTCTGCCGAATCTTCATCGCGCGCAGCCGACTCTTTCTGGTAGCTGTGAATCAGGTCTTTACTATAGCGCTGACGAGCCAGTCGATTGTGATATCGTTCATCCTGCAAAGAACGCGTATCATAAGGAGTCTCCGTGAATACCTTTTTGCGGAATTCATCAGACACGCGACGCAGTGTTACGTCCACCATATTCAGGTTGGCACATGGTAAACGCAACTTATGCGAGCCCTTGAGCGGCATGATGATGTCGGATTGAGTCAACAGCTGGGGCCAAGCGGGATTCAGGGCAATACGGTGCACATGATTTTTCGCCAGAGTTGCGCCATTGGCTACAGTCGTCCCCTTAGGAATTGTGATATCCACCACGGAAGGCAATACACCCTTCACTTTGATACGCAAACCGGAGGCCATACCACCGGCCACCATGGCAGGCAGATCATCGAGCTCATCGCGTTCATCGTCATCATCATAAAAGCGCCAAGGACGCCGGCCACACACCGGCTCACAGGGTACGATACCATCGTAACGGAAATTAAGCCACTGCCCATCCGGCAGAGTCAGTTTTCGGTCATAGCCATCGGCAGATGTGCTTACGCTGCCCTTGCCATTCACGCTGAAACCCAGTTGCGAGAAAATACGGGGAATATCGCCCGCAGGGAGCGGCGTCTCAAACATCAGCTGCAATTCTACATCCCCCTTTCCTTTTCCATCCGATTGCACACTCAGGCCGGTGAGCAAGCTGTTACACACATTAAACCGGACAGCCGCGCCATGGTTAATTCCCGATGTCTGAGAGCCGGCATAGAGCAAAGCCCACTCCTCCCCATCGGGCAAAGGCTCCACAGGTTGCACCAGCACATGTCCCGGCATCAAATCGTTGGCTTTTAATTTACTCCATACCTCCTGTCCGGCTGCCTCCAGGCGCATTAATCCCTCATTGGTAATACCATCACACACGCGAGCGGGACTCACACGAGCAGCTACACGGCGGCCATAATACTCTCGATTTGTCCAGAAGGAGCGCTTCACACGACGGAATTCATAATTAACAGTCGTCTGAGGTGAAAAGGTCTGCGATTCACGGGTATGGTGATGACTCGTCGTTAACAGAATGGCTGCCCCCTGTGCGGTCTTGACCTGCTTACCAACCAGAGAATCCGGAGCACAGCGAAAACGATATTCCCGAGGTGAGATGGGAGCCCCGCCCAGATAGCGACTTCCTTCGGCGAATACAAGCTTGTAAACGGTGTTGCATGAAGTTCCGGGCACAAAAGTCAACTCCAGGCTATCCTGATCTCTCCATCGCGCTACCGGGGTATGAGCCTTATCGCCCTCAATACGGAACTCAGGGACAACCATATCGGTTTGCGGAGAATCGTCATTCTCATCGACAACACTTGCACTGACAACGGGTTCAGGAAAATTCTCAATATAAGTCTCATTCGTGTACTGAGCCGGGATATCAGCACTAACAATCGTTCCTATAAAGGCATGGGTACAGGCAGCTGCTGCAAGAAACTTTTTCATAGTCATTGAATGGTTGCATACTAGCATATACAATCACCCAATGCGAGCAAAAAAAGTCGAGCTCAGCTGACAAAATACCAGATAATGGCAACAAGCAGTAGCACCATGCCACCGACGAAGAGAAGCCCGCGCTGCAACAAACGGCGCCCGGCCGCCTCATACTCTGCGGCTAACGCAGGATGAGCAGCAGTCAGCAATGGCAGCACATCAATACGCCCCTTGCGCATAGCATAGGTGAGAGCGGTTCGCCCGCGGGCATCTGTCATGATGGGATTGGCGCCGTTTTCCAACAGGAGCTGCACCATTTCAGCGTGCCCCAGAGCAGCAGCATGATGAAGAACGGAGAACCCATTTTCATCGGCCTCGCAGGGGTCGGCTCCGGCAGCCAACAGGATTTTAACAACCTCGGCGTGTCCCTGAGCGACAGACATCTGCAAGGCACAGAATCCGGCAGCATTGCGAGCATGCACATCCAAACCGGCTTTCAGAATATACTGAACCGCAGCAACATAACCTCCCATTGCGGCCAGATGCAACACATTCTGCCCATCCTTCATGGGGATATTGAGTACAGAACCGTGCTTCTGCAAGAGTCGCAGCGCCTGCACATGCCCGAACTGTGCAGCCAGATGCAAGGGCTGTCTCCCGGCTTCATTTGTCGTGAGAGCATCTGCCCCGGCAGCGAGCAGCTCCTGCATAGCCTGCACATGACCGGCTGCAGCTGCCACATGCAAGGGAGTCAATCCGTCCTTACCGGGCTCATTCACCACAGCCCCGGCACTCAACAACTCACAAAGCAAGGGAATGCAACCACTGCGAGCCGCCGCGTGAAGGGCTGTATTGCCCCCTGCACTTTTCATGTGCACATCGGCACCGGCACTCAACAACAAGTGAGCACACTCGGCCAATCCCTTTGCTGCGGCCAGTTGCAAGGGGGTGATGGCATCCGCGGTCACAGCATTGACATGAGCACCTGCCGCCAACAGCAGGCGCAAAAGTACCACATGTCCGCCATTCGTCGCGGCATGCAGTGCTGTCGGTCCCTGAGGGCGTTGCTGTTCATCGAGCAACTGGGCATTCACATCCATCCCTCCATCGAGAAGAGACTTCACGATGTCGCAGCGACCGGCTATGGCTGCATTGATAAAGCCGGCGATGTAATCAGGATCATGTATCATGAGAACGCCATGTTGCCGGTACCGAACAGGGAACCGTATGTCTGAAGGGCATAGGAATCCGTCATGCCGGAGATATAATCCACCACATGCAGGAATCGATAGCGGGCATCGCCACTCTGCGCCGGGTCAGCATGCAGGATAGCACCGATTTTACGCCCCAATGCGCTCTGAGGCTCGCTCACCCAGCGCATGAAGAGGTTCATGAGGCTCTTAATGACATTGAAGCCTGTGATTTCCACCTTAATCACACTCTCGTGGCTGTAAATGTGCTGAACGGACCAGTTCTGCACCGACTCATAGGCAGCAGACATAGCCGAACATTTCATCAGACTGGAACAGAGCTCACCACGCATCATGAGGGGGTATACCTGTTCGAGCGTGCTGCGCAGGCTGCGAATGCAGGCACCCACGGCACTGGCTCGGGCATAACGGACAGCAGCCATTGCACCGCTGCGGTCTTTCTCTCGAGCCACACTTTCTTTCATGCGGTCACTGAAATCACCGAGAGCGGCCAGCTGAGCCACAACATCCTCGTAGCTGATGATTTTTGAGACGTACGCATCCTCCATATCCGCAATCAGATAACTGATATCGTCGGCAGCCTCCATCAGGAATGCCAGCGGGTGACGCGCCCACACATTCTCGGCCAGTGCCGGCAAACCGCACAGCAGAGCCACATTGCAGAAGTTCGGCAATTCCTCGACAGCAATACCGAACTTCTTGTAGCGAGTGGCAGCCCCCTGCTTTTGAAGACCGGCTGCGCATGGATACTTGGTAAAAGCACCGAGCGTGGCAGCCGTCAAATCAAGCCCCAAGCCTCGAATGGGGTCGCAGGTACGCGTGAGCAGGCGTAACCCCTGGGCATTGCCTTCAAAACGAAAATCCGCAAACTCCGCCGGGCAAAGCCCCGCTGCAGCGGCTTGTGCCACGGCTTCATCAATAGCCGTCTCGCCCGAATGACCGAAAGGAGGATTGCCCAAATCGTGAGCCAGACAGGCAGTAGCCACCACATCCCCCATGGCCGTGTAGAGCAAGGGCATGGCCTCGCGCCCCTCGTGTTCCGTAGCAACATCTGCCAGTTCCTGTGCGAGAGCACGGCCCACGTTGGCGACCTCAAGACTGTGGGTCAGACGCGTGCGAACATAGTCATTGCGCCCCAGAGGGAACACCTGTGTTTTGTCCTGCAAACGGCGGAAGGCACTCGAATAGAGCACACGACCGTAATCGCTGTTGAAGGCTGAGCGCCCGGCATCCCGTCGTCCGGTACCGCTCAAACGCTCGCAGGTGAGTAACTGTTCCCATTGCATGCGGCGTATTGTAGGCAACCCCCGCTCGCTTGTCAATATAAAGAGATGTCAGTTCGACAGAGCTCTTCACTTCCTCCCAACAACAAGCAAATATACAAAAAAGGGTAGTACGAATTCACTCCGTATTACCCCTTTCGAAAGCTGCATTCAATAACAACAGCATCAATAATAAGTGCCACCACTCGCGCGACGACGAATATCAGCAACGGCCTCCATATGACGCTGCTGTTCCTCTCGAATCATTTTTTGCCAATCTAGGACAGTTTGATATTGAAAAGAAGAAAGAACACTATTCTTGCCGGACAAATACTCATAATATTCCTCGGCTTGTCGGAGGTTGCGTCGCAAGTTCTCCATCGTCATTCGATGATTCGTATTCTCCTCCTCGAGCAACGTTAAATAGTACGCCTGAGAATTAGCGCTCGCATTCTGAGACTGATTAGAGTAATAAGGGTACGCGCTCACCATCGGCGCAGCAAACGCCAACATCGAGCACACGAATACTGTCATTGTCTTAAAGTTCATTTTTATATATGTAATTTTGATTTAATATGCAGCAAAGTCAGTTCCCTCTTGTTATTATATAAAACACCGGGTTCTCCCTGCTTACAAAGTATAGATATCGACAGTCAAGCCACCTGTTCAAATAAAACAGAAAATTCCGTATTTTATTGCTCAACCTCCGGACAGATGAATACATCAACTTCCATCCAAACACAGGCCCGAAGGAAGACAATCAATAGTCCTGTACAGGAGAGCCCGGCATTTGAGAAGAAAGAGCCGGCACCTTGGAGTTGAACTCCCGTACATCTGCCAGATATTCACGCCACTGAATGAAGGGCATGGGTGGGCGGGTATGGAGCCCCATACGGAATCGCTCCACACGGGTTTCGACAGCCTGCAGAACCGCTTGCGGCAGGCGCGATATAGCTTCCGCTGCAGCCTCCAAATGCTCACAGGCATCGTGGCAAATCAGCGGCAAATCACAACCGGCAAGCAATGCCAGAGCAGCCGACTCTGCCGGGCTGTAGCGTTTGGCAATGGCCCCCATACAGAGGTCATCGGTGAACACTACCCCTTCATACCCCAGCTGGTCACGCAAAAAGCCCTGCACCAGAGCAGGAGAAAGCGACGTAGGCAGCTCCGCATCAATCTCAGGAATCAGCAAGTGCGCTATCATCATGGACGGCAGTTCCGGCATAAGCGCATTGAAGGGAATCGTGGCATCCTGCAGAAATGAATCACGCGTTCCATGCAGAACCGGCAAATCAAAATGAGGATCGCACTCAGCTGCCCCCATACCGGGGAAATGCTTACCGCAAGTGGCAATTCCGGCTCGCACATGAGCGCGATTCCACACACCGGCGTGAGTGGTGACAGACTGAGAATCATAGCCCCAGCAGCGACTCGGCAAGGCATTGGCGTGCGCAGACCCGATATCAAGCACCGGCGCAAAGTTGGTATTGACACCCAAGGTGTACAGACACTGAGCATTGTACCAAGCAGCCTGGGTAATGAGATGACTGCTACCGGTAGCGGCAAGTTCTGCAGCAGAGGGCAATTTTACAAAAATATCAGCCGTACGCACTACACGGCCACCCTCTTGGTCAATGGCAATCACGGGGGCATCCGGCCCCGTGGTGAGTGCGCGGAGCTCATCGGTGAGCTCACGCGTCAACTCATAGTCCACGATATTGCGAGTAAAAAGGATATAGCCTGCCGGCTGCAGGCGCGCAAAAAGTTCTCGCTCGCGCGCCGTCAGCACCGGCCCTTCAATACCTGCAATAATCGGCAGCATCCGGATTTACTTGTTACCGAAAATGCTGGCGCGGGTAAACATGGGGAACACGGGAATGCCACGGCTCTCAATGGCCTCGCGACCGCCCTCCTGACGATCCACCAGCACCAGAGCGGCAACAACCTTGCCACCCTCGGCCTCGATGGCGTCGATAGCCTTCAGTGTAGAACCGCCGGTGGTGATAACATCGTCCACCACGATTACCTGCTGACCGGCAGCAAAGTTACCCTCAATACGCTTGCCACGACCGTGGTCCTTGGCCTCCTTGCGCACGGTAAACACGCACAGGGGCTTGTCGGAATTGGCGGAGTACATGCCGATAGCCAGAGAAATGGGGTCAGCGCCCATCGTCATACCGCCGATGGAGCAGGCCTCGGGGAATTGGGGCAGAATCTCCTCCTGCACCATCTGCCAGCCTACCTCGCCGATGAGGTTGGCACCACGGGCATCGAGTGCGGTGATGCGGCAGTCGCAGTACAGATCGCTCTCCTTACCGGAGGCAAGAATGAAATGACCGGTCTTGATGGACTTTGCCAGCAAGATTTGCAGAAGTTCGGATTTTGCGTTACTCATGACGGCTGTATTCTAGCGCGGAGCAAAAGAAAAATCAAGCCAGAAGCGCGGCAAGGTCGGCAGGAAGAGGTGATTTTACCTCAATCTCACGCTCACCGAACGGAAAACGCAGGGAACAGGCATGCAATGCATGACGTTCTATGTGCAAACGAGCAGCCAATTCCGGGGTCCACCCCTGAGCGATGAAATCGAGGTAATTGAGCTCATTACCGCCGTATATTTTATCGCCAAGAAGGGGGAATCCCAAATGGGCAGCATGCACGCGGATTTGGTGCAGTCGCCCCGTATGAGGTACACAACGCAGCAAGGCTATAGGAGGTAAACCATTGCGAGCCGGCACACGCTGCAGGACTTCAAACTCCGTGCAACAGGGCTTACCCTGCGGATGACAACACTGGCGCACGTGAATGCGAGTTTCTGCCACTTCCTCCATGCGCAGAATAGGCTCATCGCAGCAGGCAGAATACCACAGAGGATTCCCCTGCACCACGGCATAATATTCCTTCTGCAACAATCTGTGCTGCATAGCCTTACCCAGCTCACGAGCGGCTGCTGCAGTCTTTGCCACAAGAGTAATACCGCTAGTCTCCCTATCCAGACGATTGATGAATGACACCTGACCACCGCATGCAAGCTCATAGACGAGCAATTCCTTCACCCCATGCCAGAGCGTCGGCTCGTTTTTCTCGCCGGTCGGGTGTGTAAGTAAAGGCGCAGCCTTGTCGACGACCAGCACATCATCGTCTTCATACAGAACCGAGAAATGGGCCTGCACCGCTATGGGCATGTCAAAGCTCATGTGAACATCGTGGGGTCAATGGCACACCACTCGCCCGGTGTAAGATTGAGGTCAGCCAGTTTGAGCGGCCCGATAGCTGTACGAGTCAGGCGAGTGACCGGCGCACCCACGGCTGCCAGCATACGTCGAACCTGATGATATCGCCCCTCATGCAGGGTAAGACAGCCGGTGCACTCACCTGTAATCTCGAGTTCGGCAGGCAGACACGGAGTCGTCTCGCCGTTCAGGAGCAGTTCCCCACTTGCAAACAATGCAACTGCCGAGGACGGCACCGGGGCGGAACACTCAAACTCATACACCTTGGGCACATGGCGCTTTGGGCTGGTGAGAGCATGCACAAATGCACCATCATCCGTTATGAGCAGCAGGCCCGATGTCTCCTTATCCAAACGGCCGACGGTGCTGACACCATCGCCTCTGTCCAGCCACTGCTGAGGCAGCAAATCATACACCAATTCCCCTTCTTCGCGATGACTGCAGGTGCAGCCAAGCGGCTTATTGAGAGCCACATATAAACCGTCGGGAAACTCGATGGGCTCCCCGTTCACCAGAACATCGGTCGGCTCAGCTTTTGCCGAGGCAGACTTCGCCACAACACCTTTCACCGTCACACGGCCACGCTTTATCCATTGAGTGGCTTCTCTTCTTGAACAATAGCCGAAACGGCTCAATATGGCATCTAATCTCATCGCAGAGACATTTTGCCACAAAAAAAATAAAAAACAAGGTTGAAATCAAGCGAGCTTTGTGGTAAATGTATTGTAAACCGCGTGTGCACGTGCGGTATTGTGCTGCCGTGCCCTCAATTTTCTCTCACACATACTTATGATTACCATTATCACCGAAAGACAGTTGCCGCAGGCAGAAGCCGGTCTCTGGCTCAAAGCTCAGCAGGCAGTTGCGGCCAAGAATTACAAATACGCCGTCAGCATTCTGAAGACGCTAGTGAAGCGCGCTCCGGGGTTCTTGGAGGGTCGTAAGATTCTGCGCAGCTGCGAAATCAAGACCACCCCCGATGCCGGCCGTCGCTCCTCACTTTTCGGCGGTATGCGTATTTCCACCAGCCGTAAGGACCCCGCCTCCGTCATCGTATCGGTAGAGGATGATTTGGAGAAAGACCCCTATTCCGTAACGGCCAACGAAGCACTTTTCACCGCAGCCAACGAGCTCAATCTGCCGGAGCTGGCTGCATTCGCCCTCGAGACCATCTGCAAGGGCCAGCCGAATGCCAAGAAGCACATGCACATGCTGGCCAACCACTACATCAAGAACGAGAACTTTGCCGAGGCTGCCGACACCTACCGTCGCATTCTCGAAATCGATCGTACAGATGCCATTGCCCAGCGTGGTGAGAAGGACTGCGCTGCCCGTGCCACCATGAAGCAGGGTAACTGGGAAGGTAAGGGTGACTTCCGCACCAAGCTGAAGAGCCAGAGTGCCACCACCGACCTGGAAAACGCCGACAAGATGGGGCTTACCCGTGCCGAAATGGAACAGCGTCTGGCTCAGCTCTCCGAGCAGTATGCAGTTGACAACACCAACCTGCAGATTGTGAAGGACATCGCCTCCATCTACGAGCAGATGGAAGACTACGCCAATTCCTACTCCTTCTACGCATACGCCTTCCAGCTCAGTGGCGGTGCCGACCTCTCCATCAACGACAAGGCTATGGAGATGCAGGAGAAGGCCATGCAGGCAGAAATCGCCTACTACGAGCAGGTACTGGCTGCCGACCCGAACAACGAAGAGGCCAAAGCTACCCTCGCTGCCCGCAAGAAGGAAATCGCCGAGGCTGTTGTGGCCGATGCTAAGGCTCGTGTGGATGCCAACCCGACCGATGCCCAGCTTCAGTTCAAGTATGGCCAGGCACTCTTCGATGCCGAGCAGTACACCGAGGCTATTCCCCCGCTGCAGCGCGCCCGCACCAACCCGAACCTGCGCATCAAGTCCATGCTCATGCTCGGCAAGTGCTACGCTTCCAAGAACATGACCGACATGGCTATCCGCCAGCTGGAGGACGCCGACAAGGAGCTCGTTGCTATGGACGACACCAAGAAGGAGATTCTCTACATGATTGGCTGCCTGTACGAGAAGGCCGGCAACAAGGAGAAGTCCCTCGAGAACTTCAAGGTCATTTACGAAGTGGACTACGGTTACAAGGACGTGGCCCAGAAGGTGGAATCCGCCTACTCGTAAAGAGCCCTCACGGAATTTCAAAACGCTCTGCTGCACATGCAGCAGAGCGTTTTCTTTATCGGGTTCGGGTCAACTCAGTGGAACCATCCCGGTGGAGGGATATCACATGCCGAGCCGAACCGTCGGACGAATGGCGTTTTTCATAACACTCGGAGGGTTGACCTTCAGCATCCCAGAAAAACTCTCGCGCCAACATACCGTCGTCTCCATATTCACAAAGGTGCTCAGCATAGCCTCGCGTCTCGTTCAGGCAAGGCAGACCATCTGCCCCGTTGAAACATTCCCACACCACATTACCATCGGGCGTGGTGCGCACCAGGTGCTCAGCCCACACTCGGCTATTACTGCGCATAAGCCCATCTTCACCACAGTAGCGGGTGCGTTGCAGATTCTCAGCAGTTTTATTCTCGGCAAGAACCGACACAGTATTACCATCGGCTGCGGCCACCGGCTTGCCTTGCGCATCCAACCAAGAAGTGTGAGTAGCCGCCCCATCTCTGGTATGTCGCACACGCTCAATAGCAACGCCTTCCTCATTCTCTGTCAGAGCATCATTGACATAATTCGAGCGCAGCACCTCCTGTTTATCATCATTATATGAGTAGGCAATGCAACATTCTCCTTTTGCGTTGACAATAGGCTGACCATTGCCATCCAAGTACTGAATCGACAAGGGGCGCCCCTTACTATCATAAGCAATTCGCTCCTCAGCATATCCGGGCATTTTGGGCACAATCTTGCGACCTTCTGCATTTCTGAAAACGCGCGATACCAAACGCCCATCGGCATTGTAACGGAACTCTCGGGTAGCAATCCCTGCGGAATCTGCTACAGCCCTGCCATAGGCATCGAAATTGCGACGAGCCATAACCCGCCCATCGGCATCATACTCTACCCGCTGTTCAGCCACCTGACTACCGGGCATGGGCGTGACATAGCCCTCGGCATTGAGGTGCACCAAACGATTCAAACGCCCGTCCTTACCGTACTCAAAACGAATGTGAGGAATAGTCACCCCTTCCGCACCTGCGTACAGTTCGTCCACACCGGTAGGAGCAACTGCTTGTGATGGATTGAACAAACCGGAATAATACCGGACATTCACGGAAGCACCATCGCTCGTGAATGCATGGTAAATTCCCATGCCCAAAACACCCAACAATAAGCCCAGAGCAGACAGCGTACCCATGTACCCCCATGCGTAGGATACAATCCTGCGCCACCAGGCCGATTTATCCCGAGCTGTTGCAACCATGATATAGGAGATGGCGTAACAACGAGGAATATTCAATATCAATTAGTCAAAGCATCTGAATAGCGCATGATGGTATCTCGGAGCGAGTTTTCGAGACAATCAACTTCTTCCGCAGTGGCAGAATGTGGCCAGCTCAGCAATCGCATGGGTACAGAGGGGGTATCCGCATGGAAAGGCAGCTGCTCATGCTCGTAAGGCAAGAGCTCAAATCCGGCGTTTCGGTAAAACTCCAACCGTCTGCATGTTGCAGAATCCAGCGGTGGCTCTATTTCGAGAATCAGTAACTTCCCCTGCTCCTGCAACCACTTCAGAGCAGCAGTTCCCACACCGTACCCCCGCCACGACTCAGCAACGGCAAGATGTTCAACAAACAGGCATTTCGGCAATTCCCAGTAAAACAGCAAGCCCACCACTGCTTCATCCTGCACAAGTTGTTTACAGTAGAAGCCATCTGCAGACTTCACCGCCTGCTCATGCTGAGAGCGCGAGCGACGTTCGTAGCGCGGAAAAGAAGACTCGTAAATTTGCCACACATCAGGCCAGGAATTTACAGAAGTTACCCGAATCATGCGCCTATGCTAACCACAGAGCGAGTCCAGAACAAGAAAAAACTCAATTTCAGACACAAAAAACTCATTATTTTATGGACGTGGCGAGAGCTCTGCGCTATTATAGTGGACGTGAGCATCAAATGGAAAGTTGTTGAGTTAAAGGAGTGCGAGTCTACTTTCAACATGGCCCGCAAGGAGGAGCCGTGGACCGTTGTATGCGCAGAGCGCCAGCTCAAGGGACGAGGAAGATTTAACCGCAGCTGGTTCGGTGAAGCCGGCGGTCTGTGGGCAACCTACAATCTACCGCTGGATCCCCGCTCCACTCGTCACTGGGGGCTTCTGCCTTTGGTGGCAGGTGTTGCCATCATCAAGGCTCTCGAGGGCTACAGCATCAAGGGGCTGCGCCTGCGCTGGCCCAATGATGTGCTGGTGGGTCGCGATAAGCTCGCCGGTATTCTTGTAGAACGCCCCTCCTCCACTATGGCCTCCATCGGTATCGGTCTTAATATCAGTAATGATATCGAGAGCATTGCCCCCAAGACAACTGACCGCCCGACACGTCTGCAGGATTTACTCTTCGCCTGCCCCAAGGTAAGCAAGATGCGCGACCTGCTGGCAAATGCCTTGGCCGAAACATTCAATACCTTTGTTGAGCACGGCATTGAGGCCCTGCGTGAGGACCTCGAGAAAGCATGGGGCAAATCGCTGCCGGTTGTAGCCATTACCGACACAGCTCGAGTATGTGGCCATTTCATCGGAGTGGAGAGCGATGGCTCCCCCATTCTGCGCATAGTTGACGGCACAACTGTGACAGTCCCCGGCATTACGGTCAATCGCATGAAAGAACTCATCTGAGCCACCCCTCTGCCATGTCTATTCCGCAGAACACGATTGCACTCATCTTTGATTTCGACCAGACCCTCAGTCCTCACAACATGCAGGAGGACACCATCTTCCCCGAGTTCGGCATCAACGCCGAACTGTTCTGGAAGAAATGTAACGAGCGCAGTCGAGAGGAAGGATGGGATGGCGAACTCAGCTATTTAAAAGAGCTGCTCGATACGCTCAGTATAGATGGAGTGAGCAACGACACCCTGAAAAAACTGGGGCAGAAACTCACCTTCTTCCGCGGTATTCCCGAGTTTTTCGAAAAGTTCGAATCTCGCGTACTGACACCTGAACACCGCTTTGCCGGCATACATGTCGAGTTTTACATCATTTCCAGTGGCATCAAATCCATCATCGACGGCTCCGTTATCCGCCCGTACATGAAGGAAGTCTTTGCCTGTGAGTTCAGCGAGCAAAACGGCTGCATCAGCTTCCCCAAGCGGGTCATATCGCACACTACCAAAACTCAGTTCCTCTTCCGTATCAACAAGGGTATGATTAAATACACGGAAGATGTGAACGACCACATGGACAGCGAGCTGCGTCCCATTCCCTTTAAGCACATGATTTACCTCGGCGATGGCCCCACGGATGTCCCCTGCTTCACCGTCATGCGTCAACAGGGTGGTCTGAGCGTAGCCGTATACAATCCGGATGATCCCACGCGCGCGAGTTTCCGCAAGTGCTATAATCTCAAGACGGAGCAGCGCCGAGTGGATTTCTTTGCCCCGGCAGACTTCCGAGCCGGCAGCCATTTGAGTAACATCCTCGAAGAAACGGTGCGTAACATGGCCGACGGGATTCTGCACAATATGCGCACCGCCGGCAGATAAGCCACTATCTCAGAATTTGAAAAGGGAGGTATGCCACAATTCGGCGCATACCTCCCTTTCGTAATGAAAGAACTGCTCAGCTATAGCTTATTCAATACTCCACTCAATCGTGCGGGCGTAAACCTGTCCCGGGCGGAGTTCAATGCTCGGGAAATGAGGATTGTGAGGAGAATCGGGGAAGTTCTGAGCCTCGAGCGCAACACCACCACGCTTAAGCGGCAGGTAGTCACCGGTATAGACCTGCAGACCGGGAGCATCCGTCGCCACATGCAAGGTATACTTACCGTTTGTCAGGCTTGCAGCAGGCTTCACACCGGGAGCAGTGGGTAAAACATAGTTATCATCATATCCGCCGGCGATGGCATCGGGAGCATTGCGCTCACCCAAACAGGCAGGAGCCGTCAAATCATAGAGAGTGCCGGTAACCGGTAGAATGGCACCGGTAGGAATATTAGCCACCATGGGGGTATAGGCAGATGCATGCACCGTTAACAGGTGGTCATCCATGGTTCCGCAACCATTCAGGTTCCAGTAGGCGTGATTAGTAAGGTTCACCAGAGTGGGAGCATTGGTCTCGGCCTTCATTTCCAAGGTCAGGCGATTGCCGGCAAGCGTATAGATAGCCTGCACCTTTACAGCACCGGGATACCCTTCATCCCCATCCGGAGATTCCAGACGGAGCACCAATTGAGTAGACGACACCGATTCTACAGTCCACGGCAAATCAGAAAAGCCCTTCAGACCACCATGAAGGTGATTGGGGCCATTATTAACAGCCAGGGAGTACTCCTTACCATCCAGAACAAAGTTTCCGTTGGCAATACGATTGGCCACGCGTCCGCAAATGGCACCGCAATAGCAGGTATCCGCCTGCAATTCCTCGGCATTTTTCGGACCGTACAGCATATCAACTCCATCGTACTCGAAACTCAGTACGCGCGCACCGACATTGCACACGCGTACCTTAAGAGTTTCCGAGGAGAGAGTATATATTTCGGTATCAGTTGTCATTATATTCATATTTGTGTTTAATTATCAGAATCTTTCTGTTTCATCCAAGAGGTCACTTTTCCATTCACAAACTCAACGTATGCGACTTGTTTAGGAATAAAGACCGTTGAAGTATCCGGGCCACCATACACCCCGTATGGCCCCCAATAAGGGTATGGATTATCATTGATAACCGTCACGGGGTCATAGCCCTTATAAATCCAACGTATTACATGTTTTCCATTTTTCTGACCTTCTTCAGATTGACTATCGGGGCGACCCCAAGCCAGGAAAACGGCGTCGGCTTTCATGCCTTGGCAGATTTGCCCCTGCTGAACCAGAGCCTGTTGGTCAGCCGGCAGCGATTGGAACATCGCGGGATGTTCCGCGATTCTGTTGGCCGGTGTAGGAGTCTGGCAAGAGACCAGACTGAGCCCGATGAGGGCTCCGGCAACAGCTGCAGCAATTTTTTTCTTAAGCAGCGCTTTCATACATGCATGACAGTACCACGAAATTTCTTGCTTGCCAAGTAAAAAAAACAGTGGTAGATTAACAGTCACAGACATGAAAGCTATTTTACCGATTATTGCGTTGATGGCAGCTCCGGCTATGATTGCACAAGCCTATGGTGCAGAAAGTGCCGGAGTGCTGCAGGGTCTCCTTCCTACCGATGGCAGCATGCAGACAGGTGTTGCAGTCGTTCCTCAGCATGCACAGGAGTTTGCCCCCCTGCACCAGCAGTTCGTCAGCAAGCTTCAGACTTTGGATCAGGAGAAACAGAAGGCCATTCTGGAGAGTTATGACCCGCAGAAACTGATGGCATACAACGCTGATATCTGGCCCGATAAAGCCGAATACGAAAAATACAAGACTGAGTGGAAAAAGGTTAAGCTTGTCGCAACTCAGAACGTAGCCGTCGGGCTCAAGAATTCCGGTAAAGACCGCTGGACTGTTCTTTCGCTGAGAGAAGATCCTGCCTCCAAACGCACCGCTCCTCTTACCATCAGTGCCCTCACCTACGACTCCGCAAAGAACATTTGGATTTCCAATAATGGTGAACTTGTAGCCAAGGAATACAGCGCAACAGATGACCATATATTCGGGGCTCAGACCGGCCACGAGTGGAAACTCGAAAAGGAAGACAGCCTTTCCAAGATGACCGAAGTCATTCGCGTCACCAAGCGAACCGATGGCAAAGCTATCTTCATTACATATTCATTTGCAGAGGTTTCCGCAATTAACCCCAATCTTGTCATTGCTCAGGGAGGTTATGCTGTTATGATTCCCACCCGCACTGCACAGGTCAACATGGGTGCCCCCGGCAGCCGCTGATAAACACTACCATTTCACAGCATAGAAAAACCGCAGTAATTTTTCACTGCGGTTTTTCTGTTCAAGGATTGTTTTCCTGCTTGTCAAATTTTAAAAGTATGGTAGAATAAGGGCATTAGCTCATGAAGTCATTCCTACACATCATTGCCCTGTCAACCGTGGCGGTTATGGCAGCAACTGCACAGGAGACTGCTGTTCCTCCGACACTTCTGAATTTTCCGGCAGATGGCCTGAGAATCACCGGAGAAACCGTAACAATTCAACTTACACCGGAGTTCACACGCATGCAACAGGAGCTCGCCACTCGCGTGCAACAGCTGCCAACAGAACGTAAACTCGAGTTCTTAAAAAACTATAGCTCCACAACTCTACTCTCGTACGCAGATGATTTGTGGTCCACCAAAGCGGCTTACGATTCCTACTGTGCTGAATGGAAAAAAATCACTCTTATTCCTCAGCAAACAGTTCAAATAGGAGCGTATTCCCGAGGTGCACAGGAATGGGGGCTGCACGGAGTGGCAATCAATACCTTAACTAAGAAAGTTACACCGCTGAGCATCAGCGGACTCACGTACAAAGCAGATTCGAACGTCTGGGTGTCGCCCAATGGCGAATTGAGTGCTTCTCCTGTTTCGACAACGTCTGATAACGTGTACGGTGCCCGCAAGGGAACGGCATGGATTCTGAACAAGGAAGACTCCCTTTCCCGCTTGCGCGAGGTGCTGACAATAACCAAACGCACGAATGGTGAGTTTGTGTACCTGACCTATGAGTTCTCGGAGCGCGCGCCGGGCACAGGTGCTGTTCTGGCACAGGGCAGCTATGTTCTGAGATTCCGCGTCGGCCCACCGGCTCCGGATCCCGAGACTGCAAAAGCCCCGGAGCAGGAAGTAAAAGAAGATACACCCAAACAGGAGGTCAAAAAAGAACAACCTCAGCAGAAGAAAAAGCGCAAATCCCGTCGTAAGCGCAGAAGATAACAGTTATCATCATCCCATATGAGAATCATTGCCGGAAAGGCTAAAGGTTACAACATCAAAGTGCCACAGGGTGAGGTGCGTCCCACGCAAGACCGTGTGCGCGAAGCTCTCTTCAACATCATTGGCCCCATCATTGAGGGTGCTCGGGTTCTCGATTTATACTGTGGCTCCGGTTCAGTAGGACTGGAAGCTCTCAGCCGAGGAGCAGCCAGTGCCCGCATGGTGGATACAGCACGCCAATCCTGTGCTATGGCCCGTACCAATCTTGAAAAAAGCAAGCTCATCGGTGGCAGCGTCGTTCAGAGTGATTGCTTGCAATTCGTCAAGCGCGACATGGGCAAATATGATATCATTTTTGCTGACCCGCCCTATGCCAAAGCCATAGGCGACCGCGACATGATAGCCGAACTGATGACAGACCGGCTGCACGAATTGCTGGCAGATGACGGCTATTTCATTGCAGAAGCACAGCTCGGCTACGGTGTGGGCGACATACATACCCGGGAATTCCCCGGCTGGCAGCTCATCGACGAGCGTACGTACGGCAAAAACACCATTCTTTTCTACCGCAAAGACGTATGAAACGTTTCATTTTTCTCCTGATTTATAACCTGCTCCTGCCGGTTTTCCTTATTCTCTCCATTCCGGGCTATCTCATTAAAATGAAGAAGCGCGGAGGTTTCGGCACCGGGCTGCGTGAGCGATTCGGGCTTTATAAGGTACCGGCCTCGGCAGAGCCCAAGGGCGGGCTTTATGTCCACTCGGTGAGCGTGGGCGAGGTCTTTATCGCGCTCAAGTTCATTCGTGAGTGGGTCAAAACCCACAAGGAGCCCGTTGTTCTGGCTACCAGCACCGCCACCGGACATCAGGTCGTGCGAGATGCAGCGCTGCCCGGCGTGCGTGCTCTTTATTCGCCGTTGGATGTACCGGGCTTGTCCGGGCGTTGCCTGAAACGCTTTGCACCTAAAGCCGTGGTACTCATAGAGGCCGAACTGTGGCCGAACTTTGCCGAGGCCTGCAACCGCAAGAAAATCCCCATGGTCATGCTCAACGCCCGTCTGAGCCCCCGCAGCGAAGGGCGCTACCGCAAGGTTCGTGGCATCACCTCCCTCCTGTTCTCTCGATTGACGGCGCTCGGCGCTCAGAATTGTAACGATAAGGGGCGTTTCGGTGGCATCGGCGTCAATGAAGACATCATCACTGTGACAGGCAGCATCAAGTTCGACGTACTCGGAGACACCCCCGCCGAACCTCGCCCCGAATTCCGTGAGCTGCTTACCACTGTATCAAACGGTAAGCCCGTTGTTCTGGCTGCCAGCACCCACGCCGGAGAGGAAGCTCTTATTGCCAAAGCCATACGACAGGCGGGAGCCTTCCCCCTCATTGTGCCGCGTCATGCCGAGCGCCGCGCCGATGTGGTAAAAGATCTTACAGCTGCCGGATTCACCCCTGTTCTGAGAACGGCCGGTACCCTGCCCGCCCCGATTCCGGAAAACCTCTGTTATGTAGCCGACACAACGGGCGAGCTGCGTGACTGGACCGCCTTGGCAGACGTTGCCGTCATCGGTAAGAGCTACT
Organism: Akkermansia sp.; assembly: GCA_045651585.1. Lineage (GTDB taxonomy): Bacteria > Verrucomicrobiota > Verrucomicrobiia > Verrucomicrobiales > Akkermansiaceae > Akkermansia. The sequence goes on from JAZRSQ010000029.1 coordinate 375,034, forward strand.
TGGCCCGCGGTGGACAGAACCCGGTGGAAGCCATTGCAGCACGAGTACCTGTTGTATTCGGCCCCGATATGACCAACTTCGCAGACCTTGTCACCCTGCTCAATGCAGAAAACAGCGTATGGCAGTGCGAACAGGACCAACTGGCAGACACGCTTAAAAAGGTACTGACCGACAAGGATGAAGCAGCCGCTCGCTGCGAGCGTGCCTACAATGCCCTGCATGTGCACTCCGGAGCGACCGCTCGAAGCGTGACACTGGTCGAAACGCAATATAGATAGAATCTATGAATCCCCCAACTACCCTATACACTACCCTGCTCGCCGCAATTCCTGCCCTCGTTGCCCCGGCGCAGGCATGTCCTTTCTGCCAGAAAGGCGAACCGCATGACCCCGAAATTGATTGGAACAAGGAAATTGTAATCCGTGGATGGGATGACTTTGTTCCAATACTGCAGCCTCTCGTCAGCGGCAAAGTGAGAGCACAATACAACGATAGTGATACACCCCATATCGTGTTCATGGGGACTGAGGATGATAAAGCTTCCGTATATGCCCCATGCGGAGATTTTCTGTGCATCTATCTACCCGATAACACAGAACAGGAAGTCTTACCACGTATCATGCGAGGTCTGAACAGACTTGCAGTCGACGGCAAATTACGCACGGTCCGGCTGAGCGAACTGGAACGAGTTATCAGCGAGGAAGTAGAATATGAACCCATCACATGGGAAAACATAACCATTGTTGCCCCTGACTCGCTACAAACATCGGGAAAAACGCTTACTGAACAATTACGCCCCCTTGTAGCAGGTACGGTTGGTATGATATCAGAGCCATCGGCTAAAGCTACGACAATCATTCATCTCAATATTCACAAGGCACCCACACAGGCAAAGGCCGTTGCTGCGAAAAACTGCATACAGCTTAACATCAACCATCAGGATAACACATCTGCAGCAATAGACAATTTCGTTAAAGTACTCCGCAAAATTTCTGCAGAAGATGGCGGAAAGTTGCGCTCAGTAAGCGAAAAACGCCTCAATGCAGACTTCCATGAGACATACCGCATACACACCGTTGATTGGCAGCACATAGCCATACCTGCAGAGCTGGGAAAAGAGGTCGAGGACTGGTTTCGCCAATACACAGATGCAGAAATTGAGCTCTACAATGATAATACCCCCATCAACTACACCCGACATACTCTGCTTGTAAAGATGAGATATGGCGGCAAAGGGGAAGGCAACTGGACCTTAATGACACTCGCAGCGGATATCATACCTACCCTTCACCTAAGTATTGCTAAAAAACGGAAAGACAGAGCACTGACAGACACACAATACCGACAAGCCGTTGCCCTGCAGCTGCTGGAATGGCTGCGCCCACTCATGAAAGATGATAAGTTGCCGACTATCACGGTAGAGGAGCTACAGGAACACCTTCGCAAAAGCAAGCGCCCCATGCGCTGGCCGTAAACGCCACTTACACCTGCCAGATACCGCCATTTGCCAAAGCAGCATTCAGGGAATCCAACACAGCTTGTGGCGTATATCCGGCTGCCCGCAAGGATGCCAGAGAACGAGCGCCGTCACGCTTCGCCAAGCGTTTACCGGCATTGTCACGCAACAGACCGTGATGCGCATAAACGGGAACAGGTAACCCCAGCACCGCTTGCAGAGCTCGGTGTATGTGAGTGGCTTCGAACAAATCTTCGCCCCGCGTCACATGGGATACCCCTTGTGCGGCATCGTCTACCACGACAGCCAGGTGATAGCTCGTCGGCATCTCTTTTCTCGCCAATACCACATCGCCATATTCCGTCGGAACACATTTTTGCATACCACGGTGCAAGTCAAACCATTCCGGACACCCTATCAAATCCTGTACACGTTGCATATCAATGCGCCAGGCATGAGCATCTCCCCTAGCCAAACGCTCAGAGACTACCTCAGGTGGCAGATGACGGCAGGCCCCGGGATACAGGTAGCCCAGGCTACTATGTGGAGCTCTGCCCATCTCAGCAATCTGAGCCTTAATCTCGCTGCGGGTACAGAAACAGGGGTAAAGCAGCCCGGCAGCTCGCAGTTTTTCCAATGCTGCGGCATACACATCGAAACGCTCACTCTGTACCATGACCTCGCCATCAAAGCGCAGGCCTAACCAGGCCAAGTCTTCGTACATGAGCTCCACCCACTCATGACTACGCGAGCGAGTAACGTCTATATCCTCCACACGCAGCAGGCAACGACCACCATGAGCATCGGCAAAACGGCGTGCCTGCAAAGCCGCAAGCAAATGCCCCACGTGCAGCGGACCGCTGGGCGTGGGGGCAAAGCGTGTTACAACGGGTACCGACATAGCACGTCAGTACTGAGCATTCACAATGAGATCGGTCACTCGGTCTATCCCCTCCTTCGCCAGTGTTGATTTGGGGAAGAAACAGCGAGCACGGTAGTAATTGGAAAGCGCCGAACCGTGCTCCCCGCGGGATTCACAATCAGCGCCATCCCGCAGAGCCTGCACAAAGTCATGAGCCTGAGAGGCGTACTGATTATAGGCATCAGTAAACACCTTATCCTCCGCATAGCGCTTATCCTTCTTCATGAGGATATCAAGCTGTTCGTACGCAAGGCAAGGTCCGATGGTACGGTCAGTTTCTGCACCGGTGCGCAGAGATGCCAGCATAATATCCGTAGCCCCCACAAACTCAACAATCTCGGTGTACTTCTGTTTCAGTTCAGCATCTGCGGCGACATTTTCAAATCGACTGCGCTCGTTATAAATAGCACGGAACTGATTGCGCTCCACCAATCGACGGAACTCCTCCATCAGCGGCTCATACGAATCCACCTTGGCAATTTCTTCCTCGCCGGCATCCAAAGCGGGATTTCGCGGCCAGATGACGGCGGCTTCGGTAGCAAGACGACGGAACTCCTCATCATTGCCGGCGGCAAATGCCTTGCGTGCCGAGCGAAGAGCAAAATTACTCTGGCGTTTTCTGCCGGACGTGTATGAAAGAAGCTGAGAATCGTCAAAATCGACATCCATCTTCTTCATTTCGGCCGCAATTTCCTCAACCGCACCGTAATCTCGGGCATTCAAAGCCGTGAGAGCGCGTTTGCGCAGCTGCCAGTAAGCGGCAATACGCTTTCTGTGCTCCACCGGGAAAGTCGCCACACTCTGCATATACTCACCGATAGCCACTGCCGTAATTAAGCGATTGGTGGCTTCGCCCAACTTATTCTGAGCCAGAGCCCCCAGAACAGCATCGATACTCTGGTCAACTTCGCGTCGAGCATTGCTGGCCATTGTATCCACCGTATTAATGGTGGGCGGCATACCGGAAATTCCGGTAAACATCTTGTAGGCGTCGGAATCCTTCTCAAGGTTCATGCGAGTATCGCCATCTCGGAAGATATGACGGTACACACGGGCACCGATAACAGCGTGGTCATACCTGCGCTGCAACAAGAACCACACCACCAAGCCCTGATAATTAAGCTTGGCAATCGGAATAGTCGCCTGATTGGAGGCCGTATTAGCAGCCTGCTGAGCCTTCTTCTCTGCTATCTTGCTGGAATTGGAGGCAATCAAGAAGGTGTGCGAAGTTGCGCCACCGGAGCCCTTGGGATTCTTAATACTACCGGCTGTACCGCCACCGACACCACGCTCAGTATTACGATTGGTGAGAGAGTTCGTCTTTACGATGAGCTTGTCAATCTCAGCATCCAACTCCGCATTGGCCTTATCTCGACGACGATTGGCGCGCTGGGCATCGAGCGCACTCACAATAGCACTGGCAAGAGTACCGGCCTGATCTCCATCTCCCGGGTAATCAGACAGATTATAAAGCCCGAGACCGATTTTTACCAGCGTTTTACCGCCGATTTTGGCAGCATTGCCACTATGGCGCTCGGTGTAAGTCAGGATTTCCTCCAATCTTTTGCGGTACAAGCGCGACTGCTCAGAGTCATCGGGAGTCTGGCTGAGGAATTTCTCGAATCGTTCACGAACAACGGCATTATTGCCCACATCGAACTTAGCACCGGCATACGACACGGTATCGTTCGACGGGTCCAGCAGCGGCAGTTCCATGCCGAAAATCTGAGGAGGCGGAGTCTCGCCGGTGCGCATGGGATCATCATTCTGCACACCGCTCTGAGCCTGCGTACTACGTCCCGAGGCATCGAAACTGGACGGCATCTGCCCCGGAGCAGCCGGAGCCAACACCAGAGAAATGAGGGGAAGATAATAGAGCGCTTTCATCACTTAGTCTTTACGTCGTTCACTACCAGAATACCCTTTACCTCATTGCCGGCGGAATCTCGCCCGGTACGACATGAGACTTCGAAAATAAATGAATCGCCACGAGTTATATTGATTTCCAGTGGCTTGCTCCCCAACACCAGCAGGGGAAGAAGTTCGTGGTTGTTGCCACGTATGGATACAGCAAGCATGCGATTATCGCCGCGAGTTTCGATGCTTTCTACCTTACCCTCGAGCACATAGCGATTACCGGTGGAGGCAAAGCGTGAGCCATCCTGGCGGTACTTGGAAATATTGAAAGGTTTGGGCGCAGCACTACGGGCATCGGGTTTGAAAAACAACATCGAGGCAAGCACTGCCACCAATATCACCAAAACCCCGATAATGATGGGGGTACTGTTTACTTTCTTATTGCGCCCACGGCGCGAACTTCTTGCCATAATCGTTGAATGTGAAATTAAAATGAAATTACTCCCAGCGCGTGCGGCGCACACCTATCCATGTGAGGAAAAGACCTACCAATATATGCAATGCAAGCACAATACGACAGAAACCGGCTTCCGTAAACGTGGTCTGCACAATGCTCTTGACTGCTTTGAGCACATCCGGTTGCAGGCCACCCTCAATACTGCCACTCCAAGCCCAATAGGCAGAAATGAACGGCTGTGTTAGCGTTTCAATCGAATCGGGCAACGCCAACACTGCGCCAGAGAGCGGCAGCTGGAAACCTACCAGATAGATACTCAGCAGCGATGCCTGATCCGGAGTTTTGCAATTGGCGGATATACCCAAGCACACACTTGTCATAGCAGCATTGGCCAGCAAAAGGAACCCTAAGTGATTCATTGTGTCGCCACGCAATGGCCAGAACCACTCAACAAAGAAGAACATCCACAGACTCTGAATAAGTACGAGAACGGACAGGAACACAGCCTTCGAGGCAACGTAGGCCCCGACCCCGGCTCCGCCGAACTTCTCCTTTTCCATAATCAAGCGCTCTCCGGCAACCTCGCGGGAGGAATTGTTCGCCCCCATCAGGCCAAGAAGGATCACCTCGAACATAATGATACCCGACACAGCGGAACCCACGCGGGCACGCACCTCGGCCTGCTCCTGCTGAGCCTGAGCCTCCACCATGAGGTCAGTCCCCTGAACGTCGGTCAGATTGAGCAGCTGATCCTGCCCCTTGCTCGAGAACAACGCCACCAGAATGGGGAAAATCAGAATCATTGCAATCTGCAGAATCAACTGCGTGCGATCGCGCATGAGTATAGAGAAGCGACGGCGCAGCATCACCATCATCTGGGTAAAGAATCCGGGAGCAATCGGCTCGTTCTCTTCCTCTCCCTCCTCATGGCGAGGACTGGGTGGAGGAGGAGCCTCGCCACGAGCTGCAAACTTGGCAATATGCTCATCGCCGAGCTTGCTGTAATAGTCTTTTCGGTGCTTCAGCCAGCTGGCATTCCACTCAATCGGGTCACGCAGAGCCAGTCGGGGGTAAACCTCCTCAAAATCGTTCACAGAGAAGTAGTGAACCATCACCTCCGGGGAACCGTGATATGCCAGATTGCCCCTCACCATGACCATGATGCTGTCGTAGAGCTCCATCTGAGCCAGACTGTGTGTCACAGAGATAACAATACGCCCATCCTTCATGCTCAGGTCATGCAGCAGCTGCACAATCTCGCGCTCAGAACGGGGGTCGAGACCGCTCGTCACCTCATCGCACAACAGAATGCGCGGGCTGCTCACCAACTCCATAGCCAGAGCCAAGCGTCGGCGCTGGCCACCGGAAAGCAACTTTACCTGACGGTCAGCAATCTCAGCCAGCCCGGTCTCGGCCAGCACATTATCAATGATATCATTCAGCGTGTCCTCATCGGCACTCACTCTCAGACGTGCAGCACACTCCACGCTTTCATCCACAGTAAGCTCCTCGTATGCAATACTGAACTGCGGCACATAACCGATTTCATGAGGTTCGAAATCCCCCTCTTCAGAGAGGTCTCGCCCCTCCCAGAAAAACGAACCGGATGTTGTTTCCTTGATACCGGCAATCGCTTTCAACAGGGTCGTCTTGCCACAACCCGAGGGGCCTACAATTGCCATGAAATGCCCTCGAGGAACGCAGAAATTCACATCATTGAGCAGAAAAAGGCTCTCCTCCCCATTATCAACTTCAAGACAGATGTTACGTGCTTCGAGCATATCGTCAATTCTATTTGCACAATTCTATCAAATACGCCCTGCGCCTGCAAGCTAAAAATCCGAGTAGAACATGAGTATTCGGCCGAAAGCAAATCATATAACTTGCATATTTCGGGGAATGATGTAGAATGGGCTTATCTTGCTATATCGAGGAATAACAGCCCTGCTCCTGAGTGCACTCTGCCTATTGACGGCAGATGCTGCCGAACTCAAGCGTCGTGCCCCGTCAGCAGGCGTCAGGAAGGCAGCAACGCAGAGCCTGCTTTTCAACCGAATTGTGCTCAATACCATCCGCCAGAATATGCCGGGTGGTGGTGGATATTCTGCCACCCCAACAGATGTAGAGCGACTGGCTCAACAGGCGGTGGTATGGTCAGCTTCAAAGCAAACATTGATGATAGAACCGCGACAGGCTGTGCCGACATTCTGCTCGGCAGCCTGCTACATGGTCTTGCTACGCAGCCTTCAACACTGGGAATCTGCAGTCGGCAGACATTTTCCGGCTGCTGTCTGGCAAGATTTGGATGTAACCTCAAATCAACCCGATGGAACCGGTATATGGGGTAGAGCCAACTCCAACGGGCCGGGGTTTGCCAAGATGGTTCACGATATCGGTGCCGGCATCAATTTCCACGACGTACGGCTGGCTCACCCCGGGGATTTCCTCAAAATCTTCTGGACAGAGAGCATCGGCGCGAACGAGCGCGGGCATCTGGTTGTCTATTTGGGACTCGAGAAAAAAAACGGCACAATTTACCTCAAATACTGGTCGGCCAATAAACCCGGCGGTTACGGGATTAAAAGCACCCCACTCAACCGCATGTACAACCTCATTTTTACCCGCATTACAACCCCGCAGAATTTTGTAAAAGCCACAGAATTGCCCACATTCGACAACTGGCTTTCAGATATGCAGCGCAGAAGCTATACCTTCACTGAAGTCAGGAGGAAATGCGGTATCGCCAACTGATTCAGCAGCAGGACTGAGTACTAGCCAATGCCTGACGACAGAGAGCAGCAGACCACTGCCCGGGCGCTGTCGGAGTATCCCCCAGATACCCATATATCAGACAGCAACCATGCTGAACATACAGCAGACGGCTGACAGCGCCCAACGGCCCCATACCCATAACAGCTATAGGCCCACTTGCGTTTCGCAACAACTCTACACCCACCATCATATCCTCTGCACAGTTCAACCTATAGGCAAACTTCACAATATCAGCCCCCAGGGAACGAGCCTGAGCTTCGCGCTGAAGAAGAGTTTCGAGCGTAGGTGTCTTTTCAAAATCGTGGTTGGAGGCCACTACAGTCACCCCGGCAGCTTTGGCAGCACTCACCAACTCCTGAGCATGTTCGAGCTGAGCGGTCTCCCAATCAACAGCCGTCGCAAGGGGCAACAAGCGAATAGCCATAGCAAGTCGCTCACTCTCCGACATGACTCGGCAACCACCTTCACTTTCATGCCGAACCGTAAGCAACACCGGGCACGCCGGACGCTGAGCCAGCAACTGTTCGACAGAAATATCGGGCGAAAGAGCATCCACTCTAAGTTCCACCCAATCGCAGTCAGAGGCAAATTCCCCCTTAGCCGCAGCACACCAAGTCTGCCAATCACTCACCGAACCTACGACTCTGTAATGTTGCTTGTTCTCCATGCGGGCGGTATTCTACCTGAAAGAAAGCGCAGAATCAAGCCTGATGGAAATATCAGGCCACATTAGCTGTTGCCTGTGTCATAAAAAGCGGGCTATCAGCAGGTGTCAATCTTTAGCATTGCATGAGCGGGTGTTACATGTTAGCATGGGCGCATGAAGCAGAGCTTTGAACGTGCGGTGGAAATACTTACGGAGCGCTATCCTCAATACACGGAGGAAGCGTACGAGTTCATGAGAGCCGGACTGGATGCTGCGTCTGACAGGTTCTGCAAAGATGATAAAAGCCCCCATCTGAGTGCCCGCGAGTTATATCTGGGTGCTTGTGCCTACGCTCTTGAGGAATATGGACCTATGGCTGCCAAAGTATTGGAGTTCTGGGGTATAAAGAGCGCAAGCGATTTCGGCAACATCGTTTACAACCTTATTGAGGTGGGAGTATTCGGCAAACAGAAAGGCGATTCGCGTGAACAGTTTGATGAACTACCCGACCTGCGAGAAATCCTCGATGCTCCCTACAATGGCAAACTTACATCCCTTTCCTGATAACACAACACTATGAGTATACCGCAAGCAATGCAAGGCGAGCAGCTCCGCTGGCCCGCTGAGTGGGAACAGCAGGAGGCCGTTTGGCTCTCATGGCCGCACCGTGAGGATTTATGGCAAGGTGGTCTGGCCGAACTGACCGGTCACTACGCCAGCCTGGCCGCCGTCATAGCCCCGCACGCTCAGGTTCGAATCAACGCAGCAGCCGCCCTGCACCGCGGTATTGAGCACTTGTTGCAGCAGCGAGGTGTACAGAACTATACCCTTTACGACCACCCCACCAACGATGTGTGGTGCCGCGACCACGGCCCGATTTTCGTTCAGCGACAGGATGGTACCCGACAGCTGGCTGACTGGACATTCAACGCTTGGGGCGGCAAGTTCGCACCTTGGAATTTGGACAATGAAGTTCCCACCCGCATAGCCGACAGCCTGCAGCTCCCCCGATTGAGCAGCGAAATTATCCTCGAAGGTGGAGCTATCGAAGGTAATGGCGAGGGGCTTCTGCTCACAACGGAAGCAGTCTTGCTCAATCCCAATCGCAATCCCGGTATCAGCAAGGCTGAGATTGAAGCAGAACTCCACCGTTTGCTCGGCACCAAGCAGGTGTTCTGGCTCGGCTGCGGTATTGAGGGCGATGATACGGACGGCCACATAGACGACATGGTTCGCTTTGTGAATGCCGAGGCCGCAGTGTCCATCGTTGAACCGGATTCCCATTCACCGCACTACCGCAATCTTGCCGAGAACAACGAAAGATTGCAGGATTTGCGCACCCCCTCCGGTCACAAGGTGGAGATTATCCCCCTGCCCATGCCCAAGCCACTTGTTGCCAAGGATTGGCGACTGGAGCAGCTGCCAGCAAGCTACGCTAATTTCCTCATCTGCAATGGTGCAGTCATCGTACCGATATTCGACCAGCCCAAGGAAGACGACCGCGCACTGGGTATTCTGCGGGAGTGCTTCTCCGGCAAGCAGGTCATCGGCTTCGATGCCCGCCGTCTGGTTATAGAAGGAGGTGCCATCCACTGCATCACCCAACAGCAACCACTCTGACACCCAACACCCTATGAAAGGACCTTTAACCTACATCATACTGATGCCACTCTGTTACGCACTGCTGCTGTGGCTGGGTTATAAAGTCATCGCCAATCAAACACCACAAGAAGAATGGATTGAGCAAGCGGCTCCTTGGCTGGGGGAACTTCCGGCAGATTTAAGCACCAGAAGGATGCAGGAGAATCCCGAACTAAAGCCCTACACCATCTTTATTGTGCCGGCGACAGCTGAAATGAAAGCCCGTTTTCACAGGGCATTCCCTGTAGATGAGCAAACAAATCCATTCGGTAACTTCTACGCTCGCTACCCGGAATGGAGCCAATCCGGCCTCAGCTCCGGAGCAAAAACAATATCTCCGGAGATGCAGGAAACATCTGATGGGCGTCTGTTTATCACGATTGACAACCCAAATGCTCAAAAATCTGCCTCGAGCGCACCGTGGATTGAGCCTACCTACACGCAATATCTGGATAAGCACCCGAATCTGACCATGTGTATCGACCTGCTGATTGGTTTCGCGACCTATCTGTTTCCCTCCCTTTTCTGCTGTGCAGGGTGGTTATGGGTACAAAAGCAGCGAGTCAGAAGTGCAGATACATTCATTATCTGCTTTCTCCTGCCATTCCTTGTCGCACCGGTCGCTTTCTACATTTTATCCGGTGAGTACGATGGCATCGTGACCATACTGGGGCTTATTCTAATGGCCTCACTCAATATCGCCTGCAGTCTGGCACTGATAGCACTCACCTCTATAGTCAGATTGCTCAAAGCAACAGTTTCACATGAACAAAAACAGTCAGTATGACGTCAGAATAAAAACCATTCACAACCATGAACAAGAAAATATTCATCCCCTGCATCTGTTACACCGCAGCCATTCCGATTATCACCCTGCTGCTCGCATGTTTCAGCCTTAACCCTCTCCGTGAGGTTACCACTCAGCTATTTCTGGTTCTTCCGGTAATACCGGCAACCATTATGTGGTTGTGGGTTCAGAAAAGCAAAGTCATGACTTTCGCAACAGCATATATCTGCCTGATACTCCCTGCTTTGCTCTGTGTACTGCTGCCTGTCTGCGCCGGCATCTTCAAAGGTTTCCCCGTCAGCTACACCGGCAGTACCTGCGACCAGATTCTCGGGCTGCTCACCCAGAATGCCCTTGCCGCTATCTACATGGTAGTGCTGACAGCTGCTGTTAAGTGGCTGTGCAACCGCTGAGTTACACTTTTACTTAATCACCTTGGCTGTGGTCTTGAAATGAAGCTTGGCCACATCGCCCAAACGCTCCTGCCCGTGTGTTGCCACAAACGCACGGGCGGCTTTCGTTACATGCGGCGAACAACCTAAGGGCAAATCACAACCACTGGCTGTAGCGGCATCGCGCATCCACTTCACAAAACGCGCACGAGCCAAAATGGAGGCGGCTGCCACGGCAATATCGCTCTCACCCTTGGTTCTCTGCTCGAGTTTCACCGGAACATTGCGTTTCTTGAGTGCCATCTTCAGCACCCATTCATTGGCAAATTGATCACTCAGCGCACGCGGGCACGAGGGTACCTTCTCGTGAAGAGCAGCTATCACACGCGCGTGCCCCCACGCCAGCAGACGATTCAGATTTCCAAACTCTGCATACAGCTCATTGTAACGCTTGGGGCCTATGCACACTACCTCATAGGCAACACCGGGCAGAGCCATGACTTTGGCAGCAATAGCCGCAATTTTGCGGTCATCAGGAATAGCCTTACTGTCCTGACATCCCAATTTGACCAACTTCTCAGCCGTATTCTCATCCGAATATACACCGGCAATCACAAGAGGGCCGAAATAATCACCCTTCCCGCTTTCATCCACACCGAAATGGGGGCTGACATCGAGAGCTTTCGCCATACCGGCCTGAGCCTTGGCCTCGGAAGTGGCCGGTTTACCACTCACTGCCGATATTCCGGACTTCGGGTCAATGAGCATCACAAACTCCATGAACTCATCCGCCCCGCTCCCCTGCACCAGCAACTTGCCTTTCTTAGGATAATAGGCGACATTCACACGGGGCCCCTCAAAACAGAAATCAGCGTAATCCCTGGAACTCTCCTCGTAACCTGCGCGCTCCTGCAGCTTTTTGCGAAGAGCCTTCGCCTCTGTCTGACTGAGTTGAACTGTGTGTTGATTCGCCATAGCGCCCTTAAAATGCCTTGCTTCACACCTTTCGTCAACACAAAACGCCTGAAAATCGCGCTTTTTGGCACTGTTGACGCAAAAAAAACACGGAACACGCTTTTTTTGCGTGCACAACGCGATAAAATGCGCTATAGTCACTCCGGCTTCTTCAACCAAGCAAAAAACTTATGGCTAACACGATTACAAAACGAGAGCTTGTAAACAAGATCTGCGCCGAGACTCGCAGCGACCTCACCCAGAATGATGTCCTCGAGGTTATTCAGAAGGCCGTTGACCTGATCATCGAGTCCCTGGGTAATGGCGACCGCGTTGTTCTTCGCAACTTCGGCACCTTCACCGTTAAGGAGGTTAAGGCCAAGATCGGCCGTAACCCCAAGGATCCCGGTAAGGACGTACCGATTCCTGCCCGTTCCGTGGTTAAGTTCAAGGTTGGCAAGACCCTCAAGGAGGCTGCCGCCAAGGTTGTGACCAAGTAATTGGCACCACATCCGGATTGGCATCAATCACTAATTCCACTTCCAAGAGCCGCGCTGATTTATTTCAGTGCGGCTCATAACTTTCAAGTCAGCAGCAAACCAGCAATTTAAAACATTTTTTACTTTTCTTTACTTTTGCTCTTGACATCAGATATCAACTTGTGTATTATAGCTGCGCTGCCTTGCAGCAAACAGTGCGCGGATAGCTCAGTCGGTAGAGCAGTAGACTTTTAATCTATTGGTCCCGGGTTCGAGTCCCGGTCCGCGTACTACATGTCCCCATCGTCTAGGGGTTAGGACATATGATTCTCAGTCATAGAACCGCGGTTCGAATCCGCGTGGGGATGTAAAAGCCCTGAGGTTAGCAAACCTCAGGGCTTTTTGCGTAGCCAGATGGAATAAGACACGGATTTATCTTGCCAGAGCAAAATGTATGCGATAGAATGCGCAAGTTCGGCGCACAGGTGCCGAAACCACCATCTCATATCAGGCCATGACCTTCCTCGAATTCATCCGCAAAAACTCACTGTTGGTACTTATTGTGATACTTGCCATCGGTGCCGGTCTACTCATGATGGACTACGGCAACCAGGGTAGCACATTCTCCCGCGACTTCCACATTCAGGTGAACGGCACCAATTATGCCACACCCGAGGTGTACAGCATGGGAGAAAGCGCTTCGGGCACAATTCAGAACCTTGTTTCCGCTACACACACCAAACTGCGCAATCGTTTCGACACGAATGGCGACGAGGAACTCAGTACTGATGAGCAGGCTGCCATGAGCGCTTGGATTCAGCAGAATCCCCAGTTCGAAGCGGCTCTCACCCGCCTGCAGTACATTATGGAGGCTTGGTGCTACGGGCTCTGCAAAAATGCTGAGGAGAACATCGCCATCAACCGCGCGATTCTTCATGAGGAAGCAAAGACCTTGGGCATTTTCCCCTCCAAGGAACAGATTGATGCCTATATCACCTCCATGCCTGCATTCATCAATGCAGACGGCACTTTTGACCAGAAGCTTTACCAGAATCTCACCGGCTATTACGATGGTGTAGCCAACAATCCCGCTGAGCAGTCCTTCCGTAAGGTTATCGCCGACATCATCATCTGGGAGACCATCGGCTCACTCGTTACAACCGACGTTACCTATAACACCAAACTTCAGTCTGAGATTGTTGACGTCAGCTGCCAGACCCTGAAGGGCAAAACTGCATGGCTGCCCTCCGACAAGGTGCAGGCTCCCGCTGAGCCCACGGAAGAGGAACTGAAGGCCTACTGGGAAACCAACAAGGAGAAATACAAGAGCGAGCAGCGCCGAATCATCTCCGTCTACACACTGACCCCCGGCAAAGACGTAACGATAGATGGCCTGATGAATACCGCCGACTCCATCATGATGGATCTCTCCATGGCAAACGGTGTCGGTATTGACAACATTCTGGAAAACACCGCCAACAATCCCGAGCACTTCGAGTTCACCTACAAGAATGAAGATGGCAGCACACATACCACCCTTCCCCTGAGCACAGAGGCCGAAGCACCGGCTCTCCTGCAGACCGAGGTAGCCCATAACGGCAAGAACTCCACGCTCGCCGCCATCGCATTCAACGATGTAGACTCCGGTTCCACTGTTGCAGCCTACGAGGAGGCTATGAAGAGCGGTTCCGCCGACAAGCTGAGCAACATTCAGCAGTATCGTGGCTTTTACCTGACAAACGACAACAAGTTGGTGCTCATTAAGGTGGAAGCCATCGAGAGCCCCACAGTTCTGCCCTATGAGCAGGCTCGCACAGCAGCTCTGAATGACCTGAAGCAGGAGCGCGCTGACAACGCCCTTACCATCGCCGCCGAAAAGGTGTACAAAGAAATGACCGATGCTGTTGCAGCCGGTGAAACGACCGATGCCGTGTTCGCCAAAGCCACAGCTGCCGGTGCTGAGGTGAGTGATTTCGGTCCCTGCACACTCGATATTGACGCTCAGCTTCCTGAAGGCGTTTCCCCCAAGGCTCTCACAACAACAGCAACCGGCAAGCTTTGCCCCTTGGTTGTATTGCCGAACGGTGCCCGCATCAGCAGCGTAACAGAACGCACTGTACCTCAGACCACCGAATACAATTTCGCAAAGCTGATGTACCTCATGCCGCGCCACAACGCACTTCTGAGCAATCAGGTTATGCTCGATTGGCTCAACACAGCCTACATCCGCTACAATGTAACGCTGGCGGACTCCATCAAGACAAACATTGAGTAAGTCGGCTGCAATACAGTATGGCCTTTCCCCCGCAGACCAAGTACATCGTAGGAAATGAAGCGTGCGAACGCTTCAGTTTCTACGGAATGAAGAGCATATTGATACTCTACATGGTAAACGCTCTCGCCATGAGCGAGAGCGCTGCCGTGGAGGTAGCACACCTTTTCACAGCACTTATCTATGTTCTTCCGCTGCTCGGGGCATGGATTGCCGACCGTTTTTTGGGGAGATATAAAACGATTCTTTATGTCTCCCTCTTTTACTGCTTGGGGCATGGTGTACTGGCCATGGCAGATTTGACTCAGAGCCTGGAGATTAAGCGCTATATTCTCCTCACCGGTTTGTTTATCATAGCGCTGGGTGCCGGTGGTATTAAGCCCTGTGTATCGGCATTTGTAGGCGATCAGGTTGGTGGATTTGACAGCAAGACCATGACCCGTGTTTATGCGGCATTTTACTGGTCTATCAATTTCGGTTCGTTCTTCTCATTCTTGGTCATTCCTTGGGTACACAAGAACTGGGGATATAGCTGGGCATTTGCCATACCGGGTATTTTCATGGCTTTGGCCACATTTGTATTCTGGTGTGGACGTAAGCAGTACCTGCACAAAGCCCCTTCCCAGCCGGAGTTCCTACCGGCTCTGATCTGCCGCATCTTTCACGGTGCAGATGCCGCCTGCAGCAAGTTCGGCGGGCAAGCCGTGAGCAAAGCGACATCAACAGCCATTCAGATTGCTGCATTCATCGTCGTAGCCCCGATTATCATCAGTTTTGGCGTATGGGCAAAGGATGGGGCCACCCGGATTGCCACCCTCAGTGGCGCAGGCGAAACCGTTGCCGAGTTCTGCGGGCTTGTGGCGCTTCTGCTGTATGTAGCGGCTCTCCTGCTGGCTGCTCTCAAGGCCGCAGCCACCTTCCGGCTGCGGAACTTTTTCGGAACAACCGGCAGCATGATATTCAACAAGCAGGAAGTTACGGCACAGCTCTACAGCGAGGAGGAGCGCAAAGAGGCGCGTAACATGCTGCGCGTGCTGACTGTATTCCTTCTCATTATCCCCTTCTGGAGTCTTTTTGACCAGACCTCAACCAGCTGGATTCTGCAGGGACAAACCATGAAGGAGATTCAGTTCAGCGTGTTCGGTGTCAATTTCTACTTCGGCGCGGAGGAAATGCAGAGTATCAACCCTGCCTTTGTGATGACGCTGGTTCCCATTGTCACGCTGCTGGTATATCCTTACATCGGTAAGTGGAGCCAGCCGCTCAAGCGAATGGGTATCGGCATCGTTCTGGCCGGTGGTTCTTACGGCATTGTGGCTTGGCTGCAGACCCGCCTGGAAGCTGGCGAACAGCTCAGCATCCTCTGGCAGGTTATCCCCTATTTTGTCATTACCGTTGCTGAAATTCTGGTGAGCACCACCGGCTTGGAGTATGCCTATACAGCCGCAGGCGACAAACTGAAGAGTATCGTTTCGAGCTTCTGGTTCCTTACCAGCACTCTCGGCAACTTCTTGGTCATCTACCTCACCAGCATCGTTGACAGCCCGGCCTCCACCGAAACATTCCTGCTTTACGGTACCCTGAGCGTCTGTATCGGCATCATCTTCATCATCGTCACGACCCGCAAAGGGTTCCGGGCAGAATAACATAGCTTACACCTCTCTCTCATCATGAAACTCACCCGCCACACTGCCTCAGCCTTGGCTATATCGCTCATCAGCGCCTTTACCCTCAATTCATGCGGGGGAGGTGGTGGTTCCAACGATGGAGTACCCGCAGCAGAAGCCGCCATCGGTTCCCTGTTCAACCCGGCAAACACGTCTGCCGGGAGTTGTACCGTTGAGCTTTCGACGTTCAAGGATGATTCCGGAAATAAGTTCAACCTCCGTTTCAATTGCAGTTCGACTGGTGTTATAACATCCTGCACGATTACCGCCTATCCTTACAACTCCGGTGTACAGACCGAGACTCGTACATCAACATCTACCGATAATCACTGGAAACAAGGCGGCAAGGATTTGAGTAATATCACCTTTTACTGCGAGGAGACATCTGTTCTGAACCAGTTCAAGACCGACATCATCATCGACCTCATGAGAATTACCGACATGAATCGCGATGCTGACGGAAAGCTACTCGGTTTCAGTGCGGCAATACAGACCGCCCGAGCCTACATCGTCGTGCCCGGTATTACGGACTTTCCGACACAGTTTTTCATTGCGCCCGGTACAAATGTGACGGTCACATATAACTGATGCGCTGCATTTATGCCGTTAAAAATGCGTCAGCCGGCGGAATGAGCTTGCTTTCAGCAACGGATAGCGGTAGAATCGCGCGCATGACGAACGAGGAAAATACCACCAAAAAGGATTTTATCCGCGAGTGGATTGCAAGCGACCTTGCAGAAGGTCACTGCAAAACACCCATTACACGCTTTCCCCCGGAGCCGAACGGCTACCTGCACATCGGTCACGCGAAAGCTATCTGTCTGGATTTCGGTGTAGCAAAAGAATATGCACAACGCGGTGCCGTTTGCCACCTTCGTTTTGATGACACCAACCCCTGCAAGGAAGATGTCGAGTTCGTCAACTCCATTCAGGAGGACATCAAGTGGCTTGGGTTCGATTGGGGTGACCACCTGTACTGGGCATCCGACATTTTTGATTTCTACTATGAGTGCGCTGTGCACCTCATTAAGAACGGCCTTGCCTATGTTGATGAGCAGGACCGCGAGACGATGCGCCAGCAGCGTGGCAACCTGACCACGCCCGGCACTCATTCCCCCTACCGCGATCGCTCGGTTGAGGAAAACCTTGCACAGTTCGAGGCCATGAAGGCCGGTAAGTTCCCGGAAGGTGGTGCAGTGCTGCGCGCAAAAATCGACATGGCCAGCAGCAACATGAACATGCGCGACCCTGTTATTTACCGCATTTCTTACGACCACCACCACAACACGGGCAATTCCTGGTGCATCTACCCGATGTATGACTTTGCCCACCCGCTGGAGGATGCTTACGAATACATCACGCACTCGCTCTGCACGCTCGAGTTCGAGAACCACCGCCCGCTCTATGACTGGGTAATCGAGAATTGCCCGATTCCTGCCGGCTCACGTCCGCAGCAGCGCGAGTTCTCTCGCCTGAACATCACCTACACCGTCATGAGCAAGCGTAAGCTGCGCCAGATGGTGGAAGAAGGTTATGTAGCCGGCTGGGACGACCCTCGCATGCCCACTATCTGCGGTATGCGCCGCCGTGGCTACCCTGCCCCGGCTATCGTGGATTTCTGCGAAGGCGTAGGTATTACCAAGTTCAATGGCAACACCGATGTAGCTCGTCTGGAGAATGCCGTTCGAGCTGAGCTGAACACCAATGCCGAGCGTCGCATGGCTGTACTTAAGCCGCTCAAGCTCGTGCTGACTAACCTTCCCGATGACCATGAGGAGGAGGTAGAGGTTGTCATCAACCCCGAGAAACCCGAGCTGGGCAACCGTAAGCTTACCCTTACGAAGGAAGTCTGGATTGAGCAGGACGACTTCATGGTTGAGCCGCCCAAGAAATACAAGCGCATGAGCCCCGGTGCCTGCGTACGCCTGCGTGGTGGCTACTGCGTGGTATGCACCGACTATGTGGCAGATGCCGAGGGCAATGTGACCGAGGTACATGCCGAGGTGCTTCCCGGCACCATCGGGGCCAATCCTCCCGAGGGCATTCGCTGCAAGGGTGCTATTCACTGGGTATCCGCAAAATATGGCGTGAAGGCAGAAGTGCGCCTGTACGACAGATTGTTCAAGGACGAGGCTCCGGACTACAACCCTGAAGGCTTCTTGGCATCTCTGAATGCCGACTCCCTGACAGTGCTGAAGGATGCCGTTGTGGAGCCTGCTCTGGCAGAAGCACCGGCCGAGTTCCTGTGCCAGTTTGAACGCACCGGTTACTTTGTGGCCGATCGCTACGATCACAGTCCTGAGCACCCGGTGTTCAACCGTTCTGTGGGCCTGCGTGACTCGTGGGCAAAAATGAACAAGTAAATCCTTATTCCCAAACAGCAAGTATCAGCTAAAGACCGACGGCTCACGCCGCAATCCTGAAGTGAGCCGCCGGTCTGCTTTTCAAACCACTTACGACATGAAAAACGTAGAGTTTTCTTCCAAAAACGGCGTATTTGATATCAACAGCTTCATCTGCGAGTGCGATGCCGCAGTCAGTGGCGAGCCCGTGCAGCAGCAAGCAGAGCCCGCCCCTGCCCCCGAACCGGCTGTAGCAGCTGTTCAGGTGCCCGTGGCAGATGGCACTGACCCCATCATTTACCACCCTCTCGAAGAAGTACTCTGCGACCTGCGCATGGGCAAGCTGATTCTCATGACAGATGACCCGCACCGTGAAAACGAGGCTGACCTCGTGTGTGCAGGCCAGTTTGCCACCCCGCAGAACATCAATTTCATGGCCACGCACGCCCGTGGTCTCATCTGTGTGCCCATGGCACCGGAACGAGTGGATGCTCTGGGAATCCCCATGCAGGCACAGCACAATACCGAAAAGCATCACACCGCTTTCACCGTGAGTGTCGATGCTCGCGAAGGCACAACAACCGGTATCAGCGCCTTCGAGCGCTCCATCACCACCATGAAGCTGGCCGACCCGAAAGCCACACTCGATGATTTCGTGCAACCCGGCCACTGTTTCCCGCTGCGAGCTATCGAGGGTGGCGTGATTCGCCGTGCCGGCCATACCGAGGGTACTGTAGATTTGCTGCGTATTGCCGGCATGGAGCCCGTGGGCGTATGCTGCGAAATCATGAAGGAGGACGGCACCATGGCTCGCCTGGGTGAACTGGGGTCGTTCCAGAAAAAGTATGGTCTGAAAGCCTGCTCGCTTGCTCAGATTATCGAGCACCGCCAACATACTGAGAAACTGATTGTCAAAGAAGAAGTTGTAAAGCTTCCCACCGACTTCGGCGATTTCATGTGCCACTCCTACCACTCCAAGGTAGACGGCCAGACCCACCTCGCACTCGTTCATGGCGAAATCGACCCGGAAAAACCGGTGCTCTGCCGTGTACACAGCGAATGCCTGACAGGCGATGTATTTGCCAGTCGCCGCTGTGACTGCGGCAGCCAGCTGCACACCGCCATGCGCCGTGTAGCAGAGGAAGGCGGTGTCATTCTTTACCTGCGACAGGAGGGGCGTGGCATTGGCCTGTCTGCCAAGCTCCATGCATACAAACTGCAGGAACAAGGGCTCGATACTGTGGATGCCAACATAGAGCTCGGCTTTGCTCCTGATTTGCGCGATTACGGCGTAGGTGCCCAGATTCTGCGCGACCTCGGCGTACGCAAGCTCCGACTGCTCACCAACAACCCCCGCAAGATTGTAGGCCTTTCCGGTCACGGTCTCACCATTGAGGAGCAAATGCCCATCAGCATTCCCGCTCATGAGGATAACAAGCACTACCTCGATACCAAGCGTGAGCGTATGGGACACCTTATCTGAAATAAGATTTAACACCACCAATAAATTATGACAACTGCAGAAAAAGCACTTTCTACTTTCCGAGAACCGCCGTTTATGTACAACTGCGCCCAAACAGTCTGTGCAGCATTCGGCAGAGAGGACCTGACAGAGGCCATGAAAACCTGTGGTGGCGGTCGTGCGCCTGAGGGTATGTGTGGTGCTCTCTACGGGGCTATTCAGGTAGCACCTGCCAAGGCAGAGGAACTGAAAACCGCCTTCACCGAGATGAACGGCGCATGGAAGTGCTGCGATTTGAAAGGAGGCACCCCGCGTGTTGCCTGCCAGCAGTGCGTGAAAGTAGCCGCCGAACTCGTGGAAAAACTGCAATAATCCACCCACAATCTCCCGTTTTTTCAGAAAATGCGCCCGTGTTTCATCATGGCGCATTTTTTTCTTTTCTGGTATCAGGTGTTAGTGTATAAAATAATATCGTGGAACGCGGTTGCGACATTGTTATCGCAAACGTTCCCGGAGAAACGAGATTAAAGATTACAAGCAAAAGATGAGCACATCCTCTTTTTTACCGGCTCAGTACGCCCACCCGTACGAGATTGACCCTAAGTACAGTAAGTCTGTGGCCTACTTCTGCATGGAGTATGCTATTGATAATGTTTTCAAAATTTATTCCGGCGGTCTTGGTTACCTGGCCGGCTCTCACATGCGCTCGGCCGGCGCCCTGCGCCAGAACATGGTAGGCGTAGGTATACTCTGGTCCTACGGCTATTACAACCAGATTCGTGCGGAAGACGGCTCCATGGCTGTGCAGTACCGCAAGAAGGACTACGCCTTCCTTGAGGACCACAACATCAAGTTCCTCATTCACATCTGCAATTCCCCTGTGTGGGTCAAGGCCTATTACCTGCGCCCGGAGGTCTTCGACACCGCCCCCATGTTCTTCCTGACCACAGATTTGCCCGAGAACGATGCTGTGAGCCGCTCCATCACTCAGCGACTCTACGACAGCAACCCCATGACTCGCATCTCGCAGTACATCGTACTGGGTCAGGGTGGCGCTCGCCTCTTTGAAGAGCTCGGCGTGGAGCCCGAGATTTACCACATGAACGAGGCTCACGCCATCGGCGCTGCCTTCAACATGCTGGCTCGCAATGGCGGTAATGTGGAAGAGGTGCGCAAGCGCTTCGTCTTCACCACCCACACCCCCGAAGAGGCAGGTAACGAGAAAATGGACATCAACCTCATGGCCAATTTCTCCTTCTTCGACGGCCTGTCCCTGGATCAAGTTCGCAGCATGCTCAAGCTCGACCCGAACGAGCAGACCTTCAATTATACGCTGGCTGCACTCCGCCTTTCCCACATGGCAAACGGCGTGAGCGAGCTGCATGGTGAGGTCTCCCGCCAGATGTGGCAGGGCTACAGCGATATCTGCCCCATCACCCACGTGACAAACGCTCAGAACCTGTCCTACTGGCAGGATGCCGAGCTGGCAGAAGCCTTCGCCGCACGCGACAAGCGAGCCTTCATGGCACGCAAGCGCGCACTCAAGAAAGACCTCTTCCGCATGGTGGGTGAGCAGACCGGCCACCTTTTCGATCAGGATACCCTTACCATCGTCTGGGCCCGTCGTTTTGCAGCCTACAAGCGCCCTGCTCTCATCACCGATAACCCGGTCATGTTCGAGCGCATGTTACAGCGCACCAATCGCCCCGTGCAGATGATTTGGGCAGGCAAACCCTACCCCACTGACTTCACCGCGGTTGACATCTTCAATAAGCTCAACAAGCTCAGTGAGAAATATCCCCGTTGCGCAGTTCTGACCGGCTACGAGCTTGCCCTCAGTCGCCTGCTCAAGAACGGCTCCGACATCTGGCTCAACAACCCGGTTGTGACTCGCGAAGCCTCGGGTACCTCCGGCATGTCTGCTGCCATGAACGGCTCCATCACCATCTCCACCAATGACGGCTGGGTACGTGAGTTCGCACGAGACGGTCAGAATTGCTTCATGATTCCCGAAGCAAAGGCCGGCCTCTCTGCAGAAGCACGCGACCGCTCTGATCGCGACCACTTCTACAACATCCTCGAATCCAAGGTATTACCCCTTTATTACGATGATAGAGACGCCTGGAACGATATCGTTTTCAATGCGATGGAAGATATCTCCCCGGCTTTCAATTCCGACCGCATGGCAGACGAGTACTACACTAAGATGTATAACTGCTAAAGTCGCCTGAAACACGGTTTTCTGTAGCAAGCGCAAAAAAGTTAGCAATAACTCACTTTTGCGCTTGCTTTTTATTCAAGCAGCTGCTATACTGCCGTCAGAAAGTTAGCCGCATCTAATTTTATGAATGCAATAATCACACAAATCCGCGCACGGGAGATACTGGATTCCCGTGGCAACCCGACAGTAGAAGCAGAAGTTCTGCTCAACAACGGCATCATCGGGGTGGCATCAGTCCCCAGTGGTGCATCCACCGGTGAGCACGAAGCATGCGAACTGCGTGATGGAGAAAAGAACCGCTACCGCGGTAAGGGAGTACAGCAGGCAGTAGCTCACGCCAATGAGGAATTGGCTCCTGCCCTGATTGGAATGAATGCCACCGAGCAAATAGCTATCGACAATCGTATGCGCGAAGTAGATGGCACCCCCAACAAGTCACGAGTGGGAGCAAACGCCATACTGGCCATTTCGCTTGCGACAGCCCGCGCTGCGGCACAGGCAACCGGTCAGCCCCTTTATCGCTACCTCGGTGGCCCGAATGCCCACATCTTACCGGTACCGATGATGAACGTACTGAACGCCGGTGCGCACTCAGATGCACCGATTGATTTCCAGGAGTTCATGATTGTACCTAAGGGCTTACCGACATTCCGTGAAGCACTGCGATGCGGTGCCGAAGTATTCCACTCGCTGGCAGCAGTTCTGCGCAAGATGGGGCTGAGCACCGCCGTAGGCGATGAGGGTGGCTATGCCCCGAACCTGAAGAGTGCAGACGCAGCGTTGGATGTCATCATGACTGCTATCGAGAATGCCGGCTACACCCCCGGCAAGGATGTCAGTCTGGCACTGGACGTCGCCAGCTCCGAGTTCTATGATGCAGAAAGCGGGCTCTACGTCTTCAAAAAGAGCAGTGGCGACCGACTTACCGCAGCCGAGCTGACGGACTACTACAAGGGTCTGATTGAGCGATACCCCATCGTCTCCATCGAGGACGGCTGCGCAGAAAACGACTGGGACGGCTGGAAACTGCTCACCGACAGTATCGGCAACCGTTGCCAGCTGGTGGGTGATGACCTCTTCGTAACCAATGTTGACTTCCTGCGCAAGGGGATTGAGACAGGCGTCGCCAATTCAATTCTGGTGAAGCTTAATCAAATCGGTTCACTGAGTGAAACCTTTGAAGCCGTGCGCCTTGCAACAACCAATGCCTATACGGCCGTCATTTCGCACCGCAGTGGTGAGACAGAGGACTCCTTCATTGCCGACCTCGCTGTAGCCACCAATGCCGGGCAGATTAAGACCGGTTCACTCTCCCGCGCCGACCGCTTGGCCAAGTACAACCAGTTGCTGCGAATTGAAGAACAGCTCGGTTCAACAGCACGTTACGGCACCAAGTAATAGGCTGCAGATATATTCAGACAAAGCGCAGATGTTCACTGTAACATCTGCGCTTTTTTGTGGGCAGCTGACGGGCTGCAGCCTTGACAACGCGCGCGTGCGGGGGCATACTAGCTGTGTTATGTTAAACTTATATGATACACAGTCGGGGGCTATGAAGCCGGTGAAGGCAGAAGACGGCAAACAGCTGCGCTTCTACTGTTGCGGTCCGACCGTGTACGCTGCAGCTCATATCGGTAATTTCCGAACCTTCGTCGTACAGGATGTCTTCCGTCGTGTGGTAGAATTGGGTGGTCTGCGCACCAAGCACGTGCGTAACCTGACAGACGTTGATGATAAAACCATTCGCAACTCACAGGCTCAGGGAATGCCGCTCGGCGAGTACACCGCCAAATGGACTGCCAAGTTCCACGATGACTGCAAGGCCCTCAATTGCTTGGCTCCCCACGTCGAGCCCAGCGCTGTGGGGCACATTAAGGAACAGCTCGATATCGTGCAGAAACTCATCGATGCCAACCACGCCTACCAGAGCGATGACGGTTCCGTCTACTTCCGCATTTCCTCCTATGCCGACTACGGTCGTCTGGCTCACCTCGACCGCCAGGAACTCGACCTCGGCAAAACAGCCAACTCTCGCGCCGATACAGATGAGTACGAAAAAGACAGCGTAGCTGACTTCGTGCTCTGGAAAGCGCGTCGCCCAGAGGATGGCCCGAACTTCTGGCCCTCCCCCTGGGGTGAAGGTCGCCCCGGCTGGCATTTGGAATGCTCGGCCATGAGCCACAAGTACTTGGGCGATACCTTTGACCTGCACTCCGGTGGCGTGGATTTGGTGTTCCCCCACCACGAAAATGAGATTGCCCAGAGCCGCTGCGCCTGCGGTGGTGAGTTTGCCCGTCATTGGTTCCACGTCACCCACCTGTTGGTAGACGGCGCCAAGATGAGCAAGAGCCTCGGCAACATGTACACCCTCGACCAGTTGCAGGAAATGGGCTATACCCCTGCTGCTCTGCGCTACGTTCTGGCCGGTGCCTACTATCGCCGCCCGCTCAATTTCACCCTCAGCGGAATGAAGGATGCCACCAGCGCCCTCAACAAACTCGGCCGCTTTGACAAAGAGCTCGCCAAGGCCAGTGGTGCCAAGGAGCCCACTTACCGCGACCTCGTCAAGAAAACCCCTGCTCTCGGCGCATTCCAGCCGGCTTGGGACAGCTTGGAGGACGACCTGAACGGCCCGGAGGCTCTCGGCCACGTATTCAGCGCTATCAAGGGTATCAAGCCTGCAGAGATGGATGCCGCTACCGCCACCAACGTATGGCAGGCCTTCCGCTTCATTATGGAGGCCCTCGGTCTGCAGCTGCCCGACCCCGATGCCGACATCGAAGTACCGGAAGACATCAAGGCTATTGCCGATGAACGTTGGGCTGCACGTCTGGCAAAAGATTGGGCTACTGCCGACGCCCTTCGTGGCAAGCTCGCGGAACTCGGCTGGGCAATGAAGGATGGCAAAGACGGTTACAAACTCACCAAAGCATAATCAATCATGGATAACAAAGACCTTTCCCTGCTCGGCAAACACACCGAGTTCTTCAGCAGCCCCGAGGACGCTAAGCTGGAAGCATTCCCCAACCGCAGCCCGCAGCGCCCCTACGTGGTAACACTCACCACGCACGAATTCTCATCCCTCTGCCCCGTAACGGGGCAGCCGGACAGCTGTGAACTCACCATCACCTACACCCCTGCTGCAAAAGTGGTGGAGACAAAGAGCCTGAAGTACTACCTCGTTTCCTTCCGCAATTATGCAGCGTTCAATGAGCAGGTGGTCAACCGTATTCTGGATGACCTCGTAGCTGCTGTTGACCCGGCATGGATGAAGGTTGTAGGCAAGTTCGGTGCTCGTGGCGGTATTCAGCTCACCTGCACCGCCGAGCACAAGCCTGAGAACCGCCCCGCATGAAAGTAGCAGTCCTACTCTCCGGCGGGTTGGATTCCACCACCGCACTTTACTGGGCACACCGCCACCACGAGGTGGTGTGTGCCCTTTCCTTTGACTACGGCAGCAATCACGCAGCCCACGAGCTGGCCTGCGCACGCTATCAGGCAGAGCAATTGGGAATTCCCTATCACGAAATCAACATCTGCGCCATCTCCGCCCATCTGCAGAGCGCTCTCCTCAGCGGAGCGGAAGCTATACCCACTGCCGACTACGCCGAGGAGAACCTGAAGCAGACCGTTGTTCCGTTCCGCAATGGCATTTTCTTGGCCATCGCCGCCGGCATAGCTGAGAGCAATGGTGCTGAAGGGATTGTGATTGCAGCACATGGTGGTGACCATGCTCTCTACCCGGATTGTCGTGAGGACTTTATGGCAGCCATGGCCAGTGCTATCTCGCTGGGTACTTACGCCAACCTGCAGATTCTGCGCCCCTTTATCTCGAACAACAAGGGGGAGATTACAGCCATCGGCGCTGAGCTGGGGGTAGACTTTTCCCACACTTACTCCTGCTACTGCGGACGCGACTTGCACTGTGGTCAATGCGCTACCTGCCGCGAACGCCGGGAAGCATTTGCGGTGGCCGGCATACCGGATCCAACGATTTACGAACAATAACCAACTGTCCCCGCTATGAAATCGGCCCTGCTCGCCCTGCTTCTTATTCCCTCCGCTTTCTGTGCCGCTGCCCCGGCCGACAGCGAGGTTATGTCAAGGCCACTGCCGGCAGCAGTGGCTCAGGAGAATAAGGAGTTTGCTGCGCGTGTTCGCCAAGCAGTGCAGGAATGTGCTCAAATAATGGTCGAAGGAGGACCGTACGATGGCTCGCCACTAAGTGCACAGGATAAAGCCGAACTATGCGAAATCCTCAACCGAGTACAACCGGTGCGGTACTGCCATCTATGCAACATCACATGGGGGGAGTGGCGGGCTATTCGCTTCACTACAGCAGAAGGAAACGAACTCATGACCTTGAGTATCTATGATTTCGGCAATCCTCACACTCTGACCCACTCCACCCAAATATGGCTGAACGCGGCAGATGAAAAACGACTGTTCGAAATACTGAAATGGAACTGACAAAAACGACGCCTTTCCCATGAAATCGATTCTGCTCCCCCTTCTTCTCCTTACCTCCGTTTTCTGCGCTTTTATCAACGTCGAAGCAGCAGACATAGTTGCCCCGATCGGCAGACAAAAGCAATCCGCAAAACTGCTGACCAAAAAAGAGGTTCAGGCCAATCGTAAGCTGGTAGAGAAACTCCGACAAGCGACCGCGGAATGCGAGCAAGTGAGTGTACTCAAAATCCAATTCTATAAGAAAAGCGAATCTGACACCCCGGTTATCCTACCAGAAAGCCAAAAGGCAGAAATCTGTCGCATCCTGGCCAAAGCTGAACCGCTACTACACAAGGCCGACCTCTACATCCACCCCGGCTCGAAGATTGTTATCAGTTTTCTTGATGCTGACGGACGAAAAATCCTGACAATAGACACGCTCGATATCGGCACCCCCGACTTCTACAACCAACACACACGCATCTTGCTACCGAGCAAAGAAAAAGCTCTGTTGAATTCGATCCTCCGAAATTTCTAACCCAACCGCCAACGATATGAACCGCCGCATTATTCTCATACTTCTCGCGCTTTCCTCGCTATTGCCGACAAGTTGTGTCAGTGAACGTGAAGAATTGGAAAATCTTTGCGTAGCAAGGAATGCTGAACGCCGTACAAAAGAGCACGCTGAGCACTGCAGTAGCTTGCTGAAAAAACATGCCGAGTTCACCCAATACGTAGCACAAGCTGCAAGTGCCGAGTTCAAGCGAGTGCGTGGCGATTGCTGCTGTACGGGCGCAGAAGCTCCGGAAGTTCCCCCGGTCAAACTCAGCAAAAAGGAGTTTGCCGAATTAAAGGACATACTGAGTCATGCTCAGCCTATACCGGCCATTCCCATCGAGAACTACAATCCGACTTTCCTTTCTCAGGTGGTAACAGACAAAGACGGCAATCTGATCATAGAGACAGTGAGTCCTACCGTCGTTGTTCCTTTCTTTTATATTCTTGACCGATTGGTATTGAAAGATGCCGATGGCAAAGAGCTGACATACATTGATATGGATGAGGGCTTACTGCGGCTTTCCACAGCCCGAGACGGCGTGAATGCCGAGGTCGCCCTGCCCGATGAGTGGTTCGAGCGATACCTCCATCACCCGGCACATCAACGCTTTATCAGAAATACAAACAAGGCTGACGGCACAACAGCAGAACCAATTTTAACAAAAACAACAGCCCAAACGGAACCTCATTGGAAAGGGCCGAAACTCCCCGATAATGCAGCCCAACAAAATCGTGAGTTCACCGAAAAAGTTCGTCAGGCGGCAAACGATTGCAGCAGTATACAAGTTCATGTTCGGGATTTGATTTACGAAGCACAGAACACAACAGACAACCGAGTTACCTTGTCTGCCGAGCATAAAACTGAGCTTTGTCGTATTCTCAGTCAGGCACAGCCGATATTGAATGAGAGCTACCTTACCGTCTACCCCGGAAAGAAAACTGAGATCATTTTTCTGGATGAAGCGGGCTCAGAGCTCCTCAGCATTTCATCCCTCGTTATCGGTACTCCAACCACGTCTACAAAAGAAAACAGAATACAGATACCCAGCGAAGCGGAAACAAGATTAAGGGAAATTATCGGTGAAGAGTAAATCACCGACACTATCAGTCCGTTACAAAAACGGCAGTTCCTACCACAGCATTGTCGAACAGAAAGCGGGCATCCTCACGGCTCATACGTATACAACCATGAGATGACGGACGGGAACGAACAGGCCCTTGGTGCAATCCCACACCATCAAGAGTCAGGCGCAGGAAATAAGGCATAGCACTATGGTACAGATTGGATCTGTGATCTTTATGTTTTTCCATCACATGGAAATGCCCCTTAGGAGTGGGTGTTGACTTTTTACCGGTACACACACGAAAACGGCGCAGCACCATATCGCCATCCATAAAACACCCACTCTGAGTACTGAGCGTGATTACGATGTGACGCCCCTTTCTGTCCATAGCAGACAGAATATCAGCATGCTCACGGTTATAACGGTCGGCCTCAACCTTGGCACGCCAAGCAGCTGAGCGCAGGGCCTCGCGACGAGCTCGTCGCATCAATTTTCGCTGTCGAGGAGTAAGTGCTGAGCCATCGGCCAGCTGGTCGAGTGTTGGCTCCTCATCCTCGGGGTAAACATAGCGCACCCTCCCTCCTTTTATGATACCGTACGGTGGCAATTGAGCTGTATAGAGTTGCTGCTCGGTCAGCTCCCAACTCGGCAAAATCTCGATATCGACAGGCTTGTTATAGCGAGACATCATAGCCACAGCGGGATCTCTGTAGCGTATGGGTGGCTCCGGAGCGGGAGGAAAGATGATAGGTTCCAGTTCGTCGGGAATACCATAATCGGGGTATTCATGCCCGAACAGCTGGTGCGACAACAGCCCGAGAGCTATTGCCATCAGCATACGAACATTTTTCCGGAATAACTTACCCATGATAATCTCTTATCAGGTACTTTAACATATTATTCGGGATGTCGCAAGTCAATAGAGGGGCATAGTGGCTCAAAAGCTCCACTTTTCCCGAAAAGTCTTGCAATCCGGGGCATAAACTGATACACTCACGCGCGCAAGCACACAATTTACCTAGCAATGCCGAGTGTACTGATAAAAACCTATGGTTGCCAGATGAACGAACGTGACAGCGAACAGGTGCTGAGCATGTTTCTGGCAGGTGGTTATGAGATAACGAAAGATGAAGCGCAGGCCGATGTCATTCTCATCAATACCTGCTCTGTGCGTGAAAAAGCAGAGCTGAAAGCACTGGGCAAAATGGGGCTGCTCTGTGCTCGTCCCACAGCAAAACCGTGGGTAGTATACGGCTTCATGGGCTGCATGTGCCAAAGCCGCCAAAAGAGCCTTTTCCGTGACCTGCCTCGACTCGACTTAGTTTGCGGCACCCGCCAATATCACAACGTCTACAAGCACTGTAATCGTCTGCTGCGCAGTCGTCTGGGGCAGAATATCACGGAGCCGATTCGTCGTGGCGCACACATCTGTGCCGTGGAACATGAAGAGGGATTCCAGAATGCCATCAAAGACCACATGCCGCAGGCCGGCAATTGCACGGCATTCGTCTCCATCATGCAGGGCTGCGACATGAAATGCTCCTACTGCATTGTTCCCAGCACACGTGGCAGCGAATGCAGCCGCCCGCAGGAGGACATCCTCACCGAGGCTCGCGAACTGGTTGAGCGTGGAGTGAAGGAAATCACCCTGCTCGGTCAGATTGTCAACCGCTACGGCAAAGATGAACCCGTAGTGAACGGCCGTGGTGCTTTCGTGCGACTGCTGGAAGCTCTGCACGAAATTGACGGACTGGAGCGCATTCGCTTTACCTCCCCCCACCCAATCGGTTTCCGTCAGGACTTGGTGAATGCCTACACCTACCTGCCCAAGCTGTGCAGCCACATTCACTTCCCGATGCAGAGCGGCAGCGACCGCATTCTTAAGCTCATGCTGCGCCCCTACAAGAACGAGAAGTACCTGCAGCTCTGTGAGGCCATGCGAGAGGCGCGCCCGGACTTGGCCATCACCACCGACATCATTGTGGGCTTCCCCGGCGAAACGGATGAAGACTACCTGCAGACCAAAGCAGCCGTTGAGCGAGTTCAGTTCGACAATGCCTTCATCTTCCAGTACTCACCCCGTCGCGACACCCCTGCTGCAGCTATGGAGAACCAGATTTGCCTGCGCGTCAAAGAAGAACGAAACCACGATTTGCTGGAGTGTGTGAACCGCATTGCCACAGCTCGCAACATGGCACTGGTAGGTACCCGGCAAAGCATTCTGGTGGAAGGCCCCAGCAAGAACAATCCTGACCGCCTGCAGGGTCGAACCTCGCAGAACAAGCCGGTTATCATTGAGGGTGGCACGGCAGAGGTCGGCAGCATTGTGCCTGTTCGCATTGACGAATGCACAGGCTTTACGCTCTACGGTTCCGTACAGAAATGAGATTCATTCTATCGCTAGCTACTGCTTGCACGCTCATCTGCTCTGCATGGGCACAGTGGCAGCAGGATATACCGGAGGACATACGCAAGCACTATCTGGATAATGACCGGGTACTGTGCGAAGATTCCTGCGACTGGCGTCAGCAGGTCGCTGACATATTTCAACCGGCTGTCAAACACTGCACCTCAGCTCGCGAGGCTGTTCTGCACATCGCAGCCAACATGACCAATCTCACAGGCACCTACTACTCCGCCGAGCGACGCAAGCAGGATATGAATGCGCTGGAAGCCCTGGCGGAAAAGAAGATTTCATGCACCGGACAAACCATTCTTATGGTCTGTGCCTATCGTTCCATCGGCATACCGGCTCGAGCCGTCGGCATCATGACATGGAACCACATACGTGGCAACCACACATGGCCCGAGGTATGGCTGGACGGAGAATGGCACATGATTGAGTTCAACGAGAAGGACTTCAACACCGGGTGGGTGATGGAAAACATAGGCATGCTCAACCCACAGCACCCCTACCAGCGGATTGTGGCTCAGCACCCGGAAGGTAACAGGATTTTCCCTGTAGGCAACATGCGCCGCAATCCGATTGCAGCAACCGACGTCAGCAATCGTTATCGCGCGCTTGCTGCCCGCTGGTATGAGCAGAATGGGCTCCCCCCTGACCGACAACGCCTGATGTTGGATTTACATCCCCGTATGAATGCGGCTATCATGGTCAAGCTGACAGATGCAGCCGGAAACGTACTCGAAGAGCAACCGCTGCCCACCACGCGCGATGATATGCGAAAGTTTGCTACCTTCAGCCTGCCTCGTGAAGGGCGTCACTACTTGCTTTTCCCGGGTGATATAAGGTTCCCGGTACAAGCGACAAAAGAACCGGTTCTTATTTTACGCCTCGCAGCACAATGAAGAAAGTCTTCAAAATTGTTAGACTTCTCGTACTCGGCTACATAGTCTTAGCGCTCTTGGCAATATTGCGCGACTACCTGCTCCCCTACCGACTGGATGAATTGGATAGCGTTGATATTGAATCCACCGATTTTGATTTCGGTGGATTACAGGAACACCACTGGACCGTACTCGGTAAGCTCAAAGACACCATTCCCGATACCTGGCAACCGGAGTTGGACATGAAATACTCTGAGTGCGAGCACCACGTCGACTTCTTCCGCGAACATTGCCCCGATATTCAGACAAATGATGTTGTTGGCTACACCCTGCCCTCAAATCCCTCACTACACGCAGTCATTCTGCACCACCGCCCGGACGGGCGTATCTACGTCAGCATGTGGCGTTAATATTCGGCTCACCCTCGTATACAATTCGGCCGCCCTCGGCTCCGGCTCCGGGGCCGAGCTCAATAAGGTAATCAGCCCTTGCCAAAATCCCCTGATGGTGCTCGATGCATAACACCGTATGCCCCGCAGAGCGTAAACGGAACAGAGCTCTCAGCAGCATATCCACCTCACGGAAATGCAAGCCGGTGGAGGGCTCATCCAGCACAAACAACAAGCGTTCACCATCGCGCCGGCCTCTCTTAGGAGCAGCTTTGGCCAAATAGGTGGCAATCTTAACGCGCTGAGCTTCACCACCGGAAAGCGTGGTCACGGAGCGGTCCAGCGGCAGATAGCCCAAACCGATATCGTGCATGGCCTGCAGTATACCCGCAGCCGCAGGTATGGGCGCAAAAAACTCCAGCGCTTCATCTACCGTCTGAGCCAAAGCCTGAGCGATGGATTTGGCGCGCCATGTCACCTCGAGAGTCTCGCGATTATAGCGGGCACCATGACATGCATCGCAAGGGGTATAGAGGTCGGCCAGGAAGTTCATATCCACCTGCAACTGACCGGTACCGCCGCAGCGCTCGCAACGGCCACCACGCGTATTTAGGGAGAAACGGCCGGCCGTATAACCTCTCTGACGCGATAAGGGCAGTGAGGCATAAAGCGGGCGCAGAACATCAAGCAAGCCCGTTGCCGTGGCAGGTGTAGAACGAGGCGAACTGCCCAGAGGGCTCTGATCCAACAGCACGGCACGCGCAATCCCCTCTGCCCCCTTAACCTTACCGGCTTTGAGCGCAGGCAACAGGCACTCATGCACCAAAGTACTCTTACCGGAACCACCGGGGCCACTCATACAGGTGAACGCCCCCAACGGCAGACGCAAAGTCACATCTTTCAAATTACGAGCCTTGGCATGCCTCAACTCTGCCCATTTCGTGACTTTTAACTCAATCGGATCGGTTTCAGTGTACCGCTGACGCCCGGTCAACCAAGCGGCAGTAGGCGAGTTCTCATTCTGCAGAAAATCGCTGTATGTTCCCTCAGCCAGCACGAACCCACCCTCGGGTCCACTACCGGGGCCCATTTCCACCAACCAATCAGCGGCAGCCAACAGCTGAGGATCATGCTCCACTACCAAAATCGTATTTCCCTTATCACGCAAACGCTTAAGAGCACATATCAAGCGCTCGGTCTCAGCAGGGTGCAGACCGATTGTCGGCTCGTCCAGAATATACAGCACACCCGATAATCCACCACCGATTTGGCCGGCCAGTCGGGCTCGCTGCAATTCACCACCGGAAAGTGTATTGGCAGCACGCGAAAGAGAAAGATACCCCAGTCCTAACTCAATCAGGCAATCCAAACGCCTTGTAAGTTCCAGAACAGCAGTCTGCAATGCCTGTTGATATACAGCAGGAATCGCCAACTGAGGCAACAAATCCCTATTCTGCTGAACCGTCAGATTGCAGAAATCACCCAAATTGATTTCCTGCAAGCCGAACAGCAGCGTAACAGCCAGAGCAACAGGATTCAAGCGCATGCCCTTACAGGCCGGGCATATCACGGCATCCCCACGGGCGTTCTCTTTCACACCACGCCCTTCACATTCTGTACAGGCACCCTGAGGAGAATAGTGAGAAAAAAGCCCGGGAGTCAAATCCGGCAGAGTAAAACCGGTTTCAGCATTGCGATATCGAGTGTGGAAACATTGCAACTGAGCCTCCTCCCCCTTCAGCTGAACGAGCGCGCGAACTTCATCCGGCCACAATCGCAAGGCCACCTGAACCGAATCAGCCACACGAGATTCACCACCGGGGCGCACTACAATACGGTCGACAACTAACTCGCACACATCTCCCTCCGCCGGCGGAGCTGCTTCCAACTCATCCAAGTCACGGATTTCGCCGGCCACTCGCACTCGCAGATAGCCAAGCTTGCGTAATTGCAGAATATCGCTTTCCGGTTCGCGCCCGAAAGAGGACGGGAGCGGTGCCAGCAACGTAAGTCGAGTTCCTTCTGGCAGGCCACAAAGCGTTGAAGCAATCTCATCGGGGCTCAGTCGGGTCAGGCGCTCTCCGCTGACAGGGTCATGGGGTATACCGATGGCGGCATAGATAATGCGCAGATAATCCAGAGTTTCGGTAATGCTTCCAAGCACTGCACGGCTATGCCCCTGAGGAATATGCTGTTCCAAACAAAGCGCGGGGGGTAATCCATCTATAGCCCCCACACGAGGCTTTTCCGGGCGAGCCAACAAACGCCGGGCTCCGACCGACAGACAATCCAAAAATCGGCGGCGGGATTCCGCAAAAAGAGTATCGTGAGCCAAGGTGCTCTTACCGGAACCGCTGGGCCCCATGAGCGCGATAAGTTTACCGGCCGGCAGCGTTATATCAATATTGCGCAAGGTATTCTGCGCAGCACCTGAAATCTTGATATCCATGGCAGGAACTCAGTCCGGCTGCACTTCATGCCACTCACCGCGATGCGTTCCGCCCTGTTCCACTACCAACGAGGGAGAAAAACAATTACCGTACAGCTCGCCACCGCGACGGACTATCACAGAACCTCGAGCTACAAGGCGACCGGTCAACCGCCCGGAGACAACCAGTTCATCGACCGTAGCTCCCTGAGTCAGAATTAAATCAACCCCACGTTCTACTTCCAGCTTTCCGGCCTGCACAGAGCCTTCGATTCGGTTGTTGCAGCTCACTTTCATCACCCCGGAGCAACGGAAAACACCGGAACCGCGACCATTCAAATAGCAGTTATTACAGGTTATCGAGAGCTGAGATAGTACGGCATCCGCCTGCACAGTCACATCACCGAGCGTACGCACGGTCAACCTGCGAGCACCGGGCTTGAGCTCGACATCGGTCATCTTCAAGTGGGTGCGACAATGAGAACAATTGGCCGACAACGCAGCAGAGGGAACTTGCGTGCGCTCGCCACATTCATAGCAAACCACCTCGCGCTGTGGCACAGCAACACGCTCTCGCCTGGCGGAAAACGAGGTGAGCGCGACCCTACGATCGCGCTCACCCTCAGGTAATAACCCGGAAGGAACCGAAACAACAAGTGGCTCTGTTCTATACCGGGCCATATAACAGTCTGTTCAGATTAGCTGAGCAGGTTGTTGTTTGTGGGAGTCTTAGCTGTCTTAATCTTCTTGGCAGGAGCCGGAGCCTGAACGGCAGAAGCGGAAGCAACGCCGACCATGCAGTGGCCGATGAATACAGCACCCTCCTGAATGGAAATCTTGGAAGCGGTCACGTCGCCGACAAGCTCTGCAGTGGAAGTCAGCTCCACGCGGTCAGTCACAACGATATCACCGGTCACGCGACCCTGAATGATGGCGCTGCGGGTACGAACGGCAACCTTGGTCTGAGGACCGGCCTGAATGACAGCATTGGCACCAACGGTAAGCTCGCCATCAGAGGTAATCTCACCTTCAACCGTACCATCAACAAGCAGGTCATCGGTAAAGCGAAGAATACCCACCACAGCAACGTCGGAGTTCAGCACGTTGCGTGTAGCCATACCCATACCGGCAGTAGAAGTAGTCGAGTCAAAGGGAGAGGGGGCAACCGGAGTCTGGTCGAAGAAAGAGTTCTGAGCGGGAACATCAGCTGCGGGAGCTACGGGAGCCTGCCAATCAGAAGGCACCGGAGCATCATTGTAGCTGGGAGTCGGCTTGGATACAGTGTCAGTCGGCTTGCGGAAATTTTTAAATGCCATAATGATTTAATTCTTTAGAAGTGAAGGTTTTACGAAAAATCAACGTTTTAAGAAGCGGAACGTGCAGCTATGTTACCTTGAGACCGGCATTTTGTCCACCTGAATTTACGTCAGAGCAGCACTTTTTTTCATAAAAGCAATAAAGATACTTGCCATCTGCCTGATTTTAAGGTAGATTGGTGTCATGTCCGCAAAACGCTTTATTCTGAACGAGACGAGTTACCATGGCCACGGTGCCATCAAAGAGATTGTAACCGAGGTAAAAAACCGCGGTTTTGCCAAGGCTCTTGTGGTAACTGATGCCGACCTGGTACGCTTCGGCGTGGTTGCCAAAGTCACCGAGCTGCTCGATGCAGCCGGCTGTGCTTACGAGATTTACGACAAGGTAAAGGCCAACCCCAGCGTCGCTGTTGTTGAGGCCGGTGTTGAGGCCTTCAAGGCAGCCGGTGCTGATTACATGATTGCCATCGGTGGCGGTTCTCCCCAGGATACCGCAAAGGCCATCGGCATCATCATCAACAACCCCGAGTTTGCTGATGTTGTATCCCTCGAGGGCCTGGCTCCCACCAAGAACAAGTGCGTGCCCGTTATCGCTGTAGCCACCACCGCCGGTACCGCAGCCGAGACCACCATCAACTACGTGATTACCGACGAGGCCAATCGCCGCAAGTTCGTGTGCGTTGACCCGCACGACATCCCCGTAGTTGCAGTTGTTGACCCCGACATGATGTCCTCCATGCCCGCCGGCCTGACCGCCGCCACCGGTATGGACGCCCTGACCCACGCTATCGAAGGCTACACCACCCTCGCTGCTTGGGAGCTGGCCGACACCCTCAACATCAAGGCAGTTGAGCTTATCGCCAAGAACCTGCGCAAGGCTGTAGTGAACGACCCCGATGGTCGCGAAGGTATGGCTCTGGGGCAGTACATGACCGGCATGGCTTTCTCCAACGTTGGCCTCGGCGTTGTACACGGTATGGCTCACCCCCTGAGCGCCTTCTACAACACCCCCCACGGTGTTGCCAATGCTGTGCTGCTCCCCTACGTCATGGAGTACAATGCGCCCTACACCGGTGAGAAGTTCCGCGAAATCGCCCGCGCCATGGGCGTGCAGGGCGTAGACGCCATGAGCCAGGAGGAGTACCGCAAGGCCGCTATCGATGCCGTGAAGCAGCTCTCCATCGATGTTAAGATCCCCCAGACTCTGGCCGAAATCGGCGTGAAGGAGGAAGACCTGGAGGCTCTGACCGATGCTGCTATGGCTGACGTGTGCACCGGTGGCAACCCCCGCCCCTGCACCCGCGAGGAGGTTCTGCAGGTTTACAAGACGGCCTTCAACGGCTGATTTCGGTAAATCAGACACCATTTCAGGCAAGCCGTTTCGTGAATATGCGAAACGGCTTGTTTTTTTGCTTGCATTGGTGCGGTAGATAACACAGAATATGCATAGTTATGAACGCGCTCACTCTCCTTGCTGCAAGTGCTGCCATTATCATGCCGACAGCTTACGCCACAGATATGTGGCTGACTGATTTCTCAGAAGCCCGAGCAAAAGCAAAAGCAGAACAGAAACCCATCGTTCTGGATTTCACCGGCTCGGACTGGTGCGGCTGGTGCATGACCATGAGGCGCATGGTACTCGATACCCCTGAGTTCTATGCCTATGCCCGTGACAAGTTTGTATTGATGGAGGTGGATTTGCCCCGCAATACTTCCAAAATGACGAAAGCTCAGATTCAACAGAATCAGGCTTTGGTCAATCAATACAAGGTCAACACGTTCCCGACAGTGCTTGTTATCACGGTCGATGGGCAGTTTATCGGTGGCTTTACCGGTGGTCGCACGGATTTGAACTCTGTCACACAATCACTCGATTTGGCGTTCACCAATGCCACACTTCTGAAACAGGCGGCAACACAAACGGGGCTTGCAAAAGCCGAGACGCTCAAAACTTTCTATTGGAACATGCCCGGTGCAATCCGCCGCGACATGAAAGAACTCCGCAAGGAAATTACAGATCTGGATCCGCAGAATGTTACCGGCATGCACACAGAACTGCAGGATTTGAATCTTATCGAGAGCGTCAATACAGCCCGCCTCCGTATGAATAACGATGCCGCCGTGGAGCTCATCATTCAATCGCTGCCCAAAGTATCGGATGCGCACCGGGGCGATATGCTCCAACTACTGGCCGACTGTCTCAACAATCGCATTCAGCAAACACGAGAGAATGCCGATAGTCTGGCCGATATCGAGAACATGCGCCGCGATAACCTCATGCTCATTGAGTACTGCCTTCCCCCGGATAGTAGGAAACGGGCAACCGATAGAGTCAACACAGAGTTCGCGAACCCACAAGCCATGCTCGAAGAACTGCGAAGTGAACGGGAATATCGAATCAAATACAAAAAATAACTACACGCACACCTTTCAGGCTGAACAAAATACATACAAACGGATACTTTCCTGCTTGTCATCCTGTAAAAAAATGGTAGAATACCAACCATAGAAAGCCCCCTCATTGTCATGAACAAGAAGCTTACTCCTTATCTTTTCGGCTTATCGGCAGCAGCCGTTACTATTGGCACAGCCGGTGTATTCTCTGCGATTCTGCTGCCCGGTGGCGAGCACGAGAGCAACCTTCCCGTGCCGACAAATCCCCAGCAGGCTAAAAACATGGCTGCCGCCATCATGCAGAGCAAGTGCGCAGATTGTCACGGTGCCGTTCCGGCATTCAACGGGCTTTCCAACATGCTCTCGCTCGGCCAGGTTAAGCGTGATATCATAGCCGCTCAACGTGCCTTCTGCATGGAGCCCGATGGATCCGTTCGCTCCACAAATGTTGATTTCCTGAAAATGGATCATGTGCTGAAAACCCGCAGCATGCCCCCGGCTCTCTACACCATGGTTCACCTCGGCACCGGACTGACTGCAGATGACGTGACTATCATGCGCTACCATTTTGATAGCGCAGACGCCGTCAAGCGCGCATTCTCCCCTGTTCGTCCGGCTGATATGAGTCAGGATGACTTTGCTGCCTACCTGAGCGGGATAACCGACACTGCTAATCCTGATCTAGCAAAAGCAAAGGTATACCTTGGTCACCGCCTGTACTTCGACGCCCGTCTTTCCACCACCAACAAGGTATCCTGCGCCAGCTGCCACGACCTGACCAAGGGTGGTACCGACAATCTTCCCAAGTCCGAAGGTGTGCCGGGAACGGACGGCAAGCCCCAGTTGGGTGGCGTCAACGCTCCCACCGTTTACAATGCAGAGGGCAACATCCGCCAGTTCTGGGATGGCCGCGCAGCCGATTTGAAGGAACAGGCAGGCGGCCCGCCCCTCAACCCTGTTGAAATGGGTTACAGCCACCCCGACGACTGGAAAGACATTGCCAAAAAGCTCTCCGAAGACCGTGAATACCGCCTTCTCTTCCCCCTTATCTATGGCACCAAGGGTATTACCGGTGACACCATTACCGATGCCATCGCCGCTTTCGAGCGCACTCTGGCTACTCCCGACAGTGCATTTGACCGCTATCTGACAGGTGACGACAAGGCCATGACCGAGCAGCAGGTGAACGGTATGTACGCCTTCCTGAATTATGGCTGTGCCACTTGCCATGCAGGTCCCACTCTCGGTGGTCAGAGCTTTGAGTACATCAACACTCATGCCGATATGCGCAAACTGGCTACTGACAATTACACAGAAGGCGCCTTCGGCCTGAAAGACTTCACCAAGAAAGAGCAGCACAAGGATATGTTCCGCGTGCCGAACCTTCGTAACGTTGCTCTCACAGCACCGTACTTCCATACCGGTTCTGTCGACAAGCTCGAAGATGCCGTTCGCATCATGTTCCAAACCCAGACGCGCAAGACACCGACCGAGGCACTTGTAGCAGATGTGACCGCATTCCTGCAGGCCCAAACCGGTTGCTACAACGGTAAACCGCTTGACCAGCTTACTCCGGCAGATGTTGAGCCGAACTTCCATACGCTCGACAAGCAGACCGGTACCGCTACAGCACCCGCTAACGAGAAATAATGATACGAATCTCACCATTGGCCAGCAGTAGTAAGGGCAATGCCACCGTCATTTCCGGCGGTGGCACCCATCTGTTGGTCGACACCGGGATAAGTGCCACGCGCATACGCAAAGGGCTCGCTGAGTGCGGACTTGCCGTCTGCGACCTTGCCGGCGTACTCTTCACTCACGAGCACACAGACCACACCTGCGGGCTGGCTATCCTCTCCAAAAAAGACAGCCTGCGCATTTACTGCACTCGCTATTTAGGGCAGGATTTACGAGGCATGGCAGCCCCCTCTGCCTGCTTTACCTACATTGAACCCGGCAGCCCGGTAAAAATCGGGGCCTTTACCGTAACCCCCTTTGCCGTCAGCCACGATGCCACCGACCCGGTGGGGTATCTCTTTGAGTGCGAGGGTGTCAAGCTTGGTTACATTACCGATACCGGGCGCATTATGCGTGGCATGGACAGCCTGCTCTCAGGAGTCCATGGGCTCTATCTGGAGTCCAATTACGACAATGATATGCTCTATAATTCCGGGCGTCCGATGGCTCTCATCGAGCGCATTGAGAGCAACTGGGGCCACCTTTCCAATGAGCAGGCCGGAGAGTTTGTGCGGCAGGTGGCTCACCCCGGACTGCAACACATCATCTTGGCTCACATAAGTCAGGATTGCAATACCCCGGAGAAAGCTCACCAAGCCATGCAGCAAACCCTGCAAGAGCTGGAGCTCCCCACACAGCTGGTTTGCGCCCCTGCAGCCTACCGACTGCCTTGGATTGACATCACAGCCAACTGAATATTTTTTACTCAACCTTCTCACAACAACCATGACAACTAAATCAACATTAATGATGTTAGCCGCCATGACTGTAGGCACCCTTACGGCACAAGATGCCAAACAGATAGCAGACAGTCTCAGCGTGCCCGCCACTCTCAGCCCCGGCGACACTCTGAATGTCCCCACCGTACCCGGAGCAGAAGTTCAATTCCTCGGTGCCGACTACGAGCAGATTATCACCGCTGACGGCAAGGTCGGCTTTGTACTCAGCGACACCCCTGTGAAGGTCAACTTCCGAGTCACCAAAAATGGCAAAGAAGCCTTCAGTAAGGACTACGAGGTCATCGTCAAGAGTCCGCTGCAGGCTACAGAAGGTGCAAATGCCAAGCCGCAGGTTATCCCCTCCATTTTGCAGTGGCAGGGTGGCAAGGGCGAGTTCCGCATGGGCGACAAGGTTAAGATTTTCAGCAATGCCACCCCCGAACAGACAGAGCTCCTCATTGCAGACCTCAAAAACATTTGTAACTGTGAGGTTGAGCTTGTGAAAGCTCCGAGCGAGGCTCAGATTTCCTTCTTACGCAAAGCTCTGATTGTAAGAAACGGCGTTCAAAACGCCCCCGTTGATGTAAAGGCTGCTCGCGAATCCTACTTCATGCGAGTAAGCGGCAAGGAAATCATCATCGCAGCCCCGAGTGACACCGGTCTGATGTGGGGTTCCCGCACCCTGTTGCAAATTCTTAAGCAGTCCGGTGGCACCGTGCCCTGCGGTACGGCATACGACGTTCCCCGCTATCAGGTACGTGGCGTACTCTTTGATATCGCCCGCACTCCCTACACTCTTGCCGACCTGCGTCAGGCCATCGACACCATGGCTTGGTACAAGATGAACGACCTGCACCTCGTCATCAACAACAACTACATCTTCCTCGAGGAGTACGTGAAGGATGGCCATGACCCGCTTAAGGAGGCCTACACCGCCTTCCGCCTGGAAAGCAAGATGGTGGGTAAAAACGGTGTTCCGTTGACAGCTCAGGACCTTTTCTTCACCAAGAAGGAGTTCCGCGAGCTTATCGACTACGCCAAGCTGCGTGGTATTAACATCGTTCCCGAGTTCGATACCCCCGGTCACGCTCTTTCCTTCACCAAAGTACGCCCCGACCTCATTTATCAGGGCAAGATGGGCAACCCCGGCCGCCGCTCCGATCATATCGATGCCGGCAACCCCGAGACCCTCAAGTTCGTTGCTGAGGTGCTGGACGAATACCTGCTGCCCGATGCCGAGACCGGCAAGGCTCCGCTCGACGGCTGCGTGATTCACGTGGGCGCAGATGAGTTCTACGGCGATTCCGAAGCCTACCGCAAGTACTCCGACGGCCTGCTCAAGTACGTGAAGAGTCGTGGCTTCACCCCGCGTATCTGGGGTAGCCTGACCCACAAGCCGGGCAAGACTCCCGTGGAGTCCGAAGGCGTGGAAATGAACCTGTGGAGCAGCCAGTGGCAGGACCCGGTAGAGGCCATGAACGCCGGCTACAAGCTCATCAACACCAACGACGGCCACCTCTACATCGTACCCTTCGCCGGCTACTATTGGCCGACCCTCAACAACGCCTTCCAGTACGAGAATTGGCGCCCCAACTATGTGGGCAACACCCACATCCCCGCCGGCCATCCTAACCTCATAGGTGCCACCTTCGCCATCTGGAACGACATGTGCGACCTCAAGCACTCCGGCTACGGCATGTATGATATCTGGGATATTTTCCGCACATCGACAGACGTGCTCAGTCAGCGCATGTGGGGTACAGAGAAGAACCCGGACAACTTCAAGCAGCACCGAGTTCTTGCCGACAAGATCGGCGAGGCTCCCGGTCTGAACCCGCTCAACCTTCGTGCCGGTGACGCCCCGGTGCAGGTAACGCCTGCCACCCTGCCCCTGCAGCTCAATGAAAAGGCCGCCGGCCCGAACTACCACCTCACCGCTGAGGTTGAGCTCACCGCCACCCCCGAGGGTACCGAGCAGGTACTGCTCAGCGGCCCCGAAGGTAAGCTCATTGCTGTCATGAAGGACGGCACCGTAGGTTTCCGTCGTGCAGATACCATGGAGTTCTCCTTCGGTGGCAAGCTGCCCGTAGGCAAGAAGGTTAAGATCGAGCTCATCGGCAAGCCCCAGCACACCCAGCTGCTGGTGGATGGCGTAGAAATCGGTACGCTCACGCTCATGAACTACAAGGATCGCGACAATGGTTGGCAGAACCGCACCAAGGGTCTGCGCTCCACGTTCGTGCTGCCCCTGCAGACTGTCGGCGAGAGCTTCAACGGTAAGGTTCATAGCCTCAAGGTCGAATTCTCTGCCCCGCAGAAGTAATGGACGCCGAACAGGAATATCAGCTCGGAGCCCTCGCCTTCAAGGCAGGTAATGCCAAAGAGGGCGCCGAGCACCTTCGAAACGCTGCTTTTGCCGGCCACGCAGAGGCTCAGAACCAACTGGCTCGCGTGTACTTTGCACAGGTGAAGACTCGCGAGGATGTCGCCAATCTGGAATCCGCCGCTCAGGGAGGCGACCATGTGGCTCTGTTCGTTCTGGCCATGTGCCTGATTCAAGGCACTCTGTTGCCCAAGGATACAGACAAGGCTCTCTCCGCCCTTCGCATTGCCGCCCGCAGTGGCAATGCCATGGCCGCTGCCATGCTGGCTCAGCAAGCTGAATAAACAACAAGCCTATAACCTTTCTCAACAGGCAGTAGCTCGCAAGAGTTACTGCCTGCTTTATTCAAGCGTTTAGCACAAGGATAATTGAGAAGGGCTGCCACCTCCAGGTGACAGCCCTTTCTCGATTTTCTGTTTCAGTAGGTGTTGTTAATCCCACTGGTTGTTAAGGGATTTTGTCTGTTTATGCACCTCCATATTGCGCTCTTTCTTGCCGGTAATGGTAGGCGGGGTATCAGTCACCATGTGCAAGTCGACGATTTCAACCACGTTCTTACCCTGCTTCAGGAACTCACCCGGGCAGTACAAGCGCTCCTGCGGGCCGATATGCCAATAGCGCCCCAGCAGGTGACCGTTCACCCACACATAGCCCTTCTGCCAACCAACCATATCAAGGAAAGTATCCTGAGGTTCACCGTCAATCTGCACGTCTGCACAATAGAGAGCCCCCTGCTCACGATAGCGCATGTGGCCGGTCTTTTTCGCGACAGCGGGCAGTTCGGTGAGCGGCATACGCTGCACGTTCCAATTCTGAACCTCAGCATCACCCAGCATCACTTTACCTACAATACCCTTACGATCCTTCTCCAAATAGGAGCAGAAATTGACGTGACCGAAGGTATCCACAACAATCTTCAGCATCTCAGACTTATCGCGAGCCGGCAGCTGCAGCGTGTTCTGCCCCAAGCGACGGTCGAGCGTACCAACGTACTTATCGCCCACGTAAACAAGCGCATAGTCATGAGCATTGCAGGTCAGCTTTGCGGACTGACCGGCCGGAATGGCAGCGGTATAAATACCGATACCCTGATTCTGCCCCAAGCTCTCCAAGGTGGGCGGCGTTACAAACTTCTGCGGCTCTCTGATAGCAAGCAGCGCATGGAAATCGGCCACTCGCTCCGGACGGAATGCCGGCAACTCCATAGCAACAGGCTGTACCGGCTCAGGCAGAGCAACTTCGGCAGGCAGAGCGGCACGAATGATATCGCGATACTCAAAGTACTCCTTCGTCAGATTGCCATTCTCGCCCACAGGGGAGCCATAATCATAGCTGGTCAGGTCAGGCTGGAACGCCCCGCCTCGCTCATTGCTGTTGGCGCCGGCAGTTAATCCGAAACTCGTACCACCGTGA
Source organism: Akkermansia sp. (assembly GCA_045651585.1). Taxonomy (GTDB): domain Bacteria; phylum Verrucomicrobiota; class Verrucomicrobiia; order Verrucomicrobiales; family Akkermansiaceae; genus Akkermansia. Next base: position 419,499 of record JAZRSQ010000029.1, read on the forward strand.
TAGACGAATAGATTGAAAGACACACCATCTCTCATGTACCAACGCACAGAGTTAAGCGCGTTACGACTGGGAGTCCAGTTGCCCTCGCCCCAATGGCGCAGCCAACCGGGGTATGTCTCGCTCGAGAACACAGGCACACCGGGAGCAATACGCAGAGCATTCTGCATCTGCCATGCATTGTCGGCAGGATCCAAGCCCACAGCCACGCCCTTGGGTACAAAGCGCAGATGGTGATTCGATGAGCCCTCGGACAGATAGAAGGGGCCGGCACCCTTGGATGTCCAGAAATCTTTCAGCCACTCGATGTAGGCAAGCTCATCGTGCGGGCTCTTATAGCTACCGTACTCATTCTCAAGCTGAACCATGAGAATCGGGCCACCATTTTTGCTCAGGCGAGGGATAGCCACCTCAGAAATTTTCTCCAGATAGCGAGTCTGCGCCTCCATGAACTGCGGATTGCCGGTATATCGCAGAGGGCTCACATCATCTTTCAACAGATAGGTAGGCAAGCCACCCAAATCCCACTCGCCACACACATAAGGACCGGGACGGAACAAGACCCACATACCCTCCTCGGCGCACATATCAATAAATGCCCCGATATCATTACGACCGCTGAAGTCCCAGCTGCCGTCTTCTTTCTCCAAAGCATTCCAGAACACATAGAATGCTATGGTATTGAGCCCCATTGCCTTGGCTGTACGAATGCGATGTCGCCAATGGCTGCGGGGAACACGCTGCGGGTGAATCTCGCCCGAGCGAATCTGAAAAGGTACACCATCCAGCAGGAACTCGCGGCCACCCTCACCACCGAAGGAGAGAATGGCAGACTTACCGACCTGCGGTTGCTGCAGGTTCTTCATGGCCGCCGGCCCTGCCCAAACACTCGCCGCAGCAAGTGTCGCCATCGCAATAACTGCTTTCAGCAATCTCATGCTCTCCCCTATAGCAAATTCCACACGGTATGTCGAGCAGAATCTGCTATATGGGAGCCAATTTTAACAATAATTAGGCAGCAGACACTAACCTACAATTACCGAGGCTGCATCCTTCACTGCTTTAGCCTTCTCCACAGCAGAAGGCTCTTCCCCTTGCGGATAAGATTTCTTATACTTTGATTTCAAGAAGCCGTCCATTCTCTGCAGACCATGAGTCTCCGCATGCAACATAGCGTCCTCCAAATCAGATTTATCGCGGATAATGTGGTTAAGCATGGAGTTTCTGCCCTCGCGAAGAGCTACTTCGATAGCAGGAGTGCGATCCAACATGGGATTATTCGCGATAATAGCAAGAGCGCGCTCGGAATCACCCTTGCGAACAGCTTCCACCAGAACAGACGGAGCTTCCTCCGGCAAACGGTGAGAGTACTCATACAAGCCGTAAAGCGCACCGCCCACGCAGAGCACATTCAGGATAGCCAGCAGATAACCGTTTGTTGCAGAAACCGGCTCGCGCGTTGTCGTGCGGATAGACCCCCAAATCAGATTGAACATCCAGACGAAGGCAAACGTGCAGCCCAGACGTCCCATGAATGACACTTTCTCACCATTCTGCTTGCGACCACCGAAAATAACCCACAATCCGCAAAGAATAATCAATACAGAAAACAGCTGACTGAGAGTATCGGCAAAAATTCGACCGAACGTCGCAAAGGTCAACCCGAAAAAGCCCGAGCCCGGGTTACAACGCTTAACAAATACGAATGAAAGCAACAGGGAGAGCACCAGAAGGCCACCGAACATCCAAAGTTTGTCCAGCATGTAGGGCAGCAAATCGTCCCCGCGGAAGAACATATATAACAAGCCACCTACTCCCAGCCAGCACCCCAAAGCAATGGGAACGGAGAGATAAACATCGCCCATGCCATAGTGCAAATCCACCTTCTGGGCACTTGCAACAAGAAGCCCTATAAAACCGAGAATCGCGAAAACACTTGCCACTATAATAGCAACTGTTGCCCATGTATTCTGAGATATCTCCGGCAGAGGAGTAGCAAAATCAGTTGCACTCGCCTGTCCGGTCGCTACAAGAGAAAGTAGCAGAATTGTTCTATTTCCTTTATTCATTGTTGAATTATTTTTCAGATTTATCGTTCTTACTGAACCAGCTCAATATTTTACTGAAGCTGAAAGTCTTGCCTATACTAAAGCCGCCGATACTCTTATTGAGGCGCACACCGCTCTTGCTGACAGTGGCACGCCCTACCGAACTTTTACCGAAACTGAGAGAGAGCCCGGAACGACTGATATTGATATAGAGGATGCCGGGAATAATCGGTATTCTGTGATACAGAGGAGCCGAGCGATTGTATGAAGTACGTCTTCTTCTAGCCATGATACAGTAGTAGGAACAAGCATGAGTATATCGTGATACAGCCTTACTGTCAAGCTGAGAAAATGATTAATTTATGCTTGAACAAGATGACATCACGCAGCGTCAGAATATAGCATACGCCACCGACTCCGCCACCATTGCCGCCGGGGGAGTAGGACGCATTTTAGGCTTGCCCAGAAATCAAATCACCGTTAAAATATCCTTTCCAAGCTGATGAGTTTTGAAGATAACAGCTATGCAGCTCCGCAGCAGGAGCAACCGAAAACCTGGCCGACCCGAACGATTGGGGCGGTCATCGTTGCCTTTTGTATTTTTCTGATATTAAGCCTCTTGACCTATAACATCAACGAGATGGGCTGGTCAGCACTCAACCCGCAGGGGCATGAAAAAGCGGCTGAGGCCCCTTGTACAAACCTGATGGGCAATGTTGGTTTGTACCTTGCCGGTATCACCTACTCCCTGCTGGGGGCAGCTTCCATATATACAATGATTTTGCTTGGCACTATGGGTGTCAGCATGATAGCGCACCCACTGCGTACACGCACCGGCAGATGGATAGCTCTCATTGTCATGATCATCTGCGCTTGTGCGTTCCTTTCCATGCAGCCATGGATTTGGACGACTTGGGCTGCAGAAATGCAACTCGAAGGTCCGGGCGGACTGTTGGGACATTTTGACGGCACCTGCATAACAGAGAAACTGCTGGGTGCCCGTTGGGGCATGGTTCTCATGGTTTTGGGACATGCCGTAGCCCTCATTTACTTTGCCAGAGAAACCCCCAAGAGCATAGGTAACAGCCTTTGGGATGACATTCAACTGTTGAGCAATAATATTCGAGAGCGTCATCGCCGTAAACAGGAAGCCCGCCAGCAAGAGGAAGAGGACTGGAAAAACAGGCCTGAAAATCAACAGCAGCAATCACAGGATTCTCTGCTCCAAGGGTTCGATAACGAACTCCCGCTCGATAACAATCAGCAACGGAACATACCGCAACAGCCTGCACCGGAGCAAAAGCCAACGGTTCCGCCTGCTCAGCTACCCCCTCGAGTACGCCCGAGTATACAGATAGCTCCGCCCCCCTTGGCTCAGCACAGAACACAGCAGGAACAGACGGCAGAACAGCCGATTCCCCCGCGTCGTGTTCCCAAGAGAGATCCCTTTGACCTTGAAAACAGGTCAACAGAAGGGCGCGATTCAAACATCACACCGGTTCCGGCACCACAGCGCACTCCCTTGCCTGCCCCCACGGTTCGCCCCCGCACACCTCGCCCGGCTAACAGCACACCCAACCACATGAGCGCCGGAGATAACTTGCTGGACCTCATGACTGAGGTTGAGGATGAAATCGAACGTCGAGCATCGGGTGAAGACATCGGCAGCAACATGCCCATGCCCCGTTCCAGCATGCCTCTCAGCCCGGCTGCAGAGGAAGCATTCCGTCGCTTCAGAGGCCTCAAGGACAGCGAAGACACCCCTGCACCGGATCCCGAACCGCAGCCTGAGCCGAGTCCGGAAGAAGACTCCATTGACATACCGCCCACTCGCACGGTTGTTACCCCGCAGCAGCCGGCACGCCCTGTAGCCCCCCCGGCACCGGTAACACCACGGCAGCAGAACACACCTCGCCTGCAGAACACGCCGCGCCCGCCGCGCGAACTGCCGGAAGATACCCGCGCCATGTACGACGACTACCCCCTGCCGCCGTACGACATGCTCTTCTACAAACCGCAAGCAGAGGAAGATACCGCAGCAGCTCGTGAGGAGATGTTTGCCACCCAGCAGAACATCATCGAAACCCTGTCCTCCTTCCGCATTGATGTGGAGGCCGGCGACATTACCCGCGGTCCGTCCATCACGCGCTACGAGTTCTATCCGCCCAAGGGCCTCAAGCTCAACCGCATCACCAACCTGGCCGACAACCTCAAGCTGGCAACTCAGAGCAAGTCCATCAACATTCTTGCCCCCATTCCCGGCAAGAACACCGTCGGCATTGAGCTCGAGAACGATATCAAGGCACCTGTTTACCTGCGCGAGCTACTGCAGAGCGAGGCCTTCCACTCCCCCAAACTGCGTATTCCCGTGGCTCTGGGTAAGGACGTGTATGGCAACCCCGTCATCGGCGACCTTGCAGCCATGCCTCACACACTCGTGGCCGGTACCACCGGTTCCGGTAAGTCGGTGTGTGTGAACAGCATGATTCTGTCCATGCTCTACAAGTTCCGCCCCGACGAGCTGCGACTCATTCTCGTAGACCCCAAGGTGGTGGAAATGCAGCCCTACAAGAAACTGCCCCACCTTGCCTGCCCCGTTGTGACGAATGCCGCCCGAGTCATCGGTGCGCTGCGCTGGGCCGTCAATGAAATGGAGCACCGCTACAAGCTCTTCAGTAAGATTGGTGTTCGCAACTTCGAGGACTTCAATAATCGCCCCGAGGATTTCGAACCCGAGCCCGAAGAGGAAGAAGTAGCTCCGCAGTACAACTCGCTCCCCGACGGGTTCGACGCCGCAGATGCTATCGTGCGTGATATCGAGGATTCACAGGGGAATGAGTACCTGCCCGAGGAGGAAGAACAGGGTGAGTTCGACTTTGACGCCGATGAACAGATTCCCGCCAAGCTGCCGTACATCGTCATTATTATTGACGAGTTGGCTGACCTCATGATGCAGGTGAAGGAGGATCTGGAAAACTACATCGCCCGCCTTACCCAGAAGGCCCGTGCCGCCGGTATTCACTTGGTGGCAGCCACTCAGACTCCCCGAGCCAACGTTATTACCGGTATTATCAAGGCCAACATCCCCAGCCGTCTGGCATTCAAAGTGGCAAGCCCGCTCGATAGCCGTGTGATTCTCGATACGAACGGTGCCGAAAACCTGCTCGGTAAGGGTGACTTCCTCTTCCTGCCTCCCGGTGGTGTCACTAAGATGACCCGTGCTCAGGGTGCGTTCGTAAGTGACCCGGAGATTGCCTCCATCGTCAAGTTCTGCGCCGCACACGCCAAGCAAAACTTCGTACAGGGTGTAACAGCCGAAATGAACAACGCCGAGAACAGCTCCGGTGGTGGTATGGGTGACGGCGGCGGCCGACTGGGTGGTAATGGCATGAGCGATGAAGATGCCGAGCTCTACACCCACTGCGTCAACCTCGTCATAGCGGAGCGAAAAGCCAGCACCTCCATGCTGCAGCGCCGTTTCTCCATCGGCTACGGTCGTGCAGCCAAAATGATGGATATGATGGAAGCGCGTGGCGTCATCGGGCCGGCCTCCGGCAACACCTCACGCCCGCGCGAGGTACTCATCGACGCCCCGGAATAGTCCCCCTTCCCCACTCCCTCTGTAATAAAAGCGCCTCCTACCGTAGGAGGCCACCGAAAGGTACAAGCCCTGCTGGAGGGCTCCTGCATCTATAAAACCAACAGTATACTGACCGGAAGCAATACGCGGAATAAGGGAGACTCCTTTCTCAGTGCCACCATCGCTCGATGATGAATTATGAACAGACCGATAGAAACGGCCTGTAGCGCCCTTACAGTTAGACAACACTAACCCGTTAAAAAGAAGTAAATAATAAGGAAAGCTTACACTTTAGGCTTGAAATTCGGGGCGATTGGGTGTTTAATAACTGGGCACCAATGTGGCCTGAGGTGGCCATAAATCTCGAGATTATGAACACGACCAAATTTATACAAGTGCCTGATGCTTTGAGCGCTGCATCGGATTATCTGAAGAATGATGCCGACGATCACGGCGAGCTGATGACACTGAATGTAGGCCCCTCACACCCGGCCACTCACGGCGTACTTCGTCTGAAGTTGGTAATTGATGGTGAGGTAATTGTGTCCTGCGATCCTGTGATTGGCTACCTGCACCGCGGTATGGAAAAGATAGCGGAAAACTGCCACTACAACCAGTATGTGGCCTACACAGACCGCTTTGACTACCTTGCACCGATGAGCAACAACATCGCCTACGCCTGCGCCGTTGAAAAGCTGCTGGGCTGGGAGCTGCCGGAGCGTGGTCAGGCTATTCGCGTGCTCTGCTGCGAGCTTTCCCGCATTTCCTCTTGCTTCTTAGGCACGGGCGTGTATGCGATGGACACCGGTGCTATGACCGCCTTCCTTTACGCCTTCGAGGAGAAGGAAAGAGTGCACAACCTTTACGAGCAGATTTGCGGTGCCCGCTTCACCTCAAGCTACACCCGCATCGGCGGCATGACCCGCGACCTGCCCAAGGGCATCGATAAGCAGATACTCGAGTTCTGCGACAGCGCCCTTCGCACGGTTGACGAAATGGAGAAGCTCCTGCTGCACAACAAGATTTTCATTGACCGTCTGGTCGGCGTCGGCGTTATCAGCAAAGAAATGGCTCTGAGCTGTGGCATGACCGGCAACAACCTGCGCGCCAGCGGTGTACAGCGCGACCTGCGCAAGACCAATCCCTACCTCGGTTACGAGAAGTACGAGTTCGACGTGCCCGTGGCTTACGAGGGTGACTGCTATGCCCGCTTCCAGGTTCGCATGGAGGAAATCCGCCAGTCCGTCCGCATCATCCGTCAGGTGCTGGCCACCATGCCCGGCGGCCCCATCTGCGTGCAGCTCGACAAGGGTATTCTGCCGAACAAGAAGGACGCCATGCAGGGTATCGAAGAACTGATTCGCCAGTTCATGGTGAGCACCGAGTGTGTGAACGCCCCTGCCGGTCAGGTATACTTTGCAGCTGAGAACCCGAAGGGCGAGCTCGGCTTCTTCCTCGACTCGAAGGGCGGTGGCATTGCCAACCGACTGAAGATGCGCAGCCCCTCCTTCTGCACCCTTTCCATCCTGCCCGAACTGATGCCGGGCCACCTGGTGAGTGACGTTGGCGCCATTCTCGGCTCCTTCGACTTCGTACAGGGCGAATGTGACCGCTAAACCTTTAACAGAGTAAAGAGAAGTTATACCATGTCCGAAACACCGAACGCGATAGATGCCATCACGGCCCCCGTTTCCTCCCCCGGTGAGAAGTTCTTCCCCAAGTTCGAGGTAACCCCGGAGCTGGTGGCAAAGGCTCAGGAGCTTGTAGCCCTCTACCCCGAGGGTAAAGAGCAGTCCGCCGTGCTGCCCATCATTCACCACGTGCAGGAAGAGTTTGGCTACATCAGCCCCGAGGCCATGCCTTGGATTGCTGAAATGTGCAAGAGCACACCCATCCACGTAGCCGGTATTGTAACTTTCTACCCCGGCATTCACCGTAAGTGCCCCGGTAAGTTCCACTTCCGCGTATGCCGCACCATCGCCTGCGCCCTTTCCGGCGGCGAAGAGTTGCTGCCCTACATCTGCAGCAAGATGGGGGTGGACCCGGCCGAAATGACCGACGAGGAGCCCATGGTCGTGAGCCCCGATGGTCTGTGGAGCCTTGAAGCTGTAGAGTGCTTGGCCAACTGTGGCTTCGGCCCCAATGTCATGGTGAATGACACCCTGCACTCTCAGGTCACCCGTGGCAAGATTGACGAGATTATGGCAGCCTGCAAGAAGGAGCTTGCCGCCGAGCGCAAGGAAGCAGCCGCTGCTAAGAAGGAGGCCGCTGCCGCCCGTAAGGAGGCTAAAGCTGCAGCCGCTGCTGCCACTGAGGTAGAGACTGAGGCTCCCGCCGAGGAACCTGCCGAGGCTCCCGCCAAGAAAACTGCAGCCAAGAAGCCCGCAACTAAGAAGGTCCCCACCAAGAAGAAATAACCCCCTTAGCGAATCATGAGCGACATCACTTACAAACCCGGCAAGGAACCGCACCCGCGGGAAACTCGCCGCATTTTCCGGAACGTTGATCGCGAGGGGTACGATCCCTCCATCAAATGCTTCATGAAGGATGGTGGTTACCAGACCCTCAAGAAGTGCCTCAAAATGGAGCCCGCCGACATCACCAACGAGGTGAAGAAGAGTGGCCTGCGTGGTCGTGGCGGCGCAGGTTTCCCCACCGGCGTGAAGTGGACCTTCATTCCCAAGGGCAACACCAAGCCTGTTTATCTGGTATGTAACTGCGACGAGTCCGAGCCCGGCACATTCAAAGATCGCTTCATCGTACATCAGGACCCCCACCAGCTCATCGAGGGCATGATTATTGCCTGCTACGCTGTTCAGGCTCACTACGCTGTTATCTACATGCGTGAGGAGTTCCCCGAGGGTGCCAAAATCATGCAGAATGCTCTGAAGGAGGCCGAAGCCAAGAACTTCCTCGGCAAGAACATTCAGGGCAGTGGCTTCGACCTGCAGATTGTGCTGCACCGCGGTGCCGGTGCTTATATCTGCGGTGAGGAAACCGGCCTTATCAACTCCATTGAGGGTGTGCGCCCCTATCCTCGTATTAAGCCCCCCTTCTTCCCCGCTGCCATCGGTCTGTACGGCTGCCCCACGATTGTAAACAACGTGGAGTCTCTCTGCCAGGTACGCCAAGTCATGTTGATGGGTGGCGAGGCTTATGCCGCTGAAGGTGCTCAGCGCAGCCCCGGTACCCGTATCATCGGTGTATCCGGCGACGTGAAGCGCCCTGGTGTGTACGAAATTATCTCCGGTTCCATCACCTACGGTGAGCTGCTGTACGATATCTGCGGTGGTCCCCGTATCGGTCGCAAGTTCAAGGCCATCATTCCCGGCGGTGCATCTGCCAAGGTCATGCGCTGCGACGAAATCCTGAAAGATCGCAATCCCGATGGCACCGTGCGCGAAATGACCATCTTTGACGTACCGATGGATTTGGACAGCATCGCCAAGTTCGGTTCCATGAGCGGTTCCGGCGGTGTAATCGTGATGGACGACACCCGCAGCATGCCCAAGGTGCTCAACAACCTCAACCGTTTCTTTGCCTGGGAATCCTGCGGTCAGTGCTCCCCCTGCCGTGAGGGTAACCCCTGGATGTACAAGCTCTCCACCCGCATTTGCGAAGGTAAGGGTTCCCCCGAGGACGTCGACCTGCTGAAGGACGTTGCCGACAACATCTGCGGTCGCACCGTCTGTGCCTTCGGCGAGGCCTGCTCCTGGCCCACCCAGGCATTCACCACCAAGTTCCGTGAGGAGTTCTTGGCGCTCACCAAGCCCATCAACGCCCTCAAGCCGCACTCTGCCGAGACCGCTGAGGCTCGCAAGTTCCTGACTCGTGAAGACTAAAACCTTTTGAACCCAGCATGAGTAATAATCCTACAATACTGCCGAAAGACGCCGCCGCTGCCGAGGGCAAGGTGAACGTCCAGATTAATGGCAAATGGTACCGCTTCCCCAAGGGAACCCGCATTGCCGACGCCTGTAACTCCGTCGGTGTGCACGTACCGTGCTTCTGCTACCACCCCAAGCTCTCCGTAGCCGGCTCCTGCCGTATGTGCTTGGTGGAACAGGGTATGCCCCCCCGTCTGGCCCCCGGTGCCACCCCCACCTATGGTGAGGACGGCTACCAGCCCATCCAGTGGATGCCCCGTGCCGTTATCGCCTGCGCCAACACCGTGGCCGAGAACATGGGTATTCGCACCGATGCCAAGCTTTGCAACGAAGCCCGTCGTGGCGTGCTCGAGTTCCTGCTGACCAACCACCCGCTTGACTGCCCCATCTGCGATCAGGCCGGTGAGTGCAAACTGCAGGAGTACACAACTGACTACGGCAGCGGCACTCATCGTTTCACCGAAGACAAGACCAAGAAGGGCAAGAACCTTTCCATCGGTCCGCGCGTGAACCTCGACCAGGAGCGCTGCGTTCTCTGCCGTCGTTGCATTCGCTTCATGAAAGAAATCGTAGGCGAGGAAGTACTGGGCGTGGTTGGCCGCGGTACTCACAACGCAGTAGCCTGCTATCCCGGCACCAGCTTGGACAGCAATTACTCCATGAACGTCGTGGATATCTGCCCCGTGGGCGCCATGACCAGCAAGGATTTCCGTTTCAAGATGCGCGTGTGGTTCCTGAAGAGCACACCCACCATCGACGTGAACTGCGGCACCGGTACCAACATCAATATCTGGACCCGCGAACAGCAGGTATACCGCATTACCCCGCGCCAGAACGATGAAGTGAACAGCTGCTGGATGCCCGACAGCCACCGCCTGAACTACAAGTATATCAATGCACCTGAGCGTCTGCTGACCCCGTTGGTGAAGACCGACCACGGTGCTCCCCAGCGCCCCAGCACATGGGATGCCACCCTCAACATGGTAGTTGAGCAGCTGCACTCCTGCGCTCCGACCGAGACAGCCATCATCTGCTCCGCCCGCATGACCAACGAAGAGCTCTACATGGTACGTGCTCTCGCCCGTCAGCTCGGCGTGACCAAGATTGACATCGTTCCCCGCAAGGGCGAGAACGACGGCATGCTGGTAAGCGATGACCGCAACCCCAACACGAACGGCGCTAAGCTCATCCTTGGTAAGAACGGCAGCGGTCTGGCTGCTATCCGCCGTGGCATCAAGAACAACAGTGTCCGTTTCCTCATTGCTCTGGGTGAAGACGTAACCGAAGAGGCCGGCATCGAAGCCGAAGACCTCGAGGCTCTCGACTACATTCTGGCCATGAGCCACAGCGAAAACGCCACCACCAAGGTCGCCGACGTCGTGCTGCCCAGTGTGACCTTCGCCGAGAAGTACGGCACCATGATTAATGTAGCCGGTCGTATTCAGCGCCTCAACAAGGCCATCGAACCGCAGGGCGAGGCACGCCCCGACTGGGACATTCTGCGCCAGCTCACCGAGATGCTCGGCTGCGACTGCCCCCGCGTGATTGCCTGCCCCAGCCCCATGATTATCCTCGAGGAAATGGCTCAGGAGTTCGAGGCCATGAAGGGCCTTACTTGGGGCAACATCGGCAATGGCGGTGTCGTTATCATGGACACCGGCGTGACCATCCCGCTGATTGAACGCGAAAAAGGCAAGAAATAACTTAACACAATAACACATCATGTCCTTAATTGATACCATCTGGAACTGGTGCGTGGACCTGCTGAGCAACGAAATCTGGTTCTACCTGATTACCACCGTTGTCAAGCTGGTGCTCATGTTTGCCGTGATTCTGGCCTTTGTGGTTCTCTCCGTGTGGATTGAGCGCCGCGTGGCCGGCTGGATTCAGGACCGCCCCGGCCCCAACCGTGCCGGTATTCCGTTGCAGCTTTTCCAGCGCTTCGGCAGCAAGGAGAAGCAGCCGCTGAAGGAGTGGCTGCACTTCTTCGGCATCCCCGAAACCTGCTGGATTGCCAAGCTCTGCACTTGGCTGCGACTGGATAGGGAAATCCCCACCTTCGGTCTTATGCAGCCCTGCCTTGACGGCGGTAAGCTCTTCCTCAAGCAGGAACTTACCCCCAGCTATGTGCGCAAGGTGTACTTCACCATCGCCCCCATGCTGGTGCTGGGCCCGCCCATGGTAGCCGCAGCTGTTATTCCCTTTGCCTCAAGTGTTACGACCGACTTCGGCACCATCAACATGGTGGTGGCCAACATCGGCATCGGCCCGCTGTGGATTTTCGCCATCTCCGGTCTTTCCGTTTACGGTCTGACTTTGGCCGGCTGGTCCTCAAACTCCAAGTACCCCTTCCTCGGCGGTCTGCGAGCCACGGCTCAGCTCATCTCCTACGAGGTGGCCATGGGTCTTTCCATCATTCCCCTGCTCATGGTGTTCAGCACCCTCAACATGCAGGATATCGTGCAGTACCAGGCCGACAACGGCTGGACCCTGCTGCCCCTGTGGGGTGAGGGCCTGAGCTGGCAGCGCTGGGCACTCATGGTTCCGCTTTGCCTGAGCTTCCTCATCTTCGTAACCTGCGTCTTTGCAGAGGCTAACCGTACTCCCTTCGATATGGCTGAGTGTGAAACCGACCTTGTAGGTGGTTACCACTCCGAATACTCCTCGATGAAGTTCGCCTCCTTCTTCATGGGCGAATATGCCGCCATGGTCATCGGCTCTGCGCTGGTGGTCACCCTGTTCTTGGGTGGTTGGTCCATCGGTTTCGGGGCAGACGAAGCCCTGCACTCCGTGTGCAGCTGGCTGGCTGTGTTCTGCCAGTTCATCATGTTCCTTGTTAAGCTTGTCGCCTTCATCTTCTTCTTCGTGTGGGTGCGCTGGACCCTGCCGCGCTTCCGCTGGGATCAGGTGATGAAACTGGGCTGGCTGGTATTCCTGGAGCTCGCCGTTGCCAACATCTTCCTGACGGCAGCTGTACTCTATTTCGTAAAGTAAGTAACACCTGAGAATTTCACGCTATGTCATACATACCTGTAAAGCGACCCAAGTTCAGCTTACTCGACAAAGTTTACGTTGTTGAGCTGGTGAAGGGACTCGCCATCACACTGAAGCACCTCGTGCTCTCCCTGCTGGGTAAGAGCAGCAGCAAGAAAGACTTCAACGGCAAGGGTGTGGGCGCCTGTATGCCCTTCCCTGAGCAGAGATGGGATGCCCACATGCCCGACTACTACCGTGGCGCCCCCACGCTGGTGCGCGGTGAGGACGGCCGTGAGCGCTGCGTAAGCTGCCAGCTCTGCGAGTTCATCTGCCCGGCACGAGCCATTAAGATTACCCCCGGTGCCGTCAGCCCCGACGCTGCCTGCCAGAAGCAGGAGAAAGCCCCGGCCGAGTTCGAAATCGACATGCTGCGCTGTATCTACTGCGGCATGTGCCAGGAGGTCTGCCCCGAGCAGGCTATCTTCCTCTCCAAGGAGTACCTTATCACCGTGACCGACCGCAAGAAGGCCGTGCGCGACAAGGCTACGCTCTATAAACTCGGCGGTACCCGCAAGGGCCTCGTCAACAAGTGGAATCAATACAAATAAATCACGACTATGGATTTCGCCATTTCTTCCATTTTATTCTACGTCTTTGCGGCGATGACTCTCATCTGCGCCTGCGCAGTGATTTTCGCCCGCAACCCCGTGACCTCTGCCATGAACATGGCTCTGTGCTTTGCGGGTACAGCAGCTCTGCTGTTCGGCATGGGCGCCCAGTTCCTGGGCATTGTACAGATTATCGTGTACGCCGGTGCCATTCTGGTGCTGTTCCTCTTCGTGGTGATGATGCTTGACATCCGCACCGAGGAGGAGGACAACAGCTTCTCGGTCTTCCGCAGCCTGGTGCGCATGGCTCCCGGTGCTCTGGTTGCCGGCGTGTTCGGCTCCATGATTTGCATCGCCGCCCTTAAGCTGCCCGGTGCTACGGAGTGGAACAACCCGCTCTGCACTGCATGGGAGGCTCGAGGTGAGCTCTGCGTCGGCAAGCAGGAAGGTACAGAGAGCAAGAGCACCGGCCTGTACGGTGGTGCCCTGCCCGCCCTCAACCCCGCTGCTGCCGCCAAGACTCTGAATCCCGCCATCAGCAACGAAGAGGCCGCAAAGGCCACCAGCATGCCCGACGTGAAGCTGCTGGGCCAGAACCTCTTCTCCCGCTATAACATCGCTTTCGTCATCCTCAGCTTTGCGCTGCTGGCCGGCACCGTGGGTGCCGTAGCCCTGAGCCGCAAGATCCGCAAAGACTAACCCCGGTACATCACACCATGGATATTCCTTTAGCTCATTACCTCATACTCTCCGGCCTGCTTTTCTCGATAGGTCTGGCCGGCGTACTGATTCGCAAGAACATCATCGTGGTCTTCATGTGCCTGGAGATGATGCTCAGTGCCGCCAACCTGTCACTGGTAGCCTTCTCTCGCGCTAACGGCGTGAACGGCGTACCGGTGTACGATGCGCAGGTACTTGCTCTGTTCGTTGTAGCCATTGCCGCAGCAGAAGTTGCCATCGGCCTGGCTCTCATCGTTGCCATGTTCCGTGCCCGACGCACGGTATCGACCGCAGCCCTCAACACACTTAAAGAAGACTAACCCCACGATTCACGACTATGATTCAGAATCTTCCCTGGTTATTCCTGTTGCTGCCGCTGGCTATTGCTGCCATTAACTGGCTCTGCTTCAGCAAGTGCCCGCGTACGGCTGCTACCTTCTCCACCCTTTCGGCCATTGCCACATTTGTGATGTGCGTGGCTTACCTGATGGGTTGGCAGACCGGTACCCCCGATACCTACACATGGATGCCCGCCATCACCGAGGGCATGCCCTCCCTGAGCGTAGGCCTGCTCATGGACCCGCTGGCCATGCGCATGATGCTCGTGGTGACCGGTATCGGCATGCTGGTGCACATCTTCTCCATCGGCTACATGAAGGGCGACAGCTCCAACCTGAGCCGCTATTTCGCCGGCCTGAGCATCTTCATGTTCAGCATGACCATGATTGTGCTGGCCGACAATCTGGCCATGACCTTCATCGGTTGGGAAATGGTGGGCTTCTCGTCCTACCTGCTCATCGGTCACTGGTTCCACAAGAACAGCGCTGCCGATGCCGCCAAGAAGGCATTCATCACCAACCGCGTGGGTGACTTCGGTTTCCTTATCGGCATTCTGCTCACCCTCGCCGTATTCGGCACGCTGAGCTTCGGTGAAATGGGTGGCAAGGCTGCCGCGATTGCTCCGGCAGTTCTTACAGCTACAGTCATCGCCCTCTTCTGCGGTGCTGTCGGTAAGTCCGCCCAGTTCCCGCTGCATGTGTGGCTGCCCGACGCTATGGAGGGCCCCACGCCCGTATCCGCCCTCATTCACGCCGCCACCATGGTTGCCGCCGGTGTGTACATGATGGTTCGCCTGCAGGTCAGCATGGGTGAAGCAGCCTTCACCGACACTGCCTGCACCGTGATTGCCACCGTAGGTGCCATCACCGCCGTACTGGCCGCTCTTATGGCTGTGCAGCAGGATGACATCAAGCGCGTGCTTGCATACTCCACCCTTTCTCAGCTCGGTTACATGATTATGGCCGTCGGTCTGCTGGCCGGCGAGGCTGCCATGTACCACCTCTACACACACGCCTGGTTCAAGGCTCTGCTCTTCCTGGGTGCCGGTGCCATCATCGTGCGCTGCCACCACGAGCAGGACATCTGGAAGATGGGCGGTCTGAGCAAGCGCATGCCCCTCACGGTCATCTGCTTCCTCATGGGTACTGCAGCCCTGATTGCCATCCCCGGTTTCTCCGGCTTCTTCTCGAAGGAAGCTATCCTCGATGCCGCTCTGGCCAAGAACCCGACCTTCTTCTGGGTAGGTGCCGGTGTAGCTGCCCTGACAACCTTCTACATGGCTCGTCTGTGCTTGGTAGCCTTCTGGGGTCCCGCGCGCGCTCATGGTGCTGCAGAGGCTAAGGAGGCCGGTCCGACCATGCTTCTGCCCCTGCTGATTCTGGCAGTCATGGCCATCATCTCCGGCTACGGTTTTGTGGCTGAGAGTCTGGTACCGTACGAGGGCTTCCACGCTCATGACTTTGCTCTGGGGCTGCCCTTCTATGTGAGCATGGGTTCACTGTTCGTCGGTCTGCTGCTGGCCTACCTCATCTACGGCTTCGGCAAGCGCACTCAGGATCCCCTTGCCGGCAATGCTCTGAGCACCGCTCTGCGCAAGCGCCTGTACATCGATGACCTCTACGACAAGGGCCTCATCGGTGGCATTCAGGGCAGCTTGGCTCGCGCCATTGAGCTGACAGACAACGCAGGCGTGCGTGGTATCGGCACTCTGGGTACTGCTTGGCTCATCGGCAAGTTCGGCAAGCTGCTCACCTGGTTCCAGGGTGGTGTACTTCGTCGCTATGCCGTTGTGGCAGCACTGGGTGCCCTTATCTTCCTGTTCCTTATTGCAACCACCACATTCACCCACTAAATAGAAATCTCTACCATGCTTATCTGGCTTATTATCGTACCTGTGATAGCAGCTGCCCTTATCGGGTTGCTGAAGACGCCTGGCCGAGCAACGGCGCTGGTAAGTGCCACATTCTCGCTGGTTCTGGGTGTGTGGGCCTTCATCAGCACCACGTTCTGCCCGAACTGCTGCGTTGACTGCTGGTCTACCATCGGTGGCAGAGAGCTGTGGTTCTCCCTCGAGAACCCGCTCAGCCCCATCATGCTACTGTTGGCCGTTATCGTGACCTTTGCAGCCATTCTTGGGCTGAAAGCTCCGGACAAAGATGCTGAGCGCAGCTGGGCCGTATCTGCCCTGCTGCTCTCCACCGGTGCTATCGGTGCATTCATCTCTGACAACATCATCTCCTTCTACGCCTTCCACGAACTGGCTCTCATTCCGACCTTCGTGATGATTGGTTTCTACGGCCGTGGCGATCGTCGCACCGTTGCTTGGACCGCAACTGTGTACTTGGGTCTGGCCTCGATGGTGTTGCTTGTAGGTCTGCTGATGCTCTGCAACGAAATGCGAGCCTACACCTTCACCGGCATGCGCATGGCCATTGAGAGCGGTGTCACCCCCTCTACCGGCCTTATTCCCGGCCTTCTGCTGGCTGGTTTCGGCACACTGGTGTCCCTCTTCCCCTTCCACGCATGGGCAGCTCCTGCCTATGCCAGCGCCCCCACACCGATTGCCATGCTGCACGCCGGTGTGCTCAAGAAGTTCGGTCTGTACGGCCTGTTCACGCTGGCATGGCTGATGGGCCCCGTCTGCAAGGACTTCTTCGGTTACTGGAACAACCTGCTGCTTCTCCTGCTGCTGGGTAATGTTCTGTGGGTAGGCTTTGTGACAATTGCCCAGACTCGTCTGGACGACATGCTGGGTAACTCCTCAGTCATGCACATGGGCTACATCTTCCTCGCCTTCGCTGTGTACGTAAACAGTGCCGGCACAAATGAGCTCGCCATCAAGGGTGCAGCTGCACTCATGCTGGCACACGGTCTCACCATTGCCATGCTCTTCCTGCTCACCGGTCAGGTTGAATCTCAGACCCGCACACTGGAGCTCGACTCCATCGGCGGTCTGGCTCGCAAGCTGCCTTGGCTCGGCTTCCTGTTCGGCTTGGCCGGTCTGGCCAGCATCGGTCTGCCCCTGCTTGCCAACTTCGTGGGTGAGTTCACAGTATTCGTATCCTCCTTCGTAGGTTGGCAGCCCGGTACGGCAGCTGCAGCCACCACCCCCGATGCCCTCAGCGGTATCATTGAGTGGCTGAGCAACATCTGGCTCATCGGCCCGGTATTCGGCTGGATTTTCGGCGGTATCAACTGCGCTCTCACGACCATTGCCGGTTGGTTCGGTGGTCTGGGTGCTGTGCAGCTGGCCACAGTGTTCGCCCTGTGGGGGCTGGTAATCAGTGCTGTGTACATGCTGCGCGCATTCCGTCGCATCTTCGAGGGCAATACCGGCTTGGCTGCTGAGCGCGCCACAGGCCTGAGCTCTGCCGATAAGTGGTCGGCCATCTTCTTGGCCATCTTCATCGTACTCTTCGGTGTTATGCCCACCCTTCTCTTCTGAACCTTATCCCCAATCACTGAAATACCATGACTAACGACAACGTTTCAGTCCTCTACACCTGGGGACAGTTTGCTCCGGAGTTTGCGCTGGTAGCTCTGGCAGTCATCATTCTGATGGCTGACTGCTTCACACGCCTTCCCAAGCGAGTATATGCCATCACGGCTGCCATCGGTGCAGTTATCTGCGCCTACTTCATGAACACCGAGGCTTACTACAGCCCCTTCGGTATGATTGCCTGTCTGGCAACTGCTCTGGTGCTGCTGCTGGCCTACGATTATCACAAGGTTGCCTGCGCTTCCATCGGCGGTGGCGATACAGAAGAGGGCACCTCAGAGCTTTACTCTCTGCTGCTGATTGCCTGCGCCGGTATCTGCTGCCTGTCTGTTGCACGCGACATCATCATGCTCTTCGTGAGCTTGGAGGTAGTCACCCTTTCCTCCTACGTAATGGCCGGTTACTTCCGCCGTAATCAGGGCTCCATCGAGGCCGGTGTTAAGTACCTCGTTCTGGGTGCACTGAGCACAGGTCTTCTGGTCTTCGGTGCCGCTTGGTACTATGGTACCACCGGAACCTTTGCCCTGAATCCCGGCCTGCTTGCCGATCTGTTCGCCCGCCAGTCCGTTGAGTTCCAGACCGGTTTCTACCTGTCCATCGGTCTGCTGCTGCTCGGTGCCTTCTTCAAGGCCGGTGCCGCCCCCATGCAGATTTGGATTCCCGACGTATATCAGGGTTCTCCCACTCCGGTGAGTGCTTTCCTTGCCGTAGCATCCAAGGCCGCCGGCTTTGCCGTACTCGTAGCTATTGTGATGCCCTTTGCCCGACTGTACAACCTGTTCCCGGACAAGGTCGCCGTCATCGTGAGCGGTATTGCCGTTGCTGCAGCAGCAACCCTGCTGGTCGGTAACCTGGGTGCTATTTCCCAGAACAACGCCAAGCGTCTGCTCGGCTACTCCTCCATCGGTCAGGCCGGCTTCATTCTGGTATTCTTCACCAATATTGCAGCCAACGACACCGTACTGTGCGTCACCTCCTACCTCATAGCTTACATGCTGGCTACGGTGGCAGCCTTCTTCGCCATTGCCATGGTGCGCACTCAGCGCGGCAGTGAGGAGATTTCGGCTTTCCGCGGTCTGGGCAAGACCAACCCGCGCACAGCCTTCCTCATCACCGTTGCCTTTGCCTCTCTGGCCGGCGTACCGTTGACCTACGGCTTCTTGGTGAAGTACTACTCCTTCGAGGCCTTTGTTGAGGCTATGCAGTATCAGAGCGGTCTCATCTGGCTGCTGCCCTTCATGATTGTGGGTGCTGCTGCCGGTTTCTACTACTACTTCAAGGTGCTGCGCGAGATGTACTGGGAAAAACCGCAGGAGGGCGATGTCACCCTGCAGGTTCCCGTAGTGACAGCTGCCGTTCTGACCGGTTGCGCCATTGCTATCATCTGGATGGGCACTGCACCGCTGATATTCATTCCCAACTGATAACAGCACATCCTCATCATTTCAAAAGCCCGACCTTTTATCAGGTCGGGCTTTTCTCTTTCTATTGAATATCAGCAACAGGCTTTCAGCGAGGCTCGCTCCCGCTGATAATGTACACAGCGGAACAAAGAACCGTTCCCTTATCTGCATCATGCACCGAAACACGGGCAGCGTATAAATCGCCTTCCCTCCCCTTAATATTGTCCAATCTCACAATCGGTTGCAGCGGTAATTTACGGTCTTTCCTGCGAGGCTCGGTAACCGGCAAAGGTAGCAATCCCTTATCTGCGCTGTCAGCTGCGGTCAATGCATGCGCCCCCGTCATCAAATTTCGGACGGAGAAGGCGTAGCGCGGGCGCACGGGATTTCCCCAGTAAAGCAGTTCATAGCGGCCGGGTGCATATTCACGCAGTCGCACAACCGGGAGCGGTGAAACCAGAGCCGCCGGCGCTCGGTAATCGGCCATATAGGGCACCAAACAAATCATCTCCGGTGGCAAACTATGCTCCTGATTATCGAAAGGCAAGGCAGAGATTTCATTGCAGCGGTCAGCTGCATAAAAACTCACCGAAAGCGAAACAACACAAGCCACGCCCGCAGCCACAGCATGCGGCAGAAGAATTCGCTTGATATCAGCGGCGAAAGTCATTGCAAAATATAAGGGCAGACGGCTTCAAACCTTTTTATTTATCTGGTCATCAACCGGAGAGCCCCGCGAATAAGCTCATCGGTATCGGCCTGGGGATTATCCTTCAACAAGGTCTTGAGTGCCTTTCGAGCCTCCACCTGCTTGAAACCGAGAGCAACAAGCGCCAGCTCGGCATCAGCAGCTGAGGGACTGGTGGTACCCTGCTGTTGAGCCTCCCAGGTGGCGGCAAGACCGACTTTATCCTTCAGCTCCAGAACAATGCGCTCGGCAGTCTTCTTACCCACACCCTTGGCTCGGGCAATAGCCTGCACATCCCCGGCGGCCACAGCGGCCTTGAAAGAACTGACATTCAAACCACTGAGAATGGATATGGCAGTCGCCGGGCCAATACCGCTCACGCGCTCGATAAGAAGACGGAAAATATCGCGCTCGGCATCTGTTGCAAAGCCGTAAAGTACTTGAGCATTCTCGCGGATATGCAGGTGTGTTTTAAGCGTAACGACCTGCCCCTCCATAGGATTAATCTGATCGAACGTAGACAGCGGCACCTGCACTTCATACCCAACGCCATTTACATCGAGCACCAGGCACTGGGGCATGGCTTCGGCTACTGTACCTCGCAAAAAAGCTATCATGGCTGCATACTACCCACAATGAGCGAAAAATTCAAGCCCTCATTCTGTCACTTGGCAGCATCTGTGGCTGCAGGAGCTGCCGGCGGGGGCAGCAAATCCTGCATTTCCACAAACTCAGCTTCGGGGCCCATACCGCCCAACTCCTGCAGCAGCTCACGCACACGTGAGTTCAAGCGCTCATAGTTAATAGGCCCGTTCTCGGGCTCCTTCGTACCGGGGAAAATGATGTAGCTCACCCCCAAATCAGACACCGGACGAGCATAGACCTTGGCCTTGGGATTCACAGCCTTACTCAGACGCAGAGACGCCTCACCCGTCTTGAATTTGGGGCCGAAGTCACCCACAATAGCCGGAAATACCCGCTTACCCACTACCACAGCGGCATAGTCACCGGGTGTCGGGCGATAGGTATCATCCTTCCCTTCTTTTACAGTGAGGGGTACCACAATAAATGAGTCGTACTCAGCCAACAGGAAACTGTAACGCTGCAAATCAGTAATGACGAGTTTGGCATGCTCTTCGGACTCCTTTTTCCCCTCCTTACGATAACGCTTCAGGCGTTCCTGCCACCCCTCCAGCAGAGGATTGGGGGTTGTCCCGAGCTTACGCCAACGGTACGAAGTCGAGGGCTGATAATAATCGCTCTTTTTGATTTCCTCGGGCATGGAGGGCAAACGATCACCATCGGAGCCGTCCGAAACAACATCCATATCGGCCTGAATCCAGAGAACGTGGCGATTGCTGTTGGGCGCAGTGATGTTCAGGATGGTATCCGTATCATAGAAATTATGGCGATCAAGCACCTGATTGAGCAGCGCCGTGTTTTTACGCACCCTGTTCTGCTTGTGAAGATACAGGCTGTGGAACCAAGGGGAAACCTTAGACGCCTGCATTAACTGCTCGAAGGCCGGCAGAACCTTGGGCAGCTCGGGGTTAGCCTTCAACAGGTCATTCCCTTCTGCCGCCTGAGGTAACAGAGCGTGCATCGAAATCCGCACCTGATAGGCATCCTTCTTTCCTCTATCCTGAGTAGCCGTTGTTCCGGGCGTAAAATGCACATTACTGCGGTTGTTCAGCCCTCGGGTCAATTCATTGATATGCTCGTAGTTGCCGGGCTCCACTCGCTCAGGCAGGGCCGGAGGGAATGGAGGAAGCACAACATCAGGCATGGAAAAGCTCCCCTGCGGGGACCACGGTTCCGGGGCAACCAACTCGGCAACAGTCGGAGCGACAGGCTCAGGCTTTTCAACCTTGGGTTTGGGTTTCTTCTCCCCCTTTTTCGGTTTGGGAGTCGGCTCAGGCGCAGGCGGGGGCGGATTAAGCGCCCGCACCAATTCAGCAGGATACGGGGTAAACAGCGAACCGGCACCGATGCCCAATACCAGCAACAGCCCCAGTTTAAACCAGGTCACACCCTGACCTTTCTTACTCTTTCTCAAACTCTTGTCCATCTTTATTCAGCAGGTACGGCTTTACGAGGACGGGAACTCATAATCAGGCGCAGCAACCACAGCGGAGCATTGCGCACAAACAACCCGGCCAGTCGAATCTTGCAGGAAGGATAACATCGGGGGCGATTGGCTGCCACGGCTTTCAGGGCAGACTCGACCACGCAGGGAATGGTGGTATAGAACCACTTACGGAAAGGCACTTCTTTCTTACTCTTACCGGTACGGCGAGCAACATCGCCGAAATGAGTATGCACCGGCCCGGGACATACCGCAGTGGCATGCACCCCGGTTCCCTTCAACTCAATACACAATGCTTCGGTAAATGATGCAACAAAGGCTTTGCTGGCCGCATACATGGCAAAATCAGGTATGGCGAGGTCCGCAGCAAGGGAGGCAATATTGATAACATGAGCTGTCTCGGCCTTCAACATGGCCGGCAACATAGCATGAGTAAGCTCCACAGGTGCAGTCATATTCACCTCAATCATACGGCGGTTACGTTCCGGCTCGGAACTGCAGAACTCACCGTAATCACCCAACCCTGCATTATTGATGAGCAGCATGTGGCGGCCACCCAAAGTAACAAGTAGAGAGAGGAGCTGAGAACGCGCAGCCGAATCCGCCAAATCGCAAGGGCACACTTGCACCCGGCATTGATACTGTTCCTCAAGTTCAGCAGCAAGAGCCTGCAGCTTATCAGCACTCCGAGCCACCAGCACCATGTGCAAAGCAGAGCGGTCACTGACCTGCTTTGCTATGCAGCGAGCGAAGGCCTCGCCGAATCCCGAAGAAGCCCCCGTAATGACGACAGTATCATATAGCATAGCCCCATCATCCCATGATTGCGAGCCACATGCAAGCATAAAATCAGCCAGCAATCCATGCTGCAAGCTTTTTTTGCTGGAATTATGTCCAGAATCATGGTATAAATATTCCCGTTATGGCAACACCTCCTTTTGTCTATCAGGAAATGTTCCCCATGGGGGAAGACACCACGAAGTACCGTCTGCTCACCAAGGACTACGTGAGTGTGAGTGAATTTGAAGGCAAGCCCATTCTGAAAGTCGAGCCCGAGGGTCTGCGCCTGCTGGCCGAGACCGCTTGGCACGATGTGGCTTTCTACCTGCGCCCGGAGCACCTGCAGATGGTGCAGAGCATTCTCAGCGACCCCGAGGCCTCGGAGAACGACAAGAGCGTGGCTCTCACCATGCTGCGCAATGCCGAAGTAGCCGCTCTCGGCGTGCTGCCCCTCTGTCAGGACACCGGTACTGCCATCTGCGTGGGCAAGAAGGGCCAGCAGGTATGGACCGGCTTCGACGATGCCGAGTACATCTCCCGCGGTGCCTACGATTGCTACACCAAGAACAACCTGCGCTACTCCCAGAACGTAGCTCTGGACATGTACAAGGAAATCAATACCGGCACCAACCTGCCCGCTCAGATTGATCTCTTTGCTACAGACCACGGCATGGAGTACGACTTCCTCTTCATCGCCAAGGGCGGCGGTTCCGCCAACAAGACTTACCTCTATCAGGAGACCAAGGCTCTGCTCAACCCCACCTCCCTCAAGAAGTTCATGGTGGAGAAGATGAGCACTCTGGGCACTGCAGCCTGCCCGCCCTACCACGTGGCATTCGTCGTGGGTGGCACCAGCGCAGAGCTCTGCCTGAAGACTGTTAAGCTGGCCTCCACCAAGTACTACGACAGCCTGCCCACCACCGGCAACGAGCACGGCCGTGCATTCCGCGACGTCGAGCTCGAGAACGAGCTGAAGAAGGAAGCCGAGAAACTCGGTCTGGGTGCTCAGTTCGGTGGCAAGTGGTTCGCTCTGGACGTACGCGTGGTACGCCTGCCCCGCCACGGTGCATCCTGCCCGGTAGCTCTGGGTGTATCCTGCTCCGCTGACCGCAACGCCAAGGCTAAGATTACCCCCGAGGGTATCTTCATCGAGGAGCTCGAGTACGATCCGGGCAAGTACATCCCCGCAGAGCTGCGCGAGACCAAGAGTGCCGGTGTACCCATCGACCTTGACCGCCCCATGACGGAAGTGCTCGCCGAGCTCTCCAAGTACCCGGTCAAGACCCGTCTTTCCCTCAACGGCACCATCATCGTAGGTCGCGACATCGCTCACGCCAAGCTCAAGGAGCTGCTGGATGCCGGTAAGGACCTGCCCCAGTACGTGAAGGATCACCCGATTTACTACGCCGGCCCCGCCAAGACCCCCGAGGGTTATCCCTCCGGTTCCTTCGGCCCCACCACCGCCGGTCGTATGGACTCCTACGTGGATCTCTTCCAGAGCCACGGTGGCAGCATGATTATGATTGCCAAGGGCAACCGCGCCCAGTGCGTGACGGATGCCTGCCAGAAGTTCGGTGGTTTCTACCTCGGCTCCATCGGCGGTGTGGCTGCTGACCTTGCTAAGAACTGCATCACCTCCATCGAGTGCATCGAGTACCCCGAGCTGGGCATGGAAGCCATCTGGAAGATTACCGTGAAGGACTTCCCGGCCTACATCCTCGTGGACGACAAGGGCAACGACTTCTTCGCCGACATCCGTGCCGGCTGGGCCTGCCCCGGTTGCGCTCACTAAAGCACCACTCAGCCTCCGCTGTTCGTACAGCGGGGGCAAGCCTTAAACAATGACGGATAAAACAAAAGAGGTTCTGAAGCAACTTGCCTGCTACGCCGCCGTGGGTATCGTCGGTGGTATCGGGCCGGTGCTCCCTCTGACCGCCTGTCTTGTGTGCGTAGGTGGCACCGTCATTTTTGCCTATCTTTATAAGTGTATGCAGGGGCAGCCCCTGCGCTTAGCATTCCTCATCAGTGCACTGCTCTGGCTGTGGGGAAATACGGGCGTTACCCTTATCAATTACACCAACGGGCCATTAGCTCTGGCTCTTCTGGTACTCGGTTGTGTGCTTGTCACCGGTGCCGGACGATGGACGCGCTTAGGAGCATTCCTTCTGCCCGTGGGCACCCTGAGCCTTATTCCCTATGGCTTACGCGATTGGGAGAGCGGCATGGCGATGGCCATCATGGCCGCATTCCTTTTAATTTTCGGCGGGATTTGCTACCTGTTCCGTACACTCATCCCCGAGCGCATCCCGTGCAGCAAACTGCTGCGCTATGGGCTGCCGTACCTGCTTTGTCTGATTTTTGTTGTTTATTTCCTTGTCATCGTGCGCCTTCGCGCCGATGAGATTATAGAAATCATCCCCGGCATTCTTCTGCTGATGACTCCTGACCTGTGGGCCACGCTTAGTCAACGCTGCTGCCGTGCCTGCGGCGTACAGAATCGCTGGTGGCTCAGCGTGCTCAGCGCTCTCTCCTGCCTAGCGCCACTGGGTATTAGCAATTTTATTCTCAACATCATCCACTAACTCTCTCCCAAATTAAGCCATGACTCCCAAACTCAAAACATTCATCGAACGCGGAATCAGCACCGTTATTCTTCTCGGACTGCTCGGCAGTGCCGTATGTTGGAACAACGCCATCGGCTATGCCATTCTGGTCTGTGTGCTCTGCAACCTGACCAGTTATGAGTGGTTCCGCATGCTGAAAGAGCGTGGCAAGGAATCCAACCGAGGGCTCGCCCTCATAGCCGGCCTCATTTACCCCTGGCTTATGGCTGCCGGCATACTGATTCTCGGCAACGGTGAGCCCATCATGCTCGTATCCGGCGAAGATGGTCCGACGAGTGTCTTTGTAGGAGGTTTCGCCTTCCACGGGGTGGCGCTTTCTCTGCTGATTCTCTTTGTGCTGGCCACGTTTTTCTGTGAGCTCTATCGCATGGATTACAAAGGCAGCACCGGAGCGCAGGCTCTCAGCAGCGCCGGCATGACCATTCTTTCCTTCGTCTATCCCGTGTGGCTCTTTGCCTTTGCCCTCAGCGCACTCGATGAACCGACCCGCATCTACAACCTCCTCTGGCTCGTACTGGCCACCAAAATGAGTGACATCTGGGCATACGTCAGCGGTGTGCTGCTCGGTGGTCGCTTCATTAAGCCCAAGTTCAGCCCCGTTGTTTCCCCCAAGAAGACTTGGGAGGGCATTATCGGCTCCTTCATCATCACCTCCGTTCTCAGCTGGTATCTGTTACCCATCACCGACTTCGGTTTCGAAATCACCCCTGCTGTATTCTTCTGCGTACTGATGCCCTGCATCTTCATACTCAGCGTTGCCGGTGATTTGGCCGGGTCCCTCATTAAGCGCGGCGTAGCCATCAAGGACAGTGGCTCCCTGCTGCCCGGCATCGGTGGCATTTTCGACCTCATCGACTCCCCGGCATTCACCGTTGCTTTCTTCTCTGCGGTGATGATTATCATCTGATTTCCCTTTATGCACCTCACCGTACCCCTGCTCATCAATCCCAAGGCCGGCAGCCTGTTCCGCTCCGGTCTGAAGAGTTGGCTGGATGACCACCGCAACGATTTCACTCTGGTACCCACCACCAGTGCGGAGGATTTGACAGCCCGAGCTCGGGAACTGGCAGAGGCCGGGGAACCGGTCATTGCAGCAGCCGGTGGCGATGGCACCCTCATGAACGCCGCACAGGGGCTTGTCGGCACACAGGCATCTCTGGGAATCCTGCCCTGTGGTACCATGAATGTTTTCTCCCGCGAGTTGGGCATCGGATCCCGCCGTTTCGATATTGCACTCGATGCCATTAAGAATGGTGCCAGACAGGAGGTCGACATATTCACCGTCAACGACCGCCCCTTTCTGCAAATGGCCGGCTTCGGACCGGATGCCAGCATTGTAAAGCTCATCACCCCCAAGCTTAAGCGCAACATGGGGGCCGCCGCTCATATCATCACCGGGCTGCAGGTAGCCGTCAAGCACCACCCGCTCATCACAATTACCCTGCCCGATGGGAAATCCATGAGCGGCACCCAGATTATCATGGGCAACGGCAAACGCTACGGTGGCGAGGCGCACCTCTTTGCGGATGCCCGCTACGATGACGGCAAGCTCGACGCCGCCATTATCCACCAGGAGAGTATGCCGATTCTCTTTGAAATTCTGGGCTGCATGCTGCAGCGTGGTGCCACACGCAGCAATGTGAGCGAGTTCACCAACCTCTGCACCTTCGAGGAATGTGAAATCACCGCCGAAGGAACCATTGATTACCAGCTCGATGGCGACTACGCCGGCACACTCCACCCGGGCGAAAGTGCTGTTATACGCCGTATTCCGGGGCGACTGCGCGTTTGCATACCGCGTACTCCCATACCCACCACTCCCTTGGGCAGGTTCATGTCGCACCCCATGGTATATGCCTGGCGTTCCTTCCTGCGACGGGCAAAAGATTTCTGATACAAAAAAAATGCCGGGCTTCCCACCCGGCATTTTACTTACATCGAAATCGATTACTTCACCCACTTACCATTTCCGGTGGGCAGGCAACCATTGCTGACCGGATGGTAACGGGTGGATTCAGTATTTCCCCACATGGGTATACCAATGGCTTTATTCCACTTGGCGCTCATACTGTTACCGGTATAGCACCCGAAACTGCGACAACGGGCATCGGGAGCGAAAACTGACTTATTGATTTTGGTAGCCAAATCGTCCTCATGCATCCACTGCGTAGAAGCACCGATAATATCATTACTGTACTCCAGCATGAAGGCATGGGCATTCGAATGACCGAAGTAATAGAACGAGGTGATTTTCTCTTTCCCCTTACCGGCACTATTGATAGCAGCATAGGCCTGATTTGCTGTATCCACCAGTACCAGCTTCACCTTACGCTTAGCAGCCTGCTCTCGAATCATCGACACGTAATCCTTGCCATCTTCTTTCCCGCGTGTCAGATACGCCGGGCGGAACACAATCCAAACGATAGCGGCGTCCGGCGACTTGCGTCTTGTCATATCCATCTGCACCGTGGCCGCGCGTATGAAGTTGGCCCACCAATTATCGTGAGCAGAAGGGCCACGCAGATGCTCCCATGATTTCAGAGCCACACCGCCGGACAGTATCACCTCGACCGCATCGACCGGAGAGCATAGAGCCAACAGACATGCCAGAGAAAAATAACGCGCTATCTTCATCGTGCGGCCAGCATACTCTTATAAGCGCGTGAAGTCAAGCACGGAATCACTCGCTTGCTGACACAGAAAGACACGACAGAGACTCGCGCCCACACGCTGAGACATGTTATAATGACGGGCGTGAAAAAATGCCAGATTTGCGGAAAACGTGCCTCAATTTACCTGACGCAGATTATCAACGGGCAGGCCTCTGACCTAGCCCTTTGCGAGACCTGTGCCCGAGAAAAGGGACTCTTCGACCCGCAGTCTCTGACGTTTGCTGAAAAGTTTTTCCCCGATGCCTTCAAGGAAAAAGTCGATAAACTGGTGAAAGAACTCATCGGTCAGGGGACAGAAACCCCGCAGCCCTCAGCTCGCCGTCGCACAGGCGACATGCTGACAGAGTGCCCGACCTGTCACTTTACCTTGGAGGATTTCCGCAACACCGGCCGTTTGGGGTGTGCCGACTGCTACAGCGTGTTTGCCGATGAAATCCGCGCAGAGGAACAGCGCAGCGAGGAAAGTGAGGATAGCCCTGCCCCCGCAGCACCGGAATCCACCTCCGTACGTCGCAGCAAGATGGAACAGCAGCTGCAGGCAGCTATTGAGCGCGAGGATTACGAGACAGCCGCCCGTCTGCGCGACGAACTCAAGGAACTCAACTGAACCGATACAACGCCACATGGCTTTCAATTTCCAGAGCTTACAGAAAACCTGCCCTCCCTGGTTCCGTGGACCGGGAGCAGAGGAGGATGTGATACTCGGCATAATGGGGCGCCTGGTGCGCAACCTGTGCGGTCACGCATTTCCGGGCTGGAGTACAGCAGAAGGACGTCGGTCAGTTGCTGAGCAGCTTCTGCCCGCCATCTTGTCGCAGACCGGGTTCAAAACAGCGAACCACGCCGAACTCAGCACATTAGATTACGGTTGTCGCCGAGCCCTGCTGGAACGCCGCCAGCTCTCACCGTGCATGGCCGCAAGACAGGACGGATGCCACGTCGTCATTAACAGAAAGCAGGACACCGTGGTCATGCTCAACGAAGAAGAGCACTTGGCCATTCACCACTTCAGCAGCAAGCCGGACTTTGCAGCCCTGCTCAGCGGGCTGTACCAGTTGCCCCGCAATCTGGAAAAACAGTTTGACTTTGCCGTCAACAGCCACAACGGTTACCTGACCAGCCTGCCGGGTGAATGTGGCGAGGGCGTACAGCTCTACACCGTGCTTCACCTGCCTGCGCTCACGCTGTCCAACATGATGCCGCAGGTAAACCGCAGTATCGAAAAGCTCCAGCTCAACATTGCCCCGTTCTATCCGCAATACGGCGAAGAGTGCGGCAACATCTACGTTCTGTACACAGCCCCCGTCATTTACGGCGATCTGGAGGAAATGATAAACCACCTCAATGACGTCATGTACACACTGGTCGAGCGCGAACATCAGGTGCGCAACCGCCTGCTCGACCTCCACAAGAACGGTGACTTGCTTCTCGCCGATAGTGTGAACCGCAGTTACGGGCTTCTGCGCTACGCCCGAGCAATCAACCTATCTGAGTGGGTGGATGCCATCTCCATGCTGCGCTTGGGTGTCGTCTGTGGCTTCATTCAACCCACCGAGGGTACCAAGCAGCAATTACTCACCGAACTGGCCGAGCAACTGCTTGCCGGTGGAGACTACGCCGACGGCAACGATATCGCCGAGCCCCCTCACCCCCGAGCCGCCACCGAACCGCAAAAAGCCCGCAGCCGAGCTATTCAAAGCCTGCTGAACCGCACCACCCTGCTCACCGCCCCCTGATGAGCATAACACTGCACTCAACATTTTTCATTCATGAATAACTTTACTCCCAGAGCACAACAGGTTCTTAACCTGGCCCGTCGAGAGGCCGATAGATTTCACCACAATTACATCGGTGCTGAGCACGTGCTGCTCGGCATGCTCCAACTCGGACAGGGCGTAGCCATTACCGTGCTGGAAAACTCCGGCATCAACATCAAAGAACTCATCAGCAAAATAGAGGCCTCGATGGTACCGGGCGATTCCTCCGGCACAGAAGGCTCCTTGCCCTACACAGCTCGAGTCAAACGACTGCTCACCGTAGCCGGGGCCGAGGCTCGCTCCATGCGCCACACCTACGTGGGCACCGAGCACATTTTGCTGGCATTCCTGAAAGACAACGGTGGTCTGGCCACCGATGCCCTGCATTCTTACAAACTCAGCTACGACGCTGCCCGCCAGAGCATTCTGCGCGAGATTGACCCCAAGTTCGACAGCGTAACCCCGGACGAGCCGGGCGATATGCCCCGCCGTCGAGAGGAGGAGGAAGAGGAGGATGCCAACTCATTCCTGCACTCCCAAACCATCGGCAGCGGCAACAGTTCCCCTGCTGACGGGCGTACCCGCACCCCTGCCCTCAGAGCTTTCGGCCGTGACCTCACAGCACGTGCTGCCCGTGGCGAACTCGATCCGGTTATCGGGCGCAAAGCCGAGTTGGAGCGTGTTATTCAGATTCTCTGCCGCCGCACCAAGAACAACCCCGTGCTGCTGGGCGAGGCCGGCGTGGGCAAAACGGCCATTGTCGAGGGCTTGGCACAAATGATTGTGAGCGGCGATGTTCCCGAATTCCTGCTGGGCAAGAAACTCATTTCGCTCGATTTGGCGCTCATGGTAGCCGGTACCAAATACCGTGGCCAGTTCGAGGAACGCATGAAGGCCATCATGGAGGAGATTCAGCGCGAAAAGAACATCATCCTCTTCATCGATGAAATGCACACCCTCATCGGCGCCGGTTCCGCCGAGGGCACTATGGATGCCTCCAACATCATCAAACCCGCTCTTTCCCGTGGCGAACTGCAGGCTATCGGTGCCACCACGCTCAACGAGTATCGCAAGCACATCGAGAAGGATGGCGCTTTCGAGCGCCGATTCCAGCAGGTGCAGGTCGGCGAACCCTCTGTGGAGGATACCCTGCTCATCCTCAAAGGTATTGCCCCGCGCTACGAAGAGCACCACCATGTTCACTACACCGAGAAGGCTCTGTCAGCCGCCGCCAACCTCTCCAAGCGTTACCTCATGGGGCGTTTCCTGCCCGACAAGGCCATCGACGTGATGGATGAAGCCGGCTCCCGCCTGCGCGTGGCTCTCATGACCCGCCCGCAGTCATTGAAAGACCGCCAGCAAACACGCCGCGAACTCGAGATTGAGAAAGAACAGGCCGTTAAGGAGCAAGACTTCGAGAAAGCCGCGGCTCTGCGCGACTCCATCGCTGCGCTCGACTCCCATTTCAAGACCGAAGTCAACGAATGGAAGGAACAGATGAACGCCGCCCGATTGGATGTAACCGAGGAGGACATCATGGCCGTCATTTCCAAGTGGACCGGCATTCCCCTCTCCCGCATGGAGGAGAAAGAAACCGAGAAACTCCTGCGCATGGAGGAGGAGCTCAAGAGCAAAGTTATCGGTCAGGATATCGCCTGCTCCGCTATTGCCCGAGCTCTGCGCCGCAGTCGCGCTGATATCAAAGACCCGCGCCGCCCCATCGGTTCATTCCTGTTCATGGGTCCCACCGGTGTGGGTAAGACCTATCTCGCCCGCAATCTCGCCGAAATCATGTTCGGTACGGCCGAGGCACTCATTCAGGTTGACATGAGTGAGTACATGGGGAAGTTCAGCACCAGTCGCATGATTGGCTCGCCCCCCGGCTATGTAGGGCACGATGAAGGAGGCCAGCTCACCGAGCAGGTACGCCGCAGACCCTACGCTGTCATTCTTTTCGACGAGGTGGAAAAAGCCCACCCCGACGTCATGAACCTGCTGCTGCAGGTGCTCGAGGAAGGCTCCATGACCGATTCCCTCGGCCGCAAGGTCAGCTTTGCCAACACCATCATTATCCTTACATCCAACGTGGGCGCCAGCCTCGCCTCCCGACAGGGCACCATGGGCTTCGGCGCCATGGACAACGAGGAGGCCGATTACGACACCATGAAGGAGCGTATATCCGAGGCAGCCAAGCAGCACTTCCGCCCGGAGTTCATCAACCGTTTCGACGAGCTTATCGTCTTCCGCATGCTCGAGCGTAAGGACTTGGAGAAGATTGTGGTACTCGAAGCCCAGAAACTCATTAAGCGTCTGGCCAGCAAGCAGATTACCCTCGACCTCTCACCCGAGGTTGTGAGCATGCTGGTGGACAAAGGCTACGACCCGCAATACGGCGCCCGCCCCATGCGCCGAGCCATCGAGCGACTGCTCGAGGACCCGATTGCAGAGGCCATTCTGCGTGGCGAGCTTGCCGCCGGCATTGCCTCGCGAGCCGTGCGCCCTGAGGGTACAGACCGTATCGACTTCGCACAGTTGCCGCCCCCAGCCCCGGAACCTGCTCCCGAGCCCACTCAGCAGGAACTGCAGCTCACATCCGAACCCGCTAAGCCGGCAAAGAAGCGTAGCACGACACGAAAGAAGACAACGGATACTGCAACAAAGAAAAAATCCACGGCTTCGAAGGCAACTAAAAAGAACAAGAAGTCAGATTCTCAATAAAAAAAAGACTCCCGCAATACGCGGGAGCCTTTTTTTTAGCATAAACTCCGATTATTGCTTGCATCAACAGACCAAATCTGGCATGATGGAATAGTACCTTAAAGACAACATCTTTCATCATCCTACACTACTAACAACTTTCAAAATATCTCTCATATCATGAAATTACGACTTCCGCTTCTACTGACCAGCCTCCTTCTGGCATCCTCGGCCTTCGGTGCAGGAACTACCACCATCACTAAAAATGATGCCTTTTATGATGATGATTTTTATGATTCCGACTGGATTTCCTGTGAGCTGGATTACTACGACACGAACTTAAAACTTTCTAAATCAGTATCGTTTGGTAGCAATACCTGGGTCACTATATACTGGAGTGGAAATGAGGACGAGACTTACACCATCTCCGGCAGCGGTTCTATTTCCGCTGAAGGAGTGCACTGGGAATTGGACGGAGGCACGTATATTTTCAACAATACCGGTAGTATTGCCGGTGGCGAAAATAATATTTGGGGAGGGGACACGGTAATTCTGGACACATCGGCATTCTTCGACCAAATCATGAGTGTCGACACCTTGATAATCAATACCACAAAGCCTAACATCGAACTTATTGACGATATCTACGAACTGAAAAGCGAACATGTACTTGCGACAAAAAATATAGGGAGTATGATTGGTGGTGTCGATGTTATCAACGCAGACGTACTTGTCAATGGTGTCGGGCCGGATCGCGAATCCATTTGGATTGATGCGTGGGATAATTTCAAGGCTCCCGAGATTAATGGCCAAGTTACATTTAAGAGTAAGACCCCCGTTTATTATTATATTGACGATTACAGTAAAAAACCGACTGAGACAGACCTCTTAAAGTCTCTGGCTCAGTTCAATAATACAACTATTTTAAGCTGTGAATCTATTTCCGGAAACCCCGGACTCTTTGACCTGAAGCTCGAATACTGCGTTTCCGTTGATTATGATGATTATTATGATTACCGTTATTACTCCGTATCCGGCGCAAAGTACGGCACATTCCTGCCCTTGTACAATTACGAAAGCGGAATGTTTGATATTGTCTTCAAGTCGTATGCTTCGGCTCAGAAAATCAGTGCCGATGACGTTCAATACAGGGATGGATATTATGTCTACGATGCCGACGATACCGACATTTATCTGAGCAAAAGCGTCACTTTGACCCCCGATAATCCAGTGTTCAGCTGGGACGGCAACGATCAATCACTGGCCCTATTCGGCAAAGGTACGATATCGGGCAAAAAGCGAATTCTTGCTTATTTTCAGGACGGCGAGTTTACCTTGGCTAGCGGCTGTTCGTTCAAAAACGCCGACTATTATTTAGAGGCAGCCTCGCTTACCGTGACAGATGCTCTTACGGCAAACAGCCTGTACCTTGATGGCTCAGTGCTGTGGCACAATGGCAAGAAACTCACCGTTAAAGATGGCATCTACGGCGAACAAGCCTATCTCAAATCACAATCAGCAGTTAACGCCGGCGTCGCCTCATTTCAGGGTAACTTTCTAGTGGAGGGTCCCAAGGCTATCAGCGTAACGTTCAAAGATAAATATAAAACAAACGATTTTACTTCCTCAATTGCTTTTATATCCGGTAAATTAAGTGTATCCGGCCATCTGAATCTCTATGACTCTTTAGTCTACCTTTACGACCCAAGCGGTAAAGATAAGGCTCAGTCTATTACCGTGAAGGGTAACATGACGTTCGACGGTTCTTCCAAGGAAGAGAGCTTCCTTATCACCAACGGCACAATCTCCGCCGGAAATTTGGAATTAGGAACCGGCTCCATTATCCTCAGAGGCGAAAAACAGCAAACCATCAAGGTAAGCAATACGCTTACTCTCAATGGTACTCCCGATGAAAAAACTTCTCTTTTCTTCGGTTTCAAGGTAAAGGAAAAAGATGTAAATAAGAAGGCTTTCAAAATCTTCACCTTTAAATTCATCGACCCGAATATTACCGATGACGATTTGGCCGATTTGCTGGATATCGGAACAAATGCTGCCACACTCTCTTTCGATAAGAAGCGCAAGGCTATCACCCTGACCGTGACCGATTACGAGGCTTGGACGAAATATGCTGAATACATTCACGAGGAGTTCGATTTTCCCCCGTATGACGAGATGACCGACGAAACACTCGCGACGACGGATGATGACGAGCTCACCGAGAGCGCCGGAGTGGATAATAAAGCCTACGTTCTTGCCCCCGCAGCCGCTGTTGACCCGCTGCCGGGCAAGGTGGCCGATACTCTGGTGCAGAGCACTTGGGGCACAGCCGGGGCTTCCCGCGCCTTCGGCGATACCATCGCTGCACGTGGTACTCACGCCACGGCACTTGCCAATGGCAAGTCAGCCGCTTGGATTTCCACCATGGGTGGCAGCAGCCGCATTTCCTCCGACGGTGGTCACGCCGGGGCTGATTACACGCTCATGGGTGCGGCCTTCGGTATGGAAGCCAACCTGGGTGAGAAATCCACCGTTGGTCTGGCTATCGGTAACAGCTGGGGCAAGGTGAGCACCTTCTCCGCCTTCCCCGTGGATCAGGACTCCACTCATCAGGGCATCTACGGTAAGCACCTGCTTGGCAGCAGCACCGCACTGAGCTGGATGGCAGCCCACACCCGCACCGAGAGCGACGCTAACCTCGCCGGTCTGCCCTGCGACTGGACTCAGGATGCCCTGCAGCTGGACGCCCGCGTGGATAAGCTCTTCGCCATCAGCGACCGCACCACCGTAAGCGCTTTCGTGGGCATGCAGTACCTCGCCACCGACAAGGGCGAGGTCAACGGCCTGAGCACCGGCTCGCTGCAGAACCTGCGTGGCGAAATCGGTGTGAGCGCCGCTCACAAGGCAACTGACAAGGCCTACGTCTATGGCGAGCTGAGCTTCATCGGCGACATGGTGCGCAACAATCCGACCGCCAACGTAGGTGACTACCGCAGCCGTGGCGCTAACCCCGGTCGCGCCGGTCTGAACCTGAGCGTAGGTGCAAGCTATCAGCTCAACGACAGCTGGAGCCTGAACGGCAGCTACAGCCTGGAGCTCATGCAGAACCAGACCTCGCACAGCGCCAACGTAGGTGCTACCTACAGC
>JAZRSQ010000030.1:0-21117 GCA_045651585.1 Akkermansia sp.
CTTCGCCCCTAGCGGGGCTACGCCGAGACAGGTACGCGCCCGGCTCTATTGCCACCCGCGCGAGCGCGGGTTTTGATATTTGGCGGGCAAAGCCCGCGCGCGCAGCGAGCCTAGCACAGAGCCCGCTGGCGGGCGACAGCACATAGGCAGGGGTGAGCGAGCGAATGCTCGCGCAGCCCCTGTTACTAAAATAAATGTAATGGAAGCCCCGTGGAACGGGGTGACAGCCTGATTTATAAGAACGGTAGCTTTGGGATTTACATGTATGCAACCGTCAGTCAACAAAAGGCTGTCGCCGCCGTTTCACGGGGCTCCAATAAAATTTTTGTACGATACCCGGGGCTGCGCCGCTGCGCGGCTTACCCCGCGCTATGTACTGTCGCCCCGTTTGCACGGGGCTTTAGAATTCCGCTCACCTTCGGTTCGCCGTACAGCTCCCCAAATTGGAGTTTGTCGGGTTCTCAGAGATGCCCAATTACACCATTGCCATCAGCAGAGCAGTTTGCCCTCTTTGAGCAATTTGGATATAAGCATTTTTGTGCGAATAGCCTTGTAGATGGAGCGAACACCGAAAAAACCGATTAGCATCATTACTATACCACCTATGAGTACTTGCAATTCTCTCGGGTGATAGAAGAGAACGGCTTGTTGTGGGTTTTCCGGATTCACCAAACAGGTGGTCATTTGTTCCCCCTGATATTCAAATGGATATGAAATTGTTTTAACGGGTTTGTATGTGGATGCAGGACCTTTTCCGAGGTAGTCAATATTTAAGTTCAATAGGTGCATATTGGGAAAGATGGCAAATTTCTTGGCATCAGTCCCTCTGAAATTACCCATATCACGACTGATATAGGATGGACCACCTTCGGGGTAGGTGTATTCCAGCGAGCCTTTGATGTACCATTCCCCGGTGTTGTCAGATTGGAGGTTATTTCCCGGCGATTTCGTTTTCACGCTGAGCTCTTCTATTCTCAACTTGGCCGGTACCTCTACCCATGTGCTTTTGTCGCTGATAGCGAAGTAATTAAAAGCGATATGGAAAAAACTGCCGATAAAGCTCAAGAGGAAGAATAAATCCCACTTCAGGCGTTTGAACCAGTATTTGATACCGCCGCCTGCTATGGCTTTTTCCTTGTCGGTCAAGCGGAAGATTTCAATGATGTTTCCTTCGGGGTGTTTTTCCTGTCGGGCCTCATCGGCTGCTTGTCGGGTATCAAATGGTCCGAGGCTGGCGTTTTCTGAAGGTAGGGAAACGTAGAATTCCTGTTTCATGATGAGAGATAATTTTGATAATGAAAAATCCCTTCCATACCGAAGCATGAAAGGGATTTTAGCTACTCGAGACGGGACTCGAACCCGTACAGGTCGCCCCACTAGATCCTTAGTCTAGCGCGTCTACCAATTCCGCCACCGGAGCATGGGTTTTGCACTTGGTGCGCCGCAACTATACACGAGCGCGGCGCAGATTGCAAGCCTTTTTTTGCAAAAAATGCATTTTTTTTTATTTTTTATGCGAAATGGGCGGGTTCAGCGGCGTTTTGAGCCGGCATAAGAGCCATTTTTGTTGTAGTAGCGGGTATTGTCGCCACTCTTCTGGGCACTGCCGGAATAAGAACCGCTCTTGTCGTAGTAGCGGGTGCTGTTACCACTCTGCTGGGCGCTGCCGGAGTAGGAACCACTCTTGTTGTAGTAGCGGGTGGTATTGCCACTGCGCTGGGAGCTGCCGGCGAAGGAGCCACTTTTGTCGTAGTAGCGGGTGGAGTCACCATTGTGCTCGGCTCGGCCGATGTAGGAACCACTCTTGTCGTAGTAGCGGGTGGTGTTGCCGCTGCGCTCGGCGCGGCCTACATTGCTGCCGGTCGGACCGTAAAAACTGTCTGCCATGACCGGCAGTGCCAACAGAAGTATGAGAAGGGCTTTCATGTTGATTTGTGTGTAAAAAAGGGTTCCCTTTTCTTATACTCCAAAATGTGCTGCGGGACAAGCGAAAAATCTTGCTGAGCGTTGATTTATCTGCTAGAATGCTCGTCAACGAACCGTAACGATGAAACTGACCGATACCGACCTCGATGTGCGCGACCGCGAGTGGGTGGAGAGCGTGCTGCAGGCAGACGAGGAACTGCTGATGCTGTGCAAGCCGCAGGTGCGTCTGTGGCGGTGGGAGTATACCGGCATGACCCTGTTTTCCATTGTTTGGTTGGGGGGTGTCGCTACAATTTCCATTTTCGCCCTGTGTAAGAGTATCGACCAATTGAGCGAGAAGCCGGGCATATTGTTGCTGTTGTTGTTTTTTGTGCCATTCTGGGTCTTAGGCATTGGCCTGCTGTGCACCCCGTGGAGGATGCGAGCTCTGGATCGCCGCACGGTGTACTTGCTGACGAGCAAACGAGCGGTGGTGCTGCGCCCGTCGGATTTCCGTTTTCGCCCCACGCAGAAGGATTACCCGCTGGAGCATGGCATGGTTAAAGAGGTGCAAGAGCAGGGGGATGGCAGTGGAAGTCTGGTTTTCGATTACGAGGTGCAGCATACAAAAAGCGGTGAGAACTACCTGCCCGTGGGATTTCTGCATGTGCCGCAGTTGCTGCGGGTGAAAGATATTCTGCAGAGCGCTTTGCAGGAGTTCGCCGAACCTCTGCAGGAACCGGAAGCCGCACCCCCCGAGCCGAAAGCAGAGGCTCCCTCACGCATATTCCTTGTGATTGCCGCTGTCTTTATATCGTTAGGTTTGAAAGAAATGACGGAGTCTGTAACGACCTTGCTGGAAAGGGCGGGTGATCCGGCTGATTGGTTGTTTGAGTTGGTTGCCCCTTCGATGTTAATTGTTTTCGGGGGTGTTGTACTGATTGGCTGGTTCAGGGAATATAGGAAGTATAAGCGGCAATATCAACAGGGTAGCGATAGTAAAGGAGGTTCGGAATGATGTCGGATACGGAGCTGAGTGCAGGTGAGCGCCGACGGCTGGATGATACGCTGGGGGTAAATGAACGGCTGCTCCTGGCGGTGAAACCTCGGGCAGATGTCGAGGATGAGCGTTCAACGGTGGAGCGTATTGTCAGTGTCGTTTTTTTGGTGATATGTTTGGGGTTAACCATCGGCATGGCCGAGGCATATTCCATGGCTTGCATCCTGACCCTGCCGGCATGGATTTCCGGTTTGCTGGGCTTTTTCCTGCCGAATATACGCCGTAAGCGTCGTCGGCTTACCCTGTACGCTATAACGGACAGGCGGGTGCTGCTTTGGGAGCCGAACCGCTGCATGATGTCGCGGTTGCGCTCCATCCCGCTGCGGGCTGATATGATTCAGGAGGTAGCCTGCATGCCCGGTGGTTACGGTAATCTGGTATTTGATTACGTCTGGGATGAATGGAACGGTGCCCGCGAGGAACGGGTAGCCAAACAGGTGGGATTTATCGATATCCCTCAGGTAAAGCGCGTGCAGTCTGTGCTGGAGTCTGCCATCGCAGCATACGAACGGAACCGTAACAAATATTGACGCGCCATGAATGCTGAAGATTGGGGT
Source organism: Akkermansia sp. (assembly GCA_045651585.1). Lineage (GTDB taxonomy): Bacteria > Verrucomicrobiota > Verrucomicrobiia > Verrucomicrobiales > Akkermansiaceae > Akkermansia. The sequence goes on from JAZRSQ010000030.1 coordinate 3,523, forward strand.
CTGAACCCGCAGGATGCTGCGCGTGTGCGCAATCTGGTAACGGATGAAGAAGAGCTGTTGCTGGTGGTGAAACCGCGCACAGCTCCGAGGGCTGATGTATATTTTCAGATGATTCCGGGGGCGCTGACGGTGGGAGTTCTGATTTGTGCCATGTGGTCCTTGCGGGCGCTTGAGTGGGTGCCGATTTTGATTATGATGCCCTTCTTGCTGATAGGCTTGGCGGCGTTGAGCTCCCCATGGCGTTATCGGTGGCGCATGCAGCGCACTCTCTATCTGCTCACCAATCGCCGTGCCATCGTGCTGGAGCCACGCTGCTGCCGTATGCGTGTGCGTGATTTTGCGCTTCATCCGGACACGGTAAAGCAGGTGGTGACTGAGCCGGGGGGACATGGTGATATCATTTTTACGAAGGAACGCCGTTGGCAGTTCGGCGGTCGGCGTATTTACTACGGATGGAGCCCGGTGGGATTTCTGGCCGTGCCTAAGGTGCAGCGCGTGGCGCAGATGATTGCTGAACTGACCGCCTCCTCATTGCCTTCGTTAGAACCGACTACGGCGTCGCAAGTGCCTGTTCGCACGGTGCAGACCCCCGTGCAGTCCATGATTTTCGGCGCGGTGTTTATCCTCGTGACGACAGCGGTTGCCGTGGCGGGGGGCTGGTGCTTTGCGGACGGCCTGCTTACAGATGGCATGAGCGCGGATTTGCTCCCCTGTCTGATTTTTGTTGTGGGCGGGGGTGCTATGAGTTTAGTCGGGTGGTATATTCTGCTCGACGCTATCAAAGAACAACATAAAAAGAACTACTGATGAATATGGAACAATGGGGACTCGACTCCCGGGATACAAGTCGTGCCGCTGCTGCCCTGCAGGCGGGGGAAGAGGTGTCGCTCGTGGTGAAACCGCGAGCTAAAATGGACCCTATCATGGTTTTCCTGCGTGTGGGTGGTGGCTTGCTGCTGGTTGCGTGGCTGCTGTTCGAAGGGGGGAAGGGCGATTGGTCGCTGCTCGTCTCACTGTGGTTGTTGGCGGTAGTGCTGCTTATTTCCCCTTGGTGGCACCGTCGGCGCATGGAGCGCACACTCTACCTGCTGACTTCTCGCCGTGCCTTGGTGCTGGAGCCGGGCTTGTTGTGGGGTGAGCGCACCGGTTCCTACCCACTGTACCCCAACCCGGTGCAGAAGGTGGAGCGCTATCAGGATGGCTACGGCGATATCGTACTGGGCTACGAAATGCGCTGGTCCCCCGGGCACATCTTTTACCGCACCAAAGACGGCGGGCTTACCGGCGATTTCTTCCGCCGCCGCAGGGTGAGTGTGGGTTTCATGAATGTCCCGCAGGTGGATGAAGTTTATCAACGCCTCTCTGCGCAGGTGGCGGCCGCTGTGCCGGAAGGAATGCCCGATGTGCCGCCCCCGTCGCCCGCTGCTATACCGGGGCCGGTGGGGCGCAGGCCTATTGAGTTCGGCGAGTGGGAAACGAATGCCGTCGATACGACCACCCCGCAGGCTCTCATGGGTTTCGGTACGGTTATCAGCATTGTCGCGGCGGTACTGCTGGCCGTGGGGATTATGTTGCTGCGCGCCGATAAGCAATTCGAAGCCAATTGCGTGAAAACACAGGGTACTGTGGTGAGTGTGCGGCAAGAGACTGAGGTAAAGCACACGCGCAGCCGTCAGCGTGGTTCCGGTGTTTCCATTCAGATGGGCGGGAACTCAACAGGGAACACAGTCACGACTTATTATCCCACCCTCTGCTTTACAGATAGCGCCGGAGCCATTCATTATTATGAGTCCGACTATGGCAACAGCAAACCCGGCTACTATACCATAGGGCAACAGATTCCCCTGCGCTATTTACCCACAGACCCCACAGAGGTGCGAATAGAAGGGGAATCCAACTTAGGCATGTTGCTGACGGTTATCAGCAGCCTGGTGCTGGTGATAGGTGGAGGTTTGTTGGCCGGCGGTATCATGATGCGAAAGAAATGAACAAGATGAAAACAGACCGTGACGAGGCGGATATCGCACTGTTTCGGGCAGTGCTCAAACCGCACGAGAAAGCTCTGCTGGTGGTAAGCCCTCAGGTGAAACCGGCCGACAACAGAGCCGTGCGCCGTGCCATCTGTGGGGCGCTGTTGCTGTTGCTGTTGTGTGGCGGGGTGCTGTGTGTCGATTCCTACCGTTGGGTGATATCGCTCATGTTGCTGCCCCTGTGGGTGCTGGCGCTGGTGTGGCTGAGTGCTCCGCACCGTGCGCGCCTGCGAACGGCTCGCACCCTATGCTTGCTGACCAATCACCGAGCTTTGGTGCTGCAGCCGACTGCCATGGGCTATCGTTGTGTGACGTGGCCTTTGTATGAGGGGGTGGTGACTGAGGTTAAGCAGGCGACGGATGGCGCGGGCAGTATACTGTTTGACCCCGGCATGCACCAACATTACCCGACCTCGCTCCGGCGCTCTCTGCCCGGCGGTTTTGAAGCCGTACCGCAGGTGGAGCGTGTGCTGCAGCTGATTGCGGAGCAGGTGGCCAGGGCCAATCGAGAGCATGAAACTGAGACGGAGCTCCTGTTCCCGCAGCGTGGTACAGTGACGGCTCTGGATGCCGATGGGCATTTCCTGAAAGATTCCGCCGATACCCCGAAGGAGTACAGTGCCTCCCCCGGTATCGTGCTGGGATTGTGTTTTGCGCTGTTGGCTTCCTTGTTTATGTGGGGTGTCCTGCCGTCTTTGCGGATGGATATGCGACTGGATGCCGACGGTGTGACTGCCACGGGTACGGTGGTGAGGGTGGAATCGTCACTCTCCAGCGATAAGACCCTCTCGTATTTCCCGGTGGTTCATTATACCCTGGCCGATGGTGTGGTGCGAGAGTACCGCTCGTCTTACGGTTGCTCGGCTATAGAATACCCTGTCGGCAGCAAGGTGGAGCTGCGCTACCTGCCGACAGACCCCACGCAGGTGCGCTTGGTTGGCGAACGGGGCGAGACTGTGCTGATTCTGCTGTTCAGCGCGGCTTTTTTCTGGCTGGGGGTGATTATGGCCGGGCGCGGTGTTATTTTGTATTGGAGAAGGAGATATTATCATGAGTCTTTCTGAATGGGGATTGAACAATAGGGATACAGAGCGTCTGCAGCAGGTGTTGCAGGATGACGAACGCGTGGTTCTTGTGGTTAAGCCACGCGTGACTATGCCTGTGTCGGAACTGGTTTTCAATACCTTGCCCGGCTGGGTGCTCGCGGCCTTTCTGGGGGCAGGGGCGTACATGTTCGGGCAGCATTGGTGGGTGGTGGTAGCGCTGTTCTCGCCTTTCTGGCTCGTGGCCTTGGTCATGATATCGGTGCCCCTGCGCTATCGGTTCCGCATGTCGCGCACGCTGTATGTGCTGACGGACAAGCGGGCTGTGGTCTTCGAGCAGTTGAGCCTGTGGCGTAACCGCTGTGTGTGCTGGCCGTTGTTCCCGGGGCTGGTGAAGAAAGTGAGGAAGGATGCCCGCAATCTGGGTAGCTTGATATTCGATTATGAGCTGCGCTGGAAATTCGGGCGCAAGGTTCGGCGCGAGCCCATGCCGGTGGGCTTTCTCTCGGTTCCGCAGCCGGAGCAGGTGCGGCAGATGCTGGAGGAGCAGGTGGCTGCCATTCCGGAAGAGCAGGCACCCTTTGCTTTCCGCCCCTCGGTGCTGAAAGCTCCCGCTCCCAAGCTCGATGCCTGGGGAAATCCCACCAGGGAAGAAGCCGCTAGGGATGACCGCAGTTTTCTCATCGGTTTCGGTGTGGTGTGGGTTCTCTTTTCGTCCATTTTCGTGTTGAAGGGGCTGTTCATGCTCCATGATGAGAGGCTGCTGGAGTCCGAGGGTAAACAGACGACTGCCGTGGTGGTGAAAATGCGTAAGCATACCAGCAGTGGTGGTGGCCGCCGCAGCGGTGGCTCAACCGTTTATTATTACCCCACACTGCGGTTTAAGGATGCCACCGGGAAGGTGCACACGGTGGAGTACAATGTGAATACAGACAATTACGCTATCGGTAATAGGCTGCTCATCACTTATTTGCCCTCAGACCCTGAGGTGCTGCGTTTGGTGGATGACGGCCTGAGCCCCGGCACCGGTTTTACGCTCACCGGCAGCTTCTTCGTTCTGGTGGGTTGTGGTTTTGTGTTCATTGGTTATAAACTGAACAAGAAAAAGCAATCGGTTGCATGATGCAGAACCATGAGTCAGGCGCGAATGCGGATGTGCTGCAAGCTCAGGCTGTGCTTGTGGAGAATGAGGAGGCTGTGCTGGTGGTGCGTCCCCGTATCTCCCTGAGCCGGGGCAGGGCATTTCTGCTGCTTTTGCCCTCAGTGATTGCCCTTCTGTGGGTACTGTGGGCTACCCTGTCGTTGGGGGCCGATTGCTGGGTGCCGCTGGTGTTCGGTTCGCCTTTTCTGCTGATAGCCGGGGTGCTGGGCATGTCGCCGCTGTGGCACCGCGTGCAGATGGCGCGCACGGTGTATATGCTCACGAATCGGCGTGTGGTCATTCTGGCGCCTGTTGGCCTGCAAGGGAGCCGCTGCGTGAGTTTTCCGCTGCGCCCGAGCCCGGTGCTGAAGGTGGTGAAACGCCGGGGCGGCTACGGCGATATCATCTTTGCTTGGGAGCGCCGTTGGCAGCTCGGGGCTCGGGTGTACAGTTTGGCCTCGCCCGTGGGGTTCATGGATGTCCCACAGGTGGCCCGTGTGCTGCAGATGCTCGAGGAACAGGTGGCGGCTCTGCCCGAGGATGCTGCCCTGTCGGCTGTCGAGGGTGTGGAACCCCTGCCGATGAACAGGCAGGGGCGACCGCGTGTGCTGACCGTGGAGCGTGCGTTCGCGCTGTGGGTAGGTGGTGCCTGTTGCGGTGTATCCCTGCTGCTGTTGCTGCATGGTGCGTCGGCATTGCCGGGTGAGCTGGGGTTCCGGGAGAACGCCGTTACCACCACCGGCACGGTACTGAGCCTGCGCCGTGAGCTGCACGAGTTCTCTCCCCATGTCCTCAGCGAGAAAGTGGGCGTGCTGCAACCCAATGGTGTGCGCCGTCACTACTTTGCCATGTACTACCCCACCGTGCGCTTTACCGATGAAAAGGGGCGCACCCATACCGTGGAATGCCCCGTGGCTCAGCCTACCTCCAAGCTGCCACCCAACAGGCAGATGACCATCAGCTACCACCGTCGCAATCCCGCTTGGCTCGCCATGGGCAAGCCCTCGCGACGGGGAATGACCTTCTGCATCCTGAGCCTGCTGGCCTTCATCGTGGGCGTGGCCATTGCCTCCGCCGGGCTCATTCGCCACCCGAAACCGGGGGTATAAGCCCCGGTTTTATACATGCTTCCATTTCTTTTTTTTGCGAGCCTTCCTATAATGGTATGGCTCGTTTTTGTGTGCAGTAATTGTTACAATCGAAACAAAAATGTGCTGTACAAGCCATGCTGATTTGTCTATACTGTAGTGCGTAGTTTTTCTGCCTCTCTCTCCATCATTTTATCTAACCTTTTTCCCTCGCTATGCACACCATCGTCGTCACGAACCTCAATGATTCCGGCGCCGGCTCTCTCCGCCAGGCTATTGTGTTCGCCAGCGCATATACCGGCACTGATGAAATCCAAATCCTCATCGATGAATCCCTTGCTGGGCAGACGATAATGCTTTCGTCTGCGTTGCCGATTATCAATAAGGCTTGTTCCCTCATGGCCCCTGCAGCCGGTATTATTCTTACGGGTGGCCTTACCGTTTATGCCAATTTGCACATGGAGAACATAATCCTGCCATCCATGGTGATTAATCAAGCCGTCTCCGGCAGCGAAGTTGTCTTCACGGGTAGCGGACTGGTGATAGATTTGACCAACGTGGATGTGAGTCTTGCAAACCTGAGAGCTACGGCCACGCAGGCGGATGCGTATATCGGGATAAATGATAGCGAATTGACCGGAAAGATAACTCTTGGCGTATTGGGAGAGGGGTTGGATACATATAAGATAGTGTATTATAGGAATAGTATCAGAGGTCTTAGAATTGAAAGTGGAGCTGAACTGACGCTAGAGGATGGTGTGATATTGGAATGTCCTGATCGCGACAGATACCTGTCTGTAAGCGAAGGAGGTAAGTTGGTAGCAGGTAAGGCCTTTATCCAATTGGGTGAAGCGGCAATGTCCATAAAAGGCGAAGCCGAGTTGACGGGGACAACGATAGACAGTGCGACAACGGAGCCGGTGAGGATAGAAAACGGCGGAAAGCTGACGATGAGCGGGTGCGACGTGAGTGGATGCCAGGCGGTGCGGGTAGATGGTGGTGGTACATTGATGCTCAAAGATATGAGCGTTCGAAAGGTTTATTCCGATGGTGCTGTTATCTTCCGGAGCACCACCATAACGGAGCAGTTGATCATTAGCGGTGGCGCGGTGAGTTGTAGCGAAGTGGTCTTCACGGGGAGCGGACGGGTGATAGAGCTGACCAACGTGGATGTGAGCCTTGCAAACCTGAGAGCTACGGCCACGCAGGAGGATGCGTATATCGGGATAAATGATAGAGCGCTGACCGGAAAGATAACGCTTGGCGTATTGGGAGAAGGGTTGAATACATATAAGATAGAGTATTATAGGAATGGTATCAGCGGTCTTGAAATTGAAAGTGGAGCAGAGCTGGTATTGGAAGATGGTGTGATATTGGAAAGTCCGCAGGGCGGTAGAGACTTGTATATAGAAAATGGTGGTAAGCTGGTTGCCGGCGCGGCGCAGCTGCAGCTGGGTGAGTCGCTAATGAGCGTATATGGTGAAGCGGAGCTGACAGGAACGACGATTGTCAGTACGAATTCGTATCCTGTGCAGGTATACAACGGCGGCAAACTGACGATGAGCGGGTGTGACGTGAGCGGATGCCAGGATGTGCGGGTAGATGGAGGTGGTACATTGATGCTCAAAGATATGAGCGTTCGAAAGGTTTCTTCCTATGGTGCTGTTATCTTCCGGAGTACCACCATAACGAAGCAGTTGATTATCAACGGTGGCGCGGTGAGTTGCAGCGAAGTGGTCTTCACGGGGAGCGGACGGGTGATAGAGCTGACCAACGTGGATGTGAGTCTTGCAAACCTGAGAGCTACGGCCACGCAGGAGGATGCGTATATCGGGATAAATGATAGAGCGCTGACCGGAAAGATAACGCTTGGCGTATTGGGAGAAGGGTTGGATACATATAAGATGGAGTATTCTTGGAATGGTAACAGCGGTCTTGGAATTGAAAGTGGAGCAGAGCTGGTATTGGAAGATGGTGTGATATTGGAAAGTCCGCAGAGCAGTAGAGACTTGTCTATAAAAAATGGTGGTAAGCTGGTAGCAGGTAAGGCCCTTATCCAATTGGGTGAGTCGAAAATGACCGTATATGGCGAAGCGGAGCTGACAGGAACGACGATTGTCAGTACGAATTCGTATCCTGTGCAGGTATACAACGGCGGCAAACTGACGATGAGCGGGTGTGACGTGAGTGCTTGTCAGCGGATACAGGTATATGCCAAAGCGGAAGTTAATGTCGATGGGTGTGCGTTCGGTTCCACCATAATCTCTCTGGCCGCTACATCTTCTTCCATCATCACCGGATCTGATTTGTCAGAGGCAACCATCACGATTAGTGGTACACCCGGGGAGAACATCCTTATTGATTTGTCCGGAAACTACTGGGGGACAACGGATATGGATGCCATCTGGGCCAGAATTTCCGGGGATAAGAGCTGCGTGGTAATAAACGATATTGCTCTTGTGAATCCGGTGACGGAGTTTATCTATAAAGAAAATAGTCTGCGGAATAATGGCATTACTGCTTCCTCGTGTCAATTTGAGGTGGAACTCTCGCACGAGATAGATGCTGCGACCGTAACTGACGGGACAGTCAGGGTTCTGGATGCCATGGGCAATGACGTGTCAGTCCGAATTGTAGCGGTGGAGGGTAAGTGCATCACGATTGAAGTGAGCGGTGTGGAGCATGCGGCTGAATATCGACTGGTACTTGCCGATAGTATATGCGATGTGACGGGGGCACGCCTTAAGGCGTTGTCAGAGCTCGAGTATACAGCTGCGTTGCATGCCGACTTTGTGGCTCCCCGGGTCTCGCAGATATCTCCGTCCGGTGACTTTGCCGGCACTCTGGAAACACTGCGTTTGTATTTCACGGATGCTGTGGATGTGAGCACTCTGAAGAATGGCGTAGAGTTGAAGTCCCCGGAAGGTCAAAGGATTGATATTGTACGAGTAACGGATATAGGAGGCAATGTTTATGAATTGACGATAAGTCCCCAGACGGCCTACGGACAATATTCTCTGACCGTAGGAACCGGAGTCATGGACATGGTCGGAAATTGCCTGAATCAGAACGGGAACGATGTTTTCGGAGAATCTGAGGATGCGTATGTTGCCACCTTTAATATCACGGAGGTGGATTTGACCGTTAGGGATGTACAGGTGGCGCATGAAATTGTGCTTGGTGAAAAGGTATCCATTGATTGGAACGGAGCCAATGCCTCGGGCTATGCATTGCACGGGAGCTGGACAGACGGCGTGTATTTGTCAACAGATAATCGCTGGGATATCAATGACATATTGCTGGGTGAGTATGCACACACAGGAGGTCTGGCAGAGGGAGAGACCTACAGCGGGCTGATATCGGCAGCCGTGTCCGGTGTGCTGCCGGGTGAGTATTATCTGTTGGTGCGTTCAGATACCAAGGGCCAGGAGCAGACGAACAAGGAATCGGCGGATGTGGCACAGAATCTCGTAGCGGTGCCGATTACCGTTGCGGTGAAGCGCTTGGCGGTCGGTTCAGGAGAACCTCATATAGGCAATTTGCTCAAGGGAGATCAGCAGGATATTCTGCTGTTGCATCAGGATGCGGGACAAAGCTTGCGCTTGACTCTGGATTGTTTCGAAGATTTGGCGAATCTGGAGATATTCATCGGAGATGGCAGAGTACCGACGCGAGAGTCTTATGATATGTCCTGGCAGAAGGGTACTAATAAGGGAGAAATCCTCATCTCCGGCGGAACGGCAAACCGAGAGCTTTATATCCTGGTGAACAACAAGTCAACATCATTGGAAGTGGAGTATGGGTTGCAGGCTGATGTGGTGCCCATGTCGGTTTCGGGCATTACCCCGACCACTCAGGGGCAAAATTCGGCAACGACATTCGATATCTCCGGTGTGAACTTTACGCAGGAATCGAAGGTGGTACTGGTGGATGCTGCAGGGCAGGAATATGAGCCGGATATGTTGGAGGTGATTTCGAGCGGTCGTATCCGTATCAAGTACGATGCTAAGCGTCTGCCTGCTGAGAAATTGGATGTGGTGGTCAGAAGCGGCGATGAAGAGGTGCGCTGTGATGACGCTATAACCATCACCGCTTCTACCGGAGCTCATCTGAAGATAGCAAGCTTCCTGCCGAATGTACTCGGTTATCATATCATGAGCACCATTAAGCTGCTCTATGAAAATACAGGAACTGATGCCATGCATGCCCCCTTGTTGACCTACACTGGTAAGCAGAATGGAAAGGAGGGCGCCATCATGACGATGGATTTCTCCATTGTCAACCAGGGATTCTGGACGGATGCCATGCCGGAGGGCTTCTCTAACTCTGTGAGTTTTCTTGCTTATTCTCCCGGAACTCCCGGCTGGCTGATGCCCACCGGGCGAGACAAGGCCGTGGCGGATGGCTTGAAAGATGCCGTTTCTTCATTGGAGGACTGGCTTTGGTATCACAAAAGCTCAAATAAGGTCATGGAGGGCCCCGGGTATCAAGTGTCCATCGTAAATGATCCTGAGGTGTTGAGTAAGGAGCCTGAAAGTAAGTATTATTTTGCCGCTGCCGCCGGTAGAGGTGGCGGAAAGCTCGGCTCACGCGCGTGGTTGGTAGGATCTGGAACGCTGGATTATCTGAATTCTGAAAGCTATTATTCACAATATCTCGGCAATACGGCGAACATCTACTACTGTGGCTGGCAGCAACCCTGGGATTTTTCCTATCCTCCCTTTGATTTCCAGATTGGTTATCTGGGAACAGACAACACGACTTCGCTTAACTGGTATGATTCATTCTCGTACACCGATATGCCTGCCGAGTTGAAGTCGGCACTGGCAAACTCACTTACTCGCTCAGCCGGTGATACGTGGGGGGATTATGTGCTCATGCTGAATCAGAATCTCATCTATCTGGATGAACTGGGCTGCGTGTCTGCCGGGGCCAATACCATGTTTGATACAGACAGTCTGGTGGAGTTTGAGCTGATGAAGGCAAACGGCACGATGACTCCCACCAAAGTGCTGGCAGGCAGTACTGATATGAGCGTGGCTACGACAGGTCTGTCGCTGGGTATCTCCCGTGTGTACATGAACAACATTTCCTCCCGGTTTGAGGACGGAGATTTCGGTTATGGCTGGTCACATAATTGGGATGTGAAATTGAGCTTCCGTGAGGATGGTACGGTGGTGTATGCTGCTGCCGGTGTCCAGCGGGTGTATCAACCGAGTTATCAAGGGGGATATATCAATGCATCAGGAGACTATTCCTCTCTGGTGAAGAATCGTGATGGTTCTTACACTATCACAGAGAGGGATGGTATGGTCAGTAAATATGACAGGGAGGGTAAACTGATATCGCTCCGTGATACCAATGGTAATACTATTTCCTGCACCTATGATGAAGTCGGAAAATTGGTGAAGCTCACGCATTCCAATGGTGAATATATTGCCATTGAATGGGGGGGCGATGGGCATATTGCTGCTCTGACCAACAAGCTGGGTGATACGGTGAGCTATGAGTATGAAGGCGGAAATCTGCTGTCTGCTCAGAATTCACTGGGCGACAAGGTGCTGTACAGCTATAGCAGTGAGTTCTCCCATGCTCTTACGCAGATAGTCGGGGCGGATGGTGCTTCCGTACAGTATTCATATAATTCTTCCGGTCTGTTGGAAGACAGCTCTTCTACGTCGGATGATGGTGGTATCACCGGCTATGGCAAAGTTTCATTGAGCTATGGGGACAACGGAGAAGTGACTGTAACGGATTTCTATGGTTCAACCTCTACCTACTACTACGACAACAAGGGGTTGGTGCGCAAGGCTGTGGATGTGAACGGCAATACCATCCGCTACGGCTATGATGACCGGGGAAATATGATCTGGTGCACTGACCAGAGCGGTAATACCAGCTCCTGGACTTATGATGACTACGGTAACCTGACCACCGCCACCAATGCTCTGGGCTATACCACGCGCTACACCTATACGGCGCAGAATGATATTGATATCCTGACCGATGCTCTGGGTCGCGCAACGGATTACGATTACGATGCCGCCGGAAATCTGACCTCCATTGCCTATGCTGATGGCAGCATGGAAACCTGGACCTACGATGCCGTGGGAAATGCCGACAGTTGGACCAACCGTCGCGGTAAGACGGTGAAGAGTTCGCATGATGCAGCCGGTCGTGTCACATTGCGTCAGTATGAGGATGGTAGCATAGAGCGCTTCACTTATGATGAACGCGGTAACCTGCTCAGCGCAAGGGATGCGACCGGTACTACCACCTATACCTATGATGAGCGCTACCGCCTGACCGGTATTCAATTCAGCTCCGGCCACAGCCTGAGTTATGGCTATGACTCTGCCGACCGCCGTGTATCCATGACGGATGAACTGGGCAACAAGACCTGCTACGCATATGATGGTTTCGGTAATCTGACCCGCGTAACAGATGCCGGTGGAAATCTTATTGCGGAGTACAGTTATGATATGGGCGGACGCCTGACGGTGGAGGAAAAGGGCGAAGGTACTCAGACGCTCTATTCATACAACATGAGTGGTGCTGTGCTGGAGATGAATACCCTCAATGCTGAGGGTGAGCTCGTCTCCTTCTGCCACTATGAGTATGACAAGGTGGGTATGCGTACATCCATGACCACGCAAGATGGCCGCTGGAGTTACACCTACGATAAAATCGGCCAGCTGACTAAGGCAGTGTTCACTCCCTCCGCCGGCAGCAGTCTGGCTGCTCAGGTGATGGAGTATGAGTACGACGCCGCGGGCAACCGCACGCGCTCTGTCGTGAATGGTGTGGAGATAATCTACACCGTCAACAACATGAACCAGACCACCACCGCCGGAGATGTTTCCTACACCTACGATGCGGATGGCAACATGACCTCGAAGACTGATTCCTCCGGCACAACCCTCTACACCTGGGATGACAATAACCAGCTCATCCGCGTGCAGATGGCCACGGGCGAGGTGTATGAATACGCCTATAATGCCGCAGGTGACCGCGTGTCCGTGACGGAGAACGGAAAGGTCACGCAGTATGTATATGACCCCTCCGGTTATGGTAACCTGGTGTCCGAGTTCGATGCCGCTTCCGGGCAGCTGGAGAAGACCTACACCCACGGCAATGGGCTCATCGGCTTCGAGGATGCCATGAGTGGCGAATACTTCTGGTATCAGGGCGATGCCCTCGGCTCCGTCACCGGTATTACGGATGCCTCCGGCAATCTGGTGGCTACCTATGCCTATGACCCGTTCGGTTCGGTCATCGGCAGCTCAGGGTGTATTGAAAATCCGTACCAATGGACCGGCCTCTGGGGCCTCTCGCAGGAAGACACCGGCCTCACCCACATGCGTGCTCGCTATTACGATGCCGAAACCGGTAAGTTCATTTCCGCCGACCCGATTGGGGTGAATGGCGGGGTGAATCTGTATGCGTATTGTTTGAATAATGGAGTGATGGCGGTGGACCCCGGAGGTGCAAAGTTGACTCTTCTTATGTCATCTTTTGGCGGATTCTTGAAAAAATTTGCGACATCTGCTAAAGCAACGCAGAAAGGTGCTATTAAACAGACTGGTGAATCATCTTCGGGTTTACAGTTTGCTGATGATGTGCCTTTAAATGATGAAATCGGTTGTAATAATTTAGATATAAACGATAAAGATTATTACTTAGTTGGTAATAAAGTAAAAAATACGGTTAATTTAGCTAAAGAATCGATTACTCCTGGATGGACATCAGAAGGTAATGAACCGGCAAAAACACCTAATCCACCAATTACATTAGATGGTGCTATTTCAGCTGGATTATTTGTGTTAGGGTTTGTGCCTGGTCCCGTCGGTTGGATATCAACAGGCATGGGCATTGCTTGGGATCTTTGGGGTAAAGAAAAGGTTAAGCAGTGGCTTGCTGATAATATCCCTTCGACGACACTCGACACCGGCAACACCGGCAATGCCAATTCGCACGACCCGAACGACATGCTGGGGCCGATAGGGTATGGAGAGCAGAATTATATTGCACCGGGGATGGAGATGCCGTTCATGATACGCTTCGAGAATGAGGAGAAGGCAACGGCTGCCACACACTGGATGCGCGTGTTCACCACCTTCGATGAAGCGTATGACCTGAATAGCTTCACTCTGGATTCATTCTATGTCGCGGGTAATCTGGTTGAATTGACGGAGGGGCAGGACAGCTTCAACAACAAGGTCACCATGACGGTGGACGGCAAGGAAGTACTGGTGGATGTGAAGATAAACCTTGACCACGAAACCCGTGAGCTGAAAGCGGAGTTCATGGCCATAGATCCCGAGACGGGCTTCATGATTCAGGACCCCCAACTGGGTATGCTCTACCCGAACAACGACAGCGGTCGCGGCGACGGCTATATTACCTACACCATCAGCACAAAGGACGACCTGTCCACCGGCACTGCCATTGGCAATGTGGCGGATATCTACTTCGACTTCAACGACGTGATACCCACGCCGGAGGTCAACTACACCATCGATGCCGACGGCCCGGAGAGCCACATGCTGAGTGCTGAGGACCAGGGGCATGGCGGTGAGGTGCTGCTGACCTGGGAGGGCGCTGATGCCGCGGGCGGTTCGGGCGTGCTCGGCTACTACATTTATGTACAGCGTGACGGCGGTGAGTTCACCTTGTGGAAGTCATTCACAGCCGATACTACCTCTGCTACCTTCGCCGGCAAGCGTGGCACGGAGTACGGTTTCTATGTGATAGCCACTGACAATGTGGGCAATGTGGAGGAAGCCAAGGATGCCGCGGAAATCACAGCCATACCGACCAGTACCGATACAACCGCCCCGGACAATGTAGGCTCGCTCATGGCCGTCTCGCAGGGTGAATACGCCATCTATGCATGGCAGGCGGTGGATGACCCCTCGGGTGTGTCGTACGTGGTGGAGTATGCCGACAATGCCGACATGGCCGATGCCGTGCAGGTGAGCACTGCAGCCCCGTATCTCGTTGTGGCAGAGCAGGAGTTCGGCACTTGGTACTGGCGCGTGATGGCCATAGACGGCGAGGGTAATGCCACCGAATGGACCACCGGCACGCCCTTCATTCATGCCTCGGCAGACCCGTTGGCCGACAACGAGGCGAGCGCTGCCACCCCGTTGATAACCGGTGCCTCTGCCATCGGTACCACCACCAACGTGGCTCCCATTTACGACTGGGTCGGCTATGGCGATGCTCAGGACTACTACACCTTCACCGCTGCCGGCGATGGTTCCTACCGCGTGAACATCAACACCGCTACGCTCGAAACCGCCGTGCGCGTGAGCGTGGGTGCTCTCGACGCACAGGGTGAGTTTGTAGCTGCAGAGGAACTGCTGCTGGCTCCCGGTGCTGCTCTGGGTACCTTGCCCGGTGTATCGGTAGAGAAGGGAGAGCAGCTCTATGTGAAGGTGGAAGCTCTTGCCGGAGATAATGCGGAAGTCGGCGGTTTCTACGAACTGAGCCTGAACGGCACCGTGCCTTCTGTCGGCAGCAACTTGGCTACGCAGAACAACAGCGCGGCCGAGGCCACGGAGCTGAGCTCGCCGAGTGCTGCTGTCAGCGGCTGGGTCGGTGCGGGAGATGCCTGCGACTTCTACCGTGTGGAGATGGCATCAGAAGGTAGCTTGAGCCTGGCCCTGAGCGAGCTGGAGAGCAGTGCCCGCCTGAGAATCTACAGCGAGCGCGCGGACGGCAGTCTGGCACAGCTGGATTCGCGACTGGTGAAGGGCGGCAGCGAGCTGGAGCACACGCTCTCGCTCAACGACGGTACCTATTACCTCGAAATCGCTGCAGCCGATGGCGGACTGGGCGCCTGCAATACCTCCTACTCCCTCACTCTGGAGAAGGAGGAGGGCTCTGACGACGAGTTCACCCGCAACAATACTATCGCGTGATGATTGCCGACCGAAAACAGAGCCCGATTATATATGTAATAAGGCCAGAATATGCTGTACAAGCGCCATTCGTTGGTGTATAAGTATGGGGTAATTCGTTCGGCCTCTCTCTCATACCGTTAACAACGTGCCGATATATGAATAAGCGAAGAGCTTACAGAAAATCTTAACCACTTACACAGAATGCGAACTTTATTTCTCTTGTCTTTGGCAGCAGCACTTGCTTCGGCTGATTCCCGGGCGGAAACGTCGGTCTCGACGTCGGCCGATTTTGCCACTGCTTGGAACAACTCACCTACCGGCGAAACAATCGTATTGAATGCCGAGTTGATTGATTTGAGCAGAATTTCATTGCCCCCGAACGATGGTGTTAATCTGAAAGCCGGTGACAGCGGGGATTGCACATTGTTGGCCTCGCCACAGTTGGAGCTGACCGGTACGAGCTCGGTGGAGGGGGTGACGTTCTCGAACTCCGCTGCCGGCGCGGAATCCGTCCTGACAGTGAGCGACGCTACGTTCAGCGGTGTGACGCTGAGCGGTACCGGTACGGAGCGAGCCGCAGTTGTGGTGAATACCAATGGCAGCCTGGTGGTGAATGGTAATTCTTCCTTCATTAACAATAGCTCCGATGGTGCAGCCGCTGCTATTGAGGTGGGCAGCAATGCTACACTTTCGCTGAATGCAACGCAGGGGCAGGACATTGCCTTCTCCGGCAATATGACTACAGGGTACAACCCGCTGGATATTTATCTGGGCACCGGTGCCACTATGAACCTTGCAGCCGGTGCCGAAAGTTTGATTTCCTTCGCCGGTGGGGTTGCTTCGGCAAGTGGTGCCATCATCAGCAAAACCGGAGCCGGCACCGTGCAACTCGGCGATGGTACGGATTATGCCGGTAGTCTGAGCATCAGCGAGGGCAGGGCTGTGCTCAATGGAACCGCTTGGAGTGGCAGCTCCGTAACGGTGGGTGCGAACGGCTCGCTTGCCTTGCAGTCCGGGGCTCAGGTGCGCTCGGCTGTTATCTCATCCGGCGGTACCGTGGAAATCAGCGGTCATTCCACACTGGGTGTCATCGGCGAGTCCTGCACTATTACTCTGTCGGGGGATTTGGTGTTCACGAACGGCTCTACCCTGACCACCCTTGGTACGCTGACATTTGCCGGCGATACCTCGCTGACTGTAAGTGGTTACGATGTTGTATCCGGCAGCTCTGCCCGCTATCTGCTGATAGATACCGATGGCTATGAGGGCGATTTGAGCAATATATCTCCGACCATCGAGGGTGAGCGTCGCTATACCTATACTCTGGAGCTTGCAGATGGGGATATTTATTTGAATGTCGAGCGCGGCGGCAGGAGCCTTTCCTGGATGGGAGCCAAGAAAACGGTGTGGGAGGTAAACAGCTCTACTACACTCTGGAACAGCGAGGATGGCCCGGTTGCGTATGAGGACGGCGACTTTGTTTCCTTCACGGATGGAACAGTAACCATCGTTGGCAATGTTCAGCCTGGCGAGGTGCTGATTGCTCCGTCAAAGAGCCTGACTTTCAAAACGACCTACAACAAGAAGACCGGTCTGTATTCCGGCACTATCAGCGGGGATACTGCCCTGTACATAAGCGCGACGACGGTCAAGGGCAAGCTGACCATGAATGACGGCAACACTTACACCGGTGGAACCTTCATTGAGGCCGGTGCGGTGAATGCCAAGGGGGCGAGCTCCTTCGGTACGGGGGCTATTACCCTGACTGGCGGCACGCTGAACTTGGCAAGCAAGGCCGTGGCAAATGATATCGTGTTGACCGATTCTGCCATTATTAAGGGTGGTAAGAAATTCCTGGGCTCCTACACTCAGGAAGGTGGCGAGCTCATGAAAGGCTCGGTGCTGAACATTGCGGAATCCGCTACCCTGAGCGGTGGTGTGGTGAATGGTACTCTCAGCGGTGTGGGCACTGTAACCATCGACGGTGAGGTTGAGCTCGGTACTACCGGCAAGATTACTACAAATGAGCTGGTGGTGGATGGCACGCTTTCCGTCTCGTCCAAGGGACTGGCGATGAATACCAAGGCATCTGCCATTACGGTAACGACCGGCAGTGCGCTGATATCTGAAGGCGCGCTGAAGTCTGCTGATCTGACGGTAGACGGCGGTTTGTTGGAGCTTCATTCCACCAAGGCTTCCTCGATAGCCATCACCAATAACATGAGCCTGAGCAATGGGGCAGAAGTAACAGCCTTTGCCAACGTGAAGACTGCGAATTTGATGATGACGGGTGCTCAGCTTACTCTGGAGCAACCTGAGCGTAATATGTGGGCATTCCGTCCTACGATTGGTGGCGCTACGACTTCTTCTGCCTCACTGTCCCTG
>JAZRSQ010000031.1:0-1833 GCA_045651585.1 Akkermansia sp.
GCAGCATTATGCCAGATGCTCGGTTGAAAGTCAAACACCGTCTGTGTGTCGACCGCAATTTGTGGAAGCCGTTTTTGGCTAATGCCCAGGCTGAGACCTGCAAAATTGTGAGTTCTGCGGGCTCAGCCCGCCAAATTGGAGTTTGGTGAGCATTTACAATCTACAATCTACAATTTACAAAGTGCAAAACTAGGCGGCCTTTCGCCCGCGGATATGCGTGGCCTATACCACCGTTCACGCCCCGCGCTTTCAGGCGCGGGCGGCAGTAAGTGTGATTCCGGCTTCGCTTATCACAGGCGTAAGCCTGCATTCTCCTACATTGTAGATTGTAAATGGTAGATTGTAGATTCTGCTCGGCAAATTGTCCTTTGCAATGTTCTTTCTACAAGTCCTAATCTTGCGAATTGCTGCCTGTAATATCCACATACATGGGCAGGAAGTAGTATTGGCCATCGATGAGCAGGGAAATGCGGACAATGGCATAACTGCGCTCCTTGTTCCACATAGAGAGGGCACCTTCGATATCGGCCTCGGTACCGATACCGCAGATGATATCGTCAATCAATGCTTTCTGAGTTTCGGTTTCGGAGTTTGCCACAACCCAAGCGCTTTCCGTATCCCAACCGGGACCACCGGTAATGGCGGGGTATTGAGCGGCCAGTTCGGCATAGCGCTTCATGAGCATGGCGCCGATTTTTTCCTTTGCTTGCAAGGTGAGCTCCGCGTGCTCGCGCACAATGGCGGCCGAGTATCCGCTTGCTTTTGCCAGTGCTACGGAGCCGAACAGGCGGGCGTCGTTCAATCGTACAGAAGCTTGAGCGACTTTTTTCATCATTTCATCCAAGCGTAGCATGTCATCATGGGACACGAAATCGGGTATAATCCGGCTCAGGCATTCCTGCAGGCGGGTGTTCAGGGCCAGAATTGTCGGCGCTGCGGCATCTGCCGTGGCTCGGTCCGTTATGCCGGCAGCAGTGTCAATCAGCTGCTGAAACAGGGCGCAGCTTTCATTGGTCAGGGCTTTTTGTTCTGCCTGAAGATCGGTGCGTTCTTCCGCGCTCATTTCAGGGCGAGCCGGCTTCACGAGCTCCTCCTCTTCGTAGTCTTCCTCCGGTACGGGTGCGATTTGGGCGCCAAAGAGCGGGGTAAACATCAACAGGGCTGTCAGGAATGGGGTGGGTTTCATGCAATCTTTAGTCTAGCACTTAAGATGTGAGCTGTCAATTTTATCCTCCATCACGCACGCGTATTCTGTGATTTTTTGCGTGCAGATATGCGAACTTGTTGTTTTTTGTTCATTTTTTCGATGGGAAATGGAGCAAAGATAATCATCCGGTGTTGACATGCGTGACATGCAGTGCTATAAAGACGAGTGATATGACAATACCACATATTACTACGCGTATTGGCTTGCTCTCTCTCGGGTTGTTACCTGTGGTGCCCGCTGTTGCAATGGCAGTGGCTCCGATTGCGGTGGCAGCTCCTGCAAGCAAGTTGCCGCCGGCCGTTGCTCAGGCTCTTGCCGGTGGCAATTACAATCAGGTTCAGCAAGCGCTGACTGATGCCCTGAAGGGTATGAAGATTTCCCCGGAATCTCCGCAGGTTCTGCATGCTGCCATGCTGTTGGAGCTGATTCGCACTACCGGTGCAGATACCATGACGGCTTTTGCGGCCTCACACCCCACGAAGGCTACTTTCCTGAGCTCCTTTGCACAAGATGCCGAGTGGCTGGAGCTCTATCTGAGCTGCGGTCTGGTTCCATATCAAACTGAGGTCGGTCTGGATGTTCTCTATCGCATCTGGAGTGCTGAGAAGGGTGTGGTTCGCAATAAG
>JAZRSQ010000032.1:0-27120 GCA_045651585.1 Akkermansia sp.
GCTTCGCTTATCACAGGCGTAAGCCTGCATTCTCCTACATTGTAGATTGTAAATGGCTAGTCTCGGCGTAGCAAGCGAGCACCGCGAGACGCGAAGACGGATAGATTGTAGATTCTGCTCGGCAAATTGTTCTTTGACGAGTTTTTAGAGATTAAAAAGCCGCGCCCCATTGTCGGAGGCGCGGTTTTGACGAAAGCTACTTGTAGCAGGAATCAGGCGTTCTGCTGTTCCGTGGTGTCGGCTGTCTTCTTGCCGGACTCGAGCTCCTGAATGCGCTGCAGGGCGGAGTCGATGTTGCTACAAATGTTGTCGAGCGTGAGTTCGCTTATGAAGTCAGTGTCGCGAGTGATAACCTTGTGCGGCTGGGGCTGAACACCGCAGAGCAGCAGGGTAATGCCATGGCGACGGCAGTAAGCTTGGAAATCCTCCAGCACATGCAGGCCCGAGGCATCGAGAGCCGGTACCAGGCGCATACGCAGCAGTACGTACTCAATCTTGTCGTCCATGGTGCGGAACACGCTGTCCTTAAACTTCTCGACGGCGCCGAAGAAGAAGGGCCCCTGAATATCGAACACTTCAACATTGTCGGGGATATGGCGCAGGTAGCGGGAGCGGGAGGGCTGTTCCTCGGGATCCTCGCCCTCAATTTCGCGGGATATGGATTCCACATTGCTGATTTTGGCCATACGACCGATGAAGAGCAGAGCGGCCAGAACCACACCCACTTCAACCGCAACAACAAGGTCGATGAGTACGGTGAGAATGAAGGTGATGATGAGTACGGCGGCATCCTGACGCGGCCCCTTCAGCAGGTGAGCAAAGGTGCTTACCTCGGCCATGTTCCAGCACACCAGCACCAGAATGCCGGCAAGGGCGGGCAGCGGTACAATGGCGGCATACTGCCCGGCCAGCATGAGGATGAGCAGCAGGGTAATGGCGTGAATGAGACCCGATACGGGGGTTTTGGCACCGGCGCGAATGTTGGTGGCGGTACGGGCGATAGCACCCGTGGCCGGTATACCACCGAAGAGGGCACTGGCAATGTTGCCCACACCCTGACCGATGAGTTCGGTGTTCGGGTGGTGGCGGGAGCCGGTCATACCGTCTGCCACACTGGCGCTGAGCAGTGACTCGATGGCGGCCAGCAGGGCAATCACGAAGGCCGGCTTGATGAGCTCCGGCAGCTTGGTCCAGTCAAAGGCGGGGAACTCCGGCATGGGCAGACCCTGCGGCAGTTCGCCGAAGCGGGAGCCAATCGTTTCCACCGGCAGCTTGAAGATGGCGCACACGAGCGTGCTGACCAGCATGCCTACCAGCATGAAGGGGGCTTTCGGCAGCAGGCGCTTGGTGAGCAGAATCACCACAATCGTCAGCAGCGAGATACCCAGTGCCCAGAAATTCACGGTGTCGAAGTAGCGGAAATAGCAGGCCCACTTCTCCACGAACTCTGCCGGTACTGCGCCGGGGATGTTGAGCCCCAGCAAATCCTTGACCTGAGTGCAGAAAATGGTGACGGCGATACCCGAGGTAAAGCCCGTGGTGACCGGGTAGGGAATGAACTTAATGAGTGCTCCCATGCGGAACACACCGAACAGTATCAGGAATATACCGGCCAGCAGGGTGCAGAGGATAAGGCCTGCCATACCGAAACTGCCGGCTACACCGGCGATGAGTACCACGAAGGCACCGGTAGGGCCACCGATTTGGTATTTACTGCCACCCAGCAGGGATATCATGAAACCTGCTACCACGGCCGTTATCAGGCCGGTAGAGGGCGTGATTTCCTGAATTCCGCAGGCAATGGCAAAGGCCATGGCCAAGGGCAGGGCTACTACACCTACTGTAAGACCCGCCGTAAGGTCGGCAAAAAATGTTTTCCTGTCGTACGTTTTGAGTGATTGAATGAGACTTGGAGCGTGCATGGCTATATTGTTCTCAGGCTGAACTATACTCCTGCTGCCTGTTATTGTAAAGTCTGAAAATTCAGGAAAATGAATTTTTCTGCTCAGATTTCCTCTGCAATATCGTCGTCTGTAAAGAGTGGCGTTTCGGCCTCGGGGTCGACGGCAATGTCATC
Organism: Akkermansia sp.; assembly: GCA_045651585.1. Classification (GTDB taxonomy): domain Bacteria; phylum Verrucomicrobiota; class Verrucomicrobiia; order Verrucomicrobiales; family Akkermansiaceae; genus Akkermansia. The sequence goes on from JAZRSQ010000032.1 coordinate 2,078, forward strand.
TTCCTGCAGTTCGGTATCGTCAGGATCCTCGGCAATATCGTCATTGGCACCGGCAGCCTGTACAACACTGTGCTTGGTGCAGAAGGCACGCGGTTTGTTGAAATCGGCCATGGTTTCGGTGTAGGCCGTGCGCTTGTATTCGCAGCCGGGGTGGGCAAGTGCTCCGCTCTCACGGCACAGGCGCATGCCCTTGCTGCGCATACCGGCTGCCGTCAGGCGTATGGGCCCCATGTGGTAGCCGAGTTTTTCCGCCTGTTTCATGGCACCGACCCAGATGGGAAGGGCCAGTGTGCCACCGTAAGCCTTGTCGGCAATGGTGACGGGGCGGTCAAAGCCCACCCAGACCGCTGCGGTGATGTCGGAGGTGAAGCCACAGAACCAGGCATTGCGATAGGCGTTGGTGGTACCTGTTTTGCCACCGGCAGGAGCCTTGAAGCCCAGTTTCTGCATGTTGCCGGCTGTGCCGCCCGGTTTGGTGATTTTCTGCAGGATATCCGATGTAGCGTTGGCGGTACGCTGGCTGTACACTCGGCGGGCGGAGAGCGGGTTCTGCCATATCAGGCGACCGGCAGAGTCGGTGATGCTCTCGATGATGTACGGCGTGGGGCGTACGCCACCATTGGCGAAGGGGGTGTAGGCACCTGCTACCTCGAGGGGTGAGGCTTCCCATGTGCCCAGATAAATGGTGGGACCGGGCTTGCGCGGGGGCGTGGGGAACCCGCACATGAGGGCGGTATTGATGACATTCTGCAGACCGGCACGGGCACCCACTCGCACCGACATGGTGTTGCGGCTCTTGAGCAGGCCCCAGCCTGCCGGGTGGTTGCCGGTGAACCTGCCGTCGGAGTTGCGGGGGCTCCATTTCTGAGCTCCGGGGATTTCGCCCGGTTGCAGTCGTCCGTCGGAAATCATGCTGTTGGGGCTGCCACCACGCTCAAAGAATGTGGAGTATACGATGGGCTTGAAGAGTGAACCGACCTGACGGCGGCTCTGCAGGGCTCGATTGAGAGGGGACTCGGTGCTGTCGCGACCACCCACAACGGAGAGCAGGGCGCCGGTGGCGTTGTCAATCATCACGCAGGCCGCCTGTACATATTTGGGGGCAGGGCGCACGGCATCGGGCTTCAGGCTCTTAACCAAGGCCTGGTATTGGGCGCGTGTCTGGTGGGGGTAGCCGCGGCGTTTCTCGAGCATCTCAACCAAGCGGTTGTCGATTTCCTTCATCACGGCATCCTGCAGGTCAACATCGAGCGTGGTGCGTACTACCAGACCACCGGCGAATACCGCCTCTTCCTTCAGGCGCTCCTCGCGGGTGTCGAGCATTTCGAGAATGTGGTCCACCTCGCTGCGAATGAGGTCGAGGGCGTAGTTGTCGATACCTCGGCGCTCCGGCTTGCAGGTCACAATTTCTTCGGCGAGTGCGGCCTCGTATTGGTTGCGGGTGATTTTGTCGTGCTCGACCAGCAGTTTAAGCACCTTATTGCGCTGAATCATGGCCGACGACATGCTGCGATAGGGCGAGAACTCGTTCGGACTGCACACAATGCCGGCCAGCATGGCGGCCTCGCTTATGGTCAGGTCGCGGGGCTCTTTGCTGAAATAGCCGTGCGCTGCCTGTTTGAGCCCCAAGAAGGTGTGCCCCCAGAACACGCGGTTGATGTAGCAGGTGAGAATGGTTTTCTTGTCGTAGGTGGCCTCGATACGGCGGGCAAGTGCCATTTCTGTAAACTTGGCATCGAAATTACGCTTGCGGTGGTTGTAGGTGTTCTTGGCCAGCTGCATGGTGAGGGTGGAGCCACCCTGCGTGGTTCGGCCGTGTTTGAATACCTGACCTACCGCGCGCAGCATACCGCGCGGGTCGATACCGCCGTGTTCCCAGAAGGAGCGGTCTTCCTGCATGATGAGCGCGTCGATGAAGTACTGCGGAACCTCGCTGTCAATGTCGGATATGCTGCGACGGTTTTCACCGTGCAGGGTGCCGATTTCATTGCCCTTGCGGTCGTGCACAATGGTGCGCTCAGGCATGCGCATGACTTGCGTCAAATCGTAGCGCCCCGATTTGATGGCGTAGAACATCACCAGTATGAGCGCAAATATGCTACCCACAAATGCTCCGCTGATACTCAGTCGCAGCGTCCACTTAATGATGCCCGGCAGCTTACGCGTGACGAAGGCTATCATGCGGAAGGGGAAGGACAGCCAAATCAACACCCCTTGCCACAGGCTGGTGCCCTGTTTGGGTGGCGATTTAAGCTCGGCCCAGGGATTGGTGGCGTCATCTGCCACCGGGCTTACGCGACTTTTGCGGTACTCCCGCTTGGGGCCGGGGGTGCCGAATGCACTTGCCGGGTCGCGTCTGCCGTCATCGTGCAGCACGCGGCGCCCATCTATATCCGGTGGGGTGGCCAGTGGGTCCTCCGTATCCACATGATCACGCAGGGGTAAGGGGCCGCGCCCTTGTCCATTGGGGGCTATATTGACGTGGAGTGCGCCACGGTCGCGCTGTTGTGAAATCGGTGCAGGCTGTTGCTGGCGGGTGGGCTGAGGCGGTTCGACATCCTCATCGTACTGCCCTGCGGGTACCCTGCGACGAGGTGCGGCCTGAGTGTACGCGCCCGTTCCGCCCCGGGAACGATTCCCCGAGTCGTTGTTCGAATCGGCTTTGTAGCGTGCGCACATCCTGCTGGGCTGTAGTATAACATGAAATCTGCCCCTCTGCAAGCAAGGAATGAGTTTCTCGCTCTGCAGAATTGGTCAGATAAGTCGAAAACTCAAAAAGTTGAAAAAGCCTTCAACTTTTTTTGTTGGCTGTTCGTCAAATCATGTAGTAGCATGAACGATGTCGTTTTATTCTGTGTACGATAAACACCGGAACGGATATCGGCATGCTGCATGTCAAAGCATAAAATCAATTTCTCCTCAGATGATGAAAGCCGTTATACTGCCACTGTTGGCATTCACTTGTTTTCCGGTTGCGCCTGCGGCGGAACCTGGCGAAAACTATAAGAACCTTTTCCGTTTTATTAACTCTGTCAGCGAGGCTGATGAAGAGTCGGCAAATGAGCCGATAGAGTCTGATCAGGAGCTGTTTGAGAATCGTGAGACTGACCTTGACAAATACAATGCTGCTCTGCTGGTGGCGGCGAACAAGGGGGATGTTGATATGCTGCGCCTGATGATTGAATCCGGTGCAGATGTGAACCACATAAATAAACCGGGGTTTTCTGCTTTGATGCTGGCTGCTCAGGCCGGGCACTCGGAATGTGTGAAAGCCCTGCTGGAAGCTCCCGGAATTGATGTCAATAAGGCTGATTCGGACGGTGATACTCCGCTCATCTATGCCGTTCGTAATAATCACACCGAGTGTGCCCGACTTCTGCTCGGTATGCAGGGAATAGATGTTAATCTCACGAATAAGAAGAACGAGACAGCGCTTGTTTGGGCTGTGTTCGTAAACAACATCGAGTGTGTACGGCTCCTGCTTTCCCACTCGGATATCGATGTCAATGGCCGGGAGCAGAATGGATATACGCCACTCTACCTCGCAGTTAATAAAGGCCATGTTGAGTGTGTGCAACATTTGCTTGCAGTTCCGGGAATTGATGTGAACGCTGTGAACTCAAACAACGACACCCCGCTCAATTGGGCGGCATATCAGGGGGATGTTGCCTGTGTGAAGCTCCTGCTCGCAGCTCCCGGAATTGATGTCAACAGGAGCGACAGCGATAACCGATCGCCCCTTTTCTGTGCTGCAGCTCAGGGGCACATGGAGTGTGTGCAGCTTTTGTTGGCTGCTCCCGGCATAGATATCTGCGCGGCCGATAAGGATGGTTATACACCTTGCGATATTGCCGGTGTGGCCGGTCACCGCGATTGCGCCATGCTGCTGAAATGGGCTCTGTTGAAAAACAAACAGCAGGCTCTGCCCGATACGCAAACGCATGCCACCCCGAAATCCGCTCCTGCAGAAATTGATGTCAGGCTGTTAAAGGCCGCTATCGGGGGCGATGCCGTTGCTCTCGATAAATGTATAAAGGCCGGCGCAGATGTGAACTATATCAACGGCAACGGGGAATCTGCGCTCATGCGTGCTGCCTATGCCGGTCATGTTGAATGTGTGCAGCTCCTGCTTGCTGTGCCCGGTATCGATGTCAATCAGGCCGACAAGGATAGCTGGTCACCGCTCTACAGCGCGGTCTACAATGGGCATACCGAGTGTGTAAAGCTTATCCTTTCCGCCCCGGGCGTCGATGTCAACAAGGTCGATTGCTACGAGCAAACTCCGCTTTTGGTGGCAGCCGGCAAGAATTACCCGGAGTGTGTCAAACTGCTATTGGCTGCCCCCGGTGTGGACTTGAACAGGAAGAATAAAAACGAGCTCACGGCTCTTGATGCTGCGCAGATTGCGGAAAATACGGAGTGTATTGCTCTGCTCACCGAGGCCGGCGCAAAGTAATTGCACTTGCGAAAGTGCTTTTTCATTGACCGAAGGCGGTGGAGTAACTATCATATAGAGCATGAAGATTCCACCATACTGGGTTACGGAAAAGCGTCGGGGTTGTGATGGCTGCTTGTGGAAGCTGCGAGGGATTTCGTACAAATCCATGACCGAGGCGCGGGAGCGCTTGGAGGAGCGCTTCCGCATTCGCTCCGAGTTCGCTGTCCGGCGTGGGGTGAGTGCGGATGCTGTGGAGCAGCACAGCTCCCGCCTGCGTGCGCTCGATGAGCTGAGGGCTGAGGAATACTCCACCCTGCTGCTCGAACCGGTGCTGCAACAGGTCGATGCCGACAATGTGATTACCCGTAATCGTTATGGTGTGCAGGTGCTCAACAGTACCTCGCTCTGTTTTGTAGATATCGACCGTTTTCCGCTTACCGCATGGGAGTCATTTCTCGGTCTGCTGGGTAAGAAAACTTCCCCCGAGGGGAAATTGCTGCAGGTGTTGCGCACCCTCTGTGCAGCAGATGACTCGCTGGGAGCTCGCCTGTACCGCACGCACAAGGGGTGGCGGGTCATGCTGACGGGCAATGAACTCTCGCCCGACTCGCTTCGCATGCACGCCATCTGTCGAGCTTTGCACGCTGACCCTCTGTATGAGTCGCTTTGTTCCCGCCAGCAGTGTTGGCGTGCCCGCCTGACCCCGAAACCTTACCGAGTGGGTGTTCCGGGCTTCCCCCGCCCGGTGGATTCCGAATCTGTGAACTCCCCTGAAGCACGGGATTGGTTGCAGCGGTATGAGAGCGCCTGCCGTGGAAAAGGTGTATGTCGTCTGGTGGATGTTGTGGGGCGCAAGCTGCAATCGCCCATCATTGAGCTGCACGACCGTATGACTGCTGCCCACATGCCCGATGTGGGGCTGGCCTGAACCGGAATGGAGAATGATGGGTGGATGATGATTTCCGGGCTTGCCAGTCGGGGTGAGTTAGTGTAAGATAGTGGGGCTGTTATGTATATACCAACGCAGGAGGAGAGATATAGCAAGGTGGCTCGCTTCACACTGTTTCTGTGTGTGCTGGTGCCGAGTGGAATTGTGGCTTGGATGTATGGTAATGAGCAGGATTTGCTCTCCTGTGCCTTTGCCTTTTTGGAGCCTCCGGCAGTGGTGCTGAAGGCTAGTGGCTGCAGCGATACAGCGGCGTTCCTGCTCTCGGCTCTTCTGCAGGCTATTCTGTTCTTCTGGTTGAGTCGCAGTCGCCGTCTGACCCCCAAGGGTAAACTGACGGCGGCAGTGACCTGGGGTATGCTCTGGGCGCTGATTCTGCGCTTGCTTATTGCTTGGCAGTATTGGCAGGCTGCTCAATCTGCGGTTTGACCCCACAGAGGTTGAGGTAGTAGTGCAGGGCCAGTTTGAGCGCGGAGGTGCGGTCAATATTGCGGACTTGTGCAAAGCGCTCCATGCGCTCGAAAAGTTCTGCCCGACAGCGGAAGGTAATCATGTGCAGGTTGTTCATGGCACATATCTTGCCCGATAGTCGCCTGTTGTGCAAGATATGTTGTGCGTTTGCCTGCTAACAGTCAGCTGTATTTCACCACATGCGTGATAACTCTTTTCAGGAGTGCTGTCTGAGGTCGTTCATCCACTCTGCTGCAGCGGTGTAGCGGTCTTTTATGGCAGGCGAGAGCGCTTTGTCTATGCTGGCCAGCAGTTGCGGGTTGTACTTCGAGGCTAAGCCCGGTATGCTGCTCAGCGGTGCGAGTGTGTCGATGAGTTCTCGCTGGCGGCTGGGTGGTACGGCATTGCCGGTGATGAGGTAGTAAAGTGTGGCCGCGAAGGAATACAGGTCGGTGGCGGGAGTCAATTTGCTGCCGGGGGTGCATTGCTCGGGCGGGCTGTAACCGGGGGTCTCCACGATGGTGGATGGTAACTCTTCGCTCAGGTCGATGGCTGCTCCCATATCGATGAGGATCGGTCGGCCATCTCGTGTGACCAGTATGTTATCGGGCTTGATGTCCAGGTGCAGGATGTTGCGTGAGTGCAGGTAATCCAGCGCGTCGAGCATGCGCACCATGAGCGAGTAGAGCGGTTGCTGGGGTATGTGCCCCAAGTGCTTGCGGTACTCTATAGCCACATCTGCCAGACTGGGGCCATCGATGTGCTCTGTTACGTAGTAAGCGGTGTTGTGAGCCTCGAAAAAGGTATATATTTTGACAATGTGCGGGTGGTCGAGGGAAGCGAGCAGGCGAACCTCGCGCAGGAAATTACCCATTGCCCAGTGGTACTCCTGTTCACTGACGTGATTGTGATAGGCAACGTCGAATGTCGTGGATTGGCGCTGGCAGAGGCCATGGGGAAAATGCTCTTTGATAACAACTCGGCGGTGCAGCAGTTCATCTGCCGCAAGGTAGGTCACGCCGAACCCGCCTTCGCCAATGGAGTGCAGCAGGCGGTAGCCATTGACGATATAGTCTGTCGGCAGTTCCTTGGGTGCCGGGCACAAGTCCTCCGGGGTCGGGCCATCGCTACCCGTGCGCTGCATGACCCTGCCGGTATAGGGGGCAGCTGATATCGGGCTGACTGGGGAGGAATGCGTCTGCATGCTGACTGACGATGGAGTTGGAGGGGTGCAGAGCTGTTCTTTTTACTCAACAGGAATACCGAGCTGTTGGCATGTGCCACGATAGCAGACGGGATAATCGAGCTTGCCGTTGGGCAATACAGGTATCGACTTAATCGGTATGATGCGCGAGGGAGCCCATGAGGCCGGGTAACGCGCATTGAGCAGCCCATAGCGTGCCGTGATAAGGTCTTGCGGTACAAGGTGTTTATGTACAGTAGAAAGCAGTACCAGAATTTCCCCTATGCCACGCGGGTTGGGTACACCCACAATAGCCAGACGGCGTACTCCGTCGGCCGTGGGGACGTTGAGCACCCGGCACAGAGCTTCTTCTGCCGCTTCGTGGGGCACCAAATCGTCGTCTATCTTGCTGAATCGGGCCTTTCTGCCACTGATAATCAGCAGGCCATCGGCATTCAATTTGCCCACGTCACCGGTGCAGAGCCATTTGCCACGCATGCAGGTGGTGGCATCGGGGCGGTTCTTCAGGTAAGAAGGTATGACGGTGCTGCCGGCTATCCAAATGAGGCCGGGCGAGGTGGGGGGCAGGCTTTGCTCCGGGCGGTTGAGATCGCTTATGCGCACGGCAATGCCGGGCATGGGCGCTCCTGCCGTACCGGGCTGCGAGGCCGGTATGATATGGGGGGTACCGGGGGCTGCAGTCGGGGCTGCCGCGCTGATGGATACCGGCAGGGCAGACTCCGCAGGTGCATAGCACTCGTGCAGGGTGAGCTTGTAATCGGCCATTGCTCTCTGGGCCAGTTCTGTCGGTACTCGTTCGCCGGCTACCAGGAAATAGCGCAGTGTGCTGAAGTGCTCGGGTTTGCCTGCTTGCAGGATTGCATTGGTCTGAGCCGGGCTGAATGCCGTCAGTACGGTGCCGTAGTTGTGAGCCAATTCGCACAGGCGCTTGGGGGTGCCAGTGTCGGGATATGTCACCACGTCCAGTCCGTGCAAGAGCGGTAACAGCAAGCCTGTCAACAAGCCGACCGGCTGGTATAGCGGCATGGCGGCAAGTGTGCGCTGTCCGATATTCAGGGGCATGCGGCTACTGAGCTGCATGACGGCCGACAGCAACATGCGGTGGCTGTACGGGGTGCCCTTAGCTATGCCACCGGTAGCCGAGCTGAAGAGCACTACGGCTTCGTCATCCGGCTGCTGGGGCCGGTTCTGCAGTCGGCGGGTTATCAAATCGGTCTTGCCCAGTCGTATGGCCATCTCGCGTAATTTCAGAGCTACGGAACTTACGTCCGCCAGTTCTCTGTCTATGTAGATGAGGTCACGAGGGGCCGGCCAGGAAAACTGCTGCTGTTTGTGGGTGAAGCGAGCTTCGGTGATAAAGCGGTCTACGCCGGTCTGTTCCACCTGATAGCGGAAATCCTCGGGGGTGTCGTTGTAGTTGATGTTCACCGGGCTGATTCCGGCAAGCATGCAGGCTAGGTTGGCTATGGTGGCCAGTTTGCCCGGGGGTAAGATGATGCCCAGACGGCGATTGGTAACCCGCTTGTGCAGCTTTTCCGCCATGATAAGGGCATACACCAACAGCTTGCGGTAAGGTAACTGGCTGTCGTCAACACCGTCGATAACCATGGCATCGGGGTGCTGTATCAGGCTGTTCAGAATGGCCTGTGACAGGGTGGTCTGCAGGGTCGGGTGGTCATTTATCTGTTCGGCAGCTGCTTCCATCCACGAGCCACGTATGCGTGCACTCAGTGACGGACCGGGCTTGAGCTCGGGCATGATGTGAATGCAGAGCCTGTCATAGGGGCCGGCTGTTACGATACTGCCGGCCAGCTCATGGCGGTACATGCCTACATATATCGGCAGGGCCGAGAGTTTGCTGCCATCGGCAAGACTCAGTATTTTACCCGGTATGTCTGTAGGGGCGACCGGTTGCTGCCCGGGGCGTCCGCAGAGCAGTACCACATGTCGCCCTTGTACCTGACGGTCACGCACCATCTTTACCAGGTCTTCTGAGCCGGAGCGATCTATAGCGTACAGGAACCCTGCCGAGCGGGACTGCGAGAGGTACATCATTACCTCCGGATCGGGGCGCAGCGTGTTCTCCACCATCCATGCCACACGGTCACGGCCACCCAGCGCAGTCTCAATGGCGCGCAGGGCAGACAGGTCGACCCGGTTGGGGACAACCAGTGTGGGACTTGACGGTACGTTGCCGAGCCCCTCTATGGTGGGTTCTATCATATGCTGTGCGGTCAGTTTAGCATATCTTGCGCTCGGTTGCAACACCTGAATGATATTTCATTCTGTCACAACTCACATTTTCTGCAGGCGCTCGATGTAGGCACGGCGGGCCTCTGCAGGACTGAGTGATTGATGCTCAGGTACAGGGGTAGATGGGGTGGTCGGTTGAGCAACCGGCGTAGGCTCGGGCTGAGCTGTCTGGAGCTGAACCGGCGATGTGGGCATGCTCAGGGGTGGGAAAATGTAGTGATTGATGTTGTTGCGGGCGCTGTTGGCAGCCTGCAGGCGCTCCTGAGTACCGATGCAGTAAACATCCTTACCACGACTCAGGTAAATATCCGACGTTTCGTCTGCGCTCAGCGGGGTGGCTCCGCCCAAGTTCATCGATAGGCGACGTACGGTATTGCGCGGTGCCTTTGTCAGGTTGGGCTGTAAGCCCGATACGGTAATGGCTCGTGTGGATGATGTGCCCTTTGACAGGCGTATTTCCGTGTATTCCACCAGCTCGCGGCTCATATCGACAGTAATCTCGAACGACAGCTTGTCGTTATCGTAATGCCGCAGGGACACGCCACTGTCGTGCCAGTAGTGCGGGGTCTGGGTGCTGTTGTTGCAGTTGCCGGCGTTGTAAAGAGATACCAGTCGGGGGCAGTTGGTCAGGCCGGTGGAGCCAAGACGTGCCGCCTTGCAGATTTCGGGGTAGAGTACGAGTGCAGAGTGTTTGTCGGCAGAGTAGCGTACATCCGCCTGTTCATCATGGGTTACACGGCGGGTCAGCTCCTCGACCGTTGAAGTGATGCTGTTGGCGCGAGTTTTGCTGTGTACCAGCATGGCCCCGATGTTGCCACTGCGGTCGGCCAATACAAGTACCCGGCTTTCGGGTGTGTGGAAGGTGAGAGCATCCCGCCCGCTCCGTCGGGTGGGGGAGAGATGTTGCTCCAGCTCCGGTAGTGTGGTGATAGCCTGTAGCTGCGCAGGGCAGACCATCAGGATGGTCTGCCCCAGCATTATAAAGGCTGTACGCCACAGCTTGCTCATGCAGCTTATCGTTTGTTCTTGTAGGACTTCATCAGTCGGCGTATGTAGCGCTCCATACGGGGTATGTTGCTCTCGATACTGCGTGCCAAGGCCAGCTGGTTGCGGGCGCGTATGAGGTTGTGCTCCGGCTTTTCGGTGCGGAAGTATTTGTCGCCGTCGAGATAGTCTGTCAGGAATCGCATGCCGATTTCTGCGGTAATGAGCCAACCGGCAAATGCCAGCTGTTCGATTTCGCCGTCGGTCAGGAACTCATGGGCGGCATCCAAGTACCCCTCTGCCAGAGATTCGAAGAACGGCAGCTGCATGACAACCTTGCTCAAATCCTCCTCGTCTTCCTCGGCTGTGCAGGTGGCGGTGCGCACCATGTCGCCGAAGTCGTAGAGCGAGAGCCCGGGCATTACCGTATCCAAATCAATCACGCACACGGCCTCGTCGGTATCCTCGTCGAGCATGACGTTGTTGATCTTGGTGTCGTTGTGGGTGATGCGGGTGGGCAACAAGCCTGCGGCCTGAAGATCGGTCAGTCGGCAGTACTGCGGAGCCCATGTTCTGAACATGGCGAGTTCGGCCTCGCAATTGGCGGCACGCCCGGCTACGTCGGCCTCAGCGCTCTTTTGCAGTGCTTCGAAGCGGCGGGGGGTATTGTGGAAGTCAGGGATGGACTCCTTCAGGTCTTCAGGGTTCATGTCAGAGATGAGCTCCTGGAATGAACCGAATGCATAACCGGCCTGATAGGCTTGACGGGTGTTCTCGACAACATCGTAGGTATGGGTGCCCTCAATGTTGTTGTAGCAGCGCCACATGCCACCTTCTTCGGGCAAATCGATGTAGTTTCGACCACCGCGTGCCGGATAGAGGGTGAGCGGCTGGCCGGCAGTGTTCTTGCGACGGCGCATGGTCTTCCACCTGATGTGGCGGGTTACCTTCTCTACGTTCTTCATGACCATAACGGGGTCTTTGAATACGTAGTCATTGATGCGCTGCAGAATATAGCGATCCTCAGCGCCATCTTCCGTGCGGTAGCAGGCACGGTAGGTGGTGTTGATGTGACCGTTGCAGAGTTCTTCTCCGTACAGGAACTCTCCGCTGATAGCGAATTGGTCGCCGATACGGGCTATGCGCTCGGCTATCGGGCCTTCAGTGACTTTATGGGGCATAAGTGTATGTTGGGAAAGTGGAGAGAGTTTTTTGTATGCGTCATCAGTCGTTGGCAACCTGTATGCTCATGAGCTTCAGGTTATCCTCACCGGCCTTCACTACAACGTTAATCTGGGACTGGCGATCCGATACCAAGAACTTACCCATCTTAAGGGGTACTTCCTTTGCTACCTCCTTGCCACCTACTTTCTTGCTCTGGCGGTGGGTGATGCGGAAGGCCACCTGGTCGCCGTGATTGCCGCCGGTAAAGTGCCAGCTGTTCTTATCGCTTACGCCTTCATCTCGGCGGAAGGGGGCAACTTTCTTCTCGCGGGCATCGGTAAAGTCACCCTTGGCAGATGTGCTTATCGTTACGGGACGGGGGGAAAGGTTGATGAGGTGTACGCCCTTGGAGGGGAAGTCGGCCTCGTTGAGGAAGAAGGTCTGAGCCTTGGCAGGAGTCTCGCCGGGGACCACAATGCACACGGACTTGCTGCCGGCGCTTGCGGGTACCGTGATGGTCATGACAGGCTTAATCTCAGGCTTTTTGGCAGTGGCTGCAGCACCCTTCTTTTTGTCTGCACCTTCGGCTGCAGGAGCCGGGTTCTGGTCATAGAAGGAAATGACGCCGGCAATGGGCTTGATGCGCTGGGTGGGAATACGGCCGGAAATGCGAGCCTGCTTGTATTCATCCTTGCCGGACTGGTAGTAGAGGGGGCTGGGGAGCTTGCCACCGTTGGGAGCGCAGATGACGAAACGCACGCCACTTTTGGGAGCAGCTTCTTCTGCAGTAGCGGCTGCAGCAGCACCGCGGGTAGCGCGATTGCCACGGCTGGACTGAGCGTAAGCGGGGGTAAGCGCAAGCAGCGCTGCCAGTGCAAGTGAAAGAGTCTGGTATTTCATTGTTGTGCTCGACAGAGATTTTTACTGGTTGAATTTACCATCTTATCAATCGGAGCGCAAGCAAAAAAATGTATTCCGCGATAGGTGGTTCAGGCAAGGTATATGCCAAACGCGGATTTTTGGCAAATATGTTATGATTTTGCCGAGTAATCCCGCTTGCCGAAGATGGCCGAACCAACACGTACGATAGTGGCACCTTCCTCTACAGCAACAGCGTAATCATGGCTCATGCCCATGGAAAGTTCGGGCAGGGGCAGGGGGCCACGACTGCGCAGGGCTTCTGCCAAGCGTCGCAGTGTTACAAAAGCGGGGCGAGCTCCCTCGGGCTCCTCGGTAGGGGCGGGTATGCACATGAGCCCGCGAATGTCGAGGTTGGGAAGTGCTGTAAGAGCATCCCATTCTTCCTGCAGGTTCTCGGGGGTGAAACCGTGCTTGCTTTCCTCGCCGTCTACGTTCACCTCGAGCAATACGCGCGCAGTGGTTCCCAGCTCTCCGGCAATGCGGGAAATGGCCTCGGCCAGCTTGCGGCTGTCCACAGCCTCGATAAGAGCTATACCCTGTTCGAGTGCTTTGCGTACTTTGTTGCGCTGCAGGGGGCCGATGAGGTGCCACACGCAGTCTGCCGGCATAGCAGGGATTTTTTCCATGGCTTCCTGCAGTCGGTTTTCGCCGAACAGTCGCTGACCATCGGCATAGGCATGCATGATGTCGCTTACGGGGAATGTTTTGCTCACGGCCAGCAGGGTGGTGCTGCCGACAGGGCGCCCTGCGCGTTGCTCTGCTGCTGTTATGTTGGCACGTATTTCCTGCAGTTGGTCCTGAATGTACATAGTGAGTTAATCGCTGCTTTTTTTGCGACGGGTTTTCTTTTTCTTGGTGGTTTTCTTGGCGTTTTCGGCAGCTTTGATGATTTTGCCGTCGCGTGTGCGGAGTTCAGAAGCGCCGGTACGCTTAAGGCGGAGCTTCACGCGGTGGCGATAACCGCCTGCATTGGTGCGAACTCTTATGGTTGAGTACGAGGTGCGGGCCGATTTGTGATCTTTGCCGGCGTTGGAGGGGCGGCTCGTTGCCTTGATTTCGAGTGCCTGTACACGTGCCAGCTCGGCATCGAGTTTCTGCTCTTCGGTAAGCGGTGCTTCTGCAGGGGGCTCTGCTTGGGGCTCTGTCTGAGTCGGTTCAGTCGGCTGAGAATCCGTAGGTTGCTCAGTCGGTGTAGCGGTGGGCTCAGCGTTCTCTGCCAGCAGGCGGGTTGCTTCTTCGTCATTGGCGCGCAGTCGGGCTGCTTCGTCCTCCGGGCGAATCTCTGCTACCAAGTCGGTGCCGGGCTTCTTGGAGATTTCGGGGTGGTTGCGCAGGTATTTCTCGAACTCGGGATCCGGCTCGGCACCACTTTGGACTGCACGGTCGTAAGCGCGGGCGGCATCTGCTATACTACCCATTTCTGCATAGAGTCGAGCCATGTTGTAGTGGGCGTCATTAAGCGCAGGATTGAGCTTAACAGCTGCGGCAAAGTGCTTGAGAGCCTCCTCGATGCGGCCGCTTATACCCTCGATGTTGGCGAGGTAGAAGAATGCTTCGGCATTGCCGGGGTCGAGCTCAATTGTTCGGGTGAACATGCGCTCGGCTTCCTCCATGCGGTCTTGGCGGTACAGGCATATACCTGCCAGATAATATGTGATGGGAAGCTCCGGAGCCAATCGGGTGGCACGGTTGAGGTACTCGGTAGCTTCGTCGCACTTGCCACGGTAAAGCAATATGGTGCCGAGGTTGACCAAGCCGGGAACGTGGTCGGGCTGGTAATCGTAGAGGGTACGGTAGAGCTGCTCTGCAGAGGTGTAACGGGCTTTCGAGAATGCCTTGTCTGCCAAACTTGCGAGAGTCTGGATTTCGAGGCTTCGGCGCACGGCGTTGGTGCCATCGGTATCTGTGGCATTGCTGCTGTTACGAATAGACTCCACGAGGTTACGCTCGGTCTCGGTGAGGTCGAGTTTGCTCTCATCATCGAGTCGCTGCAGTTCGGCAGCCATGTCGCTGTTGCCCTGCTTAATCTGCTTGTAGGTCTCGATGAGCAGTTGGCGCCCTTTCTCCTGCATTTCGATGGTGCGGCGCTGCTTGGCGATAACCTCTTTGAGCACGCGGTTTTCTTCAGCCAGCGCGGGGTCTATATCCGGGCTGTTGGCTTCGGCATCGATTTCTGCCTCGAGGTTGTTCAGTCGCTCGGTAAGTTCGGAAATTCGGCGGCGATACCCGCGGTTTTCATCGTACACCAACCCCATCTGCTCACGCAGCTGATCAACTTCGGCTCGTGCTGCATTGAGTTGCTGGGCAAGCACGTCTTTTTCGTCAGATGAACTGCCCATCTGGGCTTCGAGGGCCTCCACCCTGGCTCGTGCTGCTTTGAGCTGCTCAGCCAAAGTGAGGTTCTGGTCGAGCAGGGCTTTGGTTTTCTCGGGGCTGTTGAGCTCAACGATTGCTCGCAGCTGTTCGTTTTCGGCCTTCAGTTGGTCTCGCTCGCGGGTTACACGCTCGAGTTCTGCCTGGGTTTGAGCCAGCTGGTTGGCGAGTTCGTTGGCGCGGGCCTCGGCATCCTGTCGGGCACGCTCGGAGTTACGCAGTTTATCCTCGGCTTCTGCCAAACGTCGGGTCAGGGCTTCGACTACCTCGTTGTTGATTTTGCGTTCCTCGCTTACCTCCTTAAGTAGCTTTTCGTAGCGCTCGCGGTACTCCTGTTGCTCCTGTCGGGCGATGATGAGCTCCTGCTGAGTTTTGTTGTATTTTTCCGACAGCGAAAGCAGACTGCGAGCCATATCTCGGCACTCTGTACGCAGGCGTGCCAGTTCATTGCGGAGTTCCTGGTCGGTGGCGGAGTAGTCGGGTATGCCATCCGGGGATATGCCTTCTGTGGCTTCCAGATTTTCGCGTATACCGGGCAGGTTGATACCTATTTCCTGAGGTACAGGGCGACCGGGCTGTCTGCCTGTTGGTATGGGGGCATTGGCTGCCTCCTTCTGGTAGCGGTCGATGTGGGTGGCGAGCTGTTCGCGCAGGTAGTTCATCATCTTGGGCTTCCAGTCAGGATGGTCGCGTACGATGACGGCCATCATCTTCTCTGCCTGCCGTGCTTTCTTAAGTGCCTGATTGTAGTTGCCTCGCTCAGCTTCCTTCGCTGCGTCATTGCGAAGTCCGTATGCTACCAGCAAATCCTCTGCCGGGTCGCGTTTCACACGGGCACGGGGTCCCTCAACTACCTCTCCCGGACGCCCTGTATAGGTGCTCTGAGCCCATGATATATTGCTGCTCAATAGACAAAGTCCGCTGAGCGCCAGAAGAGAATATGTGGTGACCGTTGACATGAAAAGAGGTTTTCCTATGGTAGCCGATTCGCGCGCCAAAGCAAGCAGTAAGTGTGTCACTGCAGACACAAAATGTCGCTGCCTTGGAGTGGGAATGAGTGAAGTGCGGTGGAGCGGAATCAGTGGGGGTTGAACCGCACGATGGTGGGATTGGGGCGCCGCTTGATGTGAGCAGGTCTTCGCTCCGGCTGAGAGGGGGGTGGCTCCTGAACGTTTTCGTTGTTGGGGATTTCTCGCACGTTGGTGGGATTGGGCTGCTGCTTGATGTGAGCAGGTCTTCGCTCCGGCTGAGAAGGGGGTGGCACGTGGCTGCTGTTGTCGGCGGGCGTGAATCGCACGATGGTGGGGTTGGGGCGCCGTTTAATGTGAGCGGGTCTTCGCTCCGGCTGAGAGGTGGCCGGCTCCCGGTCGCTGTCGTCGGCAGGGAAGCCCCTCACGATGGTAGGATTGGGCTGCCGCTTGACGTGAGCGGGTCTTCGCTCCGGCTGAGAGGCGGCCGGCTCCTGGTCGCTGTCGTCGTCAGGGATGCCCCTCACGATGGTAGGATTGGGCTGTCGCTTGATGTGAGCGGGTCTTCGCTCCGGCTGAGAGGAGGCCGGTTCCTGGTCGCTGTCGTCGTCAGGGAAGCCCCTCACGATGGTAGGATTGGGCTGCCGCTTGATGTGTGCGGGTCTGCGCTCAGGGGAATCTGCCATGGTGCCGGAGGGTGTTACTTATCGATGTTGCGGTAAAATCCGAATTAAACGTAACCGTTGAATGCTATACCGCAGAACTGCGGGGCTTCGTATACACCTTTGTTCGGAAGCTGCTCTACCTGACGTATGGTATCGTTATTGTTGAATCTCTTGATGGTTGCGGTCAGTTTTTTCCAGTTAAGCAAATCATCTGAATCGATGAACAATTCGCGGAAAGTCAGGAAGTATTGGGCGTAATCGCTACTGAGGTACGCGTGAGGTTCGGCGAAAGCCTCAGGGGTAAGCAGGCCTTTGTAATACATTAAGCGGGTGAATTGGTACTCGCAGTTGGTTGCATGGCCTTCTTTGATTAAGACCTTTTCGGGAGAGTTGCCGGAGACTTGGCGGTTGTATTCTTTAATCAGGAAACAGTGTGCCAGTTCGTGAGCCAACGTGGAATTGACCTGTAACTGGAGCTGCCAGAATGTCTTTTCTGTTGTGGTGCGCTGCTGTTCAATTGGTACTATACTGATGTGGAAACGAACGGTATCGCCCTGTTGCACGCTTGTGGTGCACCCTAAGTAGGAGCCGTTGGGCTCTTCTATTTCCAAACTGATGAGCGGCAACTTAACCTGCCAGTAGTAGTTACCCAGATAGAAGGTCTGTCCATAATGAGCCATGAACTCGCAGATGCAGTGAGCTCGGGCTCGCAAGCCATCTTCCGTCAGCGGGTAGTAAGAGAGACGAAGTGCCAGATAGGAGGGATAAAATCCGGGGTACAGGCGCTCCAGTCCGCCATCCCGCAGCTGTTCCATTCTCATGGCAATGTACTTCATGCACTTGCAGTGCTCTTCATAACTGGCCTGCAACTTACTGTTGCCGAAACTGTATTTGGAGTATATTTCTACGGCCTTGTTCATGCAAACCTGAGCCAAGTCGCGATTGCGGGGGAAATCCCAGTTGCCATCGCCGTCCCAGCAAAGAGCTGCCAGAAGCTCAAGCGCGGGGGCATATTCTTTCTCTGCAGCGTAGGTCAGTAGCTCTTTTGCTTTGTCCGTATCACAGGCACAGTCGAACATGCCATTGGCCAGTATTTTGGCAGCTATGAAAACGGCACGTACATCCATCTCTGCCGCAGCTTTGAGTATCAGCAACACTCCGTTTCGATCTTCGCGCATGAGCATCAATTCACCCAAGTGGCAGATATCGCGGATTCCACCGCGCTTTGCCATGAACGCGTAAAATTCCGCGCGCTCTTCAAACGGATAATCCAGAAAGCTCACATAACGTTTGCTCATCTCGATATATTCGTTGCAGAATTTATCGAGGAGCTGATTCAATTGCTGGCTTTCGGCTTCTGTCATTTCAATTTCCAGAGCTTGCGCCAGTTGGAGTATCAGCTCTTGGTACCCGCCACGTGTTTTCGGTGCGGGGGCTGATTTTACGTTTTCTATGATTTGGGTGACTTTACCCTTTTTGTTGGAGTTGAAGAAATGGAACATGGCTACTTATACCTATGGACGACAGTATAGCAGTTATTATTAGAAAAAACGACTGTTTTTTTCATGAAATCATATTTTTTTGTCGACCGATACTTGCCATTACCCGTTCGGCAGGCTACAATAGGGGCAAGTATGGAAATAGGGCCGGTTATGGCAGAGGGGAGACTTGTGCTGACCCCGGCAGGATGCCAACCGAGGTTGGAGCGGGCATTTGCCGCTTCGGCCGGGCGGGGTATGCTCGATTTGCTGCGCTATGGTTTGCCGGCCGGAGCTACGCCGGCGCTTGCTTGGCTGCAGGAGCGTGCTCGTGAGCGCATGATGCTCTGCCTGCGGGCCCTGCGACGGGGGGATGACCCTGCCACGGCGTTCAGTGTTACCCCGGCGCAGGCCGCGACCCTGCTGGAGGGCATGCCACCGCTGGGGGGAGATGCTGTGTGTGCGGCCGATGTGGCGAGCTGGATAGAAAGTCTGGGGCCGGCTCTCGATTGGCTGGCTGCGCGTGAGTGCTGCACACCTGAGCAGTGGCTTTGCCGACTGGGCGAGGGCTGGCAGCAGCTGGGCATGCTCTGCTTTCACTTGGCCGAGAACGCCGGGGATGCCGCCGAGAGTGCCCCCTTTGCCTTTTTGGCTACCTTTGTTCACAAGGTCGGTCAGGATGGCCGAGCGCGCCATGCCCCATTGGGGTTGGCTGCTCGCCTGCCTGCTGCGGACTCTGCAGTGCTGCTCGATTTATTGCGGCCGTTGCGCCGGGTGGCGGCTCAGAGCCCGTTTCTGGCTGAGCTCATCAATTCGCAGGCCGTGTACAAGCCCTGTGGCTGGAGCGCCCGTCAGGCTCATGAATTCTTGGAAACTCTGCCGTTGTTGGAGTCTGTCGGTATAGAGACCCGCATGGTGAACCTGTGGAAAACGCAGCCCCCGCGTGTGGAGCTGGAGGTGCGGCTCGATATGGCCGAACCCGGTGCCGGCAAGCCCGATGCGGCGCCTTCGGTCAATGTGAACTCATTGTTGCGCTTTTTCCCCCGAGTGGTGCTGGGCGACTATCACCTGACCGACGAGGAGCTGGAGCAGTTATTGGCCGGTGATGAAGACGGACTGGTGCGGTTCCGTGGTGAGTGGGTGCGACTTGACCGCGAGAAACTGCGCAATCTGCTCGACAGTTGGCGACAGGCTACCCGCATGGCTGCCGGTGGTATTCCCCTGCTGGTGGGGTTGCGCTACCTGCTGGGTAAGCGCAGCGAGGCATTGCCGCAACTTCCCCCGCAGGAGGACGGCATGCGTGCTGTGGCCGGTGCTCGATTGTCGCTGGCTCTGTCGAACCTGCAATTCGGTCAGGCTGACCCCGATTTGCCGGCGGAGTTGGCAGGCATGCTGAGGAGCTACCAGAAGGATGGTGTGCGGTTCCTGCTCAATGTGACCGATGCCGGTTTCGGGGCTTGTTTGGCAGATGATATGGGGCTGGGCAAAACCCTGCAGGTTATCAGCTGGCTCACCCACTTGAGCCGTACCGGCGTGCTGGGTGAGGGCCGGGGGGCTGCGTTGATTGTGGCGCCGGCATCTTTGCTCACCAACTGGCAGCAGGAACTGCGCCGCTTTGCCCCGCAGTTACAGGTGGCAGTGTTGCACCCCTATGCCCTTAATCGACAGCAGGCAGATTACCTGCGCACGAACCCTGAGTGGTTGATGCGCCGTGCCCATGTGGCGCTCACCACCTATGGCATTGCCACTCGCAATGAATTGCTGGCTCGCCTGACGTACCCCGCTCTGGTGCTCGATGAGGCGCAGGCTATCAAAAATGCAGACTCTCAGCGCACCCGGGCCATTTGCCACCTGAGCAGTCCTCGCCGCGTTGCTTTGACCGGCACTCCGGTTGAGAACTCGCTCTCTGAGCTGCGCAGCCTGTTCGAGTTTCTCAATCCCGGTCTGCTGGGTACGGAGAAGGAGTTCAATGCCCTGGTGCAAAGTATGGGGAATGACTACACCCCGCTGCGCCGATTGGTGCGCCCCTTCATGCTGCGCCGCCTGAAGAGCGACCCGGCACTGCTGCCGGAATTGCCACCCAAGACCGAGGTCGCGGCTTGGTGTCACCTCACCCCCGAGCAGACCCGCCTGTACTCCCGCGAGGTCGAAACTCTGCGCGCGGTCGTGGCTGAGCCCGATCCCCAGACCCGTCTGACACTTGTGCTGCCCATTCTCGGGCGCCTGAAACAGATTTGCAATCATCCCGCTCAGTACCGGGGCGAGACTTGGTTCGAGCCGGCCGATGCCGGTAAGTTTGAGCGCTTGGGGCAATTGGCACGCAGTATTGCCGAGTCGGGTGACTGCTGTTTGGTGTTTACCCAGTACCGCAGCATGATAGAACCGCTGCACGACTTCCTGACCGGTATATTCGGTGCACCGGGGCTCACACTCCACGGTGGCACACCCATTGCCGAGCGTCAGCGCTTGGTGGCTGCGTTCCAAGAGCCGGGTGGACCGCGTTTCTTTGTTCTTTCGCTGAAGGCTGCCGGCACCGGTCTGACCCTCACACGTGCCCGCCATGTCATTCACTTTGACCGTTGGTGGAACCCCGCTGTGGAGAACCAAGCCAGCGATCGAGCTTACCGCATGGGTCAGCGCCATCCGGTGCTCATTCACCCCCTCATCTGCCGTGGTACGATTGAGGAGAATATTCACAATATGCTCACCCGCAAAAGCGCGATGGCCGACAATCTGCTGGCCGGCGGATTGGAAAAACTCCTGCTCCACCTCAGCCCGCAGGAACTGCTGGAGGCTGTCGGGGCCCCGGCATCATTCACCAGCTGAAACCGGGTATTATTTCTTGCAGAGCCAGTAGAAGAGAATGGCAAACAACAAGCCTACGAACAGGCTCCAGAAACTCACTTTGTCGTCGGCAATCTGCCAGAAATAGCGCTTGATGACGAGCCCACGAATGACCTGCCACAGGAAGAACAGCCCCATCATGAGCCCGCTCATGACCTCGAATATGTCGTGCCGCCAGGATGCCAGCATAACCATAGCTATGCCCACCAGCAGCACATAGCACCCTTTTTCCCACGGAAAGCGGTTTTTATCTTCCTCCGGCATCATATTGGGCAGAAGCCTACCCCTAATGAGCCGTGATGTCAAGCACCAATCATACCTTGCTCATGCTTTGTTGAGCATCTTCGCCTGTCAGGCGTTTGCGGTGTTCATAGCATTCGCGGTTTACCTGTTCCTCGGTAGCGCCGAGTGAGCGCAGGGTGAAGGCTGCCATGCTGAGGGCGACTTCCTCCTCGCCCGAGAATACGGTTTCTGCCCCCTGACTGCGCAGCAGGCGGGCGTTGCGTATGTAGGTGGTGTAGGCCATAACTGCTATGCTTGGGTTCAGGCTGTGGGCACTCTCGGCAATGTCATGTGCGGGTGCTGCTGCTGTGGTTACGATGATGGCTTTTGCCTGCTCCACGCCTGCCATCTGCAGAATACTGCGCAGGCGGGCATCGCCATGCAATACGGGGACTCCGGCGTTGGCCAGGCGGTTTACGGTGTCGATGTTCATTTCGAGCACCACAACCTCCAAATCGTACTTACGCAGAATGTCGCTCATGATTTCGCCACAGGGGCCATAGCCCACCACGATGATTCGGTGGCGTTCACCATTGGGAGCAGGTACGCTGCCGGCCACATTCTTCTTTGCTCCCACTCCGCGTTTCTCAAGTTTATCGGCAAACAGGGGGACAAATCGATACAGGGCGGCGTTGAGCGTGATGGTGATGATAGCTACACCGGTAATCACGTTGGCGGCATAGTCGGGCAGCATGTGGTACTGGGTGGCAATGAGTGTGGCCAGAATGAAGGAGAACTCACCGATTTGTGAAAGCGAGGCCGCTGTTTTGAGCGCCATGCGCAGCGGTTTGCCCAGCACGCGAATGACGATGAAGGCCATCACCGGCTTAACAAGGAATGCCACACCGCAGGTGGCAAGTGCCAGTTGCCAGTGCTCGAGCATGCCCATGAAGTCAAATCCCATGCCGACCGATACGAAGAAGAGCACGGCAAAGGCGTCCTTCATAGGCAGAGCATCGCTCGCGGCGCGACTGGCAAAGCGGCTCTGACCCACGACCATGCCGGAAAGGAACGCCCCGAACTCCATGCTGGCGTCAAAGCCCACGGCCGCCAGTACGGCAAAGCCCAGTGCAAACACCAGCACTGCCAATGTGAACAGTTCGCCCGACGCGCAGCGGGAGACATAGGTGAGCACTTTCTTCATGACCTTGCGCCCTACGAAAGCCACACACAGAACCAGCAGGGTCAGCTTAATGGCAGCACTGCCGAGCGCCGGCCCGAGCTCCTTGCCGCTGATGATAACGGGCAGCAAGACCAGCATGAGAATGGTGAAAATATCCTCCACCACCAGCCAGCCCAGTGCGGTGTGACCTGTGGGTGTCTGCAACAGTCGGTTATCACCCAGCACGCGGGTGAGCACCACGGTACTGCTCACACATATACACAGACCGAACATCAGGCTGTTGAGCCAGGGAACATTATCACCCAGAGTGTGGAAAATAAGCGCCCCCATGCCGGTGCTCACGGCCATGCAAACCAGAGCTCCCGGTACGGCAACTTTCTGAACTGCCAGCAGGTCTTTGATGTGGAATTGCAGCCCCACACCGAAGAGCAGTAATATGACGCCGATGTGCGAGAAATCCTCGACAATGTGGCTGTCCACCGGCTTGCCCCACCAAGGTTGTGCTGCCAGTATACCTGCAATCAGGTAACCGACCAGCGGGGAGAGCTTGAGTTTGTGCGCCAGTATTCCCAATACCAGAGCCAGGGTCAGACCAATGACGAGAGCGTGTATCATAATGTAAAGCCGGCTGTTGAGCCGTCTTTCATTCTAGCACTCATCCACCCCGGTGGCAAGCCACAATTTGAGGGCGGATTTTAAATTTTGGATTTTTGATTTTGAATTTTGGATGTGTTGAGATAGGTTCGCTTTGTGGCTCGCTGCTTTCTGTCACCCCGCAAGTGCGAGGGGGTAAATTCTATACTTCCAACTTTACTTTTTTCCGCCTGCTGCGCGTATCAGTCGAGCACACTCACTGTAGCCCTTACTTTCCGCCGCGTTCAGGGGAGTCCAGCCATCCTTGTTCGCCTTGTTGACGTCGATACCGGGAGCCGCCAGCAGGAGCTTCACACACTCGCTGTGGCCATTCCAGGCCGCCCACCAGAGGGGAGTCCAGCCATTTTTGTTCGCCTTGTTGATGTCGATACCGGGGGCGGCCAGCAGCAGCTTCACGCACTCGCTGCGGCCATTCAAGGCCGCCCGGTAGAGGGGAGTCTCGCCATACATGTTCGCCTTGTTGACATCGATACCGGGGGCTGCCAGCAGCAGTTTCACGCACTCGCTGTGGCCCAAATGGGCCGCATAGTGGAGGGGAGACCAGCCATCATTGTCCGCCGTATTAACATCTGCCCCGGCGGCTATAAGCAAATCCAGCTGCACTGTGTTTCCGGCGCGGGCTGCTTTTATTATTTCGTCGTTATATTCCGAAGCGGAAATGCCTTTCCTGCTGAGTAAACGTTTGGCTTCTTCTCTGGCCTTTCGCTCGGCTTCTTCCCTGGCCTTACGCTCGGCTTCCTCCCGAGCCTTTTGTTCAGCTTCCTGTTGTGCAAGCAGACGCTGAGCCCCTATTTCCTGAGCGTGTTGATAGAGCACATACCCGCCGGGGATTACGAGTGCGAGCACGAGAATCAGCAGAATAAGCGCGACATTGGAGCGTGAGCGGCGGGGCGGTTCGGAGGGGACGCCCCCGGGGGTACCGTTTTTACTGTCGGTGGGTAGGTTTACCAGCCACTCCCCGGCGCTCTGCCAGCGCTCGGTGGGTTTGACCTGCAGGGCGCGGTCTATACCGAGCAGAAGGGTGGGGCAGTATCGGTCGTGCAGATGCCGAAGGGATTGCAGTGGCTCATACTCATCATCAATCAGCCTTTCCACCGAATCCGGCGGCGGGGTGCCGGTGATGAGTGTATAACAGGTGGCACCCAGCGAATAAATATCGGTCCAGGGGCCGGATTTGCCCTTACCGGATATCTGCTCCACCGGTGCATAGCCCGGGGTATAATGGCGGGTGAGGGTATGGGTGGCCTCCGTTGAGCGTACCAGTCCGAAGTCGATGAGTTTGAGCGTGCCATCCGAATCCATCAGGATGTTATTGGGCTTGATATCGCGGTGCATCAGATTGTGACCATGCATGTAGTGCAGGGTTTCGAGCAGGCAGCGCAGAACGGGCAGCAGGGTGGCCTCGTTCAGTTTATCGGGTTCCGGCAGGGCCCGGTGGAGCTCTGTGCCGCCGATATACGGCATGACGTAATAGGCGGTGTTGAGTTCGCTGAAATGGGCACTCACTCGCACAATATTCGGGTGGTTGAGGCTGGAGAGCAGCTCGGCTTCCTCCGTAAAGCGCTGCAGGGTCTTGGCGTAGAAATCGTCCATGCCGGGCAGCGGGATCAGTTCCATGGTATCGGGGTTGCGAACAGCCACACCCAAGGGGAAATTTTCCTTTACCACCACATCGAGGTTGAGATTGCGGTAGGTATCCACCGCGCGGTACGTCATGCCGAAACCGCCGCCTTCGCTTAATACGCCCGTAATTCTGCAGCGCCTGTGCAAGGAATATCCGGTTGGCAACGGTCGGCGCAGGTGAAGATAATCAACTGCATTTGAATAGCTTTGCTGAGAATCAGGAGTTTCCATGCGATGCGTGTTTATTCTATCATAAAAATCGGCGGATGAAAAGCAGCATTTTCACCTCTCTTGGAAATGGTAAGAAAGAAATGGGACAGATGCTGTTATGTTGATAGACGACAAAAGGCTGCGAAATGTTTAAAGTTTTATGCGTTGGAACAATTAGAGGGGTAGACCTGTTTTGACTGATAAATTGGAGTTTGTCCGCCTATCCCCAAGGCGTCAGCCTTGGTCTTCACTCTGCGCGCAGCGCAGTCTTCACCACCGTGCGCAGCACGGTTCTTCACCGCGGGCTTTAGCCCGCTTCTCACCCGGCCGAAGGCCGTTAAAAAGCATTTATCCCTTGTGAGCCGAAGGCGAACCGTACTTTGAGCCCGCTCGGCGGGCGACAGCACATAGGCAGGGGTGAGCGAGCGCCAGCCCGCGTAGCCCCTGTTACCAGAGTAAGTAT
>JAZRSQ010000033.1:0-7359 GCA_045651585.1 Akkermansia sp.
CTGCGGGGTTTATATATATTTTTCGCATTTTCCCAGGGTTTCGCCTGCGGCTTCACCCTGGGCTATTGTTCTGTCGCCCGCAGGAGCGGGCTTAAAGTACGGTTCCCCTTCGGCTCACACCCCACCAAGCTCCAATTTGTAAAGCGCTCGAGAGTTCTTTGAGATTTCTGAATCGTTTGAGCTCTGCCCGAATTTAAGCTTGCTATGTGAGGGGGGTGTGCTAGTATGTAGTTATCATTCCGCAATTTATTCGCGCTTGTGCCGTGAGGGCGTATTAATATAAGTAGCAACGTAAATTTTATGAACGAAATGAAGAAAGTATGGTTAATGACGATGGCATTGCCCGGGTTGGTGGCGGCGGATGCCGTGCACCAGTCGTCTGATGGACGGCGGGTGGTGATAAAGTTCGATGAACCGGTGGTGCCGCTCAGCGTGGTACAGAACAGCTGGAACGAGGCTGCCTCTGCTCAGGACAAGGGGCTCGACCTTTTCGATATCACGGGGGATGCCGGGTTCGCTCCCGAGGCCCGTTGGATTGATCAGGACCGCCTGCAGCTCAGCTACAAGAAGGGGTTTGCCGGCAACACTGTTTACCGGGTGGCATTCCGTCCCGGCTCTGCCAAGTACCTGAGCGGCAAGGCGATGCCTGAGAGCTCGTTTGAGTTCAGCTACAAGGGCATGCAACTGAGCAATACGAATGTGACTGCGGGTCTGCCGAATGCAGCAGCCTGCGTGTATGTCAATGAGCCGCTCACGCGCGCGCAGATTGATTTTTCCCCGCAAAGTGCCGTGACCTACGTGTTCCGCGAGGTGGTGAACAACCGATTGGGTGCTCATGAATCCGGCCGCTATGGTCGCACGGTGAAGGGTGTGCCCACTCAGGCGCAGTTGCGCCACATGGACCCGAGCTATGCTTTCCGTCTGCTGTTCGGTAACCGTAAGCCCGGCGACATAAAAACCGATGAGCTCGCTGCTCTTTCGCTCGATACCCCCATTCCCGGTTATGTACTGGTGCAGCCCGAGGGGGAACTGCCCGGCAGTTGTTCGTGGGAGCTGAGCGTTGACCCCGATGAGGGAACGGATTTGTTGTCCGGTACCTTCTCGACTCAGCCGTCGATGGCGCCGTCACTCTCCGTGGGCTGCGGTTTGTCTGAAACTCAGTCGGGTAAGGACGCTAAGACGGTTGAGCCGTCGGTGGACGTCATGATTCGCCTCGGTGTGCCGGTGCCGAAGTCTGAGCTGGTGAATATCTACCGCAGCATTTCCCTGACCGTCGGTGGCGTGGCTGCCGTCAGCAGCGAAGATGGCCACAGCAAGACCGTCACTCTGCCCGATGGCAAGACGCTTACCTTTGTGCTGCAGGAACCCGAAGTGCAGAAGAATGCTATTGTGAATCACATGACCCCTGCCACCGAGCAGAAGGAGGAAGCGCAGACCTCATACAGCTACGATGCGCCTGTTGTCAGCGAAATGAAGCTGAAGGTGCAGGGGAATGCTCCCTTCCCTCAGGTGGTGGATGTTACCCTGCCTGCGGGCACCCGTGCTATGCTGGGGGCCGTGAGCCGGGAGGACATTACCTGCCGCCTGTCACTCACACCTGCTGTGCCGGTGCTGGAGAGCTCGGAGCTGTCGTCACCGCTCATGCTGCCCCTTACCGGCAATCATGAGTTGCGCCTGAAGGGGTGTAACCTGAGCTCCCTTCAGGTGAGCGTCGCCCGCTTGACACCTGAGCAGGCGCTGAAGTACCTGCCTACGCTCAGCAAGAATCATTTCAGCCGAGTGGATGCACTGGTGGAGGCTCAGTACGAGCTTGCCCGACTCCGAACCCGTCAGGCCATCAGCGGTAAATTGGTCACCAAGGATGATATTCGCAGGCATGAGCGCCAGGTGACCCATGCGCTGAGCAATATCCCCAATGTGGCCGCCCTGCGTAAGCAACTGGACGGCGTGGAGTTCAGCGCTGAACAGACTATCACTCCCACAGGTGAGGGGATAGAGGGTGTGCGCACGGTTGAGAGTGTGGTGAACCTCGACTCCCTGATGGGGGGGAAGGCTCTGCCCGGGTACTATCTGGTGTCCGTGCGCCGTACTCCCACGGCAGATGTGCAGCAGCAGCTGAAGGCCGTGGGGGCAGATGTCGCACTCTTCAATTCCGAGCAGTGGTTTGCCGTGTTGCTGACCGACCTCAACCTCTTTGCCGGGACGGATGCTCTGGCTGTCACCCGCCTGAGCGATGGCAGCCCGGTGCAGCAGGGGCAGCTCCTGCAGGATGGTAAGGAACCCGTGGCCGTACAGAATGCCGTGGCTGTGGTGCCGCACCAGCCTGCCCGCCGTGGTCGCAGCTACAATGATACCCGCTGGCTGGCGGTGCAGTGTGGTGATGACTACCGCCCGCTGCAGTGGCGCGATAACCGCACCGATTTGTCGACCGACAGCCGCATGGAACTGGTGTGCGATCGCGGGATGTACCGCCCCGGAGAGACGGTGCATGTGCGCGGTATTCTGCGCAGTGTGAGCCCGCAGGGCGAGGCCGCTCTGCCCAAGGACGTCAGAACGGTTTCCGTCACGGCTCGCAAGCCCAATGGCGAGGTGCTGCAGCAGAAAAATCTGCGTGTGAATGCGCACGGAGCCTTTGAGTATGACTTGGTATTGCCGAGTGGCGATGAAGATGTGACCGGTGACTACCGCATTATGATTCAGAGCGGTAACTATAGGGCCTATGCCTATGTGCCCTGTCAGGTGTTCCGTCGCGATGCCTTTGAAGTGAAGACCGAACTGACCATGGACTCGGTGCGTCCCTCGGAGTACAGCCTTAAACTGACCGCTACCGACCTGAACGGCACGCCCTTGAGCGGTGCTACGGCTAAGGTACAGACAAACCTGCAGCTGAACGGTACAGGGAAGCCGTCTACTCCGACCACGCACAACCTGACACTGGGGGCTGACGGTACTGCCACCATTACCGGTAAGGTGGGCGACATGCCCGACAATGCGGTGGACAGCTGGCTGAGCGTGACGGGTGAGGTGGCCAACGACCGCCAAGAGATGCGCCGCCTGCCCGGTGTGCACCGCAATTTCTACCCGGCTGACTTCGTGGCCCAGTGGTCCGACAGCGATAGGCTGACCCTGCAGAGTGTGGCCGACAATGAGCGCAAGGTTCTCAATCGTGAGCAGTCGGTGCATCTGCGCCTGATTTCCCGCCTGCCGCGTGAAAAGAAGTTCCCTAACGGGGTTATTATAACAGATTCGGTTCGCCTGCCGCTGTGGGAGGGGGATGTCACCGTGCCGGCTGATTGCGGGCAGGGCATGAGCACCGGGCTCTACGAGCGCTGGCTCCGCTTTGCCGACAGCCTGAACCGCTCGCCGGAGCACGCTAACCCGCCTATGGTTGTGGAGCTGACCGCAACCGATGCCGCCGGGCATAAACTCGCGCAGACTTTCCGCCCCTATCGTCCCCGCCGTGAGTTCTCCCACCCCGGTAGCATGAACTTCGGCAAATGCACGGCTACGGTTGACGGCGCTGCCCTGAAGGTGCAGGCCTGGTTCCGCAACGGCGGGCAGGTGGTGGCTGTGCTGCGCTCGGTGCGTGGCGTGCGTGCTCTGCCGGTGCAGCAGGTGAAGGAGGGGCTCAATGAGTTCAGCCTGCCCCTGCAGCCCGGCGAAACCGGCGAGGTAAACATCTGTTTCATGCAGGCGGTGCAGAAGTCGGTGTACGACCGTTTGGAGTCGCTTAACACCTCCGTCAATGTGCCGAATGCCGCCGCTGCTCTGAAGGTGGAACTGACCCTGCCGCAGCAGAGTTCCCGCCCCGGTGAGCGCATTTCTCTTTCCGGTAAGGTGTTGGGGGCAGATGGCCAACCGGCTGCAGCTCAGGTGACTCTTTTCGCGGTGGATGCCGGCATGCTTTCCGTCAACCGCTACCGCGTACCGAACCTGCTGCAGTCATTCACCCATGTATGGGTACCGGGCTTCAACCCGCGCGAGAACCTGTTGTCGGTGTCCGGTGAGAACATCGGCACGGATTTGATGCGCGGTGTGTGGTGCGGTGAGCTGATTGGTAAGGATGGCTCCGTATCGCCGGCTCCTGTCAGCTATGCGCCCCGGATGTACCGTAAGCGCAGTGCTGCGGTTTACGGCGTGAAACGTCGTGCTGCCATGGCAACGAATGGCTATGCTGTGGAGAAGGAGTCTCTTGATTTAGCAGTCGAGGCCGATGCTGTCGGCGGTTTGGGCGACGGTTTGGGTGCTGCGGACGAAGAGGTGGTAATGGAATGCGCCGAGCCCATGGCCATGGATGGCGCTCCACCTATGTCCAATGCCACTGTAAAAACAAGCGGTGCTGTCGCCGAAGGTGGTGCTGCGGCTCCCCGCCTGCGCACGAACTTCGTTCCCGTTGCGGTTTGGGCTCCGGCGTTGAATACGGATGGTAACGGTACCTTTACCACTGAGGTGACACTGCCCGATACCTTCACCACCTACAAGGTGTTTGCTCTGGCTCTGGGCGCTGATGGCAAGACCTTCGGCAACGGAGAAGGGGAGTTCACCGTGAATCAGCCGATTATGCTCACCCCCGGTACCCCGCTCTTCATGAGCTTGGGCGACGTGCTGCGCCTGCCGCTCACGGTGACCAATGCCACGAATGAAGAGGGAACCTGGACTGTCAGTCTGGAGGGGGCAGCCGCCCCGCAGCAGGTCACACTGCAGGCAAAATCCACGGCCTCTCTCTACTTCGACTACACCGCTGCTGAGGAGGGCACCCGCAAGCTGCGTTGGCAGGCTGTAGCCGCCGGTGGCAGCGATGCCGTGGAGGGCAGCTTTGAGGTGCGATTCCCCGCACCGCTGCTGAAGGAGGCTCACCATCTTGTGCTGCAGGAGGGCGGGGAAGCACTGAAGGCCGCTGCTTTGCTGGCTCCGGAACTGGCCGGCTCTGCTCGCGGTGAGTTGGAGGTTCTGCTCTCGGCCAACCCGCTGCTGCACCTCTATGGTTGTATGGAGCTGGTGCATCAGCAGAGCTATCCCTGCTCTCACTACGGTGCCACAGCCATGATGAGCTGGATGCTCTATGACCGTCTGGCTCCCTTCAGCCCCATCATGGCCGAAACTCCTGCTGCCGAGGCCCGCAACTATGTGAACCGTGGTATCACCGAACTGCTGAAAGGTCAGCAGGAGGACGGTGGTATTTCCTATTGGTACGGCGCTCGCAGCAGCAGCCCCTGGGCTTCTGCATACACTGCGCTGGTGCTGACCCTCGCTCAGGAGCAGGGCTTTGCCGTGCCCGCCGATGCCATGCAGCGCCTGCAGGACTACCTGCGCCATCAGCTCGAGCGCTCCCGCAAGCCGGAGCCTGAGGTCGTTTTCTCGCCCTTCGACCTCTATGCCATCGGTCGCTCTATCGGTGACCGTGATGTGGTGACGGCTGCTTTGGCTACTGCTCTTGCCAAGGATGAGAAGGACAGTGCTCAGGCTGCCATCTTCGGCCCGGCATTTGCCGGTTGCTGGTGGCGCCGTGACTACGCTGTGGCCAGCCTGCGTTTCCTTGCCGAGATGGATAAGGACAAGGAGAATATTCACGACGACTTCCTGCGCTGGATGCGCGCTGTGGGGCACGACTACCGCCATGCCACCACTTGGGATGGCGGGTGGATGCTCATTGCCCTGCACGAGTACCTGCGTCGCACCCCGGACTC
This sequence comes from Akkermansia sp., assembly GCA_045651585.1. GTDB lineage: Bacteria > Verrucomicrobiota > Verrucomicrobiia > Verrucomicrobiales > Akkermansiaceae > Akkermansia. The sequence continues at coordinate 5,688 of JAZRSQ010000033.1, forward strand.
TCAGGGACAGGCTGTCGTTACCCAGCAGGACGGCTCTCAGCTTACCCTCGGCAACGGCATGACCACCATTCATCCTGTTGCCACCCCCACACTCGGGGAGCAGCCGCTCACCTTTACCCCCACCGCCGGTACGGCATACGTCACGGTCAAGGCCAAGGCTCTGCCCGACCGAACCGAGTACCCCGGTGTGACGGAAAAGGGACTGCAGATTACCCGCATATATGAGAAACGCGGCGAGGATGGCGTGTGGAGAGAGGCCCGCGAGTTCAATGTGGGTGATGTGGTGCGCGTGACCCTTACCTGCGCCAAGGGTGACCGTGAGCTCAATTACTTTGTGCTCGAGGACTACCTGCCCTCCAGCATGGAGGCCATCAACCCCGAGGTGCCTTCGCAGGCCGCCGGGTTGGAGTGGCGCCCCTGGAGCCACTGGTTCGATCACAAGGAGTACCTCTCCTACCGCGTGCGTGGCTTCTGTACCCGCTGGGGTGGGCGTGATCTGCTCAACATGAGCTACTACGCCCGAGTGAAGCGCGCCGGTGTGGCCACCGCTCCTCCCGCTCAGGCTCAGCTCCTCTACGAGCCGCAGACCTACGGCCTGTCGGAGAACGTGGTCATTACCTCCAAGTAATTCTGCGTAGTCTGAATATCTACTCACAGCCCGTACCTCATGGAAGGTGCGGGCTGTTTGTTACCCGCTCTTTTACTCGGTCATTGTCAGTGCGCTGCGCTTATCTCTTGAAAAATGGAGCTTTTTTCATTTTCCTTGCGAATATAGGCTTGCATTTCAGTGTTCAGTGTAGTATAATCGCTTCTCCCACGGGTTGTGGGACAGACCATTTTTCCATCCATGAAAGTTGAACTCATCGAGAAAGCTGCTCAGATTGTAGGCGATAACCAGCTGCTGGTCAACATCGTATCCAAGCGTGTGCAACAACTGAACCAGGGGGCAGACCCCTTCGTTCCCACTACGCCTGAGATGGGCAGCGGCGATATCGCTCTCATCGAGATTGTAGAGGGTAAAATCGTATGGCGCGAGGCCGACGATGAGAGCTCTCACATTTCCGGTGCCGATCTGGAAGATGATCTTTTCGTTGACGAGAGCGGCGCAGCGGATTCCGATGACCGCACCATTACCGCCACCATCGATCTGTAAATTCCCTTTCCGAAATTAAAATCAGGTCCGGTTGCCGGTACAGCCCCGGTCACCGGACTTTTTCTTTCAACATCCCTAATCCCCCATACCTCAGCCATGGCCAAAAAGCCCGCACCCCAGTCAAATCTTATTGCCAGTAACAAAAAAGCAGGTCGAGACTATGAAATCATCGGCAAGCACGAGTGTGGCATCGAACTGCGCGGCACCGAGGTAAAATCCATACGCGAAGGCCGCGTGAATATATCCGATGCCTTCGCCCGAGTGGAAAAGGGGCAGCTCTTCCTCTACGGTTGCGACGTGCAGCCATGGGAGACCGCCGGCAAGTGGTAGCAGCACGAGGCTAAGCGCCCGCGCCGCTTGCTCATGCACAAGCGCGAAATCCTCAAAATCGAAATCCAGCAAGCGCAGAAAGGCTTTGCCCTGCCCCTGCTGCGCCTTTATTGGAAAAACGGCAAAGTAAAGGCAGAAATCGGCATCGGCCGCGGTAAAACCCACCGCGACCAGCGCTACGACCTCAAG
>JAZRSQ010000034.1:0-86007 GCA_045651585.1 Akkermansia sp.
GACCAAATGCGTACGGAGGCTACTCGCCACTTTCATTCTTTGGCCGATACCCTGAGTAAATGGTTCGAACCTATTATTCGCATGTGGCGTTTCTCAAAAAATAATGGAATCACCGAGGGCTTCCATCGTAAGATAAAAGGAATTCAACGCCGTGGTTATGGCTACAGAAACTTTCAAAACTACAAATTAAGGGTATTAGTAGAGTGTTCACATGGCCGATGACTCAAATAACAGCGTTCCCACACTTTTTGGAGTTGACCCGAATTGAGGAGGTAGGTAACCCACATCATCAGTGTCGCGATGTTTTCACCGTTGGTTTGGTATCTATCAAACCACATGTAGATGGAAAATACGTTGATGCTGATCCAGAGGTACCACTGCTCGGGGTTACGGCGGGCGGATAGCGTCATGGCCAGAACGGATGCAACAGTGGTGAAGGCATCTATATAGGGAATTTCATCACCGCAGAGATTGAGAATCCATCCCAGTACGAAGGTGCACACGATGATTGCTCCCAGTAGGTAAAGTCGCAGAGCGCTGCTGAGCCGTATTGGTTTTACAACGGAGTGTTCCGTGTCCATGTGGCGCTGCCAAATCCGGAACCCGATAAACTGGAGCGGCAGATAATATACCAGGTTTAATATGGTTTCACCATACAGCGTTTGGTTGTATGCTACGATGCTGTAGAGAATGCAGTTTACAATACCGAAGTAGTAGGCTGCGAGTTTTCCTTTTGCTGTTAATATAACGCAGATGATGCCGGATAATGCAGAAACTATGCCAAGGAGGTTATCGCCGAGCGAGATGGAAACAATCAGAACCGTCAGGGTTGCAAGGCCGAGCCATGCAAGCTCTGCAAATCGCCAATGGGTCAGCATGTCTTTTATTCCATAGGTGTGGAGCATAACGCGAGGGGAGGAGTGTTGATAAACAAAAAAACCTACATCCTATCAGGAAGCAGGTTTTTTGATACACGAGAAGAGATTCGAACTCCTGACCAACTGTGTGTAAGACAGCCGCTCTACCACTGAGCTACTCGTGCGTGTCACGTAGTGTGTGACGACATTATACAGATTTTTCGGGGGAATGCAAGACTAAAATGATAAAAAAGTGATATTTTTTGTAAAAAAGTGTATTTTTTGGGGTATCTGGGCACAAAAAAGCCCCGCAGCGTGTGCTGCGGGGCGTGAAAGGGAGGAATCAGAGCGGCACGCTGATGGTCTGCTCGCGATCGGGGCCTACGCCCACGGAACCTACCGGGCAGCCGACTACCTCGCCGAAGCGCTTGACGTATGCCTTGCAGTTGGCGGGCAGTTCGTCCCAGGTGGTGCACTTGGAGATGTCCTGCTTCCAGCCGGGCAGGGTTTCGTAGATAGGCTCGCACTTAGCCCAGTCCTCCATGAGGGCAGGGGGGTACTCGAGCACTTCATCGCCCATGCGGTAACCGGTACAGATCTTGATGCTGTCGAGCTCGTCGAGGCCGTCGAGATTGGTCATGGCCATTTCGTCGAAGCCGTTGAACATGGCGGAGAATCGCAGTACGACGCCATCCGTCCAGCCGCAGCGGCGCGGACGACCGGTGGTGGCACCGAACTCACGACCGAGGCCGTGAAGGTAGTCGCTGATTTCGGCATCTTCGGTCACGAAGGGACCCTCGCCCACGCGGGTGGTGTAGGCCTTGCACACGCCGATAATCTTGTCGATACGGGTGGGGGCTACGCCGGAACCGGTGCAGCAGCCACCGGCGCTGGTGTTGGAGCTGGTAACGAAGGGATAGGTGCCGAAGTCGATGTCGAGCATGGCGCCCTGTGCACCCTCGAAGAGCACGGTCTTACCGGCCTTGATGGCGTTGTTGATAACGGGGATGGTGTTGGTGATGTGGGGGCGCAGCACGTCTGCGGCAGCCATCACGGCATCCAGAGTAACCTTGGGGTCGGCGGCGGGCCAGCCCAAGCGCACGAGCTCTTCATTGGCTGTTTTGATGCGGGCCTTGAGCACGCTCTCCAAGCGATTGGGGTCGGCAAGGTCAATCATGCGAATGCCGACGCGACGGGCCTTGTCGGCATAGGTGGGGCCGATACCCTGCTTGGTGGTGCCGATTTTCTGGTCGCCGAGAGCTTCCTCCTGAGCGGCATCAATCTCTTTGTGGATGGGCAATACGACGTGTGCACGGTCGGAAATCAGCAGGTTCTGCGGGGTGATGGTTACACCTTTCTCCTGCAGGTAGCGAATTTCCTCTACCAGAGAAGTGGGGTTAATCACTACACCGTTGCCGATGACGTTTACCTTGCCCTCCCACAGAATACCGGAGGGAATGAGGTGCAGCACGTACTTCTGCCCCTTGGCGATGACGGTGTGGCCGGCGTTGCTGCCGCCTTGGCTGCGAGCCACGACGTCTGCGGTTTCGGTCAGGAAGTCGATGACTTTGCCCTTACCTTCATCTCCCCACTGGGAGCCAATGACTAGTGTGTTCATAAAATGGTGAGGTTATGCGTTGTATTTGCCGGCTTTCACATCCTTGATGGTCTGCACGAGCTCGTTGTAGAAGTCGGCAGTGGGGATGTACTGTACGCCGAAGAGGGGGCGGGTGTTGCTGCGCAGGGCGGCCACGGTGTCGTCGTTGAGATTGACGGCGGTTGCGCTCAGCTCAGCGGGCAGGCTGTCGGCATCGATGGCATAGATGCTGTTCTGGGTGGTGATGGCAACCTGACCGGTGGCAATGGATTTGACCGGCTGGTTGGCACCCTGATGGCCTACGCGGAGCTTGCGGGCACTGCCGCCGAGAGCCAGTACGAGAACCTGGCAGCCCAGGCCCATGCCGGCTACGGGCAGCTTGTCGGCCAGAACTTTGATTTCCTCGAAGATGTTGCTGAGAGCGGTGGGTGCACCGGGGCCGTCGGAAAGGATGACGGCATCGGGACGCAGAGCCAGTACATCGGCTGCGGGGGTGCAGGCGGGTACTACGGTGACATCGCACTCTACCTGGCGCAGGCTGCGCAGGGCGCTGCGACGTACACCGAGGTCGTACACTACAACTTTGTAGCTGATGCCGGGGAGTTCCTTGTAGGTGGTCAGGTCGCCCTGAGTCTTGTTCGGAAGTTTCCATGCGCGGGACTCGCCTTCCCAGTGATAAGGGGCAGTGCAGCTTACTTTGCAAACCGGTGTGGTGTCCTCAATGGCGGGGGCTGCTTTAGCGGCGGCGATGGCCTCTTCTGCGCTCAGGTCGGTGGAAATGCAGGCGCGCAGTGTGCCCTTGTTGCGCTGCAGAGTGGCAATCTTACGAGTATCGACGCCATCGATGGCAACGATATTGTGGCGCTTCAGCCAAGTGCCCATGTCCTCGTCGGCGCGCCAGTTGCTGTGCAGTCGGGAAAGCTCGGTCACGACCAAGCCATTGGCCTGGGGGGCAGCGCTCTCGCTGTCTTCCTCGCAGATGCCGTAATTGCCGATGAGCGGGTAGGTCATGGCCAGTATGCGACCGCTGCAGGCGGGGTCAGTCAGAATTTCCTGATAGCCCATGACTGATGTGTCGCAGCACATCTCGCCGGTTACTGTGCCGGTAGCACCGATGGCGCTACCTTCGAATGTGGTTCCGTCTTCTAGTGCAAGAATCGCTTTCATGCTTTTTCTCTTTAAGCCGTGCGATATTACCAATTCCGCGGGTAAAATGCAAGTCTATAATTGTCTATGCCATAAAAATTACGTAAAAGTGAAGAAAATTCGTCATTTTAGACAAGATTGCTTGCAAAATGAGCGAGAGTGTGGTTATAATAAGTCAATGGAGCACACGTGTGTAAAGTAATTCGTGAAAGCTCCGCTTCAAATCTTCAACATATCAAAGTTATGGAAAACGCCGAAACCCCCGAAATTGAAAAGGCTGCAGCAGATACTCAGGACCGCCTGAAGGCAGCTCGCGATTACGCCTGCGCTCAGTACGATAAGCTCCGTCGCGCTACAGCTGAGCAGATGGAGAACGTGCGTCGCTATACTACCGAGCGCATGGTGGATGTGCGTCGTTACACAGATGAGGCCCGTGAGCAGCTTAACGAGGGCTGGGAGACTACTTGCGCCAAGGCCAAGGATTTGCACGTGGCCGGTGAGGAGTATGTGAAAGCCAATCCCACCACATCCGTACTCGGTGCTCTGGGCGTAGGCTTTGTGCTTGGTCTGCTCATTGGTGTGACTCGCCGCTGAGCGAGTGGGCATCCTGACGGCAATCCGGGATAGTTCATGTCGCTATTTTCTTTCAAGAAGCCGCAACGGCTCACTGCCTTGCAACAGCAGGGCGGTGAGTTGCTTGGTGGGGTGAAAGATGCGGCTTCGCATGCTTTTTCGCACATCGGTGCACTGCTGCAACTGCTGGTAGTGGAACTGCAGCAATATGGTGCACACCAACTCAAGCGTGTTGCTGCTATTGTAGCGGGTGTATTCCTGTTGGTGGTGGGCTACCTGCTGCTGTGCGTATTTGCCTGTGTGGCAGCTCATATGTGGCTTGGCTCATGGCTGCTGGCTACAGGTCTGGTGTGCCTGCTGCACATGATTGTCGGATTTGTGGTCCTTTTGGTTGGTATGAAGAGCTCTGCAGGTCCGGTTGCTCCGGCTACCCGCGAGGAGCTTAAGAATGATTGGCAATGCATCAGATTACTACTCAGCAAAGAAAACAACAAATCCTGACCCGGGTTGCTCAGTCCCGAGTGCAGGTGTTGGACTCCGCCGCCAGAGCTCAGTCCGGCGCAGGGGTGTGTCTCGATGTCATGCATATTTCCCGCCAGACCGCCCGTTATGGTGCGCTGGCAATTGTCGGTTACGCCGGGCTGAAGGTGGCCGGCTTTATTTTTAAGGCGTTGAGGGGGAGTAAACCGGCTCCGGTGCAAAAGCCTGTTCCTGTCGCTGAGCCTGTTCAACCTACGCTGGCTGCCCCCAGGGGTGGGTTGTTCAAATATTTTGTAGCGCAGCTTTTTACCATAGTTTTGTTGCCTTGGATGAAAGAATGGGTGCTGGGTGTGAGCATGCCTAAGAAGGTGGATTACTGGCGCCCCTCTCGCATTTTCTTCCGCTGGCTCGGGCTCGAGAAGTAGCCATTCCGTCCGAGCTGATTTATTTGAGAATTGTTAGTTTGTTATGAAGAAGGTATTCGTATCCGGTTCATTTAACGTGCTGCATGCCGGTCATATCCGTTTTTTCCGGGATGCGAGCGCACTGGGTGATTATCTGATTGTATCATTCCCGCCGGCTGATTTGCTTTGGAAGCTGTACGATAAGAAATCGCTGCTGGACGATGCGGATAAGTTGGCTCTGCTGCGTTCCCTGCAGATGGTGGATGAGGTGATATTGTCCACCGATGATGATGTGGAGCTTTCTTTCCGTTCTGCCTTTATAGAAACTAAGCCCGATATTCTGGCTGTTACGACGGATGACCTGTATAAAGAGGCCAAAAAACGCCTGTGTGATGAATATGGTGTAGAGTTTGTCGTGCTGGAAAAGACTCAGCCGGAAGGGAAGGCAACCAGTAGTTCTGAGGTTGTGAGCCGAATCAAGGCGCCTCTGCACGTGCCTCTTCGAGTGGATTTTGCCGGCGGTTGGTTGGATGTGCCGGAGAATGCCATACCCGGTGAATATATCGTGAATTGCTCCATTTCCCCCACGGTTTCTCTGAAGGAGTGGGATTATCGCCAGGGCGCAGGACTTGGTGGTAGTGGTGGTTGGAGTGTGCTTAATGGCTGGGATCCCGTCAATTCGGAGCTTGGTCTCGGTGTTGGCTGGCAGGATCCGGCCGTGATTGCCGAAACCGGTGCTTGTGTGTGGTGCTCGGGCCCCAAGCCTGTGCTGGATTTTAAGAATACCGGTGAGTTCCTGAACGGCCGTATGGCTGTGTACGACACGCGTATTAAGCACGATACCCCGGGCTTGGCCGGACTGAAGCGCAATTTCGAGAAAATTGCCAAAGCTGCCCGAGTGGCTCGCCTTGGTGTGCAGGAGAAGGATATCAACGTGTTGGCTGTAGGTGTGCAACTCAGTTACCAGCTTCAGTTGGAGGAGGGGATGGCTCCGCTGCCTGCGGTAGGGGATTGTCTGGCTCATAAATACTGTGGCGGTGGTCATGGTGGTTATGCGCTTTACCTGTACGAAACCCCCGAGGCTCGTGCTGCGGCATTGGCCGAGTGTGAGTATCTGTACCCGATAGAGCCCTATTGCCGAACCTTCGGTAAGGACGAACAGGTACCGTGGGAACCTCAATATCTGGAACGTTTGAAACGTCATAATGTGAAAAAAGATAACTTCTGATTTTTATGCCTAAAGTATTTGTATCCGGCTGCTTCGATGTGCTTCACAGCGGCCATATTGCCTTCCTCGAGGAGGCTGCCACTTATGGGGATGTCTATGTATCCCTCGGTTCGGATGAAACGGTGTGGCTCTTGAAAAATCGCAAAACGATGTATACTGAGCAGGAGCGCAAGTATATGCTCGAGGCCATTCGATTTGTGAAGAAGGTCTACATAGGGCCGGATACCGGCAAAATCCTTGATTTCGCTCCGCTTCTGGATGAGGTGAAACCGGATATTTTCTTTGTGAATGCCGACGGCACCAGCGATGAGAAGAAGGCGTTTGTGGAATCGAAGGGAATTCGCTACGTGACCAGCTCCCGTATTCCGCACGGTAATCTGCCGGAGCGCTCAACAACAAGTATTCGACAATCTATCGGCAAATGAGTGAGGTACATACAACCTATCATGTGGGCGAAACCGGCGATTGCCCGTGGGGGGAATGGCAGGTGTTGGATTTGCAGTCGCGTGTGGTGGTAAAAAAGCTGCGTGTGCTCCCCGGCGGGCGTATTTCGTTGCAGCGCCATGAGCACCGTACTGAGCGTTGGGTTATAACCGAGGGCGAGGCTACTGTGCGATGCGACGATGTTGTGACTCGCCTGAAGGTCGGTCAGTCTGTCATTATACCTCAGGGGAGTTTGCACCGCTTGAGTAACGAGGGGGAAGTGCCCTTGTGCGTGATTGAAATTCAGATAGGTGATTTTCTGTCGGAGGAGGATATTGAGCGCTTCAGCGATGATTACGGACGGGCTGAATAATTAGGTGGTTTTGTGTTAGTTATGGAAGATACTGTTGTACAGCTGCATGAGGTGTGGGATGGTATAGATGGGATACTTGTTATCAATCTGGATACCAGCAGGGAACGAATGGATAAGTTCCTGAAGGATAATGAGGAAACGTTGCCTCTTGATAAAGTCCACCGTCTCAGCGCTGTGCTGGGACGAGCCCTGCCGACATACGGTAAGGAACCTTGGTTTACAGAGCGTACCGCGGATCGTTCTTCATACTGGGGGGGCGCCGGTGGCTGTACTTTGTCGCATGCAAAAGCAATAGCTATGGCAAAGGAGAAGGGCTGGCGCAACGTGCTCATTATGGAGGATGATGTCTTAACCGGCCGGCATCCGGACGCATTGGCTACATTGAAATATGCGTTGGATAATTTGAAGGGTGATTACATGCTGTATTTGGGGTATAGTCGACCGACTCCCTATGGTAGTATGGTGCACAAGTCCGGCGAGCACGCTCTTTGGCAGGTGGAGGGTGTGCTGTCCACCTTTGCCTATCTGGTCCCTCAGAGCATGTATGACCGACTGCTGGAAATCATGCCTACCGAGGAAAATATATGGGAGTGGATGTCTATCCACCGTGCTATCGATACCTTTTATAAGGACACGGCTGCCGGCTTGCCGGGTGTGAAAATATACGCCATTCAGCCTGATTTGGTGCTACACATAGACGGATTATCTGACGTGAGCGGCTCCGCAATTACCTATACGGATAAATACGACCAGACGCTGAAACCCCATAGCTACGCAACGCCCGCAGGTATTCTGCATCTGCTCAGCTCGCCTTTCCGTCGTCTTAAGGTGAAGTTGAATTCTATCCGCACACACCGCCGAGCCTTGAATGGCGGTTTGCCCGGTTTCCGTAAAAAGAAGAAAAAGTAACACATTTGAAGAAAAACGGGTTAAAAATGCCTTAATTTGTGCCTGCTGCGCGGATTGTGCTTGCATTCCGCACGTTTTAGGCGCATAGTAAGGGCTCACTGAAATACTTATGTCTGAACAGAAAGAACGAAAGACACTCGAAGAACGTAATCAGGCCAGTGACCTGGAGCGCCTGCGCCATTCCTGCGCGCACGTTCTGGCTGCTGCCATCTGCCGAATCTGGCCCCAGGCCCAACTTGCTGCCGGCCCCGCCATTGAGAACGGCTTTTATTATGATATCGAACTTGACCACAATATCTCTACCGCTGAGTTTGAGCTGATTGAGGCAGAGATGAAGAAGATTGTCAAGGAGAACCAGACATTTGAGCGAACTACAGTCACTCGTGCCGAGGCTATGGCCATGGCTGAGAGCGGTGAACTGGGCTCTGTCGGCCCGCGTGCCGTACCTTCCAAGTTTAAGGTAGACCTGCTGAACCGCATTCCTGACGACGAGGAGATTTCTATCTATCGCAACGGTGACTTCACCGACCTTTGCGCCGGTCCTCACGTAGGGCGTACCGGCAATTGCAAGGCCTTTAAGGTCATGAGCGTGGCTTCTGCTTACTATCAGGGCGACGCTAACGGCCCCCGCCTGCAGCGCGTGTATGGTACCTGTTTCCCCAATCGCACCCAGTTGGATGAGCATCTGGCTCGTCTGGAGGAGGCTCGCAAGCGCGACCACCGCAAGCTCGGCCGTGAGATGGGGCTCTTCACCATCGATGAAATGGTGGGTCAGGGGCTTGTGCTGTGGAAGCCCAAGGGTGCTATCATTCGCCGTGAGCTGCAGGACTTCATAACCGAGGAGCTCGACCGCATCGGTTACTCTCAGGTATTCACCCCCAACATCGGTAAGCTTGACCTCTACATGACATCCGGTCACTGGGAGCACTACAAGGAAAGCCAGTTCCCGCCGATTCCGGACCCGGACGACTTCAAGAAGCTGCGCGATGAGAACGCCAGCTGCGCCGATCTCTTCAATGCGATGGATACTCGCACCATCATGGGTTTCATGCTTAAGCCCATGAATTGCCCGCACCACATTCGCATTTACTCCAGCGACCCCCATTCCTACCGTGACCTGCCTGTACGTTTGGCCGAGTTTGGTACCGTGTATCGCTGGGAGCAGAGCGGTGAGTTGGGTGGTATGACTCGTGTACGCGGTTTCACTCAGGACGACGCCCACATCTTCTGCCGCCCTGACCAGATTAAGGAGGAGGTACAACAGTGCATCGGTATTGTGAAGCATATTCTGGGTACTCTGCAGATGACAGATTATCGCGTGCGCCTTTCCCTGCGTGACAAGGATTACAACGATCCCAAATATGTGGGTACCGTTGAGAACTGGAAACTCGCAGAGCAGGCTCTTCGTGAGGTGCTGACGGAGAATGGTTTCGACTATATTGAGGCCGAAAATGAGGCCGCTTTCTATGGTCCCAAGATTGACTTCATTGTGCGCGACGTGATTGGTCGTGACTGGCAGTTGGGTACCGTGCAGGTGGACTACAACCTGCCTGAGCGTTTTGACCTGTCCTACACCGGTGCAGACAACAAGCCGCACCGTCCCGTCATGATTCACCGCGCCCCCTTCGGTTCCATGGAGCGCTTCACCGGCCTGCTTATCGAGCACTTTGCCGGTAAGTTCCCCACATGGCTGGCTCCGGAGCAGGTTCGCGTGCTGCCGATTTCCGACAAGGTTGCCGACTTTGCCGAGAAGGTTCGTGCTACTCTGGCCGCAAAGAGTGTGCGAGTGAAGTTGGATGATGCTCCTGATAAGATTGGTGCCAAGATTCGTAATGCCCGTCTGGACCGCGTGCCCTACATGATTGTAGTTGGCCAGCGTGAGGCTGAAGAAGGCAAGGTCAATGTTCGCCACCGCGAGCTTGATGTTGTCGGCACAATGGAGCTCGACGAGTTTGTGACCTCTCTGACAGATGAGATTAACCAGCGTCTCATCAAACCTGCGTTCACCCCTCAACAGAAGGAGACTCCCCAACAGTAACGAACGCTGCTGCCCCCTTTCCGGTGCGTAGCGCGGTGCCAATCAGAGCCGCCGCGCTATTCACACCGGGAACATCCTGAAATACATCGACCACAACCAAGTACAAACACAAGTGCCAACCCCACAAAAAAACAATATCCCTGCTAACAAAGGCAATCGCCGTGAGCAGAACAGTAAAACCCCGCAGATTCGTGTCAATGACCGAATCCGTGCTCCCAGAGTGCGAGTGGTAACCGCCAACGGTGACCAGCTCGGCGTTATGGCTACGAGAGATGCTCTCGCTCGAGCTAAGGAAATCGGACTTGACCTCGTAGAGGTTGCTCCCAATGCCGATCCGCCCGTGTGCCGCCTTATCGACTACGGTAAGTTCAAGTACATGCAGGCCAAAATGCAGAAGAACAACAAGGCCAAGACCGTGCGCATGAAAGAAATCAAGCTGCGTATCGGTACCGATGTGAACGACTACAATGTGAAAATGGCCCGTACGGAGCAATTCCTGGACCATGGTCACAAAGTGCGTTTCCAGCTCCGTTTCCGTGGGCGCGAGAATGCTCACCAACAGCTGGGCCTTGAGGTAATGGCTAAGGTTGTTGAGGATATGAAGACCATGGGTAAGGTCGATCAGGCTGCCAAACTTGCCGGCAATACTGTGACCATGGTACTTACCCCCCTGCCTGCAGCGCAGCGGGTGAAGAAGTTTAAGAAGTATGAAGAGGCCGACTTTGACGCTGAGTCTGATGAGTTCGACGCCTCTGACGACGAATAATTTCTTAACGGGATTTTTTTATTGCCGCAGATGCTCGTTTTTCGGGCAATCTGCGGCAATTTTTGTATCTGATTTTGCTTGCATGCTCCGATTGATGGGGTATAATCTATTCCGCCTACATGAGCAACATAGAACAATATTTCCTACTGCGCGATGGAGAGAGCTACGGCCCGTATACGGTGCCGCAGTTGCGTGATATGTTGACCGGTGGAGAACTGAAGCGCGAAGACCGTATTTGGCGTGAGGGCATGAGGGGGAGTATGGCACTCGGCTCTCTGCCCGGTATTGAGCCACATTCCGATGGTTTTTGGGCGGAGTTGAAGGGCTTTTCTTTCATCTCGTTTTTTTCCGAGATATTCCGCCGACATACCTCTGCGGACATTGAGGATTGCTTTGGCTCGGGAACATCCAAGACAACACCTCCTCTCAACGAGGTGAGCACGGTGTGGCCGGCACCTTGGATATTTTCCCGCCTGATTCTGGTTTGTCTGGTGCTTTACTTCGGGTTTAACTGGGCCTCCACTCAATTTCAGAATCCGTTATTGATACCTGCGCTGATATTCATCGGCAATTTCGGTATTCCTTTTTGCCTGTTCGTCTTGTTCTATGAGATGAACGTGAGACGCGATGTGAGTATCTATTCTGCGGGCGTGATGATGATGACCGGCAGCATGCTGTCGCTGATTTTTTCTCTGATATTGTTCGCTTTCTGGCGAGGGAAGGGGGTGCTTTGGGCCGGGCCCATTGAGGAAAGTGCTAAATTGCTTGCGGTCTTGTTGGTGGCTCACAGCAAGTGCAATGGTCGTATATTGACCGGCTTGTTATTAGGTGCAGCCGTAGGTGCCGGTTTTGCGGCGTTTGAAAGTGCGGGCTATACGTTCATGCACCTCAGAAATTTAGTGGCGTACCATACCGCAGCGGATATTCTGATGCAGGCAGATCCACGTATGGGGCAGGTTGTTCACCAGTTGGCTGAGCGGAGTCTGAGCCCTGATATTGTTATGCGCTATCGTGCTGTACTTACCAGTATTGCGGGGCACACCCAGTGGACAGCTGCAGTGGCCGGTGCTTACTGGCTGGTATGGAGCCGTCTGCGACGCGAGGGGACTCTCGGTCACGCAACGGCTATTGTTAATTTCAATGTCCTGCAGGATTGGCGTTTCCTGAAATTGGCCAGCGTGCCGGTTATCGTGCACATGTTCTGGAACAGCTCATTGCTCGATACCTTCCCGTTGCTTAAGCTTGCGCTTTGCGGTATTGTCAGTTGGGCACTTATCCTGCTGTTGCTGGCAGCAGGCTTGGCCCAGGTTCGCGAGGCCAGAGAGCGAGCCGGTTTATAAGAATCAATTTGCCTTCTTGCCGAAGATTGTTCTCTTGATTTTCTTGAGAAAACCTTCTTTCTTCGGGCTTTGCAATATATCCTTAAGTTTTTCGCGTGCATAGTGTACGCGTGAGCGAAGGGTGCCCTCTTGGATATTGAGGAGTTCCGCCATCTCTTTATAATCCATTTGCATATAATAGCGCAAAACGATTACCTCTCTTTGGTCTGCAGACAGCTCATCCACTGCTTCTTGCAGAAGTTTCTGAGTTTCAAGGCTGACAAGTGCTTGGTGTGGATTATCGGTATTTGACGCACAGTACTTTATGATTTCCAAGATGCGGTCTTCATCGTCAAGGCTCGGACCTTCTACCTTGGATCGTCTTTTCCGTGCGCGTAAGAAATCTTTTGCTGTGTTAACGGAAATTCGGTATAACCAGCTGTAAAACTTGCAGGTTCCTCTGAAAAAGGGTAGAGCTTTGTGGGCTCGGAGAAATGAAGTTTGAGTCAAATCCCATGCGTCATCCTCATTTTTTACCATTTGCAGAATTATTAATCGTACTTTATGCAAATAGCGCTTGATGAGTTCATTTATGGCGTTCTCTTTTGTCTTCGGTGAACTCTTACTGTCAATACGCAAGTGACTGATGAGTTCTTCGTCAGTTAATTCGCGTAATCTGGGTTTGTTAGGAGTTTTGAGCATATAAAAAGAGCCGGTGATGCACACCACCGACCATTCTAACATACATTTGATAGGTTGTAAAGAGAAACTGAATTAATTTAATAATTAATTTTACCCGAATTGCGTCTGTTGGTAGATTTCAAAATCCAAGTGACAACGCCGAAAAACTCCGACTGTTCTGCCTCGGTAAGGAGGCGTGATTGATATGCCGGGTTTTCCGGGGCGAGAAAAACCTTGTTTCCCTTTTTGAGTAAGCGCTTGACGGTGAACTCACCATCGATGGCCGCAATGATGATATCCCCATGCTGTGGTTCAATGCTGCGGTCTACCACCAGAATGTCGCCATCATTTATACCGGCTCCTATCATGCTGTCTCCACGGGCGCGCACATAATATGTTGTGGCCGGGTGGCGTATGCACAGGGTATTGAGATTGAGTGTGCCGTTGAGCTCTCCCATAACGGGGGAGGGAAAACCGGCCACTACTCCCTCTTCGTAGTAGGGGAGCGAGTCCTGCTGTGGCTCAGGAGCTGGTGAGGAATCAGAGCTCATCCTTCAACAGGCTTTGCATATAGCGGTGGGCATAGTGCAGTCGCGAGCGAAGCGTGCCCTCGGGGATTTTAAGCATGCAGGCTACTTCCGCGTAGTTCATGCCGGCTATGTCGCAGAGCTGCACAACTTCTCTGTGCTCGGGCGAGAGTTGGTTCAGTGCATGTCGCAGGCGAGTTTTTAAATCTCCCACGTTGGCATTTCTCAGCGGGTCCGACTCGCGACTGCTGTCTGCCAAATCCATGCTTTTTTCCTTGGGATCACCGTTAACATCGTTATCGATGCTGATGTTATTCTTACGGCGCTTGTTTTCACGGCGTATAAAGTTGCGGGCTTCGTTGAGAGCGATGGTGTAAAGCCAAGTATAGAAGGCACTGTTGCCGTTGAAGGAGTGAAGGGAGCGGTAGGCTTTTACAAAGGCTTCCTGAGCGATGTCGTAGGCATCGGTCTCTGAGTTAAGCATCTGCATGAGCATGGAGTGCAGTCGGCGACTGTGCCGCTTGACCAGTTCGTCGTATGCACGCTGCACACCCGAGAGAGACAGTTGTATAAGGTTCTCGTCTTCCAGTTCTTTCAGCTGTGCGAGTTTCAGTTTTTCGCTCATGTGTTCAGATGGGTGGGGTTGGGAGTTTTGGTCTGCCATCCTCTGCCCGCAGGAGCAGGCAGAGGATGGGTTGATGAATGAGCCGAATCAGAGCTGGTAGTCGCGTTTGTCGCGGCTTTCAAACCAGTTGATAAAAGCTTTGTTTACTACGGTGAAACCACCGGGAGTGGGGTAATCACCGCTGAAGTACCAATCGCCGCAAGGGCCTTCGATGGCGCTGTGTAAGCCATCCAGAGTCTGGTAGATAACCTGAATCTGGCAGGGGCAGTTGTCCGGCGTTACCATGCGAGACACCTCGGCCGTGATTTCATCTTCGGTGAAGGGCTCGTAAATCTTCTTGACCGGGTTGCTGCGCTCTGCGGGCGGCAGGGTCAGCTGGCGCTTACATTCCTCGTACACATCGATGATGTGGGTGTACATACCACGCTTCTTCAGCAGGGTAATGGCTGCCTGGAATGCAATGAACTTGCCCATCTCACTCATGTCGATACCGTAGCAGTCGGGGTAACGAACCTGCGGGGCGGAGGACACAATGACAATCTTGCGGGCGCTGGAGCGGGCCAACAGGCGCAGCAGGCTCATCTTCAGCGTGGTACCACGTACGATGGAGTCATCGATAGCTACCAGAACTTCGTCGCTGTTGACTGCGCCGTAGGTAAGGTCGTATACCATGGCAGCGAGCTGCTTGCGGCTGCTTTCCTCAGAAATGAAAGTACGCAGTTTGATGTCCTTATGGGCAATCTTTTCTGCGCGGGGCCAACGGCGGAGAATCAGCTCGTTGATGAGCTCCTCGCTCATGGTGCCGTTGCGATAGGCCTCGATCATGGCGGCTGTCACTTTGTTGCGGCGGTAGGTACGCAGCCCTTCCAGCAGGCCGTAGTAGGAGACTTCGGCCGTGTTCGGAATGAATGTGATAGCGGCCTTGGAGAAATTGTCATCCAAGCTGTCCACCACTTGCTCCGTCAGGTTGGCACCCAGGGCTTTACGCTCGCGGTAAATGATGGGGTCGTTGCCACGGGAGGTGTACACGTCTTCAAAGCAGCAGGGCGTCGGATTACCGGGAGTGGTATATTCCTTTATGGTTACGCTGCCATCAGACTTCACAACAATCATGTTGGCCGGATCGAGCTCCTTCACATCCTGCTCATCTACCTCCATCACGCTCATGAGCGGTACTCGCTCACTGGCGACGGCCAGATATTCATCTGTCAGCACGTAGTAGCAGTAACGAATGCCGTGCGGGTCGCGCAGGCAGAAGAAGTCACCATTGCCCACACCACCCATGATGGTGTAGCCACCGTCCCAGTCCTTCGAGGCCTTGCCGATGATGTCGTAGAGATCCAGCTCAGCAGAAATGATATTGGGAATTTCGCGACCGTCTACATTGCGGTCGCGCAGCTGGCGGTAGAGGTCGGTATGAGCCTCGTCGAGGTAGTAGCCTACCTCCTCCAGCAGGGTCTGAATATCGGTGCCGAATACCGGGTGCTGGCCACGGGAAATGAGCTTTTCGTGCAGTTCCGATATGTTGGTGATACCCATGGTGCCCTGCATCATGAGGGTACGGGTCGGCCAGTTACTGCGGCGCATGTAGGGATGGCACAGCCCCTCTTCGGGTGTTGCGCCGCCTGTGCCGTAGAGCAGGTGACCTATGAGTACTTCACCACCGAAGTTGAAGTGGTTTTTGTAGCTGTCAGCATCAGCACTCTTAATCAGGCCCTCATCCTTCATGCGTCGCAGATTGCGCTGCTGATTGGAGAAGATGTTGGTGATGGCAGAGGGAGAGGCATCTCTTGCACGGAAGATGTAGGGCTCACCCTGCGGCATGTTCAGCTTAATACAGCCTATGCCGGCACCGTCCTGGCCACGGTTGTGCTGTTTCTCCATCAGGAGAAAGAGCTTGTTGAAAGCCCACTCGGGAGTGCCGTACTTCTCCGCAAAATAGGAGAGCGGCTTAAGCAGGCGAATAGCTGCGGACATATAGTTGTGTGGGGTTGTCGCTTACTTGCTAACCTTTACTTTAATGCCCTTGCCCTCGCGCATGGTGCCGATGACAGTACCACCGGGGCCGGCAGTGCAGGCTTGCTCCACCTGATCGGGTTTCACGATAGCTACCCAACCGATGCCCATGTTGAAGGTGTGGAAGCGGTCTTCGGCGTCCACAAAGCTGAGCACCTTCTGCACGGCGGCGTTGTCCCAGTAGGGGATTTCGAGGTCAGCACCCTTCTCGCCCAGGAAACGCTCGAGGTTCTCGGGCAGGCCACCACCGGTGATGTGGGCGTAGGCCTTGGGGGTGATGCCGAGCTTGCGCATATCGTACACAACGTCATGGTACAGGCGGGTGGGAGCCAGCAGGCTGCGCAGCTCCTCCTCGGTGAGCAGTTCGGGATTCTGCTTAAGAATGCGGCGCACCAAGCTCCAGCCATTGGCGTGGAAGCCATCGCTCGGGTAACCGATGAGCACGTCGCCCACCTCCACCTTGGAGGGATCAATCATTTGGCTCTTTTCTACGCAACCGATGCTGAAACCGGCCATTTCGACCAAGTTCTCGGGAACTACACCGGGCATTTCGGCGGTCTCGCCACCGGCCAGAATGCAGTTGCAGCTTTCCAGATAGTCGCACATACCGGCCACCAGACGGGTAATGCGGGGTTTCTCAACCTCCAGGTTGGAAATGCCGAGGTAATCCAGGAACACAAGCGGGTCACCGCCCGTGGTCAGAATGTCGTTCACATTCATGGCCACCAGATCCTTACCTGCGGTCTCGAGCATATCCAGGTCAAACAGGATTTCTGTCTTGGTACCCACGCCGTCGGTGCCGGTCACAATGACGGGCTCCTTGTAGGCGGAGAGATCGTATGCTGCTGCAAACAGGCCGAAAGCATTGCAGAGCTTACGGTTTTTCTGCGTGCGCTTAACGTGCGCGCTGATGTCGTTCACGAAAGACTGTGCCTCGATAGTATCGACGCCGGATTGCTTGTATGTGAGATTGCCGGACATAAATTGAGTGATATCGCGTGGATTCGCGCGGATTATACTCTGTTTTTCCACATTTGGCAAGCCGTAATTTCGGGGGCGGTATCTATTTGTTCGGAATTCGGGGCGTGGTCACCGATGATTTTTGCGGGGTAGAATGCCTCAGCTCTGTGACTTTATGTACTCAATTTCCTCGCGCAGCAGTTTGCCGATGCGGTGCTTGGTCAGGTAAATCTGAGCCATGCTCACACCGAGTTTCCGGCGCACGTCGCCACTGCTCATGCCTCGTAGTACGTGGTAGTCAAATATCTGGAAATGCTGGGGTGATACGCGCATTTTTACGCGCTCCACAGCAGCTTTCAGGATATTCTGCTGCCATTCCCGTTCCCAAATCTTTTCAAAGGTTTCGCCGTTGATGTCGGCCTGTCGGTCGGCAGCCTCACCTCCGTTGCTCTCCTGATTGGCATCCTGTCGGGCGGGGCGTTTGCGGAATTGGTCTTTGATGCGCCACAGGGTGATGTGGAGCAGCCAGCTTTTGAAAGAGCCTTTTTCGGCATCGTAGCGACCATCCCTCGTTTGTTTTGCTACGGTGAGTATGGTTTCCTGAACGGCATCCCAGGCCTCCTCGCGGTTCAGGCCGGCTTTGGTGGCTACGCTGTATATCAGTCGCCAGTAGGTGCGGTAGAATTCATCCCAGCTGCGCTGGTCTTTCCAGTCGTGCAGGCGTTCAATCAGACTGCGACGGGTACGGGCAGCGTACTGTTCGAGTTCGCTGTCATCGGGTAATCGGAGCTGTGGTAGGGGGGCATCCACGTGCCCGTCATTCTACCAAACCGCGCAGGGCGGGGCAAGCAGAAAAAAACGGGCAATAAAAAAGGCCTGCCGAAAGTGTGACTTCCGGCAGGCCTGTTCTCTGTAAGGATTAATTCACAGCAACCTGAGCAGCATTCTGCGGAGTTTTGCAGAACTTGCTGGTGTACAGGCAGTCGAGTACGGCGGGCAGGCCGCGCTTCATGCCTTCCATTGCCTTGCGGGTAACGTGGGGCAGGGCGCGTGCATCCAGCTTGCGCTGGCCGTAGAATGTGCCGGCAACCTGACGGATGTTTTCTTCAATCCACTTGCTGTTGAAATCGGCACGGCGTGCGGCGCGGCTTACATCAACCAGTGCTTGGTGCAGGGCTTTCTCGGTCGGCTGTTCTTCACCTGTGCTGCCCAGTACAAAGATATCGTGGAAGTTGATGCTGCGCTGGGTGCGGAAACCCTTGCGAATGCTGCGCTCATGTACCACGGCGCCGACCATGGTGCCATCGCTGTAGGTGGCATTCACCACGTACACGCGGCCACTTACCTTGTCGCCCAGCTGTTCGCGCAGTGTATCGCGGGCCATGCGGAAGTCCTGCACGTCCTGCGGAGCCTGGTAGATGACGGCATCCACCGGGGTGATATTGTTGTTGCCCGGCAGTTGCTGAGCCACACCCAGCAGCATTGCTGCCAGGTCCATTGCGCCGGGGTTGGTTGTTTTAAGGGGTACTTCGTAGGTGGAAATGTAGTTGGCAATGATGGCTCCTTTTCTGTTGACCAACTGCATGGTTCTTACACAGAAATTACCGAGCCGCTCACTGTCGGCATCCCATGTCACTTCGCCGCCACCCATCCAGCCGTTCGGCAGGGTGTAGGTCACGGCATTGGTCTTGCAGTGTGTGTCCTGCAAGACTACTTTGGTTGCAGCGCATACGCTGCCGGCTACCATCAGGATGGCAGCTGTTGTCGCGGTGATAAGGGTTCTTGCACTCATGACAGTTTGATTGTGTCAGAATTGTTCTATATTGTCAATACTAAAGTATTCCTAAATTATTACGGATTGACAAAAATTAGATTTTGTAGTATAAGGGCGCCGTTATGGCAGGTCTTATCATAGCGCCGAAGGCGCGCATATTTCACGGACATGATTGGGTATATGGCACTGAGGTGCGCACGGTGTTCGGCAATCCGGCACCGGGCGATGTGGTGCTGCTCAAGGATCAGCGCGACCGATATCTGGGCTCTGCCATGTACAATCCTCACTCGCAGATTGTGGCTCGCCGTTTTTCCCGTCGTAAGCAGGATTTGGACCGTGATTTCTTTGCTCGCCGTATATCGCAGGCTATGCTGCTGCGCGAGCGTTGGCTGCCCGGCGAGGAACTCATGCGCTTGGTGTGGAGTGAGAGTGATGGTCTGCCCGGTCTGATTGTGGACCGCTATCGAGATGTGCTTGTGGTGCAGACTCTCACCATCGCCATGTATCAGCGTTTGGGGCTTATTAAAGATATTTTGGGTGACCTGTTGCAGCCTCGTGCCATCATTGTGCGTAACGACTCCCCCATGCTGGTGGCAGAGGGTATTGAGCCGGAGACATATGTGGCCGCCGGTGACATGCCTGAGCCTTTTGTAGCCTCGGGGCGCGGGTTGAAGTTCATGATTGATTTGGCCACCGGGCAGAAAACCGGTTTGTACCTCGACCAGCTGCAGAATTACGCCGATGTGGCAAAGTTTGCCCGCGGTCGTCGTGTGCTTGATTGCTTCTGTAATCAGGGTGGTTTTGCTCTGGCCTGTGCCAAGGCCGGTGCCGCCAGCGTGACTGCCGTTGATATTTCTGAGGATGCCATCTCCTCCGTCCGTCGCAATGCTGAGCTCAACGGTGTGCAGATTGAGGCCATTGCCGAGAACGCCTTTGACTTCCTGAAGCGCGAGAGCGATGCCGTGCGCAAGGGGGCTGACCCCAAGTGGGACCTCATCATTCTCGATCCGCCCAGTTTCACTCGTAACAAGAAGAGCCTGAGCGGTGCCATGCGCGGCTACAAGGAGATTCACCTGCGCGCTATGCAGATGCTCCCGGTGGGTGGCGTGCTTTCTACGTTCTGCTGCTCGCACCACGCCAGTGCTGGGGCCTTTAAGCAGACTATTGCCGAGGCGGCTGTCGATGGTCACTGCACCCTGCGTCTGGTGGCTAACCATGGTCAGAGCCCTGACCACCCTGTGCTGCTCAATATTCCCGAGACTGAATATCTGAAGGGTTTCACCTTTGAAATGGTGCCCGGTCGCTGAATCTGAAATAGCAGAGAAATGAAGTTCATTGCCAGTCTGTATCCGTTTGTTCTGTTTGTTAGCCTGTGTGCGGCTCAACAGCCCGCTGCTCCCGCTGTAGCTGTGGCTCCTCAACAGAGCGGGGTAACTGTTCTTTCATATAAGTCCATCGGTACGGGGCCTTCTGCTGTATCTCCGTCTGACTTTGAGCGTGAAATGCTTTACCTCAAGGAATCCGCCACTCAGGTTATCAGCCCTACGGATTACCAGGCTTGGCGTCAGGGCAAAAAGCCTTTGAATGGGCAAGCTGTGCTACTGACTTTTGATACGACGGATGCTGGTTTTGGGCTGTACGCCCTGCCGGTTCTTCAGCGCTGCGCTTTCCCATACATGGTGGCAAGTGGGGCAGTTTCTCTGCCCGGTACAACCTGCGCTCAGGTGACGGGTGATGCGTCTTTCGCACATGCTGTGAACTTCGATTCCGCTTCGGGCGATGATGAGGTTCTGGAAAATGTGAAGGCCTGTACTCCTGCCGTGCAGTTGATGCCGCAGAATGTGGTGCTGCCCGATTTCTCTGATGATGATGTGGCTGAGGATGTCAGCGAAGAGGAGGCTGCCTTGGTTGCCGACCCTGCCGGTTCAACTCCGCTGCCCTCGACCAAACCGCTCCCTGTTGACGAACCTACGCCCGCCGAGCCTGTTCCTGCTGAGCCTGTTCCTGCTGAGCCTGTTCCCGCCGAACCCGTTCCCGCCGAACCCGTTCCCGCCGAGCCTGTTCCCGCCGAACCAGTTCCCGCCGAACCTGTTCCCGCCGAGCCTGTTCCCGCCGAGCCTGTTCCCGCTGAACCAGTTCCCGCCGAGCCTGTTTCCGCTGAACCTGTCTCTACAGAACCCACTGTGCAGGAGGATATGCCCGCTGTTACACCCGGTCTCGGAACTTTGGGCAAGCGGACTCCGGATGGCGATTGGGTGACTGCTCAATTCAAACAGCCGTTGGTTCCTCGAGAGGAGACTCAGGTGGCTGTTCTGGGTTACCATAATTTCAGTAAAACGAAGAAATGTACTGAAATGCTCATGAGCACGGCAGATTTCTGCCGTCAGATGCAGTTTATCAAAGATTCCGACATCTGTGTGATTTCCATGCAGGACTTCCTTGAGTGGCGTCATGGTACACGTCGCCTGCCGGCCAAGTGCGTGCTCATTACCATTGACGACGGCTGGAAGAGTGTCTATTTCGATGCCTATCCCGTGCTGAAGGCATACGGTTATCCTTTCACTCTGTATCTTTATACAAGGTACATCGACGTGAAGGGCGACTCGATGACATCTGAGCAGATTAAGGAAATGATGGCTAACGGTGCTACAATCGGCAGCCACTCCTCCAACCACCTTTATCCCAGTAAGTGGAAGCGCTACAAGCAGGATTCTGCCGAGTACGCTGCTCAGCTTCAGAAAGAATTGGTGGAGTCCCGTACCAAACTGATGAGCATGTTCGGTAATTGCTCCACATACTGCTATCCCGGTGGTTACAATACTTCGCCCATGCATGAAGTTCTGGGAACTGCAGGTTATCAGGCCGCCTTTACTGTGCTCGAGAAGAAGGTGCAGTGCGAAGAAGTTCAGTTCGAGGTGCACCGTTACATGGTGTTCGGTACCAATCAGGAGATTTTCCGTCGTGCTGTGAACTTCGGAGGTCAGGAGAACGTAGCTGCTACGCGCGCAGCCATTGCTGCGGCTGAAAAGCCGGCTCGCGAGTTCTTCCCGACGGCGTTTGAGGGCTGCACCAACATGACCGTCTTTGCTCCGCCTGCTCCCAAAAAGCCTGCAGCTAAAAAGGCCGTTGCTAAGTCAAAAGCCAAGGCTTTACCCAAAGCCCAGCCTGCGCCCAAGGTAGAGCCTTCTCCTGCGCCGTCTGCCGAACAGGCACCCGTTGAGAATTTGCAGTAAGTGTTTTTTGACCTTGCATTGCCCTGTCGGTGATGGTAAGCTTGCAGTATGAAGAAACTCATTACTGCTCTTTTTCTGTTGTCCGCTCTTTGTTTGTACGGGGTGCAGGCGGATGAAAGCCGGACTGACAGGGTGATTGATGGCCTGCTGAAAGTTGGGGTACAGGCCCTGAAAGCACATCAGGAAAGCCGAGATGCGAAAGCTGTGATGGATTCCCCCTTGCCCGAACCCGTGCAGGAGGGTAAGCGGACATGGCGTGACCGAGGGCGTGAA
This sequence comes from Akkermansia sp., assembly GCA_045651585.1. Taxonomy (GTDB): domain Bacteria; phylum Verrucomicrobiota; class Verrucomicrobiia; order Verrucomicrobiales; family Akkermansiaceae; genus Akkermansia. The sequence continues at coordinate 22,203 of JAZRSQ010000034.1, forward strand.
GCTATCAGTACCCTTGTGACCGGTACTGCTGATGGGCTGGGGGATAGGCCTCTCTCTGAGGTTTTGGCCGGTGCTGTAAAAAGCGCGGTAGATACGCTGATAGATGAGTATAAAGAGCAGTACAAGCAGGAGGGGCGCGAGTACGCCAAGGAGGTTGGTGATAAAATTGTAACCCGCGTCATCAACGACCCCAAGATTTCTCATTCCATTTATTCTCTGCAGGCTCTGTGCTGGGGTGTTATCGTTTACCTCACTCTGGTAACTCTTGTGATGGTATTCAGCCTGTTGCACCTCAAGCGCTCGAACAACAAATTGCTCTCAACGGTAGAAGAGCTGAAAGAGCTGCTGAAAAACAAGTGATAGTTGTTTCTGTGTGAATATCAGAAAGCCCCTCAGCCTTTCGGTTGAGGGGCTTTTTCATGGAAAATAGTTTTTTTTTACTGGGCCAAGGCGCTCAGCAGCTTGCTGTGAATGCCGCCGAAACCGCCATTGCTCATGACCAACAGCACGTCGCCGGGGTGCACATGCGAGACAACGTGAGCCACGATGTCTTCGATGCCGCTGCCCAGATAGCACTCTGTGCCCATTTCGGTAATGTCGCGACAGAGTTTTTCCTCATCCAAGCGCTCTTCCGGGCGCAGTCGCTTGTGGTTCTCCACCGGGGAGATAACTGCGAAATCGGCAGTGGCAAGTGCATCCGCCAGCTGCTGCTGGAACAGGTTGCGAATGGTGGTGTTGCTGCGGGGATCGAAGAGTACCCACAGACGGCTCTTGGGATAGCGCTGGCGCAGGCCTTCTACAGCCTGACGAATAGCAGTGGGGTGATGCGCAAAGTCGTCGACCACGGTCACGCTGTTGACTGTACCGCGAACCTCCTGACGGCGTGCCACGCCCTCAAAGCTCAGGAATGCAGCACGTATCTGGTCGGGAGTCAGCCCGGCATTTCGGGCGGCGCATGTAGCCATGGCAGCGTTGCGAATGTTGAAGTTGCCAATCATGGGTATGCTGTAGCTTTCGCCGTCCAGAGTGAAGGTGCTACCGTCGGTGCGGCGCTCGATATCGGTGATTCGCAGGTCGGCATTCTCGCCCATGCCCACGCTCACCATTTTGACCATCTTAAGCTCTTCTGCGGCATGTGCCTGTACATCGGCGCAGTTCGGGCAATCGGCATTGATGAACACTACACCTGTGCGGGGCACCACGCGGAGCAGGCGCTTGAAGGAGAGCTTAATCTCATCCACATTGGCGTAGATGTCGGCGTGATCCATCTCGATGTTGTTGATGATGACAACCTCGGGCAGGTAATGTAGGAACTTGGAGCGCTTATCGAAGAATGCAGTGTCGTATTCATCGCCCTCCAACACGCAGTAATCGGACTCCGTAAAGCGACCGCCACGACCCAGATTGCGGGCAATACCACCAATCATGAAACTCGGGTTCAGGCCGTTGGTCTCCATCAGCCAAGCCAGCATGCTGGTGGTGGTGGTTTTGCCATGGGTACCGGTTACCACATAATTGTGCTTACCCCACAGGAAAAACTCCTTCATGGTTTCGGGCAGGCTCATGTAGCGCAGGTTGCGCTCCAGAACAGCCTCAACCTCTGTATTTCCTCGACTCATGGCATTGCCGATAACAATCATATCGGCCTCTGCAGGAATGTTCTCGGGCTTGTAACCCTGAAAGATTTGAATGCCCTCACTTTCCAGGAATGTCGACATGGGAGGGTAGACGTTGGCATCTGTGCCGGTTACCGTATAGCCCTTGCGAGCCATAGCAGATGCCACAGCACCCATCGCGGTGCCGCAGATTCCGAGGAAGTGTACGTGCTTCATATATTTTATGAGTCTGAGAGGTGAGCAAGATTAACGCATTCGCGGGTATTTTGCAAGCGTTTTTTATGTTCGCTTGTATGCGCTTTTGTTATAGCCGGTATTTTGCTTGACGCCACTGGTTCTGTTCTGTATGATGTCGGCGATGAAACTCCCTGTTATCCAGCTGCTACCGCTTTTTCTGCTTACAGCCTGTACTTCTCAGCCACAGCCGGAGCCGGTAAAAGAAGTTTTCATGGAATCCCCCTGCGTGAAGGTGCTGTGGCGGGGGACCCCCTTTACGGTTGAGGGCGTGACTTTGAGCTATGGTCCGGAGGAATGGAGTGAACGGAAGCCGGGCGGTATTTACAAGGGAGATGGTGATGCCTGTCGAGGAGAACTGTTGGTTATGCCATACACCTTGAGGGGTGAAAAGGGAACCGAGGCAGAGCTTTATTCGGTTCTGCGGGTGGAGCAACCTTGGTTTGTGGGCTTTGCCCGTGCGGAGCTTACTGCGCCACTGCATTATAACCGCGGTCTGCTGTCTCTGACTCCCGATAGGGATAGTACTGAAGGTTTGCGCCAATACGGGGTATTGAAAATGGGTGAACGCAACCCACTGGCTCTCGTGGATGCTGAGGGTGAACCCTATACCCGCTGTGAGATGAAACCTGTGGCCCAACCACACGGTACAGATTATCCCGGTGGGTATTTTCAGCACCGTCGCAAGGGGGCAGGTGAATGGGATGGCCTGTTGCTGCTGAAGCAGGATTTCGGTGGGGATGGTGACACGGCCTTTTGGTTCAATATTGCGCGCGTGGAGCAGTCCGCACCCGGAGCTATGCCGGTCGTAACGGTACTGCATGGGCTACAGCGACGAGGTAACGTTCTGGTCGATTCCTCCGGCCATGTTCACTACACCATTCATCATGGCGCCCTTCATGATCACACCGGTCGAAAATTCCCTGAAATGCAGCTTATCCCGGTCATTCCTGTGGTGCGTTCGGGGAATGCTCCTTAATTCTTTCATAAAACGCTCTGTATGCCCCTATAGCCGCTGTATGGTGGTGTGGGGCTGTAGGAATAGGGGCTGTATGCTATGACGCGCTACAGGGCGTATTGTGGCAAAAAATGACCACAATGACATATTATATAATTGACGCGCGCGTATACGCGCGTATAATCCCCGCCGTATGACTGAAAACAACACGGCTCCCGAAGACACCGAACAGGTGGTTACGACCGGAGCACAGCAAGAGTACAGCGCGGCGCAGATTGACAAGCTGGAGGGTCTTGAGGCTGTCCGTAAGCGCCCGGGTATGTACATAGGCGATCCTGATGAGCGAGGCTTGCACCACTGTGTATTTGAGGTGCTCGATAACTCCATCGACGAACACCTGGCCGGCTACTGCACAAAGATTATCATTCAGATTCACGAGGGTGGCACCATTTCCGTAATCGATAACGGTCGTGGTATTCCCGTGGACATGCACCCCAAGTTCGGTATTCCTGCTGTGGAGTTGGTGCTGACCAATCTGCATGCCGGTGGTAAGTTCGGGCAGGGTGCATACAAGTACTCCGGTGGTCTGCACGGTGTGGGTGCCAAGTGTGTGAACGCCCTTTCTGATTTCTTCAAAGCTGAGGTGCGCCGTGACGGTAAGCGCCACGTTATTACTTTCGAGCGTGGTAAGACGACCGAGAAACTGCACGTGGTGGGTCCTTGCCCCGAGGGGCAGACCGGTACGGCTATTACCTTCCTGCCGGATCCCACCATCTTCACCGACACTACGGAGTTTAAGTTCGATTTGCTGGGCCGCCGTCTGCGTGAGCTCGCCTTCCTGAATCCCGGTCTCGTTATTGAGCTGACGGATGAGCGTACCGGTCAGGAGCGTACCGAGACCTTCTACTACAAGGACGGTATCAAAGAGTTCGTGAACCAGCTGGGTGAGAACAAGACCCTGGTGACTCCCGAACCCATCGCCATGAACGGCGTGCGCCACATCGAGGTGGAGTACGACGGCAAGACCATGGAGGACGATGTTATCGTGGACGTTGTCATGCAGTACAACGACAGTGACCGCCACCAGATCCTCTGCTTCGCCAACTCCATTTTCAACGGCGACGGTGGTACTCACTACTCAGGTTTCCGCAGTGCTCTTACGCGTGTTATCAATAACTACGCAAAGAGCAATAACATGCTCAAGGATAAGGATCCCAGCCTGAACGGTGATGACGTGCGCGAAGGTCTGGTAGCTGTTATCAGCGTGAAGATGCCCAATCCGCGCTTCTCCTCCCAGACCAAGGATAAGCTCGTAAACACCGAGATTGAAGGCGTGGTGAGCAGTGTGGTGTATGAGGAGCTCAAGGAGTTCTTCGAGGAGAACCCCGCCGTGGCCAAGGTCATCATTGACAAGTGCTTGATTGCCTCCCGCGCCCGCGAAGCTGCCCGTAAGGCCCGCGAAAGTGTGCGTAAGAGCGCTATGACAGTAGGCGGTGGTCTGCCCGGCAAGCTGGCCGACTGCTCCTGCCGCGATCCCAAGCTCAGCGAGCTGTTCATTGTGGAGGGTGACTCTGCAGGTGGTTCCGCTAAGATGGGTCGTGACCGTCGTACACAGGCTATTCTTCCCCTGCGCGGTAAGATTCTGAACGTGGAGAAAGCCCGTCTGGACAAGGCTCTGGGCAGCGAGACCATTCAGAACATCATCACTGCTATCGGTGCCGGTATCGGCGATGGCGAGGGCGAAGGTTCCTTCGATATCAACAAGGTGCGCTACCACAAGATTATTCTGATGGCTGATGCTGACGTGGACGGCTCCCACATCTGCACCCTGTTGCTCACCCTCTTCTGCCGCCACATGCCCCAGTTGGTGCGTGCCGGTTACCTTTACATTGCTCAGCCGCCGCTTTATCGTGTGATTCACCGCAAGGTGGAGCAGTACGTGCAGGATGAGGTGTCGCTCAACCGCAAGCTGATTTCCCTCGGCGCCGGCGATGTGACCCTGCGTACGCCTGACAAGAGCAAAGAGTTCGATGCTGATTCCCTGATGGCTATCCTCGAGACACTCATCAACCTGCAGAAGTACGAGGCCAGCGTAGCCCAGCACGGTGGTGACTTCAAGGACCTGCTGCGCCACCGCGATGCTGAGGGTAATTTCCCGCAGTACCTCGTGAAGGTGCGCTGTGGTAACGATGAGGAGGTGGTGTATTTCCGCAATATGGAAGACCTGTCCGCCTTCTCCGAGGAGAACCGCGACCTCTTCCTCTTCGGCGAACCCACCGAGGAAGAGCTGGCTGCCAACCCGCTGCCGGTTCGCGAAGGTCCCAGCCGCCGTGCTCTGCTGCACGAGCTGCACGAGGCCAAGGCAATCGCACGTGTGCTTTCCCGCCTGCAGGAGCTCGGCATCGAGTCTGACCGCCTGCTGTCGGATGATGCCCCGGTCTACGAACTGGTGGAAAACAGCCGCAACTCTGTGACCCCGGTCAACTTTGTGGGTGACATTCTTGCCAAGGTTCTTGAAATCGGTGGTCGCAGCGTGACAATCACCCGATTCAAAGGTCTTGGTGAAATGGACGCTAAGGACCTCTACGCCACAACCATGGACCCCGAGAAGCGCGAGCTGCTCCGTGTGCGCCTGGATGACGACAACGCCGTACAGGCCGACAAGATGTTCACCATCCTGATGGGTGACCTTGTGGAGCCCCGCCGCCGTTTCATTGAGGACAACGCTCTGAATGTTCGCAACCTCGACGTGTAACCCCTAACCCTTTTTACTTGAACTATGAGTGAAACAAGAATTCGCCCGGTAGACGTGGCAGAGGAGGTGTCCCGCAGCTTCCTGGACTACTCCATGTCCGTGATTATCTCCCGTGCTCTGCCCGATGCCCGAGACGGTCTCAAACCCTCTCAGCGTCGTGTGCTCTACGCTATGCACGAGCTGGGGCTTGTGCCCACCAAGGGCACCATCAAGTGCGGTAAAATCGTGGGTGACACCATCGGTGACTACCACCCGCACGGTGACCAATCTGCTTACGGTACGCTGGTGACCATGGCTCAGCCGTGGAACATGCGCGAAATCCTCGTGCATGGTCAGGGTAACTTCGGTACCCCTGAAGGTGACCCCGCCGCTGCCATGCGATATACCGAAGCCAAGCTCAGCCACTTGGGTGCAGCCCTGATGGATGATTTGGACAAGGATACCGTGGATTTCCAGCCGAACTACGACAACCGCTTGACGGAGCCGGTGGTGTTCCCCTCTGCATTCCCCAACCTGCTGGTGAACGGTGGTACGGGTATTGCCGTAGGTATGGCTACCAACATGGCACCGCACAACCTCGGTGAGGTGGTAGACGGCATCTGCGCTTACATTGATAATCCCCTTATCTCGGCCGAGGCTCTGCGCGCTTACATTAAGGGACCGGACTTCCCCACGGGTGGCTATATCCTTGGCTATAAGGGTATTGATAGCTATTTCCGCACCGGCCGCGGCAGCGTTCGCATGCGCGGTAAGATTGAAGTGGTTTCCAATGAGAACGGTCGTGAATTCCTGCATATTTCGGATGTCCCCTACGGTGTGAACCGCGCCGTGCTTCAGGAGCGTATTGCTGAGCTGGTGCGTGATAAGATTATCACCGATATCGCCGGTATGCGCGACTTGACAGACTATGTGGAAATCGAGCTCAAGCGCGATGCCCGCCCGCAGGTGGTCATTAACCAGCTCTACAAGCTCACCAGTCTGGATACCTCGTTCTCCGTGAACATGCTGGCTATTCACGAGGGCCGCCCGAAGGTGCTCACCGTGAAGGATGCCATCAACTTCTATGTGGAGCACCGTCGCGAGGTGATTGTGCGCCGTACTAAGTTCTTGCTCCGCAAGGCTGAAGACCGCGCCGAGGTGTTGGAGGCTTACCTCATCGCACTGGCTAACCTCGATGAGTTCATCCGCATTATCCGTGACTCCAAGAACCGTGAGGACGCTCGCAATCGCTTGATGGCCTTCCGTTTCCCCGTAGCCTTGGCCAAGGGCTTGGGTATTCTGATTCACAGCCAGCCCTCCATTCAGGGGGATGACTATGTGTTCACCGAACGTCAGGTGAATGCCATTCTCGACTTGCGCCTCTACCAGCTCACCGCTCTGGAGAACGACAAGATTTCCGACGAGTACAAGAAGCTGCTCGAGGTGATTGAGGATTATCTGGATATCCTCGCCAATGAGGCCCGCGTGCTGGGCATCATGAAGGACGAGCTGCGCTCCATCAAGGAGAAGTACGCTACTCCGCGTATGACCCACATCATTCCCTTCGAGGGTGATATGGCCATTGAGGACCTCATCCCCAATGACTCCATGATTGTGACCATCTCTCACAGCGGTTACATTAAGCGCACCAATTCCGACGAGTACCGCCTGCAGGCTCGTGGCGGTAAGGGTATTAAGGCCGCTACCACCAAGAGCAAGAAGGACGCTAACGACTACGTGGAGCACCTGTTCGCCGCCCAGAATCACGACTACATCATGTTCTTCACCAACACCGGTCGCGTGTACGTGGAGCGTGTGTATGAGATTGACGAGGCCGCACGCAGTGCTCAGGGCCGTTCTATTAAGAACCTGCTTGATATGCAGGCCGAAGAGCGCATTGCTGCCATCCTGCGACTGGAGCGCAAGGTGAGCGAGGACGGCAAGGACGTTACCTTCGCCGAGGGCTCCGGCAATGTTGTATTCGCGACCAAGGACGGTACGGTTAAGAAGACCGCGCTCAACGACTTCGTGAACTACCGCAAGGCCGGTATCATTGCCATCAACCTCGAGGAGGGTAACTCACTCGTGAACGCCGTGCTTACCACCGGCGAGCAGGATGTCATCATCGTGACTCATAACGGTATGAGCATTCGCTTCAACGAGAGCGATATGCGTACCCAGGGCCGTAACACTATCGGTGTGCGTGGTATCAAGCTGCGCGAGGGCGACTATGTGGTAGCCATGGCTGTGGTGCCCGAGGGCGAAACTGCCACCGTTGCAACAGATGATGCTGAGGAGCCGGTAGAGAGCGATATCCCCGCAGATGACCAGCCCGCTGCTCACTCACTGCTCGTGGTATCCGAGAACGGCCTCGGCAAGCGTACCCGATTTGCAGAGTACCGTCTGCAGAGCCGTGGCGGTATCGGTATTAAGACCATGAACTGCACCGACAAGACCGGTCTGGTGGTATCTGCCACCACGGTAACCGATGCCGATGAACTCATGATTATGACCTCCGGCGGTCAGTCCGTGCGCATGAAGGTCAACTCCATCCGTGAGACCGGCCGCGCCACCCAGGGCGTGAAGCTTATCACCCTCAACGGCAAGGAGGCAATTCAGGAGATTACGCTCGTTATCCCCGATGATGACGAGGATGCAGATGCCGAAGAGGTAGGGGCTGACACCACCCCGGCTGAACCGACAGAGGCTCCGCAGGAGTAATTTCATACGCTGAGATATTATCTCACCCCACCTGTCATGATTGACCGGTGGGGTGATTTTTTTTAGCAGTCGGTTCAGCAAGTCGGTGCGCTACCGCAGATTCGCTGCAGGGCTTTCTCGACACCTTGTTCGTAGTCGGGATGGCAGGCGTAACAGTGGGCCAGATGGCGACGGATGATAAAGTCGGGCACGTGGCGCAGAGAGCGGGCGGTATTGTCGAAGAGTAGTTGCCGTTTCTCCGGCGTCATCAGTTTGAAGAGCTCTCGCGGTTGGGCAAAGTAGTCCTCGGGTGTGCCGGCAAAGGGGTAATGGGTTGCAGGTCCGTCTGCCGGGAATGCCGGCTCTCTGTATGCCGGTTGTTCTTTCCATTCCCCGAAGCTATTGGGTTCATAGGTAACCGTGCTTCCTTTGTTGGTGTCGAACCTCATGAGCCCGTCCTGATGAAAACTGTGGAAGGGGCAGCGCGGTCGGTTAATGGGCAGCATGTCGTAATTGACACCCAATCGGTAGCGCTGGGCATCGCCATAAGCAAAGAGTCGCCCCTGCAGCATTTTGTCGGGCGAAAAGCTGATGCCGGGAACGATATTCGCCGGTGTGAAGGCCGCCTGTTCTACCTCGGCAAAGTAGTTTTCCGGGTTACGATTGAGCTCCAGTATCCCCACTTCGATGAGCGGGTACTCAGCGTGTGGCCATACTTTGGTGAGGTCGAAGGGATTGAATGGGAATCGTTGCGCCTGCGCCTGAGTCATGATTTGCACGCAGAGTGTCCATTTGGGGAAGTTCCCCGCTTCTATGGCATCGAAAAGGTCATGCCCGGCGCTGTCGGGATCTGTGCCGTTGAGGACGGCTGCTTCTTCATCGCTCAGGCAGCGTATACCTTGATGGCAGATGAAGTGGAACTTGCACCACACGCGCTCGTTGGCAGCATTGATGAAGGAATAGGTGTGACTGCCGAACCCGTGCATGTGGCGGAAATCGCTCGGTATACCTCGCTCGCTCATGGTAATGGTAACTTGGTGGAAACTCTCGGGGAGTGAGGTCCAGATATCCCATTTCGCCGTATCATTCTTGCGCCCCGTCTGCGGGTGCCGGTGCAAGGCATGATTGAGATCCGGGAACTTCAACGGGTCGCGAATGAAGAATACCGGCGTATTGTTGCCCACCAAATCCCAGTTGCCCTCGCCGGTATAAAACTTAACGGCAAAACCACGGATGTCGCGGTCGGCATCCCAGTAGCCACGCTCTCCCGCCGCTGTGGAAAAGCGGACGAAGACAGGCGTTTTTTTGCCGATTGTTGAAAACAGGGCAGCGCGGGTGTAGTGCGTGATGTCATTTGTCACTGTGAACTTGCCGTGGGCACCCCAGCCTTTGGCGTGCATGCGGCGCTCGGGCAAAACTTCGCGGTTCATGTGCGCCATTTTCTCCAAGTGCCAGACATCCTGAATGAGCAGGGGGCCGTGCGGGCCGGCTGTGAGGGAGTTGTTGTTATTCGCCACCGGAGCCCCGGCGGCTGTTGTCAGTTGATGAGGGTCGGTCATGGTATGGGCATTCTGAATGGAAATGAGCCCCATTGCAAGAGGTTAGTGCTGGCTGTTATGAGGCAGCATGGCCTGATTTCCGAAAAAAACGCTTGCTAAACACCCTCTGAGCCTGTATGCTGAGCGCGTGAACGTATTCTCTACCTGTTGGAATAGCTCGCGCCATACGGATGGCGCTGCCATGTGCGAAGAAATCAGGGAACTTGGTTTTGAGTATATCGAGGCTTCTCACGGATTGTCGCTTTCCCTCATGCCCGGGTTGATGAAAGCTGTGGATGAGGGGCGTATTCGCGTGGCCGGTGTTCATAATTTCTGCCCGGCTCCCATCGATGTGCAGGGGGATGCGCCTGATGCGTTCCGCTTTACCTCCCACCGCCCCGAGCAGCGTGAGCGCGCCATGCGACTGAGTATGGAGACCCTGCTTGTTGCCGCTCGTCTGGAGGCCCGCTACGTTGTGCTGCACATGGGCGAGGTAGAGTTGTTTCAGGGGCACGAGTGCACCCGCGAGCTGCAGCGCATGGTGCGCAATGGGTACCGCGATTCGAGGGAATATACCGAGTTGAAGGGAAAGTATGTTCGCAAGCGTATGCGCTTGGCCCCTGTGTACTACGAACGGGCACGGGTTGCATTGCATCAATTGGCCGAGCGAGCCGAGAAACTCAATCTCGTGTTGGGTGTGGAGGGGCGTAGTCATTTTGAGCAGGTTCCCGGTGAACTTGAAATGCCAAGGTTGCTTGCCGAGTTCGCTGATAATCCGCATGTGCGCTACTGGCACGATTTCGGCCATATTCAGCGTAAGCATAACCTGCTTCTGCTCAATCATGACCAATATCTCAAAGGTTTGAAGCCATACATTTACGGCGCTCATGTCAACGATGTGCAATGGCCGCAGCGCGACCACCGTGCTCCGTTCATGGGTGGCGATGTGGCTTTCGATACCCTTCTGCCACGTTATTTCACGCAGGCCATGCCACTGACCTGGGAACTTTCATCCTCGGTGACGAAGGAGATGATTCTGACCGCTAAACAACGCTGGGATGCTCTGCATGCCACTCTGCCGACAGCATGAGAGAGGCCATTACAGCCGCAGTGAAGCAACTCTGTGCAGAGCAGGGGGCTACACCCTTGCTCATTTGTCTGACCGGTTCGCGAGCCTATGGCTGCCACGGCCCGGCCAGTGATTACGATGTGCGCTTTATTTATGCTTACCCTGCCGCCCGTTATTTTTCGCTGACTCCGCCGCCGGATGAACTGCGTCTGCCGGACGGCGATGTGCTGGGCTTCGAGTTGGGGAAGTTCCTGCGCATCATACGCAAGAGTGGTTGGAATGCTTTTGAATTGCTGTATGCTCCGATTTGGCTGGAGCACCCCTGTGTGGAAGGTCTGCGGAAGGTCTGTGAGCCTGCTCTGTGCTCGGAGGCGATGGTTCACGGCCTGCTGAGTGGTTCGCATGTATACCTGCGCCGTTTGTTGTATGCGCCGGATGGGGATGCCGGAACCATGCGCGAGTGTAAGTTGTGCCTCGGCTCGCTGCGTATGCTGCTCTCTGCCTGCTATGTTTTGAAGCACCGCAGCTGTTATCCCTTGCGCCTTGATGAACTGATGCCGCAAATCGGTACTCTCGAGCAGCAGGAGCTGATGGCTCAGCTGGTGAGCTGCCGTGCGCAGGAGAAATTGCCGGAATCTCATGTTCTTGCGGCTGTGCGTCGCCATTGTGAGCAACTGCACCAACAACTGCTTGCCATTCCGCTTGAGCCGCAGAGCTTGCCGGATGAAACTGCTATGAATGATTTTTATGTGCGTGTGGTCACGGCCTTGTCGTGATGTCGCCGGTTTTTCTTGCTTGCTGTTCTGCAATCTGCTATAACGGATGAGGTTTCAACAAAACCCTGTGATAGCCACTATGAGACGTACCCATATTTTTACTTTGATAATGTTGGCTGCCGGTGTACTTGCCGGCACGGTTGCTTCTGCCGGCGAGTCAGCCTGCGTCGAAACTCTGCTGTGCAATGATGTGAAAGCTGAGGACGCGGCTCTTTTTGAAAAATATTTCGGTAACGGAATGGTGCCGGTGGGGAAGTGCTGGGATGCTGAGACGCTCACCGAGTATTCATCTTCTTGGGGGTACAATGAAGCCCGTAAACCGGTTTTGTGTGAGCGGCTGATAAGGTACTCTGAGGATGGACGCATTCGGCGGAGCTTGAATTGTGTGCGTTTCAAAAATTCTGATGGTCGCCGTCTGAACTATAAGGAGCGCGTTCAGTATGCTGTGGTTCCCTATGTGTTCATGAGTAATCTGGTGGGCATTGTCGATGAGGATGAACAGCGTATCTATTTTGATATCGTAAAGTTCAACCCTCAAACCCGCACGATTGAGGCAGTTGAAAAGAAAAGCCTGAGTTTCGGCGAGCTGAAAAACAATTTGGTTATTTCTGAAATTAAGCCGGAGCATGAGCAGATTCTGGCTCGCTATTTTACCGGGTGTACAGACGAGATGGCGCCGCAGTGGGATGCCGCTCGGCGTGTGCGCTACTCTGCCCGGCGAACCGGTACTCGTGGAGAACCCGGTTATAAGTTGGTTGCCAGAGTGGAGCACATATCCGAAGATGGCAATTCCTTGCTATTTATAGAGAAAGAGCTGGAACGCCGGAAAAATAATAAAATATGTTGGGATTGTGTTGCAACTGCTCAGGCTGTGAGCCCCGGTCTGTTTGCTGCCATTATCGACGGTTCGCTGTTGTTTCTTCACGTGCCTGAGGAGGAGCTGGGGGTAGGCATGAAACCGCGCTTGAAGAGATACCGGACAGATACACTTGAGCTGATAAGCACGGGGTATGTGGGTGCTTGGTGAGGTGCCTCGGAGATTCTTGCAAGAAGAAAGGCCGCAGTATGATTACTGCGGCCTTTGAATATAGATGTGAAACGGTGTTATCAGAACATCTTGGTGTCGTCACCGAAGGAAATGCCGATTTCCTTGGCGGCCTCTACCAGCTGGCTTTGGCTGTCTACCAAGTGCAGGGTGCGCACAGCTTCCTCGATGGGCATGGAAACCATATCTACGCCGTGCAGAGCAACGGTTTCGCCGAACTTGCCCTCTTCGATGAGGTCAATGGCCTTGGCACCGCAGCGTACACCGAGCACGCGGTCGTAGGGAATGGGGCTGCCACCGCGCTGAATGTGACCGAGCACGCAGTAACGGGTTTCGATACCGGTGATGGTCTCGAGCTTGGTAGAGAGGAAGGATGCAATACCACCCAGTCGTACCTCACCCTTGGTCTCTTCATCGAGCGTGAGCAGCTTGCCACCGATCTTGGCGCCTTCACTTACCACGATGATGATTTCGCGCTGGCCCAGAGCCTTCAACAGCTCAACCTTACGCACGATTTCCTCGAGCTTGAACTCGATTTCGGGCATGAGAATGACGTCTGCACCGCCGGCGATACCGCCGTACAGGGCAATCCAGCCGGCGTGGCGCCCCATCACCTCAACCACCATCATGCGCTTGTGGGAGTCAGCCGTGGTGCGCAGGCGGTCCAGATTCTCACTTACCACAGACACAGCGGTCCAGAAACCGAAGGTGTAGTCTGTAGCACCCAGGTCGTTGTCAATGGTCTTGGGCACGCCCACGATGGGCAGGCCAATGGCGCGCAGCTCGTTACCGATGGTCTGGGAGCCGTCGCCACCCACAACGATGAGGGCTTTCAGACCCAGACGGTCAACTGTGGCCTTACTGCGGGCAAGCACATCGTCAGCAATCTGCATGCGGCCACCCACACCGCTCTTCACGGTGAAGTTGCCCTTGTTAACAGTGCCGAGGATGGTACCGCCGCAGGAACGGACATTGTGGCAGTTCTCGGGAGTGAGGATTTTCCAGCGCTCGTTTTCGGGCGTGGAGAGCAGACCTTCGAAGCCATCGTAGAAGCCGTATACCTTCCAGCCGCGGGCGGTTGCAGCACCCACTGCGCCTTCAATCACGGCGTTGAGACCGGGGCAGTCGCCACCGGCGTTAAGAATACCGATATTCATGACGATAAATATTTAATGAGGCAGAATAATGAATTTGGAGTGATCCGAGAAGTCGTTGGAACGCTGCCAGTCCTCCCATGTTTTCCAGCTGTCGCGCAGCAGGTTGGTAGCTGTGCGGTAACGCTGATCAGAGCTGGGCATGCCGGCTACGACTACAAGCAGTCGCTGGCCATAGGTTGCGGGCTTGCCGGTGCGCGGGTCAGTCATTTTGACCGAGGAGCGCGTGCTGGTGGCAATCAGGCAGCAACCGGCTGTCTGTGAACGGGCTGCCTTCACACCATCCACATTGTCATAGGAGAGCATGCGGTTGGAGTTCTGAATGACAACCTGACGTACCTGACCGTAGGGATTGGTGATGGTTGCAGTATGAGACTTCTTGGAACTGATACCTTTGAATGCAGGTTTTTCGATTGCGTACATGCCCATGAGTGCCAAATCTCTGGTCGAAGCCAGCGATACAACGGCGCCATTGCTGCCTTTGAATCGTGTGGCATTCATACCGATGGCGGCAGCCATCTGGTTCATCTGGGCAATGAAGGCCCCCTCGGGGTCAATCATGCTCAGGGTGGAACCACAGGCGTGTGCCAGTGTAGCTGCTGCGGCGCTGTCATCCCACATGATGGTGGAGTGCAGGGCATCTCTCAGGCTGATGCGATCCCCGGGGCGCAGATGGAGCAAGTTGGTTGCAGGCCACTGGCAGGCAGTTGCCGGTACAACAAGCTGGGTGTCCATACTCACGTTCTTCGAATTGACCCAGTCAAGCACCACGATGGCATTGGCCACATTGGCCAGCATGCCGATGGGGCGGCGCTCATTCGGGTTGGTGGCGTAGAGTATGCGACCGGAATTGGTTTCCATCGCCACGTAGCTGGGGCGCATGTTAGCGGCCGTGGGGCCGTTGAACATCTGTACACATGAACTGAGCAGGGCTGCGCCTGCGCAGAACAAACCGGCAATTCTGGTGGTCAGTTTTTTCATTCCTTTGTTTTAGTAGTCTTTCGGGGCTTCGCTGCAGGTGCGGGAGTTTCTGCAGCCTGTTCTGCAGGCTTGCTGCCGAAGATTTCCTCCGGACGACGGTCGCCGAAGATGATGCCCAAATCACGTGCCGTGCGTACAATCTGGCTGTCAGCCGTTACCATACGAGGCTTGGCAATAGCCTGTGAAATGGGGACATTATCAACGTTAAGGCCCTTGAGCACGACGGTGCGACCGAAGTTGCTCTGCTCAATGAGTTTCACTGCCTCCACGCCGAAACGGATGCCGAGAATACGGTCGAACGGGCAGGGACTGCCACCGCGCTGGGTGTGGCCGAGCACGCAGTAACGGGTTTCGATACCGGTCATCTCCTCGAGCATCTTGGAGAGTCGGTTACCGATACCGCCGAGTCGCTCGTCACCGTTATCCTTGTTGCGTACAGTTACAAGCTTGCCATTGAGTTTGGCGCCTTCTGCCACAACGACGATGATTTCGCGCTGCCCCTTGGCCTTACGGGCTTTCACGCAGTCTACTACGTTCTGCAGGTCGAAGGGAATCTCGGGAATGAGAACCACGTCTGCAGCAGAGGAGATTGCACTGTGCAGCGCAATCCAGCCGGACTGGTCACCCATCACCTCAACTACCATCATGCGCTGGTGGGCATTGGCCGTAGTGCGAATGCGGTCGATGGACTCACTCACCACGGAAACTGCGCTCTGGAAACCGAAGGTGTAGTCGGAATCGGGGCAGAGGTCATTGTTGATGGTTTTCGGAATGGAAATCACCGGCAGACCTTCCTCGGAAAGGAGGTTGGCCGTGCGGGCGGACCCGTTACCGCCGATAACTGCCAGAGCCTGCAGACCGAGAGCGGAAATGGTCTTGGTTGCTTTGGCCATAATTTCCGGCTCCACACGGGGAATACCCAGCTTGTTGATGACAACCTGGAAATTGCCGGTGTTGGTTGTACCGAGAATTGTACCGCCATGGGAGCGGATTTTGTGCGTCTTCATGGGGGTAAGCATCTCATAACGGCGACCACCTTCGGTGGGAAGCAGGCCTTCGAAGCCATCATGGAAACCTATTACACGCCAACCGCGGCTATATGCCGCGGAGACGTAACCCTCAATAACAGCGTTGATGCCGGGGCAATCACCGCCTGAATTAAGAATACCGATAATCATGTTATGTCAGGTGTTTTGCTATGTGTCGTGTTAAGTTTTACTTAGACGGTTCTGCATTCGGAATGGCACCCAGATAATAGGCGCAACACCACAGAGCACGGGGGTGGTGGAAGAAAGACTTCCACATGGAACCCTTCAGACCGTTAGTGGTTGTGCCGTCCTGATTGCAATAACCGAACCACTCACCGTTTTCCTTGTCCTGCAGGTGCTCGAAGGACCAGTCGTGAATGCGCTGGTGCCATTCGGCGTATTTTTCGTCACCTGTCATGACATAGGCGAGAGCGGTGCCGATGAGGGCTTCATCGTGCGGCCACCAGAACTTCATGTTGTGCCAGTATTCCTGAACAGGCTTGTTGTACACGTCTGTGTAGTACAGCAGACCTCCGTACTTCTTGTCCCAGCCACGCTCAAGTGCCCAGTCAATCATCTTGCAGCCTGTCTCAATCAGGCTCTTGTCGCCACCGCGATAACGGGCTTCCTCGAGCACAAACCAGCCACCTTCAATATCGTGACCGGGGTTGAGGGTACGCTCGTCGAAGTGGTCAATGATGGAACCATCGGGGGCCACGTTTTCCAGCACTGCCTTTACCTCCTCATTCATGAAAAGGGTACGCAGGTCATGGATGCAGCGGTCAATCCATGCGGTCAGGCTGCCATCGGCATCACCCAGATAACGGCGCAGCTCCTGAGCCGTTACAATCATAATCATGCGGCAACCCAGATTTTCGCCGGGGCGATTACCGGTGCTCTTGGGAGCCATTTTGCCGGGGGTGAAGAAAATGTCGGCGTAGATGTCGAACCAGTGGCGGGCGCGCTCGGCACTCTTGGGGTCACCGGTAGCACCGTAGTGGGCTGCCCAGGCAATTGCTGCGAAGCATTCGCTGTATGCGTAGCGACGCTTGCGGATGGGGGTGCCGTCTGCGGTCATGTGGAAGTACATGCGACCATCGCTGGGGTCCACACACTTCTCCTCAAGGAACTTAAGAGCGCTTTCTGCGTAATCTTTCCATTCCGGGCGTTTTTCAATGCTGTTGTAGCAGGTAAGGAGCATCCAAGCCATGCGGCCCTGTGCCCATACGTTCTTGTCTGTATCTACCAGTGTGCCGTCGGCGGCATAGCAATGGTAGAGCCCCCCGTTCTCTGTGTCCAGAGAGCGGGGGAACCAGAACGGTACTACCTCATTGAGCAGCTTGTCTTTATAGAATTCGCCAAGTGCTTTCGTATCCATAATGAGGCAGTTTAAAGGTTATTTGTAGATGGCCCAATCGTAGAAACCGATAGCCTTCAGCTCGCTCTTCAGAGCCTCGAGGGTGGCCTTGTCCTGCTTGCCCATGGGCAGACGAGCCGGGCCGAAGTCAACGCCGGTCCACTCGCTCATGAGGTACTTGCAGCAACCCATGTAGCCCTTGCCGGCAATGATGTTGATCATGGTAACGGAGAGCTGCTGCAGGCGACGAGCCTCGGCAAGGTCACCGGCATCCACAGCCTTCATGATGTCATCATACAGCTTGGGTGCATAGTTGAAGGAGGAACCTACACCACCCTTAGCACCTGTGGCATAAGCACCCAGGAACCACTCGTCAACACCCCAGGGAATGTCGTACTTGCCGCCGTCATAATTGAGGGCATCCATGTAGAGGGCAAGGTCGGGGTTGGTGAACTTCACACCGGCGAAGTTCGGGATAGCTGCTGCGCAGGACTCAATCATCTTGCAGGGATTGAAACCGACATGAGTGAGCACGGGAATGTCGTAGAAGTAGAAGGGCAGCTCAGGAGCGCCGGAAGCGGCAACGGCAAGGCTCTGGGTGAGCAGCTCTACGCTACCGGGCTTGAAGTAGCAGGGAGCATTGCTGGCTGTAGCAGTGGCACCGCACTGGGCAGCGTAAGCGGCAAGCTCGCGGCCGTCATACACACAGTTGCCGCCGGTGTGAACGATTACGTCGATGCCGTACTTCTTGCCGGCCTCGCCCCAAGCGGCCATGTTCTCCTTGCGCTCGGTGAGCTGCATGTGAGCGGATTCACCTGTGGAGCCGGTGATGAAGACTGACTTGATGCCCTGGCTGGCCAGGAACTTAGCCTGCGGATCAACTGCATTGGGGTTGCAGCTGCCATCAGCGTTCATGGGAGTGTGCGTAGCAGCACAGAGACCGTGAATTTTGAATGTCGTTTCCATAGTAAGATGATGCGGGTGTAAATTTTTCCCTGCCATTGTTTTACTCTATTTTGTAGCCTGTTTCAAGATAAATCTGCCGTTGCAGGGGTGTTAGTTGCATTTTTTCTGCTCTGTGTGTGTGTTTTGACGGTGTTGCCCGGCTTTTTTTGTTGCAGCGCTTCAGGGTTTGTGCTAGTATAACAGACGTTAAAACTTCTCTCTATTTACAGCCATGACAACAGATCACACCATTCGCGGTAAAAAGGTATTTGAGGATGAAATTGCAGCCCTGCAGGCTATCTGTGCACGACTCGATGACTCCTTTGTGCAGGCAGTGAACGCTATGCGCAAGGCTATTGAGACCGGCCACAAGATTATTGTGGTAGGCGTGGGCAAGAGTGGCCTTATCGGTAACAAGATTGCAGCAACCCTTACTTCCACCGGCGCTCCGTCCGTCGTGCTCGACTCTATGAATGCTATGCACGGCGACCTCGGTATTGTGCAGGATGGTGACGCCTGTATCGCCATGTCGTTCTCGGGCGAGACTTCTGAGCTGCTCACACTGATGCCGTTCCTGAAGCGTTTCGATATGACCATTATCAGCATGACCGGCAAGTGCTCTTCCACTCTGGCGGAGCTTTCTGATGTTGTGCTCGATACGGCAGTTGAGCGTGAGGCCGATCCGCTCAATCTTGCTCCGACCTCCTCTTCCACCGCTATGCTTGTGATGGGCGATGCTCTGGCCATGGCTCTGCTCGAGGCCCGTAACTTCACGAAGGAGGACTTCGCTCGCAGTCACCCCGGTGGTTCCCTGGGTCGCGCTCTGCTCATGCGCATATCTGACATCATGCGTAAGGAGTTTGCCACTCAGCCCGAAGGTGCTACCGTGGCCGAGTGTATCATTGCCATGACAAGCGCCCGTGCCGGTGCCTGCGTGCTCACTCACCCCGATGGTACTCTGGCCGGCGTGTTCACGCATGGTGACTTTGCCCGCGCTTATCAGGCAGACCCCGCCTGCGGTACTCAGCCCGTAGCGGCTCTCATGACAAAGAACCCCGTGTTCGTCGAGGCTGATAAACTGGCTATCACAGCCGTGAAGACGCTGCGTGATCGTCGAATTGACGACCTTGTTGTGTTGGATGCCGATCACAAGCCTGTTGGTCTGATTGACACCCAGGATTTGGTGCGTCTCAAGCTCATTTGAGCCTGAATTGCAAAAAAAATCGGTTAAAACGCACTTTAGGCTTGCAATTTGTTTAAAAAAGGTGCATTCTTTGCCGACGCTTTTTGCGAAAGCAAGACATCTTACTAAAATACAAGTTATGAGAAAGTACGACGCACTGATCGTTTTTAACATGAAGGGTTCCGCCACCCTCGATGAGCTGACCGCAGACATCAAGGCTCAGCTTGAGGCCGCCGGCGCCAAGGTTTCTGAGGTTACCAATGTGGGCCGTCGCGAGTTCGCCTACGAGTCTCAGCACCTGAGCCATGGCCAGTACATGCTCTTCGCCTTCGAGGCCGAGCCCTCCGTCATCCGCACTGTTCGCGAGGCTCTTGCCATCGACGAGCGCGTACACTACCAGTACTACCGCGCCAAGTAAGCAATACTGCTCACTTGCTGCACGCATAAAGCTTGTTATTTGCCACGGATTCTCCTGACTAGAGGAGAATCCGTTGGTTTTTTTTTGTCTGTCTGAGGGCACAAAAAAGCCCGGATGTCGCAATCCGGGCAGAGAGAGGGGTTATTGAATTACCAACGGGAAACGCTGGGAGAGGGGGTACTCCGGTACCTGAATGAGTTCAACCCCATACATGGCGGCTATTTCGGGAGCGCGAGAATCGGCATAGTCCTCGCCGTAATAGATGGTTTTCACGCCGTGAGCGCAGAGCGCCTGCATGCAGGAGGTGCAGGGCATGGTCGTGCATGCAACGACTCGGGCTTCGCCACGCTTAAACAGGCTACACAGGTTGATTTCGGCGTGCAACATGAACTTTTGTCTTTCCTCGCGGGATGCCCAGAACCCATCCGGTGCAGTAAAACCCGGGAATAGACCATTGTATGCCGTGCCGATGACTCGGTTGTCTTTGTCGAGTGCAGCGGCGCCTACTTTGCGGTAGGGGTCTTCTGAACGCAGGGCGGCCACGTGGGCGAGTGCCATGACGTACTGAGGGATGGAAAGGCGACTCATGGCTTACATGATAGCTCAAATAGCCTTATTTGCAAGCGCAAAGCTTTTATTTTGCCCCTGTTTTTGTGTTTTCGTGATAAAAATGAGCCATGAAGGCCGGATTTTTTTCATTGTAGAGCCGGGTGGCTACATTATCTGCTGTATGAATGAAGAGTTTTTCGGAGCAGCAGAGGAAGGGGGATACTTGGTTGAGCTTGCCGGAAGCTGCGTGATTGGTGCAACCGCATGAGTTCAGACAGCGGTTTTTCAGGCTGCATACTTTGCAGGCAGGGGTGGCGCAGCCTCGCATGGAAATGATGTATTGCTGGCGTGCCCGATCAATACCGTCGGTTATATTTCCGAAATTGAGTTCTGGATTGTCGCCATCGCCCACCAGTCGAGAGCAGGGGAAGAAGTTGCCGTCTACGCTCACGGCAATCTCACGCTCGCCGATGCGGCAGCGCAGGCAGTTGCCATCCTCAGAATGGAGGTGAGTCAATATCTTGTCTTCAATATTGCGCAGTTGAATCGGTGTGCCGTTGCGGTAGGATTGCAGGACCAGCTCGGCTACATCGGCATATTGCTCGCTGAGAGTGTCGAAATCGGCATCGCTCCAGTCACTCCAATAGTCGATATTAAGCCCTATTTTGCCTTTGTAGTGTGCGGATAGCCATGCTACACCACTGCTGAGGTGGCGCACGTTGTTGGGGGTAACAACACAGATGGCTTGTGAGCGGGTTTTCGGGTTGTTATCGATAAGCGACAGAGTTTGTGCTACAGCACCGTGACTGCCACTGCCGTCGGGATAGCAGCGGTTGGCGTTGTGCATGTCCGGTGAGCCGTCTATAGATAAGCCGATGAGGAAGTCGCGCTCTGTTAACCAGGTCAGTCGTTCGGGGGTAAGCAGTATGCCGTTGGTGGTTATGCTGAATCGTGGCGGTACAATGAGTTCGCCTGCTTGTTCCATTGCGTAGTTGTGGCACCACTGCAACAGCTCCCACTCCAGTAGAGGTTCGCCACCGAAAAAACTGATGTCTGCACCGCTGTCGGTGCGTACGGCTTCGGAGAATACGATATCAATGGCCCTCTTCGCGGTTTCTTTGCTCATGGCGTGGCGATATTTGCGTCCGGCATAACAGTATCGGCAGCGCAGGGTGCAATCGTGGGTCAGGCAGAGTGTGCAGGTGATGACGGGTAACATGTTGAATAAAGCAGAAATCCTGAAATGAGTCTATCAGCCCGGTTGCAGAAAGCAAGAAGAAAGATGGATTGAATGGGCTTTTTTGGTTGATAGATGGCAACTTGTCTGGTAGAATGAGAGTGTTCTGTATGAGTACTGAAAAAGAGCCTACATTTTATTCTCTCGCCAAGCCTATGATTGGGCGGTACCTCCCGCCGTACAGGTGGGCTGTTGTCGGGGGAATTGTTGCCGGTATTGTTGCGGCCGCGGCCTCCGGGTTCGGTCTTCCTGTTATTGTTCAGAAGGTGTGTCCGGTGGTGTTCGGTGAAGCTCCGGCACCCGAGTGGCTGGTAAGCTGGATAACTGAGTGGGTGTCGGTAGATGATATTCATACGGCGACATTGATTGGTGCGGCTGTTATCATACCTATTATTATGATGTTGCGAGGTATGGCCACCTATTTCAATTCGTATTTGCTCACCTATGCAGGTGTAGGGTTGCTCAGGGGCTTGCGCAATGATTTGTTTTCTCGACTTCAGTGGTTGTCATTCTCATATCATGATCGGAAGAGTCGTGGCGAATTGATGACCTATGTCATTCAGTATACGCAGAATCTGCAGCAACACCTCGTTCAGGTACTCAATGATTTGGTTGTTCAGCCGCTGACCTTGGTGGCTGCTGTAGGCTACCTCATCTATGCGGCGCTCACGAATCACCAGAGTGCTATCCTTTTGGGAAATCTAATCATCTCCTGTCTTTGTGTACCCGTGGTACGCTGGATTGGTAAGAGTGTGCTTAAAAAGATGCGTAGTGCCCTGAAAGGCATGAATGCCATCACCTCGAATGTTGAAGAGTCGCTCGGAGCTCAAAGAGAAATCCGCTCTTTCAATCTGGAGTCGCGCCAAGAAACGCTCCTGGGTGGGGCTATCAGTTTTTATAACAGAATCCTCATTAAGATTGCAGCTTGGCAGTCCGCCATTTCCCCGTCTATTGAGCTCGTAAGTGCTCTGGCATTGGCGTATGCTCTGTATCGTGGATGTGGCGATGGTTTGTCGCTGGAGGATTTCACGGCCATTGCAACGGCATTCTACTTCTGCTACGATCCTATCAAACGTCTGGGGACTGTTGCTAACGATTGTCAGAAAATGAGGGTAATTATTACCCAAATCAATGAAGTTCTGTATGCGGTGGATGAAACTCCTGAGCCGGAGCAGCCGGAGTCGCTCCCGGTGCCCGTGGCCGGTGCAATTGATTTTGAGCATGTGACGTTCGCCTACGATGCAGAGAAGACGGTGTTGCATGATATCAATGTGCATGTACCTGCCGGCGATGTGGTGGCGTTGGTTGGTCCCAGTGGGTCGGGCAAGACGACCTTCATTAATCTTATTTGTCGTTTCTATGACCCCCAGAAGGGCTGTGTGAAGATTGATGGTGTAGATGTGCGCAACATTACTCGAGCCGAGAGAACGAAGAATATAGGACTTGTGTCGCAGTTCGCTGCTCTGTTCAGGGATACGATTGCGGAGAATATACGAGTGGGACGCCCCGGGGCGGATGATGCCACCGTGCGTCGTGCCGGTGATTTGGCATGTGTGAGTGAGTTTGCTGATATGAAGCCCGAGGGCTATGAGCTTATGCTTGCAGAAGGCGGGGGTGGCCTGTCCGGTGGTCAGCGTCAGCGAGTATCAATCGCAAGAGCCATTTTGAAAGATGCGCCGATTCTCATATTGGATGAAGCGACCTCTGCGTTGGATATGCGAAGCGAAGCCGTTATTCAGAAAGCTTTGGATGAAATGTCGGAGAACCGAACAACTTTCATCATTGCGCATCGTTTCAGTACCATTCGCATGGCTAAGCGCATCCTCGTGTTCGAGGAAGGACGTATCGTGGCAGATGGTACTCACGAGCAGCTGTACGAAAATTGCATGCTTTACAAATCGCTTTACGATGAACAGGTTCGCAGTGAAGCTCAGGATAGCAAGGAGACTCAGGTATGATGCAGCGTATCTTACAATTTGTTAAGAGGTTTTTGATGCCTCATTTATTCTGGCTGGTTATATCGATTATAACCGGTATCGTGGCTGCAGCCGCCAGCGGTCTGGGAATTCCCTTCATGGTAAAGTTTGTTTTCCCGGTGGTGTTCCACCAATCAGGGCAAGCTGAACCGCAGTTGCTGGAGCTTGTGCCGAGCTTGAAAAACCTGCCGGATACCACGCTGTTGCTGTATGCCTGCGCATCGATGCCCTTTATTTTCCTTATTCGCGGAGCTGCCATGTGGCTTAACTCGGTTGTGGTTAATATATTGGGGCTTCGTATTCTGGAAAGCCTGCGCGTCACGGTGTTTCACCATGTGCAGCAGTTGCCGCTTTCCTTTCTGGAGGGGCGCCGGAAGGGCGATATAGTGAGCCGTATCGTGTCTGACTCTCACAATGTTCAGACTGTACTTTCTCACATATCGAACGACCTTATAAAACAACCCATCACCTGTCTGTGTGCACTTTTTGCCTTTATTTATCTGCTTGTTAGTGTTGGGCGGTGGGAAATATTTCTGGTTATACTGTTTATAGCACTTGCTGCTTGGCCTATTATTGTTTTCGGTAAGCGTATTTCCGAAAAAGCCAAGCGGGCTCAGGATAACTTGGGCGAGCTCAATTCTGTTGTTCAGCAGAACTTGGAAACGCAGCGCGAGGTGCGTGCCTACGCACTGGAAGAGAGACAGATTGCGGATTTCGACAGTGTTTCCGATGGTTATTGTCGCAACAGTGTTAAGCTGGTAAAGTACCAGAGATCCATTATTCCCATTATGGAGACCGTGACGGCCTTCGCGCTTTCATTCCTGCTGGTTTGCGGCAGTCTGTGTGGCATGGCTCTGTCTGACTTCATGGCTCTGGCTGCGGCGCTCTTCTTTACCTTTGACTCGATGAAGCGTGCCGGTATGGCCTATAACCGCCTCAATGAAGCTCAGGGTGCCATGGCTCGTCTGGCAGAGGTTTTGGACGAACCGAACACGATAGCCGACCCTGAAAATCCGGTGAAGCTGCCGGAGCGAGTGAAGGGTGACATTACGTTCCGCAATGTGACCTTTGCATACGATGCCGGCAAGTCTGTGCTTCGGAATGTCGATGTTCATATTCCTGCCGGGCAGATTGTGGGACTGGTTGGCCCGAGCGGTGCGGGTAAAACAACATTCGCCAGTTTGTTGCCTCGTTTCTATGAGGTGGCAGAGGGGGCTGTGTTGGTTGATGGCGTGGATGTGAGAGATGTTACCCGCCACGACCTGAGAGAGCAGCTCTCGATTGTCGGCCAGCAGGCTCTGCTTTTTGCAGGAAGTATTCGCGAGAATATATTACTGGGTCGCAGGTCTGCTACGGATGATGAAGTGATGGCAGCTGCAGATGCTGCTCGTGTGAGTGCATTCCTGCCCGGTCAGGCAAAGGGTATGGATACTGTGTTGGGGCAGGGGGGCTCAGGCTTGTCCGGTGGTCAGCGCCAACGCGTGGCCATTGCCCGTGCATTTGTGAAGAATGCCCCCATTCTCATTCTCGATGAGGCCACCGCCTCTCTGGATGCAGAGAGCGAGCGCGAAATTCAGGAGGAATTGGATAAGCTGGCAGAAGGTCGCACTACCTTGATTGTGGCGCATCGTTTCAGCACGCTTCGTAATGCTCACCGTATTCTGGTGTTTGATCACGGCGTGATTGTGGGGGATGGCTCACATGAGGAGCTTTATGCCACCTGTCCTCTTTACAAGGAACTTTATGACCGACAGGGTGCGGTAGCCACTCCCGAAAATGAAGGCTGAACACACCATACTGAACCGGGCAGAAGATGCGCAGGCTGTGGCACAGATGTGCTCTCGCTCCGCTGCTGTACTGTTAGCCGAGAGCGAACAGACTCTCGATAGCCACCTGCGCGCTTGTGGTTTTCGACATGTTCGGCGCTTGAGCGGTGAGCGTGCTACCCCTCATTTTTCGGCTGCGTTGGATGGCGACAAGGTTGAGGTTTATGTTCTCAGCGTGTGCAACATGGCAGCTGTGGCAGCACTCACACCCGAGCAGTTCAAGTATTGTAACAGCGCACCATCTGCAAATGTGTACGTAGTACCCTGTGTGGTACAGCAACTGAGTGCATGTCGAGCCCGTTGTGTGGCTATGCCTCCGGTATGTGTGTGTAGTGGTGGTGCCTGGGGCGGTTCTTCGGAAGCTTTGCAGTACCTTCCCACAGCCTGCAGATTAGGAACCTCAGCTGAGATGCCCTGCAGTGCTTGGTTGCTTAAGCGCTTCAATCTGGCTCGTGAGGTGGCAAATCGCGGTATGACTCTGTACCCGGTGGTGCAGGGGCTTGCCCATGCCGGCCATGTGGCAGCGGGGATGGAAATTAAGGGCTCCGGTACAGAGAGCCCGCTTATGCTGACTATTGTCGAGGGGCGTTCAGAAGGCCGTTTGCAGCTCTCGTACGCTGATTTTTACTCGGCAGATAACGCTGTAAATGAGCTGGTAATATCCACATTGCCCGACGATGAAGATCAGCCTTCACTTGTCCACCTGTTGGCGGATGATGGCGCGGAATATTCCGCGAATTGCGCCGAATTGCTCATGTTCCCCACGCGAATGGAGGCAGGTATGCGTTTTCGCTGGGCGTTGAGCCTGTTGTGCAATCATTATATCCCTCTGAAGGACGACGAGACTCCGCGAGAGAAATATGACCTTTGCGCTGTTGTGCGGAGCAGCCGTCGCTGCAGTTTTTGCGGTCTGCCGTTGTGCCATATTGTGGCCGATGCCGGAGCTCAGACTGTCAATGTGTATGCGCCGGTCTACGATGTTTATTCCCCCTTGCCGACGGCGGGAGAGCGCTTTTGCGCCAGGGGATTCATGTATGCCGTGCCGGATGAGTTTGTGCCGACCCCGGAGCCGGAGTGTCAACCGGAGCCGGAACCGGAGTTGAACCTTGTGCCGCATGCTGAGTTGCTGCCTGTGAGTGCTGCTCTGTCTGTGGCTGCGGGGGCTCTGTTGGGGCAGGAGTATGAATGGCATGCTCCCTACAAGCCGCTTTTCCGTGCCGGTGTGCCGGATTTCCGCATGAAAGACCCGGATGGCAAGTTGCTGATGGTTCTTGTAGATACGGTTGTGAATCAGGTCGCTGATAGGTGTGGGTATGCCTGCCGTTATACGCAGAGTTCGTATCCTACCCGAATCGGCGCTCTTGCTCCGGACAATCAGCCGGCCGATTTGCTTTTCCTGACTGTTCGCCTCGAATCCCGGGAAACAGGGTTCGGTGTATCCGTTGAGCAGCATGGTGCCGTGAGGCCGGAGCTGAAGTTCTGTTCACATGTTGAATATGCTCAGCCGGAGCCCTTGACGGAGGACCTCGTTGCCCGCCACTTTGGCGAAATGATGGCAACGCATGACTTTACGGCTTTCGTTCCGCTGTTGCACGACGATGTGTGCTACGAATCCGACACCGCCGGGGTCAATCTGTCGAGCAAGTTTGATTTGCTGCGACACCTGCGCGCTTGCTTGGATTCATGGCGCAGGCACGATGAAATGAAAAATCTCAAATTCCTGCTTTCCTCTGTTGATTGGCAGGGGAACAGGCGCCCCTGCACGGTCGCTTGTCAGAATGAAGAGATTATTTCAGTCTCTGTATTTGACCTGCGCGACAACAGAGTAGCTGCCATTCATTCCCTGAGTGGTGACGTGCTCGATACACTCAGTAAGATAGATACGCCTGAGGATTGACGCTCAGTTAGCTCAGAGGGGAAAGAATATCCTGCAATTCCTGCAGTGAGCTTACTCGGGCAAGGGCGGGGCGTAGTGGCTTGCTGCCCGGTATTCCCTTGGCGTAGGCCAGCAGTCTGGCTCGCATGGCGCGCATGGTAATCAATTCGTTCCCATAGTGTTCACTTTCGATGGCCATGCGGGTATGGCGCAGCATGAAGTCGAGTTTTTCGCCGGTTGTCGGTTCCGGGGGAATGCTGCCATTAAGCAGATAGCTCTTGGCTCTGCTGAACAGCCAAGGCGCGTTCATGGCGGCACGACCTATCATGACACCGGCGACGGCGGTCTGTTCCTTGGCGCGTTGTACATCTTGCGGGGTGGTGATGTCACCGTTGCCGACTATGGGGATTTGAACCAGTCGGGCACAGTGATCAATCATTTCCCAGTCGGCCTGTCCGCCGTATTGTTGGGCTCTTGTTCGACCGTGTATGGTAATGGATTGCACGCCGGCATCTTGCAAGCGTACCACTGCCTCCGGTGCACAGATGTTCTGAGCATCCCACCCGATACGAATTTTGGTGGTTACAGGGCAGTCATCTCCCAGTTCCTTTACAACGGCCGCTGCTATTTTTTGCAGCAGGGGTAAATCCTTCAGCAGCGAGGAGCCACCGTTTTTGCCCACGACCTTCGGTACCGGACATCCGGCATTGATATCCAGAAAATCCGGGTGCATGGCATCTACTATAATTCGGGCCGCCACAGCAGCGTGCTCCGGTACCGAGCCGAATATCTGAATGCCGAGGGGGCGGTGTTCCTGCTCAAACTCAACATATCGCCGATTGCGTTGCCATGCTTGCAAGACACCTTCGGCCGATACAAACTCGGTTTCCATAACATCTGCCCCGGCTTCCTTGCACAGGGTTCGGAAGATGGGGTCCGTTACACCGGCCATGGGTGCAAGATACAGAGGAAATTGATTTTGGAACCACGGCAGCGACATGCCCGCATGCTATCACAAGAACTCTATTCGTGCAAGTGCGAATGTCTGTTTTTTTGAATTATGAGTATTTTTCAATATTATGCTTGCAAAAATCTGAGAACTATGATAATTTCACGCGACCCGTCAAAGGGGTATGTTCATTCAGGTTAAACGCTGACTAAAAATTATGAAGACTGTATTTTCCATTCTGGCTCTGGCTCTCGCTCCTGTGGTAATGGCCGGTACTACTTCGGCTCTCGAGCAGGGTAGCAAGTATTCTTGGGAGGTAGCTGCTGTTTACAATCACGCTCTCACTGATATCAATAAGAATTTCCCCTCTCCGTCCATCGATACCTATGGTTTTGATGTGACCGGTCTTTACAATGTGAAGGGCAATCACTATGCCACTCTGCGTTTCTCTTATGCCTTCGGTGAGGAAAGTGGTTTTGAGCTGAACAACTTTGCTATCATGCCCGGTTACCGCTATGTGCGCCCCGTGGCCGAAAAGTGGACTGCCTTTGCCGGTGCTAACCTCGGTCTGGGTATTTCCATGCTCGATTACCCCGGTCTGCACGGTTCTGACTATGCTCTCAGCTCCGGTGACGATATGGCCAACATCGTGTACTCTGTTGAGGTGGGCGCCAGCTACGCTGTGACTCCCAAGCTGAACATCGTGGGTGCAGTCATGCTCAATGGTGGCATGTCTCCCTTCGGCGGTGCCACTTACTCCGATGCTTCCGAGGAGCAGGTCAATGTTGGCGTGCGTCTGGGCGTGGGCGGTAAGTTCTGATTTTTTACCGAACGTTCATTTACCTTTCGGGTGTGGTGTATGCCACACCCGTTTTTTTGTTTTCATGACTTCAAAAGAGATTGCCAAAATCGGACCGGACAGATACAATAGAGGGCAGAGAGATTCGCTATGTTGACCATTCGTCATTTATTTATAACACTGGCTGCTCTGGGGATTGTTGCATGTACCCAGACCCAGGAAGGGGTGAATGTGGTGCGCCCTGCCACCTTGTCTGAGCCGACAGTTAAGAAAACACCGCGGCCTGAAGCTGTCAATAAGCCCCGCCCGGTAAGAACGTCACAGCAATCTGCACCTGTAGTGCCGGCAAAGCCTCAGCGCCCGTTTGTTCCGCGTATGCCCGGGCATCGTGTATCGCAGGTTAATGTGCCCGGTAACTACGTGGCTATTACTTTTGATGACGGTCCCAGCTCTGCCAATACCCCTCAGATTCTGGATATCCTGCAGCGCCATGGTGCGCGCGCGACATTCTTCGTATTGGGCGAAAACGCCATGCGTAATAAGGGGCTGCTGGCCCGCGCGGTGGCAGAGGGGCATGAGATTGCCAACCACACATACAGCCACATTAAAATGACTGCCGTGGGCAATCAGACTGTTGCTCGTGAAATTGAGAAAACCAACGAAATCATCAAATCCGCTACCGGCTTTTACCCCACTGCCATGCGCCCACCCTATGGTGCCATCAATTCCGAATTGGTGGATAAGATGTACAACGATTACGGTATGCACGCCGTGTTGTGGGATGTCGATACCCGTGATTGGCAGCATCCCGGGGTAAATACTGTAGTCAAGCGTGCTGTGGGCAATGCTCAGCCCGGCTCCATCATTCTGCTGCACGATATCCATGCTTCCACTGTAGATGCGGTGGAGGAGATTGTGACCGGCTTGCAGGCTCGTGGTTTCAAACTGGTGACGGTGTCTCAGCTTATTGCGATGGGGCGAAAAGCAGCGACTCCTGCTCCCGTAGCAGCTCCCGAGGTTCTCGGCGCCCCTGTACCTCCCGCTGTTGAAGGAACCCCTGAGCTTGCCCCAAGAGCCGGGGAGACTGTTATAGGCGTGATGCCGACAGAGCAGGCCGACGACGTGACTGACGATGAACTGACTATTGACTAATTCTGGCTTTATGGATATGAAAAAATCCGGTAACTCTCGTGTGTATCTGGTCGGAGCCGGTCCCGGTGACCCTGAATTGATAACTGTAAAGGGCCTCCGTCTCTTGCAACAGGCCGATTGCGTTGTGTACGATGCCCTTGCCGACAGTGCGTTACTGGGGCATTGTCGCTCGGATTGTAAAACTGTGTATGTAGGAAAGCGTGCCGGAAATCATGCTATGCCTCAGGAGGAAATAAACCGACTCCTGATTGACTGTGCTTCGAAGCATGCCTGTACCGTGCGTCTGAAAGGGGGCGACCCCTATGTATTCGGCCGTGGTAGTGAGGAAGCCGCCGCTCTGCTCCGTGCCGGGATAAGCTGTGAAGTGGTGCCGGGTATCACATCGGCTATTGCCGGCCCTGCCGCAATGGGCATACCTGTGACTCACCGTGGCATTTGCTCTCAATTTACCGTATTCACCGGACATGAAATGGCCGGTAAGGAGGAAAGCAGTCTGGACATAAAGTCAATTGCCGAAAGCAATGGTACGAAAGTCATTCTGATGGGAATGAGCCACCTGCGCCATACCCTGCAACAGCTGATGGAGGCCGGAATGACTGCTACAACTCCGGCTGCGGCGGTGCAATGGGCTACAACTCCGCGACAGCGGTGGGTGACCGCCACCGTGGCAACTCTGGCAGATGTTGTAGAGCAGGCCGGTCTGTCCTCACCCGCTGTGGTGGTGATTGGAGATGTCGTAGGTCTGCAGGCTGAACTGGCCCCGACAGTGGCACCCCGTCGACTTGCCGGTAAACGAGTAGTGGTGACCCGTACTCGAGAGCAGGCCAGTGCGTTGTCCGCAGCTCTGCGTGAAAATGGCGCAGATGTTCTGGAGCTGCCCACGATTCGGATCGCTCCCCCCTCAGATCGTGCCGACTTTGCTGCAGCTGTAGTTGACAGTCCTCATTATGACTGGCTCATATTCTCGAGCCCCAATGGGGTTAAGAAGTTCTTCGAGGCGTTTTTTGCCGTATACGAGGATATCCGAGAGCTGGGTGGCGCGCGCATAGCCGCCGTTGGACCCGGTACTGCTGCGGAGCTCAAAAAGTATGGTCTTATGGTGGATGTTATGCCGCAGAAGGCTGTGGCCGAAGAGCTCATAGCTGAGTTTGACCGAAAGGGCGATGAGTTCGGTGGTGTTGCCAACGTAACGATGCTCTGGGTTCACAGTGAAAAGGGGCGTGATGTCGTTTACAAGGAACTGATGAAACGTCAGGCTATTGTTGATGAGTGTATAGCATATAATACAGTGCCTGAAACGGAGGACCCCACAGGAGCCCGTGGTCGCTTGGCCGCAGAGGGGGCAGACCTTATTACCTTCACCAGCTCCAGTACCGTTCATAACTTTATGGCTCTGGGGATAAAGCTCCCCGCCAACTGTCGCGTGGCCAGTATCGGCCCTGTGACAAGCGCCACTTTGCGTGAGTATGGAATAGAGCCTGACATGGAGAGCGAAAAACACAATATCGAGCACTTCGTAAAAACAATACTTGATGGCCTGTCGGATGGAAAATAAGAGCCGGACTCAGCTGTGTTGCCTTGGCCTCAATTATCGTACTGCCCCTGTGGCTGTACGTGAGCGCTTTGCTGTTTCCCGCAGCAGTTTGGTGCAGGCGAATGTCGCTCTTGCCGCACTGCAGGGGGTGCAGGAGTGTGTGCTGCTTTCCACCTGTAACAGAACCGAAATCTATTACTGGACCGACAATCCGGAGCTGGCTCATCGTAATATTATGGCTCACTTCTTCGGGGAGGAGATGCCCTCAGAGTCGAGTACTGCCTGTTTTTATGACTTTCAGGAGGATTCGGCGCTGGAGCACTTGGCTTGCGTGGCTGCCGGGCTGGACTCGATGGTGGTGGGTGAAACTGAAATATTCGGTCAGCTGAAGGATGCCTACAGAGCCGCTCAGGAGGCAGGTTCGACCTCTACGGCTGCTAATCGCACATTTCAACGTGTGTTTACCATCGGTAAGAAAGTTCGCACCGAAACTCAGATCACTTCCGGGCCGACTTCATTGGGCGCTGTGGCGGTGCAACTTGCCGGCCGTGCTCTGGGAAATCTGGCCGGGGCTAACGTGCTGGTGGTCGGAGCAGGGGAGATTGCTCGTAGTACTGCGCAGAGTTTGCGCTCCCGAGGAGCTGAGAGTATATTTGTGGCCAATCGATCATATGATCGCGCGGTTGCTCTTGCCGAACAGGTGGGGGGAAAGGTTATTCGTTTTGCTGAATGGGTGCCTTATCTTGAGCAGATTGATATTGTTATTGTATCGACAGCCGCGCCGGTCTATGTGGTGACCGCTGAGGTTCTGAATACGGTGTTGTCTGCTCGTGCTCAACGTCCTCTCTTCCTGATTGATTTGTCGGTACCGCGCAATGTTGACCCCGCCTGTGCGTCATTGCCCGGTGTTCATCTGTACGATATAGATGATATGCAGGGTATCGTAAGTGATACTCACAGCAGGCGAGCTTCACAGATTGAACAGGGCGTGTGCATTATCCGTGATTGGTTGCTGGAGAATGCTCCTGATATTCTGCACCGAAATGTCGCGCCCATAACATAATTTTGCGTATTTTTACATAATTTGATTTTTTTTTTGAACATATTCACCAAACCGGTAGTCTCTAACTATGTACGTTCACAGTTATGAAAAATAAAACAAATCACCCCTCGCCGGAGGAAGAGGACGCAAAGTGGATGAAGTTACTCTCTCCTCTGAGGATAGAGCCCACGCCTGAGGCTGACTTTGAAAGTCGCTTTATTGAAGAGTTTCACAGGCGTTTGAGAGAGGAATCGGCTCGAGTGACGCCCATGGCGCGACTCATGGAGCGAGTCAAGTTCTTCATGGCTGATTTTGCCGGTCGTAGATGGGCTGCTGCTGCCACTACTGTGTTGGTTATGGCTTTTGTTTTGGGGGCCTTGATGTGGCCTCAGGCCGATGTGCCGAAGGCCGTCGCTTCCGTTGGGGCCCCGGTCGAGCAAGTGATTCAGCATCAGAAGCGCGTCGTAGCCGATATCTCACCCTCTGTTATAGCTGACCGCGAAGCAGTAATGGCCTCCTCGGTAATTGTTCCTATTCATGAGGAGGAGGAGAAGAAAGAAGAGGAAAAGCCCACCCTGATTACGCCGGAACCGGCCACTGAATAAAGCTCAGAATAGCTCCCATCATCTTCATTTAGCCCGTTTTACCGTATATTTTACGTATATAGGTAATACGGGCTTGATTTTTGACTGTCCATTTGCTATATATATCCTCGTGGAAAAGGAGTGTATCAGGTGTAAATCTCGTTTTAATGCAACAGCTGAAGGGCAGGAAATTTGCCCGGCATGCCTCGATGCTGAGTTTGCTGTAGCTGCTACGTCTGTTTCTCAGGAAATAGTTCAGGTTAAGGAATTGCAGCAGCGCATAAAGCAGCGCCAACTTGCCCGCGCCGAACGACTGGGGGCGCGTTTTACCCGTAATAGGCCTTACAGCTTGATGGGGCGCGTGCGTTGTGCGCTGGCCATATGCCTTTTCCTTCTTTGTGCCTTTGTGTTCATGATTGGTGATAGTACTTCGTTGAAGACCCCCATCAATCAATTGGAACTGGAGTATCAGCTGATGGTCTCGGTGGGCTGCAGCTTACTGTCCGTCATTTTTCTGCTGCCTTCATTCAAGTACCACAAGTTGTACATATCACTTACCTCCGTTGTGCTCTTGGCCGGAGGTGCGATTATGCCCTTTGTCTGGCATTTCCGTGTCCCTGAGGTGGCAACAACAGCTGCTCTTGTTACCAAGGACAAGACTGAAGAGACTAAAACAGAGGAGCCGGAAGCGAATGTTCGAGTTCTGACAGACTCTGATTTGGAAGTTTATCGTTCTAAATGTTCGGAACTTCCCCGCCAGCGGCATTTTGCCGTGTATATGAATGACCAGACTCCCATTTCTCGTTCATTGGTGCGAGAGTCTCTCACCCGTTTGTTACAGGCTGAGTACACACAGGCATTCACACGCAAGGCCGGTGCCTTGTTTGTTGTGGTGAATGCTCGGGCTGACAGCGCATGGACGACCAGAGTGTTGGGGCGATACGGTAGGATTACGCATGCCGAAACTAAAAATGGAGTATTCGAGGTGGCGTTCGACGCTAAGAAGGTCGATTTAGTGTGTCGTCATTCATCGGATGTGCTGTCATCCCCTCGTAATCCGAACTTTGTGGCAGCAAACATCAGCGAGATATGTTGCTTGGATCCCATGCGTGTGACGTCTGCTGCTACGGTGTTGGCCAATGCTGATGTGCAGATTCTTCGCCATGATATCAAAAACGCTCTGTTGCGAGTGCTGCAGGATCCATGGTCGTCGGAGCCGGATGCATATCAGGCTCTGGTGGAGGCCCTTGTGGTGTATGCCCCGGTGGGGGATGCCCAGGCGCTGGAGAAGTTCCGTACCTATTATAATGATGCACATTCATCGGGCCTCGGTCTTTCCCCGAGAGTTGTACAACGCCTTATAGAGGAAGATCCGGATGGCATGGTTGAACCGGTCGTTCAGATGTGGGTCGCCAATCCGATTGCCTGGAAGTCGATGGTTGAATTTCTCGGAAACAAGGTGGAGGACTCCATCTTGAAACAGGTAAATGCTCAGTCGTCTCTGCAGACTCTTGATGCAGCAATGTTGTACTTTGAGGATTACGGGACGACGAAATGTATGCCTTTATTAGAGGAGTTGCTTCAGCATCCTGACTCCCTTATTGCTCACAAGGCAGGGAAAACTTTGGCGGTAGTGAAGGCTCGCTGTTCCAACTAAACTGAAAATTTTCAACACACTTTACATTATATGTCAACTAATCTGGTCAAACTACTCTCTTTTGTGCTGAGCGCCATGGTAGGCGGCTATCTTGCCTCCTGGGTGTATGAGATAGCAACAGCACCACCGGCTCAGAAAGCACCGGTGGCAACAGTGACTACCCCGGACAACAACACACCCGTGGAGGACGACACCGTAGAAGACTCTACCCCGGTTCAGGGTGTGATTATTGATGAAGGCGGCGATGTCAGCGCCAATGATTCGGACATGGCCTCCATGGATGTCGACGAGGAAGATGAGAGCGCCTGGGAAGGTACCGACGATGGCTCCGGGCTGGTGGAGCGCGACCCCGATTCCTTCATGCCCAAGGAACAACCGCCCGCACCGCTCAAAGAGATTGCCGAGGCAGATATTCCGCTGCTGCCCGGTCAGGATGTTGTGCCCGGTGTGTGCACCTCGGCTCGAAATGGTTCTATTGAGCGCAATACCAAAAAACTGGTCAGTGCGTACGATAAGTTGGAAAAGAAAGAAGGTGGCAAGACCGGATTTCGCAGCGAAGATTTCGCCCCCGATGCATGGAAGCAGCCCGATATCATTTACAAGGATTTGCTGGAGCGCGTACTCGGTAAGATTGGGGATGGGAAGGAAGAGGCAATCTGGGCGTTCCTTGCAGAGCCGGCTAACCGTTTGGACCTCGCTCGCATAACCCTTATTCGTAAGGTCGGTTATGAGGGGATCCGTAAGGTCGCGGAGCAGAAGATGGGTTCAGCTCTGCTGTTCGAGCTTTCCAGTGATTTGGATTGGATTAACGGTGTTGTTTTCTCCGGTCCGACTGATCGATTGGGGCAGGGGCTGATTTACCTCGCCAAGATTTATTCCCTGTACTCGGAAGATATGCAGGACCCGGTTACTCGCCGTATCGCTGCTACAACCGCAACAGAGTTTGCTCGCGAGCGCTACTCCGAGAAGGATATGCTGGCCCGCTTTGCATACTACTTCAGCAGCTATCAGGCCGGTAAGCTCAATATCCTCTTCAATGATCTGGCATACTGGGAAACCCGTCTTGTGACCGGTTGTAAAGAACCCGGTGGCTGGGGCAGCCCGCAGTCTCTGGCTTGGCAGCGCGATAACGTGCGTCTGCCCGTGGAGGGGTACTTGGGCGCCAGTGGCCAGCTTGTTTACCGCCTGCGCAATGTTGCCGGTGACTCCGTGTTCTCGGGTGATTACCTTGGCCCCATTCTGAACTATACCAAGAATACCACCGCATGGGCTCACCGCGAAATCGGTGGCGTGTGTGGCGCTTGCTCTCACTATGGTGCTTATGGTGCTCTGGCTTCCGGTTTGCCGGCTATGACCATGGGCGAACCCGGTCACTGCGCTTATGTTGTGCGTGTGGGCACCGAATGGCGTAAGGGCTACTCCATTTATTGGCAGCACGGTATGCATAAGACCTTCTGGGGTATGCATGATTGGGACTTCCTCATTCTCATGCAGGACCTCTATACTGAGCGCAACAAGACCATGGTGTCCGATGAGTTGGTGGCTTTGGCCGAGTTGCTGGCCTCCCGTCGCATGATGAAGAGTGCTATCGAATGTTTCGATGCCGCCGTTGTTTCCCAGCCCCTTAACTGGCCGGCCTGGGTTGCCTATGCTTCTTATCTTAAGCAGAAAGCACCGCAGAATAAGGAAAAGTGGAAGGAGATGCACGACAGGGTGGTGGAAACCATGGCTGTGAAGTTCCATAACTGTGCAGCCACGCTGCTCAGTCGCTACGTGTACCCCCACCTGTTGCCGCTGGAGCCCAACCGCCGCGAGCGTAACAAGATGTTCGCCGCCTTCTTCAAGAAGTGCAAGACCTTTGGTACCAATCGCTGGGATATTGCTCCGCTCCTTACCGCTCACATGTCCGGTTGCCCCAATCCCGAAGAGCAGCTTGCCTACATGAAAGAGGCTCTCAATACCCTGATGGATAAGCCCGACTATTCCGGTGCTGTTCTTGCTTGGGGCTTGGATTTCATCGCCTCTGTTCCCGGCTCCGATGCCGAGAATGAGAAGCTGCAGGAGGAGTTCAGTGAGCTGGTGGTGAAGACCATGAGCCGCGCCCGCACAACCAAGAAGACTATCGATGCCACGTGGGGTGCCTTGGGCGAGGCTATTTATACCGCCGCCACCAATGGCGATAAGCGTACTTTCCAGGCTATTGGTAAGCTGGCCAGCCGCAAGTGCAAGAAGATGTTCCCCAAGAACAAGTTTAAGTTCCGTGCGTTCCCCGGTAAGATTGTTTCCGCCAAGGGTATCATCCGCACCGCAACCACACTTTCCCCGGGGCAGATGCCGCACTGCTGCCTGCACTGGGCCGTGCTGCAGAAGACCGGTGGTAACATCCCTGCTAAGTTCGAAGGTAACTCCGGCATGACTCTTGAGCTGGAGGATAACTCCCAGCTGAGCGGTCTGGTATGTCTGTTCGGCGAGAATGCCCGTCGCGACCGAGACTTTAAGGTCGAGGTGTCCGACGATGGCCAGAACTGGGACCCGGTACGCGCCAAGTGCGAGATATCCGGTGCTGTGATTCGCTGCGACTTGCGAGATGCCGCGCCCTGTGCCCGATTTGTACGTCTGTTGCGCGAGGGTGACAAGTGGGAATCCAGCGTTGTCGGTTTCTATGTTTATGGTAAGCTGCTCAAGGAGAAAAAGAGCGATAAGAAATAAAACTGATTAACTCTTATTTGTAAAAGCCATGTTGAAAAAACTTTTATCCGTTCTTTTGATGCTGGGCATTGCAACGGCTCCGGTGCTCAGTGCTGCTGAATATCAGAGTGCGCTTGCCAAGGCGAGTGACCGTAAACCGGTAGTGCTCTTTTGCTACGGCGCCAACTATGATAAGGTGAGTGAAGAGTTGCACGAGAAGTTTGTCAAAAAGCGCGAGATTATGCGTTATGCTCGCGGTGCAGTATTCCTCGATGTGCCTATTTACCAGCTGCCCAACGAGAAAGAGATGCGCGAGTATAAGAAGGTCATGGGCGATGCCGGCCTGCCCGGTGGTATATGGAGCTACCCCTGTCTGGCTGTAGTCGACGGCTCCGGTACGCTGCGTGGTGTGGTGCAGGGGGCTGACCAGATGAAGGATGCTGAGACTGCCGGTAAGTACCTCGAGCGCATCATCGACGACTATGTAGAGCAGGAAAAATTGCTCAAGAAGGCTCGTGGTGCCAAAGGTAAGCGCCAGATTACCTTCTTGGCAGAGGCCGCTGACATGAAGGACGTCCGCATGCCCGGTAACCCCTTGGGCGAAGGTGTTCAGACCGGTCTGGGAAGTTTGGCTACCAATGCAACCGGTATGCTCGAGGTCGGGCAGAAGATGCAGACCATGAGCTTGGAGGCCGCGCACAAGTACGTGCGTTCCGTGATAGCCGATGGCTATTATTCCCGCCGTCAGCGCCAGGAGATTATTGCTGCCTATTCCGGTCATGTGCGTCGCAATGGTGGCTCTGCTGCCCGTCTGCGTGCTATCTACACGGAAATGCGCAATATCGACCCCACCTCCATATACGGGGCATACGCTGAGGGCGCCATTGAACGTTGGGTTGTACCCATGGAGAAAAATGCTGCTGCACAGCCGGCCACCGCTGCCGGTTCTGCGGGCGGTAAAGGTAAGGGAAATACCGCGATGGGGTCTACTGAAAAAACAGGAAATTAAAATATTATGACAGGTCTTGCGGCATTTTTTGCCTGTGCGATTTTGTTAGTGCTCGGCTACCTTGTATACGGCAAGGTAGCTGAGCGTGTATATGGCGTTAATTTCAAAATGCTCATGCCCTGCGAGCGCATGGCCGATGGTGTGGACTATGTGGCTATGCCGACTTGGCGTATCTTCATGGTACAGCTGCTGAATATTGCCGGGTTGGGGCCTGTATTCGGTGCCTTTGCGGGGTGTCTGTTCGGCCCAGTCGCTCTGGTGTGGATAGTTCTGGGCTGCCTGATTGCCGGTGCGGTTCATGACTTCATGGCAGCCGCTGCTTCTGCTGAGTACGATGGTGAAAACCTTCCGGAATTGGTCGGTCGCTATCTGGGCAAATCAGCTCACACTGTGATGCGTGGGCTCTGCATTATGCTCATGTTACTGGTGGGCGTGGTTTTCACCTTGGGCCCGGCCGGTATGCTGCATGCTATGATGAGTGGTCTTTCGGTGACTTGGTGGTGTGTTATCATTCTGCTCTACTATTTCCTTGCCACCATCCTGCCTATCGATGTTATCATCGGCAAGGTCTACCCGTACTTCGGTGCACTGTTTATTTTTATGGCTGTGGGCTTGGCTGTCATGTTGCCCCTGTCTTCCGAGGTGGAGGTATTGCCTAATCTCGATGTGATGACCAACGTGCATCCCTCCGACCTGAGTATATGGCCCATGATATTTGTGACGATTGCCTGCGGTGCCATATCCGGTTTCCATGCCACGCAGAGTCCCTTGATGGTGCGCTGCCTGCAGAAGTCTCGCGATTTGCGTCCTGTCTTTTACGGTGCCATGGTCATGGAAGGTCTGGTGGCCCTCATCTGGTGTGCCGTAGGTCTGAGTATGCGTGATTTTGTGACAGATTATGCTCTGGTGGCCGATTCCGCCGGAAAACTCGCTCCGCAGTTGCTCCAAGATGGCGGAACGGGTGTCCCCTTCCATCAATTGCTGGCAGTCAGCCCCGCAACGGCTGTCAATCAGGCTTGCTCCACCCTGCTGGGGCCGATCGGGGCTGTCATTGCTGTGCTGGGGGTAGTTGTACTTCCCATTACCAGTGGCGACACTGCCATGCGCTGTTGTCGATTGATGGTGGCAGACATCTTCAAGATGAGCCAGAAGACGGTTGCCCGTCGTCTGCTGATTGCGGTGCCGATGTTTGTCGGTGTAATCATCATTACGAATGTGGATTTCAGCGTTATCTGGCGATATTTCGGGTGGGCTAACCAGACCTTAGCCTGTTTCACCCTCTGGAGTGTGGCTGTGCTCTTGCGCATGCGAGGTCGTTGGCACTGGATTGTTACCATACCGGCTGTCTTTATGACCACCATGTGCACGACTTATCTGCTCCATGCACCGGACTGCGCCATCTGTCTGCCGATTGGCGTGGCAACGGGAATCGGTGTAATTGTGGCACTTCTTTGCCTGATTGGGCTTATCTATGTCCGCGCTCGCAGAATGATGCCTAAAAACTGACGCCCTCATTCCATTTGTGCCTTGAAAAACACAGGGGCTTGTGATATTCTATCCACACAGAGAGTATGGACGACCTCGATGAATACCAGAACAGGCGCAAAGCTGCCGAGACTCGCAGGCGAAATCACGCCCCGCGCCGTGAGGAGGCTGCGCGTGCCGGCAGCTGGTGGAAGCGTTTTCTTCTGCGCTTCTTCATCGTCTGCTCTGTCTTCACGCTCATGTGTGGTGTAGCCGGGTACGTGGGCTTCAATATCTTTACCGCCAAATATCAGAAGTGGGCTGCGGAGTTCGACCTCGAGGATATCAACAACCTTGACCATCCCTGTATCATTTACGACCGAGAAGGTCGCGAAATCGGGCGTATTTTCGATGAAAACCGAAGCTACGTCACATACGACAAGATTTCCCGCAGCATGATTGATGCCCTCGTGGCACAGGAGGACAAAACCTTCTGGACCCATAAGGGCTTTGACCCCATCGGTATTATTCGTGCTGCGCGAGAGGCCTTGGCTGCCGGCGGCGCTAATCAGGGTGCATCCACCATCACCCAGCAGCTTGCGCGAAACGCCTACGATTTGGAGCGCCGTACCAAGGCCCGTGGTGGTAGTCGCTACGAGCGTAAGATTGTGGAAATCTTTCTGGCTATGCGTATTGAGGAAAAATACGACAAGCGCCAGATTATGGAGTTCTACCTCAACCGAATCTACTTCGGTAGGGGCTACTATGGTATACGTGCCGCTGCGCTGGGTTATTTCGGCAAGGAGCCGGCTGACCTGACCGTGCGCGAGAGTGCCAGTATTGCAGCACTCATTAAAAACCCCGAGAACTACAATCCTATCCGCAATTTCGACCTCAATTATAAGTGGCGCAACGACGTGATTGATCGTATGCAGCGCCTCAAATATCTTACACTTGAGGAAGCTGAGCGCTTGAAAGATCAGCCGCTTGTGCTGAATCCCAAGCCCCTGCGTCGTCAGACGAGCCATTTGCATGCCCTCGTGCAACAGCAGGCTATCGATATTTTCCAGGATCCCAAGCGAGGCGAGGAAATCGTGAAAAGCGCCGGTCTGAAGGTATACACCACTATCGACCGCGACATGCAGCAGGCTGCTGAGCAGGCTCTCAATGACCAGCTGCGTGCGATTGAAAGCCGAAAGGACTACAAGCACGTGCGCTTTGACGATACAGCCCACCCCGATGCTGCTAAACACCGTTACCTTGATGGCGCTGTCTATGCCGTTGATAATAAGACGGGCGCGACTCTCGTGTATGTGGCAGGTCGCAGTTTCGAGCGCGATAACTACGATTTCATCGAGAACGGTCGACGCCCGGTGGGTACGGCCTTGCTGCCGTTCCTTTATATGTGCGCTTTTGAGAACGGCTATTCCCCGTGCTCGCGTTTGGTGGATGACGCTCTCGATAATCGTCTGGCCGGTATCGGTGGTACCGAAGGTATTCTCGGTGAATGGGGTATGGAGGTGGAGAAGGGGCGCTATCTCGATTCCGTAACCGCTCGTCAGGCCCTTTGCTGGTCCAAGATTGCGGCATCTGCCCGATTGGGTATTGCCCTGAGTTCCAATCCCAAACTTGCTGCAAAACCCTTTGTCAACACATTGACCAATGTGGGTATAACCCCGCCGGTGCGCAACGCGAAGAGTACGGAGGCCCGCCCGCAGTACTACCCGCGTGTTTATCTGGGTACGGAGCCCATGTCGCTGCGTGAAATGGTGCTTGCTTATACCGTTTTCCCGAATTGTGGCAGCCGCCCGGTTGTGCCCTATATTGTGAGCAAGATTACCGACAGCAATGGTAAGGTGCTCTGGCAGAACCCCAATGATCTGTCCCGCAAACATATCAACAGTACGACTCCCTGTACGGCATTCCGTTTGCACTCCATTATGCGCGAGAGCCTTACCTCCGGCTCTGCTGCCCGCGTAAGACCTTTCCTGCCCGATTCTTTCAAGGGTGGTGTAAAGAGCGGTACGAATTACGACTTCGCCGATACCTCGCTCTTCGGCTACGATGCCGACGTGACCTGCGGTATCTGGATGGGCTTCCTCAACGACCACTCCGCTATATATCCCGAAGCCTTTGCCAGCGATACCTGCGCACCGGTGCTCGGCGCTGTGTTCAAAGCTGCTGAGGGGC
Organism: Akkermansia sp.; assembly: GCA_045651585.1. Taxonomy (GTDB): domain Bacteria; phylum Verrucomicrobiota; class Verrucomicrobiia; order Verrucomicrobiales; family Akkermansiaceae; genus Akkermansia. Next base: position 64,471 of record JAZRSQ010000034.1, read on the forward strand.
GCTTCCCGAATACTGACCTCAATCCACCGGCGGATACAGAGGAGGTGGAAATCTGCCTTTCCTCGGGGCATCTTGCCACCAATTTCTGCTTCGAGAGCAGTATGAAAGACGGCAAGCCGGTGTATGTGCGCCCCACTTACCGCGAGTTCTTCCCCAAGGGGGATGTTACACTCAGTTCCTGCTCGGTGCACGGCGATGGTAGTCCTTCCCTCGGTGACTTCTTGGAGGTTGGCTCTAGCAGTACCGGTTCTACCCGAGTGCTGCCGGTGGTGCCGGTTCTGCCGAAATCCGCAGCACTGCAGGGGGATGACCCCTACGGTTGTATCACGACTCTCAACCCGAGGTACAAAAACGCGGACGATTTGGCTCAGGCCAATACCGGCGGCACAGATGACGTAGACCTTTCCATGGATGATGTTGCCGAGGAGACCGACCAACCCGGTATCGATAACACCATTCCTCTGCCGTACCCGCGCCCCATGCGTACTCTGCCGGTTCTGCCCCTGCCTATTTAATCCCCATTTCAACGTCATGTCAACAGATACTCAAACTCTTGCCGCTACTCAGGAGAAGGCTTTCCGCATCAATATGGACAAGTCTTTTTATGGTACTTTTGCAGAGATTGGTGCCGGTCAGGAGACCGCCAACTGGTTCTTCCGTTCATCCGGAGCGGCGGGTACCGTAGCCAAAACCATATCGGCCTACGACATGACCGTGAGTGATACGCTCTATGGTCCGGTGCGTCGATATGTATCTCAGGAGCGCTTGGTGCAGATGATGGACTATGAGTATACTCAGCTCATCAACCGTTTAGGTGAGAAGCGCGGTGCAGAGAGTTGTTTCTTTTCGTTCTGCAACACGGTTAAGTGCAAGGGTTACCGTGACAACGGCCCTTGGAGCGCATGGATCGGTGTGCGTTTCCAGTTGCGCCCGCAGGCTGAGCCCAGTGATTTTGTGATGCACGTCCGCCTGCTGGTGCCGGATCATGATGTGCAGATGCGTATTCTGGGGGTACTGGGCGTGAACTTGTTGTATGCGCTGTTCTATAAGCGCGAGCACATGGATGAGTTCGTACAGAGTGTGGGCGATAATCTGGATCGCAGCATGTTTGAAATCGACTTCATGCGCTTTTCCGGCAATGGTTTCGGCATGTTCGATAACCGCATTCTGGCCTTGCAGCTGGTACGCAGCGGCCTGAGCCAGGCTACGCTTTTCTGCCCCGATGGCACGGTGGCTCAGCCGGCCGATTTCCTTTACAAGCGCCCCATTGTGCTGATGCGTGGCAGTTTCCTGCCCCTCTGCAATATCCACTTGGAAATGATGGATGCCGTGCGAGCCAAGTTCAATGAGAGCTTGCCCGAGGCTCAGCATGAGCGCGTGGTCGACATTTGTGAGATATCATTGTCAAACCTGCTGCGTGGGGATGGTAAGGAGGTGGATTTGCTCGATTTCATCGACCGTGCAGACGCCTTGGCCGCCTGTGGCAAGACGGTGATGGTAACCAATATCACTCACTTCCACCGCTTGTCTGCTCTGCTCAATCAGTTCACCCGCGAACCCATTGCCATTGCGCTGTCCATAGGCCTGCTCAATGAGCTGTACAAGGACAAGTGGGCGACCGATAGCCCCGGTGGCATTCTTTCCGACATGGGCAGCCTGTTCCTCAACCGCACCAAACTTTACGTCACGCCGTGGATTAACCGTCGTACAGGCGAGTTTGTGACCGCCGGCACGTACGAGGCCCCCGATAAGTACACCTACCTCTACAAGTACCTGCTGGACAATGGCGATATTATTTCCGTGCCTTATTTCAACCAGAAACTCCTTTTCCAGACCCCGCGCGACATCATTCGCATGATTAACGAGGGTGACAACACTTGGAAGGAGTATGTGCCGGAGCAGGCCCACCGCATGGTTGACCACATCCGCGGCATTCATTGATTTTACATATAGCAAATACATGACCTCAGAGTTCCCCATTCTTGCCACCCGTATCGGCAAGCGCCCACTCGTCTACCTCGACAACGCCGCCACCACCCAGAAACCCACCTGCGTGTTGCAGGCTGAGCTCGATTATTACGAAAAAGTCAATTCCAACATTCACCGCGGTGCTCACTATCTCAGCCGTTTGGCTACGGAGCAACATGAGCAGGCTCGCAGCACTGTGGCGAACTTTCTTCACGCTGCTTCGGAGCGTGAGATTGTCTTCACTTCCGGTTGTACTGCCGGTATCAATTTGGTATCTCAGGTGCTTGCTCTCTCGGGGCTTGTTCGCGAGGGGGATGAGATATTGGTCACGACAGACTCCCACCATTCCAACATTGTGCCGTGGCAGATGCTCTGCGAAAGGACAGGAGCCGTGCTGCGCCCGATTCCCCTTACTCCTGAACTGACCTTTGATATGGGGGCATATCTCGACATGCTCAATCCCCGCACGCGCATCGTAGCGGCTCCCTATATTTCCAATGCTCTGGGGGTGATTAATCCTATCCCGCGCATGATTGAGGCGGCCAAACAGAACCGCCCCGACTGCATTTTCCTGGTTGATGGCGCTCAGAGTACGGCTCACACGGTGGTGGATGTACAGGCTCTGGGCTGCGATTTCTACGTATTCTCCGGTCACAAGGTCTATGCTCCCACCGGTACCGGCGCTCTTTGGGGCAGGGAGGAACTGCTGGCTCAGCTGCCGCCTTGGCTCGGTGGTGGTGAAATGATTAAGGAAGTATCGTTCACCGGTACCACCTACAATGAGCTGCCGTTTAAGTACGAGGCCGGCACCCCCAATATCTGTGGCAATATCGTGTTGGCCGCTGCTCTTGATTATGTGCAGAGCAAGGGGCTGGATGCGATAGATGCCCATGAGCAGCAGCTTACTCGTTCGCTCTACGATGGTCTGACCGCACTCGGTGGTATTGATATACTCGGTCCTCGCGAGGGCCGTGGTGCGCTCATTTCCATACTCGTTCCCGGTGTGCATCACTATGACCTCGGCACCCTGTTGGACCAGATGGGTATTGCTGTGCGTACGGGGCACCACTGCTGCCAGCCGCTCATGCAGTACCTCGGCACCACCGGCACAACCCGCTATTCCTTTGCTGCTTACAATACAGAGGAAGACGTCGTTGCTGCTCTGGCTGCCACGGAGAGAGCGCTCAACATGCTTCGCTGATAGCAAGAGCCGTTAATTTGTCATAATCAGCAGTCAGCTTGGGTGTTTTTCCTTGCCTGACTGCTGAGATGTGAGTAGAATAGAACCGCTATGAATACAATATATGATCAGATTACGGCCGGTATGAAGGCGGCCATGCTGGGTAAGGATACGGTTACCCTCGGTGCATTACGCAGTTTGAAGGCTGCGCTGCAGAATGCCCAGGTAGCCAAGGGTAATGCACAGGAATTGCTGTCTGATAATGAGGCTCAGAATGTGGTGCGCAAGCAGATTAAGCAGCGCGAGGATGCCATAGCTATGTATGAGAAGGCCGGTCGCCCTGAACTCTCTGAGAAGGAGCAGGCCGAAATCAAGGCCCTCACCGTGTTCCTGCCCGCCGAAATGTCCGAGGCCGAGGTACTGCCTATCCTCGAGGCTGTGATTGCCGAACTGGGCGCCACAACCAAGAAGGATATGGGGCGCGTGATGAAGGAGATGCAGGCTCGCACAGCCGGTGCTGCTCCCGGCAAGCTGCTCTCCAAGCTGGTGGGTTCACGTCTGGCTTAATTCTTCTTTATGTTCAGTGCCGTTATCGTAGCCGCGGGCAGTTCCCGCCGCGCCGGATTTGACAAGCTGGCAGCTCCGCTTGCGGGGGAGCCGGTGTTGTGCCGCAGTGTGCAGGCCTTTGTCGAGGCCGGTTGCGCCTGCGTGGTGGTGGTGTGCCCTGAAGAGCGCTGGCAGGCTGTAGGTTTGGCAGATGCCACTTACTCCGTGCCGGTGCTGCGTGTTGATGGCGGTGCTGAGCGTCAGGATTCCGTTGCGGCCGGGCTTGCCGCTCTGCCGGCAGATACCCGCTGGGTAGCTGTGCACGATGGCGCCCGTCCGCTCATTTCCCCGCAGGGCATACGTGCCTGTCTGGCTGCTGCAGCTCAGACCGGTGCAGCTGCTTGCGCTCACCCGGTGGTGGATACACTCAAGCGTGCCGATGCAGACGGCCTGAGCCTGCCTGAAAAGGTAAGCCGCGATTGCCTGTGGGGTATGGAAACTCCCCAGATTTTTGATATCGAGCTACTGCGCCGTGCCTATACCTGCGTGGCGGAGCAGGGACTGGTTGTCACCGATGAGGTGAGCGCTATGGAGACCCTCGGCATTCCTACCCGACTGGTGCAGGTCGGTCCCAATCTCAAAATTACCCTTCCGGGCGATTTGGAACTTGCTGAATTGATTTTCAACAATCGCTGCGCTGAATGATGCTATGTGGCCAGCGAGTGTGGATTCTGGGCTACGGCTTTCTGGGGAAAACTCTCGCTGAAAAATGCCGGGAGGCCGGGGCTCAGGTTCTGAGTATCGATTGCGCGGAACAGGGCGCAGATGTGTGTGCCGATGCCTCGGTGCCCGATACCATTGCGCAGGCGGTCACACTTGGGGGTGGTCGCCCGTCTGTTATCTTCTGTTGCCTTTCCACCCGTGGAGGTTCGGTTGAGGATTACTGCCATTGTTATCTGCAGACCGTTCAGAATCTGGCAGCAGCTCATCTGTTGCAAAATTGCATTTTCTGCTCTTCTTCTTCTTTATATGGAGCTGCCAACGAGCGTACTGCTGTATTGGCTGAATGTGAACGTAAGGTCCTGTCGTTCGGGGGCTGTGTGGCGCGCTTGGTGCCACTCTATGGGCCCGGTCGTTGCGAATTGCTGCGCCGTCATATCGCCGGTGAACCCAAGTTAGCCGGCCCTTCTGAGCGCGTGCTCAATTATGTGCATGTTGAGGATGCCGCTGCTGCTCTCATGTTGTTGGCCGAGCAAGAGGTCAGCGGGTGCTGCGATGTATGCGGGGAATCATTCACCAAGTCTCAGATATATGCTGAGCTGGAGCGTGTGACCGGCATACCGGCATCGCAGGCAGAGTCACTTCCCGGGCGCCGTAGCTATACCTCAGCCACTATCAGTGCCGATACCCTTCGCGCCCTGGGCTGGGTGCCGGAGCATCGACTTATCAATATGGCGCAGAGAATGGTGCCGGGCAGGGAATGAGCTCCACACCCGACATCGGCATGCTGACTGTAATGGACAGCCCGATGTAATACAGGCAGGCAAAGGCCACAGGGGCAAGGTACACCCCCATGTAGAGGGTAATGCGACCGCCACCGATTCCTTGACGGCGATTGCGGTGCTGCAACAGGGCATGCAGCATAGGAACAACAGCCCCCAGCAGCAGAACGGTTTCGGGGCGACAGTTGAGCAAGTCACCTATGTAAACAACCCATGTGGTTACGCTGGCAGCAACGAAAGGATTTGCAATACTCAGCCCGAACAGAATGACCAGAATAACCACGGGGATATGCAGCAACAGAGTGATGGGGCTGCAACCGCGGGCGATGAAATCCAGACTTCTGTCACTGCGAGGTACGTGCATGGTGGCGTTTCTCCTGTCTGTCAGTATAGCAGTTGTAACAGAGTTGTAAAGATAATTCTGCACTTTCGCCTTTTCTTGTAGCGGTGCCTGTGTTAAACTTTGCTCGATGCGGATGGATTATTACCAGCTTCTGGACATTACACGCGGGGCAACGGCTGCAGAAGTCAAGCTTGCCTACCGTCGTCAGGCCAGACTGTATCATCCCGACCTCAATCCGGGTAATCCTGCGGCCGAGGAGCGTTTTAAGCTGGTGGCCGAGGCGTATCGTACTCTGGGAGAGCCGGAGCGCAGGGCGGATTACGATGCTTGGCTGGAGCGCCAGGAGCGCTTGCGCATGGCTCCGGAGCTGGCTCGTATGGCTGCCCATCCCCGAGTGAGAGTTTCCGTGCGCCATGCTTATGAACGGCGTGCGCAGAGGAGGGGGCGCCGTCGTGATGGTGCGCGCCGCGGTACTCGTGTTCCCCGTCTTTTTTCGCTGAAACCCGTGGATGATACGGGGATTCTGAACTTCATGATATTCTACGGTTTATGTGCGGCTGTCATGATTCCCTGGTTTATCAGCTACGCCGGCAGGGAGGCCCCGCAGACCATAGAGCGTCCGTCAGTACAACGTCGTGTTCCGGGGGAGTCTGATTTGCCACCCGAGGTGCAGACCCGTGAGCTACTCAATTTTCATGAGCGCATATACAGAGCGGCGGAGGCCGGTGACCCCCGGGCTCAATTCCGCTATGGTATGATGCTCTACCATGGCTATCAGGGAATCCCGCAGGACCACGAGGCTGCCATGCAATGGTGGCAGAAAGCCGCCGATGCCGGGCACAAAGCCGCAGGGCAGATGCTGAATGCCGCGCGAACGGCTGAGCAGGAAGCGCTCAACTTTGAGCCGGTGAATCTGTGATGCAAAAAGCCCCGCCGAAGCGGGGCTTAGCAATATATTGTTCTTTGCAGCAGAGTTCCATCAGTGCCATACCAGACCTACGGCCTCGCGCAGGCGGGTCATTGTCTTGGCTGCCTCTTCGCGGGCGCGGGTGGCACCATCGGTAAGCACCTGCTGCACGTAGTCGGGATTGGCTACAATCCACTCGCGCTTTTCGCGGGCAGAGCGGAAGTACTCCCAGTAGGCCTCGAACACGTCTTTCTTGAACTGACCGTAGCCTACGCCACCGCGCCGGTGAGCTGCCACCATTTCATCATACTGCTCAGCCGTGGCGAACAGTTTGTAGATGGCCAGAATGACCGAGCCCTCGGTGGGTTTGGGATCTTCAAGCGGAGTGGCATCTGTCACAATCTTCTTGTTAATCAGTTTACGCAGGGGCTTTTCCTCGCCGAAAATGGGCAGGGTATTGCCATAGCTCTTGCTCATCTTCTGACCATCAAGGCCCGGCACCACGGCTGTTACTTCGCTGATGATAGCCTCGGGCAGCTTGAAGATGTCAGCACCGAAGGTGTCGTTAATCTTACCGGCGAGGTCGCGGGTTACCTCGAGGTGTTGTTTCTGGTCTTTACCCACGGGCACGGCATCGCTGTTGTAGAGCAGAATGTCCGCAGCCATGAGGGCGGGGTAGGCAAAGAGTGCGTGATTGGGGGAGAAACCCTTGGCAATCTTGTCCTTGTAGGAATGGCAGCGCTCCAGCAGACCCATGGGGCAGACGGTGGAAAGAATCCAAGCCAGTTCATTTACCTCGGGCACTGCTGACTGCGAGAAGAGAACGGCCTTTTTGGGGTCGAGGCCGCAGGCCAGGAAGTCAATGGCCAGATTGATGGTATTCTCGCGCAGTTTTGCCGCACTCTCCATGGTGGTCATGGCGTGATAGTTGGCAATGAAGTAGAAGGCCTCTCCCTTCTCCTGCAATTCAACGGCGGGCTTGATAGCGCCGAAGTAATTACCGATGTGGAGCTGACCGCTGGGCTGTAATCCTGTCAGGAATCGCATGGTGTTCTGTGATGTTCTGGTGATGTTTGTTGAAAATAGTTTACTCCTCGTTTCGGGTAAGGACTTTGCGAATGAAGTTCTGCAGTTCTTGCGTGGTGCGGGCACCTTCGATGGTTCGCAGCTTAATGCCTTCCGTGTATAAAATAGCTGTGGGAACCTTGGTGATGGCGAACTCTTCGGCCAGCACAGGGAAGGCATCGGCATTCACCTCTACCACCTGTACGCCGCCTTGTTCCTTCTCGGCAAGTTCCTTCATGGCACTGCGCATGTTATCGCTGTGGGTACACCAAGGGGCGGTGAATACCAACAGCAGACTGCGGCCGGATACCCCGGTAACCTGACGTATATCCTCGCCCTTATACTCGCTGTAGAGCTCATATTTGGGGGCTCCGGGGAGCCCGGTCTGTATGTCCAAATCCTTGCGTATCAGTTCCTCAATCGGTTCTCGCTGGGGATTGGGGGCAGGCTTGGTCGCCGTGGTGAATCGTGCGGCGCGTTCCGCTTTGTCTGTCTCAGACTCCCCGCAGCCCGTCAGTAAAAATACAGCCGGAGTACAGAGGAGCAGGAGCCTGAGCAGAGAACGTTTCATACGTACCTATTTTCTACCTTATTACACTCGTTGTGAAGTCTGTAGTGTGTCTTAAAGATTTTTTTCGCGTGGCTGCGTAGGGGGAATGAAGCGCAGGACCTTGCGGGATGGCAGCAGCATGGGCTCGCCACTACCGGGCAAGAGCAAGCGTCTGGCTGCAACCTGTCGCATGCGGAAGGTGCCGAAACGCGCCAGTTTGACTTCGCCGTCTTCCCTCAGTCCATCCTGAATGGCCCGCGTTACGGCCTGTAGTGCCAACTCAGCTGCACTTTGGGTGGCGGTTCCACCCAAAGCATGGCGAATATGTTCGAGCAGCTGTTTTTTGTTCATTCGGCTGTGTCTATGAGTCTTGTATCTGTTATGTCGCGGTAGCGATTGAACTCACGACCGGAGATGAGCCCGGTTTGCAGGCAGCGCTGCCAGCTGGTGATAAAACGTTGCTGTAATTCTTGGTAGCGCTTTTGTCTGGCGGGATTGCTCTGCAGCAGATGGGCTACTTCGCGAGCCATGTCGGGGTTCGACTGCATATGGCTGATAGCCAGGTTCAGTCTGCTGTGCAGGGCTTCGATTTTGGGAGCTACCTGAGCAGCATTGGCGCTATCTGTTACGCTGTCCTGCAGGGGAATAAGCTCGCTGTAGATAAGCGTGACCAGATTAAGATAGAGGTCGGCGTGTTGACGGGGGCTGAGCAGGTCGTACGGGGTGACGTCGCTGGGTGGCAGTTCGTTGGCCGGGACTTGCGGCAGCAACATGCCTGTCAGTAGCAGGCTGGCAAGGATTGATTGTTTCATGATGAATGGGAGTTGATGGGTGAAAGGGCTTACTCTCTGCTGCGGGCATTGAGCAGTATGAGCACATAGTAGACCAGCATGGCGATGGAGGACAGTGCTGCGGCAACGTAAGTCATGGCAGCCCAGCGCAGCGCGGTGCCTGCCTGACCGTGCATGGCGCGACTGGCCAGCCCGGACTGTTCCATCCATGCCAGAGCACGGCGCGATGCATCGAACTCCACCGGCAGGGTTACCAGCGCAAATACGGTGGTCGTGGCAAAGAGAGCTAGACCAATCCATGCCACGGTGGTGCCGGAGCCCATGGCTACCAAGGCAAGGCCTGCCAGCAGTACAAGTTGGCCCAGTCGTGAACCGATATTGACGAGCGGTACCAGCTCACTGCGCAGGGTCAGCCAAGCATAGCTCTGGGCGTGCTGCACGGCGTGCCCGCACTCATGCGCGGCTACTGCCATGGCGGCAACTGTGGCTTGGGCATATACGGTATCGCTCAGGTTGACGGTGTGGTTAGCGGGGTTATAGTGGTCGGTCAGAGCTCCCGAGGTGTGAGTGATCTGCACATGGTGCAGGCCGTAACTGTCGAGCATACGGCGTGCGACCTGAGCTCCGGTGAGGGGAGCGGGTTCTGCAGAGTATTTCTTGACACTTGCCTGCATGCGGCTCTGAACAATGCCGCCAATCAATCCGGCCAGCAATATGAGGCCGACACCGATGATGCTGATGCCACTGTACATGCCGGAGCCCTGGTTCATGGCATAGCCCGAGCTTTCCGTGTAATACGGTGCATATTGTGCGAGTGTGAAAATGAAGTTCATCATATATCTGAGATTATTCTACCATTGAGACATCAGAAGTGCCACATCTGTTCGAGTAATATGGGATTTTCCGTGTCGGTATGGCGCATTAACATTTATGTTGAGGAGGGGGTGTCATTCCTATGACATTGGTCTGCAGGTGTGGCAGGCCGATACGTCGAATGGGGGTGCCGGCGAAAAGTTGTTCGAACTCAGCCGGACTCAGCTCGGAAAGCGCCTGCGGGTTGAGGGCCGCAAAGGGGGCGGGCATGAGCAGATGCGGGTCAATCGCTCTGTCCCCGGGGCGAGGGCGATTCCATGGGCAGGCTTCCTGACAGGCATCGCAGCCGTACAGGCGCTCACCCTGAGCCGCGCGGATATCCGGGGGCATTTCCTGTTTGGCTTCAATCGTCCAGTAGGACAGGCAGCGGCGGGCATCGCATGCTCCGTTGCGCAGAGCGGATGTGGGGCAGGCCTGTTCGCAGCGTCGGCAGGTGCCGCAGTGGTTGGGCATGGGGCTGTCGTAGGGCAGCTCCAGTGTGGTGAGTATGCTGGCCAGAAAACAGTATGAACCACCCCGAGGGCGAACCAGTAGCCCGTTCCGACCTATCCACCCCAGGCCGGCGCGTGCTGCAAAAAAACGCTCGCTCACCGGGCCGGAGTCCGTAAAGCAGCGCTGCTGCCCGCCGTAAAAGCTGAGCGTTTCGTCCAAATCGGCAAGTTTGCCGGCCAGTAGCTTGTGGTAGTCCTCCCCCTGGGCATAGCGGGCAATTTTGCCGGGTACTTTGCGGGCGTCTGTCCTGGGGTAATCGTAGGTGAGCATGATGACGCTGCGCACCCCCGGCAGCACAAGTTCGGGGTTCATGCGGGCGGGCAGGTGGCGCACCATCCATTCCATGTCGGCATGTTGCCCTTCCTCCAGCCAATTCTGCAGGCCGGGGCCTTGGTCAACCTGAGCCGGGGCTATTCCCAAATCGGAAAATCCCAGCGCGCGCGCCGCATATTCCACGGCCTGACGGGCTGCCTGCATCATAAGCTTCGACGTATTTGCTCAGAGTGTTTCTTGAGCGGGGTTACCAGCAGCTCCTTGATGCGCTTGGAGATGGGCAGGCGTTCAATGACCTGCATGGTGGCATGGTTAATCCTCAGTGCATGGGGCGTGCCTGTTTCGATTTCGGCCTTGATGTAGGCCAATCTCTGCATGTTGGCAGAGGCTTCCTTGTTGCCCAGGTCTGCCGCTTTTTTGTAGAGGTGCAGTGCGGTGGAGAGGTCGCGCGAGGCAACAATGCCACGCTCGTACATGGCGGCCAGATTGTTAATGGCTCGGTGATCTTTGACCTTCTCACCCATCTGGTAACATTCGAATGCCAGCTGTGGCATAGGGCGCGGTAAGCCCAGCCCTGACATATACGCATGCCCGAGGTAAAAGAACACGTTGGGGGTGTACGGGTCCTTCTTTGCCTGGCTTCGCAGGAGTTTCAGCGCTGTGCGCGGGTCGGAATAGGGTTTTCCCTTGACCATCAGGTAGCGTGCCAATTCCACGCGGGCGCGGCCTACGTCTGCGTTGGCGGCTTTCAGCATCCAATGCAGGGCTTCTTTTTCGGACTTGCTGTGACCGAAGCCTTTTTCACAGTACAGGGCATAGCGGTACATGCTTTCCTTTTGCACGCGAGTGGATTCAGGGTGGTTCGGGTCGAGTTTCAGTGTGCCCTGAGCAAGATTATGCGCCAGCATAGCCGCTTTTTCAGGCTGTGCCTCGAGCCCCTTGCGGCGACCTTCGTAAATATCGAGTAGCAGATTGGCAGCCAAGGGGTGTCCCCACTGGGTACAGCGCTCCAGCATGGCAGTTACGCCGTGAATGTTGCTGATGTTGGGGGCATCGAGTATGTAGGCAGCGCGGGTATACATGCCTTCCAAATCATGGGGGCGGGGCTGCACCTTCGTTTCCGCAGCAGTATACCCCACCGTCATGAGCACGGTGAGTAGAAGAACTCTGATAATCGATTCAGTATGCAAAGCTGCTGAGATAATAGTTGATGAGTGTGTTGCCGAAGAAGAGGTAAATGAGGGAACCGATGATGAACGCCGGCCCGAAGGGCATGGGCTGCCCCCTGCCTATGCGGGCGATGAGCGCTTGCAGCAAGCCGGCAAAACTCCCCGCAACCAGCGCAAAAAGCACCCCCTGCCAGCCACACAGGGCGCCGATGCTCAGGGCAATGAGGGCATCCCCACTCCCCATGGCTTCTTTACGGGTGCTCAAGCCGTGGCAGGTCCCGCTCAAACGTTCATGTTTTTCCAACTCAATGATGGTACCGTCCGCCAGAATAGCGGTTTCGGTGGTGAAGGTAATGTCGCCGTCCGTTGCCTTCTCGGCTGCAGATATACTGGCATGGGTCAGGGTGACTCTGTTGGCGCTTTCCATGAAGAGCTCACTCCACAGGTAAACAGAATCGCCGATTTTGAGCTCCAAATCATCGCCGGCCTGTTGCAGCTGCCAAGCGCGAGGCTGTTCGTAGCTTTCTTGCTTGCGCCCGAAGAGCAGGCGCCCGATCAGCGCGACAGATTTGAGCAACACATAGCCGAAAACAGCACCGCACAGGCTCCGGAGCAGGCCGTCTGTTGAGTCCAGCGCCTGTGGCTCTACCAGCCACGGGGCAAAGAGGGCGGTCAGCACGCCGATGGCCGCAGCGGTGTTGGTCAGCACCGGCAGTACAATCATCTGTTCCCAGTCAATGCAGAGCACGGCCAGCATGATTGCACCCCATACGCACAGCAGCACCTGCGCCGGCAGCGGGTCAACCGCAAACTGCCAGGCAATGGCCGCAAAGAGCAGGGCGGTGAGGAGTTCAACAACACAATAGCGCGCGCTGATGCGCTGGCCACAGCAGGCACTGCGCCCTCGCAGTACCAGCCAGCTCACAACCGGTATATTCAGGTACCACGGTATTTCACGCTTGCAGTTCGGGCAGAAAGAGCGCGACGGCTCATTCACACTCAGCCCCAGTGGCATGCGATAGATGACCACATTCAGAAACGAGCCTATGCATGCCCCGAACAGTGCAAAGCACAGCGGCAGCAGCCACGGCGTTTCCTCGCTCACGGCAAGGGTGTATGTGTTGAGCTCTTCCAGCATGCACGGCATTATAGCACATACCCTCCGGGCTGAAAAGTGCTTTTGTCGCCATTTTTAATTTTATACGGTGCTCAATTATTTTGAGCTGTGCACAATTAATATTCAAGAAAAGTTTACTTTTTTGAATTTATAGTATTGACAAATTGATAAATTTCTGTATACTTCGCCCCGCATGAGATCTACCATCACAATTCTGACCGGCATAATGCTGATGTGCAGTGCGATGGCCGAGACCGTAACGGCCCTTCGTCCTGCAATCAACGATGCGGCCGCGAAACATGGAGTGGACCCCGTGTTAATGGAGGCAATTATTCGTCACGAGTCCGCTAACGCAACGTCATATTCTGCCCGCCGCAGAAATAATCTGGCTGGCATCATGGGGCGTCGTGGTCAGCGGAACTACGAGAGCAAGGAGGCGTGTGTGAATGACCTTGCTCAGATTCTTGCCAAATACCGAGCCAAGGGCCGTGTGACTGTGGCCCAGATTGGCCGTGCTTATTGCTCCAGCCACAGTTCCTGGACCCGCCACGTCAATGGCCTGATGGGCCAGATCCGTAAGGGTAAGTTCGGTGCGCTTGAGCAACAGGCTACCGAAGAGTAATTGCCGCACCGCATCTGATAGAGAGATAAGAGAACATCTTCACGCCCTGCAGCCTCTGCGCTGCAGGGCGTTTTTTCGATATGCACTATGAGTGTCTGGTGCCGTCTGCATTGAACTGCGGGACGAAAACGGTGGCGCTGTTCTCGGAGATTGAGGCGCTCTGGTGGATATTATTTCTTTCAGTGGTGATGTGGAATGAATGCAGCCATCGCTGATTCTATGTTGGCCCTTGTATACAGAGTAGAAAGTATTCTCCGTTCTTGGTTGTTGCGGTTCGTGCTGTGAATGAGAGGTGCTACATCCGTCTCTTGCCGAATAGGTCGTGATTTTCTCTATCCCGGTTGTTGGTAATAGTCTTGTATTACCATCGATCAAGTCTCGGAAAGAAAAAAATAGAGGTATGATAAAAAAGTGAAAGATTTGTCTTAATTTTTAGGTATTATAAATCATGAAGCGATGGGGTGATTTGGAATATCTGGAAGCAATGCCCTAAAAATCAACATTCTATAGTTGATGTGGACGGTGGGTGACCTTTTGTTTGGATTGTGACGTACCCTCACGGTGGCGCCCGAAAAAGTGTGCTAAAGTTGAAACAGAACTCAAATATACTCGATATGATGATGACCGCAAGACAATACGAACTACTGCAGGCTACTGACAAAAACAACCCCCAAAAGATCCGTGAGCTGCTGGCGAAGGGGGTGAATCCCAACTGTCGGCATGATATCTCTCCGCTTCATGCGGCTGCGCGCCAGGGGAATGTGGAGGTTGTAAAGGCTTTGCTGAAGGCGGGGGCAAACCCGAATATGCGAAGCCTGATGGGGCATACCGTGCTGGAATTCGCCATGACCAGCAAGCGTCCGCTTGATGTGGTATGTCGGATTGTTGACTTGTTACTGCGTCATGGCGCAAAGGCTGATACGCATGGCGCATTCCTGCACCATAGCGAGCTGGCCCGGACTCTGAAATGTCCGTGGCTGGAGAGGCTGTTTCCTTCTTTGCCAGAGAAGGTGGAAGCTCCTGCACTTACACGCGGTAGCCACCAGGCTCAGCTCGCATGGGCCGGGTTTATGGTGGGTGATGCTCTGGGCTCTCTGGTTGCTGGCTACAGTCAGAGTGAGGTGCAGCGCCTGTATCCGCTTGGGGTGCATAATATGGAGGCCGGATGTGGAGCCCTATCCGGTCGGAAGGTTGGCATGGTGGGCGATGTTACAAAGCGGGCGTATGCGCTTCATTATGCTTTGCATCAGACCAAGGGGTGGAATTACTCCAAGGTTCTCGATGAATATCAGAATACTGCTTCTGGTATGGGCAAGGTGGAACGCGCAACCCTGAGCGGTGCTCTTGCAAGAGTGTTACCCTTGGCCTTGTGGGCTGAGGTGCATCCTGACTTCGATTGGCAGTCTGCTGTTCGTGAGGATGCCGCCATTATGCACACGAATGCTGTGTGCGCCGAGGTGGGTGTGGTATATGTGCATGCGGTGCTGCAGGCTATGCAGTTCGGTGTCACGCCGCAGGGTGTTTACGAGGCGTCTCTGGCTTTTGCCGAGGAGCAGGGGATGAGTGCTTCGGTGCGAGATGTTTTGCGCCACGCTGCTACGGAACGCCCTGTTTACGATGGCTCTCACCGCAGCAGTGTGCTGGTGACGCTGCATAGTGTATTCTACCAGCTGCTGCATGCGAGAGATTTCCGCAGTGCGCTGGAGGATATCGTAAATGCAGGTGGTGAGACAGAGACGAATGCCGCACTGTCCGGTGCGCTGCTGGCGCTGGTGCACGGTGCGGGAAGTATTCCTCGTCCCTGGCTCGTCAAGGTTCGTGCGGGAAACGAGCGTAATTATACCCGACTCTTGCCTCCGCGTTCGTGATGCAAGACTTTCGGTCGTTGGTAATACTCCTTTGTTGCCAACGGCAGGGTTTGAAAAAACGAAGTATGACAAACAGACTTGACAATGTGTTATAATGAAATCGTTATTATGGCTAAGCTCTCTGAAAATCCCCGCAACAACAACTACTACGAAGAGGAATGGTTCAACACCCTGACACAGTAATATGAAAATAGCTGAAATTGTACAATCTGTAGTCCGTTCTTTGCTAGTGGAGGGTCGCTGTTCTGATGAAGAGATAGCCCGGTTAACGCAGTATGATTATTGTCATCAGACATTCGGTACCTCTTTTCCTGTGCTCTCGCCGAATCGGTTACAGACAAAAGGCGTATACCGTTATTACGCGGATCCGTTGAAGATAAATGGGCGGACGTACTATTTGAGCTCTCAGTGGTATGAGCGTCAGCGCGAGCGTCTGACTCGTTGGAGCGATAGATATCTGTAAGACTGATTTTCTCATTGATATCCAAAGTCTCCGAGGCTGAATGAAACGCGAAGAGAAAATGTAAAGTAGGGGGGGATCCTCTTTACTGGTTAGATTGGTGTTTTTTTGATCGATTGTAAAGAAAAATAGAGTTCGATATGAATAAAAAAGAAGTACATAAATTGTTGTTTGAGTCTACTCGTAAAGGAGATGCAGCGATGCTGCGTGAATCTCTTTCTGCTGGCGCGGATGTGAATGCTGTTGATGAGTACGGCAGAAGTGCTCTCTTTTTTGTGTGCACTCATCCGTACACGGATTGGTTCCGGGAACGTGATTCGGATCTTGGTAAGGACTTTGATGACGAGATAGAGGATGAAATCCATCATGTAGTCATTCATGATCTTGATTTTGAGGATGATGACGAGATAGATGATGACGAATCTGAACTCATGAAAGAGTGCGCTAATCTGTTGATTAAGGCGGGGGCGGACATAAATGCTGCAGATTGTCTGGGGTATACGCCCCTTATGGGAGCGGCGTTGAATTATTGCGATGATTGGTGTGTTCCTATGCTTCTCGATGCCGGGGCGGATGTGAATGCTGTGAATTCACGCGAAGAAACCGCTCTTAGTCTGGCTGTTCAGGGATGGAATCATGAGGTGGCCTTTTTGCTGATTCAGGCTGGGGCGGATGTGAATCGATCCGGTTATACAGTGGACGGTATCATGCTGCGCATGGCTTACACAGGCAATGAAAGGATTATAGAGTCTATGTTAGCACAGGGGGCAGATGTGGAGGCTGTGGATGAAGACGGCTTTTCTGCTCTACGGATAGTGGCGATGCATGGGTATCTTGAGTGTATTGAGGTGCTACTCGCACATGGTGCGGAGGTGGACGCAGAAAATTCGGGGGGGCAAACGGCGTTGCATTATGCTATGAAGGCCGGGCATCTATCGTGCGTTCACAGGCTTCTGCGAGCCGGTGCCATGAAGGGTGTTATCAGTATTGATGAATGTCTGGAGATTTGTAGGCAAAATCGCTGAGACAATGCTAGAATGCCCGTCATCGATAAATGGCGCGTATTCTGATTTACTCGCATTGAGCGCTCAATTTAGGCTGGACAGGTTGGTATAGTTTCGTTATACTCAAGGCCTATGAAGAATTTTTCCCGCTACACTCGAGTTGCCGTGTTCAGTATCATTGGGTTGTGGTTGTTGCTCAACTTGGTGGGGTGGTTGTTCTGTGGTTCTTATGACCGGGTAGGAATCGGGCTGCGCTTGTTGGGATTTTCGTTGTGGGGTGCAGGATTGAGTTTGGTACCGGTAGTGCTGGCTGCGCCCCCGGTGACGGCAGACGGTGAGCTGAAGTGGCGTTCTCCGCTCTCATGGATTCGCTTGCTATTGTTGGCGGGGTGGATGGTTGTTCTGATGTTGGCTGTAGAGGTACCGTTGAACACACCTTGTCAGACGGAGGCCGACGCTGAGATAATGGTCGTGGCCGCCGGTGTTTTTTGGGTCATTGCTCTTGCGGTGGGCACGCTTGCTGTTGCTACGGTGCTGGCCCTGTTGAGGGCTTTGGTCCGCTTGTTCTGTAACCGCGACTGAATGCGGTACAAATAAGCAGGCCGCCGTCATCACGACGGCGGCCTTTTTGTGAGAGAGTATGGTGTTTGTTTTTTCGGCGTAAGTCGCCCTGTGGGGGGGATCAGAGCTTGAGAGCCTCGACGACGGCGGCGGTAATCTCCTTCATGTCGTCCATGCAAAGCTCACCCATGTGGGCAATACGGAAAGTCTTGTCCTTCAGGCCGCCGTAGCCGTTACCCAGCTGCATGTTGCGCTCGGCGAGAGCCTTGTTGAGCTCGGGAATGGAGATGAGCTCGGAGCAACCCTTGGGATGGGCATCGATAACGGTGAGGGTCTTGGAAAGATACTTGCGGTTGGGGTACACGCGGAAGTACTCGTCTGCCCAGGCGCGGGTGAACTCGGCGCACTGCTCGTGGCGGGCAAAGCGGTTCTCGATACCCTCGACTTCCACAATCTTCTGCAGCTGCTTGTCGAGAGCGTACATGAGGGAAAGGCAGGGGGTGGAGGTGTACTGGTAGTTCTTCTTGTCGATGAAGTCCCAAAGGGTACGCAGGTCGAAGTACAGGCCACGGGTGGGTACCTCGGCGGTGCGTTCGTAGGCCTTTTGGCTCATGGCACAGATGGCCAGACCGGGGGGCAGGGCAAGAGCCTTCTGGGTGGAGGTAATGAGCACGTCGATACCCAGCTTGTCGGTCTCAATCTTGGAACCGGCGGCGGAGGATACGGCATCCACCAACCACACAACATCCGGGTACTTCTTCATGACCTCGGCAATCTCCTCCACCGGGTTCTGAATACCGGAGGAAGTTTCGTTGTGGGTGACGGTAATGACATCGTACTTACCGGTGGCAAGAGCGGCATCCACCATTTCGGGGGTGGTGGGCTCACCCATTTCGCTGGAGAACTTGTCGGCGGGCACACCGTTGGCCACGGCCATCTTGTACCACTTGTCGCCGAATGCACCCACGGAGAACACAGCGGCGCGCTTGGCGGTGCAGGAGCGGATGGCACCCTCCATCAGACCGGAACCGGAGGAGGTGGAGAGCAGGATGCGGTTATCGGTGTAGAGCACCTTCTGCATGTTGTCGGAAATGCGCTTCTGGATTTCAGAGGCCTTCTTGGAGCGGTGTCCAATCATCGGCAGGCTCATTTCGGCAAGAATATCCTCCGACACGATGGTCGGACCCGGTATAAACAGTTTGATGGCCATAGGCGGGAAATAATTTTTAGTGAACACTCCATTTATAACACAACTCCGATGAAAAGGCGAGAATAAAGTGCAGTGTTGACAAAAATGAGGGTTGCAATATGACTCGAATGGTGTAGAATGGTGTTATATTATGAAGTACACCAGCCGTTCTGTTGCTCTCTTATTGGCTTTTTTCTGTCTCTGCCCGAGTGATGCAGGGGCTCAGGAGCGTCAATCCGCTCAGCCCAAGACTCCGCGTATCGTGAACCGCGTGGCTGCCACTGTGAACGGCCGCCCCATTACCTCCAGTGAGGTGCGCTCTCGCTTGGCTCCGTACGTTCGCGAGCTGTCGATGCTTTATCCCCGTCAGGGCCCCCGTTTCAACGCCGAGCTGGTGAAAGCCAAGAAGGATGTGCTGAACGAGCTCATTGAGCGCGAGTTGGTTCTGTGTGAGTTCGAAGCCGGTGGTATGATGATACCCGAAGGGGCTGTCAATGAGGAAATCAGCCGTCGCACGCTTGTGCAGTTTAACGGCAGTCGCGATGCTCTGCTCGACAACCTGCGCAAGAGTGGTATGAGCTTTGGCGAGTACCGCAATTCCGTGCGCCGTGAGCTGACGGTGATGGCTATGCGCTCTTCCCGCTACGAGCGTGGTATTCCCCCCACCCCCGATGAGATTCAGGCTGAGTATCAGGCTACAAAAGCTGATTACCGTGATATGACGCAGGACTCTATCTGTTACGATAAGATTTTCATTCCGGCCATGAACCCGGATGACCCGAACGCTACTCCCGAGATGCAGTATGCCCTTGCTGAGCAGGTGTTCAAGGCCATTCAGAGCGGCGAGATTTCGTTCGAGGATGCCGCTCGCGAGTACTCCAAGGACATGCACGCCGAGGATGGTGGCAAGTGGCCCTACATCAAGCGCAAGGATTTGGCTGTGGAGTTCGCCAACATCGTGTTTGCTCTGCCCAAGGGTAAGCTGATGGGCCCGCTGGTAGACCGAATGGGCTTTACCATTGTTCGCGTGACCGGCAAGCGCCAAGCTGCAGCACCCTCTCTGAATGCCCCCGGCGTGAAAGAGCGTGTGGACGAGTCTGTGCGCCGCAAGAACAACGAGAAACGCTACCGCGCTTGGGTGGAGCGCCTGCGCGAGCGAGCTGTCATTCGCACCTACATTTAATAGGTTATTTCAGATTTGCGAAAGTAAGAAAGCGGTTGCTGCGGCAACCGTTTTCTGCTTTTATACGGCGGTAAACTCTTGCCATGCGGTGCATAAACGCATGATTTTGCTTGAAAATAGCGGTAGATTGCGCTAACCTTGGTGCGCGATGAACATCAAACTGTTTAAAGACCTTTGCGAGGCAACCGGTGCATCCGGTTTCGAGTACGGTATTCGTGACCTTATCATTAAGGAGATGACGCCGCTGGCTGACTCCATCACCGTTGACAATATCGGCAACGTGACTGCCCTTATCAAGGGTAAGAGCAGCGACAAGAAGATTATGTGCGCTGCCCACATGGACGAAATCGGCTTCATTGTGCGCCACATCGACGACAATGGCTTTATCCGCATTCTGCCCTTGGGTGGTTTTGACCCCAAGACCCTGACTGCTCAGCGTGTGATTGTACACGGCACCAAGGACCTTCCCGGCTGCATGGGTGTGAAGCCCATTCACGTGATGAGCCCCGAGGAGCGTACCAAGATGCCCGCCGTTACCGATTATGTGGTTGACGTAGGTCTGCCCAAGGAGGAGGTCGAGAAGTATGTCTCCCTCGGCGACTCCATCACCCGCGTGGGTGACCTCGTGGAAATGGGTGACTGCCTGAATGTGAAGAGCATCGACAACCGTGGCGGTTGCTTCCTGCTCATCGAGGCCATTCGCTCCATCATCGAGGCCGGTGAGAAGCCCTGCTACGATCTCTACGCCGTGTTCTCCGTGCAGGAGGAGGTGGGGCTTCGTGGTGCTCAGGTGGCTACTCTTGCCATTCAGCCCGATTTCTCCTTCGCTCTCGATGTGACCATCGCTTTCGATACTCCCGGTTCCGGCAGCCACGACAAGTGCACCGTGCTGGGCAAGGGTACCGCCATCAAGGTGTATGATGGTACTCTGATTACCGACAACCGCATGGTGAAGTTCATGCAGGCTCTCTGCGAGGAGAAGGAAATCCCCTACCAGCTCGAGCTGCTGGCCGCCGGTGGTACGGATGCCGGTGCCATGCAGAAGTTCTGTGCCGGTGGTTCCATTGCCGGTGCTGTTTCCATTCCTGTGCGTAACGTGCACCAGAGCATTGAGATGGCTCACAAGACTGACATTCAGGCCAGTGTGGACCTGCTTGCCGCTTGCTTCTCCTCCCTGACCCGCTGGGATTGGAGCTGGGAGCGCAAGGTGCGCACCTTGGCGAAGTAAAAAAACTATTTTCTGAGGAAGGCGGCTTAGTGGCCGCCTTCCTTTGTTTTGAATCACAATATGAACAGTAGAACGACTGGGCAGTTTAACCTCTGGGTGTGCGGGGGATTTTTGTTGCTCAATTATCTGGTGTGGCAGTGGGCAATCGGATTTTTCGAGGATGTACTGTTTGCTCTGGTGGCCGACATGATGACCGGTGGTATAGCGGCGTGTGTGCTGATGCTGCTTGAGCTTTGCAGACATGATGACGCTTCGCCGGTATTTCGTCGTTCATTGCGTGTGTCGGTGCTCTTACTGCTACCGTTGCTTGTGCTCAACATAGCGGTGCAGGGGGATGCACCGGGGCTGATAGCCGCGATAGTGTTTAGTGTTGCGCACATGTTGATATCGCTCATCGTGGCGGGTTGTCTTTATGTCCGCGCCAAGTGGGTGTAAGATATACATTCCGGTTGACTTGAGGGGGCTTATGTGCTAATATGCCGCGACCTTAAAACCTCAAACCGCTTATGACTTTTTACGAAGAACTCGAATGGCGTGGGCTTGTGAACCAGATTTCCAGCCCCGATCTGATTGAAAAGCTCAACAAAGGCGGGCTGACCTTCTACATCGGCACAGATCCGACGGCGGACAGCCTGCATCTGGGCCA
>JAZRSQ010000035.1:0-3462 GCA_045651585.1 Akkermansia sp.
CCCCCGGCCCCGCGTCCCTGCCCGGTACCGCCGCCCCCCGCACCCCACGGCCACAGCCACAGCCACATCAACATATCTGTGAGCCTGTAAAAGCAAGTTTCAGCCCATAATAGCAATAGTGAACCCGAGCCGCAGTCAACACAGACTGCGGCTCGTCTGCGTACTCCCCCGGCCGTCAATTTCGTGCATGCGCGAATTATGCGTTGACATCTCGCGCGCGAGCGTGTAAACTGCCACCATGCAGGACAACAGGCCGAACGAAAGAAATAACAGACGCAAACCCCGTTACAGCGACAAACCCAACCGCCCCGCCGCACCCAAGGCCGTTAAGCCGCGAGCATTCAAAACGGCAGAGGCTCCTGAGGGCAGCGAAAACTGGGTGCGCCCGTGGGTGCAGCTCAAGTACTTCACCTACAACCCGGCCGTATTCCCCCGCATGCTCGGTGCCGTCAGCCCCGATGCCGTGGCCGGTGGCCTGATTAACGTATACGACAAGAACGGCGAGCTTTTCGGCGGTGGTTTCTGGAACCCGCAGAGCCGCACCCCGCTGCGCATGCTCTACCACGGCCCTGAGCTGCTGACCGAAGCCAAGCTCGAGGAATCCCTGCGTCGCGCCGTCAGCTGGCGCCGCGAGGACTGCAATCTGGACGCCACCACCTCAGCCTACCGCATCATTCACGGCGACTCCGACGGACTGGGTGGCCTGATTGCCGACCGTTACGCCGATGTACTGAGCCTGGAAGTCACCACACTGGGTGTATGGCAGCGCCTGCCCCAATGGTTGCCCCTGCTCCACAAGCTCTGCGGCACCAGTCGCCACGTCATCACCGTAGATGACGGCATTGCCCGCATGGAGGGCATCAACCCCGCCACCGCCCCGGCCAGCGAGCCGGTCCACCGTGTACGCATCACCGAAAACGGGGTAAACTTTGAAGTAGATTTCGCTCAGGGGCACAAGACCGGTTTCTTCTGCGACCAGCGCGACAACCGCCGCAAACTCTCGCAGCTGGTGGCCGGCAAGACCATGCTCGACCTGTGCTGCTACTCCGGCGGTTTCTCCATACACGCCAAACTGCACGGTGGCGCAAAAGAGGTGACAGCCGTCGACCTCGATGAAAAGGCCATTCTCATGGCCAAGCGCAACGCCAACATCAACAGCAGCAACGGCCCGCTGCGTATCGACTTCGTGCACGCCGATGCTTTCGTCTATGCCCGCCAGATGGTGCGCAACGGCAAGCAGTTCGATGTCGTGCTGCTCGACCCGCCCAAGTTTGTGCTCGGGCGCGATGAGGAAAAGGAGGAAGGCCTGAAGAAGTACAACGACCTCAACATGCTGGGTCTGCAGTGCGTGCGTCGTGGAGGTCTCTTTGTAACCTGCTCCTGCTCGGGTCTGCTCAGCCCCGCTGAGTTCGAGAAAACCGTCATTAAAGCCGCCCAGCGACTGGGGCGCCGCCTGCAGATACTCGAGATGACCGGGCCCGGTTGGGATCACCCCTTCCTTTCCACCTATCCCGAGGGGCGTTACCTGAAAGTGCTCTGGGCAAGAGTTATCGGCTGAAGCAATAACACAGAACATCAACCCCGCAAATGATTGGCACACTCGCTCTGGGATTGATATTGGCTCTGCTGCTGGGCATGCTGGCCCAGCGCATCAAGCTCTCGCCGCTGGTGGGCTACCTGCTCGCCGGCATACTGGCCGCTCAACCATGGTGGGGACTCACTGAGGACCCGCACGAGGTCATGCACGAGTTCGCCAACATCGGCGAAGTTCTGCTGCTGTTCGGCGTAGGTCTGCACTTCCATTTCAAAGATCTGTTGGCCGTACGCAAGGTAGCCGTACCGGGTTCGCTCATCTGCATGACCCTGTGGACCGGCAGCGGTGCACTGGTTTACCACCTGCTGGTACCGGGCGCTGACTGGGTTGCCTCCCTGCTCTTCGGTATGTGCGTGTGCGTGAGCAGTACCGTGGTACTCACCCGCGTGCTCGAGGACAACCGCCTGCTGCATACCCCCAGTGGTCACACCGCCGTGGGTTGGCTGGTGATGGAGGACATTTTCACCATAGTCCTGCTGGTGTTGCTGCCGGCCGTCTTCATTGTACCCGAGGGTGGTGGCAAGGCCGTTTTCTGCGCCGATGATTTGGGCAGCGCATTGTGGGGCATGGTATGGAAGCTTGCCCTCATGGTCTTCTGCGTGGCTTTTGTCGGTAAATACGTCATTTCCAAAGTTCTCACCTTCGTTGCACGCAACAACTCCAACGAACTCTTCACTCTGGCCGTGCTCACCATTGCACTGGGCGTGGCTGTTCTGTCAGCAGAGGTATTCAACGCCAGCATGGTATTCGGCGCCTTCCTTTCCGGCATGGTGGTGGGTCAAAGTAAGTTTGCCAGCCGCGCCGCGGCAGATGCTCTCCCCATGAGAGATGCCTTTGCCGTGCTCTTCTTCGTATCGGTCGGCATGGGCTTCGACTTCATGGGGCTGGTGGAACACTGGCCGCTGGCTCTGGGCACACTGGCCGTCACGCTGCTGTGGAAACCCATCAGTGCCTACGGTGTCATTCGCCTGCTGCGCCGCCCGGGCAGCTTGGGTGTAGTGGTGGGCACCTCGCTCTCGCAGATTGGTGAGTTCTCCTTCATTCTGGCGGCCATGGTCGCCGGGGAACGCTTCGGTCTGCTCCCGCAGAGTGCGGTAAATATCATCACCGGTGTTGCCATTATCACCATCACCCTCAATGTGTTGCTGTTCCGTCACGTGCCGACCCTCATTCACAAAATGGAGGAACGTGGCATCGGGCGCTCAAAGGCGGACAACTCTTTCATTCCCGCACCCTCCGAGGAGCGCGACCGCGTGATTGTGGTGGGCTATGGCCCCTGCGGCGAAATGATAACCCGCATTCTCCAAGAACACGAAATCGAAGTTATCGTGCTCGAAATGAACATCGATACCGTCATGCGCCTGCACAAGCAGGGTATCCATACCATGCACGGTGATGCCCGCCTGCGAACAATCCAGAAACTGGCCGGAGCAGAAAAGGCCCGCGCTATCATTGTGACAGCCGTAAGTGCCCCGGCAAGAGAAATTGCAGCCACGGCACGTGCTCTCAACCCAAAGATTGAGGTCATGGCTCACACGACCTACATGCAACAGGCCGAAGCCATGCGTACAGAGGGTGCTCAGACCGTTGTCGCCGGCGAGGCTGAAGTGGCTCTGACTCTGAGTGCCATCCTTCTGCGCAACCTCGGTGCCACCGAAGAACAAATTGCACGCTCCCGCCGGGAATACCGCACGCAGATTACGAATTGGGCATCTCGAAAAGCGCGGTAAAGAGCAATTTGTAGAGCTGTACGGCGAACCGAAGGTGAGCGGAATTTAATAAGCCCGCACTTGTGCGGGCGACAGAGACCTAGCCCAGGGTGGAGCCGAAGGCGAAACCCTGGGGTGAGTAAAAAAAGAAAGAGAGCC
>JAZRSQ010000036.1:0-11388 GCA_045651585.1 Akkermansia sp.
GGGTGAAAAGCGTGCTAAAGCCCGCGGTGAAGAACCGTGCTGCGCACGGTGGTGAAGACTGCGCTGCGCGCAGAGTGAAGACCAAAGCTGACGCCTTGGTGATAGGCGGACAAACTCCAATTTGTAGCGTGGCCGTAGGCTGGAAAGAACACGCTTTGTCGAGTTTTTATGGTTTCCCTTACTTCTTCTTTGTGTAATAGCGCACGTAGTCTATCTCGAACTTGGCCGGGTAGTCCTTCGGGTCGGCCATTTCGGGCCAGGTGCCTTGGCCACCGATAGCGGTGTTGATAATGATGTAGCAGGGGGTGCGCAGCGGATTGTCGCCGTTGGGGTAATTGGCATCGGCTATGTTCACGCGGCCCACCTCCTCGTCGTCGATGAGTATGCGCATGATTTCGTCGTCCCACTCCAGCACATAGGTGTGGAACTTCTTGCTGTAATCCTGAAAATTGCGGGTGCGAATGACTTTTTGCTCCTCATTGCCACCATTGCGCCCCCAGCGGAAGATGGAGTAGCAGGTATTGGGCTCCTGTGAAATGTGCTCCAGAATATCAATTTCACCGTTAGCCGGCCAGCCGTAATTGTTGACATGCATGGTCCAAATGGCGGGCCACACACCCTTGCCCTTGGGTATGCGGGCACGGAACTCCAAGCGCCCCGGGGCCTCGAAGTGCTTCACGTCGCGGGTGGTAACCGAACCACTGGCGAAGGGCTGGGTCTTAATCTTTTCTGCCCAGTATTCGGAACCCTCCTTGTAATTGCAGTTCGGCGTTTTTTGGGCTCGTGAGGTAATAACCAGTTTGCCGTTCTTTACAGCCACACACTTTTTGGTATAGGCTTGCGAGGCACCGGGATTGCGGACAACGCCCAGCTCGTAGGCCCATTTCTTGGTGTTGAGTTTGCTGCCGTTGAACTCGTCACCCCATTCATAGACCCAACCGCCTTCCAACTCCTTGGGTGCTTTATCGGGAGCTGCTGTCAGTGGCAGAGCTGCCAATACCATAGCACTGAGCAATTTCTTTATCATATCCGCCATTCTACCTTGTTCTTCGCCCTAAGTCGAGCTGAAAATTCGCGGGCGAAGGCCCGCCTGACTTATCAACTAATCATTCGTAACTTATAACTAGTCCTTTAATTGCTTTTGCTATTAAAAAACGCCTGCCTCCGAATGGGGGCAGGCGTTTGAAAGCGTATTTTTTCTCGGGCTTAACGGCTGTAGTTGCCGGGGTCCTGAGTGATGGTGACGTCGTGCGGGTGGCTTTCCTGCAGACCACCGGCGGTGATGCGCACGAAGCGGGCGTGGTCGCGCAGCTCCTGCAGGCTCTTGGCACCGAGGTAACCCATGCCGGAGCGCAGACCGCCCACGAGCTGGAAGATAACGTCTGCCAGCATGCCCTTGTAGGGTACACGGGCTTCCACACCCTCAGCCACGAGCTTGCCACTGCCGTTCTGACCGTAGCGGTCGCCGGAGCCGGCACGCATGGCGCCAAGGGAGCCCATGCCACGGTAGGTCTTGAAGTTACGACCCTGGTAGTGAACCACTGCACCGGGGCTTTCCTCGCAACCGGCAAGCATGCCACCCATCATGATGAGGTCGGCACCGGCGGCCAGAGCCTTCACGGCATCGCCGGAGTAGCGGATGCCACCGTCGGCAATCACGGTTACGCCGGCAGGGCGGGCAACGGTAGCTACCTCCTGAATGGCGGTGAACTGGGGCATACCCACGCCGGAGATGATGCGGGTGGTGCAGATGGAGCCGGGGCCCACACCTACCTTAATAGCGCTGGCACCGGCCGAGATGAGGTCGCGGGCGCCGTCCTGAGTGACCACGTTACCGGCTACCACGGGCTTGCCGAGTTCGCGCAGCTTCTCAATCACGTGCAGCACGCGGCTGGTGTGACCTGTGGCAGCATCGATGAACAGGGCGTCGGCACCGGCATCGATAACGGCCTGGGCGCGAGCCATGAACTCCGGCCCCGGACCCACGGCGGCACCGCAGCGCAGACGGCCGAGCTCGTCCTTCGTGGACTCCTGGAAAGCCTCGCGCTTGCGGATGTCGGTGTCGGTAATCAGGCCGACCAAGCAGCCGTTCTCGTCAACGAGGGGAAGCTTTTCAATGCGGTTGGAGTAAAGAATCTTGCGAGCCTCCTCCTGAGTGGTGCTGGGAGTGCCGGTAATCAGGCGGCTCATGGGGGTCATCACATCGGCCACGGTGAGCTTGTCGAGGTCATGACCGTCCACCACGCGCATATCGCGACCGGTGATGATACCGACCAGAATGTTACCCTCGGCTACCACGGGCAGACCGGAGAAACCGTTCTCGAGCATGATGCCCTTCACGCGGCTCAGGCTCATGTCGCTGGTGACGGTGAGCGGCTTGGTGATAACGGCATTTTCGAATCGCTTGACCTTGGCTACCATGGCAGCCTGATCGTCGATGCGGTTATTGCGGTGAATGACACCCAGACCACCCTCGCGAGCCATGGCAATGGCCATGTCGACTTCCGTCACCGTATCCATGGGGGCGGAGAGGATGGGCAGGCGAAGCGGGAAGCCTGCGCACAGTTGAGAAGAGGGGTCGGCCTCGCCGGGAAGAATGGTGCTCAGGCAAGGAAGCAGGAGCACGTCGTCAAATGTAAGTCCAAGCTGAATTTCTGCCATAGCGGAGGATATAACGCCACGCACGTATTTGCAAGCCTAATCTGACAAAAATGTGCATTTTTTTGCATTTTTTGTGCGATTGGTGGGGGTGTGTACGTCATTTTGGGCTCGGTACGGGCGACAGAAGGTTGACGTGACGACTGATTTCGTGTAGACTAAGGCGCATGAGTAAGGGTACAACGACTACATACATGGCACCGGCCAAAATTAACCTGTCACTGCGGGTTCTGGGCAAGCGCGAGGATGGCTACCACGATGTGGACATTCTGATGGCGAAGCTCGATTTGACCGATAAGCTGGAATTCCACAACTCACGTACCACCTCTCTGCTGTGCGATACTCCCGGTGTGCCGACGGACGAAAGCAATTTGGTCGTGAAAGCCGTGCGCGAGTTCGAGAAAGTCTATGGTCGCAAGGCTAAGCAGAAAATCACCCTTACCAAGAACATCCCGCACGGGGCAGGGCTTGGCGGTGGCTCGGCAGATGCCGCCATCACGCTGAAGGCCTGCAATGATATCATCGGCACCAATTACACCGATGAGGAACTGCAGACTATGGCAGCTGCTCTGGGCAGCGATGTGCCCTTCTTCCTCAACCCTGTTATCAGCCGCTGCACCGGCCGTGGTGAGATTGTGACCCCCGAGCCTGAGCTGGCTGACTGGAGCAGCCCCATTGTTCTCCTTAAGCCGCAGTTCGCGGTTTCTACCCCTAGCGCATACAAGTTGCTGCGTGGTGCTCACCGCATCAAGGGTGTGAACTACGGTGCCCAGGTGGTGGATGGTATTAAGCTTGTCAACGAGCTGGAGCGCGCCGTCTTCACCAAGTTCCCCGTGCTCGGCTTCACCAAGATGTGGATGCTCGGTCGCCCCGGTGTGCGTGCAGCCCTGATGTGTGGCAGTGGCTCGACACTCTTTGCCCTGACCGAAACAATCGAGCAGGCTCGTGAGCTGGCGGAGGCCGCCCGCGCCGAACTCGACCCCACGCTTTGGAGCTACTGTGGCTACGTGAACCCGAAGGATTGAGGATTCGCCCCTCGTACCGCATCGATTCCTTGCGCGTTCTATCCATAGACCCTGCCATTCGCAACACCGGGTTTGCTGTGCTGGACGGCGACCACCGTCAATCGGTGGCGCTGGAGTACGGCACGCTCTCCCTCCCGCAGAAATTGCCGCAGAGCCGCTGCTTGCTGGCTATACACGAGAAGGTGTGTTCCCTGATTGAGCAATGGCAGCCCGATGAACTGGCGATAGAGGCTATCATTTACGTGCAATCACACCGCACGGCTATCACCATGGGCTCTGCCCGCGCGGCTACAGTGCTGGCCGCTGCCCGCTATGATTTGCCGATTATGGAATATCCGCCCACCTGTGTTAAGCTTGCTACCGTGGGTCGTGGTGCCGCCGGTAAACAACAGGTCGCCTTCATGATGCGCGCCATGCTCCGCCTGACCGAGACCCCCGCACCCGACGCGGCAGATGCCCTCGCCATCGGTTTTACCCACCTTGCCGCTGCCGACCCGCTCAAAGCTCACCTTTTCCGTGAGCGTAAATACCTCTGAACGCGCTATAGGCTTGCTATGCGCTGTGCTGCGTGCTAGAATACAGAACGGATGAAGGATGTACGCAGAGTAAAGCCGAAGGATGAGCCGACTGCCAACACGACTGTGCAGGCTGTGATATTTCTGGGCGCCAGCTCGGTCTCGATGCTGGTGGCAGAGGCCGGCGGCCCTGAGCTGAGGGTGATTGATGTCCTCACGCAGCCCATGGCTCTGGCGGAGGATATTTTCCGCCTCGGCAATATTTCCCGCGAAACGATGGATCGCTGCGTGCATATCATTCGTGGCTACAATCACCTGCTGGACGAGTACCGCAGCGGCGGGGAAGTGCAGGTGCGACTGCTTGCCACCAATGTGCTGCTCAATGTGCACAATATGGACAGCATCACCAACCGCCTGCTGACCATCTGCGGACTTCAGCTCGAGGTGATGGACGATGGTGAAATGACGCGCCTGCTCTATGTCAGCATGCAGGATATGCTCACCCGTCACGCCGAACTTGAGAAAAAACGCGTGCTGGCAGTGCATGTGGGGCCTGGCAATACGCGACTGCTGCTGTTTGACCGCGGGCGTATCACTTACTACGCCAGTTACCGTATGGGGGCGCACCGCACGGCTATGGCTATCGGCGGTACCGATTTCAGCGGTTCCGCCGGTATCGAGAGCTCACTCATTCGCGAGCATATTCGTGGCGTGGTTGAGCAGATTCTGCATGACTCCGAGGGTGCTCTGCCCGATGAGCCCGATGCCTTCGTGATTTTCGGACCCGATTTCCACCATATTTCCTCACCCCTGACTGAGGGGGGCTCCCTTACCCTTGACGAACTGGCGACGTTGGTGGACGACATCGCCGCTGTTCCCCTGCAGCAGCGCTGTGAGAAGTTCCAGGAAGATTACGCCACCGTGGCCGCCCTGCTGCCGGCGGCTGTGACCTACCTGAGCCTGGCTCGTGAGTTTGAACCGGGGCGCATTCTCATGCCGAGGGAGGAGTATGCCTTTGCCTTCTTGCGCCATCTGCTGCCCTCCCGTGGGGATGACCGCTCCATGGAGCACGAGGTAACCCATTTCGCCATGCTGTTGGCCAATCGTTACAAGGTAGACCGCGGGCACAGTCAGCAGGTGCGTAAACTCTGCACATCGCTTTTCGACCAGTTGCAGGAGCTCCATGGTCTTTCCCGCCATGACCGTCTGTTGCTGATTGTGGCCTCCATTCTGCACGAAATCGGTACCTTTATCAGTCCCAAGAATCACCACAGACACGGGCAATATATCATCCTCAATTCCGAAATCTTCGGTCTTTCGCGCGAAGATATTGAAATTGTGGGTCTGCTGGCTCGTTATCACCGCCATGGCGCCCCGACGATGGATGAGTTTACCTATGCCGATTTGGAGCTGCCCAACCGACTGCGAGTGCAGAAACTCGCGGCACTGTTGCGCGTGGCGGATGCCATGGAGCGCGCGCACTCCCACCGCATCAGCTCTTTCACGGTGCGCTATTCTCCCCGCAAGATTGAATTGCTGGTGCATGGCGTTCATGACCTGACCATCGAGAACTTGGCTCTGCGCAGCAAAGCCGACCTCTTTACCGAGATATTCGGCTATGATGTACAGCTGTTGCCTGCGGAGGAATAAAAGAGTACCCGAGGACTCTCGTCGGGGGGGACGTGTTAGATGACCGTTTTTTTTGAGGTAATTCGGAGACTATATTAATCTGTTGTATTTTGCTCTTGTCTGCGCTTTTTGCTTGACTTAGAGGGCTGTTTTGGTAGCATGGTAGGGTAAATAATGGGGGAACTGTACCCTGTACGGTTGCCCGTATCCTTTTATTCTTACACCTCAAAATTATGAAACTGCATCTCCCTAAGGGGCTTAGAAGCGCCGTTCTCGCCTGCATGGCAGTCGTGGGTGGTTTCGCTACAACAGTTGGCACCGGTGTTGTTACCGGTGGTGTGATTGCCGTTACATTCGGCGTGCCGCAGGCTCAGGCTGATTATACCTGGATTGGCGGTACCGGCGAAAAGAACGCTGATGATTGGAAAAATGCCGAAAATTGGAATCTCGGCGATGCAACTATGGCCGGCAGCGGTCCCGGTACGCCCGATTCTAATATGTGGCAGACCATCATTGTCAATGGTGGCACTGAGGGCGTATCTATCAGCGGTATTGCACTGGAAGGTTGGGAGTACAAGATGAGCCTCGATAGCTTGGCTACCGTAGAGGGCACCATCAAGAAGTTCCAGGGAACAACCACTATCAATATCGATAACGGTTCACACCTGACCCTGACTCATCTGAATGGCCATTTTTACGCTACCACTATCAATATCGGTGACAATAGCTCCTACACCCTGAAGCTGACAGCCGGTAAGAATAATGGGGAGATGCTGGTTAACCTGAACTCTCAGACTGCCACTGTAAATATCCTTTCTGCCAATGAGGGTACATACACACTGAGCGGTCCCTGCAAGATTGTATCTACCTTGGCTGCTACCGAAAGCGACAAGATGATTACCCGTACACTCGGTACGGTGCAGGGTGTGACCCTGAGCAATCTGTCCTGCGATTTCGGCGCAGATTGGACTCAGACTCAGACCGAGATTACGGAGGAGAACTACATGCAGTTCGGCGGCATGTACTACATCTCCGTTGATGAAACCGGTGCATACAGCGTGATTTATTCCACCGCTGCTCCTCTTGCCGGCTGTGAGTGGGTAGGTGGTGACCTTTCCTGGGGTGTAGGCACGACCTTCTCCAACGAGGTAGCCTTTGCCAACGGCGCACCGGTTGAGTTCAAGACGGCAGATGCCACGGTGACCCTGACCTCCGATGTGATGGCCAAGAGCGTATCTGTGGCTGATGGTATCGCTGTGAGCATCGGCGGTGAATATGCCCTTTCGACCGGCACTGTTTCAGTAGGTGCCGAATCCACTATCAATCTTGCCACTACCGGTAACAGCATCGCCACCGTTGAGCTCGGTGCGCTTGCTACACTCTCTCTGGCTCCCGGGAAGGAGGCTGCTCTGGCTGACGTGCTGGGTTCCGCTACGATTTCCGGGGCCGAGACCGCTATTGTTGAGGTAAGCGGTGAGGGTACTTACCTTACCGATGTCGGCAATAAGTTCAATCCGTTTGCTGTTATTACCGTAACCGATGGTGCCAAGGTGAATACCGATGGTACGGGTACAGGCTGGGGTACTGCCGGTAAGAATATTGTCGTATCTGAGGGCGCTACAGTGGAGCGCACGACCGGCGATGACCTGTTTGGTTGGTCCTCTGCTCAGAATATCAGCATCCTGTCCGGTGGTACACTGGATTTGGGCGCTACCCGTGCAACGATGGACGTAGCTGATGTCATCAATCTGGACAATGGTACGATTGTCGGTACGTCTGAAGATTATCGTGGTACATTTGATTTCTTCCAGGGCGGTGGTGTGTTCAATGCCTCCAATGGGAGTGTAATCAGCGCTGCTGTCGGTAGTCAGAATGCCGGCACTGTCACAGAGTTCAACGTGTCGGCTGATGCCGAGGATGGTACAGCCGGCCTGACCATCAGCGGGGTGCTGAAGCACCAGCTTTCTTTCCGCAAGACCGGTGCCGGTACTCTGCTGCTGACCGGGGCTAACACTTATGCCGGTACTGCCACGGTGGAGGCCGGTACGCTGGCAATCGACGGCGAAGGTGCCATCGGTAAGAATATCAGCGTGCTCGATGGCGCCACACTTGATCTTGGCAGCGGTGTGACCCTGTCCGGTTCTAATAGCCTTAATGGCATATTGTCCATGACAGATTCTGTCACATTGGCAGGTGCGCTCACACTGGGTGAAAACGCTAAAATTGACCTTGCCGATTGGGCCGGTGATGACACCTATCAGCTGTTCAATTTGGTTGAAGGCGGTAGCATTCAGGTAGCTATGGTTGAGGTTGTGGGGCAGTCCGGTAAATATCTGCTGGATTCCACAGGCGCTTTGGTTGAGAGTTCTGAGGTACATTGGGCCGGCGGTAATCTTGCCTGGAACGCAGATACCGAGTTCCAGGGTGGTAAGATGATGGCTGCATCCGTAGTCGTCTTTGATGCCGGTGCCGGTGATGTGAATGCCACCCTTGCCGGGGATTTGGAGGCTGCCATTGTGGAGATTCAGGGTGGTACCGAACTGACGATTTCCGGGGAGGGTACACTCTCTGTTGCTGAAACACGTCTTGACGGTGGCCTGACTGTGGGGAATACCGGCAACAGTCTGGGTGCTGTTGCCATGGGTGAAGATGCTACTCTGACTATTGCTACCGGTGGTACAACAAGTCTTGATGCCAGCATCGGTACAACCTCCATTTCCGGTGGTACTCTCGGTGTTGCAGCCGGTACAACGCTTGAACTTGCCGGTGGCACTCTGAATAACCAGAAGATGGATATCGCCGGTGAGCTTGTTATTTCCGGTTGCTCTCTGGCAGCTGATATCAATATCAGCGGTAAAGTTACGCTGAATCAAGGTGACGGTATTAACTATGGTGCCAACAATACCATTACCATTGATGGTGGTGAATTGGCCCTTGGTGGTAATCGCCAGACCTTTGGTGCCAATAACAAGCTGGTGCTTAACAACGGTTTGGTGACCGGCACAGGTGATGATCACGGTGCGCTGGATTTCTACCAGAATGGCGGTAAGATTACTTCTACCGGTACCAGCTCGATTGAGGCTCCTATCCGACTTCGTAATGGTGGCCAGACCACAACAGTGGATGTACTGGACGGTACTCTGACCGTGAGCTCAGTCTGCAATACCGGCGCCGGTGCTAATGGTTCTCTCAACAAGACCGGGCAGGGTATACTTGCTATTGCCGGCAGTCTCGATACCAACGGCAGCGTCAATATCAGCGACGGCGTGCTGAAGATGCTCGATGGCTCTTCTGCAGCCTCCACTGTGACTCTTGCCGGTGGTGCTCTGGCCGCTGAGGGTACAGCAACGATGGCTTCTCTGGCCGGTAGCGGTGACATTACGGTGGGTGCTGATGGTGCTCTGACTATCACCAATGCAGCCGGCCTGTTCAACAAGAAGGGTAGCGGTGCTCTGACCATTGATACCATGGGTGGCACTGAGCTGGGTATGAACTATGAGGGTGTACTTACCATCAATACGCTCAATCTCAGTGAGAATGCTCTGCTGACCTACGGCAATGTGGCCGGTGGTAATCTGATTAAGATTGATACCCTTACCACAGCTGTGGCGGTGAACGGCTTCAATCTGGATTTCTCTACGGATCTGGATCTTGACCTCGGTATCGCCTCGAGTGTGGACTCTGCTCTTATCTCCGTACTTGGCTTGACCGGCGATCAGTATCAGCTTGTGGATACTGATGGCTACTGGCATTTGGTCGTGGGAGCCGGCGAGACTTTGAGCTCTGATTGGGACTTGAACTGGGGTGCTGCCGGTTTGATTGGTGCTCCGACCGAATTGACCGAGGTTGCAGTTCCCGGAGATGTAACTAGAATAGCTGTTGGCGGTTCTGCCATTCTGACGGGTGGTGGTGCAGGTGTTGAAGTCCACGGCGGTTCTATACTCAACAACGGTACTTCCGATGCCGCCTATGAAGGCGATACCTGGATTCAGGCCAATGAAGGTCAGTATAAATTGATTGCAGGTGGTCATTACGCCAATACATGGGGTAGTGGTACAGTGGGTCACTTCAACGGTAATTCGCATATCGTTGTCAATGGTGCTACCGTTGGTTCTATCGTTGGTGGTAATCAGCAGGATGGTCGCTCACCGGTATTCACCGGTAACAGCTACATCTCCGTATTCAGTGGCGACGTGACGGCTGCTATTATCGGTGCCGGCACGAATGCTCATGGTGGAACCACAACGTTCAATGGTAATACGAACATCTTCATTTACGTTCCGTTGGCTACGGTCAATACGAACGGTATGGGTGGCGCTGCTCCCGGCGATGCTGTAGCCGGTGGCGGTGCATCATTTGACCCCCAGACTCGTGGCTGCACTAACAACATTACCGGTGACACCAATGTAACCGTTGATCTTTCCGGTTATACCGGTACGGGTACTGCATTCAATAAGAGAATAGCAGGTGGCCACTACAACTGGGCCGGTAACTACACTGCCAATATCACCGGCAATACGAATGTCACCATCATTGGTAAGTCCGGTGTGTCCTTCACGGGTGATATTGTCGGCGGTTCACGCAATAACGCCAACAATACGACCACAACGGGTACTTCCATTGTGAATATCAGTGGTGGCTCTACGTTCTCCGCTCTGGTAGTAGGCGGTACGCACCTGGGCGGTGCCGGTACTTCGAGAACCGGTGATACCGCACTTCTTATTTCCGGTGGTACATTTACCGGTACGCTCGTGGGTGGCAGTTATCTTGCTTCCGGTGACGCTACTTTCGCAGCCGGTAATTCATCCATTACTGTGAACGGTGCCGATGCTTCGGTGACAGGTAATATCGTCGGCGGTCATTATATCGGTGGCTCGGGAACTGCCGGTCTCAATGTCGCCATCGGTGACAGCACCATTACTCTGACAGCCGGCAAGGTAGCCAATATTTACGGTGGTTCCTACTCCGAGCGTAACAACGGCGACAAGACTATCACTCAGGGCAATATTGTCGTTGACCTGCAGGGTGGTGAGGTAACCGGCGACGTCTATGCCGGTGGTTATCAGGGCAATGCTACCAAGCTTTCCAGCACCTCCACAACTGTGAAGATTGGTACCGGCGTGACCCTGACCGATGGTAAGACCATTTCCGGTGGTTATACCCGTGCCGAGTCAACCGTGTCCGGTGACCGTACACTCCTCTTCACCGGTGATGCCGATCAGGATCGCAGTGGTGTTGTGCTGAAGGACTTCGACAAGATTGGTGTCGAGACTGCCGGTATTACTGCAACCGTGGGTGCACTGACCCTGACCGATGCTGTAACGATCGATGGCAATGGCACGATTAAGCTTGGTGCTGCTGCTACCTTCGGTGGTGGTGCTACAGTGGATTCTGCTCTCGACCTGAATGGTCAGACTGTGACGGGTGATGTGACTGTAAACGGTACGCTGACCAGCGGTGGCTCTGCCATTGCAGGTACACTCACCATTGCAGATGGCGCCACCATCAGCGACGCTGCCTCTGCTACCGATATCGAGGTGGGCACTTACAGCAACACTGCA
>JAZRSQ010000037.1:0-19757 GCA_045651585.1 Akkermansia sp.
TGATTTTCACCCTGCGCGCAGCGCAGTTTTCACCACCGTGCGCAGCACGGTTCTTCACCGCGGGCGCAAGCTCGCTTTTCACATTGAGAGTATGCGGGACTAAAGTCCCGCTCTTCGAGCGAAGGGGGAGAGGAGCTTAACTTATCGCGCCCTTGGGGGCGCGGTGATATTGTGCCGATGGCACAGTGAAATTGCGGCCGGAGTCGCAGTGATATTGAGCCTGCAGCTCAGTGATATTGCTCTGCTTGCGCAGAGCAGTGGGCGGTAGGCGGTAGGCGGTAAGGAGCTTTGCTCAGAGGTGAGCGTAGCGAACGGAATTTTATACTTTCAACATTCAATATTCAACCTTCAACATTGCTTTATTGCCGTGGCAGGAGCCCCAATCGTCGTTGAGGCGGTAGAACGTGGCATCGGTCGCGATGGCGAAGCCGACGAGGGGCTCTATTTCTCGCCATGGGGCGATGCGCCAGTCTGCAGTGCCGTTCTGTGATTCGCTGAAGAAGTAGCACAGGGCTTCTGCCGGGGCGGGAGAGGTCTGTTGCAGATGGTGGGTGGGAAGCAGGCTCTCGGGGGCATGGATGAGCTCCATGAGGTATGTGTAGTTACTACACGAGAGTTGCTCTGCCTGTTCGGGGGTGATGAGTTGCTGACGAGCTGCACGACGTAGCAGGCTCATAGGGGCTGCTACGGTGGGCCAAGCATCGCGATTGAGGTGTAGTGCGGGTATGTGCCCGAAGAGCTGCTGCATGAGCTCCTGCCGGGCTGGGATGCTGCGCAGGGCGTCCTCCCGGTCTGTTCTCGGCTCGCTATGGTAGGCACGCAGGAGAAGGCGCTGCAGGTGGCGGGTTTCGATTGCAAGGAGCATTTTCTGCTGCGCCGGTGTGAGCAGCCCGGCTAGACCGGCGCTTTGCAGTGCTGAGTGTATGTCGTGTGCGTAGATCTTGCTGTCCTGTTCCTGCAGCCAAAGCTCTGCAGCCAGTAAATCGAGAGCAAGGTTAATTGCGGTCTGTTTACCGGCTGCAAGGGCTGAGCAGAATTCGCTTTTCTCCATGCCATCGCAGTAATAATAAGCTGCCTGCTGTTCGGTAG
Source organism: Akkermansia sp. (assembly GCA_045651585.1). Lineage (GTDB taxonomy): Bacteria > Verrucomicrobiota > Verrucomicrobiia > Verrucomicrobiales > Akkermansiaceae > Akkermansia. Next base: position 1,090 of record JAZRSQ010000037.1, read on the forward strand.
GCAGAGAACGCGCGACTATTTGTCGTTGCTGCATGCGTGTGATGGCAGGGCGGAGTGAAGGGAGCTTTTTCATAAGTCGGTATACGCGTACGGTCTTTATTGTAGCACATCAATCGTCTCTGTCAAACGAATTGATGTGTAATGGGTGAGTTACCACATATTATCGTATGGGGGAATGGTATCTCGATTATAATCGTTCAGGTTATTATAGTGATGTTTTTTAGGTGTGGGCTTGCTGTTGTAGCGGTGGTGTATGGGTTGAGGTACACTGCGACGGTTGTCATGGTGGTGGCAGGCGGTGAGTACTGTGGCGCTGCCGACAATGAGCGGGAGCATGAGTTTAAGCAGGGGTTTCATGCAGGTGTAGACGGCTTGTGGGGTGGCGGTGTTGAATACCCGTTGCAGGTTCCGGGGTGGGCACAAAAAAGCGCGCCCGGTGAATCCAGGCGCGCTTGGGTAAGGTTAAAGCGGATCAGTCAGTTATTTCTTGCCGTTGTTGCGCATAGCGGCCTGGCGCTTCTGCTCTTCGAGGGCTTTCTGCTGTTCCTCCATCATGCGCTGCATGCGGTCGAGGAAACCGCCTTTCTTAGGCTGTTTCTGCTTCTTGGGATCCACCTTCTCGAGGGTGGGCTGGGGCAGACGACGGATGATGAGGGTCTGAATGATGGAGATGATGTTGGTGGTGGTCCAGTACAGAGCGAGTGCGCTGGGGTAGGTGTAACAGAAGAGGAAGAACATGACAGGCATGAACTTCATAATCTTCTGCTGGGTAGGATCACCGGCCTGAGGGGTCATCTTCATCATAGCAATCATGGAGGCGGCCATGACGAAGGGCAGCACGTTGATAACGGGCTCCCAACCCATGATGGTGAAGGGCAGGGTGCAGACGGTGTCCATCTGCGAGAGGTCGGTCACCCAGCCCAGGAAGGGGGCACCACGCAGCTCAGCAGCGGTCTGCAGTACGTAGAAGAAGGCAAAGAAGATGGGAATCTGCAGGAACATGGGCAGGCAGCCACCGAAGGGGGAGATGCCGTATTCCTTGTACAGGCGCATCATTTCCATGCTGACCTTCTGCTGGTCATCGGGGTATTTCTCCTTCAGCTCCTTCATTTTGGGCTGGAGCAGGCTCATGCGCTTCATGCTCATGTAGCTCTTGCGATAGAGCGGCCAGATAAGCAGTCGCACCACGAAGGTCATGGCCACAATAGCCCACCCCCAGTTGCCGAACCAGCTGTGGAATATGTTGATGAGGGCGTTCATGGGGTAGCTGATGAGGTAGAGCCAGCCGTAGTCCATGATCTGCTCAATCTTGGGGATGTCCTGAGTCATGTCCTCAAGCATGAGATTGAGCTTGGGACCGGTGAAAATCTGGTAGGACAGGTTGCGCATGCTGGGCATGTTCTCCGACGGAGCTGCCAGAGTGAACTCGGGAATGCCTGCAGCAATCTCCACACCGTCAACCTCTTCGTTGGTTACGGGCAGCTTGTAGCGGGTGGGAGCTGCATAGTAGGCGTTGGTGGTGCTGTCTGCCTTGGGCATGACAACGGTAGAGTAGTACTGGTTCATGGTACCGACCCACTCGAGTTTCTTGCAGTCGGTGACGTAAATACGCTGCTTGGCGGAACCGAAGAACGGGTCGAAGGAGCCACGGGTTTCCTTTTCGAAATCACCGTTCTCCAGCATGATGTAGTGGGTGTAGATAGAGCCTTCGGAGTGGTTGATTTGGCTCATGCCACCGGCATACAGACCCCAGTTAGCGACGCTGAGCGGGGTTTTACCGGTGTTCCATACGCTTACGTCGAGGGTGATGACGTAGGCATTGCCGTCGATTACCTCGCCATCGGAGTTGGTGAGGGGCTTCAGGCGGTAGACCTTGCGCACGGTCAGGTCACCCATGGCGGCCAGCAGAGTTACCTGTTTGTCGTTGGTGTTGGCGGCATCTACACGGTAGGCTGTCTGGTCAAATGCGGGTTCGGCGTTGTTGCTCAGTCGGAACATGAAGGTGCCGATACCCTGAGGCACGTTGCCGTTCATGCTCACGTCGCCACGCAGTTCCTCCTTGGTACTGTTGATAGCCTGGCCAATCATGTCGACACTCTTAATGCTGCCACCGATGTCCTGGAAGGAGTAGCGAGCTACGGGCTTACCCTCGGCATCGGTGGATGTCAGTGTGGCGATGACCTGCGGTACGGGGGTGGCCGGTGTTACCTCGGCGGGAGTTGCCGGAGTGGTATCCAGCGGTTGCGGTGTGGTACCGGGGGCGACTTCGGCGGGAGTGGCCGGAGCAGTCTGAGCCTGCGGAGCAGGGGCTGCCGGCGGAGGCGTCTGGTTACTCGTGTACCACCAGTTGGCGGCCAACAGAGCAATACAGGAGCCTACAACAATTGCTGATGTTTTATCCATAAATCTTTATTGTGGGCAGGGTTAGTGTGTGGAGGTTTTGCGAGGAGGAACCGGGTCGTGCCCGCAACCACCCCAAGGATTGCAACGCAGAATTCTCCATACACCCATGAGCGAGCCTTTCAGAGCTCCGTGTTCCTCCACTGCTTGTATGAAATAGGTGGAGCAACTGGGGGTAAAGCGACACCCCGCCATCGGGCCGGCCAGTACGTGCAGAGGGCGACTCAGAAAGCGCTTGTAGAAAAGCACCGGCAAAATGACGAGCTTCTTAAGCATGGGGCGGGGTGGAATTCTGGCTTTTCTGCCGGCGTGCCAGCAGTTTGAGGAAATCTTTCTCCAGACCGGCATAATCCGTCATTGCGGCACGGTTGCGAACGACAATGACAACGTACAGACCGGTGGAAATGGCATCTCCATGTGCCCGCAGGATTTCGCGCACGCGCCTGCGCAGCAAATTGCGCACGACCGCATGGCCGATGCGCTTGGTGGTAATGATGCCGAAACGAGAATGCTCCCCGGCCTTGGGCAGGGGGGCAGTGCTGAGAATGAGGAAACGCCCTGCTTCAGATTTGCCCTCGCTACGTACCATGGCGAACTCGGAGGCTCGCTTCATGGTGTGACTTCGCTTGAGCTGCATCTTACAACAGGACGTTGCTTATTGCTCTCCCGGTATCGGTTCGCAGATTGTCAAGCAAGCTGCTCACCGATACCCGACGCCATATTAAACACCGTGCTGGATGGTGTGGCGCTTGTAGTGGATTTCCACACCCTTGGGCAGAAGGCGCTTGCGGCCCTTGGCACGACGACGGGCGAGGATGGCACGACCATTCTTGGAAGCCATGCGTGCGCGGAAACCGAACTGGCGCTTGCGGCAGCGCTTGGAAGGCTGGTATGTTCTCTTGCTCATGATGATGTATGGTTACGTTTAGAAGTTTTTCGAAATGTGCTGAGGCCGCTATGCGCGGTCGGGGTGAGGTATGATACTCAAAAATCGGCGCTTGTCAAGCACCGATTCTTGATTTTTGTGATTTTTCTGCGAAAAGAGGGCTCATCAGGCGTCTGCCACCATGAATTTGAGCTCTGCTTCGCATGTTACCTCACCGTTCACCAGGCAGCGCCCGTTGCACACGCCGATGGCTCCGCGCATCTTGATGAGGTCCGCCTCGATGATGAGCACGTCGCCCGGCTGAACAGGCTTGCGCCATTTCACCTTGTCGCAGCTCATGAAGTAGCCGATCTTGCCCTGATTTTCGGGCAGGCGCAGCATGAGGATGGAACCCACCTGAGCCATGGCTTCGAGCTGCAGCACACCCGGCATGACGGGCTTGCCGGGGAAGTGGCCCTGGAAGAACATCTCGTTCATGGTGAGGTTCTTCTGGCCAACGCACTTGTTGTCGCCCTCGAAGCCGAGTACGCGGTCAACCATGAGGAAGGGATAGCGGTGCGGCAGCAGCTTAATCACCTCGGTGGTGTCGAGTACGGTGTCGCCGGAGGGGAAGATGAAGGGCTTGGGCTTGAGAGCCTCCATGCTGTCGAACTTCTTCTGCAGGGCAGAGGCCATCTGGGTGTTGATGCCGTGGCCGGGCATGATGGCAATCACGTGGCCGAGTATGCGGTGGCCGTTGAGGATGAGGTCACCAATCATGTCCATAGCCTTGTGGCGTGCGCACTCATTGTGGAAGCGCAGACCGCCGGCGCAGATGTACTGGTCGCCCTTAATGACGATGGCGTTGTCGAGAGTGCCACCCTGAATCAGGCCCTTGTCGAGCAGGGGCTGTACGTCCTCGTAAAAGCAGAAGGTACGGGAGGTGGCGAGCTCCTTCTCGTAGGTCTCGGGGTTTACCTCGGTGGTGAAGTACTGGGTTACGCGTCCCTCGGGGCCTACGGCTGTGACGGATACGCGGAACTTCTTGTCGGGCATGATGATGATACGGCTGCCGTTCTTGTTCTCCACCTGAATGGGCTCGCGGATTTCCCACACGTGGCAGGGGGCGTCCTGTTCCTCGATGCCTGCCTGCTTAATGAGCTCCACGTAGGGGGAGGCGGAACCGTCGCCGATGGGCGGCTCGTTGCTGTCCATCTCGATGATGGCATTGTCCACACCCATGCCGGTCAGGGCAGAGAGGATGTGCTCCACCGTGTGAACCTTAACGGAACCCTCGGCCAGCGTGGTGGCACGTTCAACGGTCTGAACCTTGGCTGCAGAGGCGTCGATGAAAGGTTTGTCGGGCAGGTCTATACGTCTGAACTTCAGACCGGTATTGACCTCTGCCGGTTTGATGGTGAGGTTGACGGGAAGCCCCGTGTGAAGCGACGTGCCCTTGATGGAGGCACACTTCTTAAGTGTTCGTTGCATCTGAATAGCCATATCGTGACTATATTCTACACGATTTTTTCATTTTGTGAAGCTCAAAATGCCTCGAGTGCGAAAATCTTTGAGTAAACTTTACAAAATTGCTGAAATTATGGAGTTATGAACGATTTTGCTTGCTATTTGAGCAATTGAGGAGTAGTATACCCGCCCCCGCGCACGAAGTCGTTCGGGGTAAACTCGCGAAATGTTATGGAATTGAACTTTACGACCTACGCTGCTATATTTGTCTTCTTGGTGACTTATGCGTTAATCGTGACGGAGAAGGTGCAGCGCACGGTTATTGCGATGTTCGGAGCCATGATGATGGTGCTGCTGGGCGTTATCACGCAGGAGGAAGCCATCAATCACATCGATTTCAATACCCTGGCGCTGCTCATCGGTATGATGATTCAGGTGCTGGTTCTGAGCAAGACCGGTTTGTTCCGCTTCCTTGCCGTGCAAGCTGCGCAGAAAGCGAAGGGAAATCCCGTGGCCCTGCTTGTCAGTCTGTCTGTCATTGTTGCTCTCTGTTCTGCTTTTCTGGACAACGTGACGACGGTGTTGCTGACCGTTCCCATCACATTCACACTGGCAAGGGATTTGCGCATATCGCCGCTCCCCTTTGTGGTGGCGCAGATTTTTGCCTCGAACATCGGCGGCACCGCCACGATGATTGGTGACCCGCCCAATATCATGATTGCCAGTGCCGTGAAAGAGCTGGATTTCATGGCCTTCATCAGCAACCTTGCTCTGCCCTGCGTGGTGATTTTCGTGATTACGATTGGTTTGGTGTTGTTGATATACCGTCGTGAGCTTGTGTGCGACCCCAAGGTGCAGCAGCGTATCATGAAGATTAAGACAAAGGGCTTGATTCGCAGCAAACCTCTGCTGCGCAAGTGCCTGTTCACACTTGTTGTCACCATCGCCCTTTTCTGCCTGCACGGTCAGATTCCCGGCTGGACGTTGGAGAGCGGTACTGTGGCTGTGGTGGGTGCCTCTCTGCTCATGCTGATGGTGATGCCCCGCCGTGAGAAAGTGCTCGAGCTTATCTTGTCGAAGGTGGAGTGGACCACGATATTCTTCTTCATTGGCTTGTTTGTGCTTGTCGGTGGTCTGGAGGTCAACGGCATTATCAAGTGCTTGGCTGCCGGCACGATGGATCTGACCGGTGGTGATCACACCGTCACCACAATTTCCATTCTTTGGCTGAGTGCTATCATGTCTGCCTTTGTGGACAATATACCCTTTGTTGCCACCATGATTCCGCTTATTCAGGACATGGGGGCTATGGGCTACAGCAATCTGGAGCCCTTGTGGTGGGCTCTCTCACTGGGTGCATGCCTGGGTGGCAACGGTACCGTTATCGGTGCCAGTGCCAACGTAGTAGCGCTTTCACTGGCCCGCAAGCATGGTTTGAACGTCAGCTTCTGGCAGTTCATGAAGGTGGGTTTCCCGCTCATGCTGCTGTCGATTGTAATATCGACTGTCTATCTTTGGTGGGCTTTCCTGTAAGAGCCCACCTGTATCTTTCCTCCCTTTATATATCAAAGGTTTTCTACTACTCCCATTGCATAGGGCGGCAGGGGGGAGGATATGGGCATCAGGAACCAGATGAAGGGGCGATTGCAGTCGAATACTTCGCTTGTCTGGGGGGCCGGTTTGTTGTCCACTGCGTCCTGAACAGACTCCTTCATGACTACACGGCAGAATTGCCAAGCAGTGGTGAAAGGCCAAGGTGCTTGTTCGGTCAGTTTGGAAAAGGGTGTGGCCGAGGTAAATAACGGGTCGATGCTCAGTGCCTTCAGCAGCGGTGCGCTGTCTTGCACGCCGTCAGAGAAATTGAGGCGCGGTAGTTTGGTTGAGCAGGTGCGGCTCGACTCTCTCAGCGCGGTCCGAATGGCCGAGAATTGCTCGCCGGTCAGCGCGGCTGCCATGTTGTGGGCATTGCTGGCGTTTGTCGGCTGCAAGAGAATGAGGAAACAATCCGGTGTTTCCGGGATAGTGCGGGGGTGGCGATCTAAGCGAATAGCAGCAGCCTTCCAGTTGCCCATAGGGTCTTCTGCATAGTGCTGCGAGTAGACGTTCATAAAGCGCACTTGCGGAGTGCCTCCGTTGGCATTGTGGAAGATGTCGGCAGTAGTAAGCTCCTTCGAAACCGGAATGCTCCAGTTGATGGAGATGTTGATGCCATTGACTGCCAATAAATTCGTTTTATTGTTCACGGTTTCGCCATTGGCAGGGGTTCCTACATCTGCTCCCAGCTGGTTTTGCAGGGTCAGGTTGATGTTTCGGTAGGTTTCGGGCAGTTTTTCAGAAAACGGTGTTTCGAATACATATCGTACCGCATGTTCTTGATTGAGGGCTGCCGCCGAGTCGGCGAAGAGTAAGGAGCAGTCTGACAGGATGGCAGAGCTGGCCAGTGGCTGTTCCGAGAGTTTCAGGCCCTGCAGGGCTTTTTCCACCTCAGGGGAGGCCAGCGGAATCATTTGCAACAGGGTGGTGGCGAGGGAATCGGGCGCCAGTATGATGTTGCCTGTCGGTTGAACGACGGTTGCCGCCTTCAGCAGGCGGAGCGTGAACTCATCACTGGCAATGGGCTCCTGATCTTCCTTGATTTCCACCGTAGTGTTTAGAAGTGGTGTTTCTGTCAACCAACTACTGATGTGCGGGGAGAGTAGCCCCATGCCGAAGGCAAGAGCTGCAATAAGTATGATGTTTTTGATTGAGAGCTTTTGCATTAGCTGTAGAGTGAAAGTTGTTCGTTGAGCTTCGGATTGGGCGTTACCCTGTAGCGCTCGCCCAGTTCGATGGTAGCGCGGTTGCCCAGTGAATTACGGAAGATAATGTGTACCGGTGTGCGCCCGCCGTGCTGCAGTAGGATTTTTTTCACATGTTGCAGGTCTGCCATGGTGTGGCGGGCTGTATTGAGCACAATCTCGTAATGAGTGGGTTCCTTGGCTTTACCTCGGCGGGGTGCGTTGGCGCTGAGTAGCTCCAGACCATTGGCAGATACCTTTTTGCCGCCTGTCTTTTCATCCTCGGATATACGGGCGCGGAACTTCACAAAGCTGCCGGCCTGCAGCAGCCCCTCGATGGCCGATGCCTTCGTAAAGGAGTCGCCCCAGAGCAGGGCCTCTGTGCTGCCGGTAAAGTCTTCCACCGCAATGATGGCAAACTTTTGGCCACTCTTGCTGACCTTGATAGTCGCAGCTCGCAGCATGCCGGCCATTTCGTGGGAGCCCTTGATTTCATCGCTTGTCATGTCGGGCAGGGTACCGATGCGGGTGTATTTGGGCGCATCGATGATACCGCGCATGCTGTCGAGCGGGTTGCCGGTGAAGTAAGCTCCGGTCAGGAACTTCTCGTCATCCAAGCGTTTTTCCTTGGGCCATTCCTGCAGAATCAGTTTTTCTTCGGCGGCGGAGGTGGTTTCCTCCATGGCGAAGAGAGCCATCTGGCCGATGGAGCGGTCTTTGTGTACGCCGGCGGCACCGTTCAGGCACTGCTCAATGGTCTCGAAAAGCTGAGCGCGGCAGACCTGCATCCAGTCGAAGGCGCCGCACTGCACCAGCACTTCCAGCTGGTTGCGGCGCACGCTCTGCGGGGGAATGCGGTAGCAGAAGTCCTCCAAGCTCTTGTAGGGGCCGTTGGCTTCGCGTTCCTTCACAATCACTTCCACGGTATCGGAGCTCATGCTCTTGATGGATGCCAGACCGAATCGCACCGCCAAGTGGCCGTTCGGCATGGTTTCCGGCTGGAACTTAACGGCCGAGTGGTTCACGCAGGGGCCCAGTACCTCGATGCCCAGTCGCGTGGCCTCCTGAATGAACACACCGATTTTTTCGTTGGTGGATTCATTGGACATGAGCCCGCACAGGAACTCAACCGGGAAGTGGGCCTTCAGATAGGCGGTCCAGTAGGAAATATGACCGTAACAGGCGGAGTGTGACTTGTTGAAACCGTAACCTGCGAACTTCTGAATCTTATCGAAAATGGCGTTGGCGGTCTTTTCGTCAATCTGGTTGACGTCCCAGCAGCCTTTCACAAAGCGTCGGCGCTGCTCGGCCATTTCCTGCATATCCTTGTGACCCATGGCTCGGCGCAGGAGGTCAGCGCCACCCAGGGTATAGCCGGCCAGCAGCTTAGCAGCAGCCTGCACCTGCTCCTGGTAAATCATCACGCCGTAGGTCAGACCGGATACGGTCTCGAGCAGCGGGTGCTCGTACTCCGCCTGCTTAAGCCCCTTCTTCACGGCAATCATGTCGTCCATGAACTGCATGGCACCGGGGCGGTACAGAGCGAGCAGAGCAATGATGTCTTCAATATTGTCGATGCCGTAGCGACGGCAGGTGTCCACCATACCGCCCGATTCGAGCTGGAACACACCCATCGTATCGCCTCGGTTGAGCAGGGCAAAGGTCTCCTTGTCCTCAATATCAACCGCGTCGTAGCGGAAATCCGGCACACGCCAGCGCACGTAGCGCTCGGCATCCTTCATCACGGTGAGCGTCTTCAGACCCAGGAAGTCCATCTTCAGCAGGCCTGCATTGTAAATGGCGCTCATATCGCACTGAGCTACCACTTCACCCTGCGGGTTGCTCAGGTCATCTCGCGTGAGTGCCACGTAGTCGTCGAGCCCTCGGTCACCAATCACCACACCGGCGGCGTGCATGCCCACGTTGCGAACCGTGCCTTCGAGTTTGAGGGCGTAGTCCCATACCTCGGCGTAGGTGGGGTCCTGCAGCAGGTTGCGCAGGTCTTCGTTGGCGTCGTAACTCTTCTTCAGCGTCACGCCGGGGCCACTTTCAATCTGCTTGGCGATTCGGTCACTGTCGGCATAGCTCAGGTCGAGCACGCGTGCCACGTCCTTAATCACCGACTTGGCACCCATGGTACCGTAGGTAATGATGTGGGTTACGGCTCGCTCACCGTACTTATGGCGCACGTAGTCAATTACCTCGGGGCGACGGGTCTGGCAGAAGTCGATATCGATATCCGGCGGGCTCACACGCTCGGGGTTGAGGAATCGCTCGAAAATGAGGGAGAACTTGTAGGGGTCGATGTTGGTAATCTTCATGCAGTAGGCCACCAGAGAACCGGCGGCCGAACCACGGCCGGGCCCCACGGGAATGTCGTGATCCTTGGCCCAGTTGATGAAGTCTGCTGTGATGAGGAAGTAGCTGGGGAAGGGGAGCATGTTGATGATGCTCAGGTCGTAGTCCAGACGATCGCGCAGGTCTTTGTCGTTCTCGACTCGTTCCTTACCGTAGCGTTCCTCCAGACCCTTGTAGCAGATTTTGCGCAGGTATTCCTCACGGGTGGAGCCGTCATCGGGGGCGAACTCGGGGTATCGCTCGGTGGAGGTGGAGTCGAGCTTAATGGAGGTATTGCATCGTTCGGCAATGATGTTGGTGTTCTCGTAGGCGTCGGGGTATTCGGGGAAGAGCTCACGCATTTCCTCTTCGCTCTTGAAATAGACGCTGCGGGGGTAGCGCATGCGTTTGCCGTCCATGCGCTTGTTGCCGGTACCCACGCAGATGAGAATATCGTGAGCATCGTGGTCGCTTTCTTTCAGGAAGTGGGCGTCATTCGTCACCACCAGCCCCACGTTGTGCTTGCGTGCCAGGCGTACCAGCTCCGGGGTGCAGCGGCGCTCCTCTTCAATCTCGTGGTCCTGCAGTTCGACAAACACATTGTCCTTGCCGAAAATATCCACCAGCTCCAGCAGTACCTCCTCGGCCTTCTCGGGCTGGTCCTGCAGAATCCACTCTTGCATGGGGCCACCCACGCAACCGGTCAGGCAGATAAGCCCGCGACTGAACTCGCGCAGTGTGGCCATGTCCACACGAGGTTTGTGGTAAAAGCCCTCCAAGTGCCCGCGCGATACAATCTTAATCAGGTTAGCCCAGCCGAGGTTGTTCTCGCACAGCAGTACCAAGTGAGTATATTTCTTGCGGCCTGGAATTTGCTTTTTGACATCCAGCGGGGTGGGGGACAGGTAAATCTCGCAGCCGAGAATGGGTTTGAACACCGGCTTCTTTTCGTCCGGGTGCTCCTTGTTCCATGCCAATATATCTTTATTGTGCTTTTTCACATTCACCATGAACTCAATGGCCGAGAATACATTGCCGTGGTCGGTGATGGCGACGGAGTTCATGCCCAGTTCGGCGCAGCGCTTAATGAGATCCTTCGTGTGAATCATCCCATCCAGCAGCGAGTATTCTGTGTGAACGTGTAGGTGTGTGAATGCCATGGTACGTCGCAGAGTATAGCACAATGTGGGGGCTAAAGTAAAGGAGAGAGTTTGTGCAGCTTTTGCGCTTGCAAAGCGATGTCGCCATTGCTATCATGTGCACATGCAAAATCGACTGCCCTTCTACACTTTACTGAGCGCCGTATTTTGCGGCGTATGTGTGCCGCTGAGTGTGCTGTTTTGGTGCCAGCGGGGTGTGCCCCCTATGCCTTGGGATGTGAAGGCGTTGCTGTGTGGTTTGGTACTCCTGACGACATTGATTGTGAGTGGGCTGGCGCAGTTCTTTTTCACGCGTAAGACGTGGAGCGTGCGCAGGCAGAATATCACGCTGCTGCTGGTGGGGAGTTACTGGTATTTGCCGTTCATGGCTCTGGCTCTGTTTGGTTCGTTTTCCGAGAAGGAGAGTAGTGCGCTTTCTGTGCTGAGCGGGGCAATATTGGCCGGTTTGATTTTCTGTTGGCCGGCAGTGGGGGCTATTGTTGCCCGTCGATTCAGCACGGCGCGACCGGGCTGGTCTGCGTTCCGCTATCTGCTGGCCGGTGGTGTACAACTGGCGCTTATTATCTATACGTTCTGATGGGGTGGATGGTAGGTGAAAAATTGCCGGCGAAAATAAGCCCTTGCTTGACTTTACTCGAAAATGCTGATATAAGGTGGATATGTTGAATCGCATTATGGCAATAGCCCTGACCGGGGGCTTGGTATCTGTGGTCTGCGCAGCCGAGCCGGCAGCCACTCCCGTGGAGCTGACTGTCGGGCAGAGCATGACTGTGACTTTGCCCGGTAATCCCACGACCGGGTTCATGTGGAGCGTGGCAAAGTCTGCCGATGTCGTGCAGGTTGATGTGGCTCTCGAGAAAGTTGCCCCGCGCAGTGGCCCCCCCTTGTGTGGCAGCCCCCGTGCCACCGTGGCAACATTTACCGGGCTCAAAGCCGGGCAGGGGACTGTAACCCTGATTTATGCCCGCCCGTGGGAGAAAGATACTCCCCCCGCCCAAACCCGCATTTTTACCGTAAACGTTAAATAAATACTCACAGATATGGGATTATTACAGAACTTGGCCGCTCTGGCCATTCGCAAGAAAGTTGTAGCAGCGCTCGAGGCTAATTGCCCGCCCTCGCTGAAGGAGGCCCTCGCCACTCTGTTGGCCGACAAGGATGCCGTCACGGCCATTCAGAACTTTGTGATGGCCAACCTCAAGAACCCGGCCTCCATTACGCCCGATGCGCTGAAGGAGCTCGCCCTTTCTCCCGCCATTAAGGAGCTGTTCGAGTCCACACCCAGACTCCTCATTTACCTCTCCAAAGTGGCCAAGGCCGGTGTGCCTAAATAACACTCGGTTTGCTGAAAAATCCGTAGATTGATTTTTTTTCCATCTGACGGGGCAACTTGCTGATGTGGCTGGTTGCCCCGCTTTTTATTAACTTTGCCTGATTATCATAAAAATCAATCAGTAAAAGGATGATAAGGAAAGGCATATTTGCCCGCTGACGGCATGTTTTTTGCTTGACGCCGGGGATTAGAGGTGTATAGTAGAGGGGTACTTGCATATAGTGTATGAAGCTCAAACACAAGACTCCTTTACCTAAAAAGCTGATAAAGAGGAAGAAACATGGTTTCGCTCTTATCGCTTCTCTCACATTGATGATGCTGCTTACCCTCCTGGCGGTGGGTATCTTGGCCATGGCATCGTCCCAGAACCGCATAGCTCTGCAGACCTCCCTGCAGTCGGAGGCACGCCAGCAGGCGCTGGTGGGTCTCGATGCCGCTATCGGTGAACTCCAGATGGCAGTCGGCCCCGACCGTCGTGTGACTGCCAGCTCTGCCATTATCTCCGAGGAAGAGGGCAGTGTGGCACAGCACATCTTGGGTGTGTGGGACAGCTGGTCCGGCCCGATTTACGGCAAGCCTGTGGCCGGCAAGGGCAGCGATATTCGCTCCACCTACGATAAAGGCCGCTCGTCCATGTTCCGTAAGTGGCTTATTTCTTCCAAGCGCCCCGGCGAGCTCACCCAGCTGAACGCTGTGAACAGCTTGGGTAGCCGTGACCCCGGTAATCGTATCTGCCTGATTGGTGAGGGTACACTGGGCAAGCGCCTGAGCGGTCGCCATCTGGTATATGCCGACCTCATTTCCATGCCCTCCACCGGCAAGAATACCGGCTGTTTTGCATGGTGGGTAGGTGGTGAAAACCAGAAGAGCAAGATTACTATTAAGGACCCGGAGACCACCGACACCCCCATCGAGGTGCTGCGACGCACTTGGAATACTCCCGGCCCGATTTTCGTGGATAGCGAGTACCTGTCCTTCCTGCCGCAGGAAGGTGTGCAGAAACCCGAGAAGTTGCTCACCATGGCCAGCATTCCGCTGACCTCGACATCCTCGCAGGATGCCGGCATGCCCTACTTCTTCGACGTGACCACCACATCGTACTCCCTGCCTATTAATGTACGTACCGGTGGTTTCAAACAGGACCTTTGCTTGCTGCTCAATAAGGATAGCCTGAAGGGCACGGACTTCGCTCCCCGTTCCTCGCAGGATTGCCCCCTTGTGGAGGGCAATGACGTACCCCGCGGTACCGAGGAGAACATGCCCATCGGTTCCTGGCAGAACCTGTACGCCTATTATAATTGCTGGCCGGATGGCACCGCCAAGGACTCCTCCAACTTCACCGCCCGTCTTATCGGTAATGTTGACAACTGCTATACCCGTATGAGTGGTGTGGGTTACCCGCACGGTAATCCCTCTGCCGCCACGAGCAATCTCGATGATTTGGCTCCCACCGGTGAAGGTACGATTTACGATGCCCGCTCCCTCATGGATCAGGGCAGTGAGTTCGCCGGTTACTCCCGTACTCCGGTTATGTTGGCCTTTATGAACACCTTCGGTCTGGTGACTGACCCGGTAGAGGGCAGCGAGGGCGAAAACATGAAGTACAACCTGCGACTTTGCTTCGCACCCATGTTCCTGTGGTGGAATCCCTACAACGTGCCCATGAAGATTCGTGGCCGTCAGCTCTGGTCCCAGTCTGCCCCCTACAAGGCAACATGGCTGCAGGGTTGGTCCAACAGTGGTTCATACCAGTGGCAGACCTACGGTTTCCGTCAGGACTCCAGTGATAAGGGCTTCGGTCTGGACTACGGTGACTACTTCCAGGCTTCTCTCAATGACCAGAACGGTGATATTGAGTTCCAGCCCGGTGAAATCCTGTTCTTCTCCCCCGGTCAGGCTCGCGCGACGGATGACTACTCCAAGCCCTACAGCAACCCCTGGACTTTGGGTTACAATGCCAGCGCTGTATCCGGTTACAAGGCTCACTTCTATGCCAACAAGCCGCAGACCGAAATCGATAACGGTGATTGGTACATCCGCATTCGTCTGGGTATTCATGCTTCCGGCGGTACCTACAACACCGACGGTCAGTGGTTCGCTCCCAAGCACCCCGAGGCTATTACCGTGTACAACGGTTACAACGGCATGGCCGAGGCCAGTGGCGCCAGCGGTGGTATCGGTAAGCGCGGTCAGAGCCCGCACCGTGGCTTGCTGGGTTGGTATGACCCGAATGCCGCCGACATCAACACCGAGTTCTGTGACCCCGACCGCAACGATGCCCGTTGGAGTGCCGACGGCTCCCAGAGCGATAGTGCTGTGCCTTACTTCGTGGCTGCCCTTGGTATTGTGCCCAAGTCCTCCAACCGTAATATCGATGCCCGATTCATGGAAGGGAAGGACTTCCGTACCAAGTCCTGGCAGCACTCCAGCCCTGCTTTCTGGGGTAGCATGCTCATTCAGCCGGATGACCAGCAGCGCCAGTACCACCCCTACCAGCTCGCTGCTCTCGACGTAGGTGCCGGTATGAATGCCTGCCCCATGGACAACATCGGCAACAACGGTGTGTTCGGTATCACCAGCGACGGTGAGCAGGTTTCCTTTGTGTCCGTGCTCGAGCTGCCGGTGCATCCCCCGTTCTCTCTGGCCGGTTTTGCCGGCATGCGACTGCAGCCCGGTTGGTACGATGCCGGTGGTTCTTCCGACTACAAGACTCAGGCCGCACTGCGCCGCATGCAGTATCAGGCCGGTGTTCCCGGTGTCGGTATCGGCAACTCCTTCGCCGACCCCTGTTTGCCCGCTACCGAGGTGTATGCCTTCCACGAGTCCAATGTATTCGACCAGCTGGGTGGTAACGACAAGCTGTTCGGCGACTTCTACGACCACGGCCTGCTCATCAACGACGCCCTGTGGGATCGCTGGTTCTGCTCCTCCGTTTCCGACATGCCCAACAACAAGGGCAAGATTGAGGCCAAGGAAGTGCTGACCCGATTCCTGAGCGGTGAGGAGTCTCTGCCCGTAGCTCGCTACGTGAAGACCAACACTCCTTACAAGGATGCCGACGTAGTGAAGCGCCTGATGGATAATGACGGCTGGAAGTACATCGCCCAGTACCTCATGATTGACGGTGGCTTCAACGTGAACTCCACCTCGGTGGAGGCCTGGACCTCCGTTCTGCAGGGCTTGGCTAAGCGTAAGCTCGTGACCAACGCCGGCGGTAAGCTCGCTCTGGTAGAGCCCGGCAAGGCCGACAGTCAGGTGCTCTTCTCCCGATTCATGGTTTCTACCGCCGACAAGAGCATCGACTCTCTGGGTGGTTACAGCATGATGCAGGGTTCCACATCTCTGCGTGGCAACAGTGGCATGCTGGCCGCATGGGGTGAGGTGCGCGCCCTCGACTCCGACAAGATTCGTGAGCTCGCAACCCAGATTGTGAAGCAGGTGAAGAAGCGCGGTCCCTTCCTCAACATGTCCGACTTCATCAACCGTCGTCTCGACACCAACAAGGACAACGCTCTGAAGGGCGCCCTGCAGGCTGCTATCGATGCCACCGATATCAACAGCATGTTCATGGATGAGACTACCTCTCCCGCAAGCGGTGGTTCCCTCTACAAGTTCAAAGAGGCTGAAGAGGGCTCCATCTACACCGCCGCTCCCGGCTACCTCATTCAGAGTGACGTGCTCGCTTCCCTCGGCAACATCCTGACCGTGCGCGACGACACCTTCACCGTGCGTGCCTATGGTTGCGTGCGCAACGCCCGCAAGGCCATTCTGGCTCAGGCTTGGTGCGAGGCTGTGGTACAGCGTACCATGGATTACGTGGATCCGGCCAACGACCCCACCGCCAGCGAGTACGAACCCGATGGCCGCAAGGCCAAGGGCCTGACCGCCGCCAACAAGGTTTTCGGTCGCCGCTTCCGCGTGGTATCCTTCAAATGGCTCGATGCCTGGGATATCTAAAACCGAGCAAACTTAATTCCCCATCCCCCTGCAGTGGTACTCCGCAGCAGGGGGATTTCTCATATCAACTCGCCACTTGAGGCGAGTTCTTCACCATGGACGGAACGTCCATTCTTCACAACGGCAAAGCCGTTTTTCACCACAGGCCGCAGGCCTGTTCTTCACCGTGAGGCGAAGCCGAACTTAAAATAAAAATCCCGAGTGGGAACAATTAAGAAAAGAGCAATTTGTAGAGCTGTACGGCGAACCGAAGGTGAGCGGAATTTAATAAGCCCCGTGTTAACGGGGCGATAGCACATAGCGCGGGGTAAGCCGCGAAGCGGCGCAGCCCCGGGTATTGAGCAAAAAAATATTGAGAGCCCCGTGAAACGGGGTGACAGCCTGACTAATAATAGCGGTAGCTCTTGGAGTTTGCTTATATGCACCCGCCAGCCTACGAAAGGCTGCCGCCGCCGTTTCCCGGGGCTCCTTTTTCCTCTTATTCCTGTAACAGGGGCTACGCGAGCTATCGCTCGCTCACCCCTGCCTATGTGCTGTCGCCCGCGTGAGCGGGCTCAAAGTACGGTTCGCCTTCGGCTCACAAGGGATAAATGCTTTTTAACGGCCTACGGCCGGGTGAAAAGCGGGCTAAAGCCCGCGGTGAAGAACCGTGCTACGCACGGTGGTGAAGAATGCGCTGCGCGCATGGTGAAGACCAAGGCTGACGCCTTGGGGATGGAGGGACAAACTCCAATTTAACTGTCAAATAGATCTAAACATCTCATTGTTCACACGCGTAATAAATCCGAACTCAACACCGCATCCGACGAGAACCCTGTATATATTTGCGATTTTACTTGCCTAGGGCAGGGAAGTGGAGTATGATGTTCGGGCACCTGTTATGTTGCATGTTTGCATGAAAATGACTCACTTAATTTATGAAAACGCGCGCGCACGTACGCGCGAGGGACAAAAAAGTGTGCCATCATGCAAAAAAATGCAAAAAAGTTTGAATTTTCAAAAGAAAAGACTTGCCAAATCGGCAAAATGAGGTAAACTGGTGCACCCACAATCTGCAGGAATGCAAGGAGTGGGAAGTATTTATCGGGCTTGCCGATGGAGAAAAAAACAGGTTCCCGCGAGGTAATGAGGAACGGTTGTAACTCCTTAAGCCCCTGAAACACAACAAACAAATAGGAAACATGCCGACCATTAATCAGCTCGTCCGCAAAGGGCGAATCGTACCGGAAGAGAAGTCGAAGTCTCGCGCTCTTCATAGCTGTCCGCAGCGTCGTGGCGTCTGCCTTCAGGTGATGACTCGTACGCCGAAGAAGCCGAACTCCGCTCTTCGTAAAGTTGCTAAAGTGCGCCTTACCAATGGCGAAGAAGTGATCGCCTACATCGGTGGTGAGGGTCACAACCTGCAGGAGCACTCCATCGTACTCGTACGCGGTGGCCGTGTGAAGGACCTTCCCGGTGTTCGTTATCACATCGTTCGTGGTCGTCTGGACTCCCTTGGCGTTGACAAGCGCCGCCGTGGCCGCTCCAAGTATGGTGCCAAGCGCCCCAAGGCCGGTGCCGCAGCTCCCGCTAAGAAGAAGTAAACCATTGAACCTTTAATAATTAACTATTATGGCTCGTCGCAAACGCGTCTATAAGAAGATTGAACGTCGTGACTCCCGTTACGACTCCGTGCTCGTAGGTCGCCTGATTGGTAAGGTGATGCTCGACGGTAAGCGCTCTCTTGCTGAGCGTATTGTATACAAGGCTATCGACCTCGCCAACGAGGGTACCGACACTGTAAGCCCCCTCGAGGTGCTGACTCGTGCCATCGAGAACGCCAAGCCCCGTGTAGAGGTTAAGAGCCGCCGCGTAGGTGGTGCTACCTACCAGGTGCCGCTTGAGGTTGCTCCCGATCGTTCCGAGGCTCTCGCTATGCGCTGGATCATCAACTATGCCCGTAATCGCAAGGGTATCCCCATGGCCAAGGCTCTCGCCAACGAGATTAAGGAAGCCGCCGCCAACCAGGGTGCTGCCGTTCGCAAGCGCGATGACGTGCACAAGATGGCCCAGGCCAACCGTGCCTTTGCTCACTTCCGCTGGTAATTAACAGCGTGAAGTTTTTCTCGTAATCTCTGAAAACTGAATCATTCATATTACTTCACTAATTTATGGCTAGTTATAGCAGCCCAGATCGCAAGGCCCCGCTCGAGCGCTACCGTAACTTCGGTATCGCTGCTCACATCGACGGCGGCAAAACCACGCTTTCCGAGCGCATCCTTTTCTACACCGGCATGATCCACAAGATCGGCGAGACCCACGAGGGTTCTGCGACGACCGACTGGATGGAACAGGAGCAGGAACGCGGTATTACCATTACCTCCGCCGCCGTT
>JAZRSQ010000038.1:0-1625 GCA_045651585.1 Akkermansia sp.
GACGGACGTGGAGCCGACCGCCGAAGCCCCGGCACAGGAATCCAGCGTTGAGCCTACTAAACCGGAAGCTGCCGAAGTGGTAGAAATCAAGCTGACCACCTACAATCTGAAAAAGGCTGGCCAAGCCCCGGTAAGCATCACGCCCGAGAATAAAGACATCAAACTGGAACCCGGCGACCAACTGATACGCATCTACAAAGGCACGATGATTGAGGTAGACGTACTCGATAGCGGATACAAGTGGAATGGCGAGGTTTACCCCACCCTCACACACATCAGCTGGAAAGCTACTGGCTACCAAATAGGAGGTAACAACTTCTTCGGGCTTCCTACCAGACGCCGGGGCGAGTAAACCGTTCCTCATCAGCCGGTTCAACGCCGGCTTTTTCTCGGTGTGGCATTATTCTATCCTGACTCCGGCAGCTTGCCAGAATGCCGTAGCGACCTTTTTCAATGCCGGGGCCATGTAGCGTTCTTTTTTGATACGTACTGCAGATTGACCTCAAAACAATAACGCAGTCATTAAGACAAAAGAAAAGCACCCATCTGCCGTCAGGCTGGATGGATGCGATGGGTTGCGCTTTACTCCTCAGCTTCTCTTGCGAAGTGGAAGCACAGCCCGGAGATTTCACCGTAGCGGCGGGTCAGGAACTTGGCCACGCCGAATGGAATGAGGTCTTCGTTAATCTTGACTTCTATCGTCTTGTGCTCACCCGTGCTTTTGACTGTGAAGCTTGCTTCGATGTATACGTTCATGCCTGATGGTATTTGTTCGGGTTCATATTTGGGATAGGCTCGTCCGCAGTATAGGAGGCTGTTGATGTCTACGGTGTTTACCGGGGGTAATGGCAGACCTGTGTCGAGGGCTCGGATAAGTACGCGATTATTGCCGTAGTCTTGCAGAACCACATACTTCTGCTCTCCGTTCTCCCCCACTTCAAGCCACTCGGGCTTTATGCGGACTATGTCTCCTCTTTCGATTGATGTACTGCTCATGGTTGTAAAAGGTTAATGCCCGCCTCCCTCAGCGGGAGGCGGGTTCCCAGCCCTCGATTTTGATGTTGGTCACGATGCCGTAATTTTCATACAGGCTGATGATTTCGCGGTCGGCCATCCCCTGTAGGAACTCGTGGTAGCCGTTGTCGGATTCTTCCCCGGCTTCCAGCTCCTTGAGGTAGCTGTCGGCTTGCGCCTTGTTTTCCTCGTAGGTGTTCAGGGTGTCGGCGATTTCCTCCAGCTCGTATTCATCGTAGTTGGCGGGGTTGATGCCGTAGGCTTTCAGCTTGTCTATATGCTCGTTATTCATTGCTACTTAGTGCTTTTATCTATGGTGAAAGTATAGCAGATTGCGCACAATATGCAAGGACTTTTTACCTTTTTCTTTCATCTTTTTGCACTTATTTGCAATGACTTACAGCTTACTTGGAATCATCTGCCCGCTTATCCATGAACTCCTCGTGCGCACGTTTCACGAACGGACAATTCGCACACTTGTTCTCGGCTTCGAGTCGCAGCTTGCGCTCTTGGTCGTAGAGGTGTTCGTATCGTTCGGCTCGCTTCATTTCGCGCCAGAGGAAGATACCCATGATGGCACCCACAGAGGCACCATTCTGGATGTATTCGAT
>JAZRSQ010000039.1:0-21983 GCA_045651585.1 Akkermansia sp.
GAGGGAACGACGGCTTTTTGTTTGAGCTTGTTTAACCCTTACAGGGTGGTGATGTAGTAGCCGGCGATAACGGCGGTACCAATCACACCGGCAACGTTCGGGCCCATGGCGTGCATGAGCAGGAAGTTGGTGCGGTCAGCCTTCTGGCCCTCGTTGTGAGACACACGGGCAGCCATGGGAACGGCAGACACACCGGCGGAGCCGATAAGCGGGTTGATGGGGTTCTTACGCCAGCCGGGAATGAGGTTCATGATCTGAGCGCAGACCAGACCGCAAATGGTGGCAATGGCGAAAGCGATGATACCCAGCAGAATGATCTTGAGGGTCTGGGGCTGCAGGAAGCGAACACCCTGCATGGTAAGACCTACAGATACACCCAGAAGGATGGTGGTGATGTTCATGAGCTCGTTCTGAGCGCAGGTTACCAGACGCTCTGTTACCTTACACTCACGCAGGAAGTTACCGAACATGAGCATACCAAGCAGCGGAGCTGCGTCGGGGCAGAGCAGAATGGTGAGAATGGTCACCGTGAAGCAGAAGAACATCTTCTCGCCCTTGGAGACCTGGCGCAGACTCTTCATCTTAATCTTACGCTGTTTCTCTGTGGTGAACATGCGCATGAATGGCGGCTGAATGAGCGGAACCAGAGCCATGTAGGTGTAGGCAGCTACAGCAATGGCGCCCAGCAGCTCCGGAGCCAGCTTACTGGCCAGGAAGATGGAGGTGGGACCGTCTGCACCGCCGATAATGCCGATGGCACTGGCCTGACCCTTGGTGAAGCCCATGCACACAGCGCACAGGAAGGTGAAGGCAACACCACCCTGGGCGGCTGCACCGAGCAGCAGAGCCTTGGGAGAGGCGAGCAGCGGACCGAAGTCAGTCAGAGCACCCACACCCATGAAGATGAGTGCCGGGAAAATCTCGCACTTAATACCCAGGCCGAGCCAGTCGAACAGACCGCCGTGCGGTTTGACGAGCAGGTATTTCTGCGGTGTCTGGCCGGTGACGACGAGCTTGCCCTTCTGAACCTTGCCGGTTTCGGGGTCAACTGCGTCCTTGGCAACCATGGGCTGGTTCATGGCAGTGTCGTACTCAGCAGCCACGGCGGGGTCTACACCCTCCGTGCTCTGCTTGCTTACGCCGGGGTCATTGAAGGGGGCGAGCTCAAGCTGAATGAAGCCCACGTCGTTCATGGTGGAGCGCTCTACCCGGCCGTCCTTCAGAGCCACCACGTCGCGCTGAGCCTGAGTGATGACCATGCCGTTGTCGGGAATGTTGGCAATAAGAGCACCGAAAGCGATCGGCACCATGAGCAGCGGTTCAAACTGCTTGGCAACACCCAGATACAGCAGCACTACAACGATTACCCACATGACGTACATCTGCCAGGTCATCTGGAACAAACCGACGCCGGAGATGAAATCCGCTAAGGAATTGATGAGTTCTTGCATATTGCAATGGGAATTTGACTAGTTGTTACACCCCCTGCACAACTGTTCGTGCAGGGCCTGTAAGCCACGATGGGCTTAACCGAGGTAGGCCAGGGGCTGGTTCTCGGCAACGGTGTCGCCGGGAGCTACGCAGAAGCTGGTCACAGTACCGTTGGCCGGGGCATAGATAACGGTGTTCATCTTCATAGCCTCGAGGGTCAGAACCTGATCACCTTCCTTCACGGCGGTGCCGGGCTTCACGTCGAGGGATACAACCTTACCGGCAAGGGGGCTCTGGATGGGGGTGCCGGCGCCGGCTGCGGGAGCGGGAGCAGGGGCGGGAGCGGCTACAGTAACGGGAGCGGCCACGGTCACGGGGGCGGCTACGGGAGCGGGAGCAGCCACAGGAGCGGGTGCGGGAGCGGCAGCGCTGCCACCAAGGGTTTCTACGGTTACGTCAAAGGTCTGGCCGGCAACGGTAATACGGAGCTGTTTCATTGTATGATATAGTGTTTGGTTTGATTGTTAAGTTTGATGGGGGTGCAGCTGAAAATCAGCCACGGTTGATGTTGTGAGAATTCATGATGGAGGTACGGCCACTCTGAGCGTAGGAGCCGTCAATCGGTTTGATGTCGAGGATTTTGGCCTCGTTGCCGACTGTTACCTTCACTGCCGCAGCAATGGCGGCAACTACCTCGGGGGTGATACTGCTGGCAGCGGCATCGTAAATGCCGGCTGCAAGGGCAGCCACCTGAGCCGGGGTGGGCTCAGGGGCAACTACCGGTGCAGCTGCCACAGGGGCAGCCGCAGCCAGAGCAGCCTTTGCAGCTTCCGCTGCTGCTTTCTTCTTCGCCTCCAAGCGCACGGCAACGGCGCCTGAAATGGAAAGAATGATGCAGAGCATACTGAGACAGCAGAACACCACAATCATGCCCGTAACCTGGTACGTCAGTGCGTCCATGAATTCCGGCCATGTAATAGCTAGTGTCTGGATTGTGTTCATATTATGTGTATAGTGAGAGGGGGCGATTACAGCGGCATGTTGCCGTGTTTCTTAGCGGGGCGCACCTCGCGCTTGCTGAGCATGGTGCGGAGTGCCAGAGCAATCTTGGCGCGGGTTTCCTTGGGGTTGATAACCTCGGTCACCTGATCGCTGGCAGCGGCGGCATAGGGGTTGTAGAAGGCCTCGGTGTACTCAGCCAGCAGTTCCTGACGGCGGGCTTCGCGGGCAGCGGCGTCCTCAATACCCTTGAGCTCGCGGCCATAGAGAATCGGTACGGCACCCTGTGCGCCCATGACGGCGATTTCGGCTGTCGGCCATGCGAATACGGCGTCGGCACCCAAGCCCTTGCAGCACATGGCGATGTAGGCACCGCCGTAGGCCTTGCGCAGAATCATGGTCACCTTGGGCACTGTGGCCGAGGAGTAGGCGAAAATCATCTTGGCACCGTGGCGGATGATGCCACCGCGCTCCTGCTGCTTGCCGGGCAGGAAACCGGGTACGTCTACCAGGTTGACAACGGGAATGTTGAAGGAGTCGCAGCAGCGGATGAAACGGGCAGCCTTGTCGGAGGCGTCGATATCCAGGCAACCGGCCTTCACTGCAGGCTGGTTGGCAATGATGCCCACAACCACACCGCAGATGCGGGCGAAGCCAACTACGACGTTGCCGGCGAAATTGGCGTGCACCTCGAGGAAGGAACCTTCGTCCACCAGACGGTTGATAACCTTCTTGATGTCCAGCGGGGTGTTGTTGCTCTCGGGAATGATGTCGTTCATGCCCTCATCGTCAGCGATATCGAGCGGGCAGGACAGGTCGTGGGGCGGGTTCTGTGTGTTGTTGGAGGGCAGGTAGGTGAGCAGCTTCTTGGCAATCTCGATAGCCTCCTCATCGCTGTTGGCCACGAAGTGGGCGTTGCCACTCACGCTGGCGTGAACGTCGGCGCCACCGATTTCGTCCATCGTGCACTTCTCGTAAGTTACCTGTTCGATAACTTTGGGCCCGGTAATGTACATGCCGGCAGCGCCACCGCGACGAATGATGATGAAGTCAGTCAGAGCAGGGGAATAAGCAGCACCGCCTGCACAGGGACCCAGAATGAGGGAAATCTGCGGTACTACACCGCTGGCAGCTACGTTGTTGTAGAAAACGTTGGCAAAGCCGGTCAGGGATTCCACGCCCTCCTGCAGACGAGCGCCGCCGGAGTCGTTGATCTGAATGATGGGCATGCCGCCCTTCATGGCGTACTGCTGGGCATCACAAATCTTCTGGGCGTGCATGTAGCCGAGGGAACCACCCTGTGCAAGGAAGTCAGCAGAGGCTGCGGCTACCGGGCGACCGTTCACCAGACCGAAGCCGGTCACGATGCCGTCACCGGGAATCTCTTTGTTGAGCATGCCGAAGTTGCTGCAGTGATGCTTGGTATGCATGCCGATTTCGGTGAATGAACCGGCATCAAAAAGGCAGGCGATTCGCTCACGGGCTGTCCAGTCACCTTTGGCGTGACGGGCCTCGTACTTTTCCTGTGAAGCGGCATACTTTATCTTATTTCTGCGGGCCTCAAGGTCTTCAAGTAATTTGGGATCTATAGCCATGATTGTGGGGTTTCTATTAAATTTGTTCTATTTCGCATGGCTGTACCCTGTGGCAGTGTACAGCACAGCACACGCAGCTATTCCACGCTGCCACATTCTACCACGCCGACGGCCTCATGAAAAGAAAAAATCACGCCAAAATGCCTTTTTTTTGCAAAAAGTTCGAGTGCGCTCTAAAAATGGCTGAGTTACAGCTGCACTGTAATGCGCGGAGTGATGATGGCGCGGGTGTAAGAACCCGGTTTTACATGAGTACGGGGCCACACAATGCAGTCGTTGAGCTCGCAGCCGGCGGGTACGACGGCATCCTGTCCGATCATGCAGTCCTCACCGATTTCTGCGAGGGCAGAAATGGTGGCAGTGGGGTGAATTCGCTTGCCGTAGGGCATGTCGAGAATGGCTTGCAGGTACCCCTCGGGGGAGCCGATTTCGTACCAGTTTGCCCAGTCAAACTCCACACCGCCGACTTTTCCTTGGCGCACGAGCTCCAGCCAGATGGGGAAGATGGAGAACTTTTCTTCATCCGGGAACAGATTCGCAACGCAGGGATCCATGATGTAGGTGCCTGCGAACTGGTGAGTACCGGGGTTGATACCCAGCGCATGCCGAATGTCGGTGATACGGCCTGTCGTGGCATCGAACCCGACATTGCGCTTGCCGTCTACACTGCGCAGAGCCATGGTGATGAGGTTGCCGCTGCGCTTGTGCTCTGCCAGAAGGTCGCTGAGCGGAATATCGGTGAGGATGTCGCCGTTGTGTACGATAACCGGGCCATCTTTCCAGAGCGGCATGATTTTTTTGACGCCACCGCCGGAGTCGAGAGGCTCACCCTCATGGCTGAAGGTAACCGGGCAGCCACGGTACTGCGGGTCGGGGCAGGGGAAGGCTTTGTCCCAAGTAAAATCGAGGTATGAGGTATTGATAATGAACTCAGTCACGCCGGCTGCCATAAAGCGGTCCATTGTGTGCTGAATGAGCGGTTTGTCGAAAACCGGCATGAGAGGTTTGGGCAGGATATGGGAGAGAGGGGCCAGTCGTGTGCCCAGTCCTGCGCCGAGAATGAATGCCTGCATGGTAGGGAGATGTATTGGCTTAGTATGAGCGAGGTATCAGGCAGCTGCCGCCGCTGCAGCTGCGGCTTCTTTTCGCTTTCTGATGATACCGAAGATTTTGCGGAGGAAAATAATCGTGAGGAAAATGAACAGAATGGCGCCGATAACTGCCAGAAGCGGGGCAAAAATAGCGAGGAAAGAGCCGATAGCTGAGAAGATGTTTTCTATTGTGCTGATAATAGGATTGCCAACGCCGGCGGTGGTGCCGGTGCTGCCGGCGCGTGCTGCTGTTGTACTGAGCTGTACAGTGCCGGCTGCCCCCGCTCCTGCAACGATGCCGGTTCCCCACTGTGCCCAGTCCGGTAGATCACCCAGCATGCCGGCTGCCACAAAGGCTCCGGCAATCATGGCTGCAGGGCCGGTTATGGTGTCGAGTAGGTTATCAACAACCGGTAGGTAGTAAGCGAGAACCTCGACTACCGTGGCTATACCCAAGCAGATGATGGCGGCATCGCTACCTACCCAAGCTAGATTTTCATCTATATCCATTCCCAAATAGCGCACTCCCAGTGCCATGGCAAGTAGGGGGACAAATACGCGGAACCCGCATGCTGCGGCAAGGGATACACCCACGCAAAGCGCGAGCCCGAGCTGTATGTAATCGATGTTCATGATTGAGGGGGATAGTAAGATGTTCTGCCTGTTACCAGAGTTGCGGCATGTTGAAGCTCACGGCACAGGTGCCCATAATGGCATTGGCCACGGCATGCATGACAATGGCCGGGGTGAGTCGCTTGGTTTTGACCACGAGGAGGTAGGTCAGCGTGCCGTACAGGAAAGCGCCTGCGTAGTCTGCCGGGTTGTGAATGAGCATGAAGGCCAGCGTGCTCACGATATAGGCCAACCAACTGTGCGTGCCCACCGGTACCGATTGCGGGAAATCGCGGTTCACGCACCAGCGCATCAGGAACCCGCGCCAGAACAGTTCCTCCGCCAGAGGAACTACCACTGCGGCACGTGCAAATCGCATGGCATACTCGGCATAAGTAGCTGCGGTTCCCTCTCCCAGTACCCGTTCGGGTTCGAAACCGCCACCATCATTCGGGATCCATCCCGCAAAATACGGCACCAACCACAGACCTATGCCGACAACACCGAATACTGCACCCAGCGCACATGCTCTGCCGTTCCAGTCCCACTCAATCTCGTGGCGTACATGCCAGAGCCACCAGCCACATACGACGGTTTGCAGCGGGTATATCAATAACTCCGGGGCGCGTCGCCACCAAGCCGCCTCCGGGTGATCCCACTCGATACTTCCTCCGCCTACTCCCAGCAATATGCTGAATGCCATGAAGATAGCAAGGGGATAAACGCAGGCACGGTATAAAGCTTTGTCTGTATGCATGGGATCAGTTAGAAGTACGAAGGACGAATTCCGAAGGACAAATTTGAAAGTACGGCTCGCTGGCGCTCGCGATGTTAGTCAATGATTGGAATCGATGTTCTTTTCGATGTTCCGGCGTTTGGTAATACAGCACGCGGTTAAAATGGCAGTGAGTTCATGAGCTTCCTGCATGAGTGGGCTTACAAGTGCGCCGTTTATGAGGTCACAGGCAACGAGAAAATCCATCCAGAACCAGGATTCGTCACATTCCTCTTCGCACACCTTGAGCTTGTTGAGATAATCCCGGTCTGACTTAGCTCTGTGTGCTGCGCGGTAATTGGCTGCTACTGAGGTAGCGCAGCGAAAAAGTTGGTCGCGTATGTGACGAGCTTCCGTAGTATTGGGCAGGCTGCTGCAGAGTTTGAACACGCGGAGCGCAAAATTGCGCGTGCGTGTAATCATATCATTGCGAAATCGTGCTCCGTTGCCGTTGTGCTCGGTACTCATGATTTTTGCAATCTGCGGGCGCAGCCCGCCTGACTTAAAAATTCGTCCTTCGGAATTCGTCCTCGGTATTTTGCGACGCAGTTAAGTGAGTCCGAGAAACGCTCCATCTTGTCGCACGCGGCTTCGAGCAGCTCGAAGGCGGTGGCGTAGCAGCAGCGCAGGTAGCCCTCGCCGCAGGCACCGAAGGCTGTGCCGGGTACGCCGGCTACCTTGTGCTCCTGCAGCAGGCGCATGGCGAACTCCTTGGAGGAGAGCCCGAAGCGCTTAATGCTGGGGAAGGTGTAGAAGGCGCCACCGGGCAGGTGGCAATCCATGCCCATGTTGTTGAAGCGGTTGACGATGTAGTCGCGACGGCGGTGATAGCTGTCGCGCATCTCCTGCATGGCGGCTACACCATTCTGCAGGGCCTCGATACCGGCCTCCTGACTGGTGATGGTGGGGCAAATCATCGTGTAGGAGTGAATCTTCATCATCTGCTCAATCAGCTCAGACGGGCCACAGGCATAACCCAGTCGGAAACCGGTCATGGCAAAGGCCTTGGAGAAACCGTGCAGCAGCAGGGTGCGCTCCTTCATGCCGGGCAGGCTGGCGATGCTGGTGTGCTCCTCGTCATCGTAACGAAGCTCAGAGTAAATCTCATCGGTCAGCACAAAGAGGTCATGCTTAATGCAGATTTTGGCAATGGCTTCGAGCGTCTCCCTCGGGGCGATGGAACCCGTGGGGTTCGTGGGGAAGTTGAGCATGAGCACCTTGGTGCGGGGCGTGATGGCAGCCTCGAGCTTGGCCGGGTTGAGGGCAAAGAGGTCGTCAATGCTGGTTTCAACGGCCTTGGGGGTACCGTAGGCCAGCAATACAGAGGGTGCGTAGCTCACGTAGCAGGGCTCGTGGTAGAGCACTTCATCCCCGGGGTTAATCAGGCAGCGCAGTGCCAAATCGATGGCCTCGCTCACGCCCACTGTGGGCAGAATTTCGCAGAGCGGGTTGTAGGAGACATGGAAAAAGCCTTCAACGTAGCGGGCAATAGCGCGACGCAGGCTCTCCAGACCATAGTTACTGGTGTAGGTGGTATGGCCT
Organism: Akkermansia sp.; assembly: GCA_045651585.1. Taxonomy (GTDB): domain Bacteria; phylum Verrucomicrobiota; class Verrucomicrobiia; order Verrucomicrobiales; family Akkermansiaceae; genus Akkermansia. The sequence goes on from JAZRSQ010000039.1 coordinate 8,046, forward strand.
TTTTCCAGCGAGGTGATGGCAGCCTCTCGAATGTTCCAAGGTGTTACGAAGTCGGGCTCGCCCACGCCCAGAGAAATGATGTCTTTGCTGCCGGTAACGAGGTCGAAAAATTCGCGAATGCCCGAGCGGGGCAGGTCGACGACCTGTTTGGCAAGAGTACGGTTCCAGTCCATGATAAAAAGTGAGAAAAAGTGGAGATGAATCAATCAGGGAGCCACGCTGATGCGCTGGTGGCAGGGTTCTTCGGTAAAGTGCAGACCGTTGAGTTTGTATGTCTTCAGGCGGAAATGGGTGGCCGTGGAGAGTACGCCCGGCAGGCTGGCGAGTTTCTTGCTCACAAATCGGGCTACGGAGAGCAAATCTGCGGCATCCACCTGTACCAGCAGGTCAAAACCACCGCTCATCAGGTAGCAGCTACGCACTTCGTCGAAGCGGGAAATACGCTCGGCCAGACGGTCAAAGCCGCCGCCACGCTCAGGCGTGCACTTAACCTCGATGAAGGCGCTCACGCCCACCTGGTCGTCATTCACAATTGTCTGGTAGCCGACAATGCGCCCCTCCTGTTCCAGGGTAGCTCGCTCGGCTGCAACTTCAGCAACGCTCACACCCAGGCGGTCGGCAATCTGCTGGTCGCTCAGGCGGGCGTCCGTTTCCAATATCTTGAGAAGGGCTTCTTCCGTCATAAGTATGCCCATACTAGCACGCGTACGCGTGATGTCAAGCTCAAATCATGTAATGTGAGGGGCGATTTGATTGAGTTTAAGCCATCAAAAAAGACTCGCAACCGAAGTTGCGAGGCCATTTCTGAAAAAAGAGGGGATTGTGGCTGAAAGCCAACGGCGCAATTAGCGCTTGCTGAACTGGAAGCGCTTGCGAGCACCGGGACGACCGGCCTTCTTGCGCTCCTTCATGCGGGAGTCACGAGTAAGCAGACCCTGCTCGCGGAGCTGGGAACGGTACTCCTCGTTGATCATGACGAGGGAGCGAGCGATAGCCAGGCTCATAGCACCGGTCTGACCGTGGATACCACCACCCTTGGAAACGATGCGAACATCGTACTTCTTCATGGTGTTGGTGGCGTAGAAGGGCTGCAGGACAACGTTCTGCAGGGCGTCGGTGGGGAGGTACTCCTCGAAACCGCGACGATTGATGGTAATCTTGCCGGACTTGCCCTCCTCAACGGGGGTGAGCCAAGCGTGCGCGATAGCCTCCTTGCGGCGGCCGGTAGCGTTGAACGGAGTTGTAGAGCTCATGATTTAAGAAACTGGGTTAGGCGATTGTAACAACAGTGGGAGTCTGAGCGGCGTGGGGGTGCTCAGCACCGGCATACACCTTAAGACGTACAGCCTGAGCGCGACCCTGACGAGTGTGGGGAACCATGCCGAGGATGGCGTGCTCCACGATCTGCTCGGGGTGAGTCTTGCGCAGCTTGGCGGGGGTGGTTACAACCTGATTGCCAACGTAGCCGGTGTAGCGGGTGTAAATCTTGGCACGCTCCTTGTTACCTGTGAGCACGACCTTGTCGGCGTTCACAACGATAACATAGTCACCACAGTCAACGTGGGGGGTGAAGATGGTCTTGTTCTTACCGCGCAGCAGATTTGCTGCCTCGACAGCGAGCTGACCGAGCACCTTGTTGGTAGCGTCGATCACATACCACTTGCGCTCAATATCCTGGGCTTTGGCAGAGAAGGTTTTCATGATGATTTCTTTTGTTCCTGTTTAGGCTTTCGCCAACGAACCTCTTAGTTCGGGGCGCATACTCTACACTTTTTGTGCCATTTTGTCAACCGCTTTTTCTCCTTGAAATGATTTTTTTTTGATTTTTTGCTGATTTTGAGTAAAAAACGCTTGCAAAGTGAGCGTCGGCACTATAAACTACCCGCGCACTGTACAGCTGAACTCTGGCGTGCTTTTTACAACCACATATATATATAATGGCAAATCCCCCCAATAATCGCGGTGCTAAACCGCAACAGCGCAGCAACAATGCCCCCCGTGGTGCTAATACCGCCCGTGGTGGTGCCCGCCCCACCAACTCTGCTCCCATTAAGCAGAAGAAAACAGTTGAGGACGACGGTGAGGGTGAAATCGAGATGGAGGGCGTGGTGTCTGCCGTGCTCGCCGGTACGATGTTCCGTGTGAAAGTGGCCAGTGGTCACGAGTTCCTTGCCCATATCTCGGGCAAGATGCGCAAGCGCTTCATTCGTTTGGTCGTGGGTGATCGTGTAAAAATCGAGGTGTCTCCCTACGATATGACCAAGGCCCGCATCACGTTCCGCTTGAACTGATTCAGCCACCGGTTAAAGAGTTTTACCTCCCGTACAAGTGCCGCAGCCTGTTGGTCTGCGGCCTTTTTTGTTGTTGTAAGGGGGCGCGTGAATATACCCGCCTGATGTTGTAGATATTTAATGGAGAAAGTATAAGAGGTTGATATTCGCGACGGAGTGATGTGTTTGAATTGAAATGAATGGGTGTTGCCTGCATGCTGGAATGTATGGCAATACACATGAAAGAATGGGGTATGTTGCGCGCGCCATCGCCCGCGGTGCACATACCTGTGCAGGGCGTAACGGGCTGGGGCGAGGTTGCGGAATCCGTAGGCAGGGGGATATCTGACCTTGTACTGGGCAGTGCTGCTCTCGCAAAGGAAAAGGAGCAGGTAAGAGCCACGGGAGATTTGGCAGAGTTATCGCGCCGCCTGCATGCAATAGGGGATGAAACTCGGGCTCAGTTGGCAGAACGCGATGTGCAGGATTGGGACTACGCTTGGCAGGAGGTCGCTGCACCCCGATTTGCCGAGGCTGTGGCAGAGCTGCCACCTGCTGCGCGCGAGGCCGGGAGTGAGTTTGCTGAATATTACAGCCGCCGGGCTGCGCTCGAAGCTTTGCGAGACCGTGAGCTGCAGCAGCTCGGTAAGGCTCGAAATCACTGGCAGCAGCGGGTAGATGCCGCAGTGCAGGCCGGTGATGCCGAGCAGGCTGAGCACTGGTTGCAGAGTGGGGCAGGGGTGTTTGTTCCGCAGCGCGAGCTGGAAGATGAACGCACTCGGGTGCGCAGCCGTGCCTGCTCGGCGAAATGGCACTCAGCCTTGGCCGAGTATCCCTTACAGGCTCTGGCAGATTGGTCGGCAGCGAGTCCTGAATCGCTACCGACGGAAGCGGCCGAACAGCAACAACTGCAGGCAGAGGTTGAGCTCGCACGCCGTACTGCTCGGGCTCAGCTGGGGCAGGAAATGGCGCAATTATCTGCTCAGCAACAACCCTACGATGACGGTGTATTGGAACTGTCCGTGCGTGCCGGCCTTATCTCCCGCTCGCAGTTGGCAAACGCTCAGAGCAAACCTCAGGAACTGAATACACAGGAACTTTGTTGCTGGCAGCGCCGAGTCGATGAAGTTGCGGATGACGAGGCTGCCCGCCTGGATTTGCAGCTTGATATTCTGACCTCCCCCATGCTGCCACAGGAGAGGACGGCACTGGTGGCTCGATTGAATGCGGGGGGCGGGGTACCGCAGGGTGACAGGCGGGCTTTTTCCTATACTTTGTGGGATTATTACTCTACCGGCTATTTTGGCTCACCGGGAGATGAAGCGGCTCTGCAGAGGCTTGTTCAGTTGCAGCAGGCCGGTTCAGCGATATTGGCAGATGAGGGGCGTGAGGCTGCTTTCCGCTGGTTGGATGGTGAGCAGAGTGGTAAAGAGCGCTGGGTGTGTTTTGCTTCTTCTAACAACTGATGACTACCACGATGAATAATATTGATTTGAATGGTGCACCCGCTGTGGGTGAAGAGCTGAGTGCTATCGCCGATGATAGCGCTGTTCCCGAGAGCGATAATGCCGTGGCGACTCTGTCTTCGCCTGTAACCTCGGCGGATACAGACAAGCAGACAGGTGCGAATGAAACACCCGCTGAGAAGCTGTTCGAGGCGGAACCACCGCCCATGGAACAGGCGGATTCCCCTGCGACCGATAAGAACACGTACTGGCACAGCGTGTTGACCGGGGACCCCACTACCGTGCCGACGGAAGTGTATGACCGCTGTGGCGCCAATGATGCCGGTCTTTCCCCCGAGCAACGTGAATACAGGCTTTGCAGCACGATTAACCGCTCGTGGGTGGCTGACCATGCTGAGCACTCACGACGTGAACTCATGGTCAACTGGGGGAAATACCGAGCTGAGCTGGCAAAGGAACTGGGCGTGGCCGATGATGAAAGAGAGGTGTTTGTGGCACTGTCTCTCCGCGAGTGCGAGGCCGGGCGACGTGCACTGGCCCGTAAGGTGTACGAACAGGCTTATTACAGCGCCCTGCTCGATGAGGGGAATTTTGATATAAGCTCCCATACCCGAGGGCTCTCACCGGAAGACTGTCAACTTGCCGCTGTGATTGCCGAGAAGGCACGTCAGGAAGGTGAACTTCTGCGCGATAAATGGTTGCCGATTGCTCAGGATTTGGCTGATAGTTTTGACTTGTTCTATGCGGTTGAGGATGACTTCTTCTCGCTTCCTACCGTACTGTCATCTGCTCCCGGTTTGGTGCGAGCTGTGGATTCGATGGCTGAACTCAGCAGTGAAGACAAGCAGCTGGTGACTTATCTGGCTGCTGATCTGCACCGCAAGAAGCGAGCCACAGATGATGATGCACCGGAAGACGAAGGTCTGACCTCCCGTGCCATAAGAGCTGTTCGCAGGGGCGCGGGTAATCTGGGCCACGGCATATTGCAGCTGGTGAACCACGCCGGAGTGGCTACGCTTGATAATATCGGTGAACGTTTGGGTGGTGATGTGGGGGAGAGCCTGCGCCAAGGTTCTGCTGCGTGGGATAAGCGCTTGCAGGTGCTGAATGAAATCCGCCACCTCTCGCAACAGGGTGCAGCACCGTTGACTTTACCCGGGGCCGGTGAGGCTGAAACATTTTTCCTCGAAGCGACTCAGGCCGTGCCATCTGCTGTTGTTGCCTGCTGTGGCGGTGCCGGTGTTGCCGCGTTGACTATGAGTTCCATGGGGGATTCTGTGGCCGAGGCTCGTCGTCGTGCTCCCGAGGGCTCGCAGAAGACTCAGTATCTAGCAGGCGTTGGTTCCGGCGCGGCGCAGGGTTTAGTCTATATGATGTTCAATCGGGTGGGTGCTGCATTGTTTAATCACACCGTGGGTAAATTCCTGCGGTCGCGTGGTTCCGGGGTAGCGAACGTCGGTATGGCCGGTCTCAAAACCGGTACAGCTCTGACGGCGGAAGGTGCTAAGCTCATGCTTGCCGGCAAGGTCGCGTCGGCGGCAGAGCTGGCTGTGCACGAAGCTACGGCTCAGGTGAGCGGCGAGGATTCGGGAATTGACTGGCAGCTCTATGGTGCTTCGGTACTCGATGCCGATATCAACAGGAGGGAGGCCGCCGCCATACTTCCTTTCCTGCTGGTCGGTGCGGGCAAGGCAGCACTCCGGCATTTTCGCTCGGTGGACAATGTGTTGGGGGCAGGTCATCGACTGCTGGAATGGAAAGTCGAACCGGAAAAGGTGGATGCCATTCTGCGAGAAAAGCGGATTGAGGTGCAAAACGAAATGTTGCGCGAGGCGGTGAGGGGCAGCAAGCTGTACCTGAACCCTCAATATTCGGCGGATATTGTTCGTGCATACAGACTGCTGAATCTTGATAAGAGTATGCCGAACTCGATGCGGAGTTCGATACGTGAGTTCCTGAACCTGAGTTCCGATTTCCTGATGCCCACTGCTGAGCAGTTATCTGCTGCAACGCCGTCTGAACGCGTGAAGGCCGCGCATACCTTGCGGCGTGAGTGGGAGCAGAAGGCTGCGCTCGACGCTAGTCAGATGCCGGAAGCTCCGAAAGAATTCGGCTATAAGAACAGCCTGCTGAACGGTGCCGGTCGTAGGGGCCTGATGAATGGTAAGGGGAATTATAGGGATGCCTACATGTTCTCTTACGAAAACCCGGCGGATTCCTATACCTTCCTGCACCATTCGGGGCTGCGTAATCCGGGGCTTGAGGCTATACGGCAGCAGATACTCCACAACTATAGCAGCGAACTGGACAAGTGCTCCTATCGAATCTTACTGCAGCTCTACCCGCAGGATATGATGACCTGTGATAACGGGGTGCCGTTGCAGGCGCTGATAGCAGATGCTGAGAAGCTCCGCCGCCGTTACCTGGATCTGGCCTGTGGCTCTGTCATGAAATTGGCTGCCGGTAATAACCGCTCAGAGGTGTACGATGCTCTCGCTACCGAATGTGGTAATATGCTGCGTGAGCAGCTGCAGGGCGAGTACACTGCGGGGTGGCTGCGTGCTGCACCCGATGAACTTATATCCGACATAGCAGCTCGCTGCCTGAGGTATGACCATAAGTCGATGCAGGGCTATGAGGAAATGAAGACCTTTTACCGCTTGATTCACCGTACACGTGTGTGCGCTGCGGTATTGGCTGACTTTCTGCCGATGAGCGAACCTTTTCAGGAGTCTATGGTTCTGGGCAAGAGCCCGGCTCAGGTGTACGAGGATTATCTGCGGCAGCAACTCGGCTATGAGCCGGCGGTTTCTGTGAGTGCGGACCCGATAGCCGGTTCTCAGCTCAGAGCGAACTTCGAGCAGACAAGTGCTCAGCAATTGCAGCTCTACACCACGATGATCGGGAATGCGGTGGAACAGAGTCCGGCCGATGACAAGGGTTCTGTGCACTACAGAATCATGTGTCCGGATGGTCGTTTCTCCCGCTGGTACCCCAGTCAGCAGGCCTTGGCAAATTCACTTGCCGGCAATGCTTCGTTGCTCTTCTCCCCCTTGGGCACAAAGAGAGAGAAGCATATTGTCTCGGATTTCTATAATCCGGATTCGCTGTTGACTCTGCCGGTTGCCGGGGAGAAGGAGTACTCTGCTTTTGACCAGCTGTGTGGTTTGGCCAACGGTGAGTTAGCGCGCCGATGGCTTGGTGATGCTACGCATGCTCAACCGGGGTTCCGGCGTAAACATGTGTATGTTATTGATTGGTCAATCCTGCAAGGTGCAATGGATATGCCACTTGTTAATCATATTGGTGATGACCCGGTATTCTCGGTCGATATGTCTTCCATGCTCACGCCCGGCGGACTGGCTTACAGCCGATTTGTCGTGTACTGGGCGCAGCAGCTTAACTCCGGGATCGTGAGTGCAAAGCACCTCGGGGATTTTCTGGAGCGCAATCAGGTTATCAGTAAGGAGCAGAAAGATGAAATCCTGGCTGTCGGGCGGCGTCGAACTCCCGGTCGGAAAGCGGCCAATGCTCCGACATACGCCTTGCGCCCCCGAATTAACAAGATGAATATTCAGATGGCTGAACATATGGGCAAGTTCACGTTCTTATATTTCCTGGGGCGCATGCCACAGTTGGATTTGCCGCCATCGGTTATCAATTGGTATGGAAGTCAGTCCTTTGCCCCTGATATTCCCAGAAAAGATCGTTACCCCGGAGGGGACGGACAAAAACTCTTTGTTCGCGGCCATCAGGATGAGCACGCTATGGCGTGGATTAACGGACAGACCGGTGTGCGCCTGCGTGAACTTGCTCCTCAGGTGCAGGAATACCGCGCGAAGTTCGGTGAGCTTGTGGGGGATGACCTTGTGGATGAACTGCTGCCCGCTGCTTTTTCTGATGATGAGATAGTGCAGCTGGAGCAGGGGTGGGCCCACTACCTGAATGGCGATGAGGTTTTCAGTTCTGCCGGTCAGCACTATTGGAACCTGCTGCGTTTTCCCGCTCGCAGTTGGGAAGTTATGTTGCCTGAGTACCGACATGATATTGCTGTGGAGTTGGAGAAGTTCTGCCGAGATTACCCTGCGCCATTCCCATTGTTGCAGGAAGACGGTAGGCCGTTCACCTCGGCGGCGGATGCCGCTATAGCTAATCTGGATTCCATGCTGCAGCGTTATCCTCAGCTTCACCGCGTCAGTTTCCTGAACTCTGAGAGCGGGCGTCTGATTGAGCTGCGCCCGCAGGCGCCTCGCCCTATTCAGGAACCGGCCGGTCGCTTGTTGGGATGGAACGAGGAAAATGAAAAAATATGGGCAGATTATAAAGTGGGTGTTACTAATGGCAGGTTTCTGACAGATGGCCCCCCTGAGCTGAAGTATGCTTTGCATACTTTGGATTTCCTGCGCTCATACCCGAAGTTATGGCCCGCCTATATGCCTGATGGCAGCATATTCTGGAACCACAAGATATATGGAGGAAGTACCGGCAGACATCCAAAGGGACTGGGGCGTTGGAAGCCACAGGATTGCCTGCTGGATATGCGCAACTTGCTCTGGCGCGAAATGTCGTACGCTCATGCCACGGAGCAGACGACCGTCGATTGTGCCGGTGTGCAGATTCCTCTGTTGTCGCAAGCGGAGTTGGGGTGTTCGGCGCTTCGTGATATTACGGTATATCGCCTTACCCATTTCTCCCGACATGCATACCGCCTGATGCCCGGTGTGGGGGATTCTGCTCTGCCTGCCCTGCGTTTGCCGTATGTGGTGGGGGTCCGATATGGTGTTTATCTGGGGGATAGGGACGTGACCGATGAAGATATGATGATGAGTACTGTTCCCGAGAGCGCTATCAAACCGCTGCAGAACTTCAAGTTTAAGGATGTTACAGTACCCTTCAGCCGCTACGCTGCGCTGCTGGCATGTAAGCGCAGAATTGTGCGCAGTACGCTTGATGAAATATGGTCGATAGCGGATGCCGGAACTCATGTTTATACTCTGCCGCTGGCGGTGAACGGTAATATGCCGGAGTTGCTCATGCGCCTGTTTGAGGATACAGACTTCTCGAAGAGTTTGAGGGGAAAGACGATTGAGGAGCTGGATGTCGGTTCGCTGTACGCGCTGCGATTGGGGGCAGACATGATATCCTGCGTGGCCGCTCCCGATTGTGCCGGCCATAGTGAAGCCGTATCGGCCTACGAACGGCTGAAGAAAACGGCGGATTCCATGCGTGAGCATCCTGAGCGAATCGAGAAAATGATAGAGTCTCTCGTGCCGCATGAACTGAAGCAAAGGGAAATGCGGAGGAAAAAACAAATCCCCGATGTCAATGATTGAAAATCTGATGAAGACAACCCTTAAGGGACGTCTGGATAACCCACTCTGGCGGCTCAATAACCTTTATTGGATAGAAAATAAGGGGGGCGGAATTCAGCGATTCCGTATGAATGCCGCCCAGAAACGCCTGCATGAGAACCTGTGGAATCGTAATGTTGTGCTGAAGGCTCGCCAGTTGGGGATATCGACCTACGTGGCTATGCTTATGCTGGATTGCTGTCTGTTCACACCGAACTTTCATGCCGGTATCATCGACAAAACCTTGCCGGATGCCGAGCAGAAACTTGAAAAGCTGCGCTTCGCTTGGGAGCACCTCGATTATTTGCCACCCGGAGCAGATGCCGGTGAGCAGGCTTTGGCCTATCTCGGTCGACTTATCAAACAGCACAGCGGTAGCTGCAAGCGCAATGAATGGCACCCACCCACCGATGCCCGTACCCGCATGGGGTTCACGAACGGCAGCGATATTCGTCTGGGGACGACCCTGCGTGGCGGTACTTTGCAACTGCTGCATGTGTCGGAGCTGGCGCACGTATCGGTACATGCCCCGTGGCGCGCTCGTGAGATTCGCACGGGCGCCATCAACACGGTCTCGGCCGATGGGCGAATCATACTCGAGAGCACGCATGAGGGCGGGCGCTATGGGGTGAATTACGAGCTCACGTCGCAGGCTATGCAGAACGTCGACCATGGCGAGCTCTCGCCGCTGGATTTCCGCTTCTTTTTCTTCAGCTGGTTTGATAACCCCGATTATGTGCTGCCGGGCAGCAGTTGTCGGGCGGCAGAGCTCTGCGACTATTTCGATAAGCTGGAGTCAGAGTATGGTACCATGCTTTCCCGAGAGCAGAAAAACTGGTATGCGCGTATGGCGCGTACTATGGGACCCGCTATGCGGCAGGAATACCCCTCCACGCCTGACGAGGCTTTCTCCACCGGCAACGAGTCGGCCATATACGGCGCACCGCTTACCCGCTTGCGCGAGGGCGGGCGAATAGGCACTCCCTTCGATTACCGTGCCGATGAGCCCCTTTACACTGCGTGGGATTTGGGGCTGAGCGACCACACAGCCATTTGGCTGGTGCAGTACTACGGCGGGCAGGTTTATTGGCTTAATCACTATGCGGCCAATCAATTGCCCTTGGAACATTTTGCGGAGCACATAAAGCAGTGGCAGCAGGCCTATGGCCCTGTGGCGGCGCACTTTCTGCCGCACGATGCCGCTCACCGTGATCCGCACGGGCACTCCTATGTGGAAAGTCTGGCGCGCTGTGGTATTCACTCGGTGCGGGTGGTGCCACGCACGCCGGATATCTGGCGTGGTATCAATGCCCTGCGAAAATTGCTGGAGCGCAGCTGGTTCCATCCCGATACTCTGCGGCAGCGTATGAACTCGGCCGGTGTGTCGGAGCCCTCGGGCTTAACCTGCCTCGAAATGTACCGAACGGCCGAGGGCGCAGAGGGGGCAGCTTGTCGCGAAACTCCGGTGCACGATGCCGCCTCGCACTCGGCAGATGCAGCCCGCATGTTTGCCGAGGCCTATGAACACGGTATGCTGGCCCCCTTGCAGCAGGGGGTGGTCAGACGCCGTGCCCGTATGAGCTGAGCTTGCAAAAAGTCCGGCTCACTTCTGTGTGGAAGTGAGCCGGATGTACAGCTGTAGAGGAAAGAACGGAGTTATTCCGTTCTTCTGAGATTGGGAACGGCACCACGGCGCAGGCTGTCATTGACGGCAGCGGCCGCAGCGGTGTCCATATAGATATTGTAAGGGGGCTTGTTGACGGTGAATTCAACGATGCCGGTTTCCGTAGGTTCATCGAGCAGCTGAATAAACTCGGCGAAATCTTTGGGCGTTTTGCCGTTAATCTTTTCAACCACACAGAAGTTCACCGTTTCGTAGCCGAGAGTTGCCGGTGTGGGAATGACGAGGGTGAGAGCTGTGAGCTCACGTATACCCTGCTGGCGAAGTTCAGAACTGCGATTGTCGATTTCCAGGAATTGCACGGGCAGGGAGCCACGGGCTTGCCCCTTGAGCGCCTGCATGTATGTGGCGGTCAGCGGTTGGAATACCAGACCACCCCACACTGCGTAGCGGGGCGGGGTATCCGGTTTTTCAGTGGCAAGCAGTGCGTTGTCGCTGGCATCTGTGTTGAGCGGTACGCTGACCTCCGTGATGTCGCCGGCACGGCTGATGGTGAGTTGAAGCGTATCTCCCAGAGGTCGCAGGTAACGGCATGCCACGCTGATGTGGGTTGCTCCGTAGAGCGGCAGGTTGCAGCGCCCCAGATTGTCGATTTTTATGCCTTCGATGGCTGTTATCACATCCCCCTCTTTCAGGTCAGCCGTAGCAGCGGCGCTGACGGGGTTAACCTTGCTGATGTAGACGCCGGTCTGGCCATCCTGCAGCTTAAGGTAGCGACGGAATACCGGGTCTTCGAGTGTGGCGAGTTCTATACCCAGCGTAGGAACTCCGGTGGGGGCTCCGGCGGGGCGACTGAGGAAACGCTGCAGCAGCTCTGTATTGATGATGGAGAGCTTGCGGCCTGTTGATTCATAGCCGGCGCTCAGACCGACCAGTTTGTCGTCCTTCATGACCGGAGCACCGAAAGCGTAGATGTCAGGCACGGCCATATTGGCCTGCAGAACGAGGCGTGGCATGTTATCGCCGACACCACCGACCTGCGCCAGCAGGGGAACCTGCAGAGACTCGCTGCCATTGAGCGTGCACCACAGCTTGGCTTCCTGACCGCGTTGCATGGCGTCGCCCATATTGCAGGGCAGTCTGTTGTCAAAGATGGCGGCATCCGGCTCATGGGCAACGGTGAGCAGGGCAAGCGCCAAGTCGTCATCGCAGCTGATGATACGGGCCGGGACACTGTGGGTGCCATCCGGCAGGCTCAGTTCAATGTAGGTGGCATTCTGCAGAGCTTTGCCGTAGGTGAGCACCAAGCCGTTGCCGAGATAGGTGCCGGCCAGTCGGCGTTGTGTAGCAGGCTGTTTCTCCCAAGGTGTCAGTCGATTGTAGGGCTGCCGGGTAACGTTGACTATCAGCAGAGCGTTTTCAGGCTGCTGTTGTGTAGCAGGTTTGGATTCCGGCTGCTGAGTCTGGGTGGGCTTTTCCGTGGCCACCGGCTGGCTGGCGGGCTGAGGGTTCGGTACAGCTGGCTGTTGCTCAGAGGGAGCCTGTTGCTGCTGCTGTTGAGTTTTATTCTTGTGGGCAATGCGCGGAGTTGGTTTGCAGGCACAGAGCCCCAGCGCTGCCAAAGAAAGAATGGTGAGGTATTTATACATCATACAGAATTGTAGAAAGGAATGGAAATTACAGACTGGCCGGAGCCGGTACTCCGTACGTGGCGTTGATTCGTTCATTGGCTCCATCGATTACCGCATTGTCGATAACCATGGGGCGTGCGGCACCGGCAAACTCAATAACGGTGTAGGGCGGGCGGTTGCCATCCTGCGGGTAAAGCAGGGAGTGCAGGTGGCTGAGCCCTGTTACTTCTTCACCGTTCACTTTGGTTACAATGCGACGACCGTAGTCTGTGTAGCGGGCATTTACTTCATCCTTCAGTACTCGGGTAAGAACGACTATGTCGGTTTGCCCTGTCGCAGCACCACGGCGCAGGAAGGTGTCCATTTCGACGGTAAAGTCGGTGGAGTTGAGCGAATGGGCTGCAATGACGTTGAGGTGTAGGGGCTGGAACACCATGCCACCGAACTGAACGTAGCGGGGCAGGGTATCGTATTCCTGACCCAGAATTTTATGGGAGTTCAGCGGAGCCAGTGTTACCGTTACGTCTTTCTGTTCACCTTGGCGCAGTACGGTGAAGTTGAGTTGATCGCCCATGAAGGCGCGCTCTGCAAGTTCTTCGAGCAGCATGCGCTCACCATCGAGCTCAATCATGGCCGAGCTGTCGACCGGTAGACCGTTGACGGAAAGCACGACATCGCCCGGTTCGAGAGCTCCATCGCTGCTGCCACCCTTAATGACATCGGCCACGAGCGCTCCGCGTGCATCATCCCCCAACTTGTAGTGTTTACGCATGGCCGGGTTGTTGAGGGGCATGAATGAGGCGGCCAAGTCAACATAACTGTCGTAGCGACCGTCCTCCACATCTTTGAGGAATCGCTTGATGACGGGCATGGGAATCATGTAGCCGGTGGAGTTGGCTTCGAGCAGACCTTGGAAGGCCACACCCACTACCTTGTCACCCATCAATACGGGGCCACCGCTGTTGCCGGGATTGATGGCGGCATCCACCTGAACGGTGAGGTGGCTTTCATTGCGGGGGTGTGCGTATGTTGTCGTATCGATTCGGGATACAATGCCACGTGTTACGGAGAGTCGGTTACCGCCGATGGGGTAGCCGATGGCGCGTACCTCGTCCTCCAGTCGGGGCAGGGTATCACTGAACTGCAGGCAGGGAATGTCGGCGAAAGCAGCACTGTCTTCTACTTCGATGAGTGCCAGATCGGCATCGTGGGCTACATATTTAACCTTTGCCGGGATCTTGCGGGCATCGGCGTAGGGGGAAATGTATATACGCTCGGCATCGGCCACCACGTGGGCATTCGTCATGAACAGACCGGCTCCCACCATGAACCCGGTGCCGTTACCGCTGCCGTATCGACCTGTCTGCCATGGGGTGGCATAATCGGGCTTGCGGACCGCAACTTCGATTTTGACGATACCCTTGTATGCTGAGTTCATTTGCTCTGTGGCTGATGCCACGGGAGCGGCTGCAGGCGCAGGCTCGGGAGTGGGCTCGGGAGTAGGCTCGGGAGTAGGCTCGGGAGTAGGCTCGGGAGTAGGCTCGGGAGTAGGCTCGGGAGTAGGCTCGGGAGTAGGCTCGGGAGTAGGCTCGGGAGTAG
>JAZRSQ010000040.1:0-8044 GCA_045651585.1 Akkermansia sp.
AGCCGGGCGGCGTAAGCCCCCGGTCAGCAATGGAAAATATATTGGAACCCGCACAGGGTGCGGGTGGCATAAACGGTGGCTCTGATATAATGCGGTGAATACATGGCCCATTTTGTATCAACGGTTTATGCCACCCACACAAGTGTGGGTTCTTATTTTTTTATTATCGGTTACCTTGGGCTTACGCCCAAGGCTATTATATGTCACCCGCGCTTGCGCGGGTTTAAAAGTATGGCTCGCCGTTGGCGAGCAAGGGATAAATGCTTTTTAACGGCCTGCGGCCGAGTGAAAAGCGTGGTAAAGGCCGCCGTGAAGAACCGTGCTCCGCACGGTAGTGAAGACTGCACTGCGCGCAGAGTGAAGACCAAGGCTCACGCCTTGGGGATAGGTGGACAAACTCCAATTTAGCCGTCAAAATTGGTCTAAACATCTAATTGAGGCAGCGCGTAGTTCGGAATAAAGTTCGGAATAAAGTTCGGAATAAAATGAGCCGCCTCCCCGAGAAAGGAAGCGGCTCTTACAATTGAAAGGGATGCGGAATATCAATTATTCATCTGCCACCCGGCACGAACTTCATCCTGCTGCATGCGGGCATTATCCCTCAAAGCATCGGTATACTTGCTCTGCGAATTGAGAGCATTGGCTCTGTAGAAATAATTGTCGGAAGTTTGGAAATCGCGGTCATTGCGGGCAATCAGTCCGAGCAGGTAGTAAGCCTCGGCACAATTGGGGTTCTGGCGAAGCGCATTCTTGACAAGCTCTTTGCCTATACTCCAATTGCCGACGGAACAAGCCTTTGCTGCCTGCTCAAGAGCGGGGTTTGTATCGTCCGGCTCGATGTACTCGTAATAGACCTCTTTGACGGGAGTCAAGTCGTCCATAATTTCCGCGGCGAACTCCGCACAGGCAACGGCCATATCAGGGCGACCATCAGTACCCGCGTATACACTCTGCGTGTAATCCCTGCGGTAGATCTGCTTTCCGCCATTCATGACTACAACCACACCATGCAATCCGGGAGTGGGACGATGCTCTTTCTTCGACTTCTTTCCTCGCCCATCTTGTCGCGGGCTGTGACCACTCGACGACACATTCTCCACACTTACATTGTGCAACTCAAGTTGTGTACTCCCGTCGTACTGGGCATAAAAACCATCGTTGGCAATCTGCTGACGGAAAGCCTGAGCAAGTTGCGAGCTCTCACTATTTCGAGAACAATCCTGCACGGTCAGCGGAGCTCCGCGACCTAAATCTATCTCTGCAGGTTTAAGAGTCGTCATCTGAATCTGCACCCCGCAGGCACTCAGCAGCAGCGCAGCAGCGCCGGCAATCACACTCATCCATTTACGTTTCATCGGCATGGTCATCTGTTGTCCTCATCATACAACACTTCCTATGCCCTGTAAATGAAAAAAACGGGCATTTTCAAGCTCTTTTCAAGCGTCCCCGCACCCTTCAAAGTCAACGTCTCGACGCCGCCGCATGAAAATATCGCCTATTACTTCTCTATTAACAACTTACATCTACTCCTCCATTCATTAACTTTTCCTTATATTAAAGCTTGTTTTATTATTATTGCGCGTTTTTGCGTACTTCAAGTCCATTTTTAGCCAAATTTCTGCAATTTTCGCCGCCTGCTCATTATCCCATAACTCAAGAAAACGCAATATTTCAAGAGTACATTCAAGACTCAGCGTACACGTAAAGCGACTTTACAAGGTAAAAAACTCCGAAATTTGCACTTTTGGGTACTTTTCCGGCATAAAATGCCCCATTTTACCCCATTTTCAACTCCTGAAGCCCCCTTGTGAGAATCGCTTGCGGGTGGACAGATGGTAAGGCAAACTTAAATATCGCTAAAATATTCCTACTAAGATTAGGGGTGTATAATTATCAATTTTTCTTTAATATTCACTTCCGACCACCACTCTTCCGACATCCGGCAAACCGCAATTTTCATTTTCGGGAATTACCCGCAATTCCTCAGGAATATGCGGGATTAAACTTTTTTCAATTCTTAAAAATGGAGAGCCCCTCGCTCGTCCGGTTCGACAGATGAGTTAAAAAAATCCCATTTTGGTAATATACTATATTTTCAGACTTTATTTGATTTTAATTTTTGCAAAAGTTCTTTTTATTTTTATTATGTTATATTTTCGAATTTTATTTATATCTTTTTCTCACTGGTTTAAAATGATATTTCTTCAAAGTGGCAAAAGATAATGCTGATATACACTGTGGCATACCGGCTCTCACGCGCGCGAATGGAAAAAGCATGCAGTCTTAATTTGGCATTGCAGGCAAGCCCCTTGTGTGGTAGAATGAGGAAACGTTATGACCTTAGACGAGCTGAGACAGGAGATTGACCGCATCGACACCCAAATCGTAGAGCTGCTCAAGCAGCGCATGCACTGTGTACACGGAGTGGGTGAAATCAAGAAAGGGAGCAACTCCCACATCTTTGTACCCGAGCGCGAGAGCAAGCTCTTTGCCAAGCTGATGGCAAACAACGCCGGCGTGCTGCCCGAAAAGGGGCTACAGAGCGTCTACCGCCAGATTGTGAGCATGAGCTTTGCGCTCGAGGGCGGCATGAAGGTCGGCTACTTGGGACCGGAGGGCACATGGAGCCACCAGGCCGCACAGGCTCGCTTCGGCGACAGCGTAGAACTGGTTCCCTTCCCCAGTTTCAATCACATTTTCCACGCCGTTGACCGCAAGGAGGTTGATTACGGCATGGTTCCCATCGAGAACAGCACCGACGGCAAGGTCTCCCAAGCTCTCGACCTGCTGGGCGCCATGGGCTTACGCATTTGCGCTCAAGTCCACCAGCCCGTGCTCAACTGCCTGATGGGCAATGGCGATCCTCGCCAAATCCGCACCGTATACTCGCACCCGCAGGCCCTCGGCCAGTGCCGCGAATGGCTGCTGCAGAACTACCCGAACGCCGCACAGGTCGCCACGTCCTCCACTGCCGAAGCCGCACGCCGAGCCGCAGCAGAGGCCGATCAGGGAGCCGCCGCCATCGGCAGCCGCATGGCCGGTGCTCTTTACGGGCTCGACATCCTGAGCGCCAACATACAGGACAAGGCCGACAACACCACACGCTTTGCTGTCATCGGCCGCCAGAAGAACGCCCCCAGCGGCAACGATCGCACCACCCTCTGCTTCAGCGTGCCACACACCGCCGGTGGTCTGGTGAACGTGCTCAACATCTTCCGCGATCACAAGGTCAACATCTACTGCATGGACTCCCGCCCCACGCGCGACACCGCTTGGGAATACCTGTTCTACATTGATGTCGAGGGCCATGAGGAGGTCGAACCGCTGAAGAGCTGCCTGAAGATGGTGCACGACACCACCCCCATGTTCAAGGTACTGGGCTCCTACCCCGAGAACTGATTTCCCCCGCTAGCGCCATGGCATTCACCTACGAACAGGCTCACAATCTGCTGCGGAACGCCCGGGCGAACGGCCGACAGCCACACGCCCTGCTCTTCACCGGCGCGGCAGATGCCGGCACGCACCGCTTGGCGCTTGCTCTGGCTGCCGAACTGAACGGAGCCCGCGCCGACAGCTTAGAAAGCCTGCACCACCCCAGCTGCCGAGTTCTGCGCCCCGGCTCCAAAATCCGCACCATCTCCATCGATGCCGTGCGTAGCGTCGAGCCCTTCCTTGCCCTGCGAGCTGCCGAGGGCGAGACCAAGCTCGTCATTATCTACGAGGCCGACCGCCTGCTCGACGAAGCTGCCAACGCCTTCCTGAAAACCCTCGAGGAGCCCCCGCCCCAGACCCTCATCATTCTCATAACCGCCCTGCCGCAAAAGCTGCTGCCCACCATCCTTTCCCGTTGCGTGCGGCTTGACCTGCGCGACTCCCGCCGCGGCGTGCGCCTGACCAACGCTCAGCAGGCATTCCTGCCGACCGTGCGTGCAGCCCTTCCGCGACTGGGAAATGATGTTGCGGCCCTCGCTCTGCGCGCTGATTTTCAATCCCTTCTCACCAAGCGCCGCGAGGAAATCACCGAGCGCATCACCTCCGCGCTGAAGGCAGAGGCCAAAGCCGTATCCGAAGGCACCGACATCCGCAACTGGGAAGCCATGCAGAAGGACGTGACCAACGCCCGCATCGAGAGCGAGTACCTGGGCGAGCGCAGCCAAATGCTCGAGCTGCTCTCCCTCTGCCTGGGGCAGGCAGTCTTGCTGGCCTCGCATGCACCGGATGTCGAGCCACTCGCACCCGAGCTACCGGGCGTAGCCGCTGCCCACAGCGTGCCCGACCTGCTGCGCCGCATGCGCGCGGTGGACGCCCTGCGCACCGACCTCAATTTCAACGTCAACGAAGCACTCGCGCTCGACTCGCGCCTGCTCGACATCATCGGCAAATCCCCCTTATGAACAGCATGACAGGATTCGGGGCCGCCACCGCGCCCCTCAACAGCGCCACCCTCCGTGTAGAGATTGGCGGCGTGAACCGAAAACAGACAGAAATCGCCATCTCCCTGCCCCGCGCCTGGGCCGAGCTCGAAACCCGCGTGCGCGACCTCGTGGCCGGCTGCGTATCCCGTGGCCGTGTGAACGTCACCATCTCCCTGCAGACAGCCGCCACCGGCAGCGGTAACCTGGCTGTCAACAAGGCCAAACTCGCCGCCCTGCAAGCCTGCACTGCGGAAGTCGCCACCGCCACCGGCAAGCCCGTGGAAATCACCCTCGACTCCCTGCTGCGCCTCGGCATCATCGGCGAGGAGACCGAGGCCGACATCACCCCCGACATGGCTTGGACAGCCGCCGAACCTGCCGTGCGCGAGGCTCTGGCTGCCTTCCTTGCCCTGCGTGCTCAGGAGGGCGCCAACATGCGCGCTGACCTGCTGCGCCGCATCGGCACCCTGCGCGAGTACCGCGAGCAGCTCATTGAGCGTGCCGCCGGCGTACCCGCTCACTACCGCGAGCAGCTGCTCAAGCGACTGCAGGAAAGTGGCCTGCCCATCCCGGCAGACGATGAGCGCATTATCAAAGAAATCGCCCTCTTTGCCGACCGTTGCGACGTGAGCGAGGAAACCACCCGCCTGCTCTCCCACCTCGACCAGTTCGAGAAAATCTGCGACAAGCCCGAGGCTGTCGGCCGTACCCTCGACTTCCTGTGTCAGGAGATTTTCCGCGAGCTCAACACCACCGGTTCCAAGGCCAACGATGCCGCACTGGCTCAGCTCGTCGTCACCGCCAAAACCGAGCTCGAGAAAATCCGCGAGCAGGTCCAGAACATCGAATAAGCCCCACTTCAATAAAATCGTAAATCGTAAATCGTAATTCGTCATTTTCCTATGCTTGGCACACTCCTCATCGTTTCCGGTCCCTCCGGCTCAGGCAAAACCACCCTCTGCCGCCGTGCAGAGGCCGACGGCCTGACCTCCTACTCCATCTCCTGCACCACACGCCAGCCCCGCCCCGGCGAGCAGGACGGCGTAGATTACCACTTCCTCAGCCCCGAGGTCTTTGCCGCCAAAGTTCAGGCCGGTGAGTTCCTCGAGCACGCCACCGTGCACGGCAACTCCTACGGCACGCTGAAGGCCGACATCATCGACCTGCTCCAACAGGGCAAGAACGTCGTCATGGACATCGACGTACAGGGCGCCGCCTCCATCCGCGCCTGCGACGACCCCATCATTCGCCGCGCCTACGCCGACATCTACATCCACGTTCCCTCCGCTGAGCTCGAGGCCCGCCTGCGCGGCCGCCAAACCGACAGCGAGGACGTCATTCAGCTGCGCCTGCGCAACGCCGCCGCCGAGGACGCCCGCCAAGGCGAATACCAATTCGCCCTCGTCTCCGCCGACCGCGAGCACGACTACTCCCGCTTCCTCGCCCTGCTCACCACCCTTTCCATGCGCACCGCGCTGGCATAAGTTCCCGCTTCAGGTCGCACCGGCCTTTTCATGGCAAAAGGTCGGTGCGCAGTAAGCAGACCCTCACCACCTTACAAATACTTACACCACTCACTACACTTTCTCTATGATTACCGGCGAACTCCGAAAAAAAATTGACTCACTCTGGGAAATCTTCTGGTCCGGTGGCATCACCAATCCCTTGGACGTCATCGAGCAGATGACCTACCTCATGTTCATTCATGATTTGGATGACGCCGATAACCGCGAAGCCCAAGCCGCAGCCATGCTTGGCCTGCCTCACAACAGCATCTTTTCCGGCGTGGTGAACATCGGACAGCGCGAAGTCGACGGCAGCCTGCTCAAATGGAGCACCTTCAAGGACTTCCCCGCCGAGCGCATGTACAGCACCGTGCAGGAGCTCGTGTTCCCCTTCATCAAAAACCTCCACAGCAATCAGCAGAGCGCTTACGCTCAATACATGGACGATGCCATTTTCAAAATCGCCAAGCCCCTGATGCTCGAGCGTACCGTCGGTGCTATGGATGCCATTTACGAGCAGATGGCTCTCCTGAACATGGCCGACACCCGAGGTGATGTGTACGAATACCTGCTCTCCAAGCTCGCCACCGCCGGCGTGAACGGCCAGTTCCGTACCCCCCGCCATATCATCCGCATGATGGTCGAGCTCATGCAGCCAACCCCCACCGATACCATCTGCGACCCCGCCTGCGGTACCGCCGGTTTCCTCGTCGCCGCCGGTGACTACCTGCGCGAAACCGCTGAAAATGAAATCTTCTTCTCTCCCGAGAATAAAGACCACTTCATGAACAACATGTTCCATGGCTACGACATGGATCGCACCATGCTGCGTATCGGCGCCATGAACATGATGACCCACGGCGTGCACAACCCGCACATCGAGTACCGTGACAGCCTTTCCGACCAGAACCGGGACACCGATTATCACAGCCTCATTCTGGCCAACCCGCCCTTCAAAGGTTCGCTCAATGCCGATATCGTGACCGCTGACCTCCTCAAGGTCTGCAATACCAAAAAAACCGAGCTCCTCTTCCTGGCGCTTTTCCTGCGCATGCTCCGCGTTGGCGGGCGCTGTGCCTGCATCGTGCCCGACGGCGTGCTCTTCGGCAGCTCCAAAGCCCACAAAACCATCCGCAAGACCCTCATCGAGCAGCACCGCCTCCAGGCCGTCATCTCCATGCCCTCAGGCGTCTTCAAGCCCTACGCAGGCGTCTCCACCGCTATCCTCATCTTTACCAAAACCAACCACGGCGGTACAGATCAGGTGTGGTTCTACGATATGAAGGCCGACGGCTTCTCCCTCGATGATAAGCGTACCCCTATCGACCAAAACGATATTGACGATATCATCGCACGCTTCCGGAACCCCGATGCCGAAACCACTCGCGCCAGAACGGATGCCTCCTTCTTCGTCCCCAAAGACGAAATCGCAGCCAACGACTACGACCTCTCTATCAATAAATACAAAAAGACTGAGTACGTCCCCGTCGAGTACCCGCCCTCATCCGAAATCCTTGCCGATATCCGCCAACTCCAGGCCGAAATCGATAAGGATATGGCCGAGCTCGAAAAACTGCTTAATGAACAAATCTGACTTTGTAGGGGTAATATGAAAGTATGCGACGTATGCGATCTGGTGAATGGTCGCGCCTTCAAGCCATCAGACTGGGGGAGTTATGGATTACCTATTGTGCGAATCCAGAATCTTAACAATGAGGCTGCTCCTTTCAATTATTATTCAGGAGAGTATAATCCCGCACACGAAATAAATAACGGAGAATTACTTTTTTCATGGTCAGGTACGCCAGGCACATCGTTTGGCGCCTTTAGATGGTATAGAGGGAAAGGGATTCTTAATCAACACATATACAAAGTAGTCCCTAAAATTGATATAGACAAAGACTATCTGAAATACGCGCTTAACGGCAATCTCTCTCGCATTATTAGCAAAGCGCATGGAGGAGTAGGTTTACAGCATATTACAAAGAAAGAGCTTAATGAGATAACATTGCGCATTGTTTCCAACGATGAACAGCGCAAAATTGTAGCTCTGTTAAACCAAACAAAAAATGTTATCTTCCATCGTCAAGCCCAGCTTGCCAAGCTAGACGAGCTCGTCAAATG
>JAZRSQ010000041.1:0-12938 GCA_045651585.1 Akkermansia sp.
AATAAGTGTTTGAGATGATTACTTGCCAACGCTCTTGCCTTCCTTACGGCGGATGTACTCACCAACATAGTGAATACCCTTGCCCTTGTAGGGCTCCGGCGGATAGTAGCCGCGCACCTCAGCCGCGAACTGACCGACAACCTGCTTGTCAATACCCTCAACCTTAACCTTGGTGTTATCCGTTACAGTAACGGTCACACCGGCGGGGATGGGGTGGAGAATGGGGTGGGACTTGCCGAGAGCAAGGTCCAGAGCCTGACCCTTAACGGCGGCCTTGAAACCCACACCTACGATTTCAAGCTGCTTTACGAAACCCTTGCTCACGCCCTCTACCATGTTGGAGAGGAGGGAACGGTTGGTGCCATGAAGGGCACGCAGCTTGCGAGATTCATCTGCACGGCTCACTGTGAGCTCGGTACCCTCAACGGCGGCAACAATGCCCTCAGGAAGGGTCCAGCTCAGCTCGCCCTTGCCACCCTTCACAGTTACAGCCTGACCAGCGATGGTCACGGTAACACCGGCGGGGATGGTGATAACTTTCTTACCTACTCGAGACATAATGTTCTATATGATTAGGAGTTAAATTACCAAACAAGTGCGATAAGCTCACCACCGATCTGAAGCTTGCGGGCCTTGGCGCCCGTCATCATACCGGAGGAGGTGGACACGATGGAAATACCCAGACCGTTCATAACGGTGGGGATGTCAGCGGAGCAGACGTACTGACGGCGGCCCGGCTTGGAGCAGCGCTTCACGTCTGTGACGATGGACTTACCCTCCTTGGTGAACTTGCTCTTCACCTTGATGGCCTTGTCCTTACCCTCACCAACGATCTCATAGGACCAGATGTAGCCCTCCTCCTGAAGGATGCGGGCGATCTCGGCCTTGATGCCGGAGAACGGTACGGTGAAGCCCTCAGTGCGGGCGATACCGGAGTTCTTCACGCGGGTGAGAAAATCTGCGATAGGATCACTTAATACTGCCATGGTCGTTTATATGTTAGGCGTTCTCTTCAGTCTTCTTGGTGGGCTTGCGGAAGGGGATACCCAGCTCGGCAAGCAGGTCGCGACCCTCATCGTTGGTCGTGGCGGATGTCACGAAGATGATGTCGAAACCGATGTTACGCTTAATCTGGTCCAGCTCAATCTCGGGGAAGATGGACTGATCCGGGATACCGATGGCATAGTTACCGCGACCGTCAAAGGACTTAGTGGGCAGACCACGGAAGTCACGAATGTTGGGGGCGGTAATGTTGATGAAGCGATCAAGGAACTCCCACATGCGGGTGGAACGCAGCGTCACACGGGCGCCGAGGACTTCACCCTCGCGGAGTTTGAAGTTAGCCACACTCTTGCGAGCGTAGGTTACGGCCGGCTTCTGGCCGGTGATCTTGGCGATTTCAGCAACGGCATCCTCAACAGCCTGCTTGCGGTCGGGGTGCTTGCCCATGCACGTAGTCACCACAATCTTCTCGAGACGGGGAATCTGGTGCACGTTGGTGTACTGATGCTTCGCCTGGAGGGCCGGAACGACCTTCTCCTTATAGTATGTAAGCAATGTAGGGGTGCTCATAATTTTAGCGGGTCAGCTCTTGTTGTTAATGGTTTAGGTTCTGATGGCTTAAGCGCGGAGTTTCAGCCTTTCGGCATCAGCTCTCTTTCTTCACATTGGAGATGTGGATGGGGCCGTCGATGTCCTTGATACCGCCTTCAGGATCAGCCTCGGAGGGCTTGGTGGCCTTCTTGAGAGTGCGTGCACCCTCAACGATGACCGTCTGCTTAGCAGCGTTTACGGACAGAACGACACCACGCTTGCCCTTGTTCTTGCCGGCGATAACGAGTACGTTGTCACCTTTCTTCACGTGGGTCTTCATCGTGTGTGTGTTTAGTGGTTTATGAGATTGCGCCACACTACACCTGTAGTGTGGGGTCACGGAGTTTACACTTTTACCGCGCAGTCGTCAAGCACAATCTCAGAAATTTGTATATTTTTTCGCAAAATTATCAATGCGGCAGCTCAAACACCCTTTTTCGGGTGCGCATAAATCGCCAAGTAAGGATGACTGCCGTGATACAGAGAGAGATAATGAAGCTCATCCATGCTCCGGCCGCGCCCATAGCAGGCACGATGACATCCGTACGGATTAAGAGGTACGCAAGCGGCAGACCCACCACCCAATAGCTGGTGATATTGCTCCAGGTGATAACAGCCGTATCGTGACACCCACGCAGCAAGCCCGACATGAGCACCTGTGTAGCATCCGGTATCTGGTACACAGCACAGAACACCAGCAGAACCGATGCAAGGGAAATAATCTCCTGCGAGTCGGTATACAATCCCACAATGTCACGACGGAACAGAATGGTGACTACCATGAAGAAGATTACCAAAACATAGCTGACGACCAGCAGCGTGCGCACCATGGCGTTGAAGTCCATCTTGCGCCCTGCCCCCACGTGATAGGCTGCGCGTATGGAGGCAGCAATTCCCAAACTGAGCGGGAGCATAAAAATAATACCGCTCACGTTGATAGCCACCTGTTGCGCACTCACCACCACTTCGCCGAGGGGTGCAATAATGAGGGTCACGAGGTTGAAGAAACTCATTTCGCAGAGGGATGCCACGCCCACCGGCAAACCGAGTCGCAGCGTATGGCGCACCACGCCCCATTCCGGTTTACGGAAAGCAAGCATCTGCAAGCCGCGTGCTCTGTGACTACGACTTCCCAGCATGATGCCGAGCAAGCAGAAAAGCATGCACCAATTCACCAGCGAGGTCGCCAAACCGCAACCGGCTGCACCCAGAGAGGGGATAGGTCCCCACCCGAACACGAAAAGCATGTTGAGTGGAATATTGATAAGCACGCCACACAGCGATACAAACATGGCCGGGCGAGTTTGACCACAGCCTTCAAAATTGGCCACCACCACGCGAATCAGCAAGCTGGCAGGTACACCGATGAGCATGTACCACACATATTGCTGCGCCAGGGTCGCGAGCTGTGTATTATCGGTTACATGGAAGAATACGAACGAGGCCACAAACATCAACAACACCTCAACAACCGATAACAGGAGAGCCAGAATCTTGCCGTTGTTCAGGTACAAACCAATCTTAGTGGCAGCCCCTGCCCCACGCAAACGCGATATCATGGCGCTGAGAATTGTCAGCACCACGCCACCGGCAATCAGCAGTGTGCCAGCGATAGAAAAACCCATCGCCACAGCAGCAAGATCGGTCTCACCTTTCCAGCCGGCCACCACGGTATCGGTCACCCCCATACCCATGTGCAGGATATTACCGATATACAGCGGTAGCATCAGCGACATCAGGCGCTTGAGCTCCGTGCGGTCCACCCATCCTCTCTTGCAAGTCATCTGCATATTTCTCTCTTTCCGTGGCACAAAAAAGCTCCATCTTGCGATGGAGCTTTCTTTTACATCTGGAACGGGATTCGAACCCGTGTTGCCCGCGTGAAAGGCGGGTGTCCTAGGCCGACTAGACGATCCAGACACTAGGCGCAACTTCCGTTTCCGGCCGTGCGCAGGAAATTTAGCACACTGCAGGCGCTTTGGCAAGCTTTATTTTGCATTTTTTCTCATTTTTTTGTATTTTTCTATAAATTCGGTGATTTTCTGCAGTTTTTTGTACATTTTGCACACCGCCCCAAAATAAAACCCGCCTCTGCACGGAGCAGAGGCGGGTCAAAATTACCAGTGAACCGGTTCCCTATCAGGGATTGGCCAAGCCATCATCGGGGAAGAGGCTCGGGGCGCCGGTGCCGGCGGTGGGATTGTCACCCGTGCCAACGTCGCGCAGACGTGTGGGCTTGCCGGTCGGGTCAATCTTCTCGGCGGTCACGAAGATCATCAGGTTCTTACGAACGTGAGACTCGGCGTTGCTGCGGAAGAAGCGACCGATAAGGGGCAGGTCACCGAATACGGGCACCTTGTCCTCCACCTTCTGCACGTTGTCCTCAATCATACCACCGATTGCGATGGTGTGACCGTCGTAGATGCAGGGGTTGGAGTTGATGTAACGACGGCTGAAGATGGGCATATCGATACGGTTTTCCGTAAGGGTGATGTGCTCAATCTGAGTATCGTTAGCAACACCGGCGGTGATGGGAGAGCCGTAGTTCACGAAACCTTCGAAGTTCACAACCTTAATTTCGAAGTGGTTGAACTTGATGATGTCGTTACCCTCGAGCTCGTCTACCTTAAAGCGCATCACGATACCAACTTCTTCAACAGCCCATTCGGAGGGATTGGCCGGGGAGGCAATCGGCATGGACATGTTGTTGTTGTTGTTCCAGTTGTTACCACCGTTGTTGGCGCTGGTGCTGCCGATTTCGGGAGCGTCGTAGGCGCAGGGGTAGATGAAGCGACGAATCACCTCAATCTTGGCGCAACCGTTGTCGCCACCCTGGTCGCTTGCCAGAGGATCGGGCTCGGGGGTGTAGTCGAGCTCACCGGGACGGGCTACCAGGCTGGGAGCGGACATGATGTCAACACCCTTCTTCTGGGACAGGCCACGCATAATCATCTGGAAGGAACCCTCGTCATAGATACCGGAGAGGGACAGAATGCCGGGAGCAGCGGAGCGAGCGGTATTGGCAGCAGCGGAACCGGAGGCCACCAGAGAGTCCATGGAGCTACCGGTCAGAGCACCTGTACCGGAGCGCAGACCACCGGTCATCAGGCCGTTGGAGATAGCATCGTTACCATCGGTCAGAGAGCTGTTGCTGTAGATGGGCCAGGAACCCTTATTGCTGTGGTTGTTGGAGTATGCGGAGCCACCGTTGGTCACGAAGTCATTCATCGTGCGCAGGGGGTCGGAAGCGGTACCATTCACGCCACCAAGGTAGGTGCTGCCGTCGTTGGATACGGAGAAGGGATTGACAACCCAGTCGAAGCTGAGCTCCTCCTCGTTGGTCTGAGATACCTCCACAAACTTGGCGCTCACCTTAATCATCTGGGGCATCTGACGGCGGTACTCGTTGACAGCCTCCTCAACGGCGTCGAGGTTGTTGGCGGTGTTCTCCACAGTCAGCATACCGGTACGGGGGGAGTACTGAGCGCTGGAGCCCTTCGGGAAAGCCACACCGGCGGCACGCAGAGTTGCCACGGCATCGAGCTTAGCTTTGGGAGCGGAGCTATCACCGAACTCATCGCCCTCATCCTCCTCTTCGTCGCCACCGTCTTCACCACCGGTGAAGAAGTCGCGGGATACCTTCCACTGGCGCTTGAACATGCGCTCTACGCCTGCACCTGTCTGGTACACCACAATGGCATTGTCCTCCACGCGGTACTGGCAGCCGGCCTGCGTGCAAATCATCTGCAGCAGTTCCTTGGCAGTTACACCCTGAACCTTCAGACCGGGAACCACAGCCTCCTCGGGAGTGGTGCTTACGGCTACGGGCTCGGCTTCCTCACCCTCTTCGTCAACCTCAGCGGCGGCGGGGGCGGGAGCAGTGCGGGGCTTTTCGAAAATGAAGTTAATCTGGATACCGTTCTTACGAGCCTCACCACGCAGGAAGTCAAGTGCGTCCTCAATCGGGGTGTTCTCGAAGTTGACGGAGGTAATCTGCATCTTGCTCAGGTTCTGATCGTTAGCAATCTGGCTTTCGGTCACCTGTGCAGCAGCTTCACCACCACCCATCTCAATGTCAGGAAGATCCTGGGGTTCATACTCCTCCCAAAGAGCATCTACCTCGGCAAGAGCCTTGGCGCGGAAGGAATTGCGGGCGCTCTGATAGTAATTGATGCGGCGCTTGGACACAGCCTCCTGACCCTGACGAGCAGCCTTGTTGTACGGGTCAATCTTGATTACCTGTGCGAATGTAGCGTATGCATCATCAAACTTGCCGAGTTCATAGTAGCCATAACCAAGGGTAAGAAGACGGCTTACTTCTTCAACGTCGCGAACGTGCTGGGGTGTGAGAGCGGGGTTGTTACGCACGGGGTCGCGAAGCATGGAGAGGTCGCGGCGGGCACGCTCGTTGTTGGGGTCGCGGGAGAGCACGTCGAGCAGGAGCTGCTCAGCATCGTCATAACGACCAACCTTGGCGTATTCACCGGCCACAGCGATGGAGGCGTCGCCGATCACATCAACGATGTGCTGCTGCAGCACCTGAGTGGCAGGAGCCTTGGGAACGCGCTTCCAAGCAGCCTGGAACTTCTCGAGAGCAATGGAGTATTTACCGGCACCATAAGCCTCGCGACCTTCCTGCAGGAGCTGACGGGCTTCCTGCTCCATGGCGCGACGGCGAGCGGTTTCGCGAGCGTTAATGCTGTTCTGACCTGCGTAGACGGCGGTGGGGCCAACTTCGCTGGTGCCTGCGGCTGTAGAAGTGCTCAGGTAGCCATCAGTACCGGCCTGCACAAAGGGGCAGGACATGGCGATAGCCGTGAGCATCATCGTGTACTTTGAGGTAATGAGAGGTGAGTGGTTCATGGTAATGTATAAAATATGACAGAAAACTCGTCACTTGTAAAGTCTACAATTCAAAAAAGTGTATTTTATGGTGTATTTTTTGTATTTTTGTGACTAAATCGGGGGTTAATTGGCAGCTTTGGGCACATTTACGGGACTTTCTGCACCATTCGGGCGCACATTAACAGTACCCTCCTTGTCCACTGTTTCGAGCACGCAGCTAATGTCTGTGCCCGGCACGGTGAAGCTACCATTCAGCTGTACCTTAAACTGGCCTTCGGGCTTACCGGCAGCAGGACCGGCAGTCACGCGCATGGTAACAGTGGTATCCTGAATCGTCTTACCCTTGGCATTGGAGGTGCCGAAATCCTTGGTGTTCGGGCGAGTGGGGCTACCGGCGCGGATGAAGAATTCCTTCTCAGTGCCGGCGGTCACATTATCGCGCACCACCATAACAGTTTCGCTCTCCTTATTGCCCATGGAGTCGGAGAACTCCATCTGCTCGAAGCGAAGCACGCTGAAGCGGGTGCCGTCCGAGCCATCAGCCTTCAGACCGAAGGAATCGCCGACCTTCAGAGCATCCTTGCTCTTGTGCACAGGCTTGGTATCCCCGGGGCGAGCAAAGATTCGCACACCGGCAGCGGTGGCGTTTTTCTCGTAAGCCAGCGTGGAGTCTACAGAAATCACGCCACTGCTCACAGCTACATCGACCACCTCCAGCTTGGGAGTCTTGCCGACCTGAATCAGTGCAGGCAGGCTGGCGGCATCGCCGGGATTGGTCTCGGCATCAAACTCCTCGCGGTTAGAGAAACCGTCGGAGTCGCTGTCCAAGGTAAGACCGTCGGAACGACCGAGGGCATCGGAAATGCCGTTGGAGATGAACCAGTGATTGGGCACGTCGCCATGCACATTCTCAGCGCTGGGGTCGTAGATATCAATCACCGTGGTCTTCTGCTCTGCATCGAGAGTCACCTGCCAGAGTTCAGGCGAGAAGAAAATGGGGGTGTAGCGGGGCTTGCCGTTTACGGTAGCACCTTCAGGAGCCACGTCGGCAATGGTGTGTTGCTTCTTTCTGTCAGCCTCCACAGCGTCGGCCACCTGAGCGAGAGTGGCAGCAGCCTTGGATTCACCGGCATTCAGGCGGGTCTGGGGCTTGTCGACCTTGCTGGTTGCCATGGTGTAGCCACCATAACCACCGGCCAACACGCCAAGCACAATACCCGTAATGAGCGCGGTTTTGCCGAAATTGTTCTGTTCAGCCATAATTGGTATAAGTTAAAATGTTTGAGAGTCTGATTACTTCTTGCCTGTGTTGGGATTGAAATAGAGCACCTGCAGGTTGACGTGCACGCGCACCGTCTCATCGGGGGAACCGGTCTTGCGCACAGCAATCTGGCGGCCTTCGCCGGCGGGCTGAGGAGCAGCCTCACCGCTCAGGTCATCACCCTGATTGGGGTCCTGTGTAGGAGCCTGATACTCGTCACGGGCAGGCAGGTTACCCTCGTTGGTGCCAACCCACAGACCGGTAATCTTAAAGAAGAAATCCTTGTCTGTAGAGAGAGCATTGAGCACACGGGGCATCACGCTTACAGGCACCTGACCAGCCTCTGCCTCGCTGCGCTTGGCAGTGAAGGCCACCTCAATGTTCAGGGGGAAGCAATCGCCCTTCTTGCGAGCCTTAGCCTCAGGCAGGGGGCCGCAGTAAACCTTATCAAGCAACGGAGAACCACTGTCGATTACGATATCAGCCACGCGCTTTGCAGCCTTCAGCTGGAAGCTGCGATAGGGCACATCATCAGCTGTTGCTGCAGCATTCTTAAAGGTAGCCATGCCAAGATCGGCAGCAGCGGAACCCAGCTGGCAGCCCTTCTCGGAAGCGGCACGGCTCAGGTCATCGATAGCACCGCGAACTTCGTTCTGGAACTCAACGGATGTCATGACCTTGCCATCGCCGATGCACTTCTTGGCGTAGGAATCGAAGTCAGCCTTGAGAGCAGCAAGGGTGGCAGACACCTTCTTACCGGCATCGCGAACCTCCTTGCGGGTCTTGGCGGTCGGGGGGAACTCGGCCTGCTCGAAGTCCTGCACCTGCTCGTTGATCTGATTCAGGGCTTTCTGTGATGTTGCGAAATCACCTGTACGCTGGAACCCGTAGTATACCAGACCACCGAAGGCCAGAGCAAATACGGCAGAGAGGGCAACCACTCGCTTATTTTCGAGAATATTCATATCAGTAATAAAATCTTGGGTTTAAACGTGAGGTTACTTGCTTTCTGTAAGCTCAGGAATAGCAATGGGGTTCTTAAGCGGCATGATGAGCATGAACTTCTCCACGTAATCCGGTACTGCTACCTTGCCACGGGAGCCCTTGGAATCGATGAACTGATAGTAGTGGTTCATGTTCTTCAGCACGTCGGCATTCTGGTAGGAGAACAGGGAGTCTGCGCTACGCTCGTCGAAGTTCTTGGCCACAAGGTCGTAGATAACCTGGCGCTGAGCCTGACTGCGGTCGTCACCGGGCTTCTTGGAGGTATAGCCGCTCATGCAGATAGCTGTTACCATGGGGGCCTTGTTGCGACTGCGTACATCCACAGCCTCGGGAGCCTGGTTGATGGAGGAGTTGTTACCGGCGTTGCGGCTCTTGTTCGGGTCAATCAGGCGAGTGCCCTTCACTTCCACGGAGTCGGTGATGGTCACCTTATCGGCTTCGTAGTTGATGAGCGGAGCAAACTCGGTGAACCAGAACTTCACGGAAGCACTGCGCTCGGAAAGCTGCTTGATAAGCTCGGGATATACCGTACGCATGGTGTAGTGCTGGTTGAGAGTCTCGAGCTCACGCTTGGCGCGGTCATACTTGCCCTTCTCGCTCTCAATGCTGTCGCTGATGGACTGCAGCTCCTCAGCAGCAGGCTGAGCAGTCTTCAGCATCTTCTCAGCATCGGCTGCAGCCTTGTCGGCAGCGAAGGCAAACACAGCGGCACCGGCCACGGCAATCAGGCCACCGGCAAGCACCTTGGGCAGCATCTGCTTCTCGGCACGCTCCTTACCCACACTGGTGGGTACAAGGTCGATATCGAAGTCACCCACCTTTGCACCGGTCACAGCAGCACCGGCTACAGGACCCAAGCAGAGTGCATCCATTGCCAGAGCCTCCTCATCCACCTTGCTACCGATATTGAAGGCAGCAATCGGATTGAGGTACTCTACGGGGATATTAAGGGTGCTCTGCAAGAACTCCACAGCGTAGGGCATGCGAGCACCACCACCGCAGATGTAGGCCTTCACAGGGGCGCTGCCCTTGTACTGACCACGGTAGTGGTTGATGGTGCGCTGAACTTCAGAGCTCAGGCGGTTCATGGCATTGCGGATGGTGGTGGCAAGAGCAGCCTCCTGCTCTGTCAATTCCTCGGTAAAGCCATTGCCCAGAGATACAATACCGGACTCAACCTTGAGCTTTTCAGCATCGCGGAAGCTCATGTTGTACTCGCGGGCGATGCTGTTGGTCACGAAAGCACCGGCTGCGGTTACGGAGCGGGTAAAGAAGCGACCGGCCTCGGCAAAGATGATGTCGGTGGTCTTGGCACCGATATCGAGAATCATCACAGGCTCCTCCTCCTCGGGGTAGCTCACGCGGAAAGCATTATACAGGGAGGTAATAGAGCAGTCCACACTGCGGGTCTTCAGGCCACTGCCCTCCACCTGAGAGTTCAGGTTATCGAGCACGTCCTTCTTGATAGCCACAAGCAGCACCTCGGTCTCGCCTGTGCCACGGTCAGGCAGCTCCTGGTAATCCCACTGAATATCATCGAGCGGGAAAGGAATGTGCTGCTGAGCCTCGTAGCTCACTTGCTCTGCAATATCGGAATCATCAAGCGCAATAAGCTTAATAAAGCGCATGAAAACCTGCTGACCGGAGACAACGTTGCGCACATCGCTCCCCTTCACCTTCAGTTCCGTCACCAGCTCTGCGATGGCGCTACTTACGTAGTCCATGCGCATACCCTCCTCGAGCGGGTCGAGCACAATCTCGCGACGGGCATAGCGCGAAAGCGCATATCCCTTGCCGGAGGGGGTAAACACGCCCATGGTGACGCTTTGGGCGCCAATCTCAAGAGCGACGGTTGTTTTATATTCAGCCATAGATATAAGTTGTAAGTTAAAAATTAGCGACGGGAGCGTTTGGTCTTCTTGCTGCCCTTCTTATTCTTGCTGCGGCTGCCGGTGTCTTCCTCGTCAGCGGTAGCAGCGGTATCATCTGTCGTGGGGGGCGCCCCGGCATCGGTATCGGTAGCACCGGCATCGGTAGTGGGTGTAGTAGTATCAGCATCGGTGGACACTGCAGGAGCAGCGGGAGCGGATACACCATCGGTGGTCACCCAAGCATCCGTCACGGGAGCAAAGGCGGCATAGGGGGTCTCATTGAGAGCATAGAGCACAGCACCGCAATCGTTCACCTTGTCGGAGGTCCACCAGCTCTTGGGCAGGTCTGTGCGATCAAAACGCACATCGGCATCGGTCTTCTCCAGGCGCTGGCAGGTCTGACCACCGAATGAACCCTCGAGAGCAATGGCAATCACCTTCACAGCAGTCGACTTACCCTTGGGACCGGCGGTGCTGATCTTCATAGCGTTGCGGGGAGAAAGGAAAAGGTCAACATTCATCTCGCACTCACCCAGCTGTTTGGAGCCCTTGCTCAGAGCAATTTCGTGGTAGGTCATAGTCTTGCTCACGCGGGCATACTTGTCCTTACCATCGGCATCGGCGGTCTTGAAGAGCACGTGCACGGTCAGAGTCAGCTCACCTACATAATCAGGCGTAGGACGATCGCTGTCGGAGGCCTTCAGCTTCTTGGCCGCAGCCTCCATCTTAATGGGCACAGAAATGCGCTGCCAGCCGTTCTTACCGGCTTTGGCACGACCTTCGGCGAACGACATAGTCGAGGGCTTGGCGCCCACTTCGCTCACAATCTTGTTTGCCAGACCGGGCTTATCTGCATTCAGAGACACTTTAACGGCTGTAGCATCTATAGCGGAGGCTGTCATGACAGAGCAAGCAGCCATTGTCAGTATGGACCAAAACGTGTTTTTCATGATAAAAATTCAGATGTACGCTATATTTATACACAATCCCCCCCCGCTTGGCGAGAACAAACTTCCTCCTGACGTGATTTTTTGCTGATTTTTTAACACACCGTCCAAACAGAGCTGACTTTTTAAGGCATAAACTGGTATTTGACTTGTGAGCACGCACGGCATGTGCTATAAGCCCTCTAGTCATCATGAATGCACTTGCTACATATTTTCATAATCTCGATCCCATTATTTTTGACATCCCCGGCACCCCCTTGGCTGTGCGTTGGTATGGCCTGGCCTACATTGCCGGTTTCATCATCGGTTATCTGGTACTACTGCAGCTCTCCAAGCGCAAGCTCTATTGTGTGGAGGCCGATAAACTCGGCGATTTCATCACCGCCGTCTGCATATTCGGCGTGCTCATGGGTGGTCGTCTGGGCGAGTTCTTCTTCTACTGGCTGCCGGAGCACGGCCTGCAGGGGCTCATGAATGACCCCACCTGGGTATTCCGAGTATGGGAGGGCGGCATGGCCTCCCACGGTGGCATCATCGGCGTGCTGCTGGTCGCTGTTTGGTACGCACGTAAAAACAAGCTCTCCATCAGCGCCGTGACCGATGGCCTGGCCATCGTCTGCACCATTGGCTTGTTCTGTGGTCGCGTGGCCAATTTCATCAATGGTGAATTATACGGGCGCGCATGCGCAGCCACGCACGCGCTCGCATGCAAATTCCCTCAGGAGATTTTTACCGCCACTGCCGAAAAACAGATTCAGGCTCGCGTGGCGATTGACCACGCTCTGGGTGCCCCCATCGAGCAATTCCTCATCCGCGACGGCGAAGGTCGAATTATCGAGCACTACGGCGACGCCATCCTGCGCCTGTGCCGCACCAACCCCGCCGTGAGCGAGGCCTTGGCCCCCTTCCTTACCCCGCGCTACCCCTCTCAGCTTTTCGAGGCCGTCGGCGAGGGGCTTATCATCTTCATCGTGCTTATGGCCGTGAGATTGGGCTGGAAAAACGCCCCCGCCGGCATTTTCTGCGCCCTCTTCTGTTTCCTTTACGCAGCCGCACGCATTACCTGTGAGTGCTTTAAGGAGCCCGACGCCAACGTATGGTACGGCATCACTCAGGGCCAAGTCCTCTCCTTCGGCGTGGTCGCCTTGGGCATCATTTTCCTCTTCCCCACCATCAAAAACCTGAAAAAATCAAAAAAAATCGAAATTTCTTAAAAAAAAGCTTGCAATGCGTCGAAAAGTACGCTATACTCTCGGCGCACGCTACTGAATAAGTAGCCTGCAAATGGGTAGGTTCCCGAGCGGTCAAAGGGGGCAGACTGTAAATCTGCTATCGTACGATTTCGATGGTTCGAATCCATCCCTGCCCATTTCTCCCATGCGGAGGTAGCTCAGTTGGTAGA
Source organism: Akkermansia sp. (assembly GCA_045651585.1). Taxonomy (GTDB): domain Bacteria; phylum Verrucomicrobiota; class Verrucomicrobiia; order Verrucomicrobiales; family Akkermansiaceae; genus Akkermansia. The sequence goes on from JAZRSQ010000041.1 coordinate 12,925, forward strand.
GCAACACCTTGACA
>JAZRSQ010000042.1:0-13143 GCA_045651585.1 Akkermansia sp.
GAGCATGCACACGCCGTTCATGGCATCGTTTTCCGTAGCGAAGGGAATAGCCTCACGCGGGCCGTTCCAGTCGAAGGTGCTGTTCAGCAGGGATTCGGCCATATCGCCGTTCGGGTAGAAGTCCGTCCAATGACGCTGACCCTGGAAGCCACCGCAGATGGCATTGAAGCCCAGGCCTTCTTCCTCGCGGTCGATGGTCTTGAGGTAGGGGTTGCCGTGCATCATGTCGCGGAAGATGATGGTCATGAGGATGGATTCGCGCAGGGTGCGCTCCTTCTCCTCAGGGGAGAGGATGAGGTCGGGGCGGTTGCGGTCCGGACCAATCTTCACATACTTCTTGGCCCACTCCATGGCGAGGTCGAACTCGGCCTTGTCGTAGATACCCAGCTCCATGCGGCGGCGTACTTCGGTCATGTCGACAGCCTGCACGCGCATGCCCATGTAGCTTTCCCAGAAGGACTGGTCAACGATGGAACCAGCGATACCCATGGAGCAGCCACCGATGGAAAGGTAGCCCTTGCCACGCAGGGTAGCCACGGTCAGACCGGCGCGGGCGAAGCGCAGAATCTTCTCAGCCACGTCCTCGGGAATGGAGGTGTCGTCAGCGTCCTGTACGTCGTGGCCGTAGATGGAGAATGCGGGCACACCCTTCTGGGCGTAGCCGGCAAGAGCAGCGGCGAGGTACACAGCGCCGGGGCGCTCGGTGCCGTTGAAGCCCCAGATAGCCTTGGGCGTAGTGGCATCGGTCTCGAAAGTCTCGGTGATGTAGCACCAGCAGGGAGTCACGATAAGGGAGCAGCCCACATTGTTCTCAGCGAACTTCTGGTTGCAGGCAGCGGCCTCAGCAGGGCCACCGATGGTGGTGTCGGCAATGATGCACTTAACGGGCTGGCCGTTGGCATGAGTCACATTAGCCTCGATGAGGGCTGCAGCAGCCTTGGCCATGTTCATGGTCTGGTCCTCCAGGGACTCACGAACACCCAGACGGCGACCGTCAATCGTCGGGCGAATGCCGATGGTCGGTAATGTATCGTATTTCATATACGTTTGGTTTTAGGGTTAAATTATTTGTCGGAAGAAGTGGTGGGTTTGCGGAAGATGAGGCTGTAGAGCAACACAACCGCGAAGCAGATGGCGGGTACGATGAAGGAAGCACGCACAGCAGCAGAGCTGGTGCCCAGGTTCGTATCCCAGGTGTTGTCCATACCGGCCGTCAGGAACAGCCAGCAGGAGTCAGCATCGCCAATGATACCGGCCATCCAGGGAGTGATGAGAGCACCACCCAGAATAGCCATGATGAGGCCGGCAGCACCCAGCTTCACGTCGCGCTGGTTCAGACCACCGAGGGCAATACCGTAGATGGTCGGGAACATCAGGCTCATGCAACCGGACATGGCAATCAGGCAAAGCACGTTGGCAGAGAAATCAAGACCGGCAATACTGAAGAGCACTGTGCTGGGCAGATAGATGGTGCCGGCGCAGCAGGCGATAGCGGCAATGGCGAACAGGCTCATCATGCTGGCGGGGTTGAACTTCTTCATGTAGTAAGTAGCAATCCAGCGGCAGACGATGAAGAGGATGAGGGAAATCAGGTAGTAGGTAGCGGCTGTGGCGGGGGTTACCCCCATTTCCTTACAGCAGTACACGTTCAGGTAGGTCCAGGCAGCAATCTGCACACCTACATAGAAGAACTGGGCAATCACGCCGCACCAGTAGCGGGGCTGGCTGAGCAGAGAGAACAGCATGGCGCGGTAGTCACCTACCAGGAACAGGTATACAATCGGACCCAGCGTACCGCAGAGCACCCAGTTTACCTTGTCCATGCCGGGGAACAGGAAGTAGAGAACCGTAAGCGGAACGATGGCGAACAGAGCGGCAATGAACACGCGCAGACCGCTGCCGTTGCCCTGCTCGGGAGCCTCCTCGGTGGTGGTCTCCTGCGTATCCTTCACGCGCAGGAAGAACAGCCAGATAAGGAAAGCAATACCGCACAGCCCCACATAGGGAGCGCACACCCAGAACAGCTCGTTGTGCACAATCTCAGACAACTGCTCGGCAGGCATAGCAGCACGCTCGTCAGCCGTGGCGGGGTTCAGATTGCTCAGAATCAGCTGCTGAGCCAGCAGAATACCGGCAATGGAACCAACCGGGTTGAAGGCCTGAGCAAAGTTCAGTCGGCGCACTGCCGTCTGATCGGGGCCAAGGGAAATCACGTAGGGGTTGCAGGTGGTCTCAAGCACGGAGCAACCACAGGCCACCACGAAAATGGCGATGAAATAAATCTCGAAGCTCTGGTTGATACAGGCGGGAATATACGCCAAGGCACCGGCGATATATACGCCCAAGCCAATAAGCACACCCTTCTTATACGAGAATTCCTCAATCAGAATGGAAGCAAAAATGGCCAATACAGCGTATGCCCCGTAGAAGGCAACCTGTACCAGAGCAGCCTGCTCCTGAGGAATGGTAAAGATATTCTTAAACGCCGGCACCAAGTTATCCGTCATATTGTTCAGCAGGCCCCAGAGCGCAAAGCAGCTCACGAGCATAAAGAACACAGGACGGAAACGGCGCGGCACAACAGGAGTCATGTCACCTTTTACGTACTTGCTCATGGCTCGATTTTATCAACAGTCTCTCGCAAGTCAAGCTAGAAATTGTCGTACCTCCCAGATTTCAGGGTCTCACTTTCTCAATATTACTGCCGAATTGCCGTTTTTTGCGCAATTCCGGCGTATTCTGCAGCATGTAGCCCCGTAAAAATGCTGAAAAAATGGCTTTTTCCGCTCTCCCCTTCACTTTTTATCTTGAAATCAAGGAACAGCATGCTATATTAAAGGCCTATGAACAAGACTCAACTTGTAGACTGCATTCAGGCCAAGCTTGGCGAGGGCGCTACCAAGAAGTGCGCCGACGCTGCTCTCTCCGCTGTTCTCGGTGCTATTTCCGATGCCGTTAAGGGTGGCGACAAAGTTCAGCTCATCGGTTTCGGTACCTTCGAGATGAAGACCCGTCCCGAGCGCACCGGTCGCAACCCGCAGACCGGCGCTGAGATGACCATCCCTGCTTCCTCCACTCTGGCCTTCAAGCCGTCTTCCACCTTCAAGACTGTTATCAAGCCGAAGAAGAAGGGCTGCGCCAAGAAGTCCTGCAAGAAGAAGTAAGCGCTTCTGACATCCACTTCCCCAGCCGCTCGCTCCACAGCGAGCGGTTTTTTTGTACTCATACATAATGGTACGCGTTGAAATAATCAGGATAATGCAATTTGTAGGGGTGTATAGCGAGCCGAAGGTGAGCGGAATTCAAAAGCCCCGTGTTAACGGGGCGACAGCACATAGCGCGGGGTAAGCCGCGAAGCGGCGCAGCCCCGGGTATTGAGGAAATAATATCGAGAGCCCCGTGAAACGGGGTGACAGCCTGACTAATAATAGAGGTAGCTCTTGGAGTTTGCTTGTATGCAACCGCCAGACCACGAAAGGCTGTCGCCGCCGTTTCACGGGGCTCCATTATACTTACTCTGGTAACAGGGGCTACGCGTGCTGGCGCTCGCTCACCCCTGCCTATGTGGTGTCGCCCGCCACGCGGGCTCAGAGTACGTTTCGCCTTCGGCTCACACTCACACAAACTCCAATTTAGCGGTCAAAATAGGTCTAAACCTCTAATTGTGCCACTCGTACAATGATGCTAAGGTGCCTACACACAAATTCAACTCACCAAGCTCGTATAAATCGGACAATCAAAAAGACCGTGAGACCTAAACATACGAAACCACCAATACTAATAACGAGCAACAAATCCCAGCCGGCCAAATACCTGGTTACACGCGATTTTTGAGGATCCTCCGGGTTGACATATACAGTTATTGTCGAATAATCATCACTGAATCCCTCTTGCAACATGTGGGTAGTTTTCACCACTTGCTCCCGGCTATCAAGAGTATACGTTTTTCCTTTATAATCAAATTCAACAACGATATCTTTTATCGTATGCTCATAGTCGCGATACAACTCATAGGAAACAATGGTTCCGGTGATAGGCGTTGGCAATAATTGCCGTTCCTCATAAAATTGCTTGGCAAAGCTAAAAAGGCCACTGACAACCCAAAAGATAAGAAGAAGGCCTATAATAAAGCCACAGCCGGTTTGCAATCTATAATCAGAGTTGTGATACATATCCTAATCTCTTTTCAAGGGCGATTTAATTGCAGACGAGGCCACCCGTACTCATAGCAGTCGGGTGGCCCATGAAAATCCTGCTAACCGATATCAATCATTCACAATATCGATGAGGTCCTTCAGGCGAGCGAAGTCACCTCGCTTCAGGGTAAAGCGCAGACGCGGGAGTGCAGCCAGCTGCGGTTCGGGGTCATCGGCATCGTCCTCCAGCTGCACGAGGTCTCCCTTGGGCATGATGTCGGTGTAATCATGGAGAATCCAATCGATGGCTTTCTCTGTCAAGGGCTCCATGATACGTATGATGCATTGCTCACCGTCAAAGTAATAGGAATGGAAGCGCCTATAGAAGCGCTCGATATAGGCCATGGCATCCTCAGCACTCTTACTCAGGTACAGCAGGTGCATGTCGTTGGGCGAAATGAGGTTTTCATCCAGCAACTCCTTCTCAATGAAACGCGCCCAGCGATACCAGAATGTCTCCCCGGGGATATCGAGCAGCACAATGGGGAAAATGGTGCACTTACCCGTCTGCATGAGGGTAATGGTCTCGTAAATCTCATCCATGGTACCGAAGCCGCCCTCGAAAGCCACGAGAGCATCCGTCTGCTTCAGGAAGTTGAGCTTGCGAGTATAGAAGTAGTAGAAATCCATCATCTTATCACTGCCGTCCACGTATGGATTGGCGTGCTGCTCGAAGGGCAGCGTGATATTGAGGCCGAAGGAGTTCTCCTTGCCGGCACCCTCATTGCAAGCCTGCATGATACCGGGGCCACCGCCGGTGATAATCATGTAGCCGTTATCCACGGCCATGCGGGCAAAATCCACCGCCTGCTTGTAGGAAGGGTCATCGGGCTGAATGCGGGCAGAACCGAAGCAGGTTATCTTGCGGATGTTACGGTACGGCATGAACATCTTATCGGCGGCGAACATCTCGTTGAGCGTACGGTTCATCATCGAGAGGTCGTGCGGCTCAATATCGGAGGATGCGGCGTTCATCACAGTTGCCAGCAGTTGCAGCACCTCATCGGGCGAGTGATTGCCACAGAATCGGCGAGAGAGGTCGTAAAGGTTGGCGTCCAACACGGCATTACCGGTGTTGACGGGAATAACAGAAGCAGGCAGACTCTGTTCTGCCCGGTTATTCATATTGCGAGCGGCGAGAATTTCGGGCTTTTTCATATCCTGTACAATAGCACATTTCCCGGCAAAAGTCATTAAAAAAATGGCATTCTGCCGAAATTAACACGCAGCCCTGCTCTAATTGCGGCAGCACAGGCCAATTTTATTGAAAAGTCTTGATTTTCATGATGGGCTGTATTATAGTCTCGCGCGACATGTCTGAACGCAAAAATCCGTATCCTTTCGATGTATTTGAACCCCGATGGCAGAACATCTGGGACAATGAAAAAACCTTCAAGGTACTCAATCCCGGCGAAGAAGGCTTCGATGCCGCCAAGCCCAAGTGCTATGTGCTTGATATGTTCCCCTACCCGAGCGGTGCCGGTCTGCACGTAGGCCACCCCGAGGGTTACACGGCCACCGATATTGTGAGCCGCTACAAGCGCATGACCGGCTTCAACGTACTTCACCCCATGGGCTGGGACTCCTTCGGTCTGCCCGCTGAGCAGTATGCCATTAAGACCGGCCAGCACCCGGCCGTCACCACCTACGCCAACATCGACAACTTCCGCCGCCAGCTCAAGATGCTGGGCTTCTCCTACGACTGGGATCGCGAGATTGCTACCACCGACCCCGCCTATGTGCGCTGGACTCAGTGGATTTTCCTGCGTCTGTACAACTCCTACTACAACGAGGAGCTGAAGAAGGCCCGCCCCGTCAGCGAGCTGGAGGAAAAGGGCTGGACCCGCGAACAGATTGACAACGTGCGCCTGGCCTATGTGGCTGAGGGTATGGTGAACTGGTCCCCCGACATGGGTACCGTTCTGGCCAACGAGGAGGCCGAGGAATGGAAGAGCAAGGGCCACATCGTAGAGCGCCGCAAGCTGCGCCAGTGGATGCTGCGCATCACCGCCTACGCCGAGCGCCTGATTGACGAGCTCGAGCCGCTCGACTGGCCCGAGAGCATCAAGCTGCTGCAGCGCAACTGGATTGGCAAGTCCATGGGTGCCGAGGTGAACTTCACCTGTCAGGGCAAGACCATTACCGTATACACCACCCGCCCCGATACCCTTTTCGGCGCCACCTACATGGTGCTCTCCCCCGAGCATGAGCTGGTGAACGAAATCACCACAGCCGAGCAGAAGGAGGCTGTAGAGGCCTACCAGACTGCCTGCGCAGCCAAGAGCGATTTGGAGCGTACAGAGAGCAAGGACAAGACCGGTGTGTTCACCGGCGCCTATGCCACCAACCCCGTCAACGGCAAGCAGATTCCCATCTGGATTGCTGACTACGTGCTCACCGGCTACGGTACGGGCGCCATCATGGCTGTGCCCGCTCACGACAGTCGCGACTACGAGTTCGCCGTGAAGTTCGGTCTGCCCATCGTACAGGTGGTACAGCCCGACAACGCCGAGACACCGTGGCAGGACTTCTGCGGCTACGACGGCACCATGGTGAACTCCGAGCACCTCAACGGTCTGAGCGTGCCTGAGGCCAAGAAGCAAATGATTTCCTGGCTCGAGGAGAAGGGCTACGGTTGTGGCAAGGTAAACTACAAGCTGCGAGACTGGCTCTTCAGCCGCCAGCGCTACTGGGGCGAACCCTTCCCCATTGTGTGGAACACCAAGGATGGCAACCACTACGCCATTCCCGAGAGCGAGCTGCCCCTGCTCCAGCCCGAGATGGAAGACTTCAAACCCAGTGGTGACCCCCGTGGCCCGTTGGTAAAAGCCACGGAGTGGATTCAGTACTCCGACGGTTTCACCCGCGAGACCAACACCATGCCCCAGTGGGCAGGCTCCTGCTGGTACTACCTGCGCTACCTTGATCCCAAGAATGAGCAGGCCTTCATCGACCCCGAGGTCGAGAAGTACTGGATGGGTGGCAACAACCCCGGCGGTGTGGACCTGTACGTGGGTGGCACCGAGCACGCCGTGCTGCACCTGCTCTACGCCCGATTCTGGCACAAGGTGCTCTACGACTACGGTTTGGTAAGCACCAACGAGCCCTTCAACAAGCTCGTGAACCAGGGCCTTATTCTCGGCGAGGACAGCCAGAAGATGTCCAAGAGCCGTGGCAACGTGGTGAACCCCGACGACATCGTGCGCGAGTATGGTGCCGACTCCCTGCGCCTGTACGAAATGTTCATGGGTCCGCTTAAGGAGGTAAAACCCTGGCAGACCAAGGGTGTGGAGGGTATCAGCCGATTCCTTGCCCGCGTATGGCGTGTGGCCATGGTTGAGAATCAGGAAGGCGAGTGGGTGCTCTCCGACAAGATTACTGCCGAGGACAACGGCGAGGTAACACCTGTTCGCAAGGAGGTTCACAAGACCATCAAGAAGGTGACGGAAGACATTGAGGACATGAGCTTCAACACCGCCATCTCCAAGATGATGGAGTGCACGAATGCCATGACCGGCGCCGCTGCCGTCACAGTGAGCGACTACGTACAGCTGCTGCACGTGCTCAATCCCTTTGCTCCCCACCTGACAGAGGAGCTCTACAGCATCCTGCGCACGCAGTTCACCACCCTGCCCGCCTGCCAGCTCTGCCAGCAGACTTGGCCCACCTTCAATCCCGAATATCTGGTGGAAAACACCAAGGAAATCGTGATTCAGGTGAACGGCAAGCTGCGTGACAAGATTACCGTAGCCGCCGATGCCCCGAAGGAGGAAGTGGAGGCTGCCGCACTGGCTTCCGCCCGCGTGCAGGAGTTCACCAACGGAAAGACCATCCGCAAGGTCATCGTGGTTCCCGGTCGTCTGGTCAACATCGTGGCCAACTGATAGACCTCACAAATAACTTCAGCCCCCGTCGGTCAGACAACCGACGGGGGCTTTTTTGTGAGCCAAAGTCGACAAAAAGCAATTTGTGAAAGGACTGATTACGAATTACGAAGGACTAGTTTTTAAATTCCGCGGCGTACGCCGCATGGTGGTAAAGCTTAGCCATGGCGACTGCCCGCACTTTAAGGCGCGGGGCAGTCGCCATGGAATCTGCCACGCTGCTCGCGGGCGAAAAGCCCGCCAAATATCAGAACCCGCGCTTGCGCGGGTGGCATATGGTAGACGGGGGCGTAAGCCCCCGGTCAGCAGAGAAAAATATATAGGAACCCGCACAGGGTGCGGGTGGCATAAACGGTGGCTCTGATATAATACGGTTAATACATAGCGCCATTTTGTAGCAGCGGTTTATGCCACCCTCACAAGTGAGGGTTCTTATTGTTATTATCGGTTGACATGGGGCTTACGCCCCATGCTAACATATCTCACCCGCGCGAGCCCGGGTTCAAAAAAACGGCGCTGACGCCGCAAGGTGATGCGAAGCTTTGCATACGCCGTCGCCCGCGCCTAGAGCGCGGAGCAGTAGCGGTGGAACCGGCCACGCTGCTCGCGGGTGAAAAACCCGCCTAGCTTATCAACTAGTACTTCGTAACTCGTAACCAGTCCTTTCAACAAACTCCAATTTACAGAGTTTCCTGAGTCAAATAAAAAAGCCCCGGTCGTTAAACCGGGGCTGAAAATTATAGATTGGTAGGGGCCAATCAGTGCTTTTTCCAACCGGGCTTGTGACGGGAGGCCAGCTCCTCAATCACCTGCTCAATGCGCAGCCCCTTGGAGGTAAGCAGCACAATCAGGTGGTACAGCATGTCCGAGGCCTCATAAATCAGGCGCTCATTGGTGCCGTTGCAGGCCTCGATGCAAGCCTCCAGAGCCTCCTCGCCCACCTTCTGAGCCATGCGGTTCACACCGTCACGGAACAGAGAGGTTGTGTAAGAGCCCTCGGGCATTTCCTCGTGGCGCTTATTGATGAAATCCTGCAGCTCGGTCAGGAACAGCAGCGGGCTGGCCTCATTCACCTCGCCCCAGCAGGTATCGGTACCGGTGTGGCATACAGGGCCGTGCGGGGCAGCCTGAATGAGCAGCGTATCGTTGTCGCAGTCCACCTTCACGCTTACCACGCTCAGGTAGTTACCGCTCGTCTCGCCCTTGGTCCACAGGCACTTGCGGCTACGGCTCCAAAAGCACACACGACCGGTCTCCTGCGTACGGGCATAGGACTCGGCATTCATGTAACCGAGCATCAGCACCTTGCCGGTAGCGGCATCCTGCACGATGGCGGGAACCAAGCCACCGCACTTCTCAAAATCTATCGTCATATTATATCAGCGTTTGGAATTATTATCAGAGCCTTACCTCAATGCCCTCTGCAGCAAGATACTGCTTCAGCTCAGGGATGAGGATTTCACCGAAATGGAACACACTGGCAGCCAGTGCAGCATCTGCATGACCCAGACGGAACGCATCGGCAAAGTGCTCCTTGGCACCGGCACCACCACTGGCGATAACCGGCACATTCACCGTCTCGGCCAAGCGGGCAAGTGCCTCGTTGGGGAAGCCCTGCTTCACGCCGTCATGATCCATGCTGGTGAACAGAATCTCACCGGCACCACGATCGGCCACCTCGCGAGCCCAGTCAAACAGAGTGCGCTCAATGCGCTTGCGACCGCCACTCACATAGCAGTACCAACCATCGACATCCAGTCGGGCATCGATAGCTGCCACGCAGACCTGAGAACCGAAACGATTAGCAATATCATTCACCAGCTGAGGGTTACGCAGTGCGGCAGAGTTCAGACTGACCTTGGTTGCCCCGGCAGCCAACAGACGCTCCACATCGGCCAATTCGTTAATACCACCACCCACAGTAAAGGGGATGGAAATGGCAGAAGCCACGCGGGAAACCACGTCGGTAAAGGTCTTGCGCCCTTCGTGCGTCGCAGTGATATCGAGAACCACCAGTTCATCTGCGCCCTGCTCGCTGTATACACGAGCGAACTCAGCGGGGTCGCCGGCATCCCTCAGGTTCACAAAGTTGATACCCTTCACCACGCGCCCGTCCTTTACATCCAGACAGGGGATAATACGTTTCGTAGCCATACCGGTCAATTACAGAATCATTTTCTCAATCGGCAGCACCAGAATGCCCTGAGCACCGGCCTCCTTCAGGCGCCCGATAATGTCCCAGAAGCAAGTCTCATCCAGCACGGTGTGAATACTGCACCAGCCCTCCTGAGCGAGTGGCATGATGGTGGGGCTCTTCACACCGGGCAGCTCAGCCACAATGGCGTCCACACACTCGCGGGGAGCATTCATCAGCACATAGCGCTTGTCGGCAGCCGTCATCACGGCATCCATACGGAACAGCAGCTTATCAAGGATTTCGCGCTTCTCGGCGGGCAGGTTCTTGTGTGCAATCAGCACAGCCTCGCTCTCCAGCACCACCTCAACCTCACGCAGATTGTTGCTCACCAGCGTGGCACCACTGCTCACAATATCAAAAATAGCATCTGCCAGACCGATACCGGTGGAAATCTCAACCGAACCGGTAATCACATGAATATGCGCCTGAATCCCCTGCTCCTCGAGCCAACGGCGCAGAATCACCGGGTAAGATGTCGCAATACGGCGACCCTGCAACCACTGCGGGCCGGTGTACTCATGCTCCTTGGGAATGGCAATGCTCAGACGGCAACCGCCAAAACCAAGCTTCTTTACAATGTCAGCATCACCATTGCGCTCCAGGTACTCATTGAGCCCCACCACGCCGATGTCTGCCACACCGTCCGTTACTGTCTCGGGAATGTCGTCATCTCGCAGATAGAGGACCTCCATCGGGAACTTGCGGGCACTTACCAGCAGTGTGCGCTTTGAAGAACTTACCTTAATTCCGGCCTCTGCCAGAATTGCCATCGTATCTTCATTCAGACGGCCCTTAGACTGAACTGCTATTCTCAGTTTCATCTTTTCAGTATGGGGATTTATTTTTTCTGTGCCGGACTACACGGGCACGCCCGTTTATACCCCATGCCACACTCATTGTCAAGGCTCTTTCTCGTCATTCACTCCTTCTCGAGCTCTTGAAGGGAATGAGGGGAAACACCCTCAGGTATTTCCCCTCATTAAGATTAGCTTTGCAACTCAGGCAAGAGAACCTTAGGCGATGGAGTCGCCCAGCTTCTTCATAGCCTCGGCAGCGCGGTTGGAGTAACCCCACTCGTTGTCGTACCAGCCGCAAACCTTCACCATGTTGCCGCCTACCACGTATGTGAAGCCGGCGTCGAAGATGCAGGAGTGGGGGTTGGAAACGATGTCCTGGAGAACGAGGTCCTCCTCGGAGTACTCGAGGATGCCCTTAAGCGGACCCTCAGCAGCCTCCTTCATAGCGGCGTTAACCTCCTCTACGGTCACATCGCTCTTCAGCACGGCCACGAAGTCGGTCAGAGAACCGGTGGGGGTGGGTACGCGGAAGGAAGCACCGTTGAGCAGACCCTTGAGCTGAGGAATCACCTCACCGATAGCCTTGGCAGCGCCGGTGGTGGTGGGGATGATGTTGATAGCAGCGGCGCGCATACGACGGGGGTCGCTGTGCGGCAGGTCAAGGATACGCTGGTCGTTGGTGTAAGAGTGGATGGTGCTCATCATGCCCTTCTCGATGCCCCACTTGTCGTTGAGAACCTTAACCATGGGGGAAAGGCAGTTGGTGGTGCAGGAAGCGTTGGACACGATGTTGTGCTTCTCGGCGTCGTACTCGCTGTCGTTGATGCCGATGCAGAAAGTCAGGTCGGGGTTCTTAGCGGGAGCGGAGATGAGAACCTTCTTAGCGCCAGCCTTGATGTGACCCTCAGCCTTCTCACGAGCGGTGAAGAGACCGGTGGATTCGAGCACAACGTCAACACCCAGCTCAGCCCAGGGGAGCTGATCCGGACCCAGCATACCGCCAACAATCTTGATGGGGTGGCCGTTCACAATCAGGTTGTCACCATCAACCTCGATGGTGCCGTTGAACTTGCCCTGCGTGGAGTCGTACTTAAGCAGGTGAGCGGTGGTAGCGATGGGGGTAAGGTCGTGGATGGCAACAACCTTCTCAAGCTCAGTCTGGGACATGGCGCGAAGCACGTTGCGACCAATGCGACCGAAACCGTTAATAGCGTATTTAGCCATAATAGTGAGGATGTATTCTTTAAGTTGATTTTTTCTCCCCGCTAAGCCACCCGGCCCAGCAAGGCATGCCGTTATTCTACCCCCGCAAGCCGTTTGAGTCAATACAAATTTCATTCTTCAGGACGAAAAATCGCGTCACAGCCCGCTCTGCCCCCCTGTAACACACCATTTCCCGCATTTCTGTGACAGCGCCCCTGCTCTACTCTTGACAGTACAGCCCCCCTTGTGGCAATATAACACCACGCTCACGCAGCCATGGCTCCGTCGTTCAATGGATAGGACAAAGGTTTCCGGTACCTTCGATGTGGGTTCGATTCCCGCCGGGGCTATAACTAAAAATCTCATAAGCATTCACAATAAGATACTTATGAGATTTTTGACGTTTTATGCTCCAATTTTTGGGTCAACTCCAAAAAGTGTAGGAACGCTGTTATTTGAGTCATCGGCCAAAGAATGAAAGTGGCGAGTAGCCTCCGTACGCATTTGGCCCATCCATTTTTTGAGTACTCTGATAAGCGGGATACATTGGATTTTTGTTTTCTTTTTGTTGTTAAGTAACTTACATAGTTTTTCCTTAAAGTTGTAAGCAGACTCAATAATAGGATTGGCTGCGGGGAAGTCTTTCAGAGTTGCCCTTTGCGCTGGGGTCAGATTAGCGTTATGAGTGCGTAAGCTACCGGTAATATGTCGTTTCCAACGAATCACCGGTTGCATCTCTCGGCAAAACTCCATAAACGTACTCAGTACCAATTTTATCACATGGAATCGGTCTGCAACTATCTTTGCATTGGGAAAACAGCGCTGCACCAAGCTGCGATAGGGGGAACTCAAATCCATACAAACCA
>JAZRSQ010000043.1:0-4017 GCA_045651585.1 Akkermansia sp.
GATAAATGCTTTTTAACGGCCTTCGGCCGGGTGAAAAGCGGGCTAAAGCCCGCGGTGAAGAACCGTGCTGCGCACGGTGGTGAAGACTGCGCTGCGCGCAGAGTGAAGACCAAGGCTGACGCCTTGGGGATAGGCGGACAAGCTCCAATTTGTCGATATACAAGTTTCGATAGACAAGTTAAGAAATTTGGCGGGCGTCCGGCTTCTCTGCGATACGCCGAGACAGGCTGCTCGCAACCTTCGCCATGCTGCGCTTTCGGGGGCTTGTTACCGTACGCGGTGCCCACCATTGCCTGCCGTCGTATTGCGCGCGCTGTGGGGGGCTCTGTGGCGCATTCCTGCTACGGTTACACTATCGGCGCCTGCAGAGCCCTTCCTGCGCGTTCTCGGCGATTTTACAGGGGTTGCACATGAACCCGCAGGGGCTTGAAAGAAGTCTCCCCCTGATCCGAAGACCAGGGGGAGCCCAACTACCCTATGAAATGGACCCTTTTGGACCCAAGAACCGGTTTTACGTCTGGTTCCAAGGACGCGCCCATTGTAGCCGACTCTGGCAGTTTCGTCAAGCAAAAAAGTAGCAGTTTTTATCTTTTTTCTGAAAGCTTTTTGCTATCCTTATAACATCAACAACTTGCAAAGCTTGAAAATGCTATACCCCCGCTCATTCTTGAAACTATTTCCCCATACAAGCAATTTTTAACAGTTAAACAACGTTTTTTTAGCCCGTCACAGAGCAGGGGGTGAGTCGCTCTTTCCGTCTCCATTCCACCATCTCCTCGGCTGCGGGAAGGGCGGGAGAGATTAGGGCAAAGAAATGACCCAAGGGGATTACCCTTGGGCCATTGCTGAAGTGGGGAGAAACCCCACAAACTTTTTCTGTTCGTGCTTTACTTGCGGCGACGACGAGCAGCCAGACCGGCCAGAGCCAGCAGGCTCAGAGTAGCGGTGGTGGGCTCGGGAACGGCGGGAGTAAGGATGCTCCAGCTGGCGCTGTGTACAACCTCGTTAATCTTGTAATAACCATTCTGGTCACCACCGAGAGTGAAATCAGTAATGTTGCCGGTTACACCATCGCCAAGCACACCATAACCGGTGGCTACACCATTAACAGATACAGTCACCTCACTGCCAATCTTGGTAAGGGTGATAGTGTATGTACCGCCGCCAGTAACGGAAACAAGATTGTTCTTGCTGTCATCCTTGGTCACGTTGCCGTCAATGGCTACGGTGTTGTTATTACCGGTATACGGGCCAAAGCGCAGGTTTGTACCGTTACCACCGATTTCGGCAAATACCGGCCAACCGTTGCTGGCGGAGATGTTATCACCCAGAGTGAGGGTCATGGAAAGCTCGAAATCAGTCTCCCAGTTGCCGAATACGCCTCTCAGGTGAGCGCGCTTGTCACCGTTGGTCTGTGTGCCACCGTCAACAGCTACGATGTCCCATGTCTGGTTAATTGCATATCCGGTATCACCGCTGAAGGAGTAACCGTTAGTGTACTTAGAACCGAAGTCCAGAGTCCACACGGTCTCAGCTGTGTACTCAGCACCGAAAGCGGCGCCGGCGAGAGCCATAAGAGCAATAAGTGTTTTCTTCATATGTTTTGAATGAATTGAGATGTTGATGAGCAGCTTTGTGCAGGGGTACCCTTTCCCACGCGCGACGGGAGGCAGAGATACCTGCCCCGAAACTGCTGACGATACTATACAGAAATGCCGATGCCCTTGCAAGCGAAAAGATGGAAATTTCTATAAAAAATTGCATTTTCGCGCGATTTTTTTTTGCCATTTTTCATTGCTTTGTGTACCGGCTGGTTCGGTCTGATTCTGCGTACGCCGGCACGGTGCCATCACATCCCTTTGGGCGCATGCCTTTTTAACGAGCGATATGCCATTCCACCCCACCGGAATAGGGCAAAGAAATGACCCAAGGGGAATACCCTTGGGCCATTGCAGAAGTGGGGTGAAACCCACAAATCTTTCTGTTCGTGCTTTACTTGCGACGACGACGAGCAGCCAGACCGGCCAGAGCCAGAAGGCTCAGAGTAGCGGTGGTGGGCTCGGGAACAGCGGGAGCAGCGGTAACAGCGGCGTTCACATTGTAGAAAATGGTACCTGCGTTAAAAAGCTCAGTACCATTACCAGCACCATTCATGTTGTGGGCGCCACCGGTGAAGGTGGCTACTGTTACACCATCGAGGAGGAGGTTGGCTGCGGCGTGGTCATTGGTGCCACCGAGGTACTGGATAGTGTAAGTGCCGGGAGTGGTCAGAGTGTAGGCCTCGCCACCAGCTGTGAAGGTGGAAGAATTATGAACAGTACCCAGAGTGGAGGCGTCGGTAAGAGCGCCATCGGTCAGGGTGAGGGTCTTGCCACGGTCAAGAGTCAGCACGCCACCGCTGGTAAGCTTGAATGCGTTGACGGTGTAATTGCTGCCGTCGTTTATCTGATAGTAAGCAAGCAGGAGATCGTAGTCACCGGTAACTGCAAAGGTCTCACCCAGAGTGAAGGAGTACTCGAATGCAGCGGAATACAAATCACCACCTTTGTACATTGAGGTGTCCTCTGTGATGGTTGCAGCGGCGGCTACGCCGGCCAGCGCCATAAGAGCAATAAGTGTTTTCTTCATATGTTTTAAATGAATTACGATGTTGATTGACAGCTCCGTGCAGGGGTACCCTTTCCCACGCGCGACGGGAGGCTGAGATACCTGCCCCGAAACTGCTGACGGTACTATACAGAAATGCCGATGCCGATGCAAGCGAAAAGATGGAAAATTCTAAAAAAAATTGCATTTTTGCGCGATTTTTTTGCCTTTTGAGCACCATGTCGGAAAAAAGGGGACGAAATGCATTTATGGCTTCGTCAATTTGCTTGTGCCGGGTTTCAAAATCTGCTATATGAACAGGCATGCAGGAACATACCGTAAGATTAGGTGAGGGCAGGATTGTGTTCTCGGGACAGCACTGGGGCTCTGTGGGTTATGAATATAGGCTGGTGTTCGCGGCGGATGAGTTCGCCATGGAGCACCGGCTGGATTACAAGCACCCTGAAATGATGACGCCTGAACTGTGCGGTGGCGATGAGGCTACGCTGACTTATTACCTCACTCCGCTCAAACGTGGTACCTTTGTCGTTCTGGAACAGAGCCTGTTTCGCGGTAATTTGCAGAAGGAAGTCTGCCACCGCTATACCGTGATTTAACGGCAGCCATTGCGTGTGGCTCGTGCAAGCATTTGTCGGGTTGCGAGCGCAGCGAGCCGAGCATAGAGCCCCGGTGAGGGGCGAAATATGGTAGCCCGGCGATGGAGCCGCGAAGCAGCGGAATCCCGGGAAAAGATGAAAAACACAACCGAACCCCGGCAGGGGTGACATAATGCGTGGAATTAATATTCACGATGATTTCATGAGTTGGTCACGCATAAAAAAAATAAACTCCTCGCGACGTAAAGCAACCCTTTATGCCACCCCGCCATTCGGCGGGGTTCTGATTTGTTTTTATTCCGAACCCGGGGTTCCGTCGCATACGCGACTCCACGCCCGGGCTACCATATATCACCCGCGCAAGCGCGGGTTCTGATATTCGGCGGGCAAAGCCCGCGAGCGCAGCGAGCCTAGCACAGAGCCCGCTGGCGGGCGACAGCACATAGGCAGGGGTGAGCGAGCGACTGCTCGCGTAGCCCCTGTTACTGGAGTAAGTATAATGGAAGCCCCGTGGAACGGGGTGACAGCCTGATTGATAAGAGCGGTAGCTTTGGGATTTACATGTATGCAACCGTCGGTTAACAAAAGGCTGTCGCCGCCGTTTCACGGGGCTCCAATAAAATTTTTGTACGATACCCGGGGCTGCGCCGCTAGGCGGCTTACCCCGCGCTATGGTTCTGTCGCCCCGTTTGCACGGGGCTTTTGAATTCCGCTCACCTTCGGTTCGCCGTAGAGCTCCGCAAATTGATGTTTGGCGGGTTGCGAGCGTAGCGAGCCTCTCTTTGAACCCGCGCTTGCCCGGGTGACATATGTT
>JAZRSQ010000044.1:0-40617 GCA_045651585.1 Akkermansia sp.
TGCGGTTGTAACCCGCTTTTCTGTCGCCCCGCACGTTTGCGGGGCTCTCTTTCTTTTTTTACTCACCCCAGGGTTTCGCCTTCGGCTCCACCCTGGGCTAGGTCTCTGTCGCCCGCACAAGTGCGGGCTTATTAAATTCCGCTCACCTTCGGTTCGGCATATAGCTCTACAAATTGCTCTTTGTCGAGTTTTTTCGAGATACCATTTATTCAACCTGCTTATCGGTACGTTGGCTGATGTAGAGCCCCAGCAATGCATAGGGCTGCATGCCCTGAGCTGCATTCGGTGTCAGCTCGGCATCAAAAACCAAAACAACCTGCTGCCAGCCCTTTTCAGCAATCGATGCCACCCACTCACTCCCCGGGGCAAGCGCAATCCACTTCAAGCCACGGGAACGAGCCCAAGCCTCGGGCGACAATCTACTTTCCAAATACGCCGTATAATCAAAACCGTCCACCTCCTGCAGCACAATAGCCCCCACCACTTTAGTATCCGGTGCTATCTGTACCCGCACATCGGATTCATTGCCGCCCCCGGGCAAACGAAATAGGAAACGAGCAGAAACCGCTTTGTAATGCAACGAGTTCCACTCGAAGCCCATCGTTACCCCATCCTGCAAATCATAGCCGGTACCATCGCCCATGGGGGCAATATGAGGCTCCTTGGGATTATCGGTGAAATCATAATCAATCACCGTGAGCCCTATACGTGGTGCATCCCCGTACACTAGGGGCTTCCACAACGGCGACAGTCCCCACACCAGACACGCCACTATCAATAGTCCAATGAATAAGAGGGTAGTTTTCATGCAAGATTATATCAGCTCACTTATTTCGCGCCTCGCAATGGGGGCAAGTCGCTTCCGGATCGGAGCGCAGAAAACGATAGCCACAAATACGGCAGGTAATACGCACACGAGCCAAGCGCATGCGCCGTACTTTAGCTGCCAACTGTACCGGCACCACCACCAGCATGAGCAACAGAAAAACAATAACGGAGAAAGCGTACAGGAACTCCGACGGACTGCACTCCAACCAATCAATCACGGCTGCACCTCCTCTCCATCCGCTGCGGGCGGGGTATCCTGCAGACCTTGCGGAGGCAGAGCCAGCAGGTCATCAACACTGAGCACCGCGGAGTCATGCGCGGCAGTGAACACTCGCTCCGCCGGGGCATTCCGCAACCCGGGAACGAAACTCGAGGGCAACTCCTGCGCAGCGGCCTCCTCCCTGCGGGCGGGGTCAACATATGCCGGCAACGGCAGGGGCATGGCGCTTCGCAACACCACCTGCAGGTGGTGCAGGCTGTCATTGCGGTACTGCACATTGCCCACCTTGGCAGGGGGCAGCGGTTCAGGCATTTTTACCTTCACCAGCAACAGCACAGCAGCCATCACACAGAGAGCAAGGAAGACAAACAACCACAGGCACCCGCGCAACGGACGGGCGTACTTCATGTGGTACACTAGTTTGTCGTTCGAATCCTGCATCAGTCAACAGCCGGGCGACCGGAAAGTGAGAAATTGAAACCATGCAGCATCACCCTATCTGCAATTTTCTGCACAATACCAACAGGTACGGCAGCATCGCACACCAGAATGACGGATACACGAGCGGGGTGACCATCGTCCCACTGCTTCAGTAGGGGCTCCAGCCCCTCTACCCCACCCACAATCTCGGAATCCTCGAGGTACAGACGGGGAACCTCACCGGGAGTCACGGTGATAACGTGAGAGTAGGAGCGATCGTAGCGAGCCAGTACAAAGTGCGACTCCGCCGGGCATATATTCACACCATACTTGGGCAGTCTGTGGGTATTGAGCAATACACACAGGCAGAGCAGCAGAATGAGGTTAATGCCGGCCAATGCAACAACGGATGTTGCAGAGTCCTTAAGTTTGGAACGTACTCGGCGCATGGGCGGCAACAAATAATACGGGGTTAAAAGGAGGGAACGGCTTTACTCCGCAGTCTCGGTGGTTTCCTCTGCCGGCTCGGGCTCCTTCTCCAGACTGCACTTACCGCTGCGGCAAGTGTTCTTGGCGGGAGCGGCGGGGGCCGCCTCAGCATCGCGCTCACGAGCATCGCAAATGATATGCACGCACTCCAGACCGGCGCGCTCGATGTTGTTGATGGTCTTGCGGGCACGAGCCACCAGATAGGAGTAGAAAATGTAGCAGGGAATAGCCAGAGCTATACCGGTTGCAGAGAGCAACAGGGCGCGGTTGAGGGTTTCGGCAACCTCGGGCATGGTGGCGGCGCCGTCTGTAATGCCGGGCTGCTCGTAGAATGCCACCAGAGCCAGCACGGTACCCAGAATACCCAGGAGCGGCTCCAGCGTGGTGCAAGCCAACAGGCTGCGAATGTAGCGCTCCACGCGGAAGACCTCCAACTCGGCGGCCTCGAGCGCAATGTCACGCAGCTCATTGCGAGAGAGTTTCGGGCGGGAGAGCACAGCCTCTACCACACGGGCCATCGGGCCGGGCAGCAGGCGAACCTCATGCAGTGCCTCATTGTACTGCCCGCTGCGCAGCAGGGAGGAAAGTCCACGAAGGAAGTCCTCGGAG
This sequence comes from Akkermansia sp., assembly GCA_045651585.1. Classification (GTDB taxonomy): domain Bacteria; phylum Verrucomicrobiota; class Verrucomicrobiia; order Verrucomicrobiales; family Akkermansiaceae; genus Akkermansia. The sequence goes on from JAZRSQ010000044.1 coordinate 2,567, forward strand.
TTGATGTTCACGCGGTGAAAGTAGAACAGGCGCTCTGCCACCACAGTCATGGCAATGACGGCGCATATTATCATCAGCCAGGCTACAGGGCCCATGCTTGCAATCATGTCGAACATAAGTTAAGGCGTTTTTCTGAGAGGTGAATAAGTATTGGAGAGAGAAGATAGGTGGCAGCAGCGCGGATGGGCGCTGCTGCCGAAAAATCGGTTTTAGGAACCGGGGCTGATGCACTCTGCGCCGAAGTACGGCACGAGGGCAGCCGGAATACGCACAGAGCCATCGGGCTGCTGGCACTGCTCAAGCAGAGCCACATACAGGCGAGGCAGTGCGGTGCCGGAGCCGTTCAGCGTGTAGGGCACGCGCATCTTACCCTCGCTGTCCTTGTAGCGCAGCTTCATGCGACGAGCCTGGTAATCGGTAAAGCAGGAGCAGCTCGATACCTCGAGGTACTTGCCCTGACCGGGAGCCCACACTTCGATATCGTATGTCTTGGCAGAGGAGAAACCGACGTCACCGGTGCAAAGCTCAATCACACGGTAGTGAAGACCCAGTTTCTGCAAAATGCACTCGGCATGGCTCGTGAGCTTCTCGAGCTCGGCAAAGCCATCCTCAGGGCGGCAGATTTCCACCAGCTCCACCTTGTCGAACTGGTGCACACGAATCATCCCCTTGTTCTCACGACCGGCAGAACCGGCCTCGCGACGGAAACAGGGGGTATAGGCCGTCATCTTCACAGGCAGGTCCACCTCCTTCAGAATCTGGTCACGGCACAGGTTGGTCACAGGCACCTCGGCAGTGGGCACAAGGAACATGCTGTTGCCCTCAAGCCCGTACATATCTTCCTCGAACTTGGGCAACTGGCCGGTACCGTACATACACTCACGCTTCACGATGAAGGGAACGCCCACCTCCTGATAGCCGTTCTCCTGGGTCTGAGTGTCGAGCAGGAAATTGATGAGAGCACGCTCCAAGCGAGCACCCAAACCACGATATACGATAAAGCCGGAACCGGAAATGCGGGTGGCGTCCTCGAAGTTCAGCAGGCCGAGCGATGTGGCAATCTGTACGTGGTCCTTCGGTTCAGCGATTTCGGGCTTGCTGCCCCACACACGCAACTCGGGGTTAGCGCTCTCATCAGCACCGACGGGAGCCCCATCATGCGGCATGTTGGGGATATTGAGCAACAGGCTCTCCTGCTCCTCTGCAGCGGCAGTGGCCACGGCATCGAGCTCCTTAATACGCTCGCCGACCACGCCCATGCGCTTTTTGAGCTCCTCGGCCTCCTCGCGGCGACCTTCCTTCATCATCTGCCCGATGAGTTTAGATGAACTGTTACGCTCAGAGGAGAGCTGCTGCTTCTCCGTCTCAGCATTACGGCGCTTTACATCACACTCCAGCACCTTGTCTACAAGCATCCAATGGTCTCCACCACGCAGGCGGACACGCTCTTTCACATATTCAGGATTCTCCCTGACAACTCGGATATCTAGCATAGCAACACTATTCTACACCCTTACGCCATATATTCAAGCGGAAAGTGTGCAATCTTGCTCATGAGCACATCTTTTTTTACCTGCCACCCCAAATAAAAAGTAGTCCGATGAATTCACCGGACTACCTGAAGATATAAATGTATTGCTCTTATCAGGCCTCGGGACCGTCCGGAGCTGCACCATACTGATTGGCAGGAGCCGAAGGCTGCACCAAGAATACCAGCAGAATAATGCCACCGGCCAAAGGAATAAGTCCCCACAACCAGCTCCAACCACTGCGACCGGTATCGTGCATGCGACGATGAAACAAGCCGCCATCTTTTCAAGATAGCGGCCCGTTTTCGCGGGTTCATACCCGCCTTACATCCCTGTCGGATATTCCGTAGGGAGCAGGTAAATTACTTGCGACGACGGCGAGCAGCCAGAGCGGCCAGAGCCAGCAGGCTCAGCGTGGCCGTGGTCGGCTCGGGTACGAGGGTCTCAATCTTCACAGAACCGCCGTCCTGCTGCACAACAGCATCCACGCGGTTATCGGCATTTGAAGTGGATACAAAGCTGACGGTAGCACCGTTGAGCACAGTGGTCACGGCGGAGGTATCGCCCTCGCTCACCTTAAACAGGTCATAATAACCACCGTTCATCACGTTCTCCAGAGCAGCATCGCTCAGCTTCACCTCGATGGTAACGGCGTCGGTGATGGTCACATTCATGCCATCGGTAATCTCAAGCAAGGCACCCTCAGTGAAGGTAATCGTACCGCCGGTCAGGGTCAGAGCGCCGGTAACAGCAGTACCGCTGATGGAGATATCACCGCCCTGCTCCATGGTTACAGCGCCCACGCTGGCACCATCGCCCAAAGTAAGTACACCGCCGTCCTGAACCAGGATAGCCTTGTCGGTCTGGCCGTAGTTCTCCATAGAACCGCCGGCAATAACGATCAGCATGCTATCATCATCAGCAGTCAGCATAGCAGCAGAAGCGCCGCTGATAGTACCGTTGTTGACAAGCTTGCCACCCTCGGTCACAGTGATGGAGCCGGCAGTCAGAGTACCACCGTCTTTCACCTCGAATACACCACCCACGCTCACGCTATCAGCGGACATGCTGGCATTCTTGGCCACATTGATGGTACCGGCAGTCTGAGCCACCTCGTCAACAGCCATGGAGCCGTTAAGGTTGATAGTACCATTTTCGGCAGACTGGGCGATGTTGAATGTTGCACCGAGGTACTGACCGTTCAGGTTAATGCTACCGGTTGTAGCAGTAACAGCACCGGTCTTCTCGTCAACATAATCGCTCTGTGTAATTGTGCTGATTGCGGAAGAAGAACCTATCTTAGCAGTGAAATCAACACCGCTCATATTGATATCGCCGGCACCGCTATGAGCCACCTCAAGAGAGGGAGCAAGCTCAACCTTCACACCATTCTCCTCCAGCTTATCTTTAATAACGTCATACTGAGAGTTATAGGCACGAATAACCCCCAGATTCAGTACCGTCTCGGCGTGCAGATTGTGCTGAGCAATGATGCTGTCGCCATAGTCCGCCAAATCGTGATAAGCTCCGTTAGAAATGGACATCACAGTCTTGTTGGCTCCACCGGTCTGAGAAATATTAAGACCACCTACGGAAACACTGTTGCCCTGTACATTCAGAGTACCGGCAGTCTGAGAAATCAGGGAGGACTCAATCTCAGCTTTGCTTACACCCATAAGCGTATCGCCTACCCACCAATCGCCCTCGTACGTCAATTTACCGAAGCTGGTCTGCAGGTTAGCCCCGGTTGCGTTACCAATCGTAGTGGTACCCCCATTAATGTTGAGTCCTTCTCTGATTGAAACCTGCTTAGAATCTTTAGAATCGTAAACAACAAAATGAGTATTACCCTGCTTATAGTTACCGTTGGTATGAATAGAAACAACACCACTGTTTACCGTCAACGTATTAGTCGTCAGATTTGTAGTTTCCAGATGAGTAGAAGAACCGGTACCGTTCACAATAACTGCATTGGCAATAATACCGGTGTATTCGTCTGCCGAGCTCAACGTGCTCGATGTCTTGTACTGCCCACCAAGCACCACACGAGCCGTATCATTAATAGTCAACGTTCCGGTAATGTTAACATTTTGAGATACATTTCCAGCCGATTCTGCAGACCATGAGCCAAATGCAGGTTTCTTCCACTGCTGCTTACCGTATGAAGTAGAAGTACCATAACCGGAGAAGGTAATCAACGTACCATCCGCTGTATAAGCACCGAGAACCTCACCGGCGCCCAGAGTCAAATCGCCGGTGTAAGTTACAGTACCACCGGACGAGGGAAGCGTGTTCTTATTAGAATAAGTAGAAACCGTAATAGTTTCAGCCAAGGCATTAGGGGCGACAACTACTGAAGCAATCGCTGCTACCAGAAGAGCTTTAGGCAAATGTAATTTCATAATGTTTTTGTGATAATTTCGGAAGATTTTCGAGAGAGAATTCGATTTTGCTGCGCAAAGTATGCACTTTTTTGTGACATTTTGCGTCAGCGGGCGGAAAACTAACACAATTCCTATTTTTTGTCAAGCGAAACCGACAAAAAGATTCACTTTTTTAAATTATTTCAGGATAGAAATTACCATAAAAACACTAACAACAATATCAAGCATGGATTACCCGGGATAATACAAACGAGAAAGCCGCCACCTGAGAACAGGTGGCGGCTTTTCTTTATCGGGAATTAACCCGCTTTGTTAAGCTCTTTCCATTACTTTCTGCGACGGCGAGCAGCAAGGGCTGCCAGAGCCAGCAGGCTCAGCGTAGCAGTGGCGGGCTCAGGAATGATAGGCGGTGCAGCATCTGCGGCTGCCAAGGTGATCTTATTTGCTTCTGCGTCTGTCGCGGCCTGTTCAAAAATGTAATATGAATTAACAAACTCAGTGTTCAAATGCAGAGATGAAAATACAATACCGTCAAAATCCTCAACAGTAACATTCTTCCATCCGCATAAGTAGGATGAGAAAGTTGAGTTCGGAAGTACCGCTCCATACCACTTGTATTCCAGTCTTATACTAACCGGTAAAAGACCATATAACGTAAATGCTAGACTGTCTTGCGCCGAAATTGTATCTACAGAAAATACGTTTCCACCACTTGTGGGTGCAATTGGGGTGTCGCCTTTCGCATATGTTACGTTAAAACGCACGGAATCATTATCATCATAGCTCGCAAAAAAGGCAAACGTATAGTAGGGCTGGACTGGGTCAACTGCCACTATTTCTGCAGTGGCGTATCCTAATACAACGGACTGTCCTTGGTATTTATCGGCTGCAGCAGTTAACGCTGCGGCGTCAACTGTAAATGTTAAAGATGCATCTGCGAAGGGAATCTCGTTAAACGTTACGATTTCTTTCACATCTCCACCGCTGCCACTATATATAGCGTCATCCAACGTAAGCGCTGATGCGGTTTGGCATATTCCCAAGATGGCAGATATGATTACCGATGTTATTTTCATAGTAATTTTATATACTGTTAGACAAGAGAGGATTATAAATGTACACTACGCGTGCCACGTTAGCAATCTACCTCATTTTAAATGAGATGTCAAGCTCTAATTGATATTTTTGGTTGAGCCTAACATGTTCTTCTACGCCATTTTACACCCAACTCAGTACAATCTACCATATAGATTTTATGATGTACAGCAAAAAAAATCAAAAAACAGCTTCCAAAATAAAATAACAACAAAAATATAACAATTTTCTCATTCCACGATATAAACCACCATAAAAACACTAACAACGTTTTCCAACACGGATAAACAGAGATGCCAGAAAAGCGAAAACCGCACCTGATGAACAGGTGCGGCTTTCTGAAGTATGGTCTGAGCAGAGCTCTTTAGCGGGAGTAGAACTCCACGATGAGCTGCACGTTGACGATGGGAGCGATCTCCTCCAGGGAGGGGATGCGGGCCACCTTAGCGGAAAGCTTGGCGGCGTCAACCTCGAGCCAATCGGGGGTCACAGCGCTGGCGGTCAGCTCCATAGCGCGGCCGGCGAGGGCCTGGGAGCGAGCCTTAGCGGCAACGGCGATTACATCGCCGGGCTTGCAGCTGTAGGAAGCGATGTTCACCTTCTTACCGTTCACGGTTACGTGACCGTGGGACACCATCTGACGAGCAGCGGCGCGGGTATTGGCAAAGTTGAGGCGATAGATGATGTTGTCGAGACGGAGCTCCAGCAGCTGAACGAGGATCTCACCGGTCACACCGGAGCGACGGGAGGCTTCCTCATAGTACTTGCGGAACTGACCTTCAAGCACGCCGTACATGAAGCGGAGCTTCTGCTTTTCAGCGAGCATGATACCGTAGTCGGACTTCTTCTTGCGACCGGCGCGGGCACCGTGCTGACCCGGGGGGAAGGGACGACGGGCAAAAGCCTTGCTGGCACCGAAGAGCTCAACACCGAAACGACGGCTGATCTTGGCGGTAGGACCTGTGTAACGAGCCATAATCTTGTGTAATCTTTCTTCTGGGTTAGTAATCTATTAGGCGCGACGAGCCTTGGGAGGACGGCAGCCGTTGTGGGGGATGGGAGTCACATCAGCGATGGAGGAGATCTCCAGACCCATGGTCTGCACGGCACGAACAGCGGACTCACGACCGGAACCCGGGCCCTTCACACGAACCTCGACCTCCTTGAGGCCGTGGCCCATGGCCTGACGGCAGGCGTCCTGGCATACAACCTGACCGGCATAAGCGGTGCTCTTGCGGCTGCCCTTGAAGTTGAGCTTGCCGGCGGAGGACCAGCCAATCACGTTACCCTTGAGGTCGGTTACGCTCACGACAGTGTTGTTGAAGGTGGAGGAGATGTGCACGATACCCGTGGTCACATTCTTGCTGCCCTTAGCCTTCAGGATCTTAACCTTGTCTTCATCGTCCACGAGGCCGAGCTCGGCGAAGATATCGCGACGACCCTCGGGCTTCTTCTGCTCAGCGGCAGGGGCGGGAGCCTCTGCAACGGGGGCGGCAGTCTCTACTACTTCCTGGATGGTTTCTTCAGCCATTTTCAGTATCTTGTATTTGAGGGGTTATTTCTTGTTGGCGCCGACAGTCTTCTTGCGGCCCTTACGGGTACGGGCATTGGTGCGGGTACGCTGACCGCGAACGGGCAGACCCTTGCGGTGACGGATGCCGCGCAGGCAGTTAATGCTGGTCAGGCGCTTCAGAGCCATCTGCTTCTCACGGCGCAGGTCACCCTCGATGAGGATGTTGTTGCTGGTGATAGCCTGTACGATCTTGGTCAGCTGAGCGTCAGAGAGCGTGCCTGTGCGAAGGTCGGGGGAGATACCGGCCTGCTCAAGCACCTTCTTGGCGGTGGAGGGCCCGATGCCGTAGATGTAGCAAAGGGAGGCCTCAACGCGCTTCTCATTGGGTATTTCGATACCGAAAAGACGAGCCATATTGCTTGTGTGTGTTTGTTCGTTTTGTGGAGCGCTGCATACACTGCGGCGCAATTTCGTGCGCCAACTATACCCCCTTTCTGATAATTTGCAAGCAAAATTTCATAAAAAATTATATCTTTGGAGAATTTTGGGATTTTTACTCTCCAAAATTTGCCCTGTCCACACCTCGCGCCTTACATAAACGCATGAAAAAAGGGAAAAACCGGCAAAAACGATTTGTGGAAGGACTAATTACGAAGTACGAAGGACTAGTTGTTAAATTCCGCGGGCGTTGCCGGCCTGATATCAAAACCCGCACGGGGTGCGGGTGGCATAAGCGGCGGCTCTGATATAATACGGTGAATACGCCATTTTGTAGCAACGGTTTATGCCACCCTCACAAGTGAGGGTTCTTATTGTTATTATCGGTTGACATGGGGCTTACGCCCCATGCTGAAATATGTCACCCGCGCAAGCGCGGGTTCAAAGTACGGCTCGCCGCCCTCGGCAGGGATTACCCGCCAAACTCCAATTTGTAGAGCTATATGGCGAACCGAAGGTGAGCGGAATTCTAAAGCCCCGTGCAAACGGGGCGACAGTACATAGCGCGGGGTAAGCCGCGCAGCGGCGCAGCCCCGGGTATCGTACAAAATTTTATTGGAGCCCCGTGAAACGGCGGCGACAGCCTTTTGTTGACTGACGGTTGCATACATGTAAATCCCAAAGCTACCGCTCTTATAAATCAGGCTGTCACCCCGTTCCACGGGGCTTCCATTACACTTACTCTAGTAACAGGGGCTGCGCGAGCAGTCGCTCGCTCACCCCTGCCTATGTGCTGTCGCCCGCCAGCGGGCTCTGTGCTAGGCTCGCTGCGCTCGCAACCCGACAAATGCCAATTTGTAGCGGCTCCGACGAACGGAATAAATTGCGTTTTCAAGTTTTAGAGATTCCCAACACCTCACAGCCCGGCAGGCATGGAGTGCAGCTTGGGGGCAGTCTTAATAGCAGCGGGGGGCGGATTGAAAGCAGGCATGATGGTCGGCGTGTAGGTGCTGACCGTCTTTATTTTCTCCATGGGAATGGTGATTTCGTCCTCCTCGATATAGCGAGCCTTGGGGTCATTCTCTGTCCACAGTAGAGCACGCCACCAGCTGGTCTGAGTCTGCACGGTGGCCGTGGCAACCTGATAACCCTGCTTTTCGACTACAATGCCGAGGTCTTTGTCCTGGTTAATCTCCGTGGTCACCGGGGTAGTACCCTCTATGCGCTTACCATTGATGTGCACGGTAGCGCCATCGCACGGGGTGGTACGAATGGTGAAATCCTTGGTACCTGCGCAGGAGGCAAGCACAGCGCAGCAAAGCCCGATTGTGAGAGACTTGGTATACATATTGTCAGCAGCATACACCGCCATGCGAGACAGAGCAAGCATAAAGCACGGCATTCATTCAATAAATGACAGTGGTAAGGTATAGACCGTCTGCCGGGGCACAATGGCGAGTTTTGGCTCCCATGGGGTCGGTGAGCATGGAGCGCAGTTCATCGGCACTCATTTTGCCGTTCGCAACTTGGTGAGCGGTACCCACCAACAGGCGCACCATGCGGTACATAAACCCATTGCCGTGAAAACGCAGGCGCAACAGTTCACCGCCCTGCTCCTCCGTCACCGAGGTGCTGTAGATAGTACGCAGATAGAAGTCTGCCGGGGGATTGTCCGGTTCATTCCCCCGCTTCGCAGCAAAACGACGGAAGTCGTGCTCACCCTCATACTGAGCCAGCGCTTGTGTGAGCAGCTCGGCATTCACGCCCATCGGGCGGTGCCAAGCGCGCCCCTCCAGAAAAGGACTGAGCACCGGTGCCGTGCAGATGAGGTATTCGTACACCTTGCCGCGGGCACTGAACCGGGCATGAAAATCATCTGCCACCAGCTCTGCCTGCATAATGCGAATACTCCCCGGCAAATGGGCATTCAATGCAGCGCGCCAATTCTCCGGGCTCATACGGCAGCTCTCGGGAATATCGGCATGAAAACACTGAGCTACGGCATGCACCCCGGCATCCGTACGGCCCGAGGCAGATATACGCAAGGGAGCACGCAAAATAGAACAGAAGGCACCCTCGAGCACATCCTGCACGGTATTCCCGCCGGCCTGGCTCTGCCAGCCATGCCAAGGTGTGCCATTGTAGGAGCAGGTAAATAATATTCTGGGCATATATCCGTGTAGGCTCTCAGGTATAAGAGAGCCGCAAGCACCCTTGCAGGTGGTTGCGGCTCGAATAAGGTTTTACGTTCAGCCGTAATTACAGACCGAGGTCGCCGATTTCGATATCGTCGCCGGAATCATCGCCAGCGTCGTCACCTACATCGAGGTCATCGGAACCGGAGTCATCGAGAGAGGGCTCGTCAGTGCTGTCATCAGCAGCGGGCTCCTCATCAATGGAGGGCTCGTCAGAGCTGTCATCAGCAGCGGGCTCCTCATCGATAGAGGGCTCGTCGGTGCTGTCGTCAGTAGAGGGCTCGTCGATGGAGGGCTCGTCGGCGCTGTCATCGATGGAGGGCTCGTCGGCGCTGTCATCGGTAGCAGGCTCCTCGTCGGTGGTGGCAGGCTCATCGGCGCTGTCGTCAGCGGCGGGCTCCTCATCGGTAGCAGCGGGCACCTCTTCGTCGGGCAGCTCTACAGCAGCAGGAATGGCAGGCACGTCCTCATCGGTATCCATCTTAGTCAGGGATACAGCAGCGGGGTCAGCCTTGTAGCTGAGAGCCTCGCGAAGCTTGTCGGAACCGTAGAACTCGGGCAGCGTACCGGGAGTCTCGTGAGAGGAGGTGGTGTCCTTAATGTAAGCAAAACCGGCCTTCTGGCGCTCACCGGCAGCAGCACCGGGGGTGGAACCATTGGCAGCACCTACAGCCAGAATCAGGCTGGTGCGATCAATCTCACCATCGTCGCCGGTGGGAGCACTGGCCTGCACACGGCCGATTTCAGCAGCAAGCTGAGCAAGGGCCTCGGAGTAAGCGGCACCCTCGCTGCCCTCGGCATCAATCATGCTGCGGGTAAGAGCGGGGTCATTGGCAGCAAAGGCGCGTACGCCGGCATTCTGCATGCGCTTGTTGAGCACCTCCACACGCGGGGCGGCAGCCTCTGCAGTGCGGTAATCGGAAATCTTCTGCAGTTCTGCAGTCAGCTCCTGAGTGAGTTCAAGAGCGGTTTTTTCTTCCTTCTGGCAGGAAGTGAGCGTACTCATAGCCAGGAAGGCCAACGAAGGGATGAGAAGAAAACGTTTCATGGAGGAAATAAGATAGGCTACTCTCTGAAATTAGCAGGATTTTTACCTTCTGTCAAGGTAAACTGTTCGGATTAAAGAAAAAAATATCACTTTTGAGCTTCAGCGGGGGGATTTGGCAGAATATCCGCATAAATTCCGGGCGAGGAATCTTCAATGGGTGTGGCGCCCACGCAGCGAGCATAGAAATCAGCCGGCCCTACGCCACCGATTATGGCGTAAGCATAGCCCATGTGGCGCATATGCTCCAGAGCCGTTACCAGCAACACACGCCCCACGCCTGTTCCGCGGGCCGATTCACCCACTCCCATGGGCCCCAAGAACCCGCGCGCCGTGGCATCATAGCAGGCAAAGCCCAGTATCTCACCGCCACGTGTGGCAATCACGCAACCGATGGGCCGGTGGCTCATGGCTATACGGCATTCACTGACCCAGCGGGGGCTGAAATTGCGCCCAACCCAGTCTTCAAGAATGTGAGCCTCGAACGGGTTACAAATGCGAACGGTTATGCCCTGCTCTGCCACGGCTGCTCGCAAAGGAGCGCCATCGGGCAGGTTATACAGGCGTACAAGCATGTCTTGCATGGTAAATAATATCGTGTGAAAAGGTTAAAAAAAACGGGCGGGAGCGCCACTGAGTGCACTCCCGCCCATTGAGGTTAATTTACTCCTTACCGGCCTGCGTGTTGAAGTACAGCGGGGCAGCGGCCTCGATGGTCTCGTTGGTGGCGCCGAACACGTTCTTCAGGATGTAGGCAAGAGCCACAGCATCGCGGAAGTTGTAGGGGGCGTCGTTCCACTTACCGGCGTTCATATCCTTACCCTTGGCGGCGTAGTCCTTCACGCCGGGCATAGCCCACAGCAGAGCCTGAGCGCGACTCATGGCATCTACCGGCAGCTCCATGTTGCGACCGTGGGAGGAAGCACCGGCCTGGCAGTACAGGTCAATGGCAGTGTGGGCCGCAGCCAGATTACCCTCGGAGATGGTGCCTGCGAGCTCCTCGGCGGAGATAGCAGCAGCGGTGGCGTATGCCAGAGCATAGCGCACCCAACCGTAGCAGTCACCGTTGAGGGTCTTACCTACGGCGGAGTCGAGCAGCTCCTTGGCAGCGGTCTCGACCTCAGCCTTCGGAGCACCGGTGCCGGCCTTGGCCAGAACCTGAGCAGCCATGTACTTACCTCTGTCCTCGGCGCTCAACCAATCCGGGTGGGGGAAGGAATTGAGCAGAGTCTTCAGACCGGCGAAATCGAGCTGGCGCACAGCGCAGTCAATCTCGAGCACGGCGGCACGTTCGGCCGGGTTACGATCCAGACCGAGGAACCCCTTGTACTTGCTCTTCACGGCACCCAGCTTGGCGCGGGCGTCGGCAAGCTCACCGGCGTTGAGGGCCTGCTCTGCTGCCACCATGTCTGCAGGTGTAAGCAGGAAGAAGACCTTCATCTTGGAAGCATTGCGCTGCACATCGGCCTGAGTACCATTATCATAGTACACAAAGGTATCCTTACCGGAGGCACCCTTTACCATCAGCTTGGTGGGCTTGCCCTTGTCGGACACCTGTACAACGGCTACCAGACCCTGCTCCTTGGCAGGCTCCTGAGCGTAAGACATACCGGCGATAGCGGCAAGACCTACTGCTAAAATATTACGAAGTTTCATGTTATTCTAATAAAGGGTTGAGGATTACTTCTTCTTCTTCTTACCGGCACCGATCTGAGCCTGGAAGGCCTTGCCCTCCTTGTCTTCACGCTGCACGGCGCTGTCGGCGGCATACTGACCGAGGGCGGTCACCACTTCGTTCCAGCGGTCACGGTCGTCGGGAGTCATCTTAGCCTCGAGCTTGGACTGACGAATCTTGTTCACGTATACCTGACCGGAGTTCCAAGCACGCCAGCGGTCGGAGGGCTTGAAGGTACCTGCCAGACGGTCACCGGTGCTGGGATTGTTACGCTGCCAGTACACATCCATCAGAGCCTTACAGGCGGGTGCGGAGTAGCGCACATTACCCATATCCTGGTACAGGTTGGAGTAGACGGCGATAGCGTCGTCCAGCTGACCGTTCTTAGCAAGAGCCTCGGCGGAAATCAGCTGCATATCCTTGCGGCCTACGCGAATACCGGCATCCTCGTAGCGCTTGGCGCACTTCACTGCCTCGGCGTAGTTGCCTGTGGTCATGTGCAGCTTGGTCAGGCCCATAAGAGCGGGACCGGCAATCTCGGGGTTCTGGGAAGCAGCGAGAGACTCGAAGAGCTGAGCGGACTCTGTCTGCTTGGCCTTGTCATCGGTCAGACCGAGTGCAGATGCCTTACCGAGCTTAGCCTCATCCACATACTCACCACCGCGGGTGATAGCCTGTTCGAAGTAGGAGAGAGCAGTAGCAGCCTCCTCATTACGCATGCTCTGGTTGTTCAGACGCTGTGCGTACTTGACCTCGAAGTTACCCACCTGCACGCAGATGAAGTTGGTGAGGTCAGCAGGCTTGAACTCGTTGGTCATCTCGCGGAAGGCCTTGTTGATGTCGTCCTGCATGCGGGAAGCGGCATCCTTATCGTTCTTGGCAAGTTTAACCTGAGCCTGAGACATCGTGTTCAGCATGGCCATGCGCAGAATAGCGCGGGTGTACTTGTCCTCAGCCACAATACCGGGGAAGTTCTTGAAGTGGTCCACCTGCTCTTCCAGCGTAAGTTCCTTGCCGTTGTACTGCTTGTAACCATCGGCGTAGGAGGTGGCATAGCCATTGATGGTAGCCTCCATATCCTCGTTCACGCTGTTGTTGGCCAGACCGTAGTTGGCCTCGCGGGCGATTACCTCCTGAGCCTTGGCAACGGCAGCGTCGAATGCAGCCTTGTCCTTCTCGAGAGAGTCGTTCAGCAGGTGGGAGACCATCTTCAGGCTGTATACACAACCCTCGAAGTCAGCCTCTGCCCAGTAGCGGGTCACATAGCCCTTGGCGCGGGTATCCATGTCGGCATCCTTCTCGCCCTCGAGCAGAATCTCGCGACCGTAGGAGGAGAGCATGTACAGAGCGTTGGCAGCAACGTTCTTACCCTTGTCACCCTGAGCCATGGCGGCGTCGACAGCGTTCTGCAGAGCCAGAATACCCTCGGGCTTACGGGCCTCGTCCTCGCTGTTGATGAGAATGTTACCGCTGAGCATGAGCACCTGGGGATAGAGGTCGTGCTTGGGCCACTTCTCACCGAAAGCGGTGCAGTAGGCCAGAGCCTTGTCCATATCCTTCTTCATAGCCTCGGGGTTACCGTTACCCTGACGGTTCAGCAGGGTATTGATACCCTGGAAGTAAACGGTCGGCTGCAGGGTGCCTTCATCCGGGAACTTGGCAATGAAGGCCTCCACACCCTCAAGAAGCTTCTCGATATGAGAGGCATCCTGACGGGCCAGACGCTGGTGAGCGTCGATAATGAAGTAGCGGCACTGAGTTTCCTGTGTAACGGCGGTTTCGGGCTTGTACTTACCACCCTTCAGAGCAACGCCGAACACATCATCAGCAAGCATGGCGTTGCCGATGGTGATAACGTCCTCCCACTTCTGGAGCTTGTAAGCAGCGGCAACCTGCACGAAACGACCGGCCACATAGTTGGGGCTGGCCTTGTCGCCCTCGGTGGCCTTCACCACTTCGGCTGCAACAGTGCTGGCCTCTGCCCAGTTGTTCTCCTTGGTCAGGCGAGCCATCTTGTTAATGATAAGGGCATTCTTACCACCCTCACCCATTTCGCTCATGTCGACCTTGCCTTCCAGGGAAACGGCAAGCTCCTCTTCACCGGTAGCGCGGCAGAGCTGAGCAAGCTGGAAGGTGTTCTTATCCTTAAGGGACTTGGGACCCTCCTTGGTGGACTGCATGAGACCGGGATAGCGGTCAGCCAGAATCTGGTAACCGGCCTTGGCCATACGCATGGAGCCATACTGCTGAGCTACGCCGGCAGCGGTCACGATGGCGTAAGCCTCGAGCTGGGTCTTGGCCTTGCCCATCTTGTCGTAGTTCTTGAAGAGCTGGGCGCAATCGCTTGCACGGTAGGAAGCACCGGCAGCGGGGTCAGCCATAGCAGACTTGTAGCCCTTCAGGGTGGTGTACATGCCGTGCAGAGCGCGACGGGTCTCTTCCACCTCAGGGGTAAGGCCCAACAGCTCGTATGTGGTCTTGGTTGCCTCGTCAGCCTGCTTCATGTCGCCGGCCTTCATAGCAGTGGCAACCTGCTTGGAGCTCTGCAGAGCGGGGTTGAAGAACTGGGAACCATAGCGAGCCAGACGAATCGGACCCAGGGCGAAGCTCTGGGGATTGGAGCGCACTACCTTGTACACCCAACCGATATGCTCGGGGTTCTCTGTGGCCACCTTCAGAATGGTAGCCAGACCGCTCATTGCCATATCATCGGGCAGAGCAGCCTTGGCCGTGCGGCTCTTCTCGAGGTACTCACCGGCCTTCTTGAAATCGGGCTCGGGCTTAAGCAGGTAGGCCTGCAGCAGCATAAAGCAGAGCTTGCCGTCCATCTTCTGAGCCTTCTCCATCTTGGAGACCTTGCCGCTCTGGTACATGGCGAGGTACTCTTCCATGTCCTTAATGGCATCTGCAAACTTGGAGGGATCGCCGGCAAGAGCGGGCTTGGCCTTGGGATCACCGGCAGCCTGCTGGAACTTGCTGTAAGCCATGTAGAACTTGGAGGCGGTCAGGAAGGGCTCATAGCCGTTGCCGCTGTTCATGTTCTTTTCGGCCAGGGCGCGGTTGCGCAGCTTCTGGTCTTTGAAACGCGGCTCGTTGTAGAGGGTTTCAAATGCCTTGTAAGCCTCCTCGTACTGCTTGGCGGCAAAGTAGATGTTGCCCTTCTGCCAGTGGAAATAGGGCTCGTAGTGAGCGAACTGAGCAGCCAAACGGGACTTGGTATTGCTGTAGGTTTTAATCATCTTGTCGCACATGGCAATGGCTTCTGCCACCTTGCCCTGGCCCACAAGAGCCTGCACTTGTTTGGCGGCAGTGGCGGGGTCCTGTGCCTGGCACACCATCGGTGCGCTGAAGGCAGCCATGGCCATCACTGCTGCGGCGGTTGAGTACTTAATCATAAAACAGAATAGGTGTTTTGTTTAAGATGAGACGGAGAAAACTGTAACAGGGGAAAGGGAACGGTTCAACCCCGCGCACGGGGCGAACAAGAGAGGGGAGCTGCGGCTGAGTGCCGCACAGCTCCCCCCTCAGGGGTTTAAGGTTTATCGTTTTGAGCCATTATCATTCATCGGCTGTGGTACTCAGACCAACGGAGTGAATGTCGGCTTCGGAGAGAGCAGCCATGACGTCTACGATGCGCTGGTGGGGTGCACCGGCGGCACCGTGCAGCATCACCACGGGGGTGGTATCAACGGCATCGGCCTGCTCTTTGAGCATCTTAAGAGATTCCACGAGGGAATCCATACGGCGCTGCTGCAGGTACTCAGGAGTACCGGGCTTGAGCTCGGGGACATATGCCTCGCCCACGGTCAGGCCGTCGTTCCAAGTTACCACGCCGGCCTTGGTTACATAAATGTTACCGGGGTCGACCTTGGGCTTCTTGGAGGAAGTGCCATCGGAAGGCGGAGGAATGCTGATATCGAGTTTCTTCTCACTGACGAGAGACGTTGCAGCCAGGAAGTAGATGAGCAGCAGGAAGCAGCAGTCAATCATGGAGGAAATATTGGAAGTAATTTCCTCTTCTGCCGGCGGTTCGATTTTCTTATGTCTTGCCATGTTCGAGAAATAGGTATTCAGGTTATTAATTCTCTGCAGGCAGAGTACCGAAAACGATGTTGCTCACACCGGCAGCAGCTGCTGCACGGATGGCACCGGAGGAACGATCCCAGGGAGCGTCGGCATCGCCACGCAGGTAGAGACGAATCATCTCGGGCTTCACACCCTTGGCTTCCATCGACTCGCGCTGCTGTTTGATGTAGTCTGTAAGCTCCTGAAGCTGACCGCTGTTGTAGCCGATGGAATCCTGGTTGGAATCAGCCACACCCCAGATGGTACCGGGAGCGTAGGTCTTGTTGAACTTCTCCAGAGATGTAGGATTCTTGGAACCCATCACGTCCGGATCTGCAAACACGTTCACCACGATACAGCCATTGGCGTCCTTCATCTCCGAGGCAGACACCGCATGGGGCATGTTCACGCTCGGGTCCTTGGACACGGTAATCTGAGCTGCATTCACAATGAAGAACATCAGCAGAAGGAAGCAGCAGTCAATCATGGGAGAAGGATCGGACTCTGCTTTTACTTCCTCTTCGGATCTTGCACTTTTCTTAGCCATGTGTCGGATTCAGAAAATGTTGATTGAGGTTTACGCCTGCCCGGTGATGGACTCACATCGGGCAGGCCCGAAGGACACAGGCTTAAGCCTGCTCCTCTTCTTCTGCATACTCTACTTCCTCCTCGCCCTCTTCGTCAGCGGCGTCGTCACCCAGACCCTCGGGGATACGGGCAAGCTGAGCCTCAGCGTTGATGACGTTGATGGAGGTGTTCACCATCTCCTGAGCGGCGTTCACGCACTCGGCCTCAAGAGCCTGAGCGTGCTTCTTCAGGAAGAAGAAGGAGGGAACGGCGATAATGGAGATAATCAGACCCCAGAAGGTGGTAAGAAGTGCCACGGAGATGGAGCCTGCGAGCTGAGCGGGGTCAGCCTGACCGGTTTCAGCGAGCACGGCGAAGGCCTCCACCATACCCTGAACGGTACCGAACAGACCGATGGAGGGAGCGATGGTGCCGGCGAGTGCAAGCATGTCCACGTACTTCATCAGACGGGGGCGCTCGTTGGCGGTGAAGTCAGCAATAGCATCCTCGATGCCGTCCTTGCCCAGATCCTCGGGGCGGTTGGCATCAATGTTGGGCAGAGCGTAAGCAACCAGACGGCCCAGATAGGTGGGGCTGGTGGTAGCGTGCTGAATAGCGGACTGAGCACGGCACTCGGTCATAAGAGCAACAAGCTGAGCGCGCAGCTCCTCGGGGCAGAACTTCTTCTTGGACAGGTCCATGATGCAGAAGATTACGAGGAACATGGTGATAGCGAACAGAACAACGAGGGGAATCATTGTCCAACCACCATTGATAACCCACTTGTCAAGCATGGTTGTCTTGGTCACAGCAGCGCCGCCTTCAGCAGCCTCCTGAGCCAGAGCCATTGACATAGAGCCCATTGCAACTACTCCAAGGGAGAGTGCACGTACGCCGTAACGAATAATCGTGTCTTTCATAATAGTAAAAATGCGGTTAATGCAGAATTGACGTCTTCTATTTAACCAATTTTTCATGACTTGTCGAGAAAGTTTTTTAGAAAAATGGTTTTTTGAAGCAGAATTCAGGATTTAGTCATGTGTTTTTTAACAGAGTGACGAGAAGATTGCTCAATAAGCCCACGAATAATGGTTGACACCTGAGTGTTTTCCATAATACCGTGGAATCGCGCAGCCCCTGCCCCGGTGGCATATACGGGGACAGCCACACCACTGTGATTTGATGTGGTAAAACGGCCTGTCACGCGCCCCTTTTCCGGACCGCCGTCAAGAATGGAAAGTCCGCCGGTCTGGTGATCTGCCGTTACCACCAACAGAGTCTCCGGGTGCTTTGCCATCCATCTCAACACCACGCCCACGGCACAGTCAAAATCCTGCACCTCACGCACAACCTCATCGAGTTCCTTATCATGACCGGCCGTGTCAATGGAGGAGCCCTCAATCATCAGGAAAAAGCCATTCTTGTTCTTCTCGAGTCGGGACAGGGCACGCTCAACGCTGCGAACCAGCAAATCGCCTCGCTTACTGGCCGGCGGGCAATTCCCGCCGGCAAAAAGCTCAACATCGGCCCCGCCGGCGCGCATGCGCTTCATCTGCTCATCCGTAAAATCAGAGGAACCACCACCCAGCACCACATCAAAACCGGCCTTGGTCAGAGCCTCAGCAATGGTAAAAGTATTCCGACGCGAAGAGGTGTGAGCATAAAAAGCTGCGGGAGTGGCATCCGTAATCGCTTTGGTCACCACCAAGCCCGTCCCCATACCACGACTGCGGCACAGCTCGGCCAGAGATTGCATGGGGGTACCATCGGGGCGCTGCCCAAGCATGCCGTTATCAGTCTTCCCTCCGCAGGCCAGTGCAGTACCACCGGCGGCCGAATCGGTAATGGTGCGATTGGCAGAATAGGTCATGCTGAAGGCTGTACAGGGCAAATTACAGATATTGAGACGGCCACGGTTGCAAAGCCAGGCTGCCCACAGGTGCTCCGAGCCCATACCGTCACCAATCATCAGAATCACATTGCGAACCGGGCGCTCCGAAGGTTGCACCACAGCCGACTGCGGCACCACCTCATGAACCGGCACCCCCTCCACGGTCTGCGGCGCAGCCGACACCAGCATGCTGCCCAACAGACTTACAAGTAAGTACATGGTTTTCATGAGGGTACTTTACCATGAATCCCTACACTGCACAAGTAAATACTCTCGTTAGATGCACCATTTCGCCGAAACAAAAAAAAAGACCGCAACCTCACAGGCTGCGGTCCTGAAAACTTATTATTGCAGTCGGGCTTATTTACCCTTCTGGTCGAACACCTTCACGGGCTCGGTGGGCTGGGTGGCTACATCACCGGTAGCGGCCTCAGCGGGAGCGCTGCAGTTCTTGGGCATGGGGTGCAGAACAGGAACGGACTGCGACTGGCAGCAGCAGGAGCTGAAACCCACGGCGCAGGCAACGGCAAGAATCAGAGTTGTTACTTTCATAAAAATTGACGTATGGAAGTTATCTATGTGGAGTTAAACACATTTTTTCGACAAAGTCAATCAATAAATGATTGGAGCTCGTATTTTTTCATTCTGACCCACAATAAACTTGCGCGCACGGGGGCTGATATGCCATAATAAGCCCACAGACTATGGCAAGACGCAGACGCAGAACCTCACAGGAGCAAAGAAAAAAGCGACGCAAAACCGGTAGCCGCCACAAGTGGCTTACCGTTTTGGCACTGGTCATTCTTTTTCTGCTGCTCTCTCCGTTTGTCATCCGCTATCAGCTACTCAACTGGCTGCAGGGGAGCTCTTTCCGCGAACAACTGAGCGAAAGCATCACCAATAAAGCACAGGCTCAGGAGGTAAGTATTCCCGAAAACCTCCGCATTGACGACGAGCGAGTGAGCCTGCCGGCTGTCACCCTGAAGCGCAACGACATCCTGCAGCAGGCAACAGGTTCCCGCATCGTAGCCGATATTGAGAAAGACAAGCTGTTTGACCGCGAGCTCTACATCCGTAAGCTCACCATGGAGGAGGGTCTGCTGCGGCTCGATACAGCAGCCATCGGAGCCACCCTGCCACCGGTGAAGGAGGAAGAGGACGGGCTGCTGTCACGCCTGGCGCCGCAAAAGTTTCAGCTCAAAGCATTTGAATGTACCGATGCCGACGTGGAGCTTACACTGGCTGAAAAGCTTTACAGCCTGGCGGGTTGTCGCATAACGGCCGAACCCGTTGGCAAAAACAGAAAAAACGAGTGGCACATCACACTGGAGAACGGTCGCGTGCATACCCCGCTGAGCTACCTTCGCAGCAGCAGTGTAAAGGTCGCCACCCTACTCTGCGACCCGAAATCAATCTCATTGACAGAGTGCAGGCTCGTGCTCACGCCGGGCGAGTTGCGAGCCAAAGGTACCTACAGCCTGCAGAACAACCAATGGCACCTGAACCTGCGAGCCAACAAGGCCAATGTCGAACGCCTGCTGAATGAGGACTGGAAAAAACGGCTCACCGGTGAGTTATACGGAACCCTGAAGATTAACGGCAAAAACTCCGAAATCAAGGAGGCCACCGGCAGTATTTCACTTCAGCAGGGCGTACTGGAAGGTCTGCCCATCCTCTCTCAGCTCACAATAGTTGACAGCGCCCCCTACCGTACCATCCGACTCGAAAAAGCCGAATGCCGGGTTCGATTCCCCTACTCCCAACCGCGGCACAACATCAAGGCCGCTTGGTGTTTTGATAATATCAACATCAGAGCCACCGATGGCAGCCTGCTGATTAAGGGACACGTTATCATATGCCCCGATGATACTCTGCACGGCACGCTCACCGTCGGCCTGCCCGACAGTGTGACCCAAGCTCTTGCCCAACATGCACCGTCCGTCGTCGAACAGATTTTCAATGCTCAGGGAGCCCCCGGTTACAGCTGGGTCAATATCAACCTGAGCGGCACTACAGATGCTCCTCAGGAGGACCTGAGCGCCCGTCTGAAAGCCATTCTGATAACAGCAGCCCCCCAAGCCGCAATCAACATGGCCGGCAATGCCGCAACCTCCGCCGGGGAAATTCTCGGTAGTCTTCTGGCTCCGAGCACAGCGCCGGAAAATGCCGATGAGGATAAGCCCGACACAAACGTCCCCATGCCCAAGCATGTGCCTTCCCCCACAGACGTTCTCGATATCATCTTCTGATTCCACATATTACCATGAGCAGCACTTCTTCATACCCATCCGTTTACGTTGATTGCACCTGTACAATCTGCGAGCGCTTTGCGCCGACAGCCTACCGCGCCACCCTGCCCAACGGCAAACCAACCGTTGCCTTTGTACAGAGTAAAGAGGCATGGCTGTTGGACATACTGCAACCGGGAGATAAAGTACTCTGCACCGTGTGCCCGGCTGACTTCGAGCGCGCACGCATACGCGCAAAGTGCGAGGAATAAAGCCCCGGACAAGGGCTGATTACGCGTTTTGTCCTTGCGATACCTATCTCTAGGTGATAGAATGTGACCCGTGACGCGTAGAACCCCCATTTTAACTCACTTACTTCCTGTAGTTGATTTGCTACTGGCACTCGGTTGCGTATCCATAGCACCCGAATGCACCAATTTTGTCGCTCCCTACTTGGGGTGGGACATCAATGAGGCATTCAACGCCTTCTCTGCCTCACCGCTCATGGTAGGTCTAGCGCTGGCCGGTGTTCCCATTATTCTGCGCATAGTGGGTTTTTATCATCGCGGTAATCTGCAGCGCCACGCATCGGCTCTTCGCCAGCTGGCAGCTTTCTCTGCGTACTACTTGGGTATCTTCGGTCTGTATGCTATTGCTCGACCGAATGAAGGAACGACGTTCATGTACCACGTCATCCTTGTGAGCCTCGTACTCATTCTGCTGGGGCTCTACATGCGCTATTACCTTCTGCAACTTCTGCAGCTTCATACCGGTGTCGGGCGTAAGAACAGGCGTCAGGTCATTCTTGCCGGCACTCAGAAAAACATCGATGAAGAATGGGAAAAATTGCCGACATACTGGAAGAAGAGCCTCAATGTGGTCGGTAAGGTTGTGATGGGGCAGACCACTCAGAACGAGCTCCAGGAAATCATTGAAAACAATCACGTGCAGCAGCTCATGCTTTTCGGCGGGTTGGATGCCTATCGTGACATGTCGGAAACCATCGTTCGCTGTGAATTACAGGGTATTGACATCTATGTGCACATGATGGACCACCACCCGGTGCATCTGCAGGCAGACATCACCGAAATAGGTGAGCAGCGCGTTCTCATTCTTTCCTCCACCCCCGTCTACTCATGGCGCCGATTGGCCAAAGATATCATGGATAGACTTCTTGCAGTGCTCGGCATCATCGGCACTTCTCCACTGTGGCTGATTGCGGCCATAGGCATCAAAATCAGCGATCCGAAGGGTAAGATTTTCTACCGTCAGCAGCGCTCCGGCCTGTACGGCAAACCCTTCGGCATGTGGAAATTCCGCTCCATGTACTCCGATGCAGACAAGCGACTCGATGAAATCAAAGCCAAGTACGGCAACGAGATGGAAGGCCCCATTTTCAAGCTTACCAATGACCCCCGAATTTTCCCCTTCGGTCATTTCATCCGCAAGTATTCCATCGATGAACTTCCCCAGCTCATCAATGTGCTGATGGGCGACATGAGCATTGTGGGTCCCCGCCCTCTGCCCACGTATGAGACCGCCGAGTTCCCGGAGATTGCACAGCGCCGTCGCATGAGTGTGAAGCCCGGGCTCACCTGCTACTGGCAGATTGAAGACCGCAGTGATAACAAGGATTTCGGCAGCCTGATAGCCAAAGACCTCAAGTATATTGACAACTGGAGCCTGCGACTGGATTTGCTGCTCATTCTGCGAACCATACCTGTTGCCATATTCGGCAAGGGTGCCAAGTAACAGAACAAAAAACATGTTCAACATCGTTCTCTTTCACCCGGAGATACCTCACAACACCGGTGCTGCCGGCCGACTGGCTGTAGCCACAAACTCCAGGTTGCACCTCATTAAGCCACTCGGCTTCAGTCTCGACGAAAAACACGTGCGCCGTACCGGGCTCGACTATTGGCCCCATGTTGATTTACACCTCTGGGATTCGCTGGAAGAGCTGGAAGCTGCCGCTGCCCCCACTGCCCGGTTCTGGTACCTGTCGACCAAAGCCACTCACTCCATCTGGAGCCCCGAGCTCCCCCTGTCGGACGGCGACTATTTTGTATTCGGCCCGGAGAGCAAGGGACTGCCCGAGCGCTGGATAACGGCTCACCCCGACACCGCTCTGCGCATTCCCATGCCCGGCACTCACGCCCGCTCGCTCAATCTCTCCACCAGCGTGGCCATCATGCTCTATGAGGGGCTGCGCCGAACCCTGCCTGTCGACCAGTTATGAAAAATATCGTCTACTTCGACCTCGAAACCCGACTCTCAGCCGCTCAGGTAGGTGGCTGGCACGAGGCCGGTAAAATGGGCATTTCCGTCGCCGTTACCTACTCTACAAAGGACAATGCCTACCATATCTACACCCAAGATCAGGTGGAGGCTCTCATCGAAGAGCTACGCACTGCAGACCTTGTGGTCGGGTACAACCACATCGGCTTCGACTATCAGGTCATTCAGCCCTTTACCTTCTGGACTCTGGCCGATGTCTCCAATAATCTCGATATCTGCATCGACCTCACCAACCGCATCGGGCACCGTCTTAAGCTCGATTCCGTAGCCTCGGTCACACTCGGAAATTCCAAAACGGCCGAAGGTCTCGATGCTCTCAAATGGTGGGCTGAATACGAAAAGACCGGCGACCCGCAGAAGATGCTCGATATTGCCCGCTACTGCTGTTTCGACGTCAAAGTCACGATGGAGGTTCACAAGTTCGGGGCTATCAATGGCTACGTAAACTATGTGGACAAAAAGGGCGAAACAGTCCGCGTGGACGTAGACTGGGAGCTGTAAACGATGCTCGAACGCCTTACCTCCATCGCAGCTCTGCTCATGCTGAGTGCATGCGTGTGGCAGGAATCACAGCCAACTGATATCATCACGACACTGAGTACACCCGTCTATGGAAACCACAACGGCGTAGAGGGATTGCACTACCCTGAAATCAATCACTCAGCCGCACTGCGTGCTTTCAAGCGCGATATTGCCGACGGACAGCCTGTCGATACAACAGATGCTCATGGTCTGCCTGCTGTCGCTCATGCAGCAGCAGTGGGCGATGTCGCCTTCCTGGCCGAGCTCATCGCCCGAGGGGCAGAGCTGAACTACCCGGCAGCACTCAATCGCCCCGAGCCCGGCAACTCCTGCCTGTTCAGCGGAGATGAGCTGAGCGCCACCGGACTTGCAGCACGCTACGGTCAGACAGCAGCCCTGCAGCTCTTGTTGCAACATGGGGCACGCCCCTATGGAACCGAGATGGCTATTATTCACAACCACCTCGACTGCCTGCAACTCCTGCATGCAGCAGGTGCTGACCTGCACGAGGGAGAGTACACCACAGACGGTGTCTTCTACCCCGCTACCTGCAATGCCCGCTCCGAGGAAGTACTGCGTTTCCTTATCGACCACGGCGTAAGCCCCGCAATCCCCTTCGATAATAATATCAACCATCGCTGCAGCGATGTGCCGTCTGCCGAGCGTTACCTCAACATGTACCGAAATACCGGAGTATGGACGCCGCAGCAAATTGAGGAGTTCCGGCGCACCAGCCCGCTCTACCGCACCGTTGCACCCTCCCCTGCCCCGCAGTAGAAAACCCGTTCCGTAATTTTTACAACTTCGCATAATTATTTTTGAACAAGTGGTAAATCTATAGTGTCACACCCGACAAGATGAACAACAACCTCACCACAAAATTAATGGAAGCGCTGCAGACCGCGCAGAAAAATGCTGCAAGCGGAGGCCGCGCTCAGATATACCCGGCTGAACTTCTGCTGGCCTTGGTGCAGCAGGAGGGTGGCGTGCTGGCCTCGGTACTGAACAAGGCGGGCGTAGAGCTTGCCACATTGGCACGTACCCTGCAGGAGGAGCTGAACCGCAAACCTCACCAGACCGGAGCCGTAGCCCAAGCCCCCGGCATAGGCCCGGAGCTGGATAAGTGCCTGACAGCAGCAGAAGAGCAGCGCAAGCGCATGAAGGACGACTACCTGAGCGTGGAGCATGTGGTGCTCGGCATGCTCGAGTCCGACACCGAGTTGCGCCGCCTGCTGGAGTCTGCCGGCCTCACACAGGCCCGCTACCTGCAAGCCCTCAAGGAGGTTCGCGGCAATCAGCGTATTACCGACCAGAATCCCGAGGAGAAGTACGAAACGCTCGAGAAATACGGCACCGACCTCACTGCCCGTGCCCGTCAGGGGAAGATTGACCCGGTTATCGGCCGAGACAGCGAGATTCGCCGCGTGCTGCAGATACTTTCCCGCCGCACCAAGAACAACCCCGTGCTCATCGGTGAACCCGGTGTGGGTAAAACCGCCATTGCTGAGGGGCTGGCACGTCGTATCGTAGACGGCGATGTCCCCGACAGCATGCAGGGCAAGCGCTTGGTGAGCCTGAATATCGGCTCCATGCTGGCCGGTGCCAAGTACAGGGGCGAGTTCGAGGAGCGCCTGAAGGCCTTCATCAAGGAAGTCACCTCCTCCAACGGCGAAATCATACTCTTCATCGATGAGCTTCACACCCTTGTAGGCGCAGGAGCCGGCGGCGAGGGTAGTATGGATGCTGCCAACCTGCTCAAACCGGCACTCGCCCGTGGCGAGCTGCGCACAATCGGTGCCACCACGCTCGATGAGTACCGCAAGTACATCGAAAAGGACGCTGCGCTCGAGCGCCGATTCCAACCGGTCTATGTGGCCGAACCGAGTGTGGAGGATACCATCGCCATACTCCGTGGCCTGAAAGAGCGCTATGAGGTGCACCACGGCGTGCATATCACCGACAGCGCCTTGGTCGCCGCAGCCACACTGAGCAACCGCTACATCACCGATCGATTCCTGCCCGACAAGGCTGTTGACTTGGTGGATGAGGCTGCAGCCCGCCTGAAAATTGAGCTCGACAGCATGCCCGCTGAAATAGATGAGCTCAACCGCACCGCCATGCAGTTGGAAATGGAGCGACAGGCTCTCGCCAAAGAGAAGGACAACGACTCTAAGCAGAGACTGGAAAAAATCACCCGCGAACTGGCCGATACCCGCGAGAAGGTCGAGGCCATGATTGCTCAGTGGAAGAGCGAAAAAGAGGTGGTCAGTCAGGCCCGCGACGCACAGCAGAAAATCGATACCCTGCGTACCGAAGCCGAGCAGGCTCAGCGCCGGGGCGACCTCGGCCGCGCCAGTGAAATCCTGTACGGTGAAATCCCTGCCGCCGAAAAAGCCGCTCAGGAGGCTCGCTCTGCCCTGCTCCGCATGCAACAGAGTGGTGAGGGCCTGCTCAAGGAGGAGGTCACCGAGAGCGATATCGCCAAAGTCGTGGCCACGTGGACCGGTATTCCCGCTGCCCGTCTGGCAGAGGGCGAGCGCGAAAAGCTGCTGCACATGGAGGAGCGCATCGGCGCACGCCTGATTGGGCAGAAGGCAGCCGTCAAAGCCGTAGCCGATTCTGTACGCCGCTCCCGTGCCGGCTTGCAGGACGAGAACCGTCCGCTGGGTTCCTTCATCTTCCTCGGCCCCACCGGTGTGGGTAAAACCGAACTGGCCAAGGCTCTGGCTGAGTTCCTCTTCGATGACGAGGCCGCCATGGTGAGAATCGACATGTCTGAATACATGGAGAAACACAGCGTCTCTCGCCTTATCGGAGCGCCTCCCGGATATGTGGGGTACGATGAGGGTGGGCAGCTGACCGAGGCCGTGCGCCGTCGC
Source organism: Akkermansia sp. (assembly GCA_045651585.1). Lineage (GTDB taxonomy): Bacteria > Verrucomicrobiota > Verrucomicrobiia > Verrucomicrobiales > Akkermansiaceae > Akkermansia. Next base: position 28,891 of record JAZRSQ010000044.1, read on the forward strand.
CCCTACAGCGTGGTGCTCTTCGACGAAATTGAGAAAGCCCACCCCGATGTCTTCAACGTACTGTTGCAGGTGCTGGATGACGGTCGTATCACCGACGGCCAAGGTCGTACAGTGGACTTTACTAATACGGTACTTATCATGACCAGTAATATCGGCTCGCAATTCATCCTTGCAGAGCAAGATGCCATCGCCCGCAGCGAAAAAGCGCTCAATGCCCTGCGCGGGCATTTCCGCCCCGAATTCCTGAACCGAGTGGACGAAATCATCATCTTCGAGCGCCTGCAGGAGGAGGACCTGAAGCATATCGTCAACATACAGCTGCAGCGCGTGCGCAAGCGCTTGGCTGACCGAGGGCTCAAACTGGAGCTGACGGACTCAGCTGCCGCCTTGGTGGCCGCTCACGGTTACGACCCGGTATACGGAGCCCGCCCGCTCAAGCGCGCCATTCAGAGGGATATCCTCGACCCGCTCAGTCTGGCCATACTCGGTGGTCAATACCCCGAGGGAAGCACCATTCATGTGGATGCCGACGGGGAGCACATTGTGCTGAATTAATCCAATCGGCAATCTCAACAAAAAAGCAACCCATCATCGGGTTGCTTTTTTTGTGTTCAGATTTTGCGGGTCAGGCAATACCAGATAAAGCGCGAATTGTGCACCAGATAGCGCTTAAACAAACGGCGCGGCTCACAGCAAAGGCGGTAGAGCCACTCCAAGCCGTGAGAGCGAATCCACAAGGGAGCCTGACTGACCAGACCGGCATGAAAGTTGAAAGCAGCCCCCACCCCGAAATACACGGCAGGCGGCAGCTGAGGAAGGTTGGTAAATAACCATTGCTCCTGCTTGGGGCAGCCCAGAGCCACCCATACGCAATTGGCCCCACTCTCGGCAATACGGCGGCAGATAGCCTCGTTCTCCCCCTCGGGCCACTGCCCCATGGGCGGGCAATAATGCCCCACTATCTCCACACCGGGAAAACGAGTGGCAAACTTTTCGCGCAACAAGCGCACGGCCTCCTCGGAACCACCGAGCAAGTAGTGCTTAAGGCCGACAGAACGCCCGCAATCCCACACCGTCTCCATCATATCCGGGCCATACAAACGGTGGGCAGCTGCGCCCTTACGGCGCATAAGCCAAACAATGGGCATGCCGTCAGGGCAGATGTAGTGGAAGCTCTTCAGCCCCTCACCATAGGCAGGTTCGTGCAGCATGCGGGTAAGGACATGCACATCCGAGTGAGCCACCAGCTGCGGCTCCTGCGTGGTTGCAGCCAGTTCGGCCAGCTGCTGCCCGGCAGTGGCAAGTTCTGCCACCACATAGGGAATACCGAATATACTCTGACGGGGGAGCGACTGCATAACGTGGCAGCAGTCTACAGGATATACCCGAGTATGTCAAGAAAACAATTTCCGCCCTGCTGCACTCAGCAACAGGGCGGAAAGAATGTTTAACGGTGTGCTACCGGCAGATTACTTCTGCTCGGAGGGGCTCCACTCCTCGGCCTGAAGGGCAGCGAGGTTGAAGGCCTGCTCCAGACCCACCATGTCGCCGGCGCGAACGGTCTCGAAGGCGGCGGTCTCACGACGCAGCTGCTCGGGATCGTAGTTCACAGCCTTGATGGAAAGACCGATACGGCGCTCCACCTTGTCGACCTTGATAACGCGAGCCTTGATTTCGTCGCCCACCTTGATAACGTCCTTCACGCGCTCCACGTGCTCCTCGGAAAGCTGGGAGATGTGGATGAGGCCGTCGATGTCGCCGTCGAGGTTGACGAAGGCACCGAAGGAAGCGATCTTAGCCACCTGACCGGATACGAGGTCGCCAACCTTGAAGCGGTTGTCGATGCTCTCCCACGGGTCGCTCTCAAGCTGCTTGATGCCGAGAGATACACGCTGGTTCTCCTTGTCGATGTTCAGCACGCGAGCCTCAACAACGTCACCCTTCTTAAGAACCTCAGAGGGGTGGTTGATCTTGCGGGTCCAGCTCATGTCGGACACGTGGATCATGCCGTCAATACCCTCCTCGAGAGCCACGAAGGCGCCGTAGGGAGTGAGGTTACGCACAGCACCGGAGATGATGGTGCCAACGGGGAAACGAGCCTCGATAGCCTCCCAGGGATTCTCGTCGAGCTGACGAACGCCGAGGGAAATCTTCTGCTCCTCAACGGAGATGTTAAGCACAACGGCCTCGATCTCCTGGTCCAGAGAAAGAACGTCGGAGGGGCGAGTAATGCGCTTGGTCCAGGAAAGCTCGGAAACGTGCACGAGACCTTCCACACCCTTCTCGAGCTCCACGAATGCACCGTAAGCCAGAAGCTTGGTGACGCGGCCCTTGACGCGGGAGTTGATGGGGTACTTCTGCTCGATGTCGGCCCAGGGGTTGTCGGAAAGCTGCTTGAGACCCAGAGATACGCGCTCCTTGTCGCGATCGACCTCGAGGATAAGCACCTCGAGCTCCTGAGCGATGTGAAGCAGCTCGGAGGGGTGATTTACACGGCCCCAGCTCATGTCGGTGATGTGCAGCAGGCCGTCCATGCCGGAGAGGTCCACGAAAGCACCGAAGTCGGTGATGTTCTTCACAGTACCGGTCACGCGATCGCCAACCTTCACAGTCTCGAGGAAGCGCTGACGCTGCTCGCTGCGCTCGGCCTCGATAACCTCGCGACGGGAAAGAACGATGTTCTTGCGCTCGTCGTTGACCTTAACGATCTTAAACTCGTAAACGTTGCCCACGAACTCGTTGAGGTCCTTGGGGGGGATGATGTCCACCTGAGAGCCGGGAAGGAAAGCCTCCACGCCGACGTTGACCATAAGGCCACCCTTAACGACGCTCTTGACCTTACCCTTCACGAGGCCGCCATCCTTGTAGACAGCCACGATCTTGTCCCAGTTCTGCTTGTGGGCAGCCTTCTCTTTGGAAAGGACTACGAGACCCTCGTCGTTCTCAAGCTTCTCGAGGAGAACCTCGATCTGGTCACCTACCTCGATTTCCTCGTCCTCGAACTCAGAAATAGAAATAACACCCTCAGACTTGTAACCGATGTCTACGAGAACAACCTGCGGACGGATCTCAAGGATGGTACCGTTCACGATATCACCCGTACGGAAAGTCGGAAACCCGGAATCAATAAGGGCCTCCAGTTCAGAAATACTCATTGTATATTGTTTTGGTTAATATGTTGCCGCGATTCCTCTGGGCCCCTGCACCGGTGGTTAACGGGGCGCCTGTGCACCACCGGGCGGAATAGCGGTGCGGCATTGTACCCTTTCCCATGCGCCAAGGCAAGCCTTTTTTCCTGAAAAAGCCTGCATTGGCGCATTTTTTTCGACTTTATTCGCCAACAACGGGTCGAGGAGCATTTGTACCGCCAATCAGCAGCACAATTTCCCCCTTGGGAGGACGAGCCGCAAACTCAGCAGCAAGCTCTGCCGCCGAGCCTCGGTGATAGGTCTCAAATACCTTGGTCAACTCTCTGGCCACACAAATGGGAGCGGCCGGGTCGAGCTCGGCAATCGCATTCACCGTTTTAACAATACGGTAGGGCGATTCGTAGAAAATACTCGTGTGCGAAGCAGCAAGTGCAGCCTGCAGCACCTGCCCTTTCCTACCCGATTTAACAGGCAGAAAGCCACCGAAGAAGAAAGCATCGCTCGGCAAACCGGAGCCCACCAGAGCCGTCACCACGGCCGAGGGGCCCGGCAACACGGTAAATGCCACCTCGCGGGCCTTAAGCTCCTGTATAAGTCTGTACCCCGGGTCCGAAACTCCGGGCATGCCGGCATCTGTCACCACGGCAAACGTTTCGCCGGCCAGAGCACGGGCCGCTACTTCGGGGGCGCGGGCGCTCTCATTGTGCTCATGCAGACTGAGCAAAGGTTTGCGTATACCATAGTGGCTCAGCAACATGCCGGTGTTGCGGGTATCCTCGCAACAGATGCAATCCACCGCGCCGAGCACTTCCAGCGCACGGCGGGTTATGTCCTCTCTGTTGCCTATGGGCAGGCCTACAAAGCTGACGGGGTACGATATCATGGCATGGTGAATGAGGCCACAATCTCCTCTGCAACATTTCGAGCGGCGTAGGAAAGCGCAGCATCCCGACCGGCCTGCACATTGCCACCGGTATTGTAATAAGAGCCATCGCCGGTAACACACCCCTCCTTAATCACCTTACCATCAGATATTCGCTTAACCTTATAATCCACCTGCATGGTAATGCGGAACTCAAGGCTCAGGTGGGTATCCTGCCAGTCCACCAGTGACTGCTCAATGGTGACATTTGTCACAGCACCGGAAATCTCAACATCAGCCGTTCCGGGGGAGGCCATTTTGAAAGTTCCGTCCGTCTGCAGGGAATTACCGATGGCAGAAGTCGCCAGCATGCCGGCAGTCGGATAGGTGGTGAAGTTATCGAACATTGAGACATAGAATGTCTTCACACCTTCCAACTTCTTGTTTACCAGACCACCCGCGTGGTAGCCACAAGAGCCGAGAGAAAGAGTCAACAGGCCGAGCCCGAGGCAGAGAAGTCGTTTCATGATTTCCGATTTGCGTTAGCTTTGAGTGTTCTGGCCTTCTGCAGCAGGGTCTCAGCCTCGCGAGCGGCCTCCGGATTGATGGATTTCTGGCGGATTACGTTTTCCAGACAGAAGATGGCAGAATCGTACTCGCGGGCACGCTCCAGATAGTAGCGACCGGTCTCAAGCTCCTGCTGAATGAGCAGGCGGCGCACATTCGAGGCCTCGGCCAGTGCCTTGCCGGCATCTGCATGGCCGGGGAATCGCAGAGTGAACTCCTCATAAGCCTCCTGAGCGCGGGTCAAGTTGGCCATGTTCTGGTCGCCGCGAGTGCGACTGGCGGCCCAAATCTGGGCTACCATGAGCTGAGACTCAGGAGCATAACGACTGTCGGGATATTTCTCCACAAGTTCGGCAAAAGTGAGGGCGGCCTCCTCATAGCGCTCCTTGCGCAGTCTGTAACGAGCAAGAATGGAGGTAGCCGTAGCGGCCATATCGTTGTAGGGGGCATTGGTGATTACGCTTGCCAGCCACTTCTCGACCGCAGAGCTTTCGAGCTCAGCCTTCCACATGCCCAGCACACTGACCTGCAATTTACCCTCGGCAGCAGCCATTGCCATGGACAACTGGCGGTCAAGCGCCTTGGTATACAGCGGGCTGCTCTGATAGCGAGTCACCACCTTTTCGTATTCGTCGAAAGCATCTCGCGGCAAACCCTGCTTTTCATATACTTCGCCCAACAGCAATCTGGCCTCGGGGGCGCAGGGAGCATAGGAATGGTTGAGCGCAATGTTCTTCAACTTGCTCTTGGCATCGCTCAGCTCACCGGCAGCAACGAGAGCCTTAGCCTCGCCCAGCAACGCATCCGCCTGAGGGTCAGCAGCCTGCAGTGAACCGGCAGGTAACAAACCGTTATTATACTGTTGACACATGGTCAGCGGCAGAACAGCCGCGGCACACAAAAGCAGATGCAGATTCATTCTCATGACTTTTCTATAATAGCACGCCAACCCCCATGAGGGCAAGCGCTAAATGATGTGTTTGCGTGTCTTATTTTCATCAGGGCTTAACGCGGTATTTACCATCGCCCACCCAGAGCACCTCAACCCTTACGCGCTCCAGACCTTTTCGGGTAAAACCGAGTTTCTCTGCCACGGCAGAGCTTACATCTATCAAGCGACCATGAATGAAGGGGCCGCGGTCTGCCACGCGAGCCTGGCAGCTGCGCCCGTTATTCAAATTGGTGATGCGTACTTGACAGGGCAAGGGCAATGTGCGGTGGGCAGCATAGAACTGGCCTTCATACAGGCGCTGGCCAATCGCACCGCGGGCTCCATCTGCCTCATAATAAGAGGCTATACCATCTTCGGTGTAATGAAGGGCAGCATCGACACTCATCGGCACATAACGCTCCCCTTTCAGGGTATAGGGTGCCTTTTTATAGCCACGATAAGGCTCAAATTGATATTGCTGGCAAGAGCTCAGAAATGCCCCGACCAGAAGTGAGAATAACGAAATTTTGCGTAACATGATGCTCCCAGACTAACACACCGGCGGCTCCGCTGAAAAGGAAAAAGTGAACGATGGCAAAAATAACATACCCGGCCAAGCTCAATCATCCAAGTCTGCCTTGAGCTGATTGGGACCGTCACCCACCGAAATCACCTCCACACGGACCTGCTGCAACCCTTTGCGCAGGAATCCCAAATCCCTGGCCACAGCCGAGCTCACGTCAATCAGACGCTTATTGGAGAACGGCCCGCGGTCTGCCACACGAGCTTCGCAACTCTTGCCGTTGCTCAGGTTTGTGATACGTACTCGGCAGGGCATGGGCAACGTAGGGTGAGCGGCATAATACTCACCCTTCCGCAAACGCTCTCCGAGAGCACCTCGGGAGCCGTTTGCCTCGTAATACGATGCGATACCCTCTGCTCGATATTTCAGAGCCTGCTGTGCATTCATCGGCACATAACGCTTGCCCCGAGCCTTGTATGCTCTCATCACCAAGTGCAGCTCCGCACTCTGAACCTGAGGATCGGGTTCAGTACGGGTTCTGCAGGTGCTCAGCAATCCCAGCAACACGGCACATGTTGCCATCACAGCAATTATACGCACTATCATATATACTATATCTAGCACACACTGCCATATAAATAAAGAAAAAAATGACATTACGCCTATCAAAAATCGTTTGCAAAACGCCTACACCGGTGGTATGCTACAGGCATGTTTGACAGAGAGCTACTTGAGCGCTGCAGCAATGCTTGCGCCGTGTCGGGTTTTGAGGACGAAGTACGAGCCATTTTCCGCCATGAGTTGCGTGGCTGTGGCACGATATCAGGCGCGGTATCGGGTAACATCATGTGCGAGAAAAAAGGCCCCGGCCCCACCGTTGCCCTGATGGCACACATGGACGAAATCGGCTTTATGGTGCAAGGGGTGACAGCAGATGGTTTTCTGCTGTTGGTACCGCTGGGAGGCTGGTGGAACCACACTCTGCCGAGCCAGCGTGTGCTGGTACAGACCCGCGATGGTCGCCGCATACCGGGGCAGATCGGCACCAAACCGCCGCATCTTTTACCTGAGAGCCAGCGCTCGCAAGTCATGCCGAATGACGCGCTGTTCGTCGACATCGGCGCATCGAGCCGTGCAGAAGTTGAGGAACTGGGAATACGCCTGGGCTGCGCAGTGGTGCCCGATGTTCAGCTGCAACCGCTTGACATTCCGCACAGGTGGATGGGTAAGGCCTTCGACAACCGCGCCGGTGTGTACTGCATGATAGAGGCCATGCGCCATCTGGCTATGGAGGATTTGTCCTGCACCGTACGCGCCATCGGCACCGTGCAGGAGGAAGTCGGCACCCGCGGAGCCCGTGCTCTGACAGCCGATATGATGCCCGACCTCGCCATCATACTCGAGGGCCCTCCTGCAGATGACACCTACGGCCAGAGCTCCGTCTGCCGTCAGGGAGTACTGGGGCAAGGTGTTCAGGTGCGCCTGTACGACCCCACCAACATAACCCCGCCGGCCCTTGCTGATTTCGTGCTCAACATCGCTGCGCAAGAGGGTATACCCTGCCAGCCGACAGTACGCCGCACCGGCGGTACCGATGCTGCGGCCAGTTACCCGAACTGGGCTGGTGTGCCGGCCATCGTATTCGGGGTACCCACACGCTACATCCACTCTCACAACGGTATACTCGATGACCGGGATTTGGAGGCCTGCGTGCGCCTGACCTGTGCTGTTGTGCGCAACATCAACGCTCACAATCATACCCTCTACCTGCCCTGAGAGCAGAGATGAGTACCCTACCGATAACAGAACGCCGCGAGCGAGTGGCATGGGTGGACAGTGCTCGCTGTCTTGCCATGTTCTTCATCATGTGGCTGCATGTGGGGCAAAGTCCGACTTGGATGGCGCGCCCGGTCGGCGGCGGAATATGCCTGTTTTTTGTACTGGCGGGGTACTTCATGCCACGAGAGCCCGAGCGCGCTGCCCGGCGTGCATTGCAAATGGGACTGGCGTGGCTGCTGTGGAGCCTGATAACATTCGGGCTTTACCTACTGGTATGGCCCGAGCTGCAGTGGAGCTGGCAAAAGATATTCGGGTACGGGGTAGCGGCGTACAATGCCCCGCTGTGGTTCCTGAAAAACCTGACCGTCTATCAGCTCATTATTGCAGCACTTGCAGCCATACACCTGCTGCCACGTTGCAACTGGCTGTTATTGGTATTTCTGTGTGGCTGTACTTACATCAACGAGCAGGCACAGCATGAGTGCCTGCGCTATGACTGGCTGATAGCCGTCATGCTCGGGTATTGCCTGAGAATTGTACCACTCAGCCGTATAGAGGAATGGCTGTGGCGGCACGCTCCCTACATTGTGGGAGCAATCGTCATACTGCTCTTACAGCGGGATTTCTACATGATTTACGCCAAGACAGAGGGACTGAGTTACTACCGCTCGTCGCTGCCACTGGCCCAACTGTGCTATGCAGTGCTCATGTGCCTGACTGCCATAGGGCTGAGCAAGTGGTTGCCACGTGTCAATGCGGCCTTGGCCACCGCCGGCAGCTGCATGATGTTCACCTACGTGGCTCACTCACTGCTCTACTCGCCTATCTACCACTTTGATTTACCGCGCTGGTGCGGTTTTGCCTACGCAGCTGCGGGCATAGCCCTGCTCACTTGGCTGTACGGCAAACTGGCAGCATGGCTGCCACGCACCATGAAGGTGCTGACATTGCGATAACTCCCCTTCCCTGCCCCGGCCGGGGCAGCGGAGCTTACAGCGTACGCAGTTCGAGCGAGCGACCGTGAGCATCGAGCCCCTCCACACGGGCAAACACCTGCACATGTGGCAGGGATTTTACTGCAGCCTCCCGGCTCATACGCACAATGCTCGTGCGGCGCTGGAACTGGTCTGCCCGAATACCGGAGAACGATTTACCTGAGCCACCGGTCGGCAGAGTGTGGCTGGGACCGGCCAGGAAATCACCACAGGCCACCGTGGCATAAGTACCGGCATAAATGGCACCGGCCGTACGGATAAGTGCAAGTATCTCCTCCTCCCGCTGTGGCTCCACCACAAGCACAAGGTGCTCAGGGGCAAAGGCATTCACCAATTCCGCACCGGTACGCAGATCATTGACCAAAATGCAATCCGTATTCTCGTCCAACACCTGCTGCAGGTATGCCGAGCGAGAAAGTGTGGCGGCCTGAGCGGCAATCTCGCGCTCAACCTCGTGCAACAACTCTTCGCTCGTGGTGACAAAAGCAATGGCACTGTCGCCACCGTGCTCAGCCTGAGCCAACAGGTCAGCAGCCACAAAGCGAGCATCGGCCGTGCTGTCAGCCAGTACCATCACCTCGCTGGGGCCGGGCAGCAAATCAATAGCCACGGCACCCACCAACTGGCGCTTAGCCTCGACCACAAATCTGTTGCCGGGACCGAAAATTTTCTGCACGGGGGCAATGGTCTGAGTACCCAGAGCCAAAGCGGCAATACCCTGAGCACCACCCACGCGGTATATCTCAGTCGCACCGGCGGCCTGCAATGCCACCAGCACAGCGGGATTCACCTTGCCATCCGGCCCGCAGGGAGTCATAGCCACTATCTCGGGCACACCTACGGCTTTCGCAAATCCACCGGTCATCAGCGCGGTCGATACCAACGGGGCCTTCCCGCCCGGCACATAAATACCCACTCGGTCGTAGGGAACAAAACGCTCCCCCACCTCACAGCCCTGAGCATTCACACCGCACCAATCCCGGCGCATGCTCTGCTGTGAAAAATACTCGATATTGGCCAAGCTGGCAGCAATGGCATCCTTCACATCCTGTGGCACCTCCGCCTGTGCTGCAGCCAGCTCCTCCTCTGTCACCTTCAGTTGAGCGGGACTGAGCTCCACTCGATCAAAACGCGCGGCATAATCACAAAGAGCATCATCGCCACGACTACGCACCTCTTCTATAATAGTGGCCACGCTCTGACGTACCTCATCACCGGGAATTGCTCGGCGATTCATCTTTTCCACTGCAGCTGCATAACAAATATCAGATTCGCGGTATATCTTCATGCGCCACATTATACCAATACTTTCCGTGCATGTCAACGTTCACACCATGCAAACATTCCCGCTGTAGCGTCATACCTACGCACCACCCCGGCCTACTCTAACAACAATTTAGCATTTTTTTTCAAAAAAGACACCGATAAGTCTTGCATAATGGTTGGATTTTGTTTAGAATATCCCTGTTTTCAAAGACAAGGCACGCAAACGTTTACCATCCACAAAACAAAACATATGAAGAATATCACCCGATACACCCTGGAAAAAACCTCCTTCCTCGGATGGAGGGTGTGCGTTAGCCGCAAAGGGGTTATGATTACAAAGTATTTCCCCGACAAAACATACGACGGCGAAGAAGGTTCTCTGGCAGCAGCTATTGCTATGAGAGATGATATCCTCAACAGCGTAGCAGCCAACCCGGCCAATGCAAAGAAAATCATGCAGGAGCTCAAGAATCGCTACTGCGGCAAAAAGCGAAAGAAACGCAGCAAAGCCTGACGATTCCACGTTAGGCATATCAAACCTTTTACAAAACTACCGTGCTCATGTGCAGCGCGGTAGTTTTTTTTGGGGCGTAATAAGCCCCGGCTGCGAGGTAATATCGGTGAACTCAAGCCTCCGAAAAATCGAACTTGCGAGGCTTGCGGGAAGATAGAGAATCCCAACGGCGAGAATCCCACACCAGTAGCAACATGGCACCCAGCAGCAACAAACGCACACCGGTATCCTGCGGGAAATTCACAATTTCGTGCTCACTCCCCATGCAATTACAACTCAAGCTCAACCCGCGGGCCCATGCCTGAGCGTACAGCAAAAGAAAGACAGCCGTCATCACCACCCCCCAAATAGCAGCGCCACGGTACGACAGGCGGAACACCAAACAAACGGCCACCACCAACTCCATGGCTATTCCTATACAGGCCAAGGGCATCGAAAAGAACTCGGGCAGCAAATCACTGCGAGTCAAGAACTCGGCAGTCTGCCCCAAATCCCCGATTTTCATGATGCCTGTAATCAGGAAAAACACACCCAGCCCGATTCGGAGCAAGGTGAGCAGTATATCTATGGTGCGGCTGTTCCTCATACCTGCGGCAGATAATACACACCCACCCATTCTCAGGCAAGTGTTTTTCCCGTATGCACAGAGGACAATACGCCCCTGCTCATACAGTACCAGAATATTACAAATCGCAACTATTTGAGCTTATCGCTGTTCCGAAACTTCATCTTTCTGAAATAATGACACCCGCACAATCGCTTTGTGCTTGACTTGCCCCCATGCTTGTCTCAGAATGTGTGGGTAATGATAAGAACTGCCACCGCCACTCTGTTGGCTACACTTCCTGTACTGGCGGATGTAACAGCACCCGTCACCCCTGAGCCTGCTGACATCGCGCCCGTGCCTCAGGCTGCACCTGCACAGCCTGAAAATCAAGATTCCGTTGTTCCTCAGCCTGAGCCCACTCCCGAGCCCACTCCCGAGCCCACTCCCGAGCCCACTCCCGAGCCCACTCCCGAGCCTACTCCCGAGCCTACTCCCGAGCCTACTCCCGAGCCTACTCCCGAGCCTACTCCCGAGCCTACTCCCGAGCCTACTCCCGAGCCTACTCCCGAGCCTACTCCCGAGCCTACTCCCGAG
>JAZRSQ010000045.1:0-10761 GCA_045651585.1 Akkermansia sp.
CCTTCGGCTCACACCCCGCCAAACTCCAATTTGTTAAACTGCGAGCTTGCGAGCCGAACATTCAATTCCAAAATCCAAAATTAAAAATTCAAAATCCGCAAAAAGAAAACCCCCGCCCGGTGGGGCAGGGGTTCGACATTCTCGGCAGTAAGTGTAAGCCGGAGAGTGAGAGAAATGGTTTACTCCTTGTTACGGGACTTGTACTTGGCGTGCAGGGCTGCATCGGCGGCGGTGTTGTCCTTCACCTTCTGCTGAGCCAGGCGAGCCTTGTTGGAGATATCGGGGTCGTCGTCGTTGCGGAGTTTCTCGAGCCAAGCGGTAACCCACTCGTGCTCGGTCATGTTGGAGAGGTTGCTGATGAGTCTCTCCTTCTGCTTGAAGCAGGCGTCCATTTCGGCGCGCTCCTCGGAGCCTTCCTCAGTGTCGGCATAGCCGGAGGTATCGACGTTAATCTTGTCGTATACCATGGCGATGAGCTCATCTGCCTGCTCCACAGTACGCTCGCGGTTCTGAGATACCACGCCGGAAAGCATGAACTCAGCGGTGCGCAGGTAGGTATTGGCCTTCTTGAGGGCGGCCTTGTCCTCGCCGGCTTCCTCCACCAACTGCTCGGCCTTGGTCTTCAGCTCCAGCAGGTAGGGAATGATGTCGTCGTTATAATAGCTGGCGAAGAAGCTGCTGGCCCCCTGCCACTTGTCGGGATCCTCGCACTGAGCCTTGTAGAACTCGAGAGCCTTGGGCGAGCAGGAGCGGCCCAGAGTGCCCTGCATGTTTTCGCGATATTTCTCGGGCAGGCTTTCGAAAATCTCGTCGCCGTACTGCTGGCGCTTGTCCATATCATCCTCCATGGTGATGACGTTGTTCAAGCAGACGGAAAGTGCGTTGGCCACCGTGGCGTCGATGGAGTCGTTCTTGAGCAGCTTGATGATGTCGGGGATGTCCTTGGAGGTGACGCGCAGGCCCATACTCTCCCAGATGTAGGCAACCACATTGGACTGCTTGGGCCACTTGGGCTTGTTGCTTACGCTGTCAGCCAGCTTGCGGAACTTGGCGTTGATGCCCTTGTTGTTGGAGATGGCCATGCGCTGGAGCATGGTGCGGATGAGGTCGGCATCCATCTTGGGGGCGTTGTCATCGAGCGTCTTGAAGATGAGGTTGTCAATCTCGGGGTCCATTTCGGAGGCGAGACCGAGCAGCAGGGTAGCCAGCTGAGCGGTTGCCTTGGGGTTGGCACCGTAAGCGGGGCGACCGTATTCATCCTTGGCAAAGGGGTCAACGAGCATGTTGAGCAGGTCTTGAGCATCAGCCTTGCTGCAGACGACAGTGTAGCCCTTGGCCTGAGCATCGGCCATGGTTTCAATCTGCTGCTTGTTGATTTCGAATGCGCGCTTCAGGATGGCGTTGGTGGCTTCGATGCGGGCCTTCTGAGCATTACGCTCGGCATTCACCTGATTGACGTAGAAGTAACAGCCGACACCCAGGGCGACCAGAGCGGCCAGACCGATGTAGAAGAGCGGGGTCTTGTGGAAGGGCGTCTTGTCGGCCATGGCTTGGAGCTGCTGCAGGTAGGCATCTCGAGCGGAGAGCTGTTCCTCGTTCATGCCATCTTCGTCTTCAACGGGAGCGGCAGGGGTCTTCTTTTTCTTAACAGCAGTTTTGGGCTTGGCTGCGGCAGGAGCGGGAGCCGGTGCTGCTTCCTCCACAACGGGGGCAACTTCCTCTACCGGGGCTGCAGCGGCTGCGGCGGCCTGCTGGGCCTGGTATTCAGCCATCTGGCGGTTGTACTCTTCCATCTGGCGGTTGTATTCCTCCATCTGGCGCTCATATTCAGCCTGAGCCGCGGCATCGGCAGCGGCCTGTGCGTCAACCTCGGCAACGGGGGCGGTTTCTTCCACCACCGGTTCGGGAGCAGGGGCGGCAACAGTTTCGGCCACGGGGGCTGCTACCGGCTCGGGAGCCGGAGTAGGAGTGGGGGCTACGACTGTAGCGGGAGCCGGTGCAGTAACAGGCTCGGGCTCGGGTTTGGGGGCAATGGCCTTGCCGTCTGCGCCCTTAAGAGCGGGGCGTTTGGTGGGGGCTGCGCCGGCATTGAGCTTTACGCGAGCTGCAGGAGCAGCGGCAACTGCCAGCTTGGGGCGTGCACCGGCGGCCGGTGTATTGATTTTGAGTTTGGGGGCTGCCATAAGTAATAAGTGAATAGAGTGAAAACTGTATAGCTAGTGCGGTCATTCTATCTTATTTTAAGTGTGATTGCAACCACGGAATGCACACGGAGCTTAATTTTTCTCAGTTTTTGTGGGGTGGGTGACCCACAGACGCAGGCAAATCAGCCCGATGACGCATGAAAGCAGCACAGAATAGCAGCCGACAGACAGGGAATAGAGCTCGGTTATCTGCTGTCCGGCGGCAGCGGCTGCTACCAAGTACCACAGGTGTCGCAGGCAACAGATGATGATGGCCACTCCCAGTATGCGCTGCATGAGCGGGCGACGCAGCAGGCCGAAGGGGCGCAGCGCGAGGGCGAGCACCAGCAGGCCGACGAGCAGCAGGGCGCTCTGTGTGGGGAAAAAGAGGGCGTAGTGGTCGGTAGCGGGGCCGACATCGATGACGTAGCTGCCGATAGTCGGTTCAAAGGCTACCCCGTACAGTGCCATGCCCAGAGCGGCGATAGTCATGTAAAATTGCTGCGGGCGGAGTTTGCCGCCCTCCCACAGCAGGAGCACGGCCCAAGGCAGCAGCAGAGCCAAACCGAAGTAACCGACAGGCAGTGCCCGGCACCAGAATTGACCGCAGACGAGGGCGCTTGCTGCGACGAGCATGACAACGGGCAGGGCTGTTCGCTCCTGCAGCTTGGCGGTCAGTATGCGGCACAATATCATGACCACGCCGCAGATAATGAGCACAAGCTTGTAGTGCTCGATGTCGAAGAAGGTGGTTTCGGTAAGGCCGGGACCGTAGGCTCCGGGGGCGCCGACAGACCAAGGGAATACGCTGCCCTGTGCGCTGACGCAGGCGGCGAGAGTTGTCCACCCGCACCACAAGCCGGCATCTGCCAAGCGGCTCAGTCGGGTATTCGGTGCCCACTCGGCACCGCACAGCGAGAGCAGCGCTCGCCAGAACTCAGCCCCCATACCCAGGGCAACGGCACACACACCGGCAGAAAAAATGCCCGCCGGCAGTACGTTGTAGAGTTTCCACAGCGGGATGCAGCCCAGCACCTCACCATTGCCCATCAGGGCAGAGGGATTCTGCAGGTGCTGATTGGCCATGGTTGCCAGCAGCAGAAACAAGAGGAGAAAGGTGAGGAAAACGCGTTTTTTCATGGTTTGAGGGTATGGAGGTGGTTGAGGATTTCGAGGCGGTCGGCCTCGCGCAGGCGTTGGCGGAAGGCGGGCATGGCACCGCGACCGTCATTGATGATTTGATGCAGTTCGGCCTGTGGGCGTTCGCTTGTTTGAAGATTACCGACAGCGGGCATGCCGGGGTAGCTGCTGATGTAGCTCTGCCCATTGCCGCTGTTGCCATGGCAGTGGGCGCAGTGGGCCGTAAAAAGTTCGGCCCCTGTGCCGGTGGTGGTTGTCGGTTCTCCGTTCAGGGGGACGGTGCCGACGGGGTGGGGGCTGCGTGTCTGCAGGCCGGGGCCACTCATGTCGCTGATGAGCATGGGCGGCTGCCCTGCCGTGTCGCCGCAGATTCGCCATATCACGATGGCGAACAATAAGGCGCAGAAAGTGTAGATGCCGTATTTCATGACCGCCTGTATTGTATGATGAAGTGAAGGAACACCGCGATACCGCCACCCAGCAGGGCACATACGAAAATGGGCGGCCACCAGAAATCCCAGCCATGGGGGCGCGAGCCGAGCGTGCCGGCGGTGTCTGCCCACTGGGTGAGGAGAGCCCACAGGGTGCAGGCTGCAGCACCCACAGCGGCGCCGACTGCTGCCCAGCGACCCGGCTGTGCGGGGCAGGGGGAGCTCAGGTGGTTGATTGGGTCTGTCTGTTCAGCGGGCATGCGGGCCGACAGGCTCAGGTACAGCGCGAGGAACAGTCCCACGCTACCCACCAACATGGCGATGTCCACCCCTGTGGGGCTGTAACTGCCACCGGTGAGGGCGACCGAACGTTCCACAATGATGTGGGCTCGCTCCAGCCACATGCCGAGCAGTACCCCGCAGCTCACCAAGGCGGCTACAACTCGATTGGTGCGCAGCTTCGGGAGCGCAAAGAGCAGGGGTAACCCCACATTCAGAGCCAGCAAACGGGCGTAACCGGTGTCCCAGTGGGAGGGGGTACGCAGCAGCTCCAGCCCATAGAGCAGACCCATGGCGCAACCCAGCCCCAGCATGAGTTGGGAGAGTTTGCCAATCACTGTTTGACTGCACTTCCGGCACAGGGCGATTAGCTGAACCGCAGCCATGCCCGATAGCAGGGCTCCGCACACGAAATAGGGTGGAATCATGGGCTCATACCAACGCTGGGTGAGCGCAAAATCGCAGCCGACCACGCTGTGAACGGTCACCACCAGCGGGGTGAGCAGGGCTGCCATCAGCAGGCAGCAGCGCGACCAAACCGGGCGCAGGGTAGCAGGGCCGTGTTCTCCCCACATTCCCATGAGCCAGAAGAGCACCGACAGCAGCAGGTAGCTGCCGATAGCAGCGGTGTCCCACACGAGCGCTGAACCCAGATTGGGCCACACCCCGCTTGCCATGGGCAGCGGCGCCATCTGCCACAGCATCCATGCCCGTCCCACATGCACCAGCGGGAATACGGCTGCCGTGCATACCGCGCACAGGGTCATGAGCTCTGCATGGCGGGCAATTTCCCCACGCCAGCGCTTGCCGGTCAGCAGCAGCACGGCCGATATCAGCGTGCCGGCGTGCCCTAAGCCAATCCAGAAAACAAAGTTCACGATATCCCAGCCCCACGGAACCGAATTGTTCACGCCCAGCACGCCGACGCCTTCAGTCGCAATGCGCCACGCGCTGTAACCCAGCCCCCACAGTGCCACGAGCCCACAGAGCGCCGCCGACAGGAGTTGCCACCCCTTGCAATGTGCCTGTGTGTTCTGCTGTATCATGCTACGTTTATTGTAGCAGAACTTGCTTTTTTCTCAAGTTATTCGCCGATTTGCAGCAGAAATATCCCGTCATGCCCCTCAAAAGGGTAAAAAATAGCAGAAAGTTTGTCGTTTACATATAACTTTTGTATGCTTTTTGATTTTCGCTCTTGACTGAGCATTTCGGAATCTCTACAATTCCGCTGAGCGATTCTTTTTCTTATCGGAATTGGAGAGTTAGTTGTCTTCAACTAATAAGAATTGCAAACAAAATCAGAATCTGTAAATTCAAAGTCGCTATGAACACGCGTCATATAACAAGGTTCACCTACGAGTTCACGAACTTCCAAGGGTGGAGAGTAGCCATCAGCCGTCAGGGTGTTTCTCTGGCCCGCTACTTTTCTGACAAACAGTATGGAGATTCGGAAATCGCACGAGAGCAGGCCATCAGCTTCCGTGATATGGTATTGGACGAGTTGCGGCAATTCCCGGAGCGTACTCAGGAAATTTTGATGAAGCACCGTGCCCAGCCGGGTAAGGTGTACCCTGCCGGGTTAAAGCCTGCTGCAACCAGTGAACCGGAAACCGAACAGGCAACCCCTGCCTGCAGTATGCGCAGCAACAAGGTGCTGCACAGCATCCTGCAGAGCGTGTGTAAGCGACTTAAGCTCGATACGGCCAGTGTTCTTAAACTCTCCCTGTACCTGTTCACCATGCAGTATGGTATAGCTGCCGGTGTTGACAGATTGCAGGTCAATCAGGCCCCTCAGCACGTCGAAGTTGATATGACCGAGGAAGAGCAGCACGCCATGACTCTGCACCGCCTGATAGGTGAACTGGAAGAGCAGGGGCGACTGGTCGGTCTGCCGGATTTCGAGGAGTTTGCCACCGGGCGCTCATCTCGCTTGCCCGAGAACAGTGCACCACCACAGCAGCTTGTGCCGGTCGAAAATGCCATGCCCGATAACTATCCTGCGGCATCGCGTTATATGCGCTCGGCCTGTCCTTCTCCCCCGTCTGCTGTTTCGCTTTACAGTTCTCGCCTCTCCGAATCTATCGTCTCCTCCTCAGCTCTCCTATCGGCCCACGGCAGCCAACGTCATTCAGCAGAAAATAAAGAGAAATCCTTGCCTTATTCTCTTACCGCCGTTCCCACTCGTCCTATTAAATTGAAACGCTCCGGTCACCGTGCCGGCATGCCCATTACACCACCGTCGGGCGCCATGTAAGCGGCTGAATTGTTCCACCGTCCTCTCTGCTGCAAAAAAGCTTTTTGTTTCCATGATGTCGCGGTAATGCCTGCCGACAGCCGGTACTGTCGTGCCTTCATTACCGAGCCCACTACCCGAAAAAATCCGCATGCTGCCCGATGTCGGGCAGTATGCGGGATTTTTGATTTTGAATTTTTGATTTTGAATTTTGAAAGTTTTTGAGCAAGGCGGCTGCGCCGCAGGCAGCATGGCTTATGCCACCGCTCACGCTCCGCGCATCAGGCGCGGGCAGTAGCCGTAGCTAAGCTCAGCTCCTGCTCGCGGAGCGAGGCAAATTTTGATTTTGAATTTTGGATTTTGAATTTTGAAAGTTTTTGAGCAAGGCGGCTGCGCCACGGGCAGCATGGCTTATGCCACCGCTTACGCTCCGCGCATCAGGCGCGGGCAGTAGCCATTGCTGAGCGCAGCTTCCCCTCTCTCGGAGCGAGGCAAATTTTGATTTTGAATTTTGGATTTTGAAAGTTTTTGAGCAAGGCACATTCCTCCGCTCATGCTCCGCGCTTCAGGCGCGGGCAGTAGCCGTAGCTAAGCTCAGCTCCTGCTCTCGGAGCGAGGCAAATTTTGATTTTGAATTTTGGATTTTGAATTTTGAAAGTTTTTGAGCAAGGCACATTCCTCCGCTCATGCTCCGCGCATCAGGCGCGGGCAGTAGCCATTGCTGAGCACAGCTTCCCCTCTCGCGGAGCGAGGCAAATTTTGATTTTGAATTTTGGATTTTGAATTTTGAAAGTTTTTGAGCATGGCACATTCCTCCGCTCATGCTCCGCGCTTCAGGCGCGGGCAGTAGCCGTAGCTAAGCTCAGCTCCTGCTCGCGGAGCGAGCCAAATTCTTAAAATCAAAAATTCAAAATCCAAAATCCAAAATTAAACATACCCCGGGCTTGACGACCTGCGCGCAGAGTGGTAGATTATCATCAGATGAACGATATGAGCAATAAATTGAGGTGGCCCGGGGCAGAGTGGGACGTGTCGGGCGCGTTTGCCAAGGATGCGGTATTGCTCCGTTTTCACGATTTCTGCCGGGAGCACTTGGGCTATGCCCCCTTTGCCGTTGTGCATGGCTCACCCCTGTTCCGCTGGAATTGCGGGCGAGTGCTCAGTATGTTGCAGCGCAGTGATAAGGAAATCAATACGGCCGCTGCCGCATACGTAAAGCGGGGAATCCCGGTGGATCTTACCTTCACCAACCCGTTGCTGCGCGAGGAGGACATGAAGAACATGCTCGGCAACCGCCTGCTGAGTTTCTTTGCTGCGCAGAGTACACCCAAAGTGCGCCATGCCGTCATCATCGGTTCCGATGCTCTGTATGCCCACGTGAAGACCAATTACCCGCAGCTCGGTACGGTATCGTCCATTCTGCGCATAACCTGCGATGGTGGCAAGGGCAAGCTCGATTCCTACCTGCGCTTGGCCGAGCGTTATGATAAGGTCATGATTCACCCGGATGATGTCTTCAACTACGACCTTTTGGAAAAGCTGGAGGAAAAGGGGCGCTATGAGCTCATATTGAATGAATACTGCATGCGTAACTGCCCCATGCGTGCCTTCCACTACACCACCATGGCCGAGCAGGCCTACGATATCGACGGCTACGATACCACCAAATTCTACAAGGCGCTGGAGCGCAACGGCTGCCGCAATGTGCCTGCTATGTTGACCGACCCGGCTGTGGGGGTATCGGCCCTCACCACGCCCGAGATTGACCGCCTGTACGACATGGGATTCCGCAAGTTCAAACTGCAGGGGCGCGCCCACCCGAATGCCCTGCCGCTTATCAATGACCTGCTGCGCTTCATGTTGCCGCCCGGCAGTGCGCAGGATACACTGTGGCTGAGCCTCTGCTCGACCTTCCTTGAAAGTTTTACCCCCCTTACGAACGAGGCATGAATACCGATTTTCTGACACAGGATTACCTGCCGCAAGCCACTTGGAGCCTGAGTGGCGGTCTGTTGCACGGCCTTTGCATGGTGCAGCTCTGCGAGGGGATGAGCAAAGAGATGAAGGGCATACGCAGTGTGCGGGCTCTGCATGTTACCCCCGCCTGTGCGTGGAGCTTAGACTGGAATGTGCAGCGCTCCATGACCACCCCGACCGCTTATCTGCACCTGTTGGGGCATGCGGATGCCATCAAACAACCGCTCTGCCTGAACTTCGACAATCCTTACGTGGCCAAGCCTATGGTGGAGGATGCCTTCGGCCTGTTCTTGGTCGATGAATTGCTGCGCCACAACCCCACGGGGCAGAATTGTGTGGCCGTGGCAGATGACCGCGTGGCATTCGTGCTGCGCCGTCAGTTCCCCAATCTGCGCATTATCGCCCACGTGAACCGCTCCATCTGTGAGGAGGGTGAGCCCGATGCCGACTTCTGCAATCGCTTGCTGCAGGTCTACCACGAGGTGCAGCTCTACCCCGGCAGCCTGCGCTACCCCGGATTGGTGCAGGCGCTCAGCCACCCCGAGCGTTGTACCGTGGTGGTGAATGACCTCTGCCGCCGTGGCAGTCGTGCTGCTCACAGTCAGGCGCTGCTCCTGCTGGCGCAGATGCGTGTGCGCCCCTACGACTTCAACTACAAGGTGCGCCACAGTGAGCAGCTGTCGGCCCTGCTGGCACCCCCGGGAGCCCCGACCAATATGTTCTCGCGTGCAGAGTTGCAGACTTTCTATGCGCAGGGGCTGCGCTCCTTCCATGTGCAGGCGGAGCAGTACCGGAATGCCATGACCCCGGCCTGGCTGTTCATGAATTACCTGCTCACCGATGCACCCCAGTACAGCAACAAAACCTCGCTGCTCATATACAAAGTGCTCAGTTACCTGACCGGCGACACTCCCTCCCTCGCCAGTGGGCTGGAGCCGTTCCCCATGCGTTGGGATTGAGTTCTACGGCGGACATAGCTGCCTTTGCTATGTGCAAACATTGAACAAAAATATGCAGACCGGAAAAAGTTTTCCGGTCTGCATTTGTGGCAAGGGTGTGTAATCTTATTGCTACAGTATCATTATGAGCGTATCAGCGTATCATCTCATCGAATAGTTCACCGATGGTCTTATTTCCTCTATAGGTACCCGATGGGTCAGTTGTAATCGACCCGTCATAGCCGAAGTGCTGTCTGATATCGCGTTCACAGCCCATTGATTGGAAGAATCGATAATCAATAATGCGATTCACTTCATCGTTTATAGCGTTTTCGAGCTCCTGCACTTTACCGAGGTACGGCTGGGCAGCCTGGTTTACAACTGCTGCTGTATGTCGATTTTTCAGGTTTACTTCGATTTGCTCCATCTCCTTTATCTGTTGAAGGGCATTATTAAATTTCTGACTCGGTGTCATTTGCCTAGGATCGACAGAGTCAAACGTTATTAGCCACGGCATATAGACCCCAGCACTCTGGGAGTCTTGGATTGAGCGCAGGGCATTCAGCACGATTTCATAGTTACGAATGTATTCTCTGTACACATTGGCAACCTGGTCTGCAACTGTTGTGGGTCCCTTCGGTTTGACCTGCACCGGATTTTGGTCAGGACGTCTAACGGTTATGCCTCTACGTACAGGTTGAGGGGTGTTTTGTTTGTAAGTCGGTTCGGGAATAGGCTGCGCGTTTGTCGGATTCTGAGCTCGCTGCATGCGCTGCTGATATTGATTGTTTAACTGCTGCAGCAATTGAACATGCTTGTTCCGCTGTCGCTGAATATTCATGATAGCGGAGGGGGAGGTGGGGTTGGCTGCGTATGCTCGTTCAGCGTCGGCCAGATTGGCGTTAGCTTTGTTTACTGCGTCAGTATACCAAGCCTGTACCTGTTGGGGAGTTTCGGCAAAAGCAGATAAACAGCTGCAGAACAGAGTTGCGAGCAACATGAACTTTTTGGATGTTTTCATTTTATTAATGTATGTGTATTGTTTAAACTGAAGTATTGATTAATGGGGAAATAGCGTGACGCTCTATATGTTTTGACGCCACTGATCTGGATTTGTTGCAAAAAAAATATGAACGGACTATATTTTTTTCGATTACTTTGGTACATTTAGCACAAAAAAGGTGAAATGACAAGTAATTTTGTTGAAGAATAGTTAGAAATGACGATAGACCCGATTTTGCTGAGAGTAGGGAGCGCCATAAATTGGCATTTGCCGAAGGATAGACAAGTTGTTGAGCTTGGCGGCTTCGCCGCGAGTGGCTTGCCTTAGATTACCGTTCACGCCCCGCGCTTAAGGCGCGGGAGACGGCGGATGCAAAGCTTCGCATCACCTTGCGGCGTAAGCCGCGTCTTTTTGAACCCGCGCTTGCGCGGGTGATATATTTTAGCATGGGGCGTAAGCCCCATGTCAACCGATAATAACAATAAGAACCCTCACTTGTGAGGGTGGCATAAACCGTTGCTACAAAATGGCGCTATGAGTCAACCGTATTATATCAGAGCCACCGTTTATGCCACCC
>JAZRSQ010000046.1:0-5458 GCA_045651585.1 Akkermansia sp.
GGGTTTGGGAAAGGGGGGGCTGGCATGCGCCGCCCCCTTTCCCAAGTCTTGTGCCCCAATTTGGGCACAAGACAGCGGTTGCTTTTTCTATAACCGGTCAGATCAATAAAATTTTAAAATTACAAAATTCATAGTTGACTATTATATACCACCCGCGCAAGCGCGGGTTCTTATATTAGGCGGACAAAGCCCGCGGAACTTACAAATTCGTCCCTCGGAATTCGTCCCTCGTACTTCTACAAATTGATGTTTGTCGAAAGGACTGGTTACGAGTGAATACATGCGACGTTTACAATAAAAAAACGCAGCCCTTCGTAAACACCGGGTTTACAAGGGGCTGCGGTTATGTGTGAAACTCTTATTTCCAGCGGAGAGAGTGGGATTCGAACCCACGGTGACATCTCTGCCACGCTCGATTTCGAGTCGAGTGCCTTAGACCAACTCAGCCATCTCTCCTTGCTGTAAAGCGTGGCGAGATTATGAAGTTGCCGAGCTCAGATGTCAAGTCCTTTTTGCGCGTGCAGAGCATTTCGGCTTGAGATAGAGGGTAAAATGTGGTAAAAGTGAGCAGCGGCGGTATATTTGCCGAGTAATTTTTCAATGCAATGAGAATATGAAGAAGATTTTCAGAGGAATAATCTGTGCAGTGGCACTGGCATGCAGTGCCGGGGCTCTCGAGGTGACTGAGTTGCCTAACGAAGGGCTCACACGCGAATATGCCGATAAAAATTTCAGCAAGGATTACGAGTACGTCATTTTGGACGACAATTCGCTGCGCCGTACTTGGCAGGCTGATGGCTACACCGTGATACTCGACTTCGAAATCCGTAGCAGCAAGCTTATCTGCCTGTATGTGGACTATAACCCGGCCATGGAAAAAAAGACGGCTATGCTGCATGCCGAGCAGTTGAGCGAGGGTAGAGATGAAGGAGTGAAGTGGATTAAGACGAAAGAAGCCTCTGCCCGCAAAGTCGGCATGAAGGATGCCCGCCTGCGCCGCCTGACAGACGGGAGTTACCTGTTCTGGGAGTCTGCCGGAGCCAGCGGTGCCTGTGAGCGCCTGAGCTGGTTTGCCGAAGCTCCCCGAAAGGATCGCCTGACGCTGAAGGAGGCGAGTCGCTACACCGGCCGCACGGCTATGGGTACGAGCGGAGCGGGTGCCGCTGTGGAAGTATTGTACCGCGATGAGGACCGCCGCCGTGGCCGAGCCTCCACCCCCCGCCCTGAGCCGACGCCGGTCGAGCCGGAACCGACCGAACCCGATACCACCGAGCCGACTGCCCCCACTGCGACCGAGACGGGGAAAGCTGCACCCGCTGCACAGCCGAGTGACTGGCGCTCTACCGTGAAGGAGAAGTTCGGTATTGAGGTGACGGAGGACATGGAAAAGTGGGCGATGTACATCGGCATAGCTTTGGTGTTGCTCTTTATATGGGGGCGCATATCGGCAGCTCGCCACAGAGCCAAGCAGGCGGCGGCGTTCGAGGCGCTGCTGCGTGCCGGTGAGCAGGACGAAAACGATGAGGATTAAACTTGCTGATTGACGTGCCACGAAAAGTGCTTGACCGTCGCTGCTGAAAGGAGTAAAAACAAGACACCCATGTTCAGAAAAATCACCATCCTTACCACTGCATTGCTGGTACTCTGCCAGTGTAATACGCTCAAATCCGATTGCGAGGCTTTGCGCCTGCGCGAAGCAGAGATTGCGAAGGAGGCCACCGGTGATTACTATATCGGCCGTCGCTACCACATTCCCTATACCCGGTTCTGGGGTTACATGCGCGAGCCCGGTCAGAGCTGGCGCACTGCCAAGCTGGTGATGATGGACGAGCGCTCATGCCGTGTGCCCGACCGTGGTATGGAGCCACCGGCAGAGAATGCCATTTACGGCACCGACAACAACGTGGAGTACATCGTGAAGGGTTCCTACACCGGTACTGTTGCCTATGACCCCAGCACCAATCAGGTGTTGCCCGTGTTCCGTCCCACCGGTTTTGAGGTGCGCAACAGCAAGCCCGGCTATCTCTTCGTGCCGTCGGAGGAGTACGAGGCCGAGCGCGTGACCCTGCGCCCTGCACTCATGCCCACTCCCGAGACCTGCTCACAATATCGCTGATATGACGCGCATTTGTCGCGCAGCTTACCATTTTCTATGTTACAATAACCGCATACAGTTAGTACGCTTTCATTTTTAATTTCATAACGTTTCGGCTCTCAATATGGCTCAGTCAAAAATCCTCGTAGGACTTGAAATCGGCACCTCCAAAACTTGCATGGTGGTGGGTGAAATCCGCCCGGATGCCACTGCAACCATCATCGGTGTGGGTGAGGTACCCAGTGCCGGTGTGCGCAAGGGTGAGATTGTGGATCAGAGCATGGCTCGCCAGTGTGTGTGCGATGCCTGGCAGATTGCTCAGGACCACGCCGAGGTGGATATCCTCAACGTTTTCCTTTCTGTTACCGGTGAGCACATTTGCGGTGAGAACTGCCCCGGTTCCTATCGTCTGGGTGATGATGAATCCATCATCGAGGACATTCATGTGAAGAATGTTAAGGAGAAGGCAGAGAAGGCTGAAATCCCCTCCGACCGTTTTGCCATTAACCGCGAGCTGGGTAACTTCTACATCGACAATCGCGAGGCCTCCCGCCACCCGGTGGGCTTGGCCGGTCGCACGCTCGACGTGAATTGCCACCTCATGCACGGCATTCGTACCCGCCTGCAGAACTCCCTGCTGTGTGTGCGCCAGGTGCCGTTGGAGGTCGAGGATTTGGTGTTCGCTCCGCTTGCTACAGCGCAGATGGTGCTCAATCGCCAGCAGAAGGAGGCCGGTGCCCTGTTGATTGATATCGGCGGCGGTACGTCCGACTTCATCTGCTACAGTGGTGGCGATGTGGTGGCCAGTGGCTGTATACCTGCCGGTGGCGAAACCATCAACAGCGATATCGTTAAGCTGACCGACCAGCGCGTGAGCAAGAAGGCCGCCGAGGTGCTGAAGTGCACCGAGGGCAATGCCTTCGGCGACGTGAATGACCGCTCCCTTGCTCAGTACAAGAGCGAACTGGGCATGCACGACGTTTCCATTCCCCGTGGCGAGCTCAATCGCATTATCCGTGACCGTTTGGCCGACATTCTGGTGCGAGTGGGTAAGCGCGTGCCCGAGGATGTGTGGAAGCAGAGCGGCATGAGCGTGTATTTATCGGGCGGTACCAGTCTGATGCGCGGTCTGGACTCCCTTGCACACCACATTTATGGTGTGCCGGTGCACCAGCCCGCCCCGGCTGCTGACGGGCAGAACTACTCCTACCTGGCAGACCCGCGCTACTGCACGGCTATCGGCCTGATTCGCTTTGCTCAGCGCTTTGACGACGAGGCTCTGCACAATCCCTCGCCCGGTATATTCGACTGGATTATGCGCATGTTCGGTCGCCGCTGATTCTGATTTTCACACCTTTTTTTCCAGCCATACAGCTATGCTCCCCTACCAGACAATACCGCAGAAGGAAGACGGCATTGCCATTGTGGGTATCGGCGGTGCCGGTGCCAATATTCTGCAGTGTTTTGCAGGTTCCAGTGCCAACAATGTGCGCTTGTACACCATGTCGCTCGATGAGCGCGTGGGCCGTGCCTGCGGCAGCAATGTGGAGTTCATACAACTGGGCGGTGGGCTCAATCATGGCTTGGGCTGTGGTGGCGACCCCTCCGTCGGTGCCCGTGCGGCAGAGGAGAGCAGCAGTGAGCTGCAGACGATGCTGACAGATGCCCGCCTGCTGGTTATGGTGGCAGGTCTGGGTGGCGGTACCGGTTCCGGTGCAGCTCCCGTTCTGGCACAGATGGCTCGCGATGCCGGTCTGTTCCTCGTATCGGTGGTGGTCATGCCTTTCGCGTTTGAAGGTAAGCGCCGTCGTGAGCAGGCAGAGGCCGCTCTGGAGGAAATCTCGCTGCTGAGCGATATCGTTTTCTGCTTCGAGAACGATTACATGGAGGAACTCTTCCGCAACCGTCCCGGTGCCCGTGCCGTGTTCGAAGAGGTCGACCGCATCCTTGCCCGAGCCACGGCTGCCGTGCCCATGCTCGCATCCTCCCCCGGTTTCATTAACCTCGGGCTGGATGAACTCGCCACAGCTCTCGAGAACAACGACTCCCGCTGCATTTTCGGTACCGGCAGTGGCTATGGCCCTGACCGCGCTGTAACGGCTGCTCAGTCGGTGCTCGAGTCTCCCTTGGTTGCCTATCACGGCGCTCTCAGTTTTGCTCGCACGGTCATTGTGCACATTGCCGGCGGTGACAGCATGTCTATCACCGAAATCCGCACCGTCATGGAGACCGTGCGCGAAGCCCTGGCCGATGAGGAGGTCAAGCTTTTCTTCGGTACTACGGTTAAGCCGCACCTGGGGGATGAAATCCGCGTGACACTCATTGCCTCGGTCGATGCAGAGGAGTTCAAGTCTGCCATCGTGGCTCCGCCCCAGACAGAGCGCGTCAAACCCGAGCCTGCTGCCGAGGAACCGGAGGAACTTGAGGAGCCCGAGGCAGAAGCCGAAGCAGAGGAGCTCGTGCCCGCTGTTGAGGATGAGGATTTCTTTGCCGAAGCCCCCACCGAGGAACCCGTAGAGGAAACGCCTGAGGTGGAGGAAGATGAGCCCGCTGAAGATCCGGAACTCACCGATGAGGTCGAAGAAGAGCCCACGGAGGAAGATGAAGTGGAGGCTGAGGAAGAAGCCGAGGACGCTGTGCCCTCCTTCACCGTGCAGCCGGTCATGCACCAGCCCGAACTCATGCCGGCTAATCTCACCGTAGACGATGAGGATGATGAGGCTGCCCCCACCACCGGTACCCTGTTCCCGAATGAAGGGGATGGGAGTGGTTTTGTGAGTTTCTCCCGTCGTCGCAACGACAACGAGGACGACCTTGATATGCCGCCGCCCAGCATGAATATCAACAACCTGCGCGGTATGTTCCCCCGCAATTAAATAATTTTCCACATAGACAATTTGGGGAAGTACGAGGGACCCGTCTCCGCGTCTCGCTGCGCTCGCTTGCTACGCCGTGGCAGGCGAATTACGAGGGACGAATTTGAGAGTTCCCGGCTTCGCGTCAGCCCTTTCGGGCTGCTTGCTTCCGGCTTCTCTTCGATACGCCGAGACGGGGCGCCGAGGCAGGCCGCGGGCTTTGCCCGCCAAATATCAGAACCCGCGCTCGCGCGGGTGGCATATGGTAGAGCCGGGCGGCGTAAGCCCCCGGTTAGCAATGAAAAACATATTGGAACCCGCACAGGGTGCGGGTGGCATAAACGGTGGCTCTGATATAATACAGTGAACTCATAGCGCCATTTGTAGCAACGGTTTATGCCACCCTCACAAGTGAGGGTTCTTATTGTTATAATCGGTTGACATGGGGCTTACGCCCCATGCTAAAATATGTCACCCGCGCAAGCGCGGGTTCAAAGAGAGGCTCGCT
>JAZRSQ010000047.1:0-14152 GCA_045651585.1 Akkermansia sp.
TCACCCCGCAAGTCTGCGGGGTTTATATATATTTTTCGCATTTTCCCAGGGTTTCGCCTGCGGCTTCACCCTGGGCTATTGTTCTGTCGCCCGCAGGAGCGGGCTTAAAGTACGGTTCACCTTCGGCTCACACCCCGCCAAACTCCAATTTGTGGAGGTTCGATGAGTCGCCGGGGGAGGTAAATAGCTTTGCCAAGTTTTTAGAGACCACCAATCAGCTTTTCTAAAGTGAGGGACTTGCTTGCGAGGGCGTTTTTGAGGTAATGCGCATGGCGCATGTTAATTGCGGTTCCCACGTGTTTTCCGGCTTGACAGCATGGGGTGATTTGCTACAATGCTACCATCGCAAAAAGGTTGGTACACTGTATATGAAACTCCATCTGAATCTTTCCCTTCGCCGCGCATTGTTAGCAGTCATGGCGGCAGCTGCTACCTTTAGTTCATCGGCAACAGCCGGCTTGGTGGACGCCAGGTACGATTTGCAGTATTACTTGGATTTTGCCTACAACATGGGGATGTTCCGCCCCGGTGCTTCCAACCTGACAGTCGCATACAAAGATGGTACAACGGTTTCGGATCCCGTCATTCCGCTCATGCCCAATCTGGACAGCTTCGGCGCCAAGGGTGATTTGGTGGGGGCTAACTTCCATTTCCAAGCCGGTGCCGGTCTTGTGGCTCCGCAGTATCTGGTAAGTGCCGAGCACTGCAATGAGTCTCCTGTTTTCTTTGTGACGCAGAACACAACCTACAGGTACAAATACACCTCCGCCGGGTATGCAAGTCAGGCCGGCGTGGGTACCGCGGACTGGAGTATTCAGCGTCTCAATAAAATTGTGACGGAGGTAGCCTATACTCCCCATGCCTCCGATGCGTTCATGGCGTCTCTACCTGCCAATGAGACCTGGCTTTACCGCGTGGGGCAGGGTGACCCCAAGGACACGAACGGCGGTTTAACTACCGGTCGTAATGCTCTGGGTGGCTTGTCTAATATTTCCTCCATCAGCAAGAATGGAACAGGGACTTGGACTTTCATGACCCATTTGAGGGAGTACGATGTAGCGGGGGATACCCGCCCTCCCTTGGAACTGAGTGTAACTTCCGGCGACAGTGGCAGCGCTATCTATGCGTGGGATGATGAAAATAACCGCTTCCTGCACGTTGGCTTTGCGTCCGGCAGTACGAATTTCAACGCGTATTCGGCCAATGGCTATTTCTGTCACAATGGTACGGCGTACGATAATTTTATCAATTCCTACGATATCGCGGTCAATCAGTTCAGTGGAACGGGCACGATATTGTGGGGGGCTCAGGACAGTGCCACCGGCAAGGGGTTCCTGACTCAGGGGGATGTAAGCGTGCAATACACCGGCGCCGGTAGCGGCAATACGGCATACGACCACCTCGGCATGGTATTTTCCACTGCCGATACGACCAATACTCAGCATATTCAGCTGCAGAATAGCGTGAACATGGGCTCCGGTGCCCTTACGTTCGATAAAGGCAGCTGGCTCATATCGGAGAAGGAGGCTTCTTATACCTTCAACAATGCCGGTTTTGTGGTCAATGGCGGAGCTGATTTAACGCTCGAACTCACAGGGACGTCATCTGAAGAGTGGCGCAAGGTGGGGGAGGGCATCATGACCATTGCCGGCAAGGGGAACAACGAAGCTGTCCTGCGTGTAGGTGGTGGCACTACTGTATACGATGTTGTTCGGGATGAGGAAGGTAACATTACCGGCTGTACGCTGGGCAATCTCGGCGAAACCCGACTGGACCGTGAAGGTGGTTATGCCGCGTCCTCCATTCGACTGGAGGCGGGTGTAGCCTCTATCGTGCTCATGCGCGATGGCCAGTTTAAGACCAACTCCGTCGCGGGTGATACCTTTACCTTCGGCAATGCCGGCGGTTTGCTCAATTTGAACGGGCATGACCTGACTTGGGGCGTTATTCAGCAGGATGGCTCCGGTACCGGTGCCCGTATCGGCAACATGACGACGCAGGACGGTGTGACCCCTGCCGGAACTTCTACCTTTACCTACACCGGAACGGGTACCTTTGAAGGGTGCTTCATGGATGAAGGGAAGGACAGCACGGCTCAGTTGGCGGTGGTGTATAACAACAGCAATGAGGGCGCCGAGTGGACCCTGACCGGCAACCACACCAACGTGGGCGGTTATACTGTAGAGGCCGGCACGCTTGTTCTTCAGGGCTCTGCTACGCCCCATATCCTGAACAAGGTGGAGCATGACTGGACGTACGCCACCATGAATGGTTCGGATGTCACCGTGAAGTCCGGTGCGGCGTTCCGGCTTTCTCACCATGCGCAGCTGGTGGGTAACATCAATGTCGAGGCGGGTGGTTCTGTGATTATCAATGAAACGGTTCAGGCTACCCGCGAGGCGATTGGTGGTGGTCTGCAGCAGGACATGACGAAGCACGGTATCTATGGCCTTGTGGGCGATATTACGCTCAATGGGGCAAGCAGTATGACCGTGGAAACGGAGTCCCCCGTGGTAACTACCATGAAGGGCAATGTATACGGCAATGCCGATGTCAGCTTTGTCAAAACCGGCAATGGTGTGTTTGTGGTAGAGGGGCAGCTGCATGTGCCCGGTGGCACCATTGAAGAAGGTGGTTTGGTCGTGACTGACAGCACCAATTCTCTGAAGGCTGAGCAGCAGTGGGATGTTCAGGAGAAAGGCTTTATCGCCATTGAAGGACAGTCCAATGAGTCAACACTTGCCTCTATCAAGCTTGGTTCGAATGGTGTGCTGGCTCTTACCGGTAATCAAGAGACGGAGCTGAACCTTACCGGCCGAGAGAACCTGATTATCGGTGCATGGGGTGATGAGGCCGTCGACTACGGTACAGCTACTGCTACCCTCGGTACCGTGCAGGATAGCACGCTCGGTCGCGATGTATGGCGCTTGGGTGGTGGTACCGGCACGCTCAATGTGAATTTCCTGCTGACCGGCGATGCTGATTTGCTTATCGGCAACGAGTGGTCCGGCGGTACGGTTCATCTGACCAATGCAGATAACGACTTTACCGGTGACATCTATATTCAGGGGGTTGGCAATAAGCTGACATACGAGGATGGCGCTTTGGGAAATGCCAAGGTGCTGATAACCTACGGCAATGCCTTGGCTATTAATAGTGCCGAGCAATTGGCTATCGTTAAGAGCTCTTCAGCCGGTGTGCTGGCACTGGCTACCAATGGCAATTTGGATTTGACCGGAACCAATGTTTCCTTGGGTGCTAATGGGGATTATACCTACACCGGCGCGCTTACCGTGGAGGCTGAGCAGGGGTATCGATTCGGTGGCAGCGGTAACCTGACGATTGATACTGAGCTTGATAGCGCTGATACGATGATGCTCGACGGGCAGGGAACTACCGGCAGTAGTGTGACCTTTGCCCGCGAAGATGCCTATACCGGCAGCATCGTTGCCGGTGCCGGCTTTAATTTGGATGAAAAGCACAGCCGAGGTGATATCGGCATTCACGTCGGGCATGGTGAAGCTCTGGCCGGCATTAAGTCGATGGAATTGCAGCAGGGGGCTACTCTGTACACTGACGGGAATAGCTTGGCCGTGCGCAATCTTACCGCAGGCAGCGGTTCGTCCATTCGCAACAATGGCAGCACTGCCGCCCTGTTGCTCTTGGATGTAAGTGAGGGCTCGAACACATCTATTGCCGACGGCGTGCTCAACGACCTTAATAATTCGTCGGCATTGCATCTTGTCAAGACGGGTTCAGGCACGTTGACCATGGGAGCCAACGCTTCCTGGGCCGGCGGTCTCACCATTTCTCAGGGCACAGTCGTGGCGAAATTGACCGGTTCCGGTGGTCTTGCTGCCACCGGTGGTATAGGTGCAAGTAATGCTACCATTACCATTGAGGACGGTGGTATACTGCAGCTTCAAATGGCGAGAACAGCCGGTGAGAATAATGGTCAGCTCGGTGCAACTCTTGCACCCCAGACTATTCTCGGTACGGGCACTGTGGTGCTCAACTCCGGTGGCGAGGCCATTCTCATGACCCAATCGGCAGCCTTCAACGGAACTGTTCACCTGCAGGATAATACCCGACTTTACATCGGCAAATTGAGTTATAATTTCGGTTACGAGGGGTACAATAACCTTCAGGCTCTTTCCGGTTCAACCATTCAGATAGACGCCGGTAGTCAGGCGAAAGTGACAAACTCATACCGCTTTGGCAGTACCTCGGCCATCAGTACAACCGCAGATTTCATTATCAGTGGCAATGGTTACTCCGGTCAGAGGGTGGACAAGATTTATGCCTCCTCGCTGACGGCAGGTGCTTTGTCTATTGATAACTTATCAACGGTTTACGGCAATATCACATTGGCAGACGATGCCATGATTGCCTCCTGCTCCAGAGGTACTCTGCAGGCGGTGAGCACTGCTGTGGGTACCTACATATACGGTGACAACTCCACAGCTCCCGGTCGGGCTACCTATGGTGTAAAGAATCACCTCGGCGGTATTATTCGTGGCCGGATTCTGGGTGAAGGCAAAACGCTCACCTTCGGTGGCAATGAAGGCATGACCATCACTGCTGATTCCGACAACACCTTCGGCAATCTTGTGATTGCCAGCAGCAACGGTAACAATGATGACAAGTTCGCTCTGCGTCTTGACGGTGGTAAAGATGTCAGTCAGACCTCGACCGCTCTGGGGCTGGGGCAGGTGACCCTGAATGATGGTCTCATTCTGCGCTTGGCCGGTACGGGAACAGCCAATCAGGCAGACGTGGTGTACACCTATGCCAACGAGATTAAGGCCGGCGCCGGGGCTATGCTACAGAGCTACAATATCACCAACAAGCTGACCGGTAAGGTGACGGCTGCCGGTGATTTGAATCTGGCTACGGCCAATGGCGGTGTGCTGCACTTGGCCGGTGGTATTGCCGGCAGTGGTGCTCTGAACTTGGCTGCCGGTTCGCAGGTGATACTCGGTGCTGCTCAGTCGGCATTCACCGGTAATGTAACGGCCGGTGCCGGCGCTGCACTTACTTTGGAATCCCCCACATCGGTGGCTATGACTTCCACCATCATCGGTACCGATTCACTCTCGCTGAGTTTGAGCGGCTCCTCCGACTATGTTCTGGGTGGAATTTCGGTGGGGACATCCGATGCCGTCGAGAGCTCCTCTCTGACCCTGCGTTTTGATTTCAGCCAACCTTCTGCTGGGGACACCGTTACCCTGAACTCAGATATTTCGGCCGGTACTACTACGATTGCGCTGAATCTGAACATGTTCAACGAGATTGCAAGCGGTGAATACACTCTCATCAGCGGTGATTTGGGGACCGGTTCTTTTGCGCTGGATGCCGGCTTGAGTGACCGATTCAGCTATCGTCAGGAGGATGGTAAGCTGATTCTGGTAGTGGGTGGTGATGACCGCTTGTACTGGTCCTCCGCCAATGGCACGACTCAGGAATGGAACGCCGCCAACTGGCAGGTAGGCGGACAGGGCAATACTGTAGCCTATAGCGGTACTCAGGAAGTTGTGCTGAGTGCCGGTGGGCTCTCTGATGCCGATTCCCGCGAGATGATTACCGTGAATGATGCACTTACGGTGGGTCGTGTGAATGTTTCCTCCACCTATGGTCTGGAGGGCGCCGGTTCTATCTCCGGTACCGCATTGGTGGTGGGTGACTGTGGCGATATGCTGCTGGGTGTGAATGCGTCTTTCTCTGAAGGTGTGCAGGTTACCAAAGGTACCCTGACAGTACAGGACGCTGCCCTTAACGCTAACATATCCCTTGGTGAGCAGGGCGCTGTGAATATGGATGACGCCACGGTCACCGGTGCTCTGAGCACAAAGAGCTCCGGGGCTGTAACGCTGAACTCTGCTCAGATGTCCGGCTCCTTCTATGCGGATTCTGACATGACCACGCTGAAGGCGGACAACATCGAGCTGAATAGCGGTTCTGTCAGCTCTGCTGCCAACCTGCAGGCCGGTTCCATTACTGTAGCGGGTGGTTCTTTCGAATCCACCTCCGGCATGCAGGCAGGTTCTATTACTGTGGCGGGCGGTTCTGTAACTCTTAAGGGTACGTCTACCATAGGGACTCTTGCGGTGAATGGCGGTCAGGCTGCTACTCTGTATAACAACGCGGAAAATGATGGTGCCAATAAGAAAATCACCACGCTGGCTCTGGCAGATGGCGCAACGCTGCAGATTAATAACCGCGCCAACACAACGTCAGAATCGGGCGTAATCGGTACGGTGCAGGTTGCCGGTACCGGTACTATTCAGGAGGTGTACGGTTCCGGTCACCTTACCATTGGAACGCTGACTCTGGCTGAGGGTACGACAGCCGGTACACTGAACCTGTACAAGTCCTCCTCCAATGGTGGCGCTTCATATGTCGCCATGTTTGACCTGGGCTCCTCTACGGCTGCTGCCGGTAACTTTGTAGGTGATGTAGTACTCGCCAACACAGCGAACCACTCCAATAATCCTAAGCATTCTGTTTTCATCAATCTGTATGGTAAGGACATTTTGGCCAATGCCGCAGTAAAGATGAATGAGCAGAAGGATAGCGGTGCCTATCTGGGCCTTGGTGTGAATGTGGATAATGCCAGAATCGGCGGTCTGGAGTCGTCTTCTTCATTGGGCGCCCGCGCATTGCTGTTCTCCGGTTATGCTCCGCAGAATATCGGCTGGAATACCGGTGATGGCCCGGATAAGAACAACGATGAGGTGGCTCGCACTCTCGTTATCGATACCGATGCCGGCGCAGCATTTACCTACTATGGTCAGGTGCGTGAGAAACTGAGCTTGGTGAAGGATGGCGCAGGTATGCAGACCTTCGCCGGTAACTCTGCCACCTTTAACGGCAGCATTGAAATCCTGGAAGGTACCCTCGCTTTCTCCGGCGATGCTCTGAACATGCTCAGCTCCGCCTCCTCGCTGACGGTGAATGGTGGTACGCTGGATATCAGCAGTTTTGACTTCAACAACGGTTCCATCGCGGTAAAGAACCTGACCTTTACGAATGAGTCTGTGCTTGCCCTCGGCAATTTGGCGCAGGATACCGTTTACAACTTCTTCGACAACTCGAGTGGTACGCTGGAGAACTGGGTTTCCCTGACCACGGATAACTTCTCCATCAACGGAACATCGCTTTCCGATATGGGGCGTGTTACTCTCACTCTGGGCATGGGTGGCTCCTTCTCCTACACGCTGGAGGATAGCTGGGATCTTGTCTGGAACGGTGGCGAAACCGGCACGTGGAATGATGAGAGAACCAATGAGGTGTGGCAGACGACCCGCATGAATGAGATGATGGGGACGGATGAAACCTTCAACACGCGTTTTACCAACAATGACAACGTGCTGATTAACAGCGATGCCGATTTGACGCTGGAGGGCGATATCATCGTCAACAACATGAGCGTAGCAGACAATGTGAGCTTGGTGACCGATGGTAACCTGACGGTGAATGGTGAATTGACTGTGGGAACCGGTGTAAGCTGGGCATTCTCCGGCGATACGACGTTGAGCCTGTCGGAGTCCACGCTGAAGACCGCCAAATCCATTGTTGTGGGCGAAGGCGCTACGTTGGTCATGACTGGTAAGACAACCGTGCAGAATAACCGCTCCACCGCATTTGACAATGTAAGTGGTACCGGCAATGTGGTGCTGAATCTGGCTATGGATAACGGTGTGGGCTTTGACTTCAGCGACTTTGCCGGTGATATCACCGTGGCTACTGGTCGTCTGCAGGTCAATCAGAGCGTCTTCAATGAGGCCTCCGATATTTACCTGACTACATCGGATAGTCAGTTGGTGTTCAATGGTACCGGTACTGTTTTGAATAATGATGTTGTGCTTGGTGCCAATACCACTATTCATGCCAACAATGGGTGCAGTGGTACCATTGCCGGTGTCATCAGCGGCAATGGCGGTCTCACCAAAGCCGGTTCCGGCACGCTGACCTTTGCTGCTCAGAATACTTACACGGGCACCACTACCATCAGTGGCGGTAAGCTTATTCTTGCCAACGGTGGCGATTATACCTTGTACAACTCTGTCTCAGACGGTACTCTTGAGGTGGCAAACGGCACAACGCTGGTGAACAACAGCAAGTCGATTACATCCACGTTGGTATTGGCTGCAGGTGCTGCTGCCGAAATGAACGGTAGTTGCGTGCTGAAGGGGGCTATCACGGTTAATAAGGGAGCAACTCTTACCTTCACCGGGAATGGCTCCGATACCATTGATTACAATGTCTCTAGGGCCTTGACCGTCGACGGCGGTACGATTGACTTCGGCAATACCCGACAGACGATTGCCGGCTGGACTCTGACGCTCAAGAACGGCGCTCAGTTGTTGGGTAATGGCGGTAGCTATGACGGTACGGCTTACACCGCCGCCTTGGACTTCAACAACAACTCCACCATCAACGTGACCTCCGGCGCAAACAGCATTGCTGCCAACATGCGCCTGCGCGGTGGCGACTCTTGCCAGCTTACCTTCAACGTAAGCAGTGGCGCCTCGCTGGATGTCAGCGGTCGCATGCACTCCGACAGTGCTACGGCTACTGTGGGCAATGTGGTGAAGGATGGCGCCGGTTCGGCCACCATCTCTTCTCAGGTGATGCTGGGCAAGATTTCTGCCAAGGCCGGCGATATAACCGTAGCTTATACGGGTGAGGGTGGCAATACGGTGAAGTCTGTAGAGGCCAAGAGTGGCGCTGAATTGCGTGTTGCCAAGGGCGCTGCGCTGAATATCAGCGGCAGTGCTGTGGAAATCAGCGGTCGTACCGGCACGGCTACTCTCAGCACCGGGGCTGCAGACACCACTGCATACTCCGCTGCATCTTCGGATTTCGAGCTGAGCAATGGTCACATTAAGTCCACTGCGGCAAATGCCACTATCAGCAACAAGCTGACAGGTTCTTCTGTGGAGAATGCCGGCGGTGGTACGCTGGTTGTGGACAATGCTGCCAACACCCTCAGCGGTGTGATGGCTACCGAGGGCGATATTTCCCTGCTGAATCTGCAGGCAGATGCCTCTCTCGAGCTGCTCGAAATCGCTGCCGGTAGAACAGTGAGTGCCTATGCCACCACAGCCGACGGTGCCAAGCAAGCGGTGACGGTAACCGACCTTGCCCTGCTGAGTGGCACGGCTACGCTGAATGCCGACCTGACGCTGGCCGAGGGCACGACCCTTGAGATAACCAACGTGAGCGCCGGTGCCGTAACGCTGAATGGCACTCTGAGCTTCGGCGGGCAGTTGGCAATGGGTGATAACCTGCTGGCAACGGTGAACACGTTGACGGAAATGGGGCAGAGCGTCACGCTCTTCACCGGGCTGACTCAGTATCCCTTCCAAACACCGTACCTCAGCACTTCCGGCGATATGTTGGCCTCTGACCTGTTCAGCAATGTGATGAACGATAATCTCTATCTCTCATATCAGATTATTGACAACATCGGCAGTCTGTCCATCATGATGGTGCCCGAGCCGACAACCGCCACGCTCAGCCTGCTGGCCCTCGCTGCTTTGGCTGCTCGACGTCGCCGAAAGTAAAATGGAAGGACTGATGGCGAGGTAAATGGAATCTGAGCCCCGCATATTTGCGGGGCTACGGAAAAGCGGTGCTGGAGCTGCGAATGGCCTACAATTCTGAATTGTAGGGCAGGCTCTGCAGTGTACAACTTTTTCCTGATTTAGCACTTGAACCGTTAGGTTCCGTTTGCTAATATAGAGCCGTAACCAATACCCACTTTCCCACGCCATGAATCTGAAAACCTTGATTTATTCCGCTCTTGTTTCCGCTGCATTGCTCCCCACGTTCGCTATGGGTGAGGAGGAGCCCCGTGACTCGTCGGGACGCACGCCGCTCATGAACCTGGTGTGGAAGGACAGCGCAACCGTGCAGCAGGTGCAGCAACTACTGGCTGACGGAGCTGATATCAACGCCCGAGACAACGACGGCAACACTGTGCTCATGCGCGCCTGCCGTGTGGGCTGGTATTGCCATGAGGTGCCGGGGGATTTCGCCGTGGTGCCTTTCCTGGTAGAGAAGGGGGTGGATGTTCATGCACGCAATGCCGCAGGGCAGAATGCGCTGGAGGTCGCTATGTGTTCCCGTGAGTCGGATGAGAAAGTTCTGGCCTACCTCCGCCAACTGGGGCTCACGCCACAATTGGGGGCTGAGCTGGCCATGGCTGCCGGCCATGACTGCCCCGATGATGTTAAACGCTTGCTGGCTGCCGGCGCTGACCCGAACTATGCAAATGCTATCGCTCTGTACCTGTGTCTGAGTGTGGGGACCCATGGCCTGCTGCATGAAGAGGAGATGGTGCGCATGCTGTTGGCTGCCGGGGCAAATCCGAACCTGTGCGCGGAGCGAATTCTGTATGCTGCAGCTCATGGCGCCTCGACGGAGGCCATTATGCAGATTCTCTCCCACGGGGTTGATTTCTCGGGCGTGGATAGGGACGAGGCCTCCCGATGGATGGCTGCGGTGTGGTACCGGCTGGAGACCGATCGCCGCCCGTTGTTCGATATGTTGTTTGCCAGTGGTGCTCATGTGAACGGGGATTCCGGTTTCGATGACCCGCTCATTGTACAGGTTGCCAAAGACCCGGAGCAGGGGGTGGAGGAACTGCGCTATCTCCTCTCCATCGGCGTTGACCCCACCCGAAAGGATAAGCACGGCAAAACTGCTCTCGATATAGCCCGCGAGCGCAAACGCACCGATTTAATCCCCTTGTTGGAGAATGCGATGAAGAAATAAGCCCAACGCGCTGTTACACCGTTATTTTTAAAAAGACCGGAAATTTAAATAAAACCACGCTCGGCCGGCGTCTATATAGTGAGGCCACTGTTCAGATTTTCAGGCAAGGTGTGATAATATAGCTAAGGAGATAGATTTATGGTAAAAGTCAAAAAGCAATTGAAAGGATTCGTAGGACGAGTTTTCTGCACGGGGATTTTTTCTATCCTGTGCATGGGGTTGGCTATTGGCGGTGAGGGGATGGCAACGCAGGTGGCGGCAAAGCATATGAAGGATTATGAGTGGCTGCGTAAGGCGAGCGGGGAGGAAGATGCCATTGCTCTGCTGCGTATGCAAAGTGAGTACCAAAGCATGGTAAGAGGTGAGGTGGATGACATATGGGCGACTTCTTACGCTGAAGAGATGTCTTTGCGGGAAAAAGCCTACGACCTGGCAGAGAGCCGTTATAAGCAAGGACTCGGTACCGTGCGGGATGTGTACGAAACCGGAATAGAGCTGTATGCATGCATACGGACATACGAGGAAGGCCGTGACCTGTGGATGGCGATGCGGCCGAATTCTGCCCCCATACCGCCTGCTCGGGACTGCCCGATTTCCCTTGAACAGCTGAAGGCCCTGCGACAAACGGTTAGCTCCGCAGCTCAGGCCTCCGGCAATCGGTTGGATTGGCTCAATGCAGAAATCCTGTGGTACACTCATATGGAGGTGGATCGAACAAAAGACAGAGCTTACAAGGCCGAATTGGCGGATTTGCTGCGCAAGCGTTATCAACAGGGATTTGCCACTTGCTGGGAGGTGGCTCTTGCCGAATTGAACTTGCAGCAGGCGATGATTTACCAGCCACCGGTGGAGACTGTGCTGCAACGGTGGGATGAATATATCAAGGCTGAGGATGATTTATACCGCCAACTGGAACAAATAGCGAAGTCAGGGAATGCCGATTGGCGTATCCATGAACAATTGTTCCGCTTGCGCCTGCAACAGAAACAGGCAGAGATGACTCGCCATGTCTTGGAGAAGCTGCCGTCAGCCATTGAAAATGCCGTCGAACTGTATTCGAAATAAATAACATACTTTACACTATGCAATCGTTTTACCGAATCCTCGCCACGGCTGCTATCAGCTTTGCCCTGTCTCCCGTTCTGCTGTCTGCAGAATGGAGCACTGCGCAGAAGGAAACTCTGCAAGCTCTTGCTCAACAGGTTCAGGAAAATCCAACGGGTCGGAAGGGTGCTCCCAGATATATCCGCCCGGTTTACATTCACCCTGCATGGAAGGCCGAGGTGCCGGAATTGCTCAGTCACGTCATCTCCACCGGTGAAGCCGATTGGCGCTCGCCCTCCGGCTTCAGTGCCTTGCAGGTGGCTTGTATGTACGGGGACGAGACGGCTGTGCGCGCACTGCTTGATGCCGGGGCAGATGTGAATGCCCGCCCGGCTGAGTGGGAGCGCATACAAGATGTCGCCAATACGCCCCTCGGTATGCTGATTGGTTTTACCGATAAGGAGTCCGCCGCCCGTCGAGTGAGCATAGCCAAGCTTTTGTTGGATGCCGGTGCTGACCCGGATGCCCCCATGTATGGCCATGGCGAGAAAATTTCCCCATTCTGCGAATTGCGAGGGTATGATGAGAATGATGACATGCGCGCACTGTTGCTTGAGTACGGCAATCAGAATATGAAAGAGCGCACGAAAGATTGGCGTTTATCGTGGTTCTGGTACACGGATGATGTGATTCGTAAACTGGTGGAAGGTGGAGTGGACCCCAACAGTCATGTGGGTGAAAAGTCCATGACGCTCATGCATAATTTGTTGATGCGCGGCAGTTCTGTGGAGCTCATCAGAACGGTGATAGAGAAGGGGGCGCGTGTTACCGGTAAGTCCACGAAGAGTAGGTATTTTCCGCAGTATGCTTTCATGATTAAAACCCAACCCGGGGTCTACACGCCCGAGGAAGCCGTTGCTATATTGCGCCTGCTGCTGGACAACGGGGCTGACATCAACGCCTTGAATGGCGAGGGCAACTCTCTGCGCATTCATTACGGCAAAAGGAATACCCCCGTTGCCAAGGCTCTCGGCGAGGAACTTCGCTCCCGTGGCGCCAAACTCCACCCGGATAGCCGGTGAGTGGGATTTTGAATTTTGGATTTTTGATTTTGAATATGTTGAGTTAGGCTCGCGGTGCGAGCGGGTGGGGGAGTGAACTGCCTTCCCTCACTTTTTGGCGTTGGCTCCCAAATCAGCGTTTCTTTCTATTTCATCTGCTGTTAATTTGAATAGCTAGGGATACACGGAGGCGGTGTTTACCTGCCATCATGCACCGTGCCATAACGGCGGCGGTGTTCACGGGGATTCAGCGCAGAAGAATCGCTCCACAGCCCTACGCGCCCGGCCTCTGCTGCCCGTGCAGCGGATATCAAATCAGCGTCCTGCTTAGGGTCACAATAGTACTCGTACAGCCAAGCCATGCCGGCCTTCAGCTGCTCTAGATTCACATAAGTATTCTCCACGTATACCTTGGCCACGCTGCGCCCGTACTGGTCCACATCTACCACCTGCAGGCGTATTTCCTGCTCATCAATGAGCTTGCGCAGATTCTCACGGGACTCATCAGCCCAAGCCTGATCACGCTCCGGTGCATCTACCCCGAACAAGCGTACCTTCACTTCCGTATTTTCACCTCGGGGAATAAATAACAGAGAATCACCATCCTGCACGTACTCGCAGCGACCGTATATCACCTCAGCTTCAGCCGGGGCGGTATTTCTTTTCAGTACCTGCTCAATCCGGTGAGCTGTATTTCGTCTGGCATGTTTCCTATTATCTTCGGAAAAATAAGATACGCACGCAGCTACTCCCACAACCAGTATCGCAACGGCATAGGAATATATAAGTTTGACCAGCTTCGCAGATTTATGTGGACGTTTGGTTGTGCGACCAGCTGAATTCAATTGTCTGGGACTGAGTTTAACCGGATTCGCAGATTTATATGGACGCTTGGCCATAGGTGGGGTGTTTCTTTTGATTTAGGGGGACGGGTATTCTAGCATATAATCTGCACGCTGGCAAGACTTGGCGCAAGCATTTGGGTAAAGCCACGGAGGGCAGCGGGATTCTACCCGCCCCCTGCGCCGCCGAGAGGTGTCTCGGCGGCGCAGGGTCTGCTCGTGCCACCGGCACTCGCAGCCCACTCCCCCTTGCAGGTGTCGTGGTGCGGGTAGAATACTGTTTGTCCGGATAGAAACAAAAAAAGAAGGCCGCCGATGGCGACAGGGGAGGAGGATGAGTGGGAAGGTAGAAGCATTTGGGTAAAGCCACGGAGGGCAGCGGGATTCTACCCGCCCCCTGCGGCCCTGACGGGCTACCCGCCG
>JAZRSQ010000048.1:0-13061 GCA_045651585.1 Akkermansia sp.
AAATAATTAGAAAAAGAACAATTTGTAGAGCTGTACGGCGAACCGAAGGTGAGCGGAATATCAGAACCCGCGCAAGCGCGGGTGGCATATGGGAGCCGGGCGGCGTAAGCCCCCGGTCAGCAATGGAAAATATATTGGAACCCGCACAGGGTGCGGGTGGCATAAACGGTGGCTCTGATATAATGGGGTGAATACATGGCCCATTTTGTATCAACGGTTTATGCCACCCACACAAGTGTGGGTTCTTATTTTTTTATTATCGGTTATCTTGGGCTTACGCCCAAGGCTATTATATGTCACCCGCGCAAGCGCGGGTTTAAAAGTACGGCTCCCGTCTTCGGCTTCGCCTACGCCGAGGCAGACGCCTTCGGCTCACAAGGGATAAATGCTTTTTAACGCCCTTCGGCCGGGTGAAAAGGGGGCTAAAGCCCGCGGTGAAGAAACGTGCTGCGCACGGTGGTGAAGACTGCGCTGCGCGCAGAGTGAAGACCAAGGCTGACGCCTTGGGGATAGGTGGACAAACTCCAATTTTGCTGTCTAAACCTCTAATTGTTCCAACGCGTATTTTTACTCATGAAAAATCGGATAATGGGGCGAAAAGGCTTGCGTATTGCGGTAAATTGCGTATACTTGCGGCCCGGATTCAGACCATGAGCAGGAGTACCAGACAAGCCTTTGTAGCGACCATACCCGTCATGACGGGGTATCTGGCTCTGGGGTTCGGCTTCGGGATTATGCTCAACTCGAGCGGGTTTCCGGTCTGGCTTGCACCGGTCATGAGCATCACCATGTACGCGGGGGCCATGCAATATGTGGCCGTGGGGCTGCTGAGCAACGGAATTGACCTGCTTACCGTAGGGCTTACCACCTTTCTGGTGAATGCGCGCCACCTGTTCTACGGCATTTCCATGCTCGATAAGTTCAAGAGCACCGGCAAACGAACCCCTTACCTGATTTTTGCGCTTACCGACGAAACCTATTCCCTGCTGTGCCGGGAGGTTCCGCACATTCCGCTGACGGAGCGCAAGCATTACTACTTCTGCATCTGCTTTTTCAACCACTGTTACTGGATTGCCGGCTGCACCCTGGGAGCAGTAACGGGGGCTCTGGTAACCTTCAACAGCAAGGGCATCGACTTCGTGCTCACGGCGCTGTTCATCACCATCTTTATCGAGCAGTGGCGCAGTGCCAAAAGACACTACCCGGCCATCATGGGAGCCATCGTCACAGCGGCATGTCTGGTGTTATTCGGCAAGGAACACTTCATGATTCCCGCCATGTTCGCCATTCTGCTCTTGCTCTGCATTCATAGGGAGGAGGTAAATCATGGTTAACGCTCACACATTCTATGCCATTGCCGTCATGGCGCTGATTACGGCTCTGCTGCGATTCCTGCCCTTCCTCATCTTCAAGGGCAAGGCATCCACCCCCAAACTCGTGGAAAAACTGGGGCGCCTGCTGCCCAGCGCCGTCATTGCCATGCTGGTAGTCTACTGCCTGAAAGACATGAATTTCTCGGCCACGGTCGACTACCTGCCGGCTATCATCGCCGGGCTGCTGGTAGGTGTGCTCCATGTGTGGAAGAGCAACACCCTACTCAGCGTCATCAGCGGCACCGTGTGCTACATGCTGCTGGTTCAGTACGTGTTCTGACCGGCGTGCGTTGTTTCTCACTGAGCGTAGCTGTGCACGCTCACGATGTTCGGCAGCAAATTCACCACAAAGAAGGTGATGAGCACCGCCGCAAATCCACCCAACAACAGCCCACGGCGCCATGCAGGCGAGGGAGTCGGCAAGTGGAAATAAATGAGGTACACCAGCCAGGTAATGAGAGCCCAGACTTCCTTAATATCCCATGCCCAGTAGCGAGCCCAAGCGGCATCTGCCCACAGAGCACCGCTCCAAAGTCCGAATGTCAGGAAGGGGAAAGCCAGTCG
Source organism: Akkermansia sp. (assembly GCA_045651585.1). GTDB lineage: Bacteria > Verrucomicrobiota > Verrucomicrobiia > Verrucomicrobiales > Akkermansiaceae > Akkermansia. Next base: position 1,938 of record JAZRSQ010000048.1, read on the forward strand.
CACCACCTCATCGGCAGCACGCAGCGCCTCATCACTCTTTCGGCTGAACGACATGATAACCTGCACGGCAGATACAGCCAGCAGACCATAGGCCAGCACATAGCTGGTGACATGAGGAGCAAACCACGGGGATTGCAGAGCGGGCATCTGGCGCCAAGTAGCCTGCATGGGCATGCACAGAGCGCCCACCATGGCTACCACCACCACACCGGCAAAACACGCCGTGAGCTCCACACCGCGCACACGTCGCATGTAGAGAGCAGCCGGCCCCAGTACAAGCGGGAAAAAGCAGAGCACATGGCGCATGTTACCGAAGGGCAGCGACTGCGCCAAACACCAGTTCGCCACCAGCAGAGCCAGAGCAGTACACCAACCGGCAACATCCAGCGAGCGAGCCACCATGGTGCGCCCCATCACAGCCGTCACCGCAACCGCAAGATTGAGCAACAGTACCCCGATGGTGAGCGTTGTTATGAAAACCGTCATGCCGTCACCTCCTTTCCATCATCTGTTGCGAGAGTAGCAGGTTCCTCTCGGCGCCACCAGCACCAACAGGCCGTGCAGAGAATAATACCCACCATGCCCACCAAAGCCGGCACACGACCGGGAGCACGGCGCAGCTGCAGTGTAACCAAAGTACTGCGCCCCATGGGGGTGTAGGAGTTCAGGTACATCAGCCACCCCTTGCACTCCAGCGGGGCATTCACCCGCACCTGTTCATCGCGCACCTCAGGGCGACCGCGGTAGGTGGTTTCGATATGCAGGGCAGCGCTGTAATCTTTCACCGCGCGGGCATCGCGCATCACCATGCGCACCGGCTCACCCGGCAGCAGCATGTAAGGCTGGGGCATGTCGGCGGACATACGCAAATCTTCCATCGCCCACAGCTCATCGCCATAGCGCAGGCAATCCACCTCCGGCTGAGGGTGCCCCACCGGCTCCCACTTATCCTCCTGCCAGACGTACAGGGTGTAACTGTCATCACCGTAGAACGTCGTACTGAAGGAATCCACCCGCAGCGTGAACGGCAGCTGAACCTTCTCCCCCTCTGTGGTCATGACCTCGCATATACTCACACGCCCGTTGGAGGACAACTGGGCAAAGGCCGTCACCTCCCCGAAATAATCGGCATAGGCACCGATACCCACAAGAGCCAAGCTCCAGTGCAGAGCAGCCAACCACAGGTGGCGGCGCATGAGTTTGAGAACAAAAAAGCCGAATATACCGGTGAAGAGACCGCCGACCACAGCCGTGCAAGCCATAGCCAACGCACCGAACCACATCACGCCACCCAGCAGGGCATACTCCACTGCGCGGCAACCATACTGCCACAGCACCACCACACCGGCACAGGCAAAGAAGGTGCAGATAAAGCCGCAGACAAACTGAGCACGCAGCCCGATTGCAATGCGCCACCCGCCCCACAGGCACAGCAGCACAGCCACCACACCCACAACCATCATCAACCGGCTGTGGTACACGGCAGGCACCCCAATCAGCGGGAAACCGCCTACCAACAGCAGCAACACAGCCACACTCATCAGCATGAGTGTGGCTTTTATCAAATTGAATTTATTGAGCAATTTGTAACAGGTATTTTATCATTAGAAATGCCAGGTACCGCTGAAGGTGCCGTACGTCGACTCACTCTTCTGCGTGCGGTATCGGGGGCTGTGGTACACGGCACCGGCAAAATAATCAATACCGCCGTGAGATACACCCAAACCGAACTGAACCTCTACCTGCCAGGGCTTGCGGCTGCAAGTCTGGTCGAAATGGTGTACCACACCACCGTCGATTGTGATATCGTGAGCCACAAACTCAGTATACACGCTGGCCACCAGGAAATACGACGTTTCCGCGCGCTGATAAGCCGGCTTTTCGAGCAAACCGATACCGTAATTACCGGCGCGATTGCCATTCACCTGCATGGAAGCGGGCAGGTTCACACCATAGCGCACACTCAGACCGGCGCCACCGCGAATGAATGCGGTACCGACTTCCTCGCGGGTGAAGAAAGTGGCATCTGTCGTCCAGCCATTACCGCAATCAAACTCCAACCAAGGAATGCGGAAATCCTGGCGAGAAGTCAGCTGCACCGTCACCTCAGAGGGAACCTGATCGCCCCAACCATCCCATGTCTGCATGCCACAGGCCTCGTGCAGGCCATTCTGGGAATAGCGGGCAAGCGAGGGATTGCCGGTCGTGCCTACCTGCAATTCAACGGACGTACCGAAATCCTCGCCTCTGAGCAAGTAGGCGGCACCTACAGCCATGTAGCCGGCGTAGGGTTGCTCATTCGGCACGGCACCATCGGTATGAGTTTCGGGCGTATAAATATCCTGAACCAATGAAATACCCCAGGCATCGCCATTCGCCAAGCTCTGCGCATAATCAATGCGGGTGCCATGCGAATAATTGCCATCGTTGCCGAAGGCAGAGTCATTCTCAAACATCACGCGCAGGTGGTGCTGCGGCATGGTCGTGTAACCGGGCTCACCCGGTTGTGCAATTGGATTATAATGCCCGGCCAACAGGGAACCGCCGGCCATCACTGCCCAAGGTATAACGCTCATGCCCATGAGCATACTCCTTTTTTGCCACACTGGCAAGCCCAAACTGACAGATCAGGCTCCCTAAAAGCATTGTGTGACCACATTCTCGCGCAAACATTTTCTGTGACTCAATTTGTTTTAAGGTTGACCTCGAAGGCAGAGTTACATATACTGATAGCGTGCCAAAAGATGTTTCTTACGAATAGAACTGTCTTACGGGATAATTTAACACGAAGACTCACTGCAAGCCATGTCAGAGGATTCAAATACAAATAAAAAAAACGAGGTTATTCAAAATCCGATTTCCCCGACTCCCCAGCATAAAACTACTTCTCAAGCTAAGCTCAAGAAGCCAGTTAGTCTTATCTCGTCACAAGCTGCAAGTTCTCCTCAATATGCGATAAAGAAGATTCACCGTGATAAAAATGTAAAAACTTGGAACGAGAACGGCGTGGTTATGATATACAAACAAACGTTTTCTCGTTTTTTTAAATCTTTCCAGGGAGTAGCAACAAAATCAGAAATTTGGAAAGGAGATATTACACAAAAAAAAATCATCAAAGGTATCGCGAAAGCTATAATAATATTTTTGGTTACAATCGTGCTGTCAATACCATCAGGATATATTCTCAGCAAAAATTATACAAACGCTAACACGTGTGCAAGCGTAGTAATATTCTGGTTACCATTTATTTTTTATAGCCTGAAATACGGTTTGATGGATACAGCATCAATCATTGTGCGTCGAGTTCATTCATTTGGAAAGAGTGCTCTCTGGGTTTGGGTTATTACGCCGTTTCTCTTAGAGCTGGTGCCTACATTGATTGGTGGCGTGTTGGGACTTATTGCAGGTGCCGGTAACGGATTGGAAGGATTGGCAACGCTTTTTTTATTGACTTCCATTGGAAAAATATTGGGATACATCCTTTCTCTCATTTACATTATTTATTGGAGCTGGCAATTTTTATTTGCAGATACTCATCCTGATTTAATGGAAAAGTTTAATAAAAGCAAAAATGGCGATTTCCCCGCCACAGTCAACACATCTCCCAAAAAAACATTTAATAAGCTTCAGTTTGCATTGTGGGTGCTTTTATGTTCCACTCCTCTTTTGTATCAATTCTACGCTCACAACCTAATACCATCTATTGAACTCATTCCAATGCATGTGACAGCTGAGAGCAAAGGTGGTGTTGAAGAAGACAACAGTTCTGCACGGAACCAAAATCAGGTAAAAACTCAAAAAAAATCATTCTTGGATGTCAATAAGACAGATAGAGATGGTTGTACAAAGTTGCATTGGGCCGCTGCGGGAGGTGAAACAAAAAACGTAAAATCACTCATAAAAGCCGGAGCGGATGTCAATAAAAGTGACGTTGAAAGATGCACTCCGTTATTTTATATTTCTCGTCATATTACATTACCCGAAAGCACTGAAAGTGAAATTGTAAAAACACTCATAGAAGCCGGAGCGGATGTCAATCATGTGAACGTGCATGGCAACACTGCGTTGATATATGCGGCACTTAGAGGCCGCACTGAAATTGTAAAGATTCTCATTGAGTCCGGGGCAGATGTCAATAAAGCCAACAAGGCAAAGTTAACACCCATACTTGTTGCTGCTAACGAGGGAATCGTAGACCTTCTTATAAAATCCGGAGCAGATACCAACAAAAGCGATTTATCGTTGACTTATGCTGTAGAGAAAGGACTCGTCGGGCTGCTCATATTACACATAAGGGCAGGCGCAGATGTAAACCAAGTTGACGAGGAGGGTAATTCTCTGTTGCTTCTTGCTACAGCAAATAATCAAACCGGAATTGTGAAAGCCCTTATAGCAGCAGGGGCTGACGTCGATAAGGAAAATAATGAAGGAGTCACGCCGTTGTTACATGCCACAGCACGCCCGGAACACACACCTACAGCCATCGTGAAAGCCCTCATAGAAGCGGGGGCACATGTCAATGTGGTTGACAGACTGGGAAAAACGCCTTTGTTTTATGCAGCTTTATACAACAAGCGAGAAACTGTCGAACTGCTGCAGGCTGCCGGAGCAGTGAAAAATCCACTGAACGGAAATAATATGCAATCAAAAAGAGAAAACAAGGGATTGCAAAATGACCAGATATCCGAAGCAGAGAGCATCGATTCATCTACCCAAAGCCTCAACCGGCCGGAATCAGCGACACCTGCAGAAAACAAGGGCGTTGATAATGCGAATAGCAACAGCAGTACATCCCTGCTCACGACAACAGTAAATTTGCACGAAGCTGTCATATCCGGAGATTCCACATTAGTCAAAAAAGCAATCGCTGAAACCACAAACTTGGAAATATGTGATAGCGAAGGACATACCGCTCTCATGGTTGCTGCTTTGAATGACCGTTCCACCGCTGCTCGTCTTCTGATCCAAGCAGGAGCTGACATCAATGCTAAATCTTACCCGTATGAGACAAGCGTATTGATGATGGCAGCCATGAATGGATACCATGAAGTGGTGGCTGAACTACTTTCGGCAGGTGTACGAGTAAACGAAACCAACAAGTCCCGATTTACGGCACTCATGCTTGCCGCACGTGGGAACCATAGGGAAGTCGTTATTCAACTACTGCAAGCCGGAGCCGATAAACATATGAAAGATGGCAGTGGCAAACAAGCTGCGGACCATACTACATCGCCTGATATAAGGCGTATTATTACGGACTTTCAGCGTAATGAACAAATGCAAACAACACCGATTTACGGCACAACTCACGCCACAACAATTTTGCACGAAGCCGTCAAATCCGGGAAACCCTCATTGGTCAAAAAAGCAATCGCCGAAACCATGAACTTAGAGATACGTGATATCGATGGACATACTGCTCTCATGGTTGCTGCTTTGAAAGACCGGTCCACCTCTGCTCGTCTTCTGATCCAAGCAGGAGCTGACATCAATGCTAAGTCTTCCCCGTACGAGACAAGCGTATTGATGATGGCGGCCATGAATGGATGCCATGAAGTCGTAGCCGAACTAATTGCAGCAGGTGTAAGAGTAAACGAAACCAACAAGTCCCAATTTACGGCACTCATGCTTGCAGCACGTGGAAACCATAGGGAAGTCGTTATTCAACTACTGCAAGCCGGAGCCGATAAACATATGAGAGACGGCAGTGGCAAACAAGCTGCTGACCATACTACATCGCCTGATATAAGACGAATTCTAATGGAAAATTGTTTCTCACCGGAGCCTATGATACAGCATATACGCTGATTGCGTTGCAAACCGACGGTTTCTGCTCCGTACCAGAAGCATCTTCTTCCCATGATTCGAAACCTATGGTGCGCAAAAGTAAGTTGAAATAAATCAGCGGTGGCGTGTGTTCAGGAGGAACGCACGCCGCCTTTTTGTTTAGCTGAGTTTCGATGAACAAGCTCCCAGGCAATCCTGCCGCAGCGTTTATACGCGCGCGCGTGTAGCGCGATTTTTGCTTGCCATGGGACCCTGATTCTGGTAGTATGCTCCCTGTATGAATATACTCAAGACCATAACAGCCACCGTTGCTCTGGCGGGCGCAGTGGCTGCAGGACAAGAGGCCTACACCCCGCACCCGGACTGGGAGAACCCGCAGAATCTCAGTCAGGGGCGTGAAGAATCGCGCGCTTTCTTCGTGCCATTTGCTAACAGAGCCGAGGCTCTCAAGGGCAAACGCAGCGACTCTTCTCTGGTGAAGCTCCTGAACGGAGACTGGAAATTCCACTGGGCACCGCAGCCTGACAAGCGCCCCATGGATTTCTTCAAGCCTGAAACAGACGTAAGCAGCTGGGCCAATATCGATGTACCCAGCAACTGGCAGATGCGCGGTTACGGCACACCCATTTACAGCAACCAGCGCTACACTTTCGTGCGTGACTGGCCGCGCGTGATGACCGCACCCCGCAACGCAACTGAGGAGAAATACACCTGCCCCAAGAGCGAGCCGAACGCCGTGGGCTCCTACCGCCGCAATGTGGAAATGCCCGCAGAGTGGGACAGTCGCCGCGTGTTCCTGCAGTTTGACGGTGTGGATTCCTTCTTCTACCTGTGGGTGAACGGTCAGAAGGTAGGTTTCTCGAAGGACAGCCGTACAGCCGCTATCTTTGACGTAACGGAGTACATGAAGCCCGGCAACAACGTGGTAGCCGTTGAGGTGTACCGCTACAGCGACGGCTCGTACCTGGAGTGTCAGGACATGTGGCGTCTGTCGGGTATCTTCCGCGACGTTATCATGTACAGCACCCCGCAGGTACTCGTACGCGACTTCTTTGTACACACCGACTTTGCTCAGAATGCCGACGGCACCAGCAACTATGCCGACAGCACCCTGCGCGTGGAGGTAGACGTGAACAACCGCAGCACCGCAGCCTCTGCCACAACTGTGGAGGGTGAGCTGATTGATGCCGCCGGCAAGACCGTCGCCACCATGAAGAGCGATGCCCTGAACATTGAGCCCGGTAAGGAGGTGAAGACCACCCTGCAGACCGGCATACAGAGCCCTGCCCTGTGGAGCGCCGAGAAGCCCAACCTCTACCGCCTGCTGCTCACACTGAAGGACGCTCAGGGCAACATCACCGAGACCATTTCCCGCAAAATCGGTTTCCGCGACATCAAGCTGCTCAATGGCCGATTCCTGGTCAACGGCATGCCTGTTAAGCTGAAGGGTGTGAACCGCCACGAGAGCCAGCACGCCAACGGCCACACCGTGACCGAGGAGGAGTGCCGCGCCGAGCTCCACATCATGAAGCGCGGTAACATCAACCACATCCGCAACTCTCACTACCCGCAGCCTGCCTTCTTCTACGAGATGTGCGACGAGCTGGGTATTTACGTGTGCGACGAGGCCAACATCGAGTCCCACGGCTACTACTACGGTGAGCTGTCCCTCTCCCACCCGGTGGAGTGGAAGGCTCAGCACGTATGGCGCAACAAGAACATGGTCGAGCAGAGCAAGAACCACCCCTGCGTGGTCATCTGGTCCTATGGTAACGAAGCCGGCCCCGGTGCCAACTTCGAGGCCGTGCGCGACTGGATTAAGCAGCGCGACCCCTCCCGCCTGACTCAGTACGAGCGCAACAACGACTTGGCTGACCTGTGCTCCAACCAGTACCCCAGCGTGAACTGGACCCGCGAAATGGCCGGTCGCAAGCTGCTGAAGCCCTGGTACATCTCCGAGTATGCTCACATTCTGTGCAACTCCATGGGTAACCTGGCCGACTATTGGCAGGCTATCGACTCCAGCGACTCCATCATCGGTGGTGGTATCTGGGAGTGGATTCACCAGAGCTATGACCAGGAAGTCACCCTGCCCGACGGTCGCAAGGTAGTGCGCCAGAGCTACGGCGGCGATCACGGTGATTTCCCGAACGACGGTATCTTCTGCATTAAGGGCGTGATTTACAGCGACCGCACCGTCACCCCGCTCTACAGCGAAATCCGCAAGGTACAGCAGAACGCTGAGTTCAAGCTGCTCGGCCTGACAGAGGACGGCAAGGGTGTGCGCATCAGCCTGAAGAATAAACACCTCTTTACTAACCTCAATGAGTTCAACGGCAACTGGCAGCTCACCGAGGAGGGTAACACGGTGATTGCCTCCGGCAACTTCAACGTGAACGCCGCTCCGCTGGAGACCACTGAGCTGACCATTCCCGCCAGTCAGATTCCGGCCGACAAGCTGAAGAAGGACCGCATCTACTACCTCACCATCAATCTCTGCCTGAAGAACCGCACCGAGTGGGCCTACGCCGGCTACGAGATTGCCACCGAGCAGCTTACCCTGCCCCGTGAGTTCAACGGCTACTCCGACAAGGAGCAGCTCATGGAGCTGGTGAAAGGCAGTAAGCCCATGATTCGCAACACCGACAGCAAGCTCATTGTCATCGGCCACAATTTCAGCGTGACCTTCGACAAAGCCACCGGCGGTATCTGCAACTACATCGTCAACGGTCAGCAGCTCATCAGCGAAAAGCCCACCGTGCTGCTCAATTCCTTCCGTGCACCGCTGGCAAACGATAAGTGGGCCATGAACCAGTGGCTTGCCAACGGCATGCGCGATATGACCCACTCTGCCACTGCTCTGTTGGTCGACCACCTGAAGGATGGCGCTGTGCGAATTTCCTGCGACATCACTTCCCGCGGTAAGCGCAAGGAAAGTCTGGACAGCCGTGAGTACGACAATGGCGCCTTCTCCCTGACCGACAACGGTCCCATCCTCGAGAAGGACTTCCACTACACCACCCAGATGGTTTACACCGTGCTGCCCAATGGCTACATCAGCGTGGCTGCCGGTATCATTCCCAGCGAGAACAACATCGTTCTGCCCCGACTCGGTTACTCCGTGAACCTGCCCGAGCGCTTCCACAACGTGAAGTGGTTCGGCCGTGGCCCCGGCGAGAACTACCCCGACCGTAAGGCCGGCTCTCCCATGGGCATCTACACGCAGGAGGTCAACAATATGGTGGAGCGCTATCCCCTGCCCATGGAAATGGGTAACCGCATGGACACCGAATGGGTAGCCGTGACGGACGACAACGGCGTGGGTCTGCTCATTGCCAGCACTCAGGGCGATACCTTCAACTTCTCTGCCATGCCCTGCACGGCAGACGCCCTGTTCCACGCTCCGCACCCCGAGGAAATCAAGCGAGCCGGTGCCACCGTGGTGAACATCGATAAGCTCACCCTCGGTCTGGGTGGTGCCGCCTGCGGCCCCCGCCCGATTGACCGCGACATTCCCCTCACCCAGCCCACCACCTTCACCTTCTCGCTGCGTCCGCTGCTCTCCAGCGACAACGCTGCCGATGTAGGCCGCAAGGGGCTGCCGCTGGTGAGCGCCGTCACCATCTCCCGCGACGAGCTCGGCTTTGTGCACGCCTCCACCTCCACCATGGATGCCAATATTCACCTCACCTTGGCAGATGGTTCCGAGACGACCTACACCGAGCCCTTCCTGCAGCGCGAGGACGGCCTTATCCGTGCCTATGCCTCGGCTGAGGGCTGCATTACCTCCCCGCTGACCTACCAGCACCTCAAGAGCTGGCGTCCCGCCAACCTCATGCGCATCGCAGACTTCTCCTCGACCTCCGGTCGTACTGAATCTGCCTGGAGCCTGATTGACGGTCGCCGCGATACGTACTGGCACTCCCGCTGGCACGAGCCCTGCGCCGAGTACCCGCACTATGTGGTGATTGACTTGGGCACCAAGTCCGAGCTTGCCGGTATCTCCATCACCCCCCGTCAGGCCCGCACCAGCTCCCGTGTACGCAAGCTGGCCTTCTACCTGAGCAACGATGGCAAGAACTGGCCCGCAGAGCCCGCCGCCACCCTCACCATGCCCGACACCGATGACGAGCAGACCGTCATGCTGCCGGAGCGTGAGGTGACTCAGTTCGTGAAGATGGTATGTCTGGAGCCCATGGCAGCCGGCGAGAAATACGCAGCTGTGGCTGAGCTCAAGCCGATTATCACCGCTATTGAGGGTGAGTACCCGGCTCATGCCTTCTACTCGGTCAACTATGTGAGCAGCGACCTGCCCGAAGGTGGCGCCGCCCGCAATGTGCTCGACGGTAACCCCGACACCTACTGGCATACCCTCAAGGGCGTGACCATGGCCAGTTACCCCCACGAAATCCGCATTGACCTCGGCAGCGAGCGCAAGATTAAGGGTATCACCTACCAGGCTGCCCCGGTAGAGGAAGCCCGCGTGCGTGACTACGAGATTTACACCAGCACGGACGGCGTAAACTGGAGTTCCCCCATTCTGCGCGGCACCATGGAGAACAACGTCTCGGTACAGCAGGCGCTCTTCTACAGCACGGTTCGTGCCAAGTACATCCGCTTCGTGGCAACCAGCTCCCACAGCGGTGGCGACAGTGCCGCCATTTCGGAGCTCGACGTTATCCTCGCTGAGTAAAACGCCCGATTGGTAATCTTAACCTTCATCCCTTTCCCTGCACCACGGGGAAAGGGATTTTTGATGTTGGATGTTGAAGGTTGAATGTTGAAAGTATCTAGTTCGGCGCCTGACGGCGCAAGTGGTGTAGCTTATTCCACCTCTCACGCCCCGATTGTAAAAATAAAAAAGCCCCGGTCAGGAACCGAAGCTCTACAGGAGGATATCACAGACGGTTAATCTCAGATTACATACGCCAGCTACGCCGTTATGCTGGTCGCGGGTGCCTCCCGGACTTTCAAAATAGCTGAGAAAAAAGGGAAAGTCAACAATAAAGACAAGAAGAAATAAAAAATGCGCGGTGCATAAAATGGCCCTTCATTATTTCCAGAAAGTACCGCCCCCGCGCACACTCATTCAACCACACCACCGCGAAAAAGTCAACCGCAAAAGAAAAATCGGGTATCTCGAAAAACTCGACAAATAGCAATTTGTAGAGCTATATGGCGAACCGAAGGTGAGGGGAATTTAATAAGCCCGCACTTGTGCGGGCGACAGAGACCTAGCCCAGGGTGGAGCCGAAGGCGAAACCCTGGGGTGAGTAAAAAAAGAAAGAGAGCCCCGCAAACGTGCGGGGCGACAGAAAAGCGGGTTACAACCGCATG
>JAZRSQ010000049.1:0-26787 GCA_045651585.1 Akkermansia sp.
CTGTGAAGCCGACCTCGTTACCGTGAAGGCTGGTTACGGCCGCAACTACCTGATTCCTCAGGGTCTTGCGTTCGAGGCTACTCCCGCCAACCAGCGTTTCATCAACATGCTCCAGAAGAAGCGCGCTGAGCGCGAGGCCGCTGAGCTGGCCAACTTCCAGGAGATCGCTGCCAAGATTGCTGCCGTCACGGTGAACCTCACCCTCGAGGCCGGCGAGAATGGCAAGGTATTCGGCGCCATCACCAACCAGCAGATCACCGATGGTCTGGCCGCTCTCGGCATCGAGATCGACCGCCACAGCATCGAGCTGGAGAAGCCCCTCAAGAAGTCCGGCACCTACGAGGTACCTGCCAAGCTGCACGCTCAGGTAACCGCTACCGTGAAGGTAGTTCTCGTAGTGAAGGGCGAGAAGGTAGAGGTGGAAGCTCCCGCCGAGGCCTGATTCTGCCACTCCTGACAGAAAGCTTTAAAAAAAGCCGCTTCCGACCGGAAGCGGCTTTTTTGTCGACTTACATAAAAAGAAAATCAAACGCGGCGCAGCAGATTACGCACTGCGTCGATAAAGTGCTCCGCTTTGTACCGTTTTTCATAGAGTTCTTTCCCGCTAGCACCCATCTTCGCCGCCAGCTCTCTGTTCTCAGCCAGTCTCTGCATGGCAGCAGCCAAGGCCACGGCATCCTTTCTGGCCACCAGCAGGCCGTTTTCGCCATGCAACACCATATCGGGAATAGCACCTTCCTCGGTCGAAATAACGGGAAGCCCGGCTTTCATAGCCTCCAGAATCACGAAAGGAAAGCACTCATTGTGATAATAGGTAGGGAAGACCAGAGCCCCCACCTTCTCGAGCATCGCCTCCTTTTCGGCTCCATACAAAGGGCCGTGAACCTTCACCTGTTCCTGTAAGTTCCGCTCCGTAACCAGAGTTTCGAACTGTTCCGGGCTCAGCTCCTTGCCGGCAGCCCCGACAAAGTGGCACACAAAGTCCTGATTCACTTTTTTCAACTCCCCGCATGCCTGCAGAAGCACCAGCACCCCCTTCTCCACCATCAGGTTCCCTAAAAACAAAAACTCGAACATAAGCATCAAATACCGTTAGGGCAAATTACAACTTGTTCACGCTTAACAACCGGCGCCACATCTTCGTAAAGTCGCTCAGAAAGCAGCACTACCGTAGCACCGCGGTAAACCATAGGCATAAGCCACTTGTATGGGAACTTACCCACACAGGCAGACAATCCTTTGTTGTGCTGGTGCAGCACTATCTTACAACCGGCCAACCGACTCAACAGAACAAAGGGAGCATCTTTCAGAAAAGGAACACCATGGCAGGTAATCGTAATATAACTCACTGTCGGTCTGAATGTTGCCAAATACCCCATTGTTTTGAACAAAGCCCCACCGAAGCGAAACAGCTTCTTTACCACGCGCAGGGGCGAATAATTGGTAACCTCGTCTGCCCGTCGCGAGGCAGAGAGATTGACATATCGACAATCAAACTCTTCGTTAATGAGCGAACTCCGATGTATCATTTCACCGGCCATACTGGACCCGTGAACCGGTGGTGGCAACTGCATTATAAACAGGACTCGCTTCCTCATACCATCCTTAAACTACCAAAAATGCCCCCATTCTTCAAGTCAAACCTCCCATTTTACGCATTTCATGCACTTTTTTTGCCTTTTTTACACTTTTTTTGCATTTTTTACAAAAAAAAGCTTGCAATGAGTCTCAGCATTGTGTATAATTCCCTCGCACCCCACCAACAAAGGGGAGCAACCAAAGGCAAGGAGCGGTAGCTCAGTTTGGTTAGAGCGCAGCCCTGTCACGGCTGAGGTCGCGGGTTCGAGCCCCGTCCGCTTCGTCCCTTGCAAAAGCGATTTCCGAAAGGAAATCGCTTTTTTCGTATGTAAATCTGCAGGCATACTTTGAGCTTGTCATGGTAGGGACTGCGTGATAAGATTCGAGGCATGAAATCCTTTTACAGTCTTATCATGACGGCAGTTGCGATGGGCGCGCTCACCGCAGAGGCCGCACCGGTCAGTGCTGCAGCGCGAGAGGCTCAGGCGAAGGCCAATGAATACAAAGGAGCCGTCATTGAGTGCGACATGGGATGGGCCGTAGACTCCATGTACCCCCCGCTCAAATGGACACTGGCCGACAGACTGGTCAGCCGCGACCCCCGCAGAGAGGCAGATAACGCCCGCCGAATCATGGGTACCGAGGGAGCACGCGAGAGCGATGAAGTCGCTCGTCGCCGTATGGAGCGCAATATACGCGCCCTGCGCGATGAGTACGTACGCATGGGGCAGCGCATGAAACAGGCCGGTTTCAAAGTAGAGCGCTATGTGGTGGGCACCCCCATGGCCGAATATGTACTGCCGCACTCCGCAGCTGCCATCCGCAGCGTAAAGGCCGACTCACGCCGCCGTCAGGGAAAACTGACCAGTGCTGAGCACATGAGCTGGGAAGGCGGTCGCAGCCGCCTGGTAGTTCTGCCCACAACACTGTGGTACAGCGTGCCGACCGAGAGCGGTCGCCGCATGCGCGTGGAACGCAAGCACTTTATCTATGCCGTGCGCGACGAAGTTATTCAGAGCAGCGACAACCGCAACTACCGCGGCACGCAGCTCAACAAGTGGTACTTCATCGACGGCAATACAGATGTGAACGTACTGCGCTCCTACTTCCCCACCCTGCCGCTCAATATCGCTCGCCCCGATACAGGCGAACGCCCGCTGCAATAACACCCCGATACAGTGGGCTGGCTTATCGAACAGACAGAGCAGGACTTTTCTGCCACCGGTATACTCTCCGGCGGGCGCGGTTTTGAGTACCGCCCCGAGCAGCAGCTCATGGCGACAGCCGTAGCTGCTGCGCTCGAGAACCGTGGTGCCCTGCTGGCAGAGGCCGGAACCGGTGTAGGCAAATCGCTTGCCTACCTCATACCGGCCATACGCTATGCCCTCGAACTGGGCAGAAAAGCCGTTATATCCACCCACACCATCAACCTGCAGGAGCAGCTTTTTCACAAGGATATCCCCACCGTAGCCAAAGCGCTGGGTGTTGATTTCCGCGCTGCCCTGCTGAAAGGGCGAGCCAACTACCTGTGTCGCACCCGCCTGCGCCGCGCGCTCGAGCAGGCCACCGACCTGTTCAACCAGGCCGAAACCAAGCAACTGCATGACCTGTTGGCATGGTCCCGCGATTGCGGAGAAGGCTCCTTGGCCGACCTACCGCAGGACCTCGAAATCACCCCCAAAGTCTGGTCTCAGGTCTGCAGCGAAAACCACGTCTGTACTCCCCGCAACTGTGGCCCCGAGTGCCCCTACCAAGCAGCTCGTCGCAGGGTTGATGAGGCTCAGGTTGTCGTGCTGAACCACACCCTCTTTTTCGGCCTGCTTTCCCTGGCCGATGAAATGCGACAAGAAGCCCCCCTACTGGATGATGATGAGATTATTCCCTCCTTCATTTTCCCGAATGACTTCGTGATTCTGGACGAGGCTCACACCATCGAAACCGTTGCCGCCCACCAGTTCGGCACCTCGCTGCCCGAGGCCGAGCTGAAATACGACCTGCTGCGCCTGTATAACCCGATTACACGCAAAGGACGCCTGCGCCAGCTGGCCACACCTCGCCTCATTCAATACATCGAAGACGCCCAGACGGCCACCGACGAGTTCTTTCGCTGCGCCCGCATGGATTGCCGAGTCGATGAGCACCAGGGCACCGTACGACTGCGCCAACCGGAGTGGACGGAGGACATACTCTCCCCTGCTCTCGCCACGCTGGAAAACGAAGTGAAGGAGATGGCCGTGGTTCAGGAGAACGAGCTCACCCGCGCCGAGCTGCAGGATGTGCAGGCCCGCCTGTGCGCCTACAGAGCCGCGGCCAAGGAGCTGACTCAACTCACCAATGCCGACACCGCCGTCTACTGGGCAGAAACCGGCGGGCAAGAGCGCCAATTCACCACCCTGCGCTCGGCCCTTATCAACGTGGCCGACCTGCTGCGCGAAAAGCTTTTCGAGACCGGCAACACCTGTATTTGCACCAGCGCTACCCTCTCCACCGGCGACCGTGGCATGGGTTACTTTGCCGGTCGAGTCGGGGCAGAGAGCGCCGAAACGCTGCAAATCGGCAGTCCGTTCAACTTTGCCGAGCAAATGCGTGTGATTGTAGCACGCAGCATGCCACCGCCACCACCGGCAACGGAGGAGGACACCTACGTGCCCGCCCTCTTTGACTGGGTAACCCGCTCGTTGGATGAGAGCGAAGGGCGCGCCTTCGTCCTGTTCACCAGCTACAACCTCATGCGCCGCATGGCCGGGCTGCTGCGCCCCTACTGCACCGAGCGTGGCTGGCCCTTGCTGGTACAGGGTGATGGGCAAGACCGCTCCCGCATGCTGCGCGACTTCCGGCAGAACATCGGCAGCGTGCTGTTGGGGACAGACAGTTTCTGGACCGGAGTTGACGTGCCCGGCGAGGCTCTCTCCAACGTCATTGTCACCAAAATCCCCTTCGAATCGCCCACCAACCCGCTCACCGAGGCCCGCATGGAAGACATCACCGCCCGCGGTGGCAACTCATTCCGCGACTACTCTCTGCCGGAGGCCCTGCTGAAGTTCCGTCAGGGCATCGGTCGCCTCATCCGCAGCAAAACCGATCACGGCATCATCACCCTGCTCGACTCCCGCGTAACCTCCAAGTTCTACGGCGCACGCTTTATGTACGCCATACCGGCAGCCGCGCCGAGAGAGTTCCTTTAACAAAACACAGCCGTTACCCCGAAAGGTAACGGCTGTTCTTTTTCTGAAAGATTGCATCTCTTTCTCAATGACGAGAGCGCCCTTCATTCCACCCACTCTGGCGGTGGCGGTGCTCGGCCTCCTGGCGGCGGCGGGCTTCATCTGCCTTGCGCTGGGCATTGGCGGCGGCCTCTGCCTCGGCAGCAAAGCGCTCCTCCTCGGTCATGGGCTGTTCCGTCGTGGAGCCATCGAGGGAACGGGTAGGTGCCTTCAGAGCCTGCTCCATGTCCGGCTTAATGGACTCGAAGAAACTCTTAACAATCGTGGCAGCCATACGACCACCGGAAATACGCTGGTGCGGCTTACCCTCGTAAAGGGCGGCGTAAGCAAATCGGGGGTTATCGGCAGGCAGGAAACCGGCGAACCAAGCCAATCGGCAATCATCGGACGGGCGTCCCCACTGGGCCGTACCGGTCTTGCCGGCATTGTCGGTATAACTGAGAGCTGCGCGACGACCGGAACCATTGTACACCACCGCGCGCATACCGCGGCGAACAACCGCCAAAGCATCGGACATATCACGCAGATTGCTCTGAACCGAGGGGTTGAACTGATAGACCACGTTGCCGTCTATATCGAGCATCTGTCGCACAAGGTGCAGCTTGGGCAGGTACTGACCATTGGCAATACCGGCCATGGCGTGAGCCACCTGCAAGGGGGTAGCAAGCAACGGTCCCTGACCGATGGACATGTTGGCGGCGTCGCCCTGCATGAAACCACGGGAGTAGTTGCGGAACATCCACGACTCGTCGGGCACATTACCGGCCTTGTCGGCAATAGGCAGCCCCGAGGTGGAACCGTAACCGAAGCGGCGGGCATAGGCGCACAGACGCTCTGCACCGATACGGGGCTCGCGCGTAGCCGCAATTTGGTACATGAAGGGGTTATTGGAAACCGAGAGAGCCGTCGTGCAGTTAATACTGCCGGCAAATTTACTGTGGTTTTTGAAGGTATGACCGCCGATACGAATGCTGTAGGGGCAGTTGATATACGTATCCTCTCGTATAATCCCCAAGTGCAGACCGGCTGCTACCGTAATGGTTTTGAAGGTCGAGGCCGGCGGGTACACACCCGCAAAGGCTCGGGATACAAGCGGGTTATTCTCATCATTTCTCAGAGCATCATAATCCTTCTGAGAAATAGCGGGAATGAAGGTATTGGGATTGAAATTGGGAACGGAGGCCATGACCAGCACCTCGCCGGTGTGCACATCAATCATCACAAAGGCACCACGCCCCAGTGTATTGCGGCGCAGGGATTCCTCGGCGGCCTTCTGCCAGGCCAGATTGAGAGTTGTCACCACAGTGCCACCCGGGCGGGGTTTCACCTGGTGCTCATCGAGTATCTTTTTGCCGCTCTCATCGAACATCAAACGCCAAAGCCCCGGGCGACCGGTCAGCTGCTTGTTGAACTTAGACTCCAACCCGGCACGCCCCTCCTGACGCTCAAAAATGGGGTCATTGTGGTTAATGGGGCCGGTGGGTAACTTGGCCTTTACACCGGTGTAGCCAATAATGTGCCCCGCACTCTCCCCCTCAGGGTAGCGACGAATGTAGAGGGGCATCATCCAGCCTTTCTCGATGCTATCCAGACGACTCTTTATCTTCTTCACCTCAGCGGATCTTACCACCGGGCCTACACTCAGGGGAATCCACCTACGATGGCGGTAGTGGGAAAGAAGTTGCTCGTCGCTCTTATCGCTGATTTTCAGACCGGCTGCCTCGTATTCGGACATGACCTTTCGGGCCACAGCCAGCACGGATGCATCATCATCCTTCTCGAGCTGCCCGAAATTAATGGTGGGCTGGTAAGCCACTTCGGAACTTGCCAGCACCTCACCATTGCGGTCAGTTATCAATCCGCGCGGACCGGGGATGGTAAGAGACATGGTGCGCGCGTTGCGGCGTGTGCGCGCATACGCCACACGCGAAGGGTCATGCTCAGCCACGTCATCTGCAGGTACAACAGGTTTGATTCCCGGGGTAACCACAGGTGCATCTTCATCCCCACCCGAACCGATGTTCACATTCAGCGGAGAGTCCGGATCTGCCGTCTGCTCATAGCTATCGGCCTGTCCCACGCCACCGCGGCCATCCTGCACATTGTCCTCGCCACCCAGATTTACGGTCTCCACCACATCTTCATCTACCGTTTCTGCATAGTCATCCTGAGGCATTTCAAATGACGCTACCTCCTGAGCCTCAGCTCCCGAATAAACAGCTGCGGCTAATAAAACGAGTGTGTAATAAAGCTTCGTTCTGAGCATTGCACGCTTATTCTAGCCTATTTCGTGCGTACATGCAACCTTTCTTTTCTTGCACACTTCTGCATTTTCTGCTACACTCCCCACGCCCCTCTGCCCGCCAACGTGCGTTTACCTCTTGCGAACGCATTTTTTTCAGGAATTTTCAAAATTTGGATTGACATTTTAGGTGTATTGGAGTGTACTATCTTTAGCGCGAAGTGTACCAAAATGACCGAAGCTGCACCCAAAGTTATGTTTATGGGCAATTATGCCCACAAGCTGGATCCCAAGAATCGAGTGGCGATCCCGGCAGGCTGGCGTGCAATCTTCGGTCAGGAACTCGTTCTTCTGGATAGCAGCAGCAGTAATCAGAAATACAAGGTAATTAAGTGCTTTACGCACGAAAGCTTTGCTGAAAAGCTGCACGAAATCCGAGAGCGGGCACTGGCAGAAGGCTACGAAATGGGTGATGTCGATGAGTTCATCGGCGACATAGCCGGTAAGAGCTTTATCGCCGAGGTGAACACACAAGGCAAACTGCTCATTCCCAAGCAACAACGAGACCGATTGAGGCTGGGCGAATACGCCCGACTCGTAGGTCGAACCATGCACTTCGAAATCTGGAACACCGACGACTTCGACGCCGACACCGAACAGAAAGCAGCTCAGGAAAGCTCGCTCAACAAGAAATTCCGCATGCTCTGATGAACCCCGCAACCTCCATAACCCGGGCGAAAGCCACCGAGCCGCTGGGCACCTGTTACCGGGTGCTTATGTGGGAGTCGTGTGCCCTACCCCCGGAGCAACTGGCGGAGTGGACAGCGCAGCGCCGGGAATTGCTCGGCCGTATGAGAGACGCCGGAATCAAGGGTTCCCGAGGGCTGCTCGGGCAGCTTGAAAACGAGCTCAAAGCCCTCACTGTCAAGTTGGTGGAAGAGCCTTTGGCGCAGACCGAACGCGCAGCCTTTTCTTTCGCGCGCGTAGAGGCGTTGGGCGAAGCCCTGCAGGCGCACGATGCCGTGCTGGCATACCGACTGGGCACAGCAGCAGCCGAAGTGCTCATGCAGATGGTGGGCGAAGAGAGCGTGAGCGACATGCTGACCCGCTGGCAGTCAGCCACCCCCGGCATGAGCTGGTGCACCGCCCCCATCGTGCAGGCTATGACCGCGGCAGAGGCCGCAGCCTGGCAGCAGGAGAGCCGCTGCGAGAGCGATGAGGAGGTCGATACACCCGGGTACACTTCGGGTGAGTTCCACCACGTCACCGTGCTGCTCAACGAGGCAGTGGAGGCACTTCAGCCCGCAGAGGGCAAGGTGCTGGTAGACGCCACACTGGGTGGTGGTGGCCACACTGAGCGCCTGCTGCAAGCCGGTGCCGAGGTATGGGGCATTGACCAGGATCCTGCGGCCCGTGCAGCAGCCAAGGCACGCTTGGCAGAGTTCGGTGAGCGCCTGCATGTGGTGGCCGGCAATTTCCGCAACGCCGCCGAAATGCTGCGCAAACACGGCGTGGAACAGGTGGACGGCCTGCTGGCCGACATCGGCATATCCTCCCCGCAGGTCGACTGCGCCGAGCGTGGGTTCTCCTTCCTGCATGAGGGACCGCTGGACATGCGCATGAACCCCACTGCCCCCCGCAGCGCAGCAGATATCGTCAACACTGCTCCCGAGAGCGAAATCGCCGACATCCTGTGGCAGTACGGCGAGGAGCGCGCCAGCCGTGCCATTGCACGTCGCATTGTGCAGGAACGCGCCAAAGCCCCCATCACCACCACCACACAGCTGGCAGACATCATCGCCACCGTGCTGCCACGCAAGGGCAAGCAGCACCCTGCCACCCGCAGTTTCCAAGCACTGCGCATAGCCGTTAACGATGAGCTGGGCGCTCTCGACGCCCTGCTGCAGAGCGGCCTGAGCATGCTCAAGAGCGGCGGGCGCTTTGCTGTTATCACCTTTCACAGCTTGGAAGACCGCGCTGTCAAGCGTTACTTCGAGCTTGTCTGCAAGCCCGAGATTGACCGCCCGGAATGGCCGGCTCCCCGTCCGAACCCGGCATATGCCGCTCGTTTAGTTTACCGCAAACCTATCACCCCGGCAGAGCAAGAGCTCTCTGCCAATCCCCGCTCCCGCAGCGCCAAGCTGCGAGTTATCGAAAAGCTCTGACTGCTAACTCTCATTCTCCTCTGTATCCATGTCTCGCACACTTTCCACACGTTTCGCCGGCCGCATCAGCCTCACCTTCCTTTTCTGGATGGTAGCATTTGCTATCATCACCTCCACCTGCGGAGTGGCCTATGCCTATTTCAAGAACCAGCAGGTAGCAATCAAAACCGAGATTGACAAGCTCGAGCGCGAGATTGCTGTCTGCCGTATGTCCGCCAACCAGTATCGTGCCAAAATCAACTCCCAGACCAACCGCTGGACCATGCGCACACGCCTGCTGGCTGACCAGTCCTCACTACGCACCATTTCACGCAATCAGATTGAGTTTGCCCGCTCCGAAAGAGATATGAACCGGGCAAGCGCAACTGCTGCACGCTAATCTTATCAGCCAAAAGCTCACGTACCCCCTCCGACCACATCATCGACCATGAAAACCAAAGTTCCATTCGCCGGCCGCTGCCTCGGGCTTTGCGTTATCATCATGTCAATTTCAAGCTTGATTGCTGTCAGATTGGTAGAGCTGCAGGTAGTGGACAGCGACAACCGCCGTCAGATTGCGGCTGAAGAGCTCATTGAGCGCGAGCGCATACCGGCCGAGCGCGGCGTTATCATGGACAGGAACGAGGAGCCCCTGACCAACAACATTCAATCGGCAGAACTCATCGGCGACCGCTACCACCTGCGCAACCTCACCCTCGTGGTCTATGGTCTGGCATATAACCAAGTCTCCCATACCGATAAGTGGAAAGCCGAAACCGACCCCGCCAAGCGCCGCAAAATGTATGCCGAGGCACGCAGCGACCTCATGGAGCTGGCTCAGATTGAAATGACCAAGGAAGAGCGCGCAGAAATGCGCCGCTTGGCCATGCTCAACAACGAAAAGCCGGATCCGGCAAGCGAGTACGACCCCGAAAAGTGCGCAGCACTCTTCCGTGCACACGACAAGCTGGTAGCAGAAATCATACATCCCTATATTAAAGATATAGAGATAAAAGAGACCGTGGAGCTTGAGCCCGAGCGTACCCTCACCCGCCGTGGGCAGACCATCACCCTACCCGCCAAAACTGAGGTTCGTGTACGCTATGTGACCAAGGAGGATATCATTAACATGATAGCCCAGCCCGAGGTCGAAGAGTTCAACAAGGATGCCGAAGCCCGTGGCGAGAAAAAGCGCCGCTATCGCCAGCAGATTAAGATTGCCCGCGGTCTGACCGTAGAATGCGCAGACCAAATCAAAGAGGCACTCAAAAAGGCACACGTGCACGGCGTAATCGTGCAGAACGAGCTGCGCCGCAGCTACGTGGTGCCCGACATGCTCAGCCACGTAGTAGGTTACGTGGATGCTGACAACAACGGCACCAGTGGCGTGGAGGGCGTGTTCAACAGCTATCTGGCCGGTACCGATGGCCTGAGAGAGTACCGCCACAATGCCCGCGGTCTGGTGCTGCCCAATGAGGACGACCGCTATCTGGCCCCCAAACACGGCCTTAACCTGCGACTCACCATCGATATGCGCCTGCAGACCATCTGCGAGCAGGCTCTCGACAAGGGCATGCGCCACTACCGCGCCAAGAAGGGCTGCATGATTGTGGTAGATCCCAAGACAGGCGACATACTTGCCATGGTAAGCCGCCCCGCCATCAACCTCAACACAAAGGAGGTCATTACTCACGAGGGTACCCACAAACGCGGTAGCCTGAAAGATGAAAAAGGCAACCCCATTACCGGTGACTTCAACTTTGCCTGTCAGGCTCGCTATGAGCCGGGTTCCACCTTTAAGGTAGTGGCCGTGACAGCTGCTGTGGATAATGGTGTAATGGGCATTAACTCCTATGTGAGTTGCCAGCCGTTCTCGGTAGGTGGCGGGAGTAAAGCCATCAACGACGGTCGCTTCAACTACGGTGTGCTCACCGTGGGGCAGATGCTCAAGAAATCCAGTAACCCCGGTGCTGCCCGTGTAGCCATGGCCTGCAAATGGCCGTTGTACAAGGACTACGTCGAGCGCTACGGACTTACCCAGAGCGCGGGTATTGACCTGCCCAGCGGTGGCTCCTGCCAGCTGGCCAACGGTAACCACATCGTGAACTTCTCCCGTATTGCCTACGGGTACTCGGTATCGGTATCTCCCCTGCACATGGCCATGGTCTATGCCACCATAGCCAACGGTGGTGTACGCATGAAACCCCGACTGATTGACAGCATCATCGCTGCCGATGGTACCGTGTACGACGAGTGCAAACCCCAAACGGTTTGTCGAGTCATGTCCGAAGGCACAGCTCGAGCCATACGCGGAGCACTCGAGAGTGTAACCGAGAAAAAAGGCCCAGCCGGTCGTGGTACTGCCACACAGGCTGCCATACCGGGCTTCCGCATCGGTGGCAAAACCGGTACTGCCAAGAAGGTAAAAGCCGGTGGCGTAGGGTACTATGAAGGTCTCTACACGGTATCCTTTGCCGGCGTCCTTCCCATTGATGACCCGCGACTGGTGGTCATGACAGTTATTGACGAACCGAATCCGCGCGATTGCAACGCCGGTGGCGGTACTGTAGCAGCCCCGATATTCCGCGCAGCGGCCGAGGAGTTCATCAAAGTTCTGAACCTGCAGCCGAGCGACCCCGAAGCTTACGAAAAATATCTGGCCGAAAAGAACGGCGAAGCCCCGAAAAAATAACCCCGAATATTCACTCCAGCACACACAACAAACATGAACAGCAAACAACTCTTCTCAGTGCTCCCCGGAGCCGTGGTGACAGGCAAACTGAGCAAGCCGCTCACCCTGCTGACAGACGACAGCCGTCGCGTGATACCGGGCAGCTGTTTTGTGGCCGTGAAGGGCACACAGTTTGACGGTCACAGCGCCATCGACAGCGCCATTGCTGCCGGTGCCGTTGCCATTGTTGCAGAGACCCCCTGCCCTGCCACAGCAGCTCAGGCCGGTGTATGCTGGGTTCAGGTAACCGACAGCCACTTGGCAGACGGCCTGCTCATGAGCGCATGGCACGATGTCCCCAGCCAGCAGCTCGTCATGCTCGGCGTCACCGGCACCAACGGCAAGACCACCATCAGCTACCTCACCAATGCCATCTTCCGCGCCACTTGGCAGAAGGCCGGCCTCATCGGCACCATCCTGTACGATAACGGTGCTCAGCGCCAGCCCTCTCACAACACCACTCCGGGCTGCGCCGAACTGCAGAGCATGCTGGCAGATATGGTGAAGAACGGCTGCCGCGCCTGCGCCATGGAGGTATCCTCGCACGCCCTGCACCAGCAGCGCACAGCCGGTTGCGAATTCCGCGTGGGTATTTTCACCAACCTGACTCAGGACCACTTGGATTACCACGGTGACATGGAGGAATACTATCAGGCCAAGAAACTCCTCTTCACCGGAATGGCCGCCAGCGGTGCTCCCAAGGCTACGGCTGTCATCAATATCGACGACGAGTACGGCCGTCGCTTGGCTGAGGAACTGCGCCCCATCATGCGAGTGCGTACCTTCGGTCTGGCCAAGGATGCCGATTTCCACGCAGAGCCCCGCTTGGTTTCCCTGAAGGGCAGCCAGTACGAACTGCACTACCAAGGCAAGATTTACCTTGTACGCACCCCGCTCATCGGTGAGTTCAACCTCAGCAACAGCTTGGCCGCACTGGCCGGTGCCGTTTCTGCCGGCATCAACGTGCGCGATGCCATCTCCTGCCTGGCCCAGTCACCGCAGGTACCGGGGCGCATGGAACTGGTGAGCAGCGTGAACAACGTGCAGTGCTTTGTGGATTACGCCCACACCCCCGATGCCGTTGAGAACGTGTGCCGCACCATGAAACAGCTCTGCCGTCAGGGCCGCGTGTTCACCGTGTTCGGCTGCGGTGGCGATCGCGACACCACCAAGCGCCCGCTCATGGGCGAGGCCGCTGCCGCCTACAGCGATGTCTGCATCGTCACCAGCGATAACCCCCGCTCCGAAGACCCCGAGAAGATTATCGACGATATCATGCCCGGCATTCCCAAGGAGAAGCAGCACCGCATTACCGACCGCGAGGAAGCCATCCGTGCAGCCCTCGAGAATGCCCGCCCCGGCGATTGCATCCTCATAGCCGGCAAGGGTCACGAAAATTACCAGATTTTTGCAGACGAGACCATCACCTTCTCTGACTCCGCCGTAGTGCACAAGTACTACGAGGAGAAAAACCCCGAGGGTCGCAGCGTTCCCTCCCGCAAACCCGAAGGCAAGAAGTAACCTTATTCCACCACCATGCAGAGCATCGCCATCAGTGACCTCATTTCCGCCACCGCCGGCCAGGCCGTGGCCATGGGTACCCGTGCCATCACAGCCGGGCTTACCACCGACAGCCGCGCCGTTGTGCCCGGCAGCATCTTTCTGGCACTGAGCGGCGAGCGGTTCGATGCCAACAACTTTGCGGCAGCAGCCTCGGCCGATGCCGCAGCCGTGGTCGTGAGCCGACTGGTGGGCAACTACGACCCCGCCTGTACCGTCATTCTGGTACCCGATACCCTGGTTGCCCTGCAGGAGCTGGCACTCTGGTGGCGCGGTCAGCTGGCCCCGCTGCATGTTGTGGGCCTGACCGGCTCCAGTGGCAAGACCAGCACCAAGGACATGTGCCTGTCGGTGCTCTCTCAGCGCTTCAACGCCATTGCTACCAAGGGCAACCTCAACAACCATATCGGCACACCGCTGAGTATTCTCAGCGCCGAAAAAGGTACCGAAGCAGCCATCTGGGAAATGGGCATGAACCACGCAGGCGAGCTTGCCCCGCTCTGCCGCATGACCCAACCGCAAATCGGCATCATCACCACCATCGGCTCGGCCCACTTGGAATACCTCGGCACGCGAGAGGCCATTGCCGAGGAGAAGTGCACCGTTGCCCGAGCTCTGCCGGAAGATGGATTCATGATTTACCCGGCGACAGATGACTTTGCCGCCACGATTGCTGCAAGCACAAAGGCCACTCCCCTGCCCGTCGGTGGGTGTGAAAGCCCGGTGCGAGCCCTCAACGTGCGCTCCACTACAGCCGGCAGCAGCTACGACCTGCACATTGACGGCGTAGGCGAGGTCCGAGTGAACCTGCCCGTTCCCGGCGCTCACATGGTGAGCAACAGCCTGCTGGCTGCCGCCGCCGGCTGGAAACTCGGCTGCACCCTGCAGCAGATTGCCGATGGGCTTTCCGCTGCCGCCCTCACCAAGGGTCGCCTGGGTTGCAAGGAAGTCGACGGATTCACCGTGGTAGACGACACCTACAACGCCAACCCCGAGAGCATGAAAGCCGCTCTGCACACAGTGGCAGCCCTGCGCGGACCGAAACGCTGCTTTGCCGTGCTGGGCAAAATGGGAGAACTGGGCGAAGGAGGTATAGCTGCCCATGCTGAAATCGGCATGTGTGCCGCCGGCCTGGGTTATACCGCTGTCGTTGTTGTAGGCCCCGAATGCGCCGAAACGCTGGCCCTGTGCGAGGCCGCTGCCGAAACGATACCCGCCATGCTGGTAAGCACAGCCGACGAGGCCGCCACAGCGCTGCGCCGCATGATAGAACCGGGGGATGCCATTCTGTTCAAAGGCTCCCGCTCTGCCGGTATGGAACACACCATGTACGAACTTTTCCCCACCCTTAAACCCACCAAATAAGTTATGCTGCGACTTTGTGACACAAACCCGATGATTCTGGCCATCCTTGCAATGGTCATTCCCTTCGTAGGCTCGCTGATTATCGGGCCTCGGCTCATTGCCATGCTGCGCGCCATGAAAGCCGGGCAGCCCATCCGCGAGGCCCGCAAGGGCGTGCTGGCTCCCGAGCACAGCAGCAAGGTAGGCACCCCCACCATGGGTGGTCTCATGCTCATCGGCCTTACCCTTCTCACAGCCCTGCTGGTGTGCGACATCACCGACCCGCGTATTCAGTGCTGTCTGATTGTCACGACCATCACAGCATTCCTCGGTTTCCTGGACGACTACGCCAAAATCACCAAGAAGAGCACCGACGGTGTGAGCGGCTGGTTCAAAATCGCCCTGCAGTTCATCGCCGCTGCCGGTTGCTCTGTTTACCTGTATTTTGCCTGCCCCGAGGTATGCAACATCTACGTTCCGTTCTACGGCACGCTTAACATCGGCTGGGTCTTCATCCCCCTCGCCCTGCTTGTCATCATCGGCACCTCCAATGCCGTGAACCTGACTGACGGCCTCGATGGTCTGGCCAGTGGCTGCATGATAATCGCAGCTCTCGCTTTCATCATCATCACTACCCACGTGATGGAGCTTACCTCCATCATGCCTGCATTCCTGCTGCCCATCGTAGCAGCCTGCGCCGGGTTCCTGTGGTTCAACTGCAATCCTGCCCGCGTATTCATGGGTGACACCGGCTCACTGGCTCTGGGTGGTGCTCTGGGTACCGTAGCTGTCTGCAGTGGCACCGAACTGCTGCTGGTTATCATCGGCGGCGTGTTTGTGGCCGAGGCTCTTTCCGTCATGATTCAGGTAGGCTGGTTTAAGTTCACCCGCATCAAGTTCGGTGAGGGTCGCCGCATCTTCCGCATGGCTCCCATTCACCACCATTTCGAGAAAGGAGGTCTGACCGAGACCCAAGTCTGCGTACGATTCTGGATTATTGCAGCCATTCTGGCATTCGTCGGTGTGTTCCTCTTTTTCTCTTGCTTGGGACACTAAAATATAGTACAATCCCCCGCCCACATCGACCATGAATCTCACCGGTAAAAAAGTAGCAGTTCTCGGTTGCGGCCGCAGTGGAGTAGCCGCCGCTCGCTTGGCTCTTGCCAAGGGGGCCGGCGAGGTGTGCATTTTCGACAGCAACCCGAAAGCCACCTGCTCTGACAGCTCTCTGAACTTCGTCCCCGGTGCGGGAGAGGCAGATGCGCAAGCCTTTGCAGCTGAGCTCATCATACTCTCCCCCGGCATCGAGGCGGACATTCCGTGGACTCTGGCCTTCGCCTGCGCCGGAGCACCCATTATCGGTGAGATTGAGCTGGGCTACCACTATTACAGTGGCCGAATCATTGCCATAACCGGCACCAACGGCAAAACCACCACCACCGCTCTGCTGGAACATGTTCTGCAGCAGGCCGGTCGTACCGCAAAAGCATGCGGTAATTACGGGTATCCCTTCTGCGAACTGGCTATGCTGCCCGAGCAGCCCGAGTTCGCGGTGCTCGAGGTTTCCTCATTCCAGATGGAGACTATCATCGACTTCCGCCCCGAGGTGGCAATCTGGCTGAACTTCGCCCCCGACCACATGGATCGCTACACCAAGGTCGAGGACTACTTCAATGCCAAGCTCCGCGTGTTCGAAAACATGAGCGAAGAGCAGCTGGCTATTGTGCGAGTGGGCGAAAACCTGCCCGGTCTCAAGCCCCGCGTGGCTGAGTTCTCCTCGGTCAGTGACTGTGGTCAGCTTTCCTACAAAGGTGGCTATCTCATGGAGGGCGAAACAACTCTCACCCAGCTGCGCGGTACCACACTGGAGCAGGCTCACAATGCCGAAAATGCTATGGCTGCCACACTGGCCTGCCGAGCTGTCGGCCTGAGCGATGCCGATATTTCTGCCGGGCTCCGCAGTTTCTCACCTCCCGGGCACCGTTGCGAAACCGTAGCCGAGATGGACGGCGTGCTGTGGCTCAATGACTCCAAGAGCACCAACCTGCACTCTACCGAGGCTGCCGTCCGTTCCCAGACCCGCCCCATCGTACTGCTTGCCGGTGGCAAAGACAAGGGGCTCGACTACACAGCTATCAATCCCATGCTGGCAGAGAAAGCCCGCTGCTGTATCGTGTTCGGACAGATTGCCGACCAGCTGGTCCAGACTTTCTCCCCCGTCTGCCGCACCATCCGCGTGGAAACGGTTGAGCAAGCCGTGACCGCAGCCGCTCAGGAGGCTCAGGTCGGCGACGTTGTACTGTTCTCCCCCGGCACCTCATCCTTCGACCAGTTCACCGGTTATGTTCAGCGCGGCGAATGCTACCGCGCAGCCGTTCTCAAAACTCTCAATCTTTAATCTCATCCCCCCTGTATCCATTTATGAAGCGTCAATCCTCCACTTTCCGTAACTCAGACATGGCTCGTGTAAAGCCTAAAAAACATTTCATCCGCACATTTATCAACAAAACCTTTAAGTACCATGGCAATATGGGGCTGGTGGAAGACCGCCACAACAGCACGACGATTGTCCGACTCATTATCGGCTTGTTGCTCATTCACCTCATCGTCATCGGTGGTGTGATTCTGCGCGGCAAAATTAAGTCCGGCGAGGCCGGTCCCATAGCCGAGGCCACCATTACAGCCCCCCCGGCACCGGTTGCTCCGACCACTCCGGTAGAGCCTGTCAATGACGTGCTGCCCCAGCCTGTAGACGGTCCCGTTGCCAACCCGGTTCGTACCGAAGTTGCCACCACCGGCCACATCACTCAGGCACCGACAGAGCCCGCAGTAGTAGCCACTGAGCCCGAAATTGTAACTCCCGTCGTTGTAGAAGAAGTTGCAGCTGAGCCCGTCGAGCCCCCGGCTCCGGTAGCAGAGGCAACCGCAGCTCCTGCCCCGGCACAGCAGGCAGTCGACAAGCACCTTGTTGCAACCGGTGACACCCTGTACGCTATTGCAGCTCAGTACAAGGTATCTGTCGCTGCTATCCGCAAGGCTAATCCCTCCCTGCGCGACACCACCATCATTTGCGGTACCTATCTGAATATCCCCGTAAGTGCAGACTCCGACGCCGGTCGTCGCATCGCCGCCCAGCAGGCCGCAGATGCCGCAACTGAGGCTGCCAAGCTCTACACCATCAAGCGTGGCGACACCCTTGCCCGCATTGCCCGCAAGCACAAGACCACCGTTGCCAAGCTCATGCAGCTCAACAACATCGCCAAGGGGCAGGAGGGTAAAATCCGTGTAGGTGCCACCCTGCGCGTTGCCAACTGATAAACCTTCACGATTGTAGCCCATGTCCACCCGCCTGAGTATCATCTGTATCTGGTTCTGCTTCATTACCCTGCTCATTCTGGGTATCATGATGGTGGCCAGTACGGGTCTGTGCGCCCCGGTGGGTGAGGATGGCGACCCGACCACCTTCTTAGTAAAGCAAAGTCAGTTTGCTTTGTTGGGGCTGGGCATTGCACTGACCATCAGCTGTATCGATTACCACATACTGCGCAAGTTCATAAAGCTCATGTGGTGGGGTACA
Organism: Akkermansia sp.; assembly: GCA_045651585.1. Taxonomy (GTDB): domain Bacteria; phylum Verrucomicrobiota; class Verrucomicrobiia; order Verrucomicrobiales; family Akkermansiaceae; genus Akkermansia. The sequence goes on from JAZRSQ010000049.1 coordinate 18,401, forward strand.
GTTATACTGCTCATCTGCTGCTTTCTGCCCATTGTGGGTATGAACATCAACGGTGAAAATCGTTGGATCAACCTCGGTTTTATGAGCTTTCAGCCCAGTGAGCTGGCCAAGAGCGTGCTCATGATTTGCCTGGCTCACTGGTACACCACCCACCGCGAAATGGCCGGGACCTTCTGGCGTGGCTTCATTGCCCCGGGCATCATCTTCGGTATTCCGCTCCTGCTCATTCTGGTGGAGAAGGATATGGGCACCGCTGCCGCCCTTGCTATGTCGGGGTTCTGTGTTATGTATGTAGCAGGCGTGCGCACATGGGTACTTTTTCTCTGCTTCCTGCTGGGAGCCTTGGTTCTGTTCGACCAAGCTACAGGCAGTGCTAACCGACTGGAACGTATCTATGCCTGGTTCGACCCCGAAAAATACAGTCGTGAAGCCGGGCGTCAGCAGTGGATTGCTATTCTGGCACTGGCCCGTGGCGGTATAACCGGCGTGGGATTGGGCGATGGTATTGAAAAGTTCGGCAACCTGCCCTTTGCCCATACCGACTTTATTTTTGCAGAAGTAGGTGAAGAATGGGGCTTGGTGGGTACTGCCGGCGTGCTGATACTTTTCACCGTGCTTACCCTGTCGGGCATTGTACTGGCACTGCAGATAACCGATACCTTCGGCCGCTTGCTGGCAACGGGTCTGGTATTCACCATCTTCTGGCCGGCCATGCTCAACATGATGGTGGTCACCTCCATGTTGCCGAACTCCGGCCTACCCTTACCCTTTATCAGCTACGGTGGCACCAATCTGGTATTCACCATATTTGCCATCGGTCTGCTGACCAGTATACAACGACATACACCCATCAAGAGGGAGGTCTATTGGCCCGCCCGCAGACTACAGGAAAACAACAAGCCATGAACAGAGCTCTCAACGTCATCATTGCCTGCGGTGGTACCGGCGGGCATCTTTTCCCCGGCATCGCCGTGGCTCAGCAATTACGCAGCATGGGACATAACCCTGTGCTGCTTATTTCGCAAAAAGAGGTAGATGCCGAGGCATCCCGCAAGTACGGTGATCTGAAGTTCCACACCGTACAGGCCATAGCCAAGCCCGCTACGTTCTCCCCGAAAATGCCCGGCTTTCTGTGGAAGATGCTGCGCTCTTGGCTGACCTGCCGCAGCATCATTCGCAAGGAACAGGCAGATGTCGTCATCGGTATGGGTGGCTTTACCTCACTGGCACCGGTCATGGCCGGTCACTATATGGGGCTGCGCACTTACGTGCACGAGAGCAACGCCATGCCCGGCAAATCCAACCGTATGACCGCCCGCTGGTGCACAGCTGTCATGGTCGGACTGAAGGAGGCCGTTGCCCGTTTCGGTGGTCACCGCTGCATTGTAACCGGCACCCCGGTACGCGATGAGCTGCGCCACCTGCCCACCCGAAATGAGGCCAGAGAAAAGCTCGGTCTGCCGCAGGACAAGCCCGTCATTCTGGTGACAGGCGGTTCCCAAGGCGCACGCAATCTCAACAGCCTGCTCATCGATGCCGCCAAGGCCGACCCCGATGTTCACTATTTCGTGATTGCCGGACGTTTGGATTACGACCGAGTGAACGGACTGGCAGCCGGTGCCCCCAACATCTCCGTTATCGGCTTCTGCTCCGACATGCCTGCAGCCTATGCTGCAGCAGACGGCGTGATTGCCCGCTCCGGTGCCTCCACCCTCACCGAGCTCTCCTTTATCGGCAAGGCCTGCCTGCTGGTTCCCTTCCCCTTTGCTGCGGACGACCACCAGAGCTACAACGCCCGAGTGTTCAGCGATGCCGGTGCCGCCGTCATGTACCAGCAAGCAGATCTGACCATCGAGAAGGTACACGACTTCGTGCATGGAACCATCATGAATGATGCCGCCCGCACCACCATGGAGGAAGCTATGCGCGCACAGTCCCGCCCCGACGCGGCAGAATGCATTGCTAAAGCCATATCAGCCACCTGACACCCCGGCTCATGCGGTATCGCTCCACCAGAATTGCACTCAACATTGTCATTCTCAGTGTAGGCACGCTGGCCATAACCGGGGTTGCCTTCCTGTACCTGCCGAGCGAAGCTCCTCCCTCTCAATACTCAGCCGACAAGACTCCCCGTATTGCGCCGTCGACTACCATTGAAAAACCACCTCAGTCGACGGACAAAAATCAAACCGAGGGAGAAAGCTCAAATGAGAGCAGCGATATCAGCGTCGACGAGCTGCTGCTTCAGGCCGCAGAAAAGGGCGATTCGGAGCTTCTGCGCCGGCATCTTGCTGCCAAGGCAAACGTCCGCTTTACCACGTCGTATGGTCGCACAGCGCTGCACTTGGCGGCAAAGGGCGGGCATACCGATTGCGTGCAACTGTTGCTGGACAACGGAGCCGACGCTCAGGCAAAAGATAAGGGCAATGCCACAGCCCTGAGCGAAGCCACAAGAGCCCATAAACCGGAGTGTATGAAGCTTCTGCTGGCAGCGGGAGCCTCGCCCAACGTACAGGAAGGCAACAAGCCCTCCCTGCTCCATGTTGCCACAAGTTCAGACAGCCCGGAGTGCGTAAGCATGCTCTTGCAAGCCGGGGCAGATGTTCACGCTATCGCCAATGGAGAAACGGCACTATTCATTGCCGCCAAAAACGGCAACCTCACCATCCTGCAGCAATTACTGGCAGCCGGTGCCCGTACAGATGCCGTTGCCCCCTCCGGCGAAACCCCACTGCACAGAGCATGTGAACATGGCCGTGCTGACTGCGTTAAAGAATTGATAACCGCCGGCGCCCCCATCAACGCCATCAACAAAAACGGGCACACAGCTCTTTTCATAGCCTGCAACTCAGACCACACCGCCTGTGCCAAAGCTTTGCTGGAGAAAGAGGCCAACCCGGAAATTAAGACTTCAACCGGCTGGACTGCGCTGCTTGTATCGCTTAAGAACAATCACCCGAATTGTGCACATCTCCTTCTCGATAAAGGGGCGAATGCTTTGGGCACAAGCCCGGATGGACAGACTGCACTGCACTTGGCTATCCTGTGCGACGATGTAACTCTCATTCAAAAATTGATTGACCGTGGAGTCGATGTAAACGCAGTCAATGCAGAGGAACAAACGGTCCTTCAGCTCTGCAAAACAGAAAAACCGGACTTTCTCAAAGTTCTGGCTCTGGCCGCTCTGAAACAGCTGGGAATCCAAGACAAATACGAATCTGCGCTCTTTCAGGCAATCATTGATGAAAATCCGGCATCGGTCACACTCCTGTTACAAGCCGGAACAGATGTCAATGCCCGCAACGAAAAAGGGCTTACGCCCCTGCTGGTGGCAGCCGAACACGGCAGCAGCTCAGCCATCGAACCGCTCTTGTCTGCAGGGGCTGACATAGCAGCAAGCTCAGGCACTGCTGACAGCGTTGTTCATGTTGCGGCTGCAGGTGGCCATCGTCTCTGTCTGCGCTTGCTGATGGCTGCCGGAGCCGATTTCCTGAGCCGAAACGCTGCCGGACTCACCCCCGAAGAAGTTGCTCAGCAAAACGGCCACACAGAATGTGCCGACATGCTCCATGCTGCCACAGATTTGAGCAAACGACATATCTTACCCAAAGATTACGCAAAGGTCATGCTCAACACGGTCAGGGATGGCAGCATGCAAACCCTGCTCACTCTCATCAAAGCAGGAGCCGATGTTCAGCAAACGGTAGAAAACGAAGAAAGCGCCCTCCATGCAGCACTGCTGGTCAATCGCCCGGAATGCATGATTGCTCTGCTGGATGCCGGCGCAAACCCGAATGAGGAAAAGACAGATGGCACCACCTTGCTGCACGAAGCGGCAGAAAACGGTTACGCAAACTGCGTACGTGCACTACTCAACAAAGGTGCCACCTTACCGTCTGTCGACAAATGTCCGAGCCCCCTTTACAGAGCCTGTTACGAGGGCCATACTGAGTGTGTACGACTCTTGCTCGACCGCGGCTGCTCTCCAAATGAAACCGACAATAGCGGGCGCAGTCTGCTGTACTGGAGCGTGCAGAACAACTACCCTCGCTGCACTCAGGCTCTACTCCAAAAAGGAGCAGACCCGGAACAGGGTAACAATTCACAACCGCTGCTGCACCAGGCGGCCAAATTGGGACATGCTGAATGCCTGCAATTACTCTTGGGCGCAAAAGCTGCAGTAGACAAAAAAGACCGCAACAACGAAACGGCTCTCATCATAGCCGCAGCTCATGGCAAGACATACTGCGCCCAATTGCTCATCAAGGCAGGAGCCATGGTCAACTATAGGAACAACACGGGGCGCACTGCACTTCATGCCGCAGCCAAGAACGGGGACATCAATACTGTAAAAGTACTGCTGAACTCACGTGCGACCCCCTACCTGAAGGACATGAGCGGCAACACCCCTCTGAACTATGCCAGAATGAACGGTCACACAGAATGTGTCAAGTTACTGATGATGGCCGAATCAAGTCTCTCCCTGTAATATCAGAATTCATTTTCCCATGTCCCAAACATTCGACATAGCTGTTATCGGTGGTGGACACGCCGGAATCGAGGCGGCTCTCGCAGCCGCTCGTCTGGGTGGCCGAGTGGCCTTCATTACCCATGACCTCGACACCATAGGCCAGATGAGCTGCAACCCGGCTATCGGTGGCTTGGCCAAGGGGCATATCGTGCGCGAAATCGATGCCCTAGGTGGCGCCATGGGGCTCAATACAGATGCCACAGCCATTCAGTTCCGCATGCTCAACGCCAGCAAGGGCCCCAGTGTGCGGGCTCCCCGAGCCCAATGCGACAAGCTCGCCTACCGCGCCCGCATGAAGTGGGTTATGGAGACCGCACCCGGTGTGCAGCTTGTGCAGGGAGACGCCGCTGAAATCGTGACAGACAACGGGCATGTGACCGGTGTAACCACCACTTGGGGGCAGAAGATAGCAGCCCGCGCCGTGGTGCTTTGCAGTGGTACCTTCATGCGAGGTCTACTCCATGTGGGCATGGATCACCTGCCGGGTGGGCGTCTGGGCGCAGCAGCCACGGGCATATCGGCAAGTCTGGCCAAACTGGGTTTCCCGCTTGCGCGCTTCAAAACCGGCACGTCCCCGCGTATCAAGGGCAGCACCATCGACTTCAGCTCGCTGGAAATGCAACCGGGCGACGAACCGCCCCCCCTCTTCAGCAATATCTCCCGCGACGTCCTGAGCCGTTCCCGTGAGCCTCATTGCACGCTCAATTACTTGGCCGATTCGGACTTTGAGCTACAGCAAATGGCCTGTGGCTCGACCTACACCAATGAGCGCACCCACGACATCATACGCAACAACCTGCAGTACAGCCCACTTTTCGGTGGTGTGATTGAGGGCACCGGCCCCCGCTACTGCCCCAGTATCGAGGATAAGGTCGTGCGCTTTGCCGAGAAGGAGCGCCACCAGATATTCATCGAACCCGAGGGCCGCAGTACCGACGAGTACTACCTCAACGGCCTGTCCTCCAGCCTGCCCTTCTCGGTGCAGCAGGACATTGTGCACAGCATACCCGGGCTGGAGCACGCCGAGCTCATACGCCCCGGCTATGCCGTGGAGTACGACTTTGTGCCCCCCACAGAGCTGCAGCCCACCCTCGAAACCAAGCGCGTGCGCGGCCTGTACTTTGCCGGGCAGATTAACGGCACCAGCGGCTACGAGGAAGCCGCCGGTCAGGGGCTGCTGGCAGGCGCCAATGCCATGCTGGCGCTGCAAGGCAAGCAACCGCTCATTCTGCGCCGCGACCAAGCCTATCTGGGCGTGATGGTGGATGACCTTGTAACCCGCGGCACAGATGAACCCTACCGCATGTTCACCAGCCGTGCAGAAATGCGCCTGCTGCTGCGACAGGACAACGCCGACCTGCGCCTTTCCCCGCTGGCTGCAGAGCTTGGGCTGCTCTCACCGGAGCGTGGTGCCGCTGCCGCTGAGCGACTGAGCGCCATTCAGGATGGCGTAGAACTCACCAACCGCATCAAGGTGGAGCCCGGGGTAAACCTCAACCTCTGGCTGCGCCGTCCCGGCAACGAATGGCAGAACCTCCCCGCCGAGCTGCAGGCTACCTTCCCCGCTGACCTGTGGGAACCCATCGCTATCGAGGTTGTTTATGCCGGCCATATCGACCGCATGCGCGTGACGGCAGAGCGCATACAACGGCAGGAGGACAAGCGCATACCCGCCGACATTGACTACGATGCCATTCCGGCCATGAAAACCGAGGCTCGCCAGCGGCTCAGTCGCATTCGCCCCGGCACCATCGGGCAGGCCTCGCGCATACCGGGCATTACCCCGGCAGACATTGCACTGCTGCTGGTCTGGCTCAAAAAATAAAAACGATGAAGGGCAAATCCCCGCAGGATTTGCCCTTCATGCTTTTCTGAAATCTGCTATCAGATAGCGGCGATAATGGCATCGCCCATGCCGACAGTACCCACACGGATTTCGCCTTCAGCGCCGGTGCTCAGGTCACCGGTACGATAGCCGGCAGCAATGACGGAGCGCACGGCAGCCTCCACAGCATCGGCAGCAGCGGTCTCGTGGCAGGAGTAGCGAAGCATCATAGCCATGGAAAGAATCTGCGCAATGGGGTTGGCAATGCCCTGCCCTGCGATATCGGGAGCCGAACCGCCGGAGGGCTCATACAGGCCGAAGGTGCTCTCACCGTTCTTGCAGAGGGAGGCACTGGGCAGCATACCCAGAGAACCGCATACGATAGCCATCTCATCGGTCAGAATATCGCCGAAGGTGTTCTCTGTCACCATCACGTCGAACTGGTTGGGGTTGCGCACCAGCTGCATGGCGGCGTTGTCCACATACATGTGGGTGAGCTGCACATCGGGGTACTGCGGGGCAATCTCGTTCATGACCTCACGCCACATGACCGAGGAGGCCAGCACGTTTGCCTTGTCCACGCTGCACAGGCGACCACTGCGACCGCGAGCGGCCTCGAAGGCTACGTGAGCAATGCGCTCCACCTCGCTCTTCTTGTAGAACAGGGTATCGAGAGCCACGGTCTCGCCATCGCGCTCGCCGTAGAACTTAGGCTCGCCGAAGTACATACCGCCGGTAAGCTCACGCACGCAGAGAATGTCGAAGCCTTGGGGAATGATGCTGTTCTTGATGGGAGAGGCATCCACCAGCTCAGGCAGGCAGATACCCGGGCGCAGGTTGGCATACAAGTTGAAATGACGGCGCAGCGGCAGCAGGGCACCGCGCTCGGGGCGTTCATCGGGCGGCAAGGTATCCCACTTGGGGCCACCGACTGAGCCGAAGAGAATGGCATCTGCCGCCTCACAGGCTGCCAGAGTTTCAGCCGGCAGAGCCTTGCCACAGTTGTCAATACCTGCGCCACCCACATAACAGGCGCTACGCTCGGTGGCAAAGCCGAACTTTGCCTCCACGGCATCCAGCACGCGCAAAGCCTGCTCCATGACCTCGGGGCCTATTCCGTCACCCGCCAGCACTGCAATCTTGTATGTATTCATGTCTGCCCCCTATCATACCCTCTTATTTCCCTGATGACAAGCGCCAAGTGAGCTCATGCCAGACATAGTGGTGCCGTATGTCGCTTTGCCTCATTTTATTTCGCGCTTACATGAGCACAAAATAACAATTCGCTGCATTTCTGTTAGTATTTTTTTTATTTTTTTCTGTAGATTTTTTGTAGCACGTAACGTTCTACCACATGTAAGCAGCCGCCAAGGCTCAAAAAACTCTTAACTGCAAACAAAAATCAGATTATGAAGAAATCCATCATCATCGCCATCGTAGCCGCTCTGCCGGTCTTCGCTCAGGAGGCTCAGCCGCAGGTAGCTCCCGCCCCTCAGGCCGCTCAGGTCGCCCCCGCCGCTCCCAAGATGGACCGCAAGGCTTTCATCGAGGCTCGCAAGGCTGAGTTCATGGCTAAGTTCGACGCCAACAAGGACGGCAAGATCGACGACAATGAGAAGAAGGCCGTTAAGGAGTACGCCAAGGCCGAGTTCATGAACAAGTTCGACGCCAACAAGGACGGCAAGATCGACGACGAAGAGAAGAAGGCTGTAAAGGCTGCTTTCCAGAAGCGCGGTGAGCGCAAGGGTAAGTTCCAGGGCAAGCGCGGTGACCGCAAGGGTAAGTTCCACGGCAAGCGTGGCGACCGCAAGGGTAAGTTCCAGGGCAAGCGCGGCGACCGCAAGGGCCACATGTTCCACGGCTAGCGCCACCACAAGGGTTTCGGCTTCTACAAGCTGGGTGGTGGATCCTTCGGGCCCAAGTTCAACGGTCAGCGTCCCCAGGCTCCCAAGTGCGGTTTCAACAAGCAGGGTCGTCGCCCCTTCGGTCCCAAGTTCGGTGCTAAGGCTCCCTTCGGTCCTAAGTTCAACG
>JAZRSQ010000050.1:0-15468 GCA_045651585.1 Akkermansia sp.
TTGAATGTTGGATGTTGAATGTTGAAAGTGTAAAGCTAGGCTCGCTGCGCGAGCACGGTGAGGAGCTTGTGCCACACTTTCTGGCCGCGCTTAAAGGCGCGGGGTAGTAGCCGTTGCTTTGGCTTTGCCCTATCTGAGAGCGAAGCGAACGGAACTCAAAACTTTCAACATTCAACCTTCAACATTAAACATTACTCCCCTTTCCTAGGGCTTCCGTCTTCGCGGCGGTAGTTGATTTGTTGAGCGTCGAACCAAGGATAATGGGCGAGAATGCGCTGCAGGAACTCGTCGGCATTCCGCAGTTCGGCGGGGCGCCAAGCGACCTCGGCCAAGGCGCAGATGCGGGGCACGCACTGGTACTCGAGCTTGTTGCCGTCGGCTATGCTCTCGCTCCAGCAGTTTGCCTGCAGGCCGATGAGGTGTCGGCGCTGCTCGGGGCTTATGCCGGCGGGAATGGGGTTGTAGGAGTAGACGTGGCGCCAGTCCTGCTCTGCTGTCAGGCAGCCGTGGGGCTTGTAGCGGGGATCGGCGGGCAGTTTGCCCTGACTGAAGTTGAAGTAGAAGTGCGAGTCGGGGGATTGAATGACATCGTGCCCGGCACGCAGAGCGCGGCGCAGGGAACTGGGGCGCACCCAGGAGCGCCAGTACATTACCACGGCATCCCCCGGCACGGCGCCGTCGTCGATGATTTCATCCCAACCGACCAAGCGGCGACCGTGCTTGGCCAGCAGCTCGGCCATGCGGTGCGTGAACCAGTGCTGCACTTGGCCGGCATGGCGCATGCCGTGGCGCTGCATGAACTGCTGCACATAGGGGCTGCGCTGCCACTGGTCGCGCGGGGCTTCGTCGCCACCGATGTGAATGAACTCTGCCCGCGGGAACAGCTCGCATACCTCGGCAAATACCTTCTCGAGGAATTCCATGGTTACGGGCTTGGGGGCGTAGGTGTAGGGCAGCACACCCCATGTGGTGGCCACGCGCGGGGCATAGCCGGGAATATCGCTGTTACCCAGCTCGGGGTAGGCTGCAATGGCGGCAGAGGAGTGGCCGGGCACCTCGATTTCGGGGATAACGGTTATGCCCAGACTGTTGGCGTAGTTCACAATGTAGCGTACCTGCTCCTGTGTGAAATAGAAGGGCTTGGTGGGTGTGCCGTCACCGATTTCGTGGTTGGCCAACGTGGGGGTCTCGGCCCGGTGGGAGCCCACCTCTGTCAGGCGGGGGTAACTCTTTATTTCTATGCGCCAGCCCTGATCATCTGCCAAGTGCCAGTGCAGGCGGTTGAGCTTGTAGCGCGCCATGATGCGTAGCATTTTGCAGGTTTCCTCGGTGGTAAGCGGGTGGCGGCAGGGGTCGAGCATGAGCCCGCGGTAGGACAGCAGCGGGGCGTCCTCCACCTGCATGCAGGGGAGAGCAGGCTGCCCCTCGGCATCTGTCACCATGCTCTGGGCCAAGGTTTGGGCGGCGAGCGGCAGGGCTTTTTCGTCGGCTATTTTCAGCACGATACCCTCAGGGGTAACGCTGATGGCGTGCCACTCGGGGTTGGCGTTCTTGACGACCTCCACAGTGAGCTCGCCGGAGTTCTCCTCGGGCAGAACGGGCAGACCCGCAGCCATGAGGGCGCGAATGGCGGCGCGACCGAGCTCGCTGCGGCTCACGCTGTAGTGCACCATGATGCCGTTCTGCAGGCTGAAGCCGGGCTGGCCGGTACTCACCTGCATGCTCAGGGGCAGGGGAATGACTGCGGGGCTGACCTGTACCGGGGCAGAGGGAGCTGCGCCGGCAATCGCGGCTGATATCGATATCAGGAACGAAAGTGTGAGGATGCGAGAGGACATAACAGAAGGAATCTACAATCTACAATTTACAATGTAGGAGTATGCAGGCTTTCGCCTGAGTGAATGCGAAGCTCGAGCCTTGGTTACCGCCGCCCTCGGCCTGATGCCGAGGGGCGTAAACGGTGGTATAAGCTTGGCTTCCTTTCCGTCACCGAAGGTGCCGAACTTAAAAATTGTAGATTGTAAATTGCAGATTGTAATTTACATAACTTGCGCTTGTAAGTCAACTTAGAATTGACGAATGACGCGAGAAAGGGTACAATCTGCCCCGACATGAACTCAACAGCAGACTATAAGGTAGCAGATATATCCCTGAAGGAGTGGGGACGCAAGGAAATTCAGGTGTCGGAGTACGAGATGCCCGGCCTGATGGCATGCCGTGAGAAGTACGGCCCCCAGCAGCCCCTGGCCGGTGTGCGTATTACCGGCTCTCTGCACATGACCATTCAGACCGCCATCCTGATCGAGACCCTCGTGGCTCTCGGTGCTGAGGTGCGCTGGGCTTCCTGCAACATTTTCTCGACTCAGGATCACGCTGCCGCTGCCATTGCCGCTGCGGGGGTACCCGTATTTGCTTGGAAGGGCGAGACCCTCGAGGAGTACTGGGATTGCACGTGGCAGGCTCTGAGCCACCGCGATGGCAAGGGCCCCGAGCTGATTGTGGACGACGGTGGCGATGTGACCCTGCTGTTGCACAAAGGTTATGAGATGGAGGCCGGCGACGACTGGGTGAACACCCCCTCCGGCAGCGAGGAAGAGGGTGTGATTAAGACTCTGCTCAAGCGCATTGCCGCCGAGCAGCCCGGTATTTTCCACCGCTGGATGCCCGAAATCATGGGCGTGAGCGAGGAGACTACCACCGGCGTGCACCGCTTGTACCAGATGGAGCGCGACGGTCGCCTGCTGTTCCCGGCCATCAATGTGAATGACTCCGTGACCAAGAGCAAGTTCGACAACCTGTACGGCTGCCGTGAGAGCTTGACGGACGGTATTAAGCGCGCAACAGACGTGATGATTGCCGGCAAGGTAGCCGTTATCTGCGGTTATGGCGATGTGGGCAAGGGCTGCGCTCAGGCTCTGCGCGGGCTGGGTGCTCAGGTCGTTGTGACCGAGATTGACCCCATCTGCGCTCTGCAGGCTGCTATGGAGGGCTACCGTGTGCTCACGGTTGAGGATACCCTCGGCATGGCCGATATCTATGTGACCACCACCGGTAACTGCGATATCATTACTCTGGAGCACATGGAGAAGATGAAGGATCAGGCTATCGTGTGCAACATCGGTCACTTTGACAACGAGATTCAGGTCGCTCGACTGCAGAACCGCGAGGGGATTGTATGCACCAACATCAAACCGCAGGTGGACAAGTACACCTTCCCCGATGGCCACAGCCTGTACCTGCTGGCAGAGGGCCGCTTGGTGAACCTGGGTTGCGCTACCGGTCACGCCTCGTTTGTGATGAGCAACAGCTTCACCAATCAGGTGCTGGCTCAGATTGCCCTGTGGCAGGAGCGTGGCACCCGCGCCAATACCGTGCAGGTGCTGCCCAAGGTGCTCGACGAGGAGGTCGCTCGCCTGCACCTTGCCAAGCTCGGTGTGCACCTCACCACCCTCACGCAGAAGCAGGCCGACTACATCGGCGTGAAGGTCGAGGGCCCCTACAAGGCGGAGATGTATAGATATTAAAAGTTGAATGTTGGATGTTGAATGTTGAAAGTTTAGGGTTCCGTTCGCTCCGCTCACAAATAAAGCAATGCCGAGCAACCGCTACCGCCCCGCGCCTTTAAGCGCGGGCAGAAAGTGAGGTACAAGCTCCGCATCCTGCTCGCGCCGCGAGCCAAGCTTTGCACTTTCAACATTCAATATTCAACCTTCAACATCCCACCATGATTCTGGTTTCCATCAGTGACCAACGGCTTCGCCTGGGTGAGCTCTGCTTCGATTGCTCCACAGGCAAGGCCGGTGTGGGCTCGGAGCCCGGCTCCGGGCGAACCCCCTTGGGGCGCTTCGAAATTTGCAGCCTGCACGGGGAGAACGCCCCGCTCATGACTGTGTTCCGCAGCCGTCTGCCGGTGGGGACTTACCCCGCCGCCGCCCGGGGGGAGGATGCCATCCTGACCCGCATCATTGCCCTGCATGGGCTGGAACCCCACAACGCCAATACCCGCTCCCGTTACATCTACATACACGGCACCAACGAGGTGGAGCTGCTGGGCACCCCGGCCTCCCACGGCTGTGTACGCCTTTCCCCGCAGGATATGCTCACTCTCTTTTCCCGAGTGCATATCGGTATGCAGGTCATGATTGAGGAATAATCGCGGTTGGAACAGACTTACAGAGAAAACCTCCGATGCGGAAAGCATCGGAGGTTTTTTGTCGATACAAAAGTTGCGACTGATTGTAAATTGTAGATATTACTGACCGAGTAAGAGGTTAAAAAAACTTGACAAAATGAGGATATATGTGCATAAAGGTGAAGCGCGTATGCAAGCGCTATTCAAATAACAGCAAGACATTGATGAAGAAATATCTTACAATAACAGCTGCCACGGCAGCACTGCTGACAGCCTGCTCCACCCAGAACGACCTGGCCGCCATGGCCCAAGGGGGCTATGCCTTCCGCCCGGAGCGCATAAAGATTGACCCGCACAAGGCAGTGGCTCACGGCCACTGGGATTGCCCCGAAGGACTGGAGGGCGAACACCTCATTATCATCGACACTCAGCTGCAGCAGGCTAAATACTACATTGCCAATCAATATGTCGGCAGCAGCACTATCTCCTCGGGCAAAGCCGGTCACGGCACACCTGCCGGCACCTTCAAAATCCTCAGCAAAGACGAAGATCATAAGTCCTCCACCTACGGCAGCGTAGTCGATGCCATGGGCAATACCCTCATAGCAGACTACACAGCCGGTCAGCCCATGCCGCCCGGTGGCATTTACAAGGGAGCCCCCATGAACTATGGCATGCAGATTACCAACACGGGTATTTGGATGCACGAAGGTTTTGTGACCTCCGCTCCCGAAAGCCACGGCTGCATACGCCTGCCGGGGGATATGGCCAAGATATTCTTCGACAACACTCCTGTAGGCACTAAAGTTGTCATCAAATAACCATACCGTTCACCATGAAATCAATCTCCAACTACCTCTGCTGTCTGATGGGGCTCGCAGTTCCGGTACTGTTCAACGCGTGCAGTTACCGAACTCAGCCCCAAGGGATTATTAAGCCCGATGGATATGAGCTTTTCGTAAAGGCCATACCCAAATACCCGAATACCATGGTTATCTACCGCAATTCGGAGTTGATGAAGAAAGCAACTCCTGATTGCCCCATCTACATCTGCCTTTCGCAGCAGCGTGGGCGTCTGTATGTAGATGGCAAGGTAGCAGCCGACTGGCCTGTCTCCACCGGCACCAGTAATCACCCCACCCCCACAGGCACTTTCCCGGTTCTCGAGAAAAAGAAAGATTATACCTCTCGCACCTGGGGAAAAATATTCGATGCCGAGGGCAAATGCGTGAACAGCAACGCCAACACTCGCTCGGACTCCATCCCTGCGGGCGGTAAGTTTGAGGGATCTCCCATGCCCAACTGGCATCGCATGACCGCTACCGGCATCGGTATGCACACCGGCAGAGTTCGCGCCGGCCGCCAGCTCTCGCACGGTTGTATTCGTACCCCCGGGCGTATGGCAAGTGAACTTTACAGCATCACCGCCACCGGGCGCACAAAAATCATTGTTAACAAGGAGGTAGAGGCCTGCTACCCCACCTTCGTGGGCACAGTAGCTGAACAACAGGCACGTATGGGCAAAACGATTGCTGCACAAAAGCAGCCCACTCCCGCCGAGCAGTTGGTGGTAGTCCCCGCCCCGTCTGCTCCCCCCGTAGCTCAACAGCAGCCCACACCTGCTGAACAGCTGGCGCAAGCCATCGCGCCTCAGGAACCCTCTCCGGCGGAAAAGAAAAAGAAGGCTCCCGTAGCCCAGCAGCAGCCCACGCCTGCAGAGCAACTGGCACCGGCTCCTGTAGCTAAGCAGCCCGCTCCTGCAGAACAGAAGAAACAAGCTCCCGTGGCTCAGCAACCCGCTCCAGAGGAACAGAAGCCCACGCCTGCAGAACAGAAAAAGCCGGCTTCCACGGCTCAGTCAATGCCGACTCCCGTGGCCCAGCAGCAACCCACGCCTGCAGCTCAGAGCCCCCGCACTTATACTCGCTCGGCCAGTGGTGTTAAGGTGCATTTCGTACCTGCTCCGCACTGATACGCCTGCGAATACATCTTACTTTTATCAACGCCCTGCGCACAGCAGGGCGTTTTACTTTCTCCCTTCAAAGCTGTCCCTGACAGCTGCAGGAAACGGTGCTTTATAAGTCGAATTACAAAAAATCCGTTTTTATTCTTTATATCCGGGTAGAAAATGCTAAAATAACAGGCAAGTTCCAGCTTATTACGTTAGCATGAAAAAGAAAACTCTCCTTATTCTGATATCCCTCGGGCTTCTTACGGCAGCCGGCGGCGGTGGTGTGGCCGTTTGGTGGTGGTACATGAACCAACCGGAACAACTTGCAGCACGGGCTCAGCAGTACCTGACCGAAAATCGAGGGAACGAAGCCATCGAGCTACTGACCCAAATGGCAGAAACGGGAGATATGAACGCCATACGTCAGCTGGCCTCTCTGTACGCCGAGGGCAAGCTGGTGCCGAAAGATGAAACAGCTGCTGCCCGCTACTATCAATTTCTGGCAGAAAAGGGAGATGAAGACGCACAGCGTGAAATGGCCGACCGCTGTGAACATGGGCGTGGCGTAGCTCAATCTGCAAGCGATGCCGCTTGGTGGCTCACACCATTCGCCGAATTGGGGGATGAAGTCGCCCTGCGCAAGCTCTGCTCATTCTACCTCACCGGAGCCCTGCAAGACCCTGCCACTGCTGTAAAATGGTACAAAGCTGCAGCCGAAGTCATGCCCGAGGCTAAACGGGCTCTGGCCGACTGCTACGCCACCGGCAATGGGGTGGAAAAAAATCCGGCAGAGGCCGCACGGCTTTACGAGCAAGTGATTTCAGCCGACGATGCCGAGGGTCAATATACCTTGGCTCAATGCTATGCAGCCATCGGCAACAACGCCAAAATGTTGGCATATACCGAACGAGCAGCAGCTTTGGGGCACACTCAGGCCGCCGCAGAATTAGCCATCCGGTATTACGATACCGGGCACTATGTTAAAGCCCTGCCACTGTTACGAAGTGCGGCAGAAGCAGGAAATGCCGATGCGGCTGCGCGACTGGCCATCTGCTGTGAACTGGCGCTGGGAATGAAACGCAATATCATCGCGGCTTCAAAATGGACAGCTGTCGCTGCGAAAGGTGGCGTGAATCCGGGAGATTTCCCCATGCCGAAGCCTACGCCATCGCAGGGAAATTTTGACACATCTGCCCCCTTTACAGTGCCGGTAGATATCAGTCAACTGCCCGATCAAGTTTCTAAAACAGACGAATACTCCGAAGAGAAAAAGACGATTGATTTGTATAATGATGCCAAATTGAATACGCCGATTTTGTATGCGCGTACTTTTGACACGTTCCGTGGTGGTTGCATGCTGGCTAATGACGATATTATTGCCACCGTAAAAAATGATTCGACGGTTGATTTCTGGGACAGTCGTTCACTTCGGTATTTTCTCTCAGCTGATATCAGCTCAAGAAAAGCTGACGATTTCTATCAATACGATGCAAGTACCGGTCGTTTGGGATACAGGTATATGTATATCTATAACGGTGCCTTATACGCAGGGGGTATGGAATGTTCTGCCATTGACTTCTGCACACTGGATACAGAATACCAATCTTTAGGGCTGGATGATTTATATGGTACATCAAGACGAGACGATATTCCCAAACATTCAGGCAAAGTCTTCCGCAAACCGGCATTCCGACACCTTGATAAATTATCGGATTCTGAAGGGTTTTACATATCTCCGGAACAACCTCCCCACAAGCTTGCGGAGGTTCCCGCGTTGCGCGATTTGGTTTCGACCTTCCAATCAGGCCAAGCTCCTCTTAGAGTCGAAGATATCGATGCGGAATCTCTTTCTGTGAAGAGGAAAGAAATAGCCCAGATTAAACCAACCGAGCAAGAAGCCGAACAGGAAACGGAGCAGGAAACGGAGCAGGAAACCGGGCAAGGCCCCAACGCACTGCAAATCGAAGGTCTGGATATTTCCAAAGAATGGATTATCAGCCATGCAACCGGGAATCTGTATTACGTTGAAACCAGCAGCGAGTGTACTGATATAGCAATAGCATATCTGTATGATACAGACAAAAAGCAGCTTTATCCGATATTTTCCGAAAGCGGTTTTGTGGGTACGCCGGAGGCATGCCCCTCTGATGCACGCATTGGCGAGACCGATATGGGATGGTATACCACAAGCGTCTACTGTTGGGTCGTACGTGGCGAATCCGCATGGGTCGGCGATTTGGTTTGGGATAGTGAGAACAATCGAATCTACGATGTCGTTGCATGGAGTGATTACAATAATGATTGGGAATCTGGCAACGACAATGAATACACCGGTCATAAAGTCGATGGCTTGTTGAAAATCAAGAATTATCATGGCTGTGGCTCATTGAGTGTCTTCAACCGCGTGCCGGGGGATTCCTCGCGCGCTTACTGGGTAGCTGCGGGCGAAAATGGTTGGAGTGTCAATATCATCAATACAAATACTCTTGAAGTCCAAGCCATAGCCGATGGCGGGGCCACTTGGTCAAAAGACCAGACTCCCATCTGGCTCAGCGACCGACAGTGGTTCTGCATTCCCTTGAACAGTAATGTATGGCAGATTTACCACTTCGATATTCAGTCCGCCAAAATGAGCGAACTGTGCTGCATTTACCTGCACAGCGGGAATGAATTCGCCATAGCTTTACCCGACGGTCGCTACGCCGGCACCCCGGGCTGCGAGAGTTTCCTCTATTGCTTACAGGACAATAAACGCGTGGATATGGCAGCACTGGCACCCTGGCGAAATCGACCGGCAGACGTGCTGGCAGCAGTGGGTGGCAGCGATGATGAAGTGCAGGTACTGCGCCGCACGACAGAGCGCTGGCTGCGCAAACTCGGTTACGACCCGGAAAATATGCCCACAGAGCCTCAGGCCGCTGATTTCCCCTCTGTTCAGGTGGCACGTCCGGCGCTGCGCACCACTCAACCGGTCGCTACCATAGCCATCAAAGCCCGGGCAGCCGGTACAGCGGTAACACGGGTTGATGTGCGAATGAACGGCGTAGCCATACCTCAGAGTTGGAGCGATTCTCTTTACATTGCCCCGAGAAGCGAGGTGATCTTGCAAGCTCAACTGCCACTGGTAAATGGACGAAATTGGGTAGATGTCATACCGGTGGATACAGCTGGTCTACAGGGCAACACCGAGCGTTTTCGAATAATCGGAGAAGCGCCTGACCCAGTTGCCCCGAAAATGTATGTAGTCGCCATGGGCGTATCCCGGTATCAGGATGAATCCTTGAACCTGCAATATGCAGCGAAAGATGCCGGTGATATTGCCGAGGCATTCCGCCGCTATTATGACGGCCAAACAGAAGTTCTGCTGCTCAGGGACGCCGAGGTGGACGGTGCCGTGGTAACGGATAAAGTGAAGGAGTTCCTGGCGCAGGCACAAGCACATGACCACGTGGTGATGTACTGCGCCGGTCACGGTATGCTGAGCGATAATCTGGAATACCATTATGCGCCACACAATTTCAATAGCGACAACACCGTCGCCACCGGCATAGCGATGGATAGCCTGCTGGACATACTGGAATCCACCCCTGCACGCAACCGACTGCTACTGCTCGACACCTGCCACTCCGGCACTATGGGCGAAGAAGGCGAGGAAAAAATGGCACTGGCAATGGAGAACCTGCCACACGGCGTGCGAGCCATTCAGCACCGTGGCATGAAGGTGAAAAAGGTCGACACCTCATTCAATAATGTTCAGAAGAAGCGCTATATCGAGGAGCTTTTTGCCACCGGTACCACACGACGCGGCATCAATGTGCTGGCCGGTGCCGCCGGTGCAGAGTTTGCTCTGGAATCCGGCGAATGGCAAAACGGCGTATTCACAGCTTCCGTCATCGAGGCTCTCAGCGGCGCGGCTCTTGCCGACACCAACAAGGATGGCCATGTTGATGTAGCAGAGCTTTATGCCGCTGTCGTGAACGCAGTCAGTGCCCGCACAGGCGGTGCCCAGAAGCCGACTATGTCGCACCTGGAAAATCGCGGAGAGCAGAAACTGGTACAGAATATCGGCAAATACGTGCTCAGCGGAGATTGGAAAACGGTGGAAACCATGTGCTCGCAAGGTTACTTCCTGCGAGAGGATGACGCTACCACCCGCACCCCATGGCTTGCTCTGGCGCTGGAGAAAGGTGCTCCCATAAGCACCCTCAAAGCATTGATAAAGGCCGGTGTATCTCTGAACTGCAAGGTGGATGGTAAGCCGTTGCTCCAATATATTCTTACTTTCGCGGATTCTGCTGCTGATAAAGAAAACAAATTGAGGCTGTTGATTGAAAACGGTGCAACACTCGGGCGCGATGAGTTGATGGTTGACCAATCATTCATGAGCGATGTTTCACCTGATTTCATCAAGTTCCTGATTGAACATGGTGCAGATGTGAACGCTCGGGGATACTCCGCTACAACACCCCTGTTGTCAACAAAAAATCCGGAGATTGTGAAAATCCTGCTCCAACATGGTGCAGATGCCACATTGACGGATTTTCAAGGAAATACCGTGTGGGACGAACGCTACGTTTCCCCGGCAGATCTGTCAGCAATTCGTAATGTCGTTCGCGAGGTGAAAGGCGAAAAATACGTGAGTACCATTCTGGGCAGTACAAATCGAATAGTAGCTGCACGAATGGAAATGAGCGCTTATTATATCGGATTAGTGTCCAATGAAGCAGAACAGCTTCGCAAAAACATAGCTACTACCTGCGCACCGGTCATCAGGTTGTTACCGAAAGGCAGCTGCACACAAGCCCAATTGCACAAGGACATCATGTCCTTCTTCTCACGTTGGCCCGAACGCGTTTACAAAGTGCTCGGGGTAGCACGCAAAGACAATATTATCGAAATCAAGGTGCATTACAAATGCCAGTCAGAACCGTCTTATGCAGCCTCAAGTACCACTCGCAAAACGGAAGGTTATGTGCTCCTGACGGTACACCTGGACGAAAACGGTATGATTTGCGCTCTGGGCGAGAAAACCGGCAAGAAGGCAGCGCCTGAATTCAGCCCCGGCATGCAGGAAGTTCCGTACGATGGGCCGGTCGTATTTGAAAAAACGTAAGTACTCCATAGGCTACTTATTCCTTAACCATCGGCAAGTCGATTCAATCGGCTTGCCGATTTGGCTTTCAACATACCATCTACCTTCAACATTCAAATCTTGCCATGACAGTCAACTGGTGCTAGAATGAGAGCATGGCAAATGGTGATAACCGAGTCTGGAAAATTGGGTCGAGGTGGGGCAGTTCCGGCATACGGGTTCTGGATATGTTCCTGAACTATGACTGTGCCTTTTTCGGGGGCGGTCACGACACGAGCCGTATGGGAAATTGGCAGGATGTCCGACCGGGGGATTACCTGCTTGTAACCAATGGAGCCAGCCCGGTTGCCATTGGTAGGGTCATCACCCCATTCGAGAATTATCACACCCAGAAAGACATCCGTTTCTGCGATGCGGAGTTTCAACGGCTCGACCAAGATGATATTCAGATATGCAAGGTGCAGTATATCCACCTCAGACCGGAGGAAATGCAGCAATCCCTGTGGGGAAATGACGGTAGAAAGCGTTTTTGCCGTCATGGCAATGCCGAACAGGTCATTTCCTACTGGAACACCCATTACCATACCGAAGCGCAAAATGATTTTGCTCTGAAATGCCGAACGGTCTGTCTGTGTGGCGCTGACCCTGCGCAGGCAGTTTTCACAGATAACGTACGGTACAGAATACCGATATACCAGCGCCCGTATTCTTGGGGTGAAAGCGAGCTGCGACGCCTGTTCGAGGAACTACGCAGCGGTTTTGAAAAACAGGAGACACTGTTCATGGGCACCATCCAGCTCTCCGCCCCCATACTGCTTACAGACAGAAGGCAAGCACTTGCAGAGTGGGCATACGATGTCATTGACGGGCAACAGAGATTCAGCACCTTCCTCATTACCCTGAGCCTGCTGGAGGATGCTTTGAACTGTGCCCCCCGAACACGCCCGGAGCAGTTCATTTCCCGAGTGAACCGAGGGGCTGCACAGAGCGATCTCGAGGAGTTCCGCCGGTTCCGGCAACATAAGGTCATGCTGCCGGAGCAAGGCAGAAATCCCTACATCCGCAACGCCACCATTATTCAGCACCTGCTGGAGGAACTCATTCTGACAGAAAAAACAGACAGTACCGCCCGCTACCGGGAGTTCCGAAAATACCTCGAAACCAAACTTCAGTTTGTTGTGGTAGAAACCCACGCCGGACTTTCCAAAACCCTTCGGATTTTCAATACCATCAACACAACCGGGCTGGATTTGGGCATGGCCGACCTTTTCAAAATCCGGTTCTACGAGTTCAGAAAAGATATGTGCGGAGATGACGAGTATGTGTTCAATCGGCTGTCATCCATCTACGAGCAGGTGGAGGAACACAACAGGCGCTGTCCCGACAGGCGGCAACATTCTATGGGGGAGTTGCTCTCCATCTATCAGTACCTGATTGTGGCACGCTGCGAGTTCAGCACAGAGCAACTCCGCATGTCGGCAGATACCTTCTTTGAACGGCTCTTCGATACCCTACTGGGCACCAAACACTGGGATGGCTTTAAGACGCCGACTCCCCTCATGCGGGAAATGCTGAGCCCGGAAACACTCGATAGGCTATACCGCAGTTACGAGTACTTTATCAGCGAATATGAGCAGGATGCCGACTTCCGGATTCTCACTCACCTGCTGCTCAGTACAAGGTATGGGCAGAGCTGGAAAATGGCCGTTGTTGCTCATCATAACGGCTTACTGCCCCGAGATAATGATTTGAAAGATTTTGTGCGTGACCTGCTCAGAATACTGACACCACCGAGCCTGTTGTGGGCCAAACAGGTATCGGGTATATGGAGCGGATTGCACAAAATCCTGCTGGAATCGGGACAACCGGGAAGCGCCCCGGCCACAGCTATCACAAAGCCCTACACCACCTGCCACAAATCCATCTGCCCTCATTTTGATGCACAGCAAGCATTTGCTCAGGCCTGTGAGTACCAAATTACCGGATACCCGGTCTGGAAACTCCTTCTCTGTCGCCTATGGGAATATATTGAACAGGCAGGTACCCACCCGGAAAACCTGTTTACCGCTCTGTTCCGGGAGAGCATCGATATCGAGCACATTCAATGCTACACAGATGCCGAAAACGCCGATGAGGTATGGGAAAAATGGGGGCCGGAGCTCAACAGAATCGGCAATCTGGTGCTGCTGGAATCCTCGCGGAACAGAAGCATCGGCAACAACAAAAACAGCAAACCTCGTGCCTACAAAGCCAGCACCTACAAAACCGCTCAGGCTCTGGCCGACAGAGTGATGAGCTGGAGCCTGCAGGATGCCATCGACCGCCGCACCGAAATCACCCAAAAACTGGCAGCATTCCTCTTCCCGACTCAGGACTGAAGGGGCTCGGAACTCGACTCAACGTTGGCTCGCGTTGCTACAAATGGCAATTTGTAGAGCTGTACGGCGAACCGAAGGTGAGCGGAATTCAAAAGCCCGCACTTGTGCGGGCGACAGAGAATTAGCCCAGAGCAAGCGAGCGAAGGCTCGCGCAGCTCTGGGTAAAGAGAAAAAAATAAACAGAGCCCCGCAAACGTGCGGGGCGACAGAAAAGCGGGGTACAACCGCATGCGTTTTTTTATAATTGGCTCCTGCTCTTACGGTACAACATTAGTGTATACTTGAGCAACACTCCTCTGTCACCCCGCAAGTCTGCGGGGTTTAGTTATATTTTTCGCCTTTTCCCTGGGTTTCGCCTGCGGCTTCACCCGGGGCTTCTGTTCTGTCGCCCTCTGTCGCGGGCTCAAAATACGGTTCGCCTTCGGCTCACAAAGGATATAAATATCTTTTTAACGGCCTTCGGCCGGGTGAAAAGCGGGCTAAAGCCCGCGGTGAAGAACCGGCTGCGCACGGTGGTGAAGAATGCGCTGCGCGCATGGTGAAAACCAAGGCTGACGCCTTGGGGATAGGCGGACAAGCTCCAATTTGCGGAGCGCGCGACAAGTCGCCGGAAGGAAAGCCTAATTTTTAGAGGTTCCCCAATTGTAAATCCGAAAACGCAAATGACGAAAGATTGACAAATGCGGTGGATATGCTACTATGGTGGCAGAGATGACGACAGCGGAATTGGTAGTGGATTATCTGCGCGCCCTGCAGGCTCAGGGCGTGGAGCGACTGCCTGTGGATGAATCTGCCCGCGCTGTTTTGAGAGAATGGATGCTCGCCGCACGTCGTGGAGTGCAACGCCCATCGGTACCGGTGCAGGGGAGCATGCCCCCGCCACCTGTTGCAGTAGCACCGCAGGGTGCTCCGCTCCCCGATACTCCGCAGAGCGAGCCACCTGTCGCGCAGGATGCCGCGGCTATTGCCGACTACCTGCGCGCTGCCGTGCACGAAGAAGCTCCGCCTGAGCAAACTGGACCGATGGAGGAGGAGAATATACCGTTCTTCCGCCCCGGTGGTGGCAACCCCGATGAAGTGTGGGCAAATTTTGAGCGCATGCTGCCCACGTGGCGCCCGCTGCGCGAGCTCGGAACTCTGCGCAGCATCTATGTGCCTCCCATGGGGAATCGCAATGCGGACATCATGTTTGTGGGGGATGCCCCCACCTATCCCGACGAAAGCGAGCGCCGTACCTTTGCCGGAGCCGCCGGCGAAAAGCTTGATGGCATGCTGAAAGCCATGGGGCTTTCGCGAGAGCAGGTTTATATCACTCACTTGGTGAAATTCCGCCCCTCTATGCCCCGGCAGACCACGAACAACCGCCCGCCCTCCGAGCGAGAAATGCTTTTTTCGCGCTCAGTCGTCGAGCTTGAGGCTCGATTGGTTCAGCCGAAGGTTATTGTAGCGCTGGGTGTTATTGCTGCCCGTGGTTTGTTGCAAATGGGGGATTTGCCCCTGGCTGCCTATCAGCAGCAGGGCGGTGTATTCTGCGGTGTGCCCGTAGTCGTGAGTCACCATCCCAGTTACCTGTTACGTACCAATGATATTACCGAGCGTCGTCGCCTGTGGGAGGAAATGCTGCGCGTAATGGAGATGACCGGGCTGCCTATCAGTGATAAACAGCGCGGCTATTTCCTGAAACGCTGAGTTGTTATTTTTCGATTTCCCCCGGTTTGCATCATTTGTTATGCAAACCGGGGCTTTTTTTACACCTTTCGAAAGCAAATTTGAGCAATTTTCGAAAAAGTGCCAAAAAAGTGAAAAATAAAAACATTGATTTTTCAATGTTTTTGAAAAATTGTTGCAAAAAAATGCAAAATTTTTGAAAAATGAGCTTGACGTTCGGTGATGATTCGTGTATACTTCTCGGCAC
>JAZRSQ010000051.1:0-19256 GCA_045651585.1 Akkermansia sp.
AAAAAGGTTTATAAAGGACATAGAACAAGAACTTTATAAAATTATGTGCTACGCTCTGTCACGGCGTAGCAAGCGAGCGCAGAGAGACGCGAAGACGGGGGCGTGAACGGTGGTATAGGCCACGCATATCCGCGGGCGAAAACCCGCCTAGTTTTGCACTTTGTAAATTAGATTGTAGATTGTAAATGCTCACCAAACTCCAATTTCCCTGTCTCGGCGCCCCGTCTCGGCGTATCGCAGAGACGCCGGAAGAAAGGAGGGCGTAAGCCTGAACTCGAAGCCGGAAAAATCCAACTTTATATCCACCTTCGGCAAAAAAATGCAACATAGCTCAATAAAAAGCTCCTCCGCAAGCGTCTATTTACCGGAAATACCGCGCATCATGCAAAAAAGTGTTGCGGTTTCGGCATCGGGAAGTATGATTATAGCCGGAAGGAGTATCACATGTTGAAGAAAGTTTTCAGTATTGTCGGTTTAATGGGTATGGTTGCCTGTTCGCAACCCACAGATAACACAGCTGCACTTCCTCTGGGAAGAGCGGACATTCAGCCAACACCGGCACTGCGCGCTGCGCCTTGTCCCGAAACGGACAGCTTTGCGGTACAGGTATTTTCGGTTCTGGCGGAGTCACAGCAAGGGAACGTGGTGTTCTCCCCGGCCAGTCTGGAGGGCGTGTTGCACCTGCTGCAGCAGGGTGCCCGCGGTGGCACAGCAGCAGAACTGGCTGCCCTGCCCATGGGCAAGCAGGGTGTTCGCACGGCCATGACACCGGCGGAAGCCTCGGCCCTGTTCATTGCGGAGCAACTCACCCTCAAGCCCGGAATAAAGGTTGACGATGTGCAGAAAGCCCCCTTTGCCACAGATTCCCGACAGGCAGCAAAGCTTATCAACAACTGGGCCAAGAGCCATACACAGGGGCTGATTCCTTCCATCGTATCGCCTCGTGACCTTCCCGCTACCACCGCTCTGGTAGCAGCCAATGCCATCTATCTGAAAGAAAAATGGCTGTACCCCTTCCCGGCTCGCGACACTCAGGAAAACGCCGATTTCACACTGGAGGACGGCAGCACCACACACGTCGCCATGATGCGCAGCACGGCAAAGTACCATTATGCCGAGGGTGAGGACTGGAGCGCCGTTGCCATTCCCTACAAGACTGAGCACCGCTCGGGCGAACCCGGATATTTCATCGGCATTTTGCCCAAAAACTCCGCCCGCGACTTCGCTCGTAACCTCACACCGCAACAGTACAGCGATATTCGCAAAGCCCTGGCTGACAGCACCGAGCAGGAAACCATCGTGTACCTTCCCCGCTTTGAATTAAAGCCCAACACCTTCTCCCTCAAACCGGCCCTGCAAGCCTGCGGTCTGAACAACGTTTTCTCGCAGTCCGCAGACTTCAGCGGTTTTGTCGATTCCCCGCTTTACCTCGACAACGTCTTGCAACGTTGCTACTGCAAGGCCGATGAGGAGGGCACGACAGCGGCAGCCGTCACCGTGGCTGTAGCGCGCTTCAAATCCATTCGCATACCTCGCCCCAAGGTCATAGCGTTCGACAAGCCCTTCATTTGGGTTATCGGCGATTTGAATACCTCCGCAGCCCCCTACTTTATGGGCATCACTCAAGCCCCGTGATAGCAATCATGCACCCCACAGACGGCAAAAACATCAGGCAAATCCTGCAGAATCGCGACCTGCTCAAAAGGGGTGGCGCACCGGCTTTGCCCCGTATCGCTGCATGGCTGCCATTCATCATGGCCGGCGTACTGGAAATCATGTGGCTGATGGCGCCGGGCACAGCATTGGGATTTTTCAGTCTGTTGGGGTTCATCTTCATGACCGGTCTGAGCCTGATAGTCGGTATCGTCCTGCTGATAAAGGGGGAGAATTGCCTCCATGCAATTGGGATATTACTTGGCACGATTATTCTGTTGCCCTTTCTCACATGGATATTACTGGATATCTTAAAACTCCACTTGCTCTGAAAATATTCGTCACAGAAAATACACTGCCCCCGGCTTTCAACGCTTTACGGAAAAAACACAAAGACAGATATCGATGATTACAACAAACCAAAATGTTACCAAGACTCTTATCTGCACGGCGGTAGTGCTGTTGCTGAGCCAGTGTTCCTATTGGGAGCAACGCAAGGAAGACCAACGGCTGGATGCTGAGTATGATACCTATTACGCCGCGCATGTACCGGAAAGCAAGTCACTGAAGGAACTGAAAGAAGCGGCAAGGCAGGCTCATGCTGCGAGGGTGAAGAAGATGTACGCCTCCGACAAGGCGGATGAGTATTTCGAGTTTACCCCTGCAGACCTTGCAGAACTCAAGGAGCTGATGGAGAGCCTGCAGGAGCTGCCACCCGTTGAGCGAGAGGCATGGAAAGCCGAGCAACGTAAAGGAGTAGAACTCCCTTTAGCTATCCCTTATTATATGTATTTTACCGATTTGGAGTTCCTGGATTCTGCCGGCAAAGTAATTGGTGAGCTGAGCCTGACATGTCGCATTGCTTCCACGGAAAAGGCGGAATCGTATCGAAACAAGGCCAACCGTGCATTCTGCCCCGATTATATGTTGTCACCGGAGGCATTGAAACGGTTTGAATCATTGCCCCCTGTCGTCAAAGGCGGCTACTGATTCTCAGTTGCGCTTCCATTATGAGTTTCCGCATCGTTGCGAAGAGTTGATTTCCATCCTCACCGAGGCCGGTTTGGACATCAACCACCGTGATTCCCGAGGGCCACTATCATGGATTATGCCCAGGACATTCAGAACACAGCACTCCAACGTAAGGGCGAACACCCGGACACACTGAAATACAATGCGGCCATCATCGAGCAATTACGTTCACTCGGCGCCAAAACCGCCACCGAGCTACAATAATACACACGCTGCTTTTGCGCATATAAAAATTGGACATCTCTAAAAACACGACAAAGAGCAATTTGCCGAGCAGAATCTACAATCTACCATTTACAATCTACAATATAGGAGAATGCAGGCTTACGCCTGTGATAAGCGAAGCCGGAACCACACTTCCTGCCGCCCGCGCCTGAAAGCGCCGGCAGTAGCGGTGGAATAAGCTACGCATATCCGCGGGCGAAAGCCCCCCTTGCTCAACACTTTGTAAATTGTAGATTGTAGATTGTAAATGCTCATCAAGCTCCAATTTAGCCGTCAAAATAGCTCTAACCGCTCATTGCACCAACGCGTAGTCTGATGCAAAAAGATACAAAAAATCACTCCCCACTCAACAAATTGTCCCGCCGGCGGCGTCTATATAGTGTAAAAAAAACACTTTTGCAAAATAAATGCAGACTTCCGGTGAGGATATGTGCTAATATATAATCAAGGAGAGATACCAATGATGTCAACGAATCATATTTTTGTCAAAGCTCTTGCCGCACTGGCATGGGCTCCGCTGTCGTGTCTGGTTGCAGCGGCAGATGTGCAGGATGTTCATGGAATTACCGGAGCATGGGCCGGACAAACGCCCTTGTGGCAAGCATGTTTCGATGGAAAGCCCGACGAAGTGCGCCGTTTGATGGCAGCCGGCGCCGACCCGGAAAAAGTATACATCAGCCGCAGGGGGATAGCCTCAGCTCTCATGGTGGCTCAGTCGGTGGAGGTAGCGCGTGTTCTGGTGGAATACGGGGCGAATGTCAACTTTGTGGGTGAAGAGGGTAAAACACCGCTGATGGGCTCCCTGCTCCACAGGCCCGATGCCGTCAAGTACCTGTTGGAACATGGGGCCAATCCCAACGCCCGAGACAACAAAGGCAACACCCCCTTGCACCATTGTACTTACAATGCAGAATCCGCACATCTGCTGATTGAAGCCGGAGCGGATGTCAATGCCCGCAATGAAGCCGGAGACACGCCGCTGATGGGTCAGAGCGGCGTGGGGCTCGGCGGAGAGGAAACCGGGCGAAGCGAGCCGGTGGTAAGACTGCTGCTCAAGCACGGGGCTGACCTGAATATCCGCAATAGAGCCGGATTGAATGCGTTGGATTTGGCCATGACGCTACCCGACAGCTGGTACGGCTGCAATCCGGTGCTACCCCTGTTGCAGAGAGAGGGGCAAACAGCTTCGCTCCAAGCTCAGCTGGTCGGTGCAGCAGCGGCGGGCAAGGTGGAAATCTGCAAGAGCCTGCTGAAACAAGGTGCTGACCCGAATGCGCTTGGCTCGGGTGCGCCGAATGCGCTGGCTGCCTGTATGGGGTCGATATTTGAGCCGGGGGAACATGCACAGGAGCTGACAGAGCTGTTGCTCGCTGCCGGGGCTAATCCCAATCTGGCCGCTACGAGTATTATGGGCGCCTGCCCGTATGTACGTGGCCGAGAGAAGGTTCTGGAGCTACTGTTCCAGCATGGTTATGATTTGGCAAAGGTCGATATCATTGTCCTGCGGAGCGTCATGAACATGGAGCAGCGGCGACACGACGGCGCAGTGTCTGATTTTCTGCAGATGTTGTTGGACAACGGTGCGGAACTCGGAGATGATGCAGAGCTCGCCGATAAGTTGCGCCAAGCCGTTGAGAGCGGCAATTCTGCTGACATTTACTCTGTACAGAATTGCGGATTCTGGATGAATACCCGCTTGCCCGGTGACATTCCTGCTCCCTTTGCCGATGGACGGAACAATTATGCGCCGGCAATTGTGCTGGCGGCAGCCCTGGGCAGAACAGAGGCGGTTCGCATACTTCTGGCCATGAAATGTGATGTTTCGGCACCCGATGCCGCCGGACGCACGGCACTGGAATACGCTGCAGCAGCCGGTCACGCAGAAGCCGTCAAGCTGCTGTTGCAGGCCGGCGCAGCCCGCATACCTCAGGCGCTGCAACTGGCAGAACAATATGAACAAACCGAAACTGCGGCGCTGCTGCAGAATGCTGTGCGGTAAAATGTTATCACTTCTCTATCAGGTAAAAACAGGTGCCATTCGCATGCACTTCGATGATGAGGGGCGCGATGAGTTGTTGCTCAGCCTGAAAATAGCGATAAAAGAGCGCGACCATGATTTCCTGTTGCCGGCCCCCCCTGAAGAGGGGGAGACAGAGGAGTGGCAAGTGCGGGATTTTCTCAACATCATTTGTCTTCCCGATGACAAGGCTCCACTCTGTGTCGAAGATGGGGTTGAGCTCAAAGGGGGAGCCATCGCGCTGGCTGCCCTGGCGGAACAGTTGCAGCCACCCGCCTGTAGCGTGACAATCGGTTGAAGCGTTACATAATTTTCACCAACCAAGTTTTATAAAAAGATGAAACCCATTGCTATCTTACCTATGCTTTTGTTGCCCCTGCTGCCCACAGCAGCTGAGGGAGCTGACTTCACGATACCTCCGACTGAGGAAATCAACCGACAGGGAATGTTTGAGCGCACCCCGTTAATGATGGCCGTGCGCCGAGGGAATGCGGATGAGGTGCGGGCTCTGCTGGCTGCCGGGGCTAATCCCAATATCCCGGAGTGGCATAACAATACCCCCTTAATGCATGCCTGCCAGCATGGATATACGGACATAGTGCGTATGTTGCTGGCCGCCGGGGCGGATGTCAATGCTCGCGATGACGAGGGGTGGACAGCTCTCATGGGCGTGTGTGTATCCCCGAAAAATACCACCACGGAGATTGCGGAAATGCTGCTGGCCGCCGGAGCCGATGTCACCCCAAAGGATAAGCGCTACCACCATAATGCGCTGGTCTATGCTTCTAAATCAGGCAAAGCCGAGCATGTAGCGCTGCTGATAAAAGCCGGAGCAGATGTGAATGAACGCGCGGGGTTCTGGGCTCTGGAAGAAACGCCGCTGTTCTGCGCCATTCAATGTAAGGCTTCGCCGGAGGTTTTGCGCCGGCTGATTGCTGGCGGGGCGGATGTCAATGCGCGGGTGTCGCATGCCGGGGGTGAATATACAGCCTTGCTGGTTGCTGTAGAAAGCGGGGATGCCGATAGCGTGCGCACGCTGATAGAAGAAGGAGCAGATGTAACATACGCAGGGAACTCTCTTTTAGGATATGCCGCAGGAGAAAAAGACCCACGATTGCTGCAAATGCTGTTGGCCGCCGGGGCTGACGTGAACGCCCCCAACCAAGCGGGTCATTACGCGCTGGAGACTGCAGCGGCTCAGGGAAAAGCGGATTATGTACGAATGCTGCTGGCAGCCGGCGCGGATGTGAATGCCGCGGATAGCAATGGTGACACGGCATTACTCCATGCAGCATGGTCAAAGAATCCGGAATCCCTGCAGATTTTGCTGTCAGCCGGAGCTCAGGTGAACATCGTCAATAAGAAGGGAGAAACAGCCCTGATGAGGGCTGCTTTCGTCGGCAATGCTCCGCATGTAGCAGCCCTGCTGGCTGCCGGGGCTGACAAAACGCTGAGGAATGAGGAAGGCTTAACAGCATCGGAGCTTATCACGCACTTTTTCATCAGTCGCCATAGGCCCGCGATGGAATATCCGCTGGGGCAGGAGATGGCATATACCACGATTTACAGTCATCTCAACGGCTCTTCTTCTGCGGAGCTTACGCCCTTGATGCAGGCTGTTCTGATGCACAAGCCCAAGGAGGTTTCGGCCTTGCTGGCAAGAGGCGCGGATGTAAACGCGGCATCTGCGCTTGGCCGCACGGCCTTGATGATGGCTGCAGACACACACCAACCCGAAATGGTGGAGCTGTTGCAGGCTGCCGGGGCGGATGTTCATGCGAGGGATTTGCAGGGGAACACGGCTTTGATTCTTGCGCAGTTGGAGGGGGACGGCTTCCTGAATTGCTTTAGCTGGATGCGCCTTGATGGCGCATCCAGAGATGATGACATGACTCGCTGCACGCAGCTGTTGCTGGCAGCCGGGGCAGATGCCAAGGCTTGCAATCATGCAGGGCAGAATGCTCTCATGACTGCTTGCTATAGGCGTTTCTTCTCCGCCGATTCCGAAGCTGCCTTCCGCCTGCTTATAACTGCCGGGTCAGATATCAATAGCCGCGATAATGAAGGTCGCACGCCGCTCATGTTCTCGCTCCTGCTGGGAGACCACGGCTGGATGGTGCCAGTACTCACCTCCCTTGGTGCCGATATCAACGCCCGCGACAACGCCGGACGCACGCCCCTCATGTATGCCGTGCAAGGCTATATGGCTGATGTCGCATGGCAACACCTGATAGCCGCCAAACCGGACATCCATGCCCGCGACAACTCCGGCAAGCAGGCGATAGACTACACCGATCCGGGGAAAAACAACCACCGGAGACTCCTTGAACAGGCTGCTCTGTGTGAGCACTAGGATACTCACTGAGCTCCATCTCGCAGCCCGGGGATTTCTCTTCCGGGCTGAGGGGTGGAGCCCACCCCTTTACAGTAGAGCATGCAGTTCCGGTGCATTACAGCACCCTTCGAGAGCACTCGTGATAAAAAATAAAAAAATTGCAGTCGTACTCAATAAATTACCCTTTGAGAAACGTCTATTGAGAAATCAGGCTACAAACATTTACCATCGGCGTGCGCCACAACTGATATATGGATTATCATCGTCACATAGCCATAGCAATTCTTCTGTCGATAACCGGGCTCTGTCCGGCGCAGGAAGCTCAACAAAGCATTCAACAACAGGTCGAGGGGTTCCTGAAAGCTACGGATGAGCTTGCAACTTCTATTCGGAAAGCAATCAATGCACTGGAAGGCATTACGAATAAAGCCGACGCAGACGCTGCTGCAGATGCCGTACTGGCCGTCATGCAGGAGCATGAGGAGTTCCGCACCAAAATACCTCAAGATGTCTCGTTCAAACAACTCTGGAGCCACACACCGCTTTACGGGCATATACGAAAAATGCCTGCAGCTCTCTACAACGAGCTGATACACAAAGAACTTGCCGAGTGCTGCCATGGCTCAACAAAACTGGCCTTGGCCATTGCCGGCAGAAGCGGCGATTTCTGCGAAGAGCAGATGGCAGCCCCGCTCAGCGAGCAAGACGCCGCTACCCTCAGCCGTGTGGAAGAACAGGTTTTTGCCCGTATAAAGAAATTGTCCGCCGAGCCGCAACTGGCAGACAGTTTTCTGGCTGAAGTGGATGTCACTCAGGCCGGAGTGGAGCAGCTGCAGCAAACACCGGCCGGCATCATGCACTGGTTGAGCCTGAAAGAGCGCTATCGCAGTGAAATCGACAGATTTCGCTGCTTTTACGGCAACGGCAAACTAATCGAACGCTTCGTGCTGCAACGCTCCACATATATAGCGGATTTTTACAGCGATGATGCGCACCGTTACTTTTTTCTGTACTACAACGATGAGCTGCCTCGCCACACCGAAGCCCAAGCCATGCGCGAAAAGCTGTGGAAGGACGCAGCACCACGTCTGGCCGAATTCCGCAAGGCTCACAAACTTGGCGGGGGCGATGGTTTAACCCCCGATACGGCATTTGAATTTCCACCTGACCTGCCGAGATCGAAATATAGGGAATACATCAACAGCTTCGTGCGGGAAGTATTCGGAGAACAACACCTTACCAATGCCCCCTACTGCAACCTGATGCCTGTTACCAAACCGGGTAAGTATACCGTTGCACTCCGTGTTCCCATCATTGTTGGCATGCTGCACGAATCGGGGTATGATTATTACCACCCCATTATCATCACAAACGCCTATTTCTACACTACTGAGAGATAACTACATGAAAAAACTCTTTACTCCGTTATTTGCATTATTGCATCTGCTACCGGGAGTGCTCTCCGCAGCAGATGGAGTTTTTGCTACAGCTGCCGAGTTCAACGCCCCCCGCCTGAACCTCGCCCCGGTGCAATACTTTATCCCCTCCGAAACGCGCACTTGGCCGCATTCCTTTTTGAAACCGGAGACCGGGCGATTGGTCGGGCTCAACCCATACAGCACACCACCGCACGGAGTACTGGAAAGAAAGGACGGCACCCGCGTGACTTCAGCACTTATGACAACGGATGATGAGGTCAATGCCGTTGTGGACAAATGGAAAGCGGACAATCATATCGTCCCCCTATCATTCTATACCCACAACTACCGAATGGTGCGACTCCTTGCGGCCTACACCTCGCCCAACAATGACACTATCTACGCGCATACCGTTTGCACACTCGGCGAAACCTACACTTTTTATATTCCCAATAAAGAGGTATCGAGCTCTGCTGCAAGGAGTTCGTCCTACTCTTACTACTTGCGCCCCGAATCGCTCAAAATATTGCGCGAAGAAGTTCAACGCCTGAAGAATATCCCCATACCGGACAGTCCGCTGCCTGTAGCCGAAAATGCAAATGAAGCCGTGCTCTATGCCCTGCGACGTGCGGCAAGCATTGTCATCGTGAACCTCAATCGTCGTGGCAGCACGGTCGATTTGGCATTCCGCGAACTCCTGAAAGATAAAAAACTTGTTTCCGCGTGGGCACAACGGCACGTATTCCTCATCTACTACACGGATGACGACGGCCTGTACCACCCGGAACTGCAAAATGAGCTCAACAGTTTGGCATACCTGCTGGAAGGTCCGGGCCGGGTTATATTACCGCCGGAGAAGACGAATGACTTCAGAGGGACAACTCTGTACTATCACCCGGGCTGTAAAACACATCCGCAGAAACTCCACGGAATACCGTGGCGCCACCCGCTGAACAAACCGCTTGCGCACGATGTTAACCTTTTTGTCAACTGAGACTACCGGAAAATAACGCCATGAATATCAGGCTCACCATTTTCACACCGGCGTTGCTGGCCATGCCCTTGGCAGCCATGACGACCTACCACTACATCTCCCCCCAGAAAGCGCTGCCCGGCGAAGTTATCATAACACAGGACTTCCCGTGGATAGAAGACTCCGCTTACCGCGAAAGCCTCATTAACTCCACCGGGCTCGAAGCGGCAAAGAGTATGGATACCCTCGAGCGCTTCTTAGCCAACCCTCAGGACAATGAGCTCTATTACCGACTCTGCGCCTTCACCGAAGAGAACAAAAGCCTGATGAAGTTTGCAAGCTCACGGGAGTATTGCAGCGATGAGGATTACCAAAAAACTCTGCCCCTGCAAAGGCTGCATGCCCTCAACAAAAATAACAGTCTCATGCTCAAGCTGGGGCGAATAGAATTGAGCAAAAAGTTTCAACTGCACCTGCGCGATATTCAGCTCAATTACGAAAGCAAGAAAAAACAGTTGCAACAAATCCTCATTTGGATTATACAGGATGAAAGCCTGAGTTTTGAAGAGCTACTCGTACTCGAGCAGGTGCTCAATAACTGGTACGGAGGTGCCGGCAGCAACATTATATACTCAGCCCTCATGCGCCTGCAAATCCGGCAGTTCAGCGGAGGAAAGCCAGTTGTCATCACCAAAAAACAAGCTGCGGAACTAGCCAAAAGCGGCAATAATTACATGATGTTCCTGCATGCAGAGAAAGGGCTCAGCAATCAGGTAAACCGCCACATGCCCGCAAACTTAAGCCGCCACATGAGGATGTTTTACTCCATGATATGGCGCGACACGGAAAGTGCACTGCAACTGATGAAAACGGAGCAAAACGCCGGTTTTCAGCTGTTGGGGCTTAAGCCAGAAGCTCTGCCCGACTTCCTGGCCTTCAAAGAAATTGTACAACAGGGACTACAGCGCAGTTCCGGTACCGGTTGGATGACCATATCGGCAAACGGCAAACGAGTTGCAGGCACCAAGTGGGACGTACCGGAATGCGCTAAAACTGCTTTCAACGTACACAATTTCAATACACCGGATGAGGCAGAGGCACAAGTAAGGGCACAGCTGCCGAAACTGCCCAAAGAGCTCAAGGCGCTGGCTCCGCGTTGCCTACTCGCCTTGGGCAATGGCGCCACCGCATGGCAACCCGTCCATATAAGCATCGATGGCGTATCTCCGGATTGGCCGGATGCCTCGGCTGTACAGTTACCGCTGTGGCGTAATGAGCTGCTGGGGCTGCCCGACGACGCACCCGCCACTGTGCAGCAGGCATGGGATGCAGACTTGAAAGTGCTGGAGAAGCACTTTGTATCTGCCCGCGATCAGGGCTATGCCGGCATATTGCTGGCGGAAGCGCTCGATGAGTGCAACCGCGTACGCCCCGGCCGTTCCGACCTGAGCATACCCATCTACCCACGAATTGCCCTTCACTTCGAGGAAGACGGCGTCACGGTGGATTTCACCGGCAGTTACCGCATCCAAGCGGTAGACGACTACCTGACAAGTAATCCCATCGTAAATGAAGCCCTGTGCAAAGTTCCGCAACTGCTGCACCGCATGACCCTGCAACTGGCGCTTCTGGAAAAAGGAGGACACACCGAACAACTGGAACAAAACTGTAACCGACTGGCACGCCTACTCAACCGCCACAACCTTTGGCCACTTGTCATCTGCCAACGAGAGCTGCGAGGCTTCAGCACCCTGGCATTGCTGAAATTGTTCTCCCATTACGAGGGCGAAAGTGCCCCTCTGTTCGACTATGGCGAGGCTCTGGGAATGAGTTACGAAATGCGCATTGCCCGCTTGGGGCACGAGGATGAACTGGGGCTCCACCTGCTGCATGCAGCATACATCAGTCGCGCCCTGCCGACAACGGAAGAACAGCGAGCCGAGGCCATACAAAGCTTCCTCGACATCGCCAAGCAGAATGCCGGCAACATATCGTCCGAACTCACCGGTACCATACTTATGCACCTGACACGATGGGGAGCAAGCGCTGAGGTGCTGGAGTGGAAGGATATCCCCGTGCGCTACCTGTGTGGCAATTATTCCACAGTGGGGTTGCACCTCATCCGCGAGCTCCTGCGCCGAGGACAGAAAGATGAAGCCCGACGCTTGATTAATGCCATGGCCTCCCATGCCGAGACCGATACCACCCCTGCCTACCGCGAAGCATTGGCACTGATGGCCGAAACACCCGAGGAAGCGGCAAGATTACGACGAGATGCCCTGCTGCTGGCCATACTGTACCGCCGCGTGGACTACGATGCCTACTGCGCCTATCTTGAAGAGCAAGCTGCCTATGGCACTCAGTATGAAAACATGATAAAGAGCGAGTTGCTCCACACTAACGGGCAGTCCGCCGGTATCACGCCCGAACTGGCCATGCGCTTTGCAACCGAAGGCAAGTGGGAAGCCGCAGTCTTTGCTTACGAATACCTGCTGACAGAAGGGCTTACTGCCGCGACACCCTACGGATTGATACCGGACCACGCCCACATATGCTACTACAGAGCCTTTGCGGATATTTGCCGCAGCAAACTGTTCAGCAAACCGGAACTGGCCGAAAGGGCCATGCAACAACTGAAGGATACACCTGCGGAAGCCGTAGCTCATAAGCTACTGAATCTCCCCGTGCCACAGCCCGAGGCTCCGCAGCCACGCGCCATCCCCAAAGAAAAAGATCTGCTGGCCGTCCTGCCCGCAAGAGAGTGGAAACTGCTCGACGGCAGTAGCATTACGGGTGTTCTCATCAGCGTTCACCACGGCATGGTGAACGGCCTGCGACTGAGACTGCCGGATGGCAGTGCCCGAATCATCGACGAAAAGGACCTTGCGGAATCCCCCGCGGATTACATACGCGAATGGGAACAAGCGAACGGCATGCAGCAGTGGCAGTGGACATTGAGTCAGAGCTACGCTTCTTACTCCAAGACTTATGGTCGTCTACACAAGGCCGTGCCCGCCCGCAACCAAAATGAATACCTTATCGGCATCCTGCTGAAAGACTCCAGCGTGGAGTTCATCCCCACCGCCGGCATGCCTAAAGAACAGCACGACAAGGTCATGGAACACTGCAACAAACCAGAAAACAGGCGAACTCTTCCCCCCGTTGAAAATTGAGTATGAAATACATTCTATTCGCCATTCTTCCGGCGCTCAGCTGTATCGCAGCACCACAAAAGGCAGACCTGCCTTACAAGACACAACTCAGTACCTTTCACGACTGCGCTAAGCAAATGAGCCAAGTACTCTACGCAGCCAACAGCGCGCTGGAGTCTGCCACCGACCGCCAATCGGCAGATGCTGCCGCACCATGCGTACTGGCCGTGCATGCTGAAAATGCCCGCATGACCACAGTAACTCACGAGATGGAACAAGCAGGAGCCACCGTCACAGAGCTCTTCAGCAAGGGGCAGTTGCGACAGGCATTGCGACATCTGCCGATAGGTCGTTATAACGACCTACGGGATGAGCTGTTGAGCAAGGGGTGCCACGGTTCTGTGCGCCTGTATCTCGCGCTGACAAACCGTAGTGAGCAATTCAACGATGAACAGATTGCAGCCCCGATGAATGAGGCGCAGGCCATCACGCTGCAAACCGTAACAGAGCTCTTTGAACTGCTGCGTTGCAACACCGATAAGCGGGAGTGGAAGACAGAGGAGGAGTTCGATAGCAAGCTGCTGGCTCTAATCGACAAAGCACAGCCGGGCATGGACGCCATGAAGCAGAACCCCACCGCGCTCATGCAATTCGATGCTCTGGTCATTAACGCGCGCCCGAATCTACAGCTGCTTTACGAACGCAACTTCTACGAGCTGGGGGATCTGGAGGAACGGCTCATGCGCAGGCCGGACAACTTCTTCGCCGAACTTTACAGCGACTATTACCGACAAACCTACTTCGACCGCAGGGCTCACATCACAAACCATCCATCCATTCACAAACTCGTCCAAAATCGATGGGATGCCGTGGCCCCGGCTCTGGCCGATTTTCGCCGGAAGTATGACTTGGGCAAGGGCGATGGCCGCACACCCGAAACAGCCTTCAGTTTCCCGCCACACATCAATCGCAGTAACTATGTGGAATTCCTCAATGAGTTTGCGCAGAGCGTGTTCGGGGAGGATGCCCTGTATGTACAGGCACCCAAAACACCGGCTCAAAACAAGTTCGGCAAGCAAATTGTGCGCGCACTGGCCTACGGTGGGCGCCTGCCGGAGCCCCATCTGAACGAAATCCACCTTATCAACTGCTACTTCTACCTCCCGAAATGAAACTTATCTTCATCCTTATCAGCAGCAGCATACTGATGCTCAGCAACTTGGTGCAGGCTCAGGAAGGCGGCTTTGCCAAAGCGGCAGAGTTCGAAGCCCCGCGTCTGGATCTCAACACACCCCAATATCTACAACCCGGCGACATGCGCACCTGGCAGCTCCCCTCCGCCCCCATGAAGGCGGCCGTCGTGGCACTGCACGGCAGATGGGGCAATAATGCAGAGGTATGCCTGCGCACGGAATACGGGCTGCAGCTGAACATACCGGCTCGCAGCTTGGTGGATAAAGACGTGGAGGCCGTTCGCCAATGGCTGGTGGCCAATGAGTTCAGCGAGTTGGAGACACTGCGCCACGGTAATGTGCTCTGCAAAATACTCGCAGTAACTGAACTGAGCGACTACGAGCTGATGGTGCACATGGTTCAGCCGGACGGCAAATTGTACCACTGGCCGGTGTACCGCAAAACTCTGCTCCCCGGGGAACGATTTCAGGCACGCCCCGTGCCGGTGACACAAGCAACACTTGATTTGCTCCACGCTCAGCTGCAACGCCAGAAAGAGCTGCCGCCGACCCCGCCGGCCATAGCAGAAAGCGCTCAGGAAGCCGCAGCCTGTGCCGCCATACATGGGCGGAGCGTGGTGGTGCTATTCCTGCAGCAGCGCGGCAGCCGAGCAGATAAGAACTTCCGCCAATACCTGAAGCGCTACCCCTATGCAGCGGCGCTCCTGAGCCGCCGCCATGTGCTCCTGCTGGCCTACATGGGAGCAGATGGGACCTACCCGCCCACTCTGCTGCGTGATATTACCGCGCTGGAGCACCAGCTTGCGCCGACCAACAACGTATCGCAGCAAATGCTTCAAAACTGCATAAAGGAACAGCCCGAGCGCACAGGCGGACTCCACTTCATGCCGCATCCCTACGCTCGCCCCAATGAGCTCAATCCCTCTAACTGCTACATATTCAGCCTTCACAACGACTATTTCCCGGTTCCGGAGAAATTAGACTTCAACTTACAATGAACAAGCTTATTCTACACTCAGCCATGTGCTGCTGTCTTCCGTTCCTGCTGCCACAGGTTCAGGCAGTTCTGCTCGACACATACGGCGATCCGGTCACGGCTCGCGGTACGGGCAACATCTCACCGGCTGACTGGTTTGCCAACGAAAGCCGCAAGGAAGCCGGCTGGCTACAAAGCACGACCTCCACCGAAGAGGTGCGCGCACAAGAGCAACTGGAGCACCTGCTGAAACACCCGGACGACGATGACGCCTACTACGCTCTCTCTCGCGATAACGACGCCGTGAATGCCGTCATGAAATCCCCGGGCTTTTTCTACACAGCCGAGCAGTTCCGCTCGCTCACCCCCTTGCTGACCTACCGCCAACTCACCGCCAAAACAAAAAATATCCACACAGGAGAACCGGGGCGGCGCTTTATCCTGCGTATGCGCGATTTTCTGCGAACCAACCCCAAGGGCAAAGATCTGGTGCTGGGTATTTACCGTTGGCTGGAAGAAGACGAGGATTTAACCGAGGTGGAAATCGGGGTACTGAAGAATGCCCTCGCCCGCTGGGCGGGAGTCCGCGACAGCAGTAACATTCACGCAGCTTACGCCCGATTATTCCTCAAGGAGTTCCGTGGCCTGCAGGAAATCAGACTCACCCCGGAACAGGAGGAAAAAATCTTCTCCCGCCATCAGATGCTACGCCCCTTTGTACTGGCAGCCGGAGTCATGAACGGCATGCCTGTAGCACGGCAGGAACGCAAAGACGATTTGGAGGGGTACCTGTTGCACGAACTGCTGTGGCAGAATGCCCCCGAGGCATTTCCGCTGGCACGTCACCTCGGCTTTTTCGGAGTTGAGCTCCTGCAAAAATCCCCCGAATCCCTGCGTGCCTATCTGAATGGGCGCGGGATAGCGCAAAACGGTGGCTTTCTGGCAGAAGTACCGACCTGCTGCTACGCTGCACTGGCTGGCGATGCCCTTGCCACAAGGGAACAGGTAGCGCAGCTTCCCCCGGCACTGCAGGCTCTGAGCCCCCGTTGCCTGCTGGCCTCAGGCGCTGTAAGCGACATCTGGCAACCAGTCCGACAGGACACGGCTCCCGCTCTCTGGCCCGATGCCTCGGCCGTGCAACTACCGCAATGGTCACCGGCTCTGCTCGGGCTGACGGATGCCACCCCGCAAACGGTACAGGCCGCATTTGACCGGGAACTGGAAGCCCTGAGTGAACTGCTCTACAAGCTGGAGCCCTACGGTCTGCGCGGTGTTGTGCTCGGCAATATGCTCGGCAAATGCGCCGACGTGCGCCCCGTAATCCGCGACCTTACCCTGCCGGTATACCTGCGCATTGCCCTTCAATTGGATGAGGATGGTGTGAGCATTTCCTACGATAACGAGCACGACATCTTCCGCATTGACCGACAGGAAGATGAGTTCACCGCCCCCATCGAGCTGCACCTACACCGACTCACACTGATGCTGGCCATGCTCGAACAAAGCGGAGACTCCTCTGACATGCAGACAGCCTGCGCACGCCTGGCACGCCTGCTCAACCGTCAAGAACTCTGGCCACTGGTTATCTGCCAGCGCGAGTTACGAGGCTTCAGTCCGCAGGCTTTGCTGGTGCTCTTTACTCACTACGAAGGCGAGGACGAAGCCCTGCAACACTATGGTGAGGCCATGGGCATGGAAACAGAAATGTGCCTGGCACGCGCCGCGCATGAGGATGAGCTGGGCGATATCCTGCAAGCTGCGGCCATAGTAAGCGGAGCCGTAACCGCCGAGGAGCCTTTGCGCCAACAAGCCATCGCCCGGCTGATGGACAAAGCCATGGGCGCCCCGGAAAGTGAATTGTCCGGACTTGTCGTAAGTCACCTGCTCCGCCATGGTGAGCACGGCGTTGTGGCAGAATGGAAGGTATGCCCAACACGCTACTTCTGTGGCAGTTTCGCTACAAATGGTTTGCGACTCATTCGTGCTCTGATGGCGGAGGGCAAGGAAGAGAGGGCCGCGCAAGTGCTCGCCATCATGGCGGCAGACAAGGATACTGATACCACTCCGGCCTATCGTCTGGCCTGTGCCCTGCTGAGCAAGGATGAGCAACAAAAGGCACGCCTGCAAAAGGACGCCATGCTGCTGGCGCTGGTGCAGCGGAGTTTCGATGCCACAGCCTACCGCAGCAGCATGGAAGAGCTGGCACGGAGCGAAGGAAGAGCCGATTCCGTGATGAAGGCCGAGCTGCTGCTCACCGGCGGTAAATCCGCAGGCATCACACCAACAATGATGCGCCAATACGCCGACGCCGGGCTGTGGGAAGAAGCTGCCTTTGCCGCTGACCACCTTGTGGCTGAGGGTATCTCCACCGCCACACCATACGGCACCGTACCCACACAGGCGGACATAGTAGGCTACCGCATAATCAGCTCATACTACCGAACTAAAGCGCAGCGCCGGCAACAGGCCTCTGCAAAAGCCCCCTCTACATCATCTACAGCAAATTAATATGAAACGACTTTTACTCCTTCTCCTGCCGGCGCTCAGTTTCGCCACGGCTGCACCTCAGGTCTTGCTGGGGCTGCGAGCCGAACCCACGGATTCCTATCTGCAGGAGCACTACGCTGAACATATCCCTGCGGGTACCGGGCTGAGTGTTATTTCCACGGCTGAACATACCCCGGCAGCTGAGGTACTGCGCCGTGGGGACATCATACTGAGCATCAATGGAAAAACACTCAGCTCCAAGGCTGAGCTGGCAGAACTGCTCCAACGCAGCAAACCCGGTGACGTGCTGCAACTCAAAGTGCTGCGCTTGGGCGATGTCATCGAACTGAGCATAACTCTGACAGCACGCCCGGAGCAACCCACCCTTACCCGCGAGCAGCAGAGCGAGTTCTACCGCCTTCTCCTGTTGCTCAATCCACAGGACAAAACCGCCACAGTCAATGCGCCGGAGGTGCGCCGACAGATGCTCCGACTGGCTGAAATGGGACTGGCAGACAAGGATGAATACGGCAGCTGCGTACTCTACATGGCTGTGGAAAAAACGCTTATCCGCATCAAATCGACCGAGCGCAGCCTCACCATTTCGAACAATCATCCTGAAATCCCCGACGCACACCTGCGCGCCGATCACTTTAAGAGGGACGACGAACGCCTGCCCGAAAAACTCACCGAGCTGTTGCTCCAAGCTGATTATTACCGCCCATGAACACTCACTATTTCAGTATCTTACCCCTGCTGCTCGCCCCGGTTTGTGCTCAGCAGGCCCCTGCCCCCAATGTCTGGGAACAGTTCGATGCCTGCGAACTCAACCGCAAGAGTCTCGATATCGTTTACGAGCTCATGAGCGATTACCACAGAGCCCGCAAAGAAACACCGGAAAAAGCCACACTGCCCGATATTGCGCTCTTTCTGGAAGGGTTCCGCTACGCCATTGAGCACGGCAGCGAAGCTACCATACAACGTGCCGGCAAACTCAGGAAGGAACAGCGCGACTTCGTGCTGGAACAGCTCCCCAAAGCCGACTTCCTGACAGCGCACGCCGCTCAGCCCGGTGTAGAAAAACTGGCAGACGGCCTGCAATACGACGTCTACACCTCGTCCTCCTCGGCCGACAACTACCGAGCCCGCCGCGCACACCGACTCATTGCACGTGTGCCCGGTAGCGATATTTCGCTGCACGTCAGCAGTACACCGGTCGCTATCGATGATGCCCTGTACGAGGCTCCCCGCGGGCGTGCATGGCGCTTTCTGCTGCCGGTGAGTCTGCTGGAAAAAGTCGACCGGGATTTTCCCAAGTACCTGAAGGTTCAAGCCGTGGAAATCATGTGCGTGCGCGAAAGCATGGTAAACGAGGAAATTGAGCTCGCTCGCCGATTCTTTGCAGCCAAGCAACCGCCCCTTCCCGTCATCAACATGACCACCGATGCCTTTGAACGCGAAAGCGCCGTGCTGGACGGTGCCTTCCAAGCCATGTGGAATGATGCAGACGAACGGCACTTGGCACAGGTGGAAACCCTGTGGCAAAAATACGGCAACGAGTCGGAGGATTGCTACAAGGAATTGAAAAAGGAGTGGGAGGGCGCTAACCGCAAAGCATACGAAGCGCGCGAAGCCCTCACCCGCCTGCAACACTGCAAGCTCACCCCGGACATTTTGGCCGCTCAGGAGCAGATACCCGGCACTTGCAAGCTCCCCAATGGTGTGCTCTACCGCACCGTTCAGGCAGAGGGGCTCAATAAGCCGCTCACACAGGCTAGGTTTATCGAGGAAGAAG
>JAZRSQ010000052.1:0-19555 GCA_045651585.1 Akkermansia sp.
GCTATAGGGTGAACTGTATCCTAATGAATGCAGAAAGACGAAAAATGCGCCGAAATAGGCGCATTTTTCGTCAACGGCTCTCTATGACTTTACTTCATACTGCCCGGTCTTGTCTTAATTTGAGTTTTTAGAGGTCCCCAATTTAAAATATGGCCAAAGCATTAGCGACGTTTGGGATAATTTATATCCCATTAATGGTGTAATCTATGGAAAAGATCTTCAAGATGCAACGTATTATAGTAAATATGTTACAATCTATCGGCAGGGTACTATCTTTGTGATAGATATGTTTACGTGCGATGCCGTTTCCTTTCCTTTGCAAGCCGGAGACCTGTTACTATTTAGCAAGACCCCATTATACTTTGCAAGTTACAAAGCTAATGTAAAGTCTAAAAAGACAACTTTACCTCCAGACTGTATTTATCCTGCTAATATACAAAGCATATCAGACATCTGTGATTTTTTATTAAGTTATACTAAA
Organism: Akkermansia sp.; assembly: GCA_045651585.1. Lineage (GTDB taxonomy): Bacteria > Verrucomicrobiota > Verrucomicrobiia > Verrucomicrobiales > Akkermansiaceae > Akkermansia. The sequence goes on from JAZRSQ010000052.1 coordinate 482, forward strand.
AATGACGATTACGAATCACCAACGAATGAATATCTTGAGTTTTACAAAAAAATAAAAAACGAATTAAAACAAGGATTTGCGCATAAGAACTTGATATTTTATTCAAATGAACAAATGAATATGTACAAAAATAGTGGTGTAAGAGATTTGTCGTATGATGCCATTATAACTTGCATATCGAAAGATTTTCCAAACTGGAGTGACTCGTGTGAAATTCATCTATTATCCCCATACTGCGCCAGAATGATTAACAAAGAATCAGGCACAACAAACTGCTATGGCTTATACAATAACACATTAATTCAAACCTCTAATCATTTGAATTGGTATTATAATTCAAGGCTTACAGAAGCGTCATACGAGAAAATCGATCTTATACCGAGTAAATGTGTTAATATGTTAATTTCTATGAAGCTTTATCTTGGAAAAGACGAAATCGTATTAAGCATCCTCAATAAAAACAATGAAGTTAATGTATCAATAATGTCTTCATTGGGTAATGATATATATATATTGAAACATGGTTTTCCGCCCTGCCGAAGCCCCCAATTTAGTCATTGACTTTTTTGTAACAAATATAACATATTATAGTTAATCGACTCCATTTTTTTACTGTAGCAAATCACCATCTAAGGGGCACAACTATTCCCTTATATCGTATAAATTCATCAACTTTATAAGAACCGGACGATTCCAGATTATCTGACCAATAACCTTTGCTCATAATGCTAATTCTTACACTTTCTGGAAAGTAGGTCGGATATTCTATTACTAAGTTTTTGTCATGATCTACATGAAAATACTTATGCCTCTTCATGTAATTACGAACATTTCCTTTTTTTTTCATCAATAAAGCTAATGCCACAATCTGAATAAAAAAAGTCAACATCATATCGATTATCATATATTTGATTCGCCTCTTCATGTAATTCGCGCTCCATATTTATTAAACGATTCAAATAAGGAGTCTTAAAAGAAGACGGCTCTACTGTTACGCATTCTATATTGATTCTATATTCGCCATTATTAGCTAAAGACTTTTTTATATCGTTCCTGGAATAAACATCGGTTATCTTTATCTTCCGTTTGATAATAGTGGGTTTGGGTTCACCAATTCCTAAATAACAGTACATTTTGTGCTCTTTAGAGTAGCTGCACCCCATACACAAAAAAACAAGTATACATATTAATATACGATAAGTTATTAACCCTTCATTGGAAACACCTGTCATGTTGGCAACGTAACATGTCTATGTATGTAAGTCAAGGAAAATTGCGGCTATTTCAAATCTCAGTCCCATGTAATCGCACGTCCGGAATTACCGTACAAAATCCATATATCGGGCACTGACACAGCGGGAATGCCGACCGTAGGCAAAATCAGTTGCCAAAGAGGCAGGCATGCGATATAATGCGGGGCAGCAATTAAGATTCTGAAACCATGCATACGCTCAGATATAAACCCATTCCCGCAAGCTTTTATGCCGACCGTCGAGACAAGCTGGCTGCTCAGTTGCCTGCCGGCAGTCTGGTGATTGTTCATGCCAACGATATTTACCCCACCAATGCCGACGGTACTCTGGCTCACCATCAGAATGCCAACCTCTTTTACCTGACCGGTATCGATCAGGAGGAGACGGTGCTGCTCATGCGTGTGATGGATGACGGCAGCCACGAGGATACCCTGCTGCTGCGCGAGACCAACGAGCACATTGTAATCTGGGAGGGTGCCCGTCTGACAACGGAGATGGCCACGCAGCTCAGCGCCATTGAGGATGTGCGCTGGACCGATGAGTACAACGCCCTGCTGGCTGAGTGGGTGCCCGCTGCAAAGGAAATCTGGCTGGAACAGGATAATCACCCTCGCCGCAATACCTATGTGCAGACCCGCAATGCTCGTATGGAGGCTGCTCTGCTGGCTGCCTATCCCGATGCCAAGGTGAAGTGCCTGTACGATACGCTGGCCGCTATGCGTATGGTGAAGACCGAGGAGGAGCTCGTGCAGCTGCGCGAGGCCTGCCGCATCACCGGCGAGGGCTTTGTGGAGGTGCTGCGCAGCATTAAGCCCGGTATGGGTGAGTGGGAAATGGAGGGTCTGCTGAGCTCGGCCTACATTCGCCGTCGCGCCCGCAAGTTCTCGTTCTTACCCATCATTGCCAGCGGTAAGGATACCTGCGTGCTCCACTACATCAGCAATCACAAGCGCTGTGAGGACGGCGACCTTATTCTCTTTGATATCGGTGCCGAATATGGTGGCTATGCCGGCGATATGACCCGTACGGTGCCCGCCAATGGTAAGTATACCCCCCGTCAGAAGGCTGTGTACGAGGCCTGTCTGGCCGTGCATCGCTATGCTTTCAGTATCATGCGCCCCGGTCTGAAGAAGAGCGAGTATGAACGCTTGGTGCGTGTGCGTATGGCTGCCGAGCTGGTGAAGCTTGGTCTGCTCACTCAGGAGGAGGTCGATGCCGCTCCCGAGAACCCGCTCTGCGTGCGCAAGTACTTCATGCATGGTACTTCTCACTCGCTGGGTATCGATGTGCACGATGTCGGTCCCATGGATATCGAGTTCGCCGAAAATCAGGTGTGGACCATCGAGCCCGGTATCTATATCCCGGACGAAAATATCGGCATCCGCATCGAGACGGATGTGGTGATTCATGCCGATGGTGCCGAGGATCTTATTCCCAACGCTCCGCTTGACGTGGCGGATATCGAGGCGTTGATGAAATAAATTTATCCATATCGCAGTTTTACAGGTAAAAGAAGACCGTTGCTGAGCCGGCAGCGGTCTTCTTCTTTATGAGATTTCCTCGATTTCAGAGGAAAGAAAACAAGTATGACGCAAAAAGTTTCGAAAAAGACTTGACAAGGTGGTATAATAGGGGCATGAACCCCAATATCCTCACTCAATCCATCTTTGAAGAAGCAAGGTGCAATAGGTCAGCTGCCTTATCTCGTCTTTTCCTGAACCGTTTGCGGGGAAAGAAGTCGGATTGTCTGCTGTTTGTTCTCTCGGTGGTGTAAACTCAGCGAGCACTTACATTGTTTATTGGTAGAACGGGTTACAAAGTAGACAAAGCAGAGAATCAAACAACAGAAAGATATTTATAAATGTCACAGAAATTATTGAAAGCAATACAAGATAACGAAATGAACTCCGTCATTTCAGCGTTGGATAATGGAGCTAACCCGGACGCTGCGGATAGGTATGGTGTGACCGCGCTGATGTGGGCTGCTCTGAAAGGCCATGCTGAATGTGTACGACAGCTGTTGTCTGCCGGTGCAGATGTGAATGCTGTGGATGTTGATGAGTGGAGCAGCCTGATGCTGGCTGCAAATAATGGTCATGTCGAGTGTGTTCGGCTGTTGCTGGATGCCGGGATTGACGTGAACAAAGCTGATTATGATAATGAAAGCAGCTTGATGCGAGCGGTGAGAAACGGTCATGCCGCATGTGTCAAACAGCTGCTGGCTGCCGGAGCAAGCGTGAATGCCGTTGATAACTCCGGGCAAAGCAGTCTGATGTACGCGGCCAGATATAATCGTGCCGAATGCATGAAGCTCCTGCTGGCAGCCGGAGCGGATGTGAACGCTGTCGATGATAGCGGCGTGAGTGCTCTGATGCTCTCGGTTTCTAATGGGCATGCTGCTTGCGTAAAGCAGTTATTGAGTAAGGGGGCTGACCCGAACTCGGTGGTTTCCTGTGCCGTGAAAAAGGGACATAAAACGATTCTCAATCTTTTATTGAAGGGCGGCCTTGCTCCGAACTCGGGGCTTGTCTATGTTAACCGTTCTGCCGTGGTCAAGCTGCTGCTGGAGCATGGGGCTGACTTGGATAAGGGGATAATCGCAGCCGCGGCATTCGGTGCCGGTTCGGTTGTCAGGCTGTTGGTAAAGAACGGTGCTGATGTAAATAAAGGGCTTGCGAGTGCCGCCGGTGCAGGGCATATTGCGAATGTGAAGCTTCTGTTGGCGAGCGGGGCAGACCCTAACAGCGGGCTTGTGGCGGCGGTAGTCGAGAACCGTATTGATATTGTGGAGCTCTTGCTGGACTGCGGTGCAGATGCCAATCGGGGCATGGCTGCTGCCGTGTATCACGGGCATAGGACTATCGTGAATATGCTATCGAGGAAGGGAGCAAGGGCACAAGCTTGAGCTGAGATTTAAAATAATCGTAGATTTTATCAAACCTGATTAAACAATATTTTCTTATGTCTGAATCATTATTTGTAAGTAAGTCGGTTACTGTAGACACGCTGTTGGAGTATGCTCAGAATGGTGCGGCGACCATTCCCTGCATTCAGCGTCCGTTTGTCTGGACTCCGCGGCAGATCGCAGCTTATGTGGATTCTCTGTTACGAGGTTGGCCGTATGGAACAATGCTGTTTCTGAACCGAGCCGAGTCCGGTGAGTCTTTGTTTGACTCTCGTCGTTTTTCTGCCAGGCTATCTGCTGAGGAAAAGCAGGAAATTGAGGAGAAGATTGACTACTCCTATCTTGTTTTGGATGGTCAGCAGCGATATCAGAGTATGTATGTCGCGCTATCGCCTGTTTCCCGTGGCTATGAGGCTACCGGTAAGGACTGGGCGGATGACGGCTGTCCGGTAGCCGGTAAAAAAGCCAATCTGGATAAATATGTTCGCTATCTTTGCTTCAATCTGGCCGCTTGGTCGGGGGTGAGTTTTGCAGACTCGTACGCCGAAACAGAAACTCTTGCTTCGGCGGGCATTCTGTGGCAATCGGAAGAGGAGATAGCCGCTGCCGAAGGTCAATATGTCAAGATATGTGATGTCTATGCAGGGCGGGTGGTGAGCTCCGACCGACGCTACGCCGATGCGCTGGCTCGTGTGTCTGCACTGGTTTCGGGGTTGAAGTGTCACTGTGTTCCGGTTCTGGTAATCAACCAGTCAGAATGCGGCTCAACCGGCGAACGAGAGGAGGCCGTGGTTCGTATGTTTACGCGTTTGAATATGGCGGGCACACCCCTTACCAGAGAGCAGCTCTTGGCTGCCACTATTAAAAAGGCATGGTCTCATTTCCCTGAACGATTGAGTGAGTTCAGAACGTACTTTGCAGATTCTCGATATAAAATGGAGCTGCAGATTGACGATGTGGTCAACGGTTTTAATGTGGTGCTGAAAGCCGTTACGCGCCAAGATGATGCGCGCAAGGCGTACAAACAGCTCCGGCCCGAGGAATGGGAGAAGTATTGGCGCTTCTTCTTTGAAACTACTCAAACCCTCATTGACGACCTATCCTTAAAGCTGGTGCGCTGGAAGCGAGAGTACGGATCGCTCTATCTCGTGTGGTACGCCGTTGCTCTGTTGGTGCTGAAACAGAAGAAGAATGATAAGTTGATAGATATTTCGACAGAGGTTAACGATATTATTCATGTCCTCATTAAGTGGATGTTTGTCAGCACATGGTCCGGTATATGGTCGAACAGGAGTGGTCAGTCAGTGAATCACTATTTGAGCGAGCTGTTGAAGCTGACCGATGATTTTACCCCCTCGGAGGTTCTCACGGAGTGGGTGGAAGACGAGAAACTGCAGCAGGCCGCTATTGCCTCTGTTGAGCGTTTGATGGCTTCTTCCCGAGGCGATGTGCGTCAGTACTACACCTATCTTCTGGTATGGAGCCGTATGGATACGTCTCGCGCAAAGCTGCTGTCTCGCTTCAGTGTGGACGAGTTCTGGGATGTTGACCATCTCGTGCCCTATGCTTGGAGCAAGGCTATCCCGGAGCTTAATCATCCGCTGAGTAATATCGGTAACTGCTGGTTGTTGGACTCTATCGCCAATATCAGAAAGAGCGATGCTCCCTTTACGGATTTTCTGGAGTCATATCAACAAATTGATAAGTTGAACGATATTGCCGGGGCTATAGAGGCGGAGGTGTCGCATTTGACGTGCGATGAGAAGGCTCCGGATGTTATGGCGTTGAAGACGCAGATTCTGAATCGTGAGGCAACGATAAAATGCGCGCTGAAACAGTACATAACAAGTGCGGAAATGATGACCCTGTCCTACGAAACCGAAGAGCCTGCTGTGTTCAATGCGCGAATCTATGCAGGGGAGAGATACATGAAGAGTGTGCACTACAGAAATCTTAAAACAGATAAGAGCAAGAGCAGCTACCTCTGCAATATCGGGCGTGTGCATAAGGCCTTGGGGTGGGATAAAACAACCGGGCCTTGTCCGGCCGGAACTCCGGAGAAAACGGTGGACTCGTATATCAAAAATAATGCCAAGCAGCTTGTGATGGTGCCGGAAGATTGCAAAAATGCTCAATCGGCATGGAAAGCATATATTTCATTTATTGCCGGCAGTGAGGTAAAACAATTAAGCAAAACTGCACGCAAGACCGCCGGAAAGCCCGCAAATGTCGTCGATGAGTCTTCTCTTAAAGTAGATGATATCTATATGGGAAAAGAGTTTGTTGCCGGATTGACAATTAAAGCTAAGAGTAAAAAAGATTATGTATCCAATATTCACTCGGCTATGTTAAAGTTGGGCTTGGATGATGAAGCTGTACGTCAGATGGATACCGACGCACTGAAGCAGCTCTTGGCGAATGCCGGTCAATTCGGTAATTGCGCTTCCGGTTGGCGTATATATCTCAAGTTCTTACTGAACGAAAATTGATACTATTTGCACCGACTGCAAGTAGATGCCGGATAGGAAAAAAGGATGCTCAACTTCGGTTGGGCATCCTTTTTTTAAGATTTATCAGGAAGAAGATTCTCTCAGTGCTTCTTGCGGAGCGTGTGCAGGCGCTGCTCCATCTTGGGGCGCAGGTGGTGCTCAATCCATGCGTAGGCGGCCTCGAGCCCATCGGATTTGAAGATGCGACCAATCTGGGCTTCTACGCCGGTGGCGTTGCCGGTCAGGCGCAGAAAGTCATTGCTGGTGAACTCGATGAAGAGCTTGCCGTCTATCTGTCCGCGGAAGGAGAGAATCCACTCACGAACATAGAGGGCGAGAATGGCATCCCCCACCCAAGCTTGGGCGCGGATTTTGGGGTCGAGATCGGGAGGAAGGGTGGACATAGCGAGACTTATGCTGAAATCATGCCGGGCAACTCGGTTGTGGTAACCGGCGTGGCGTCTGTTGCGGGAGCCGGAACAGGCATGGGGTAAAACTGCTGTACGCGCTGCTGAACTTCGGCCTCGGCATCGGAGTTCCAGTAGCCGGAGTCGAGCTCAATGGCGATGCTGCTGTAGGGCAGGCGGGTGGAGGTGCGGATGTAGAGGATGCGGAAATCCTTTGCAGCCTGAGTCAACTGCATGTCAATTACGCGACTGTTGACTGCGTAGTGAAAACGACCGAGCAGCAGTTTTTCGAGTTCGTCGCGGTGCTGGGTGATACCGGGGGCGCGGTCCTCGGGAACAACGGAGAGCTCGTGACTAACCCATATTCTGGGCACGACAGCGCCCTCGATTTCCAGCAAATCAAGTACCTCGCGGAAAGTGTCGACTGTATTGGACGGTACAGTAATGCTGACAACACCCACGCCTGCGGGCAGCGGGCAAGCAGGATCGGCCACGACTACCCAGTTGCGGGCACCGAGTTGCAGCAGGTTCGGAGCCACTTTGGCGCGGGTGATATCAATGTCGCCCACGATATTCGGACCCAGCTGCTGGCAGGAGTTACAGAACACAGCAGCGGCGACCGTCAGAACGGCTGCCGCTTTGTGCAAATATCTGTTTGTGCTCAGATTCACTGTGGTCTGGGCAGGCTTGCACCTTACCCGCGTGCACGGGGCTCGCGCTCACCGGCTGTCATCACACCCGGACGGGTGGTGAAGGGACCACCGGCTGTCGGTGCTTTCTCGGTGAAGGCTACACCCGGCAGCTCAGTGGGCTTGCCGGCAACGGGGAAATCCTTGCGCAGCGGGTGGTAGGGGTAACCGTCCCACATCATGATGCGGCGCAGGTCGGGGTGCCCTACGAACTCGATGCCCATCAGGTCGTACTGCTCGCGCTCCAGCCAGTTGGCCGAGCGCCATACACTGCACAGGCTCGGTACAGCGCAATCGCTCTCGCTCACGGGGCAGCGCACCAGCAGGTTTGCGCCGGTCTCGGCCTGGGTGATGGTGTAGTTGACCTCGTAGCGGGGCTCTTCGCCCAGATTGTCAACGGAAGATACGCAGACGAGCATATCGAAGCCGCAGCTGTCTTTGGCGTAGAGCATGACATCTGCCAAATCGGCCGGGGCGATAGTGAGGGTGATGTCGCCGCGGAACTCCTTGCGGCTGACTTGCGGGTAGCGGGCGCAGATGCGCTCGGCTGCCTGCTGCTGAAGTGTGGTGAGATCTGCCATGGTAAGGGGGTATCCTTTCTTTCTGTCTCGTTTGAAAATCAGTCGGTGATGGGCATCTTAGCCGTGATGGTATCGGCGTTCTGAGCGATGCGCGGCTCGTGGGTCTTGAAGAAGCCCTTGAGCGGGTGCTCAGTGTCCATAATCTTCTCCTTCAGGGTCATCAGGCCCTGCAGCAGAGCCTCGGGGCGGGGAGGACAGCCGGAGATGTACACGTCAACCGGTACAATCTTGTCTACACCCTGCAGCACAGAGTAGGAGCGGAACATGCCACCGGAGCAGGCGCAGGCACCGCAGGCAATGCACCACTTGGGCTCGGGCATCTGGTCCCAAATACGGCGCACCAGCATGGCCATCTTGTAGGTGATGGTGCCGCAGATGAACATGAAGTCTGCCTGGTGGGGGGTGTAGCGGTTCACCTCGGAACCGAAGCGTGAAATATCATAGCGGGAGCAGGCTGCGGCCATGTACTCAATGGCGCAGCAGGAGGTGCCCATGGGCATGGGCCACAGGGAGTGCTGCTGCACCCAATTGATGGCAGCCTCTGCTGTGGTGTAAAGGAAGCCACCGTCGGCATCCGGGTCGCACATGTAATTCTGTTCGATTTCCTGTAGATTGTCACTTGCCATAACGTACAGTGCAGGGGGGATATCATGCTACCCTGCGGGGGATAGCATACCCTATTTCTGTCATTCAGGCAAGCCAAATTTGTGTGACAGTTCAAGATTTATGGTGAATGAGGAGCTTCCGGTCACGCGTGTTATAGAATAAATAGCATATAAATGCCCGAATAAATGCTTGACTCAGGTGGGGCGCTTAGGTAAATTATGGGGGTATGAATGCACGCACTCTCGGTTGGTCTGCCACATTGATGGCTCTGGCCATGACAGTTTCTGTACCTGCGCAGGCGCAGGAGTCGACCGGTGACCCCTTTTTGGATGCTATGCTGAGCGATCAGCAGGCCGCAGCTGAGGAAGAAGCCAAAACGACAACACCCGAGCCTACTGCCCCTGCCGCTACTGAGGAGGTGGAGACGGCTCAGCCCGCAGCCGAAGCTCGTCTTACCCGTCCTACGGATGATATGGTAGGCGTGGTGAGCGCTGATGTGATGGAGCGAGAGTTCGGTGACAGCACTGCCGTATTTGCCAATGACCATGTGTATGACGGCAAGACGGTTAAGGCTGTGCGCATTCGCTACATTTCCGGCAAGGCAGTGCTGCCCGACCAGCGTCTGCTCGATGTTATTCAGACCGGCCCCGGTACCAAGTACAGCTCCGTGCGTGTGAATGAGGACTTGGAGCGACTGATTAAGAACGGTCTTATTGATGGCGATGCCCGAGTGGCCGTTGAACCGACTTCCGGCGGTGTGCGTGTGATTTTCGAGGTTCGTCCGACCAGCGTGATGGCCGGTGTGGGCTTTACTGGCAATACCCGTTTTGACGACAATGAGCTGCGCGAGGGATTGCAGGAGAGCCAAGCTGTAGGCATGGGCAAGACATATACTTCCCCCAACTCCCTGCAGTCCGGTTCTGCTTTCAATGACCAGCGTCTGGCTACTGCCCGTGCCCGCATCATTCAGATGTACAAGGAGGCCGGCTATCCTGACACCAAGGTTTCCTGGCGCCACACCAAGTCCGCCCGAGAGGGGTACAGCGACGTTGTGTTCGATATTCAGGAGGGCCGCGAGGTGCGCATGATGAACATTGACTTCGAGGGCAACAAGGCATTCGACGATGTGCAGCTGCGCCAAGTCATGAAAACCAAGGAGCGTGGTCTGTTCACCTGGTTTACTAAGTCCGGTCGTGTAGACCGCGAACAGGTGGAGGACGATTTGGCTCAGGTGGTTCGCCTGTACCGCAACTACGGTTATCTGCGTGCCCGTGTGAGCAAGGTTGAGTACTTTGACGGTGGAAAGGCCGATGGCCCCCAGAAGCTCACCATGCGTGTGCAGATTGATGAAGGCCCCCGCTATAAGGTGCGCAATGTTTCCTTCTCCGGTAACAAGGTTTATTCCCCCGAGCAGCTTATGCCCGGCATGAGCATGATCGGTGGTGACATCTACTCCCTGCAGAAGGTTTCCGACGACTCCACGATGATTCGCCGTTACTACGGTGCCAAGGGCTATGCCGATGCCGGCGTGCGCCCTGACATCAATGAGGTCGGCACCGACAAGGATGGCAATCGCTTGGTTGATATCAATTACATCGTCGAGGAAGGTGCTCCTTACTCCGTAGGCAAAATCAACGTATTGGGCAACACCAAAACAAAGTCACACGTCATTCTGCGTGAGCTGCCCCTCAAACCCGGTCAGCCCCTCAACTCTGTGGACCTTGAGACCGCTCGCAAGCGCCTGATGAACCTCAACTACTTCGGTAATGTCGAGGTGTCCCAGACCGCATCTGCCAATTCCGGCTACCGCGATATCAACGTCAACGTGCAGGAGAAGATGACCGGCAGCTTCAGCGTGGGTGTGGCCTTCTCCTCCATCGAGAGCGTCTACCTCTACGCTACAGTTACCCAGTCGAACTTCGATATCACTGGTTTCTCCGGTGGTTCGTTTGTGGGTGGCGGTCAGCGCCTGTCCCTCTCCGGTCGTTTGGGTACAGAGACCCAGAGCGCCAATATCTCCCTGTTGGAGCCGTGGTTCTTGGATCGCAAGATTTCGCTGGGTAACGAGCTTTACTACTCGAAGTCGACCTACATGAGCGATTACTATCAGGAGACCAATTTCGGTTACGCTCTGACTCTGCGCAAGGCTCTGGATGATTACAACAGCGTGAAGCTGCAGTACCGCATCGAGCAGTATGAGCTTGATCCCGAGGGGGATGCTCCGGCTTTCTTCGCCGAAAATTGCGGCGATTTCACCCGCAGCAACATTCGCTTGGCTTACGAGTATGACTCCCGAGATGCCCAGATTACTCCCCGCAAGGGTGGACACTTGGAGGTCTTCGGTTCCTGGTCCGGCCCCGGCAGTACGGTAGAGACCGTAAGCGGTGGTATTTCCGGTTCCTACTACTACAACTCCTTCTGGGATTCCATCTTCAGCGTCAACTTCGGGTTCGAGACTATCGACTCTCTCGACAGCGATAAGGAGGTGCCGCTCTTCGAGCGCTGCTACTTGGGTGGCCCGAACAACCTGCGTGGTTTCCGTTATCGTGACGTAGGCATGATTGACTCGGCCATTGCCGGCGATGAGTCCATGGGTGGTCAGAGCTCTGCCTTCGTGCAGCTCGAAATGACCCTGCCGCTGGTGGATTCGCTGCGTTTCGCCGTCTTTGCCGATGCCGGTTTTGTGAATGCAGATGCCTGTGATTTCTCCACGTCTGACTACTCTGCAGACGTAGGTATCGGTCTGCGCCTGAACCTGCCGATGGGCCCCATCGCGGTTGACTACGCCATTCCGGTGAAGACCGGTCAGGCTATTGACCGCAGCGGTCAGTTCCAGTTCTACGTGGACTACAAGTACTAAAAATATATTCCGAAATCCCCGGCAGCTTGTGTTGCCGGGGATTTTTTTTATAATCCATGAAGCGCAGCCGTATCATTCTGCTTATTCTGCTGTTGCCGGGTGTGGTGTTGCACTTGGCACAGGCGCTGCGCGGGGAGTTTCTGTTGCAGGACGTGGCAGAAACTCCTGCGGACACGTTGCTGCATGGAAGGACACAGGCAGGGCATCCTGTGGGACTTATCCGTAGCGCCGATGGAACTCTGCTCATGGCCTGCGCAGGGTATTCGTACGATGTGCTGCCTTTTGGTATCGCCACTCGCAATGGCCTGACTGTGGTCCTGCCGGATGGTTCTCGCCACAGCTATACACGCTTGTGGTGGGCGGATGTTGAGGATCGTTTTGGCTGGCTGGGTATGTCCTATCTTGATAAGTGTGTGAGTCTGATATTTTCTTGTGCCGATGGTGCTTCTGAGGTGGCTGTCAATGGTCACTTGTACCGTACCGTGCCTCCGCTTCCGGCTCCCCGGTATACCGAACAGGATGTGCTGCAGAAACTACATGATTATTTTCGCAACTGAATACGTGAGATGAAAGCTGAAAGAAAATTGGCTATCACATTGTTTTCTGCTGTTCTGTTGAGCAGTTGCGTGTCTTCGGTGTCGGATTATTGTTTTTACAAGGCCAGAGTGGCGGAAGAAGGCGTGTGGTTTGAGAAGGAGCCACGCGAATTGTACAAGGTAGGAGATACCTATTACGCCAAAGCGAAGCGAGGGCGCGTGCGCGGTTCTCAGCGGGGCTGGCCATCGCGCGCGCTGGTATTTGAAGGCTCGCTGCGGCGTTTTGAGTGGCAGCCGGATGATGATGCCGCAGAGGATGTGTATGTGACGATGGACACGAGGTACGAGAGCACTCCCATGCCGGCGCTGAATGGTCATTGCACGACAACGCTGCCGGGCAGGGCAGAGCGAATTGCCATTCCCGATGGAGCGGATAGGAGCTGTTTCCGCGTGGGCTATAAGATGGGAGCAGAGTACACGGACTGGCACCAATGCTACTTGTACCCGATGGGGTGTCTGCTGTACTTTGGCGTGGATATTCCCTGTAGTATCATTGGCTCAACCGGCATGCTGATGTACATGCTCCTGCAGGAGTATGGCCCGTTTTGATGCTTGCTCGTTATGGGCTCAGCTCAATGGTTCCGGGGGGAAGAAGCTTATCAGCTGTTTTTTCTGAGCTGATTGAGTTGCCCGCGCATTTTTCGGGTGAGTTCCGGGTGTTGTGCAGCAATGTTGTTCTTTTCCTGCAGGTCGGTGGACAGGTCGTAGAGGTGCTCCGTCTTGCCTTGCTGATAGTACTTGTATTTACCACTGCGCAGGGCGAGAATGCCTCCGTTATTGCTTTCGACAATGTGCGGGGCACCTGTGGCATCCTGCCCCAGCAGGGCGGGGAGCTGGTTGCGACTGTCGGACAGCGCACCATCCGGGATAGTGACCCCTGCCAGCTCGGCCAGCGTACGGGCCAAGTCAATCTGGCTCACGAGCGCAGCGCTGTCACCCTTGCCGGTATGGCCGGGCCAGCTGACGATGAAGGGTACGCGGGTGCTGCCCTCCATAATGCCGTATTTACCGCCTGTCAGCTTGCCGTCGCGCCACTTGCCGGCACTCATGGGGGCTACGGGGTTGTGCCCCTTGCAGTCGCGTATGGAGCCGTCGAAATAGCCGTCGTTGATGACCGGGCCGTTGTCGCTGCTGAAGATGAACAGGCAGTCGCTGTAGCCGTGCTCGGTGAGGGCTGCACGCAGGCGCCCCAGGCAGTCGTCCATCTGTAGCGTCACATCGCCACGTATACCCATGCCACTCTTGCCCACGAATCGCTTGTGCGGGTCGCGGGGCACGTGAATGTCATTGGTGGCAAAGTAGAGGAAGATGGGCTTATTCATAGCCGCACTTTCGGAGATGAAGCGTATGGCTTCGTCGGTGATGCGGTCGGCCATGTCCTGATCTTTCCACAGGGCTGCTTTGCCCCCCTTCATGTAACCGATGCGGGGAATGCCGTCAATGACGGCGCAGTTGTGCTGAGGACCGTTGCTGCGGGCGTGCGGCTTGAGGAGCTGCGGGTGGGTACTGCCAAGCGGTTCACCCTTGAAAGGTGCCTTGTAGCTCACCTCAATGGGGTCTGCGGGGTCGAGCCCTACCACGCTGCCGTTTTGCAGGTAGACGCAGGGCACACGGTCACCGGTGGCGGCCAAGATGAATGAGTGCTCGAAGCCGACTTCTGCCGGGCCGGGGGAGATGGGGCGGTTCCAGTCGGTGGGGGCTTCCCCTCGGCCGAGCCCCAGATGCCACTTACCGATGACGGCAGTGCGGTAGCCGGCTTGCTGCATGAGCGAGGGCAGGGTGGCGCGCTCGGTGGTTGTGGGGAGTATGAGCTTGGCATCCCCGGGCAGAATGCCGGTGCCCTTGCGGCGCCAGGCGTACTCGCCGGTCAGCATGGAATAGCGCGAGGGGGTACACACGGAGTGGGTGCTGTGGGCATCTGTGAACCGCAGGCCTTCTGCTGCCAGCTTGTCCAGATTGGGGCAGGGTACTTTATCGCAACCGTAGGTCGAAGTGTCGTTGTACCCCAGGTCATCTGTGTAGAAAATGACGATGGCGCGCGGTTTTTCCGCAGCCATCAGGGGCATAGCCAGTGCGAGCAGGCAAAGCAGGTGTTTGAGCATACCCTCAGTTTAACAGATTTGACCTGTTTGTCAATGCCGGCCTTACACATAAAAAATCAGCGCTGCAAAGCGGTGGCTCTGCAGCGCTGATGGTGAGCTTATATTGATATTCAGTCTTCTTTCTTGTCGCTCTGCACAAGCTTGGTGCAGCAGACAATGAAGAGACCCCATACGATGCCGCAGGAAAGCAGCATGGTGATGATACCTGCAATAGTCATATTGTGTCGAAAATGAGGTTAAAGGTTAATCCGGTTTTTTGCAGTCGCTGTGGAACTTGTTGGACGTGCGGATGACGAAGGCAAAGAAGACTGCCACCAGCAGTACCCAGACGAGCGGAATGACAGCACCCGGGCGCAGCTCGATGATGTTGGTGATATAGCTGCAGGGCTTGCCGACGATGTTCTGGTATACCCATGCCACAAAAATGGTGAGCATGATGGTCGGTGTTACCCAGGAGATGAGGATGGATACCGGTCTGGGCAGGCGCAGAGCCGAACCGTGGCGCAGTTCTGCCAAGCCTTTCTTGGGACCCCACACCACATTGAAGAGGTAGAGGTAAAGACCTGTTGTGAAGTAGAGCGTGATGTTGCCGAACCAGAAGTCCAGCGTATCGAGAGCCAGCAGGTCAGAGGTGAACCAAGCAACCAGCAGGGTGCCGCAGGTAATGAGCAGGGCCAGCAGGGACACGCTCTGGATGCGACGCAGCCCCCAGAACTCCTCGAGGAATGCCACACCCGGCTGCAGCATGGAAATAGCACTCGTCACGGCTGCAATGAAGAGCAGCAGGAAGAAGAGTGTGCCGAAAAGCTGACCACCCGGCATGCTGTTGAACACATGCGGCAGTACGTTGAAGCCAAGGCCGAAGATGTTGGCCCCGGCAGCAGTGGCTACACCCAGGAAGCCTACGGCTGCGGGAATAATCATCATACCGGCCAGACCTACTTCCGTAGCGGCATTGGCAGCGTTTGCCGTGAGGGAGCTCAGCGCTACATCCTTGCTGCGGCGCACGTAACTGGCGTAGGTACATACGGTGCCGAAGCCCACGGAGAGCGAGAAGAATACCTGACCGGCAGCGGCCAACCACATTTCGGGGTTGAGCAGGCCTTTAAGCAGGGAAATGCGGCGTTCCTCAATCTTAACGGTGGGATTGGCAGCCTGAACTTTTTCGATGAACTTCTGTTTCTGCTCAGGTGTGCTGTCGGCGGGCACCATGTCGAGCGTAGCACCGTTGGCGCTGTCTACCAGCACAACCTTGTCGGGGTTCCACATGTAGCCCAAGCCCTGGCTGATGCTGCGCTCGGGGTACTCGGGATTCGGGGTGCCCATGGTGAGCACGCGCATGAGGATGAGCAGGCAGGTAATGAGCAGCACAGGCATGCTCCACTTGCAGAACCACTCAATACCCTTGCTGATACCGCGGAAGATGAGGTAGAAGTTCACAAACAGTACAATCAGGAAGAAGATGAGTGCACTGCTTTGACCGGTGAAGATGTGACCATCGCCGGTCAGACCGACGAAGTTCACGAAGAAGTTGCCGTACTCCTCGGTGCTGCTCAGGTTCAGGTCGCCTACGAGGGTGTGCCATGCGTAGCCGAGTGTCCATGTCTCGAGGTACAGGTAGTACATGGCCAGAGCAAGGGGAGCCATAACACCCATGATACCCAGGTATTTCCATGCACGGGAGCCGGACAGGCGGTAGAAGATGGCAGCCGTACTGTGGCCACCCAGACTGCCGCCACGGCGGCCTATACTCCACTCAACCCAGCTGATGGGAATGCCCAGCAGCAGGAAGGCGCAGAAGTATGCAATCATAAATGCACCACCGCCGTACTGGGCTGCCAGTCCGGGGAAGCGCAGGAAGTTACCGAACCCGATAGCACTGCCGGCTACGGCCAGCATAACGCCAAGGTTGGTATTCCAAGTCTCGGTTTTGGTTTTCTTTGACACGGTGTCAGATGGGGGGTGAGTGATGTTGATTTACGAGAAGGGTTCGCGCTCGTAGCGGGTCTCGAGCTCTTTGTTCTTGTGGCGGAACTTGCGGGAAGTATGGGCAATGAAGATGAAGAACAGAGTTACGAACAGAACCCAAAGCAACGGGCAGATAGCGCCGATCTTACCTTCCATAAGATTGGTGATATGGTAGCTCTGCTTGATAAACAGGTTCTGGTACAGCCATGCCAGGAAGATAGCCACCATGATAGCCGGTGTGACCCAGTTGATGAGAACGGCAATCCAACGCCCCAGCGGCATAAGTGCACCGCTGCGCAGCTCTGCCAGACCGGCCGGTGTGCCCCATACACAGCGGAAGATGATGAGGAAGAGCGCGGAACTGACGTACAGACTCATGGTGCCCAACCAGAAGTCGAGTGTGTCGAGCGCCAGCAGGCCATCGGTGAACCAAATCACCATGAGGGAGCCCACGCCCAGCAGAAGGGCAATCATGCTCACGCTCTGTGTGCGACTCAGGTTCCAGAACTCCTCCACAAAAGCCACGGCCGGCTGGGTGATGGAGATGGCGCTGGTGATAGCGCCGATGGAAAGCAGCACGAAGAACAGGGTGCCGAAGAACTGACCACCGGGCATGCTGTTGAACACCTGCGGCAGTACGTTGAAGCCCAGACCGAAGGTGCTGGTGCCGGCTGCGGCTGCCACACCCAGCAGAGATACGGCGGAGGGGATAATCATCATGCCTGCCAGACCCACTTCGGCTACTTCATTGGCAGCATTGGCGGTGATGGAACCCAGTGCAATATCCTTGCGGCGACGTACGTAACTTGCATAGGTGCAGACGATACCGAAGCCGATGGAGAGTGAATAGAAAATCTGACCGGCAGCAGTAATCCACATTTCCGGGTTCATCAGGCCCTTCATCAGGGTGATTTCCTCTTTCTCGATGGTGGCCTTAGGGTATTCCTGCTGCAGGCGGGAAATAAGGGCGCTTTCTTCCTCGGCCGTGGCTCCGGCCGGTACCATGCCGATGGTCTTCTTGGCGGTGGTATCCACCAACATGACTTTGTCGGGGTTCCACATGTAGCCCAGACCTTCGTTCACATTGCGCTCGGGGTGAGCAGCATCGGGAGTGCCCATGGTGAGCACGCGCCCCAGAATGATAAGAGCTGTGATTACAAGAATGGGCATGCTGATCTTGCTGAACCACTCGATACCCTTGTTCACACCACGGTAAATAAGGTAGAAGTTGGCACCCAGTGCCAGCAGGAAGAAGATGAGCAGGGTGCTGCTACCGCCGGTGAACACGCTGCCATCGCCGGTTATGCCGGTGAATTGGTTGAAGAAGGTGCCGTATTCCTCGGAAGTGCTGAGGTTGAGGTCACCCACTGCGGTGTGCCAAGCGTAGCCGAGGGTCCAGCCCTCCAGCGCAATGTAGTACATGCAGATAGCCAGCGGTACGATTACGCTCACCAGACCGAGGTATTTCCAGCACTTGGTTTGGGAAATGAGGTAGAAGATGGAGGCCGAGCTGTGCCCGCCCAAACGACCACCCTTGCGGCCGATTGCCCATTCTACCCAGCTGAGCGGAATGCCCATCAGCAGGAAGGCGCAGAAGTACGCTATCATGAAGGCGCCACCACCGTACTGGGCTGCCAGCCCGGGGAAGCGAAGGAAGTTGCCGAAACCGATGGCGCTGCCGGCTACTGCCAATACTACGCCCAGGTTACTGCTCCAGTTCTCGTTTTTGGTTTTTGTGCTCACGATATGCGCGACATTATACGCTCATGAACATGTGCTGTCAAGGTAGAAATTCGGGCTGGAAAAAGATAGATTTTGTGTGTGCGGTGAACTGCGAAAAAAATCCCTTGCAACCGGAGTTGCAAGGGATTTTTTACAAAGTGTGGGGTTGACCTTAGATCTGGCCGTACAGGGTCTGGCCCTTGGACAGAAGGTCATCGGCGGCAACCTGAAGGCGCTCGGCGATACCCTGCTCACCCTTCTTCAGGTAGGAGCGGGGGTCGTAAACCTTCTTGTTACCCACCTCACCGTCAACCTTCAGCATGCCGTCGATGTTCTGGCACATGTGCAGAACGATCGGCTTGGAGAATGCGTACTGGGTGTCGGTGTCGATGTTCATCTTCACTACGCCGTAGGAGATAGCCTCGCGGATGTCGCAGAGGTCGGAGCCGGAACCGCCGTGGAATACAAGGCGCATATCCTCACCGTGCTTCTCCTTCACAACAGCCTGACCGTCGCGCAGGATGGTGGGCTTAAGCTTAACTGCACCCGGCTTGTATACGCCGTGTACGTTACCGAAGGTAGCGGCAAGCATGAACTCGCCAACACCGTTCAGAGTCTCGTAGGTCTGCAGCATGTCCTCGGGGGAGGTGTAGAGCTTCTCAGCGGGAGCGCCGGAGGTGTCCACGCCGTCTTCCTCACCACCTACAACACCGATCTCGATCTCGAGAACGATACCCAGCTCGGCGCACTGGGCCAGCAGCTGCTTGGAGAGCTCGAGGTTCTGAGGCATGGGCAGAGCCGAAGCGTCGAGCATGTGGGAGTTGAACAGGGGGCCTTTGCCCTCGGCGATGCGCTTCTTGCTCTCGGCAAGCAGGGGACGCAGGAAGCTGTCCACC